>NZ_SUNI01000011.1 GCF_005048225.1 Paracoccus gahaiensis
TCGGACCGATGGCGGACCATGGCTGGCCCTCACGCCTTCCGAATACATCTGCAGGATCTGGACATCCGAGCCAGACAGATTCATCCTGAACCCGATCCACCAGATGCCGGGACTGAACACCTCGGCAATATCGATATGGAAAGAGCCGATGGGGTAGCGCTTGAACCTCTGCCGCTTCGGCTTGTCGCCTCCCATGTCAAGCAGTCAAGAGATACCGTGACGCGTGCCGGGCACCGATGCAGTGCCGAGCGCGTCAGATCGGGATAGATGGCTGCAGGGCAGAGAGGCGTTCGGCGCCGCAAACGATCCCCCGGATCGTTTGCTTGACGCTTGAACTCCAGCGGCAGCAGCGTGTGCCGCCGGAAAGCGATGATTGTCGCCTCCTCCGCCTCGGTCAGGATCGTCGTGCGCGGCTCCTTCGGCCCGGTCCTGAGATCCTCAACCGTCTGGCGCTTGCGCCATTTCGCAACAGTCTTCAGGTTGATGCCAAGGTCCCGGCTCAGCGTCGCGAGCGAAGCTTGCCATCATTCGGGCCGACCCTCGGACCGATGGCCGGCCAGCCCTCATTATTGCAGCTCTGACAGCGTGCTTGGTCGTGGCGCTTCCGTGACGAGCTTGTCCCATAGGGCATCCTTCCATTCCTGAGAAAGGATCGCACCATCAAACCGTCGGATCAAGCACGCGGAATGACCGACGAACTGAGCTATCTGATCGCCCGCGCCAACCGGATGGTCGAGGATGATCTGGCGCGCCGACTTCAGCCCGGCGGCCTTGCCATCGAACAGCTCCGGGTTCTCAAGGCGCTGGAACAGGACGGCCCCTCGCCCATGGGCGCGCTGGCCACGCGGGTTGTTGTCGAGCCCGCGACCCTGACCAAGATCATCGACCGGATGATATCCGAGGGGCTGGTCTTTCGGCGGGCCGACCCCAAGGATCGCCGCAAGGTGATGGTTGCCCTTGCCCCCAAGGGCATCGCGCTTGGTCGCGATCTGCGCAACATCAGCACCGCTCATGACGACCATATCGCCCAGGCCCTTCCCCAGGTCGAGCTGTCGCGCATCACGCGCATCCTGCTGGATCTGGACCTGTCCTGACATCGCCTCAGAGCGCCGGACGGCGATGCCGCGTCGCCACCTCATAGGCATGGGCCTGTGACAGCAGCGCCGCCTCGGACCAGAGGGGGCCTACGAAGATCAGCTCGAACGGCGCGCCCGAGGCGTAATGGCCCGCCGGAACCGTGACGCCGGGAAGACCCGCGATGTTCAGCTCTCCCACGGTGGTTTCCTGGATCGTCTCGGTCCCGTGCAGGGGTGGCAGTTCCTGACGCATCTGCGGAAAGGCCAGCGCGTCCAGCTGGTGATCATGAAAGACGGCGTCGATGATGCGCAGATAGCTGGCCTTCAGGGCGATGAATTCGGGCAGGGCGGGGGGACGGGTGGGGTCTTCCATCGCGGCCCGGAAATCGGGCAGGCTGTGCAAATAGGACAGCACGCCGCCGGGGCCGAAGGCGTCCTCGGCCGCGGTGGCCTGCGCGAATTCGGCAAAGGTCTTCAGCGCCGCATCCGGTCCGAGCCGCCGCAGATAGCAGCCCATGTCATAGGCCACCGATTCCATCCCCCGCGCATCGAAATTGGCCAAGGGTCCGGTCGGCTGGCGCAGATCCGCGAATCCGGTCCCGGCAAGGGGGTCGGCGATCAGGATCGCCCCGGCGGCCTCCAGCTCCGAACAGGCGCGCCGATAGAGGTCGGTCGTTTCCGCAGACAGAGGCTGGTCGCGCCAGCCCGGTCCGTACAGACCGATGCGCTTGCCCCGCAGCCCCTCGGCCGACAGGCCCGCCGCATAGCCGCCGGCGGGGATCTTGCCGGTGCTGGCCAGGGTCTTGGGGTCTTCGGCGCTGTAGCCTGCCAGAACGTCCAGGCACAGGGCCGCATCCGTGACCGTGCGTGCGATCGGGCCGACCACGTCGCGATTGGCCGACAGGGGCACCACGCCCGCATTGGGCACCAGCCCGATGGTCGGCTTGATCCCCACCAGCCCCTGCGCCGAGGCCGGGTTCTGGATCGAGCCGCCGGTTTCCTCGGCCAATCCCACCACGCACATGCAGGCGGCCACCGCCGCCGCCGTTCCCGCACTGGACCCGCCCGGCACCCGGTCGGGGATCACGGGATTGATCGTCGGTCCCGCCCAGCTGTCATTGGCATGGCTGCCGGTATGGCTGAGGACCGGGACGTTGGTCTTGCCCAGAATGACCGCATCCGCGGCGCGTATCCGGGCGACGACCGGGCTGTCGGTGGCGGGCATCAGATCGACCCCGCCGGTCCCGGAATAAAGCAGCCGCCACCCCGCCGTGGTCGGAAATCCAACCATGTCCATCGGGTCCTTGACCACGACCGGCACCCCGGCCAGAGGTCCCATGGGCTCGCCCGCCGCCAGCCTGCGGTCGATGTCGCGCGCGGTCTCCAGCGCCTTTTGGTTCTCGAAAATGATCGCGTTGACAGTGCCGTTCAGCCGCCGGATCTGCGCCAGATGCGCCTCGGCCAGCGCCTCGGCGGTGAAGGTCCCGTCGCAAAGGCCGTCGCGGATGGCGCCGATGGTCAGCCCGTCCAGATCCTGCAGGGGATCGGCCTTGGACATCGGAAGCGGTGCCCCGGTCACAGCTGCACGCCCTTGGTCAGCGCCCCGTCGATCACCAGATTGGTGCCGCTGGTGAAGCTGGAGGCGGGGCTGGCCAGAAACACCACGCCCCGGGCGATCTCTTCGGGCGTGGCCATGCGGCCCATCGGGTTCAGGCCAAGGGCGGTGGCGAACAGGTCGGGGTTGCCCGTCTCGATCTGCTGCCAGATGCCGCCCTCGAAATAGGTGTTGCCCGGAGAGACGGTGTTGGCCCGGATGCCCTTGGGCGCCAGCTTGAAGGCCAGCCCCTGCGCGTAATGCACCAGCGCCGCCTTGAAGGCGCCATAGGCCGCGCCGGTGAAATCGATCTCTCGCCCCGAGACCGAGGACACCAGCGTGATCGAGGGCGCCTTCGACGCCTCCAGCCAGGGCATCGCGGCATTCACCAGCCGTACCGAATGCATCATGTCGGTGTCGAAGCCCGCCTGCCACGCGGCCTCGTCATCGGCCACCGCCAGGGCCGAGACATTGCCGATCACGATGTCGATGCCGCCCATCGCCTGCGCGCTCTCGCTGACCCAGGCCTCCAGCGCGGCCTTGTCGGTCACGTCGACCGCCGTGCCACGCACGCCCAGATCGGCGGCTGTCGCATCGACATCGGCCTGCGTGCGGGCGCAGATCGCCACCTGCGCGCCCTCTGCCGCCAGAATTTCGGCGCAGCGCCGCCCGATGCCCTTGCTGCCGCCGGTGATCACGGCCCGTAGGCCCGTCAGTCCAAGATCCATTGTCTGCCCCTCACTTCACATAGCGCTTCAGGATCGATGCCCCGACGCTGTATTTCGGATCGACCATGTTGCCCAAGCGGACCTTGCCGCACATCGTCAGCAGCATATAGGCGTCGGCCTCGGACTGTCCCGTCTCGGCCGCCAGCCAGCGGACCAGCTCGCGATAGGCGATGCGCGAGGCATCCTCCAGCGGGCGGGCCGAGCCGATGAACATCATCATCTCCTTGGTCTCCAACTGCGGCCAGCTGTTGCCATGGCCTTTGATCAGGTCGATCTGCAATTCGACCGTGGCGGGGATCTCCAGCGCGACGCCGCACAGCTCTCCGTCGCCCTGGATCGCATGGCAGTCGCCCAGATACAGATAGCCGCCCGGCGTGTTGACCGGCAGATAGATGATCGCGCCCGGCCCCACATCCGGCAAGTCCATGTTGCCGCCGTAATAGTCGGGCTGCAGGGACGAGATCGCCTCGATCTCGGGCGAGGTGCCGATGGTGCCGATGAACGGCTCATAGGGCAGGGTCAGGGTGTCGGACCAATGCACGCCGCCCTCGTCCACAACGATTTTCTTGACCTTCTCGGGCAGGGGGGCGTTCAGCATCGCGGTGTTGCCGGTGCCGACCAGACCGCCGAATTCCGGGATCAGGCAGGTGGTGCCCACCGGCTGCGCGCCCCGCGGCGTGATCGAGATGATCCGCACCGCCAGCGCATCGCCCTTTTCCGCGCCCCGCACATGGATCGGCCCGGTCTGCGGATTGAGGAACGGAAAGTTCAGGATCTCGGACGGCTTGTCGCTTTCCGAAGTGATCTTGCCCTCGAACGCATCATGGGTTTCGACCGTCACCACCGCGCCCGGATCGACCTCCAGCACCGGCTGGACATAGGGGCCGTAGACATAGTGGAACTTGCCCTGATCGGCGATGGTGATGGTGTGGCGGTCGCCCGCCCGGCCCTTGGCGACGCCCTTGCGCGCCATGATCGAAGTGTCCAGCCAACTCATGTTTGCTCCTTCCAGCTTTTCGTTTTGCGCGCTCAGATGGTCAGATGCCGCCGCACGGCGTCGCGCGACGATATTTCGTCCGGCCCCAGTGTGGCCACGATGCGGCCCTTTTCCATGACATAGCCCCGCTGTGCCATCGACACGATCAGGTCCAGGTTCTGTTCGACCAGCAGCACTGCCACCCCCGTCTGCGCGTTCAGTTCGCGCATGTTGCGCGAGATATCCTTGATGATCGAGGGCTGAATGCCCTCGGACGGCTCGTCCAGCAGCATCAGGCGGGGATGGCTGACCATCACCCGCCCAATGGCCAGTTGCTGCTGCTGGCCGCCCGACAGGGTACCCGCCCGCTGCCGGGCGCGGTCCTTGAGGATCGGGAAGAACCGGTGGATCAGGTCGTAGTCGGGGGCCGGACGCCCTGCGCCCGCGACCTCGCCCACCATCAGGTTCTCGCGCACGCTGAGGTCGGGGAACACGTCGCGGCCCTGCGGGATATAGCCGATGCCCTGCAGGGCGCGGTGGTTGGCGCCATCCTGCGTCACGTCCTGTCCGCCAAAGCGGATGCTGCCCCCGCTGGCGGGCAACAACCCGATCAGCGTGCGCATCAGGGTGCTTTTGCCCACGCCGTTGCGGCCGATGACGGCCACGATCTCGCCCTCGTTCAGGGTCAGGTCGACGCCTTGCAGGACCTGTTCGCCGCCATAGCCGCTGCACAGGCCGGTGGTCTGCAAAAGGACGGTGTCATTCATCTGCGGCCCCCAGATAGATTTCCTGCACACCGGGATGGGCGGTGATCTGGTCGATGCTGCCTTGGGCGAAGATGGCGCCCATGTGCAGGACGGTCACGCTGTGGGCGATCTGCTGGACGAAGGCCATGTCATGTTCGACGGCCAGGATGGTGATGCCGCGCGCGTTCAGGTCGTGCAGCATCTCTCCGGTCTTGCGGGTCTCGTCGGGGGACATGCCCGCCGTGGGTTCGTCCAGCAGCAGAAGGCGCGGCTCGACACCCACGGCCATGCCGATCTCCAGCCATTGCTGCTGGCCGTGGGACAGCACGCCCGCCGGGGTCGCGGCCTCGGCGGTCAGGCTGGTGAACTCCAGCACCCGGCGCACGGTCTCGGTCAGGCTGGCGCCGTGCAGATGGTGCTGGAAGGCGATCTGAAGGTTCTGGCGCACGCTGAGCGCCTTGAAGATGCCGGGGACCTGGAACTTGACGCTGATCCCCTCGCGGATGCGCTGGAAGGACCGCAGGGGGGTGATGTCGCGGCCGCGAAAGGTGATCGTGCCGCTGTCGGGGGCATGTTCGCCCAAGAGCAGCCGGAAGAAGGACGACTTGCCCGCCCCGTTCGGTCCGATCAGGCAATGCATCGCGCCTTCGTCCAGTGCAAAGTCGATGTCGCGGGCGACGGTCACGCCGCCGAAGCGCTTGTTCAGCTTGCTGACCTGCAGGATCTGGGTCATCGCCCGGCCTTTCCGAAGATGCGCCCAAGGCGCTGCATCAGCGTCGCCACCACGCCATCGGGCGTGACCATGACGGTGAAGACCAGAAGCGCGCCCATCACGACCAGCGCATATTGGCTGCCATAGATGGTGAGGGCCTGGAACCCTGCGATGACCAGCACGCTGCCCAGGAGCGTCGCGGTGATGTCGCGCCGTCCGCCGACAGCGACCCAGACAATCGGCAGCGCCGCCGAGGTCAGCCCCATGCTGGAGGGTGTGATGTACTGCCCCCAGGCCGTGTAAAGCGCGCCCGACAGCCCGGCCAGAGCGCCCCCCAACCCGAAGGCCAGCATCTGGTACAGGCGGATGTCATAGCCCAGCATCTCGGTCCGTTCGGGGTTCTCGCGGATGGCGACCAGCACATTGCCGAAGGGCGCGTTCAGCAGCATGCGCAGGCCCAGATACACGATCACCACCATCGCCAGCAGCACGTAATACAGCGCCGTCCCGGAATAGAGGACCACGTCCCCGCCGAACCACGGCACCGTCAGGGGCGGCATGCCGGACATGCCGTTGAATCCGTTCAGCCGCGCCGTCCCGATGGCCCATTGCGGGCCTGCGGTCTGCGCCATGAACGTCTCCAGCACCAGCGTGACGGACAGGGTGACGATGCCGATGAAGACGCCCTTGATGCGGCCATAGAACATGAAATAGCCGATCAGCAGGGCGAATGCTGCGCCAAGGCCCACCGACAGGATCAGCGCCAGCCATGTCAGCCCATAGGCCGATCCGATGTTGATCGTGATGACCCCGTAGGCATAGCCCGCCAGCCCGAAGAACGCGGTCTGCCCGAAGCTCAGCGCGCCGCAATATCCCCAGACCACGCCCAGCCCCATCGCCATGAAGGTCCAGACGAGGAAGTAGGCGGCATTGCCGACCGTATAATCGTTGCTGAACAGCGGATAGACGGCCGCAGCCAGCACGACCGCCGCCATGGCGACCCAGAAGGCCGGGCCGCGGCCCATGGTCTGCGGCCCCTCCAGACGCGACAGCCACTGGCGGGCGCGCGACCGGGCGGGGGCGGCCAGGGCGTCCAGCGCCTCGGCGCGGCTCATCGCTGCCACCGCTTGACGACGGCGGACAATCCGCCGGGCATGATCCGGATGACGACGATGACGGCGACCAGCAGGCCGATCTGGCCGAAGAGCTGCCCATACCATGCGGTCAGGCTGGCCTTGATGATGGCGAGGATCGCGGCGGCAGGGGCGGCGCCCAGGAAGATGTCCGCGCCGCCCACGACCACGGTCACGAAGCTTTCCACGATGAAGGTCGCGCCCATGGTCGGCACCATCGTCATCGTCGGCGCGTAGAGCCCGCCCGCCAGCCCCGCCAGCCCGGCACCAAGGCCGAAGGTCAGTCCGTAGACGCGCCGCGTGTCGACCCCAAGCGCGCGCGCCATGGCGGGCCGCTGGATCGTCGCGCGGGCGATCACGCCGAAGCGGGTGTGGTAGAACAGCAGATAGAGCCCGCCCAGCAGCCCCACCGCCGCCGCGAACAGCACCAGCCGGTAAAGCGAATAGGACCGATCCCCCAGGGCCATGCTGCCCAAAGGCGTGCCCACCCCCTGCATGGTCGGCCCCAGCAGGATCAGCACGCCCTGCGTGGCGATCAGGCTGATCCCCCAGGTGGCGATGATGCTGTCCATGGGCCGGTGATACAGATGCCGCATCACGGTGCGCTCGAGGACCATCCCGATGGCCGCCGCCGCCAGCGCCCCGCACAGGATCGCGATCGGCAGGGCCAGCCCCGCCCGCGCGGTCGCGGCGGTGACATAGGCGCCGCACATGATGAATTCACCATGCGCCAGATTGATCACCCCCATCATCCCGAAGATGACCGCAAGCCCGGCGCAGGAGATGACCAGGAAGGCGAAGGCATCGCCGAACTGATAGGTGATGGAAAAGATCGCCGTGAAGAACTCCACGTGCCGCGCCTCCGTCGATGGATGGGTGGGGGATCCGGGCGGGACCGGCGCGGCCCCGCCCGAGGGTCCGTGTCAGGGCGCCGGGGGCGGGCTGGAGGGCGTGTATTGCGCACTGGGATCGTTCTGGGTCAGATCGCAGCCCGCATCGCCCAGCCAGTAGGGCTCGATGTTCTCCCATGTCTCGGGGAAGGTGATCGAATGGTCATCCTCGACCTTGGCCAGGAAGATGGTGTGGGACATGTGCTGGCTTTTCGGGTCCAGGCAGACATTGCCGGACGGCCCGTCGAAGCAGACATCGCCCTCGGCCAGCACCGCGCGGATCGCGTCGTGATCGGTGCTGCCCGCGCGTTCCACCATCTGCTTGTAGAGGTTGATCCCGATATAGGAATTCGCGGCTTCCTGGTTGATATAGGGCTCGTCGGGGAACATGGCGCGGAAGCGCTCGACGAAATCCTGCGAGGCGGGGCTGTCGATCTCCTCGATATAGTTCGTCGTCACATACATGTCGGCAAGGCTGGGCGGGGTGAAGCGCTTGTGCTCGTAGCCCTGTCCCACGTTGACGGACGACGCCATCGGCAGCCCGACATCGGCGGCATTCGCCTGTTCGTAATACGAGGCCTGCGCTGCACCGACCAGCAGGGTCACCACGAAGTCGGCCTCGCTTTGCTGGATGTTCTGGATGGTCTGCGAGAATTGTGACACGCCAAGCGGGATGAATTCCTCGCCCGCCATGGTGCCGCCGTTCTCCTCGACGATCTGGCGCACCCATTCGGCCGAGATCTGGCCGAAGTTGTAATCCGCCGCCAGCGTGTAGACATTGGGGCCGTAGGTTTCCATCATCCACGGGATCAGGGTCGAGAACTGCTGTTCGGGAACGGCGCCCGTCACGATCATGTTGGCATCGCAGACGCCACCCTCGTACTGGTTATTGTAGAAGGCCAGCCCGTCGAACTGGTTCACGATGGGCCGATAGGCCTCGCGCGAGGCCGAGGAAAAGCCCGCGAAGACGACATCGACCTCGTCCTGCTGCAGGACCCGGCGCATGAATTCCTGATAGCGGCGGTTGTCGGACTGGGTGTCATAGACCACCAGCTCGATCGGGCGCCCGTCGATGCCGCCCGCATCGTTGATCTCCTTGGTGGCCAGCTCGATGGCATGGACCTTGACGGCGGTGGCGGCGGCGAAATCGCCCGACTGGTCCTCGAGGACGCCGATCTTGATCGGGCCGTCCTGTGCCAGGGCGGGCTGCCCAGCCATGATGGTTCCTGTCAGCAGAGCGGCAAGCAGAGGGCGGTTCGGTGACTGTCTCATCTGGTCATTCTCCTGTTGGGGGCCGGGGTGTCGGGGCGGTCTTCGGCGGGGACCCAAGAATGCGCGGAAGGCTCCGCGGCATGAGGGGCCCGGGCCAGATGCTCGCGCGCCAGTTCGTCGATGGGCAGGCGCCGGTTCATGGCGGCCAGCCGCAGCCGTTCATATGCGTCATCATGGTTCAGGCCATGCGCCAGCATCAGGTCCAAGACCGCCCGGGTGACGATCCGGCGCCCCGCCATGCGCTGGCGCAGGCTGTGGATCTCGCGATCCGCCTTCCGACGCTGGTCGTGCTCGTTCACCGCCAGAAGCAGGGCAGTGAACACCCCGGAACTGCGGATCGGCTTCATGATGTGGCTGGCGCAGCCCTGGGCCACGACACGGGCCAGCTGGCTGGGCGCCTCGCTGCCGATCAGCGCGATGCAGGGCAGGGCGTCCGGCGCCGTGCGGGGTGGCAGCCCCTCGGTGACCAAGTCGGCCAGCACGATGTCGCTGCCCGCCAGCGCGTCAGGCAGGGCCGGGTCCTGCGGGTCGATGCTGCGCACGTCCAGGCCAAGCCTGCCCAGCACGCCGACCAGCATCTGCCGGTTGGCATCCTCGGCATGGATCACCAGCGCCCGCAGGCCACGGAAATTCTTGGTGATCGCGCCCTTCATCGCACCACCCGCAGGTGGCCGGGGGCCTGCCGGGGGGCAATGTCGCCGACGCTGGCCCAGACCAGATAGGGGTCGGGCCAGACGGGGGCCGGATCCTCGTGCAGGATGTCGAAGGTTCCGTGATCGGTCGACCGGCCGATGCGCGGGCGCAGGCAGCAATGCAGGTTGTCGGGATCGACCGTGACCAGCCCCTGCGGCGCCGCGAACCGGATGCCGCCAAGGGCTGCACGCACGTCGGCAAAGCCCGTCGACCCGGCCTTTGCCACGGCAAGCGCCAGCAGATGGATGGCGATATAGGCGGCTTCGGCATCCGCGCAGGCCCGACCCAGATGCCCATAACGGCGGTCCCATTGCGCGGTGAAGCGGTCGTTCGCCTCCGACCGGATGGTCGAGAAATAAACCGACGAGGACAGATGCCCCGCCGCGCTGTCCCCGATCATCGGCAGTTCCGCCTCGGACAGGCTGCAGCTGGCGATGGGCAGCGCACGCGGCTGGTCGATCCCTGCCGCCGCCGCTTCGGCCCGCAGCAGCCGGAAGAACTCGTAGCAGGAATTTCCGATTAGCGTCGTGAAGATGAAATCGGGCCGGTCCGACACGATCTGGCGGGCGACGGCCCGCAGATCGGTCTCGCCCACCGGGAAATACCGCTCTCCGATGACGGCGCCGCCGACCTCGGACAGGGCCTCGCGCAGGATACGGTTGTTTTCCCACGCCCAGATGTAGTTCGAGCCGACCAGCCAGCCGCGCTTGCCGTGATGGCACAGCAGATGGCGCACCAGGGGGATGATGTGCTGATTGGGGGCCGCGCCGGTATAGACGACGTTCTCGCTGGTCTCGAACCCCTCGTAATGGGACGGGTACCACAGCAGGGAGTCGTTCTTTTCGAACAGCGGCAGCACGTCCTTGCGGCTGGAGGACGTGTAGCAGCCAAGGACGTGGGTCAGCCCCCGGTCCACCAGCAATGCCTGCATGGCCTCGCCATAGGCGGACTGCACGCCTCCGGGATCGACGGCCACGGGGTGCAGCGTGACGCCAGCCTGTCGGTCGGCATTCACCTCGGCGATGGCCAGGTCCGCGCCGGCGCGCATCGACCGGCCGACGGCTGCGTAGGATCCCGTGGTCGAAAGCACGATACCGATGTCCAGCTGCCGTCTTGTCATCGCCGGGTCCCACCATACAAAAAGCCCCCATGGCGACAGGATTATCGCTCAAGGAGGCCATGTTGCCGTGCGCATCATGCGCTATGTTCAGGAATTCAGGTCGAAGCCGCATCGTTGAGGCTGACCCTAAGGACGCCAGACGGAGCAGGGGTTTGTCAATCAAAAATGACCTGGCATTTCCTCATATGAGCCGACAGTCATGGATGCTGGTTTTTTTGGCAGACGGGGCAGGGAAAAGGTGCGAACGGCACATCTGGCACGCAGTGTCCTGTGTCGGTCCCGTCTCAGATGCACGGGAACCGCCGTTGGTGTCGGGGATGACCTGAACATTGGGGCGGTCAAACGATGCGTCGTCGTAGCGGCACTGCATGACCCGATGAGTGCCGGCTTACGAGGCTGTCGGCCACGGGCTCTACACCGTTCCCAAGCATGCGCGGCTCCAAAGACCGCCGTCCACATCCGTGATGTCGATACCGGATCGTGGGGCATCAACGCCGAGCTGTTTTCCGATGGCGCGTGCCCGGGACGATGTCTGGACGTTGATCCTGGCGGGTCAGCCTATGCAGATCATCGGGCTGAATCGAGTTGCCGGTGGCGATGCTCATGCACGGCCCGCCGGTCGGCCCGGGAAAGGGTCGCCGAAGCCTTCGAAGACCGGGCGCGACAGCAGGAAGCCCTGCATCAGTTCGACGCCCAGATCGCGCAGCACGTCGAACTCGGCCGCGGTCTCGATGCCCTCGCAGATGATGGTGATGTCGAGGTCGCGAAACAGCCCGACAAGGTTGGTGACGATGGCGCGGCGCACCGGATCGCGGTCGATGCCCCGGATCAGTGCCATGTCCAGTTTGACGATGTCGGGCTGGAATTCTGACAGCAGCCCCAGATTGGCATAGCCCGCGCCGAAATCGTCAATCGCGGTCTTGAAGCCGATGCCGCGATAGGTGTGCAGGATGTTCAGCACTTGGGCCGTGTCCAGCTGTTCGGACTCGGTGAACTCGAAAATGATCCGCTCGGGGGGCAGCCCGAAGCGCTCGGCGGCGATCAGGGTCTGGCGGATGCAGGCGCGCGGCTCGTAGACCGCGTTCGGCATGAAGTTGATCGACAGCAGGGCCGGGCCGTCGGTCAGGTTCAGCCCCGCCGCCAGCTCGATCGCCTTGGAGCGGCACTGCTGGTCGAAGGCATAGCGGTTCGCCTCGGTGACCTGAGACAGCACGCTCTGGGCGCCTTCCGCATTCGGGCCGCGCACCAGCGCCTCATGCGCGAAGATGCGCGAGGCGCCGATATCGACGATTGGCTGGAAGGCCATGGAGAAGGGCAGCGCGAAGGCCGCCCCGTCCTTGCAGCCGTGGCACGTGCTGGGCATGGCAGGGGACTTTCGCGTTGGGGAGGAGGGTGCGGATCGGCGATTGTGAACAGAACAGTTTACACTGTCTGCAAATCAGGCCCCGATCAAGCCTAAAAGAGCAGACAAATCCATCAGGCGCAAGGAAGGGTCCGCTGGTGCGCCAAGCCCGTTTATCCGGCACGAAAGCGACCGCAGATCCCGCGTCTGATGTATTCTGCTGCAAGTCAACCTGGGCGTCGCGACATCTACCTACGCGGCAAATGGGCCGCTGCGACAGGCGGCACGACCATGACCCCGACGACACCACCGTGCCGCGTGAGGGTGACGCAATCGTCCCTTTTCTAAAGCACATCTGACAGGCCGGTCGGATCGCCTCAGCTCCCCCGCGTCAGCGCATGTTCCAACGCCTTGATGACCCGCGCCGTCAGCCCCTGCGGGTCCGGCGGGACGACGTCGGCCCAAGCCCGCTCCAGCGCGGCCTCGGTCGAGAAGGCCGAGGCCTTGCGGATCCGCGCCAGCTCGTCCCAGCTGACCGGGCAGGCGACCGGGGCGCCGGGGCGGGCGCGGACCGAGAAGGGGGCGATGGCGGTGGCGCCGCGTTCGTTGCGCAGCCAGTCGATGAAGATGCGGCCCTTGCGGCGGGCCTTGGACATCTCGGCGGTGAAGCGCTTGGGCTCGGACTGCGCCGCCAGCAGGGCCACGCCCCGGCTGAACAGCCGGACGGTGTCCCACCCGGCCTGGCGGCGCAGCGGCACGACGATATGGATGCCCTTGCCGCCCGACAGCATCGCCCATGACGCCAGACCCAGACCGTCCAGCCTGTCGCGCAGGTCCAGCGCGGCGCGGCGGGTGGCGGCGAAGCCCAGCCCCTCGTCGGGGTCCAGGTCGAAGACCAGACGGTCGGGCCGGTCCAGCCGGTCGCGCCGTGCGCCCCAGATGTGGAACTCGACCGTGCCCATCTGCACCGCGCCGACGATCCCCGCCGCATCGGTCGCATAGGCATGGGGGCTGGTCTCGCCCGCGCTGTCCGCGATCGCCTGGATCCTCAGCGCGTCGGGAAAGCCCTTGCCGGGGTGCTTCTGGAAGAACCGCTCGCCCGCCATGCCCTCGGGCAGGCGCAGCAGGGACAGGGGGCGGTCGGCCAGCTCGGGCAGCATCAGGGGGGCCGCGGCGGCGTAGTAGTCGGCCAGCCCGGCCTTGGTCAGGCGGGGCTTGTCGAAGATCACCCGGTTGGCGCTGCTGATCGCGATCCCGGCGGTGATGGGGCGGTCCTTCCGGGCCTGTACCGGGGGGCAGGGCTCGGACGGCGGATCGGCGCGCAGGCCCAGGAAGACGGCATGGCGCAGGCGGCCCTGGGCGGTCGTCTCGGCATAGTCGACCTCGATGCGCAGTTCGGGCGCGATCCAAGTCACGCCCGCCGCCTCGCGGCGCGGGACCTTCAGCGGGGCCGTCCCCCGCACCAGCGGCGCCATGCGGCGGGCCAGATCCGCCATCGCCTCGGCATCGAAGCCGGTGCCGACCTTGCCCAGATAGGCCAGCGCCTCCCCCTGCCGGTCCGCCACGGCCAGCGAGGCGAAGGGCCGCCCCCGGCGGTCGCTGGCCTGCCATCCGACGATCAGGAACTCGCCCCGCCGGCGGCACTTGATCTTGAGCCAGTCGCGGCTGCGCCCGCCGCGATAGGGGGCATCCACGCGCTTGGCGATCACCCCCTCGCCGCCCATGCCGCAGATCATCGCGAAGGCCTCGTCGGCCTGGCCGTGGATGATCGGCGACAGGGTTACCGCGCCCATCGGCGGCAGGGGGCGCAGCAGCTTCTCCAACGCCTTGCGCCGCTTGGTGAGGGGCAGGGCGGTCAGGTCGCGCCCGTCCAGATGCAGCAGGTCGAAGGCGACATAGCGGAACGGCCCGCCCGCCTTGATCGCATCCTGTAGGGTGCCGAAGCCCTGCAGGCCGCCGCCCGCGACGATTTCTCCGTCCAGCAGGGCGGCCTTGCAGGGCAGGTCGCGCAAAGCGGGCAGCAGCTCGGCGAAACGGTCGGTCCAGTCATGGCCCCCGCGCGTGAGGATGCGGGGCCCGCCCTGGCCCAGGGCCACCTGCGCGCGATAGCCGTCCAGCTTCAGCTCGTGCCAATGGGCACCGGCGTCGGCCAGATCGTCGGTCAGCGTGGCCAGCTGCACCGGCTGGTGCCGGGGCAGGGCGCCCGGATGCACGGGCAGGGCGGCGGGCTTGTCGGCCCGGATCGCCGCGAAGGTCCGCCCCGAGGCCACGCTGGTCCTGTGGCGCGCCACGGGGTCGCGCTGATGCGCCGCCTCGTCGTCGATCTTGACCAGCAGCCAGTTCTCGCGCTTGGCATCCGACGCCTTGCGGCCCTTCATGCGGATCAGGTTCCAGTCGCCGGTCATCCGCTGGCCGTGCAGGCGGAACTTCAGGTGCCCCTTGGACAGGCCGCGCGCGGCGGGCTCCAAGGGCTGCCACCAGCCCAGGTCCCACAGCAGGACGGTGCCCGCGCCGTAATGGCCCTTGGGGATCAGCCCCTCGAAGGTCAGGTAGGACAGGGGATGATCCTCGGTCCGCACCGCCAGCCGCTTGTCGGCGGGGTCCAGCGACGGCCCCCGCGTCACCGCCCAGGACAGCAGCACGCCGCCCCATTCCAGCCGCAGATCCCAGTGCAGCCGCGTGGCGTCGTGGTTCTGCATGGAATAGCGCAGCCCGAGGCGCGAGGGCGTGCCATCGTCGGACGGCTCGGGCGTGGCGCCGAAATCGCGCTTGTCCAGATAGATGCCAAGGCCCGCCATCAGGCGGATTTCGGCTTGGCGCGGGGCTTGCGGGCGGGTTTCTTTGCCGCCTTGGGCTTGCCGCCGTCCTTTTTCAGGCTGTCCTTCAGCGCCGACATCAGATCGACCACGTTCCCGCCTGAGGGGCGCGCCTCGTCATCGTCGCCCGCCTTGGCGCGCGGGGTCTTGCGGTTCTTCCGCTTGGCCTGGATCAGGTCGCGCAGGGCCTTGTCATAGTGGTCCCGGAACGCCTCCGCGTCGAACGGCGACGATTTGCGCCGGATCAGCTGCGTGGCGACTTCCAGCAGGTCCGCGTCGCTGGCGCCGTCCTCGATCGAGGCGAAGAGCGGCTCGGCCTCGCGGATCTCGTCCTCGTAGCGCAGCGTCTCCAGCAGCAGCCCGTCGCCGCAGGGGCGGATCGCGCAGAGATATTCGCGGCCCCGCATGGTCAACTGGCCAAGCGCGGTCTTCTTCTCGGCCCGCAGGGCGTCGCGGACGACGCGGTAGGCATCCTCGGCCAGATCGTCGGTGGGCACGACGTAATAGGGCTTGTTGTAGTACAGCGGCGGGATCTCGGACTGGTCGACGAACTGCACCAACTCTAGCGTCTTCCGGGTGTCCAGCTTGATCGCGTCGATCTCTTCGGGGTCCAGCAGCAGATAGTCGCCGCCCTCGACCTCATAGCCCTTGAGGATGTCCTCGGCCTTGACCGGGCCCAGCCCCGCCACCGTCTTCTGATAGCGCACCGGCTTGCCGGAGGGCCCGTGGATCTGGCGGAACGACACCCGCGCGCCCGATTTGGTCGCGGGATGCAGTTCCACCGGAATGGCGACAAGGGACAGGCGCAGCTGACCCTTCCAGACGGCGCGCGATGCCATGGCGATCTCCGGGTTGGCGGCGGTGAGGGTCAGACTGCACCGGACCGGGGGGCAACGCAATGCGGCGGGTGACAGGGAGACCGATCCCCAGTCCCCCCGAGGGACTATGCCCTGTCCGAAACGGAAATCCTGATGACCCTGCAGAACGAGGAAACCCGGCCTTTCGACACGATGTCAGTGGCCCTGGGCACGACCCCGCGCGCCGATCCGGCGGGTACCCTTGGCGTCGATCTGGATGACAACGGCCATATCGCCATCGATGCCATGCAGAGAACCAGCCTGGACGGTGTCTCCGCGATCGGCGACGTCCCGAACGGGATCGACCAGATCGCCGTCGCGACGGGACAGGGCGCCGTGGCCGCGAGCGCGATCCACGATGACCTGTCCGCATCCAGATCCTGACCGCCGCCACGCGGACTGCTTGGGGGGCCAAGCGACCCGGTCAGGCCTTGGCACGCGCGAAGGCCTCGGTGATGGCCCGCATGACGGCGGCCGCATCGGTCTGGTGCACCATGTGACCGCTGCCCGGGACCGGATGATAGCTGCTATGGGGGATGGCATCATGCAGCCGCCCGGACTGCGCGTCCGGATCGATCAGGCGATCCTCGGACCCGGCGACGATGACGACCGGCATGGTCAGGGTCGGATAGCGGGCCACGGTGGCGGCGACCATGGGGATCAGCAGGGCGGATTCTGCCGCCGATGCGTGCAACTGCGACGGACGCACGACCATCTCCATGGGAAAGCCGCCGAACTTCGCGGGCACCGGTGCCGGGCCGAAGATCTTGCGCAGCAGAAGGGGCCAGACCAGCCGGCTGGTCAGCGGGGCCACGGCATGGCGCAGGATGTCGCCCAGGACGGGCACGGCCGGACCCGCCATCAGCAGCATGTCCAGCCGCGGCGTCGGGTAGTAATAACCCGAGGCCAGCACGAGGCCGCGCACGATGCCGGGATGCCTCAGCGCCAGCGCGACCGCCACGGACGCGCCCCAGGAATGGCCCAGCACGACGGCCCCCGTGACCCCCATCTGCCCCAGAGCCGCGCTGACGAGATCCGCCTGCGCATCCGCGCTCCAGACCCGCCCCCGGGGCCGGGTGCTGTGCCCATAGCCGGGGCGATCAAAGACGATGACGCGATGCGTCCGGGCCGCCAGACCCACCAGCCCGCTGGAGACGAAGTCCGCGATCATGCTGCCGTTGCCATGCAGCAGCACAAGGGTTGGACCGTCGCCGACCTCGACATAGTGCAGACGCACGCCGTCCACGTCCAGAAAGCGCCCCGTCGGCGGGTTCTGCGCCTCTGCCCGTCGGGCGAGGCAATGATTGACCAGGGCGGACACGGTCAGGACGGCGGCGATCGCGGCCAGACGCCTTGCCCCCCATCGCGGCCCCGGCGGGGAATGCCGGTCAGGTGCGGCGGTCGGCGGCAAATGTCTGGTCATGCTCTGTCTCCGTCAGCAGGAAGGGACCGCCGCCCCGTTTGCCGGGCGGCGCAGATGGGGGTCACAGGTGCAGAAGGACCCGGATCCGCCCGGACCCGGTGGCACGGGCCGAGGTCTGGGCCCCGTGATCCATCAGCCGCGACAACACCTCGGCCTGCCGGGGCGGCAGATAGCCGAGGCGCTGCCCCTGTTCGGTTTCCACGGCGACCGCCGCAGGGTCGAACCGCCAGTCATGGACCCGTCGCAGGCGCAGCGATTGCCCGGCGACCTGTGCCCGGCTGTCCGGCGGCGGATTGGCAAGGTAGGTGTCCAGCACCTCGATGGGCTCCGGACGGATGCGGCCCGCCAAGGCCGCCGAGGGGATGGCGGCCGTCAGGGCCAGGCCAAGCATCATGCGCCGTTCCATCATCTCACCTCCGGCCCGATCGCGCGCCGCTGGCGGGCCGCGCGGCGTCCGGATCGGACCGTATTTCAACATGGACGACCTCTTCGGGTGCTCTGGTCATCGGCGGGCTGCGGAACCGGGCACCGCGCGCCTGAACGGACGACTTCAGGGCGGCGCGGATCTGGCCCTCGACGCCCGCGATCGCCTTGTCCACGGCGGGCGCAAACAGGAGGTCGGGCGTGTCGGTGCGCGCGGGGTATCGAGGCGTGCTGTCCGTGGGAAACATGGGGTTCTCCATCGCTGAGACGCGGATGCCGACACGGGCGACTGCCCCCGCCGGGTGACCGCGCGCATGGCACCGCGTCAGCTCACCGACGGTCCGAACCAGCATGTCGGGGCTTTGTTCCTAGACGCCGAGCGGATCCGCCCGGTCGCCGCATCGCGCGCCGGGCCTGTCCTGATCGGACCGGCGTCCATGTCGGGAACATTTGCAGGCGCCGGCTGTTTGAGAGCCGCCATGACGAAAGGTCGACATGGGTGTCATGGACGCGGACAGCCTGACGACCCAAGACCATGAGGGCCATCCTTCTGCCCGTAATCGCCAAGTGCCGACAGTGCATCCGACATGATGCACGCCGGGGTCGCGAGGGGCGGGACACTGCAGATAGTCAAAACGTAAGGGTGCCACGACCGACATGACACGCAGCACCCTGACCCTGCCGCGCGGAAGCGCCGTCCGCGCGGTCTGGGACTCTGTCCGGACCAGCCTGTGGTTCCTGCCCTCGCTGATGGGAGGGTTGGCGCCGATCCTGGTGATCGCGGCGATCGCGGCGGATACCTGGCTTGGCCAGGGGCCGGAGGGCGGCTTTCCCCGCCTGATCTATGTCAGCCAACCGGACGAGGCGCGCGATTTCCTTGCCACGATCCTCACCTCGATGATCACCATGGCCAGCCTCGTCTTCTCGATCACGATGGTGGTGCTGACGCTGGCGGCGAGCCAGTTCGGGCCACGACTGATCCGAAGCTTCATGGGGCGCCTTCAGACGCAGTTCGTCCTGGGCGCGTTCGTGCTGACGATCATCTACTGCCTGCTGCTGCTGGCGTCCCTCGCGTCGCAGGACGAGGCCGCGTCATCCGCCTATCTGTCCGTGACGATCGCGACGGTGCTGACCGTCGTCAGCGTCGCGCTGCTGGTGCTTTACATCCATGTGCTGGCGAACTCGATCATCTCGGAAAGCCTCATCGAGGCCGTGGGCCACGAACTGGACCAGGGGATCGCGCAACTGCCTCCGCTTGGCCAGGCGGATGACCCCGAAGCGGCGCTGCCCGAGGATTTCGCGGATCGCGCCGCCTTCCATGGCACCGAAAGGTCCGGATATGTGCAGGCCATCGATTTCGAGGGTCTCACCGATCTGGCCAGGTCGCATGACGTGATCGTGGGACTGCATCTGCGGGCGGGCAATTTCGCGGTTCAGGACGGGCGCTGCTTCGGGATCTATCCGAAGGGCAAGGCCACCGAGGATTTGGCGCGCCGGATCGCCGGGACGATCAGGCTGGGCGTGCACCGGACACCCGCGCAGGATCTGGAATTCTCGATCCGCCATCTGGTGGAGATCGCGGTCCGGGCCCTCTCTCCGGGGATCAATGATCCCTATACGGCCGTCGCGGTCATTCACCGCCTGTCCGCATCATGGTCGCAGCTGCTGGGCAAGGCGGTGCCCCCCGGCGTCTTTCAGGACCAGGACGGCCGATTGCGCGTCATCTGCCCGCGCCCGACCTATGCTCTTCTGCTGAACGCATCCTTCAGTCAGATCCGGCAGAACAGCACCCACACGCCGCTGGTCATCATCCAGCTGCTGAAATCGATGCACGCCATCTCGTTCTGCGTCCGGACATCCGAGCAGCGCACCGCCCTCCGTGATCAGGTGGATGCCATCCTGGACGACGCGCGGCGCACGATCCCGAACATGGCGGATCTTGACGATATCGAACAGCATGGCCGCACGGCAAGGGACGCGTTGCGGGAGGGCGCCGCCGGAGAGCAGGGGTTGGGCTAGGCAGGAAAGGGCTGCGGACAGAGAGCGGGACCGGCCGACGGGATCGGATCTGTCGCAGGTTGCGCCCGCCGGTCGAAGTGAGGGTGGGTTCATCGACGCGCACCGCGATGCGCACGGGGCCTGGCCATCGAGGCGCCCTCGGTCCGAGCCCGATGGACAAGGCCGATCTGCAGCGTTCCACCGCCGCGGTCCGTGGCGCAACTTCGAGGCCGTGGAAGACGCGACCCTCAAGTGGGTGGACTGGTTCAACAACCGGCGCTTGCCAGAGCCCATCGCAAACGCCCGCTGAAGCCGAGGCCAACGTCTCCGCAGCTCTGGAAATCGAGGCCATGGCCGCATAACTTACCTAAATCTACCCCGGCAAACCTGGTGCGGTTCAATGTCGACACGCGCCGGCTCTGCCGCAGGCGCCACGTCAAACCGGGTCATGAGGGCGAGACCATGTTCCCCGCGAACCGTCTCTCCGATCGCAACGCGGAAAGGCTCTGAGGATGCCCCGGGTGGTCGCACCATGTTTCGCCTTGCTGGCATTTGGCAGCAGCTTCTGGCTGCTCGTCTGCCTTCTCGCGGGCACCCGAGAACCTTGGGATGCCGAGGCGTATTGGACGATCGCCTACCCGTCTTCTGGTCTTCTGGCAGGGATCATCGGGTTCCGATTTGACAGCCGCGGGTGGTTGGCGGGTCTGGTTCTGACGCTGTCGCAGTTTCCGGTCATGCTGATGCTCGCAGGTCTCGGGCCGATGTCTGCCTTCGGGCTGGTCCTGCTGGGCGCGCTGGCCGTCCCGACCATGATCGCATCAACCGCAGGCAGCTGGCTGGGCCGTCGAAGCAGGCGGCGCTGATGTCGCCCACGCATTCTGAAGACAAGGGTCTCGAAGACCCGACAATCGCGACATCCCCGCCAAGGCGCCGCCTCGTCGGATCATCATCCGGACACCGGGACACAACTGGGCAAGCTCTGCGCACTGCGATTGACCTGTTTCGTGCCGACGGTTCGCCGATGGCCAGACCGACCCCAGGGATTGCTTGGATCTAAGCGTTTGCGCAAGTGCCCGTCCAGCGCCCAAATTCTGCCGTTCCGCCGCCCAAAGTGAGGCGGCCCCGTTTCAAGGACGACCCCGAGGTCGCAGGCGCGGTGCGTCAGACCCAGGGTCCGGCGGCAGCCGTCACCGGACGGCCGCATGCCCCAGCCCGCGCATGTCCCCCGACCGAACGCAGCCCGGCCTCGCATCCGCATGGCCCTTGCTGTACCTGCGTCCAGTCGCCAGGGCGCCATGAACAGGGGATGGTCCGGCATGGACCTTCGTCACCCGATCCGCCGATTCTGGACCAGGGCCAGCCTGGCGACCCGCTTTGCCGTGGTGGGCGGGCTGGTGCTGTCGGTGTTCATGGGACTTGCGGGCTGGCTCTTGACCGACCACATCCGCCAGGTGGTGGTGCGCAATACGGCCACGGCGGCGGCGCTGTACATGGACAGCTTCCTGCATCCGCTGGTCGAGGATCACGTCGCCGGAACCGCGCCATCCCCCGCCATGCGCCGCGCCTTGTCCGAGGTACTGCCGGCCACCGTGATGGGCGACCGCATCCTGTCCTACAAGGTCTTGGCCCAGGGCGGGCTGGTCATCGCCGCCTCGAACCCCGACCTGATCGGCCGCAGCTTTCCCCCGTCCGAGGAACTGGCGCAGGCCTGGTCCGGCCGCATCGCCGCCATCTTCGAGGAGGAGGATCTTGCCGAACACGCCCTGAGCGTGCCGCTGCTGAAGATCTACAGCCCGATCCGCGCCGACTGGACCGGAGAGATCATCGCCGTGGCCGAACTGTATGTCGCCGATCCCGCGCTCAAGGCCGACCTGTCGGCGGCGCGGGCCATGGCACTGGCCGGGGTGGGCGGGGGCGGGCTGGCCCTGGGGCTGATCCTTTACGCGATCGTGCGTCAGGGCAGCCATACCATCGACCGCCAGCGCCGCGATCTGGACCGCCGGCTGGCCGACATGCGCCGCCTGTCGGAGCACAATGGCCAGCTGCGCCTGTGGGTTCAGCAGGCGGCGGGCCGGGCCGCCGCCACGACCGAGGGCGGGCTGCGCCAGATCGCGCGCGGGCTGGTCTTGCCAGAGCTGTCGCATCTGCCCGCAGGTAGCATCCTGCGGCTGGCCATCGAGGCGCATCAGGCGCGCTGCCCGACCCCCGTCGCCCTGGTGGCGGAGGCCGCCGGCGATCCTTCCCTGACGCCGGGGCTGCGCATCTGCCTGTTCCGCTTTGTCCAGGAGGGGCTGAACAACGCCGCCCGCCATGCCGGTAGCGCGGGGATGGCCGTGCGGCTGGAGGGCGGGGTCGCGCTGCTGCGCGTGACGGTCATGCTGACGGTCTCAGAGGATGGCGATGCGGTCTTTGCCGCGCTGGAGGGCGGCGCGCGCGGCTATCTGCTCAAGGGCATCGGCGGGGCCGAGCTGGTCGCCACGCTGGAGCCGGTGATGCAGGGCGAAAGCCATGTCGCACCCTCGCTGGCCGCGCGGATGCTGGCGCGGTTGCGCAGCCCCGCATCCTCCTTGCGCGATGGCCTCGCCCTGCTGACCCCGCGCGAGGAGGAGGTGCTGCGCCTGGTCTCGGAAGGGCTGTCCAACAAGGAGATCGCCCGCCGCACCGATGTGCAGGAGCGGACGATCACGCATCACATGACGCAGATCCTGCAAAAGCTGCACCTGCGCAACAGCACCGAGGCGGCGTTGCTGGCGCAGAGGGAATGGCGCACCGGCTAGCCGCCGCGCCATCCGCCGGGCCGCGTGTCAGCGGCTGAACGAGGACAACCGCTCGACATCCTGACCGGTCGCCGTCCGCTCGACCACCGTGCGGCCCTGGGTGTCCTTCAGTTCATAGCGGCCGTATTCCAGCTCTTCGCGCCAGCCATCGGCATAGGTGACCTCGATCCCCCTGGCCGAGCGCTCGATTTCGGTCGGGCGAGACCCGGCCTGCCCGCCGCCGACCGCCCCGCCGCCCGCCGAGCCACCTCCAGCCGTACCCGAGGGCTGGTCATTGCGCCCCCGGCCCCGCCCGCCATAATCGTCGGTGCCCCGGTCGTCGCCTCCGCGGTCGTCACCGCCTCGGTCATCGCCTCCGTGCTGCCCGAAGGAAAAGAAGCCCGGCACCGGCACCACGCGCCGCCCCGCGAGGGTCGCCGCCAGATCCGCGATGACATAGTCCAGACCGGCAAGGCGCAGGCCCACCGTGCGGGGGCCGCTGGCGAAGCCCGCAGCGCTCCGGCTCACGGCTTCGGCCAGGTCGGCCCAGCTGATCTGGCGGGTGCCGTCGCGAAAGGCGGGCGCATCGGGCCGTTGGCGGGCATGGCGGGCGAGGGCGTCGAAGATCGGTGTCATCGAACGGAAACCTTGTGCGGGGCGCGGGACGGTCGGGGCATGAAGCGCAGCGGCTCTGCCCGCTCCTGCAGGGCGCAGACCCAGGGGTCGGTCTCGTAATAGCGGCCCCAGCACGCCGCATCGGGCAGGCATTGGGATCGCGCGGGGGCCAGGGGCAGCAGGGGAACGCCGGTCCGCTGCAGCAGGGCGACCAAGGCGGCGGTGGCGGTGAACAGGCCCCAGGTCTTGCCGCGCAGACGACCCTCGGCGGCGATCGCCTCGATCAGCGGCAGGGTGGCGATCGGGCGGGGACAGGCCATCGACACGACCTCAAGGATGTCGGCGTCCCGGACCTTGCGCCCGCTGCGCTCTGCCAGCAGCCGCGCCACGGGACGGTCCAGATAGACCTGCGAAAAGAACCCATGCGCCCCGTCACGCAGCCCCGCCGCCCCAGGACCGCGCCCGAGGCCGAGCGCGCCACGGCCAGCGGGACCGCGGGCAGGGTCATGGTGGCCCCATGCGTGTCTCGGAAATGCATCTGGATCATCAGGGCTGCGGCCTGCCAGCCGGGGTCCGGCGGGGACAGGATCTGCATGTGCATGGCGTGGTCCGAGGGGTGGCGCAGTGCGTGCATGGCGGGGCCTTTGCGAGGTTCGTGCCCCCACCTGACGCCCGAAGCTTGCAGCAGGCTTACAGCACCGCGCGAGGACATCACGACGCTGTGACATAGCGATTTCCATTGATCCGGCACCTGCGTCCCGCCATGTCTGCAGGCAAGCAAGAGGAGAAGCGCATGCGTGTCCTGCTGATTGAGGATGAGGCCGATATCGCCGATGCGCTGGTCCGGTTCCTGCGCGCTCAGGGTCATGCGGTGGATCATGCGCTTGATCTTGGGACCGCGCGGGCGGCGCTGGACGTGGCCGTGTTCGACGCGATCCTGCTGAATCTGGCGCTGCTGGACGGATCGGGGCTGACGCTGCTGCGCGATCTGCGTCGGACGGGCAACCGCGTGCCGGTGATCATCGCCACGGCCCGCGACCAGATCAGTGAGCGCATCGCGGGCTTGAATGCGGGGGCGGACGATTATGTCGTGAAACCCTATGATCTGGCCGAGATCGAGGCCCGCTTGCGCGCCCATGCCCGCCGCGCCTCCGGCGATCGGCCACGGAGAGCCGGTTGGGCGGGCTGCGGGTGGACCGGGCCGGGGCCGGCTGTTCCGGGACGAGACCGAGATCCGCCTGACCTCGCGCGAATGGGCGTTGTTCGACGCGCTTCTGTCGGCGCGGGGCAGGGTGCTGTCCAAGCAGGTGCTCGAGGATCGCCTCTACGCTTTCGACGATGCGATCGAGGGGAATGCGGTCGAGGTCTATGTCTCGCGCCTGCGGGGCAAGCTGGGGGCCGATGCGATCCAGACGCGCCGCGGATTGGGATACCTGATCCCGTGACGCGGCCCTGGTCCCTGCGGACGCGACTGGTGCGCCGCGTGGTGCTGGGCGCCTGTGCCGCGTGGCTGGCGGGGGTCGCGCTGGCGGCGCTGGTCATTTCGCACGAGATGTCCGAGCTGATGGATGACAGTCTTGCGGGGTCTGCGCGATTGTCGCTGGCGCTGTATCGGGGGGCGGGGCAGGTGGGGGCGCTGGCGGCAGATGACAGCGCGATCCGGATCGTCGATGCGGGGGTCGCGGTGACCGACGCCCCCTGGCCGCCGGTGGGTGTCGATGGGGGGCAGGACGTTCCGGGGTGGCGGGTCTTCCGGCTGGCCGATCCCGACAGCGACATCGTCGTCGAGGTCGGCCATACCAATGCCTGGCGCCGCGACGAGCTGCGAGAAAGCCTGACCTGGCTGGTGGCCCTGATGCTGCCGGTGCTGATGGCGGCGCCCCTCGCGATCCGGGGGGCGGTCGGATCGGCGCTGCGCCCGGCGACACGCTTCGCGACCGAACTGCGCGGGCGGTCCGCGCAGGACCTGTCGCCTGTCGCGACCCCGGATCTGCCGGTCGAGCTGGCCCCGATCCCGCAGGCGCTGAACGGCTATCTGGACATCATCCGCGCCCGGATCGACGCCGAACGCCAGTTCGCCACCAATGCCGCGCATGAGTTGCGCACGCCCCTCGCCGCCGCCTCGGGCCAGGCGCAGCTGATCGCCGCAGGGCTGGCCGATGGCGGGGCGGCGGGGCGGCTGGCGGGTGCACTCGGCCGGATGGGTCATCTGGTCGAGCGCCTGCTGCACCTGTCGCGTGCCGAAGCGGGCGCGATGGGCGCGGGACCCTGCGATCTGGTCCGCGTGGCGCGGATGGTCATAGACGATCTCGGCCTGCCCGTGACCTTCGACGATGCCGAGATGACAAAGGCCCTCGTCGCGGTCGATCCTGACGCGCTGTCGCTGATCCTGCGCAACCTTCTGCGCAACGCCGCCGATCACGGGACCGGGGACCTGCGCGTCGTGCTGTCCCAAGGCCCCGGCCTGACGGTGTCGAATGCCGTCGCCCCGGGTGCCGCGTTCCGGCACGGCACCTTCGAAAAATCGGCCGGCTCTCAGGGGGCGGGGCTGGGCCTTGCCATCGTCGCCCGGGTGGCTGGGGCGCAGGGCATTGGCATCGAGTACGCGATGGGCCGGGACCGCGCCTCTGTCAGCCTGCGCTTTGGACCGGCGGGCGCTCAGCTGCCCTAGCCCAATGACGGTGCCATCGCCTCCCAGCTCTGGTCCATGGGCCAGGCGGCGCCGAGGGGCAGCGCGACATGTCCATGGAGGCACGAGATCTGCCCTGCCAACCCCGGATGCAGGTGGCCGGTCCCGCGCAGCCATCCCGCCCAACCGCCTGCGGCAAGGACGGCCACGACCAGCGTGACCAGGCCACGCATGACCGATCTCGTCACATGCTGTCTTCGTCCGACAGCGCCCGCTTGGTGCCGGTCAGCATCGACAAGACCAGGTTCTCTCGGTGGCGCAGGCTCTCGACCAGCACGCCCGCGACATGCAGCCCCGCCAGCACCAGGATCAGCGTGGCCAGGGCCTCGTGGACCTCCTCCATCGCGGACGATCCCCAGAACGCGTCGGTCGTCTGCAGCCAGCCGGTCAGCGCGGTGCCGGTGACCGTCAGCAGCAGCGCCGCGATCATCGCGCCGCCCGCCGGGTTGTGGCCCAGAGTGCGGCGTTCCCGCCCGGCGCGCAGGTCGCGCAGATAGGCCAGCACTGCGCGCGGCCCGCGGATGAAATCCGCAAACCGGGCGTGGCGGGGGCCGATCAGCCCCCAGACCAGCCGTGCCGTGATCAGCCCCGCAATGGCGTAACCCAACCGTTCGTGCAGGACCTTGGGCCCCTCGGCGGTCAGCCAGACCCCCGCGATCAGCGCGACCAGCGACCAGTGGAACAGCCGCACGAAGCCGTCCCATACCCGGACCCTGTCAGTCATCGCTGCCCACGGCCTCGAAGGTGGCGGGGTCGAAGAACGTCTCGACCCGATTGCCGTCCTGGTCGCGGCCATAGACCTCATAGCAGCCGTCTTCGGTCTTGACGTTGCTGACGGTCCAGCCCTGGGCGATCAGGTCGGCGGTCAGCTCCTCGACCGGGCGCCAGTCGGCCTGGGGAACGTCGCAGCGCTCGGCCGCCACGGCGGGAAAGGCCAGTCCGGCCAGGATCAGGGCAAGAAGGGGGGGACGCATGGAAATCTCCGTCATCGGTGTTTCGATGCGGACAGCCATGGACGGTGGACCTTGCAGCAACCTTACAGGTCGCGCAGGTGCGTCATATGCAGGGGCGGACGTCCTCGGAGCACGGGGATGCTTTGACGGCACGACATTCGCGCGTAGTATCCGGCGACCGCCCGGCGTTCCGACAAGACGCGATCGGTTTCCAGCGACAGCCCCCGCCCGCCGCGGCGACAGGATATTTTCTCGATGAAAGCCATGCTTGCGGATCGCGCGAATCTGGCCCTGCTGGCGGTGGCGCTGCTGGGCCTGCTCTTCGGGCTGGGGCTCATGGCGGTGGGCCGGCCCGGTGCGGCCACGCTGGCCTTCAGCGGCGGCGTGATCCCGGTGCTGGCGGCCCTGCTGGTCGAGATCCTGCGCAGTCTGGCCCGCCGCGAGGTCGGGCTGGATATCGTCGCCGCCATGTCGATGTCCGCCGCGCTGATCTTTGACGAGACGCTGGCTGCAGCGGTCGTGGCGCTGATGTATTCGGGCGGCACGTTCCTGGAAAGCTTTGCCGCCGGCCGCGCGCGGCGCGAGATGACCGACCTGCTGTCCCGCGTCCCCCGCACTGCGACCCTGCATCAGGGCGACACACTGACCGAGGTCGCGCTGGAGTAAGCGGGGCAAATTTCCGGGCATGATCGTTGGGCTCTTGATCTTGGTCTGATTCAAGATCGTATGAGCCTGCCGTCAGATGATGCCTTTGAGATGCTGAGCGCCGACAGTTTGCGTCGGCTCGTCATTGATCTGTCGCAGCGGCTTCATTCCCTCGAAGACCAGGTGTCCCAACTCGAGACGGCCGAGACGTCGCAAGTGGCGCTCCAGGTGGAGAACCAGGAACTGCGCGATGAGATCGCGCGGCTGAAGAACCTGCCCCCTCGGCCTCCCTTCAAGTCATCCGGCATGGAGAAGGCTACGGAACGCGAGGTTCGCAAATCTGGCGGTCCATCACGGCGCCGCGGTGCCAAGCGGGACCGGGATCGTGTCACCCGCGAAGAGGTACTGACGACCAAGGCTCCCACCGGGTCGCGCTTCAAAGGCTACGAGACAGTTCTGGTCCGTGAGCTGGCGATCTCGTCCGAAGTTGTCCGCTATCGCCGCGAGCGCTGGCTGAGTCCAGAGGGCAAGACGATCATCGCACCGTTGCCAGCGGCACTGCTCGGCGGTTTTGGCGCCAACCTGCGTCGGTTCTGTCTTGTCCTTCATGCCCAGGGGCAGGTCACGACGGAACGGCTGACCTTGATCCTGAACGGGATCGGCATGGAAATCTCCAAGCGGCAGGTCGTGCGCATCCTGACCAGTCGTCTTGACTGCTTTATCGAAGAGGATCAAGCAGTCCTTCGGGCCGGCCTGGCAACAGCACCCTTCATCAGCGTGAATGACACTGGCGCCCGCCACGCCCGCCGCGACGGGATCACGACACAGATCGGCGGAGCCGGCTTTACCGTGTTTCGGACAGGCCGCTCGAAGTCGCGGCTGAATTTCCTGTCACTCTTGCGGGCCGGTCGCGAGGATTACGTGATCAACGATGCAGCACTCGATTACATGCGCCGTCGCAAGGTCGCGCCGGACGTCGCCGCTCATCTTGCCGCCCATCCAAAGACCTTATTGACCTCGCAGATGGCCTGGTACGAGCACCTGGTAGCACTTCGCAGAGATGTCTTCGACCGAACCTTGCTGCGTGAGGTCAGCGAGGGCGCCTTCTGGGGCGCGGTGCGCCATCACGGACTGATGGAAAACACGGTGGTCGTGTCCGATGATGCCGGGCAGTTCCGTGTCCCCAATCATGCCTTGTGTTGGGTACATGCCGAGCGCCTGCTGCAGAAGCTGATGCCAAAGACGCCCCAACAGGTGCGCAAGATCGAGAAGATCCGGGACGAGATCTGGACACTGTATCGGGATCTGAAGCTCTGGAAGCTGACCCCTGCTGAGGCAGACTGCCCCATGCTTGCCAAGCGCTTCGACAACATCTTCACGCAGCTGACCGGCTACAAGGACTTGGACCAGCTGCTAGCCCGCTTGCACAGACAAAAGCACGAACTGCTGAAAGTGCTGGAGCGGCCGGAAATTCCACTCCACACCAATGCCTCGGAAAACGACCTGCGTGCCTGCGTGACCAAACGGCGGATCTCAGGCGGCACAATGAGCATTGATGGCCGCCAGGCCCGCGATGTCATGCTTGGGTTGATGAAGACCTGTCGAAAGCTCGGCATCTCCTTCTTCGTCTATCTGGGCGATAGGCTCGGCCTCAACCAGTCGGCTGGACACGTCCCGTTCCTCCCTGACCTTGTCGCGGGGCAGCCTGTCTGAACTGAGCTGCCCGGAAATTTGCCCCGCTTACGCGCCGGACCGGATCCTGCCCGGAGCCCCGGGGTCGCTTGACACGCGGATCGCCACGGCGATGCGGACAGGCACCGCCGCAACGGTGGGCGGAGACGCTGCCGGCTGGTGATGGCCAGATGCCGCACGCATCCTGCACCATCGGGGATCAACCTGCCGTCCTTCGAGAAGGATGATCTGGATCAAGGCGCGGGTTTGCCCCGCGCCTATTGTCGGGCCCGGGCGCATCCCTCGACTTGGGGGGTGGTTCGTCGCGATGCCGTTCCCCATCGGCCGTCGCAGAGGTGCTGACATGGACGTTCCAGGCTGGCTGAACGATCAGGTGTTGCGGATGGAGTGGCTGTCGGATCTGGTGACGGCGGGGGTGCAGGCGGTCGGGCTGGACCCGGCCTCGCAGATCGGCGGCTCGGTGCAATTCTTCTTCTATGACGTGATCAAGATCCTGATCCTGCTCTCGGTGCTGATCTTCACGATTTCCTATGTTCAAAGCTTCTTTCCGCCCGAACGCACGCGGCAGATCCTGCGTGGCCGGTCCGGGAGCGGGGCCAGCACCCTGGCCGCATTGCTGGGCGCGATCACGCCCTTCTGCTCGTGCTCGTCGATCCCGCTGTTCATTGGCTTCACGGCGGCGGGCCTGCCTCTGGGCGTGACCTTCGCATTCCTGATCTCGTCGCCGCTGGTGGACCTGGCCTCGGTGATCCTGTTGGCGTCGATCTTCACCTGGCCGATCGCGCTGGCCTATGTGGGCGTCGGCCTGCTGGTGGCGATCCTGGGCGGCACGCTGATCGGCAGGCTGGGAATGGAGGGTCAAGTCGCGGGCTTCGTGCGCAACGTCCCTGTGAGCGACAGGGATCAGGCCCTGACCCGCCCCGAGCGCCTGGCCTATGCCCGGGGCCAGGTGACCGGGATCGTGCGCAAGGTCTGGCCCTATGTGCTGATCGGGGTGGGCATCGGCGCGGCCATCCACAACTGGGTGCCGGCCTCGACCATCGGCGCCCTGCTGGGCCAGGACAAATGGTGGGCGGTGCCGGTGGCCACGCTGGTGGGCATCCCGATCTATGCCGACATCTTCGGCACCCTGCCGATCGCCGAGGCGCTGGTCGGCAAGGGTGTGGGCCTGGGCACCGTGCTGGCCTTCATGATGGCGGTCACGGCGCTGTCGCTGCCCTCGCTGATCATGCTCAGGCGCGTGGTCGGGCTGCCGCTGCTGGCCACATTCGTGGGCGTGGTGACGGGGGGCATCCTGACCATCGGCTTCACCTTCAACGCCATCACCCATCTGTTCAACTGAAAGGACCCCCCCATGATCATCGAGATCCTCGGCCCCGGCTGCAAGAAATGCGTCACCCTGGGCGACAACGCCAAGGCGGCGGCAGAGGCGGCCGGCAGAGCGGCCCGGATCGTCAAGGTCACCGACTTTGCCAAGATTGCCGCCTATGGCGTCATGTCCACGCCGGGTCTGGTCGTGGACGGCAAGGTCCTGTCGGCCGGCAAGGTGCTGAGCGTCGAGGAGATCGGGCGCCTGCTGTGATCCTCTGTTGGCGCGAGACACGGCGGATCGACAGCCGTGGCAGCCTTGCCGAGGGCAAGGAGGCGCAGCCGTGCCGGACACCGACCTCGCCGGTCGCCGTGACGCCATTGAACCAGACGTCGACCCGAAGGGCCTGACCCAAGATGCCCTGCCGCGGCCAGGTCCGCCGACAGCGAAATATCCAGCAGATCGGCTGTCCGTGCCTCGGGCCACAGGCGGGCGAAGGCCTCGCGGATTCGAGCGACCGATTTATCCGGGGCATGTATCAGGGCAATCCGCGGGGCTCCTCCGTGGCAGGTTTGCAAAAATGTGATCGCATCATCAATCTATTTTGAGCCTGTAAATAGCGTTCAAGAAAGATATCTTGATTTTTGCGATCGCAAAAAATGCGAAGGCGAGAAGGTGCTTATCGCAGGAGACGAGGATGACCGATATCTGCCAGAACCTCATCGCCGGCGTTTGGCGCGAAGGGGTCGGGACGGTCGAGAACCGCAGCCCGTCGGACCCGGCCGACCTGATCGGCCGTCACGCCCGCGCCAACGCCCAAGATATGGCCGAAGCCGCAGCTGCGGCCGCCGAAGCGGCAGGGGGGTGGGCGGAAACCTCGCCGCAAGTCCGCGCCGATCTTCTCGACCGCATCGCTGCAGCCATCACCGGGCAGGAGGGTGATCTGGCCCGAATGCTCGCACGGGAACAGGGCAAGGTGTTGCCCAACGCTCTGGCCGAAGTGCGCCGTGCCGCCCATATCTTCCGCTTTTTCGCTGGTGAGGCCCTGCGCCTGCGCGGCGAGGCTTTGGCCTCCGTTCGCGCGGGTGTCGATGTCGAGATCACGCGAGAGCCGCTTGGCGTCGTCGGGCTGATCACGCCCTGGAACTTTCCCATCGCCATCCCCGCCTGGAAGATCGCGCCGGCCTTGGCCTATGGCAACGCCGTCATCCTGAAGCCCGCCGAACTGACGCCGGGCACGGCGTGGATGCTGGCCCGGATCATCCACGAGGCGGGCTGCCCGGCGGGGGTCTTCAACCTGCTGGTGGGACCGGGGCGCGTGCTGGGCCAGGCGATGGTCGATCATCGGCGCATCGCCGCCATCAGCTTTACCGGCTCGGTTCCGGTGGGGCGGGGGCTGGCGCGGGCTTGCGCCGAGACGATGACCAAGGTTCAGCTTGAGATGGGCGGCCGCAATCCGATGATTGTCCTGCATGATGCCGATCTGCCCGTCGCGGTGGCGGCCTGTCTGGACGGGGCGTTCTTCCAGACCGGGCAGCGCTGCACGGCGTCCTCTCGGCTGATCGTGCAGGACGGCATCCACGACCGCTTCGTGGCCGAACTGACGCGCCAGATGCAGGCTCTGCGCGTCGGTCCCGCACTGGAGGAGGGCAGCCAGATCGGCCCCGTCGCCAGCGAAGGCCAGTTGCGCGGCAATCTGGATTACGTGGCCCTGGCCCGGGCCGAGGGCTGCACGGTGATCGGCGGCGACCGGTTGGACAGTGCCACGGGCGGATACTTCCAGGCCCCGGCCCTGTTCGTGGGCGCAGGCAACGACATGCGCAGCGCACGAGAGGAGATCTTTGGCCCCTGCGCCAGCGTCATTCGCGTCGCCGATTACGATGAGGCCCTGGCGGTTGCCAACGACACCGCGTTCGGCCTGTCCTCGGGGATCTGCACGACCAGCCTGCGCCATGCGCGCGATTTCCGGCGTCGCTCGGCGGCGGGGATGGTGATGGTGAACCTGCCGACGGCGGGGGTGGATTATCATGTGCCCTTCGGGGGGCGAAAGGGCTCCAGCATGGGGTCGCGCGAACAGGGCAGCATGGCGGCCGAGTTCTATACCTCGGTCAAGACGGCCTACGTGTTCGCGGGCTAGGGGCCGCGGCCAGCAGGTCGCGCCCAGCCAGCGTCAGCCCGTCGCGGATGTCCGATTGCAGCGCCTCGGTCAGGCCCGCCGGGTCGCGCCGGCGCAGGGCCGCCAGGATCTCCTTGTGGCGGTCGATGCTGTAATGGTGCTGGGCCACGGCCATCAGCTGACGCTGGAACGGGCCCAGTTGCAGCCACAGGCTGTCGATCAGCGGCATCGCGGCCTGATCGGGATTGGCGCAATACATCGCGCGGTGAAATGCGTGGTTCAGCCGGGTCATGCCCACCGCATCGCCCTGCCGTGCCAGCTCGTCCAGATCGGCGTCGATCGCCGCCAGCGCGTCGATGGTGCGATCCGCAAGATGAGGCAGACAGCGCAGGGCGGCATGCGTCTCCAGTGCGACGCGCAGCGCCACCAGTTCGTCGAACCGGGCCGAGGTCATCACCGGGATGCGCAAGCGGCGGTTTTCCAGAACCTCGATGGCGTTCTCCGAGGACAGCCGCCGGATCGCCTCGCGCACGGGGGTCTGGGACAGGTGCAATTGATCGGCGAGGCCCCGGATGGTCAGCTTGTGCCCGGGCGGCAGCGCGCCGGTCATGATCGCCGCGCGCAGCCGGGCATAGGTGTGCTCCTGGGTCGTCATCTCCTCGGGCTGGTCGAGAAGGGGAATGTCAGAGACGAGGATGTCCATGGGCGGCCTTGGCTGATGTCGCGCGATCATAGCGGGGAACCGGCTTGACACAAGGCCAGGGCGATGTATCAACTCTCCAAACGCTATCACATTATGACGGAAGGTGCCCCATGAACGCGATGACCAAGCCCTATGCTGGCACCGGCTCCCATGTCGGCAGCCTCTATGCCGCGACCGCCAACCCCACGCGGGTCCGCCCCCCCTTGCAGGGCAGCCACCAGACCGACATCTGCGTGGTCGGGGCGGGCTTCACCGGCCTGTCGACCGCGCTGCATCTGGCCGAAAAGGGCTACACGGTCACCATCATCGAGGGCGCGCGGGTGGGCTGGGGGGCATCCGGGCGCAATGGCGGGCAGATCGTCAATGGGCTGAACGCCAGTCTGGCCAAGATCGATCGTCAGTTCGGCCATGACACCGCCCGGTTCGTCGCGGGGCTGGTGACCGAGGGCGGTGACATCATCCGCGCGCGGGCGAAGAAATACGCCATCCGCTGCGATCTGAAGCAGGGCAACATCCTGACCGCCATGTCCGCCAGTGACATGAAGGAGCTGGAGGGCCGCCAGAGGCTGTGGGAACGCTATGGCATCACCTGCCAGGAGCTGCTGGGGCCGGACCAGATCCGCCAGCATATCGGGTCCGACCTGTATGTCGGCGGCCAGCTGGACCACAAGGGCGGGCATCTGCATCCGCTGAATCTGGCGCAGGGCGAGGCCGAGGCGTTCGAGGCAAACGGCGGCACCATCTTCGAGATGTCGCCGGTCACCTCGGTCGACACGACCGGCGCGACGCCGGTGGTGCGGACCGCGCAGGGCCGGGTCGAGTGCAAGACGCTGGTCCTGTGCGGCAATGCCTATCTGGGCGACGTGGTGCCGGCGCTGACATGGCGCGTGATGCCCGTGACCACGCAGATCATGGCGACCCGGCCCCTGAGCGCCGAGATGGCCGCCCGTCTGCTGCCCACCGATCATTGCGTCGAGGATATCCGCTATATTCCAGACTATTACCGCCTGTCCGCCGACAAGCGCCTGCTGATCGGCGGCGGCTCGGTCTATGGGGGCGTCGATGATCTGAACATCCAGAGCAAGCTGCGCCGCAACCTGTATCGCATCTTCCCCGAGCTGCGCGGCATCGAGGTCGACTACAGCTGGAGCGGCAATTTCGCCCTGTCCTTCACCCGCGTTCCGCAGATGGGCCGGATCGGCGCCAACACCTATTTCGCCCATGGCTACAGCGGCCATGGCGTCACCGGCACCCACACCTTCGGGCGCATCCTGTCCGAGGTGATCGATGGCGACCAGACCCGGTTCGACACCTTTGCCGCCCTGCCCTGGTATCCCTTCCCCGGCGGGCGCACCTTTCGTGTGCCCTATTCGGTGATGGGGTCGTGGTATTACGCGCTTCGCGACAAGCTGGGGATCTGACCGACCACCAAAAAGCCCGGCTGCGACCCCGCAGGGGGCGACGGCCCGGGCCCTTCCAACAACGGAGAACCCGATGACCCGATCCTGCGCCCTGATGCTGTTCCTGATGACGACGGCCGCCCATGCCCAAGGGCCCGATCCGCGCTGACCAATGCGGTTTATTACGCCGATCCCAACATGGCCGCGACGCCGCTGGTCGACCCCGAGGTAGCGGGCGATCCGGGCATCTATCCGGCAGAGGCGGTCCGCGCAAAGCTGTTCACCCTGCGCCCGCATACGCCGCGCTATGACCGGCTGTTGACCCGCGCCTGGACCACGCTGAAGACCGGCCGATGAGCGGCGCGCCCTTCCTGCGCATCCAGAACCTGTCCAAGCGCTTCGGCACCGTCTCGGCGGTGGACGACGTGTCGCTGCACATCGCGCAGGGGGAACTGTTCTGCCTGCTGGGCGGGTCGGGCAGCGGCAAATCCACCTTGCTGCGCATGCTGGCTGGGTTCGAAGAGGTCACTTCGGGCAGCATCAGCATCGACGGTCAGGATATGACCGCGATGCCCCCCGACCGCCGCCCCACCAACATGATGTTTCAGTCCTATGCCCTGTTCCCGCATCTGAGCGTCGAGCGCAACATCGCCTATGGGTTGCACCGCGACTGCCGCCCCCGCGTCGAGATCCGCGACCGCGTGGCCGAGATGCTGGCGCTGGTGCAGATGGCCGGCTTTGGCGGGCGAAAGCCCGACCAACTGTCGGGCGGGCAGCGTCAGCGCGTGGCGCTGGCCCGCGCGCTGGTCAAGAAGCCGCGCCTGCTGCTGCTGGACGAACCGTTGGGCGCGCTGGACAAGAAGCTGCGCGAGGAAACGCAGATGCAGCTTCTGGACATTCAGCGGGCCTTAGGCATCACCTTCCTGATCGTCACCCACGATCAGGACGAGGCGATGACCCTGTCCTCGCGCGTGGGCGTGATGACGGACGGGCGCATCGTGCAGACCGGCACCCCGCGCGAGGTCTACGAGTATCCCCAAAGCCGCTTCGTCGCGGGCTTCATCGGGCAGGTGAACCTGTTCGAGGGACGCATCACCCAGGACGAGGTGGACCATGTCGAGATCACCTGCGCCACGACCGGCGCGCGGATCATGGTGGCCCATGGCATGGCCTGCACCATGGGCCAGCCGGCAACGGTGGCGATCCGGCCCGAAAGGATCACCCTGTCACGCGCGCGCCTGCCCGATCTGCCCAATCGCCTGACCGGCACGGTCGAGGGGGTCGGTTATCTTGGCAACCTCTCGGTCTATCGCGTCGCGGTGGCGGGGGGGACCCTGCTCCTTGATCATCCCAATGATTTGTTCGTCGGGCTTACTCGGCCCACTGGGGCCACGGTCCCCTCCTCATCGGTGAAGCGGCTTTTCCTCATGTCGTCTGCTCCTTCGTGATGAAGCAAACTTTACATTAAACTAAGGGATATTCCGGGGGGCAGGTCAGGCCTGATGATGGTCGTCAACTTGTCGATCGGGCTCTACACCCCGCCGGTGGGCACGACGCTGTTCATCTCGGCGGGCATCGCCCGGGTGGGCATCGGAGAGACCGTGCGCGCGCTGGTGCCCTTCTATCTGGTGGCGCTGTTCGTGCTGATGCTGATCTCGTATGTTCCGGCGCTGACCATCTACTGAGCCGCACCCGGAGGCTCGGCCTGCCTGAAGCGGCATCCCAGCTGCGTCAGGCAGGCCCTTGCTTCGGCCTCGTGGGTCTGTGCGGCCTCCGCGATCCAGTCGGCGAACCGCGCCACGATCCGCCGGTTCAGGTGGCGCGACGGACAGACCATCCAGTAGGCGGGAAAGTCGATCACCGGAAAGTCCAGCGACAAAGGCACCAGATCGCCGCGCTGCACATCGGCCAGGCACAGGTTCACGCTGTCCAGCGCCACGCCCATCCCCTGCCGCGCCAGCTCCAGCGACATCGAGGACCGATCGAAGGCCATGGGATAGATCAGGTCGGGCAGATCCACCTGGTTCAGCGCCAGCCACAGGTCCCACCGGAACATCGTCTTGACGCTGTCGATCAGCACCGCATGGCGCAGCTGCTCGCCCGGATCGTCCGAGATCGCCTGCAGCCGGTCGCGATAACCGGGGCTGCACATCGGCATGACAAGATCATGCATCACCCCTAGCACCGACAGGCCGGCCCACTGCCCATGACCATAGCGCAGATCGAAATCCGCAATCTCGGTCTCGAACGAAGTGAAGTCCTGCGTGGCGTCCACGCGGATGCTCCATTCCGGGTTCGCCGTCAGGAAGGCGCCGATGCGCGGCCCCAACCAGCGCACCCCAAAGCTGGGGCTGACGCGCAGGATCAGGTTGCGCAGGTCACGCTGGCGGATGATGGCGCTGCGGGCGTTGCGGATGGCCCCGAAGGCATGGGTCGCCGTTTGGAACAGGATGTCGCCGTCATGGGTCAGGATCAGCTTGCGCCTCTCGCGCCGGAACAGACGGACCCCGAACTGCGCCTCGAGCAGCCGGATCTGCTGGCTGACGGCCGAGGGTGTGACGCCCAGTTCGATGGCCGCAGCACCGACCGATCCCTGCCGAGCCACGGTCTCGAAACACTCGATGGCCTTGATGTTGATGTCGCGCATGATGGGGTGACAGTCGACAAAAAGGATGCTGCTGTCCAGCAGGTCGCCTTTTCGGTCGCCGCATCTGTATCGACTCCCCGAACGGCATTTGACAAAAGGAGCAGGGGCGCATCTGAAATCAACCGCTTCTGCATAGAGCACGGAAACGCGGTAGGAGCGGGTGCTGCAGCCTCGCGGCAACCGACTGAAATTGCAGGCTCCTTCATTTCGTCATGAAACGCTTACGAAATCGTCGGCCTGCTGTCATGGTTTGTCCCTAGCCCGGTCTCCACACCCCCATGCTTAGAATTTGCGAGGACCGATGACCCGTACCATCCTGACCGCCGCCACCGTCAGCCTGCTGGCCCTGCAGGCTGCCCATGCCGAATTCGCGCTGGACGCCCGCTATTCCGATGCCGATGGCGACATGATCGCCGACATCCCGACCGACGAGGCGCAGCTGTCCGATCCCGACACGCTGGTCTTCGCCTATACCCCGGTCGAGGATCCCGCCGTCTATGCCGAGGTCTGGCAGGAATTCCTGGACCACATGGCCGAGGTCACCGGCAAGCAAGTGCAGTTCTTCCCGGTCAACAGCAACGCCGCCCAGATCGAGGCGATGCGCGCGGGCCGCCTGCATGTCGCGGGCTTCAACACCGGCTCGAACCCGCTGGCCGTGGCCTGCGCAGGCTTCCGGCCCTTCGCGATGATGGCTGCCGAGGACGGCAGCTTCGGCTATGAGATGGAAATCATCACCCATGCCGACAGCGACATGCAGGAGGTCGAGGATATCCGCGGCGGGCAGATGGCCTTCACCGCCGAGACGTCGAACTCCGGCTTCAAGGCCCCCTCGGCGCTGCTCCAGGCGGAATACGACATGGTCGCAGGCACCGATTTCGAACCGGTCTTCTCGGGCGCGCATGACAACTCGATCCTGGGCGTGGCCAATCGCGACTATCCGGCGGCGGCCATCGCCAATTCGGTCAAGACCCGCATGATCGAGCGCGAGGTGGTGACCGAGGATCAGTTCCGCACGCTCTATACCTCGGAAACCTTCCCGACGACCGGCTACGGCGTCGCCCACAACCTGACCCCCGAGCTGCAGGAGAACATCCGCCGCGCCTTCTTCGACTTCGACTGGTCGGGCACCGCGCTGGAGGAGGAATTCAGCAATTCGGGCGAATCCCAGTTCATCGAGATCAATTTCGCCGAGACCTGGTCCGTGGTGCGCCAGATCGACGAGACGATGGGCGTGGAATATTCCTGCAGCTGACGCCGCCCGCACGATCCGGGGCCGGGGGTGCGATGCATCCCCGGCCCCCCGCTTTCCAGGAACGGACCCCGACATGCTGGACCTCAACGGCCTGACCAAGACCTACAAGACCGGCGACCGGGCGGTGAACGATGTCAGCCTGTCGGTGCCCAAGGGGCAGATCGTCGGGCTGATCGGGCCGTCGGGGGCGGGCAAGTCCTCGCTCATCCGCTGCATCAACCGGCTGGTCGAGCCGACCGCGGGCCGCATCACCCTGGCCGGGACCGAGCTGACCGGCCTGGGCCCGCGCGCGCTGCGCCGCCAGCGCCGCCGCATCGGGATGATCTTTCAGGAATACGCACTGGTCGAACGCCTGACGGTGATGGAGAACGTGCTGTCGGGCCGCTTGGGCTATGTCAGCTTCTGGCAAAGCTTCACCCGCCGCTTTCCCCCCGCCGACATCGCGCGGGCCTATGCGCTGCTGGACCGGGTGGGCCTGCTGGACCATGCCGACAAGCGCGCCGACGCGCTGTCGGGCGGCCAGCGCCAGCGCGTGGGCATCGCGCGCGCCCTGGCGCAGGACCCCGAGCTGCTGCTGGTCGACGAGCCCACCGCCAGCCTGGACCCCAAGACCAGCCGCCAGATCATGCGCCTGCTGACCGAGATCTGCGCCGAACGCGACCTGCCCGCCATCGTCAACATCCATGACGTCGCCTTGGCCCGGCAGTTCCTGCCGCGCATCGTCGGCCTGCGCGCCGGGCAGGTGGTCTTCGACGGCACGCCGGCGGATCTGACCGACATTGCCCTGACCCGCATCTATGGCGACGAGGACTGGGACGCCATGCGCCGCGCCGAGGCCGAGGACGAGGCCGAGACCCGCGAGGCGCTGGCCGCCCGCGACGCGATGGTCCTGGCATGACGGCGGCCTATCCGACCCGCTGGCGCCGCCCGCCGCAGATCATCAGGAACCGGCGCCTGGCCCGCGCGCTGCAGCTGGGCTTCGCGCTGTGGTTCATCGCGGCGCTGGCCACACTGGACCTGGACTGGGCGCGCGTGGCCGAGGGCTGGTCCCGGGCCCTGCGCTTTGTCGAGGGCTTCCTGCAGCCCGATTTCACCAGCCGCTGGCGCGACATCTCGCGCGGGCTGGTCGAAAGCCTGACGATGACGCTGACCTCGACCGTGGTGGGCGTGGCGATCTCGATCCCCATCGGCATCGGGGCGGCGCGCAATCTGGCGCCCCGCTGGATCTATGCGATCTGCCGCTCGATCATTGCCGTCAGCCGCGCGGTGCAGGAGATCATCATCGCGATCTTTTTCGTGGCCATGTTCGGCTTCGGCCCCTTCGCGGGCTTCCTGACGCTGTCCTTCGCGACCATCGGCTTCATCGCCAAGCTGCTGGCCGACGACATCGAGGATCTGGACGAGGCGCAGGTCGAGGCCGTGCGCGCGACCGGCGCGGGCTGGATGCAGGTCATCAACTATGCGGTCCAGCCGCAGGTGATGCCGCGCCTGATCGGGCTGTCGGTCTATCGCCTGGACATCAATTTCCGCGAAAGCGCGGTGATCGGCATCGTGGGGGCGGGCGGCATCGGGGCGACGCTGAACACCTCAATCGACCGCTATGAATATGACAGCGCGGGGGCCATCCTGCTGATCATCATCGCCATCGTGATGGTCGCGGAATATGGCAGCTCCTATCTCAGGAAGTTCCTGCAATGACCGATGCCACGGATCACCTGACGGGCGACCGGATCTGGACCTGGCGGACCCCGCGTCACCGGCTGCTGCTGTGGGCGGGCTGGCTGGGGCTGGTCGCGCTGTTCGTCTTCTGCTGGCAGGTGATGACGCGCGGCACCATCTGGGCCTTCGTGCAGGACGCGCCCCGGCAGGCGGCCGACATCACCGACCGGATGTTCCCGCCCGCCCTCGGCTATCTGCCCGAGCTGATGGTGCCCTTGTGGGACACGCTGAACATGGCGACCCTTGGGACCATGCTGGGGGTGGTCATGGCGGTGCCGGTGGCCTTCCTGGCGGCGCGCAACACCTCGCCCTCGCCGCGCCTGCTGCGGCCGCTGGCGATGTTCGTCATCGTCGCCTCGCGCTCGATCAACGCGCTGATCTGGGCGCTGCTGCTGGTGGCGATCCTGGGGCCGGGGCTGCTGGCGGGCATCATCGCCATCGCGCTCCGCTCGATCGGCTTCATCGGCAAGCTGCTCTACGAGGCGATCGAGGAGACCGACCCCCGCCAGATCGAGGCCGTCACCGCCACCGGCGCCGGCCCCGCGCAGATCCTGACCTATGGGATCGTGCCGCAGGTGCTGCCGACCTTCTGGGGCATCACCGTCTTCCGGTGGGACATCAACATCCGCGAAAGCGCCATCCTGGGACTGGTCGGCGCGGGCGGGCTGGGGCTGAAGCTGCAGGCCTCGCTGAACACGCTGGCCTGGCCGCAGGTCACGATGATCATGATCGTGATCCTGGGCACCGTGGTCGTGTCAGAATGGATCTCGGCCAGGGTGCGCCGCGCCCTGATCTGAGGCTCGGACCGGCTCCGCGCGGGTCATGCAGGCCGGAGGGGTGGCGCGGTCCTTGGCCCGGGGATAACCATGGCCTAGATGCAAAGGCGGTTCGGCCCCCGGTGCGGCCTTCGCCGATAACGCAGGAGCCGCCATGCTGGATATTCTGGTCTTTCTGGGGTCCGTCAGGACCAGCACACCGCCCCGACCCGCGCGGCTTGGAGAGCGGGTGGCCCGCGCCTGCACCGCCCGGTTGACCGGGATGGGACTGCAGGCCAGCCTGATCGACCCGCTGGATTTCCCGCGTGAGGCAGCCTTCAAGCCGCATTTCGCCTATGCCGAGAGCCGGGCTCCTGAGGCATTGGACGACCTCGCCGCCCGGATCACGGCGGCGGACGGCTATGTCATGGTCAGCCCGGAATACAACCATTCGCTCAGCCCGGCACTGGCCGATCTGCTCAACCATTTCGGCAGCTCGCTGTTTTCCTACAAGCCCTCGGTCATCGCCACCTATTCGGCGGGGCAGTGGGGCGGCACGCGGGCGGCGATGGCGATGCGGGGCTTTCTGTCCGAACTGGGCTGCCTGCCGGTCTCGGCGATGATCCATGTCCCCCATGCGCAAAAGGTGTGGGACGCGGAGGGGGCCTATCTGGACGGCGTCGATGCCGAGCGCTGGCAGGGCTATCTGGACCGCAGCTTTCAGCAATTGGCATGGTGGGCCCAAGCCGCCCGGGACAGACGGACTGATGCGCAGGCCGTCCGGCCCGATGCCTTCCGCACCCACCCGGGCGAACGCAACGCGCCGTGACCTTGATCAAAGGAAGCGCCGCGATAAGGTTGATCGGAGGGCAGGGGGTCTGCTGATGCCGGGCGCCGCAGGATGGATCGTGCCGCCCTCCGTGGCAATGCCCCCGCAACGGCTTCCCTGTCCTGTCGCCGATGACCGGACCGGCGACGTTTCCGGCGGCCGAAATGCGGGGCACTCCCTGTCGGGGAAAGGCTCGTCAAGATGGCATGTCAGCCTCCGTCGGCTATCGCAGACCGTCAAAGGTCGCCCGCAGATCGTCGACGAACATGCCGGGACGCTCCAAGGCTGCAAAATGACCGCCCTCGCCATGCTCCGAAAAATGCACGAGACGGTCGAACCGGGCCTCGGCCCATCGGCGCGACAGGCGGACCTGCTCGCCACGGAACATCGAGATGCCGGCCGGGGTTCTCATGGCGTCCTGCGGCATTCCGCCCGCCCGCATTGCCTGCATCCCCTCCCAATAGAGCCGCGCCGACGTCGGCCCGGCGTTCGGCAGCCAGTAGAGCATGATGTCGTCGATCATCTCGTCGAGATCAAAGACGCTCTCGGGATCACCGCCGCTGTCGGACACATCCTGAAACAGCGCATAGATCCAGGCGGCCAGGCCCACGGGCGAATCCGCGAGCGCGAACGCCACCGATTGCGGCCGCGTGCCCTGAAGCTTCATGTAGGCGGAATAGTCCGCGTCATAGCGCGCCGCGTCCGAGAGCATCTGCCGCTCTTCGGTGTCGGCATTCGCGACCTCGGCCTGACTGGGCTGGAAGGGGACGAAATTGAGGTGGATCCCGGCAAGCCCCGCAGGGGCCATGTGCCCGAGGATCATGGTGACCATCGCGCCCCAGTCCCCACCCTGCGCACCCCAGCTGTCATATCCAAGCCGGGCCATCAGCGTCGCCCACGCGGCCGCGATGCGCGCGGGGGTCCAGCCGGGCTCGGTGGGTTTGCCCGAGAAGCCGAAGCCGGGCATGGACGGAATGACAAGATGAAACGCGTCCCTTGCGGTTCCTCCATGCGCGGTCGGGTTGACCAGCGGATCGATGACATGCCGGAATTCTAGGACCGAGCCCGGCCAGCCATGCGTCAGCAGAAGCGGCATCGCCTCCGGATGCGCCGAGCGGATATGCAGGAAGTGGATGTCGACTCCGTCGATCTGTGTGATCTGCGGGTTCCATCCGTTCAGCAGGGCCTCGCAGCGCCGCCACTCATAGCCGTTCTGCCAGCGCGCGACCAAGGCGCGCAGCTTCTCCAGGGGTGGGCCTTGGCGCCCGTCCTCGACGGGGCTCTGATCGGGCCACCGGGTGCGGGACAGGCGGTCACCAAGATCCTTGAGATCGGCCTGGGGAATGTCGAGGATGAACGGCCTGACGGCGTCTGACATGATGGGGTGCTCTTGTGTGCGTGATCTGAGGGGCATAGACCATCGCCTTAAATAAACTAAACGCAGACGTAAAGTTTATTCGCTCAGGTCCGGAGGATGAAGCAGGAATGGTGCACGAAAGAAAGGCTGGCAAAAGCCGTGGCGGTCGGCCCTCGCTTGAACACGCGGCCGATATCGATGCGCGAATCCTGTCCGCCGCCGCCGCCCTCTTCATCGAGCGCGGGGTGGACGGGACCAGCCTAGAGGCGGTCGCGACGGCAGCCGCGGTGAGCAAACCGACCCTCTATGCGCGCTATGCGGACAAGTCCGGGCTTTTCGTCGCGGTCATCCGGGCGCATGTCGCGGCGGCACTGCCACCGATCGAGGGATCTGCCGCCGGAACCTCGCCGGAGCAACGTCTCCGCCAGGTCGGGCGGGCGGTGATCGAAGGCGCCCTGCAGCCCGTGCCATTGGGCCTCATGCGCCTGTATATTGCCGAGGTGCCGCGTCATGGCGACCTGGTTCGCGAGGTCGACCGCTTGGGTCGCGAGGCGGCACTGAAGACGATTTCAAGCGCGATCGCTGATCCCGAGGACGCGGACTCCGTCGATCGCGCCCAGATCATCGCAGCCGCATTTCTCGACCTGGTCTTCGTGCCCCATCAGATGCGTGCATTGCTGGGAGACTTGCCGGACGATGCAGATCCGCTGCACCCGGCTCTGGATGAGCGGATCGAGACGGCGGTGACATTCTTCCGGTCGACCGGGCTTCTTGCCAGCGACAGAACGCCTGAGAGGTCTTCTGGACCCCCTGGGGACCGGACTGTGTGAGAATGCCGTTTCGGTGAGCCTGCCCCAGCTGTGAGAGGCGCTGACGAGGATGAAGACATCGTCGGCAAACCCCATCACCGGCGGAAACAGCCGCAGGGCGCCCAAGGCACCGACCCTGGCGCGGTCAGGTCCTCTTGTCGCTGATCCTCCCAAAGACTCACAGGGGGGCAGGAGGATCACGCAGGCCGCCTGTTCATCCGGACGATCAGGGCGAGGCCGACGGCCAACAGGCCCAGTGCGACGCCAAGGACAGCGATGAACGACGTCTCGAAGGCAGCATTGGCCGCGTCGAGAAGTTGGGCCGACGCAGCGGCACCAGCCGCCTCGGCATGCTGCAGGGCCTGGTCGATGCCCAGAGCGGAGGGCCCCACATCCGCCAAGGATGACGGTGCCTCGTAGGAGCGGGCATAGACCGCCGCCAGAATGCTGCCGAACACGGTGACACCAATGGCGCCGCCCAGCTCGTAGGAGACCTCCTCGACCGAAGCGGCCGTGCTTGCGCTTTCCCGGGGCGCGTTGTGCATGATGGACGCAGACGCGGTCGTCATCGTCATCCCGACGCCAATGCCGACCAGGGTGAGCGCGAGGATCTGGATGGGCAGCGAACTGATCGAGACCAGATGAAGACCCAAGCCCAAGGCGATTGCGCCCATGCCCACCGGCAGCAGGATGCGATCTCCGATCCTCGTGATCAACCGGCCTGTCAGGGGTCCGGCAGCAAAGGATGCAAGCGGCAAGGGCAGAAGCTGGATGCCCGCCTGCAAGGGCGACAGGCCCATGACCAGTTGGAACCGCTGCGTCATCGCCAGCGACAGGCCCATCAGGCAGGCGGCCGCGAACAGCGCCGCGATGACGGCGCTGCTGAACGCGGGATTGGCGAAGACCCGCAGATCCAGCATCGGATGCGTCGCCCGCCGCTGTCCGCGGATGAACAGCGCGATGAAGCCGACGCCGACGCTGGCGGCGATGATGGCCACGGCGAAGGACGGAACGGGCTTGCCGAATTCCTTGATCGCCAGGGTCGTCGCCACCAGTCCCACCATGATCTGCACCGAGGCCGACAGGCTGAACGGATGGCCCCCTTCCGAGGCCTGCTTTCCCACGATGAGCAGCCCCGCGACGAAGGCGATCAGCACGATCGGGACGTTGATCAGGAACACCGACCCCCACCAGAAGAATTCCAGCAGGATGCCACCCAGGATGGGACCGAAGGCCGCCCCCCCGGAGGCCACGGCGGCCCAGACACCGATGGCAAAGTTGCGCTCTGCATCATCCTCGAACGTATGGCGGATGATGGCCAGCGTGGCGGGCATCATCATGGCCGCGCCGATGGCCAGCGCGACGCGGCCGGCGATCAGCACCTCCGGCGTCGGGGCAAAGGCCGCCAGCAGCGATGCGGCGCCGAAGACCAGCAGACCGCCCAGAAACATCACCCGCGGGCCGAACCTGTCGCCAAGCGCGCCCGACGCGGGCAGCAGACCTGCAACCGTCAGCGCATAGGCGTTGACGATCCAGAGCTTTTCGGATGGCGTGGCGTCCAGTTCGGCGGTCAGTCGCGGCAAGGCGGTATAGAGGACCGTCATGTCGATGACGATCAACAGCAGCGCGCTTGAGACCACGGCCAGCACAAGCCAGCGATTTCCCGAATCCATGTCTTTTTCCTCTTCGGCTTGCGCCAGATTCGCGGCTGATATAAATCCATACGTATGTAATGGAAAGGGGCCGGATGGGACGCCACAAAACGGTTGATCGCGACAACCTTCTCGACCTGGCCGAGGATATCGTTCGCAGCCAGGGGGCCGCGGCGTTGACCATCGACTCCCTGGCCAAGGCGGCGGGCATTACCAAGGGAGGGGTCCAGTATACGTTCCCCAGCAAGGCGGCGCTGATCGACGCGCTCTGCGCGCGCTGGATGGAAAGCTACGAGACGCTGTTTGCCACGATGATCGCGCCCGATCCGACGCCGGTCGACGTGATCGATGCCCATGTCGGTGCGACGTTCACCGACAGCGGCCCCGCGCAAGCGAAGGCCGCAAGCATGATGACCTTGATGCTTCAGTCGCCAGAGTTCATGGCGGCCACGCAGACATGGTATCGACAGCGCATGCAGGCCCTTGATCCGTCGGCACCGGAGGATCGACAGGCACGGTTGGCGTTTCTGGCCACCGAGGGGGCATTCTTCCTGCGCTATTTCGGGTTTCTGGACATCGCGGATGAGGACTGGGCGGCGATCCATCGTGACATCCGATCAAGCCTGACGACAAGGCGTCAGGCGACGTCGGACGAGTGAACGGAGGCTGAGACGCATCCGTATCATGGCCGCGGATCGGGCAGCGACCTGGACCTCGACGGGATGCGTTTCGGGACAGTTTGGCCCCGCAGGGCGGTCCCACAAGCGTGGCAGGCAAACGCCCCCGGTGCCGAACATGTGGCCGTCCTGGCACGCCTTCCCCGTCAGCGGGGCGTCATGCCCCGCACAGCCGACATGAACAGCCGGTGTCCCGATCATTTCAGTCCGAAACCGCCTTGCCCTCGACCGGCGGAATATGACATCATGACGTCATTGCAGTCGGGTGCCGTCAATGTCGAAAAGCAAGACTGCCAGCGCCAAATCCGAGGACGCCAAGAAGGTGAACACATCGCTGCGGCTTCATCGGAAAACCCTGAAGGCGCTGAAGACCCGTGCCATCGAAGATGACACGAGCGTCCAGAAGATCATGGAAGAGCTGGTCGACGGCTATCTCAAGAAGGCGGGAACCAAGAAATCATGAAGCAGTCACAGCGCAGTGTCCTGATCCTGCCCGGAATGCTGGCGGACGAGGACCTCGGCACCACGATCGGGGATTTGGAGATCCAGGTCAGCCAACCCGACGCGGAGACGGATTTCGAAATTCTGGACAACCATATCGGATCTCTCCAGATGTCGGGCCAGGTGCTGATCAGGGCCGGAAAGACCCTGACCCTTCTGGGAGGGCATGAGGGGCTGATCTCGCAAGGAGCGGCCTCGAAGGGGAACCTTGTCACGGGACTGAAGGACGGACCTGTCAAGGACGCCCTGCAGCATGTCCCTCCCTTGCGCGGTCTGCTGGGGGTCGGGTCCGGGACCATAAGCCACCGGGACCTGTCCATGACCGATGACGAGAACAAGACGCTGGTTCGCGCGCATCTGACCACGCTGAACCCGAAAGGTGGGGGAGACGCCGTGACGATCGCGGCGCTGCACCCGCTTCGCGGATATGACGAGGCCCTCGAACAGCTGCGCGATCACCTCCGGGCGAGCGCCGAGACCGCCTCGCCCGACGCTGCGGACCTGTCCCCGATGCTGTTTCCGGATCAGCCGCGATACAACGCCAAGCCTGACGTCGCCATCGTCGAGAATGCCACGGCCTGGCAGAGCGCCGGCGATGTCATCACCGTCTATCTGCAGGTGGCCCGCGAGAATGAAGCCGGGATCATCGCCGACCATGACACGGAATTTCTGCACGATTACCGGGTGGCGCTGCGAAAGGTCAGATCGGTCCTGAGCCTCTTCAAGGGCGTCTATCCGGAAGAGCAGACCGCAAAGTTCAAGGGCATTGCATCAGAGCTGATGTCTCCGACGGGCCGGCTGCGGGATCTGGACGTCTACCTTCTTGCCCGGGACGACTATTTCGCGATGCTGCCTCCCTCCCTGCACAAGGGACTGGCTCTGATGTTCGAGATGTTCCGCAAGGAGCGTCGTGGCGCCCACCGCGCCTTGGCGGCCCATCTCAGAAGTTCCGGGTATCACTCTGCCATCACCGACCTGCAGGCCGCGTTTGCTGGCACCGACGGCCCGCCAAAGGGCCCGATGGCGGACGCCTCGGTGGGCGACTATGCCCGTCGCCTGATCTGGAAGCGCTATCGCAAGGTGTGCCGGATCGCCCGCGGGATCACGGCCGACACGCCCGACGACCAGGTCCACGAGCTGCGGATCGGCTGCAAGAAGCTGCGCTATCTGATGGAGTTCTTTGCGCCGCTCTATCCGGCGGCAGCCGTCAAGCCCATCCTGAAGCCCCTCAAGCGCCTTCAGGACAATCTGGGCCTGTTCAACGACTATTCGGTGCAGCAGGCATTCCTGCAGAGGTTCATGGACGGTCACGAGCCGCTCGGCCACAAGCAGGACCTTGTCCTGGCGCAGAGCATCGGGGCGTTGATCGCGGTGCTGCACGAACGCCAGAAAGAGGAGCGTGCCCGGATCATGGCAAGCTTCTCCCAGTTCGATGGCGCCGACATTCGCAGCCAGTTCCGCTCCCTGTTCAACGCCAAGGAAGCCTGAGATGAAGATTGTCGCCTGCTACAGCAACAAGGGGGGCGTCGGAAAGACCGCCGCCTCGGTCAACCTGGCCTATGCCTTCGCCGAGACCGGCAGCCGGGTCCTGCTCTGCGATCTGGATCCCCAGGGGGCCTCGGGCTTCTACTTCCGGGTGAAGCCGTCGCAGAAGCTGGACAATGACGCGTTCTTCGAAGAGGCCAAACAGGTCGCAAAGGCCATCCGCGGCAGTGATTACGACAATCTGGACATCCTGCCCGCGAACATGACCTTCCGCGATTTCGACGTCTTCCTGTCCCGGATGAAGAACAGCCAGTCCCGGCTCAAGAAATCGCTGAAGGCCGTCGGCAGCGACTATGACATCATCGTTCTCGACTGCCCTCCCAACATCTCGACATTGTCCGAGAACGTCCTGCAGGCAGCGGATCTGATCGTCGTCCCGGTCATTCCCACCACCCTGTCCGAGAGGACATTCGAGCAGCTTCTGGAGTTTGTCGAAGGCCAGGAGGCGACCAAGGTCAGCAAGAAGAAGATCGCGGCATTCTTCTCGATGGTGCAGCGCCAGAAGGTCCTTCACGGCGAGACCATGGCACGGATGCGCGACACCTATCCGAAACGGATCCTCAAGGCCGCGTTGCCGTTCTCGACGGATGTCGAACGCATGGGGGTCAATCGGGCCCCGGTGCTGGCGTTCGCGTCCGACCGGCCGTCCGCGAAAGCATACCGGCAGATCTTTGCGGAAGTTCAGACACGATTGAGGGAGAGCTGAGCACGATGGAACCATCGCTGGAGATCGAGCGGAAATTCCTGGTCACGACCCTGCCGGATCTGGCGGCGGCCAGCAGGTCATCCCTTCGCCAGGGCTATCTTACCGTGCCGGAGGATTCTGTCGAGGTCCGGCTTCGCCAGACCGATGGAACCTTCATCCTCTGCGTGAAATCCGGCGAGGGGATCGTCCGGGGCGAACGCGAGATCGAGATCAGCGAGGCTCAGTTCCAGCTGCTCTGGCCCCAGACAGAGGGCCGCCGCGTCGAGAAGACCCGGTGGACCGGCGGCCTGGATCAGGGACTGACCTTCGAGCTGGACATCTTCGGGGGTGCTCTGGCGCCGCTGATGATGGTCGAGGTCGAGTTCCGATCCGAGGCCGAGGCCCATCAGTTCGTCGCCCCGGACTGGTTCGGGCGCGATGTCAGCACCGACAGGCGCTTTGGCAACAAGTCGTTGGCGCTGTCGGGCGCTTCCTTCATCCGCGAGCTGTCCGGTGGCTGAAAAGCGGTACGGAGTTCTCTGCCAGCTCCCCGGAAAGGGGAAGGAACGCATTGTCCTGGTCAGCCGGCAAGGCAGCAAGGAATGGATCCACCCGAAGGGACGCCGCATTCCGGGCATGTCGGGGCGCGGGTCTGCCCGCCGTGAGGCCTATGAAGAGGGCGGGCTCAGGGGCCGCATCCACGCCGACCGGAAAACGGTCGTGAAATGCCGGCAGGGCGGAAAGAAGATCCGGCTGACGCTCTATACGATGCGCGTCGAGAAGATGCTGAAGCGGTGGCCCGAGAGCCGCAAACGCGACAGGATCGTCGTATCCGCATCCAAGGCCGAGCGTCTGCTGCGTTGCCCCGGGATGCTCGAGGGACTTCGATCGCTGACGAAGAAGAAACGATAAGGTCGGGGCAAGGCCTTGCCCTGCATTTCAGGGGCCGCCACGGCGGCCCCTCACGACTCAGAACGGCCTCCGCGGGGGCCGCAACCGACGAGGCGAGATTGGGTATCGAGATTGAACGCAAGTTCCTTGTGACCAGCGGGGATTGGCGTGGCCAGACCCTTGGCTGTCATCACATCAAGGATTATCTGGTCGCGCGCTTCGACACCGGCAAGGCGCGCATCCGGGTCTTCGATGATCAGGCGACCCTGACCATCAAGGGCAACCGCACCGGGGTGTCGCGCAGCGAGTTTCATTTCGATCTGTCCCGGGATCAGGCCCGCGACATGATCGCCGAGTTTTCCACTGCCCCGATCCTGGAGAAGCGGCGCCATGACATCCAGTTTTCCGGCCTGCTCTGGCAGGTCGACGAGTATCTCGGGGCGCTGTCGGGTCTTGTGACCTGCGACGTGGAACTTCCGCATGAACATCACGACTTTTCCCGCCCTCTCTGGGCCGGACGCGACATCACCCATGACAGCAGGTACAGTTCGGCGCAGCTTGCCCGGGCGATGCATGCCGATGGCTTCGTGCTGGCGGATTTCCTGACGAGCGGCTGATAATGGTGCCATATCAACCCCCTCCGTGTCGTTTCCGAGAGAACACGACCGAACGGCGTCTGTGCCCGGCCCGCCGGCACATGACACCGTCACAATCCAAGCGCGAGAGATTGCCGGGAAGGGGTGGCGGCTGCAGGAAACCGCAGTCGTCTTCACGAGACGCTCTGTGTCAGACACGTCTCTCTTCGCCCCATTTCCCGAACGCGGCGCGCAAGTCCGCGTCGCGGGCCACGGCCTGATCGGGGCTCAGGCCCCCGCTGGCCGCCGCCCATGCGGCGCGGATCGCCCGGACCCCGGCGGCGGGCCCGCCGGGATGGCCGTGGATGCCGCCGCCGCCCAGATACATCAGGTCCAGCGTCTGCCCGGTGCGGCGCCAGGTCTCGAAGGCCTGCCCGCCCCATTGGCCCGAACAGACCACCGGCAGCGCCCGGTCGGCCTCCGAGAAGATCGGCGTCGTCACATCGGCAAAGGACTGCACGAAGCTGTCGTCGCCCTCCCAGTATTTCGCGGCGATGCCGTTGATCTGGAACTGGTCCACGCCCAGCAACCGCCAGATCTTCTGATAGGGGCGGAAGTCGAAGCCGAAGCCTGGATGCCGGGTCAGCAGGTCCCATCCGTTGCGATGCGCGTGCAGGCACAAGGCCGACCGCTTGCGCAGAAACGCCATTCCCCCCGGTCCGATCGAGTTGATGTTGACGACCGCCGCGGTGCCGCCATGGGCCAGCACATGATCGTGGTTGCGCATCATCACGTCGGGATCGGCCGCCGAGATGCCGAAGGCATACATGACCCGCTTGCCGGTCCGCTGCTCGTGGTCGTGGATCACCGGCATGATCGCCTCGACCCGCGCGGCCAGGGGCGCATAGGCGGGGTTCATCATCTTCTCGTCGTCCTTTATGAAGTCGACGCCCGCGTCGCAGAGCGTCCGCACGACCTCGGCCGTCTCGTCGGGGGTCAGCCCCAGGGAGGGCTTGATGATCGAGGCGATGATCGGCCCCTCGGCCACCCCCGTCAGGCGCCGCGAGCCCTCGATCCCGAATTGCGGCCCCGGATGGCAGGCGAACTCGGGCGGCAGGTGCAGATCCAGGATGCGGATGCCGGTCAGCCCGCGCGCCGCGAAGACCCCGCCAAGCGTCACCGTCATCAGCGCCGCGATGTCGGTGCCGATGCTGTCCAGCGGATAGGCGATCACCGCCTCGGCACGCTGGACGGGGCCGGCAGGGCCGCCCGCCTCGGGCAGCGAGGGGGTGGGTTGAGGGTCCAGGATCGTCACCGCCTCGACCCGCGCGGCGTGGCGGGCGCGCAGGGCGTCCGTCTCTGCGGGCAGGTCGGTGAAGGTGCCGGTGGACTGGTCGGCGGCGATCTTGTCGGCCATGGCGCGGGGATCGCCGGGGGTCTCGATGCGGTAGGTGACGCGGATCATCGGGCTCATGCCGGGGGTCCTCTGCGCGGGCCGCCGCCGTCGCGGATCCAGCCGAAATAATCCTGCGACCCCATCTGGCCGCCCTTCAGCGCGATCTGCAACCCGTCATGCGGGCCGCTGCCATAAGCCCGGCACAGCGCCGCACCGGGGATCGTGGGGGCCAGCGCGGTCAGCGCCTGTAACCCCATCTGCCCCATCGCATGGCCCGAGGTATCCCCGCCCGAGATCACCGCCCGCCGGATCCCCGACCCGCGCAGCACCCCGTCGAGGATCCGGCCCAGGGCCTCGCCGATGCGGCGGTTGGCCTCGTCGGGCGGCCTGCCGCTGGCGGCCAGCGCCTGCCTGAACGCTGCCACCTGGTCGCCCCGATGCCCGGCGGCGGAATGGATCAGCGGGCTCTGCCCCGCCTCTGCCGCAGCCAGAGCGGCGCGGATCAGGCGGGTTTCCTCGGTCCGCAGATCGGCCTCGCTGCCGCAGGCGGCGCGGGCGTCGAAGGGCAGGGGCGCGAAGCCGTGCCCCGCCGCCCAGTCCAGCTGCGCCGCCGTCACCGGCGAGACCGACCCCGACACGACCGCGATGCGGCCCACCGCCCCCGCCGATCCGGGCGGCGGGACGATGGGGATCTCGCCGGTCTGTTGCCAATGCCGCACCAGCGCATATTCGACGCCCTGGCTGCCCGCCACCAGCCCCATCCGGGCGCAGTTTTGCCAGATCAGCGCCCCCGCCGCCGCCTCGCTGCCGGGCTCCATGCTGTCCAGCGACAGGATGCGCGCGCCCGCAGCCAGCGCAGCCTCCAGCCGGGCCTGCGGGTCAGTGGCCAAAGCCTCCAGATCGATCAGCGCGCCTGGCAGGTCTGTCTGAGCGGCCAGATGCGCCAGCAGGTCGGATTCGGCCATGGGCGTGACGGGGTGATGGGCCATGACCGGGTGCCGGTCCAGCCGGAACACGCCCTGCGGCGCCCCCGCGAAGAGATGCCCGAAGGCCTGATAGCGGCGCATGGCCGGCGCCGCCGTCAGCAGGGGCACCGCGACCGAGGGGCGCACGCCCAGCCCCGCCGCGATCGCCGCCCCGATCGAGCCCGCATGGGGCGCGGAATCGAAGGTCGAGCAGATCTTGTAATGCAGCAGGTCCGGCTGCAGCGCGTCCAGAAGCCGGAACAGCGGCGGCAGATGCGCGCCCATCCAGTCCGGCGTTTCGGCCCGGGCGGTGGTGGCAAGCCCCACGCCCGCGACATCCGCGAAGCGGGCCAGCAGGTCCGGCCCGGGCGCTTGGGTGAACAGGACCGAGGGCAGGCCCGCGAAGGCCAGCACCTCCATCACCGCCGCAGAGCCGGTGAAATCATCCCCCAGCCAGGCGATGCGCAGTCGTGCCATCCGCCCCTCCTCTGCGCTTGACATGCTCCAGAGATTATCATCTCATCATACCAGTAAAGGCAAGATGATTCCGGGGGGAACAGATGACCAAGGTGGCGCTCTTGGGGGCAGGGGGGAAGATGGGGGTGCGTCTTGCCACCAATCTGGCCCGGTCCGACTTCGACGTGGCCCCCGTCGAGATCGGCGAGGCCGGGCGCGCCCGCCTGAAGGCCGAGCTTGGGCTGGACTGCCTCGACCGCGACGCAGCGCTGCAGGGGGCAGGGGTGGTCATCCTGGCCGTGCCCGACACGGTCATCCGCGCCGTGGCCGCCGAGGTGGTGCCGATGCTGGCGCCGGGCACCATGGTCGTGGTGCTGGACGCCGCCGCGCCCTTCGCAGGCCACCTGCCCGACCGCGCGGACGTCACCTATTTCGTCACCCATCCCTGCCACCCGCCGATCTTCAACGACGAATCCACGCCCGAGGGACGGGCCGACCATTTCGGCGGCGTCGCGGCAAAACAGGGCGTCGTGAACGCGCTGATGCAGGGCCCCGAGGATCACTATGCCTTGGGCGACCGCATCGCGCGGGCCATCTATGCCCCGGTCGCGCGCAGCCATCGGGTCACCGTCAGGCAGATGGCTATGCTGGAGCCGGGCCTGTCGGAAACCGTCTGCGCCTCGCTGCTGTCGGTGATGCGCGAGGCGATGGACGAATGCGTGGCCCGCAGCGGCGTCAGCCACGACTGCGCCCGCGATTTCCTGCTGGGCCACATGAACATCCTGGGCGCGGTGATCTTCGAGGAACGGCAGGGCGCCTTCTCGGACGCCTGCAACAAGGCCATCGAATTCGGCAAGCCGATGCTGATGCGCGACGACTGGAAGCGCGTCTTCGAATGGGACGAGATCGCCGCCAGCATCGACCGCATCACCTGAGATGGACCATCTACCACCGTCGAAACCGTCAGGGAGGAGCGGGCCAAGGTCCGTCTGACATCAAAAGGGAGAAGATCATGTCACTGAAACGCCGGCTGATGATTTCAGCCTTGGGCCTGGCCGTGGCCATGCCGGGCATCGCCGCAGCCGAAGGGTTGATCGCCATCATCACCCCCAGCCACGACAACCCCTTCTTCAAGGCCGAGGCGGTGGGGGCCGAGGCCCGGGCGCAGGAACTGGGATACGAGACCGTCGTGATGGTCCATGACGACGATCCCAACAAGCAGTCCGAACTGTACAACACCGCCATCGCGCGGGGCGCCGTGGCCATCATCCTGGACAATGCCGGGGCCGATGCCACCGTCGCCGCAGTGCAGAGGGCCAAGGATGCAGGCATCCCCTCCTTCCTGATCGATCGTGAGATCAAGGAGAGCGGCATCGCCGTCAGCCAGATCGTGTCGAACAACTATCAGGGCGCGCAGCTGGGGGCCGAGGAGTTCGTGCGCCTGATGGGCGAGACGGGCCAATATGCCGAACTGCTGGGCCGCGAGGCCGACACCAATGCGGGCATCCGCTCGTCGGGGTATCACGACATCATCGACCAGTATCCCGACATGGAGATGGCCGCCCAGCAGACCGCCAACTGGTCCCAGACCGAGGCCTATACGGTGATGGAGACGATCCTGCAGGCGCAGCCCGACATCAAGGGCGTCATCTCGGGCAATGACACCATGGCGATGGGGGCCTGGGCCGCGCTGGAGGCGGCAGGGCGCACCGATGTGATCGTCGTGGGCTTCGACGGCTCGAACGACGTCCGCGATTCCATCAAGGCGGGGGGCATCAAGGCCACCGTCCTGCAACCCGCCTTCCGGCAGGCGCAGCTGGCGGTCGAGCAGGCCGACGCATACCTGCGCAACGGCACGACGGGGCTGGAGGAAAAGCAGCTGATGGATTGCGTGCTGATCAACGGCGACAATGCCGACAAGCTGGAAACCTTCGCTCTGGCCGAGTGAGGCAACGGGTCCGGCGTCACCGCCGGACCCGTCCTTCGTGGCTCTTTCGTCGAGGATATGCCGATGACGCCTGCACTGACCGCCCTTCTGGCCGGAACGCTGGCCCTTGCGCTGCTGCCGGGCTGCAAGATCGTGCCCGATGCGGACCCGTCCGGCGATGCTGGCGCGGTCCCGCTGGACGACGACCAGCGCATGGCGGCACTGGCGGCCGAAATCTTCGACGACCGGCTGCCCGGCTATGTCGCCGAACATGCGGTCGAGGCCGCGCCCCTGCGCGCCCTCCTGGCGCAGGGGCTGGATGCGGCGGGCACGGCCCATGGCATCCGCCCGGGCTCCGAGGGCAGCCCGTGGAACTTCGTGCTGCGGGCCGAGGGCGAGGTGGTGGGCGCCGATCTGGCCTCGCGCGCGGCGCATCTGGATCTGGACACCGATGGCGACGGGCAGGGGGATCTGACCTTGCAGCTCGGTCCGGTGATCCGGGGCACGGCGCTGCGCGATGCGCTGGACTTCCTGACCTTCACCGATTTCCGCGACCAGATCGAATATGCGAAACTGGCCCGCGCGCTGAACGATCAGGCCCATCAGCGCCTCAGCCTGCCCGCGGACGATCCCGTGGGGCAACGCCTGATCGTCGAGGGCGCGATGACCCTGCCCGCGGCCGATGCGCCCTGGGTGCTGGTCCCGACTTCGCTGGCCGCACCATGACCGTGGGGTTGCAGATCCGGGGCGGCAGCAAGGTCTATCCCGGGACCCGGGCGCTGAAGTCGGTGGATTTCGACCTGCATCTGGGTGCGGTCAACGTGCTGGTCGGGGAAAACGGCGCGGGCAAGTCGACGATGATGAAGGTCATCGCCGGGGTCGAGCAGCTGACCGAGGGCCGGATCCTGATGGACGGCGCCGAGGTCCGCTTCGGCGGCCCCGACGACGCCCGCCGCCACGGCATCGGCATCGTCTTTCAGGAACTGAACCTGTTTCCCAACCTTACGGTGGCCGAGAACATCTTCATGGGCCGCGAAAGGACCCGCGCGGGCATCGACATCGACCGGGCCGCGCAGCGCCGCGAGACCCGGGCGCTGATGGCGCGGCTGGAACAGGACATCCACCCCGACACCCTGCTGGCCGATCTGCGCGTGGGCCAGCAGCAGATCGTCGAGATCGCCAAGAGCCTGGCCCAGGATGCCCGCATCCTCATTCTGGATGAACCCACCAGCGCCCTGTCCGCCGCCGAAGTCGAGATCCTGTTCCGGGTCATCGGCGATCTGCGGCGGCAGGGCGTGGGCATCGTCTATATCTCGCACCGGCTGGAGGAGCTGCTGCGCATCGGTGACCACATCACCGTGTTGCGCGACGGGGCCATCACCGGGGCGCGTCCCATGGCGGGCGTCGATCTGGACTGGATCGTGCGTGCCATGATCGGCGGCGCCAGCAAGGATTACGCCAAGGCCATCGACCACCCCTTCGGCCCCGAGATCTTTCGTGCCGAGGACGTCTGCCTGCCCCGTGCGGGCGGCATGGCGGTCGATCAGGTCAGCCTGTCGCTGCGCGCGGGGGAGATCCTGGGCGTCTATGGCCTGATGGGTGCGGGCCGCAGCGAGTTCCTGGAATGCGTCATCGGGCGCCATTCCCACGCCACCGGGCGCCTGTTCATCGAAGGTCGCCCGCTGACCGCGCGCAGCATCGCGGCGCGGATCGCCCAAGGCATCGCCCTGATCCCCGAGGACCGCAAGAACGACGGTCTGGTCCAGATCCTGTCCATCCGCGAGAACATGACCCTGTCCAGCCTGCGCGCCATCACCACGGCGGGGGTGCACATGAACCTTGGCGCCGAGCGCAGGACCGTCGCGGGCTTCGTGAAGCGGCTGACGGTCAAGATCGCCTCGATGGAGAACCCCGTTTCCAGCCTGTCGGGCGGCAATCAGCAGAAGGTGGTGATCGGCAAGGCGCTGATGACCAATCCCCGCGTGCTGCTGATGGACGAGCCCTCGCGCGGCATCGACATCGGCGCCAAGGCCGAGGTCTTCCGCACGATGCGCGCCTTGGCTGCAGAGGGGCTGGGCATCGTCTTCGTCACCTCGGATCTCGAGGAACTGATGGCCCTGTCGGACCGCATCATCGTCATGTCCAATGGCCGCGTGACCGGGCGGTTCGATCGCAGGGACGCCACCGAAACCGCCCTGGTCGCCGCCTCGGCCAAGGGTCACGCGCCCGCATCACAGGAGCCCGCCGCATGAGCGATGCCGCAACCCCCGCCCGGACTGTCCCCAGCAGCACGCAGGCCCTGCTGGTCGCGCTGAAGGCCCGGACCTTCATCGCGCTGATCCTGGTCTTCGTCTTCTTCGCCTTTGCTGCGCCGAACTTCCTGTCGACGGCCAATTTGGTCATCATGTCCAAGCATGTGGCGCTGAACGCCTTTCTGGCGATCGGCATGACCTTCGTGATCATCTCGGGCGGGATCGACCTGTCGGTGGGCTCGATCGTGGGCCTGTGCGGCATGGTGGCGGGTTACCTGATCCTGAACGGCCTCAATCCCGGCTTCGGCTGGTCGATCCAGTTCAACACCGTCGAGATCTGCCTGATCGTCATGGTGGTGGGCATCGCCATCGGCGCGGTGAACGGCTTTCTGATCACCAGGCTGAACGTCGCGCCCTTCATCGCCACGCTTGGCACGCTGTATGTCTGCCGGGGCGCGGCGATGCTGTTTTCCGACGGGCGGACCTTTCCGAACCTCAGCGGCAATCCCGACTATGGCTCCGACACCTTCCGGCTGATCGGGGCGGGGACCTGGGCGGGCCTGCCGGTGTCGATCTGGATGCTGATCGCGGTGGCGCTGATTGCCGCCTACATCGCCGCGCGCACGCCGCTTGGCCGCTATATCTACGCGGTCGGCGGGAACGAGCGCGGCGCCGCCCTGTCGGGGGTCAAGGTCAACCGGATCAAGCTGTTCGTCTACATGTTCAGCGGACTTTGCGCGGCGCTGGTCGGGCTGATCATCAGCTCTCAGCTGGTGGCGGCCCATCCCGCGACCGGCCAGTCGTTCGAGCTGAACGCGATCGCCGCTGCCGTCCTGGGCGGCACGTCCATGTCGGGCGGGCGCGGGCGGATCGGCGGCACCATCGTGGGGGCCTTCGTCATCGGGGTGCTGTCGGACGGGCTGGTGATGATGGGGGTCTCGTCCTTCTGGCAGACGGTCATCAAGGGGCTTGTCATCATCGCCGCCGTCGTGGTCGATCAGGCGCAACAGAAATTGCAGGCCCGCGTGGCGCTGCAGGCCGAGGCGGGGGCGTGACATGCTGAACGGGGCGGTGATCGGGTGCGGGTTCTTCGCCCGCAACCAGCTGCACGGCTGGCAGGCGGTGCCGGGCGTGCGCATCTTAGCGCTGTGCGACCGCGATCCCGTGCGGCTGGCCGAGACGGCGGCGCGGTTCGGCGTGACCCGGACCTATGCCGATGCCGAGGCGATGATGGCGGCCGAGGATCTGGATTTCGTCGACATCGCCACCACCGTCGCCGCCCATCGCCCGCTGGTGCTGGCGGCGGCGCGGGCGGGCCTGCACGCGATCTGTCAGAAACCCTTTGCCGCCACGATGCAGGACGCCCGCGAGATGGTCGCCAGCATGGAGCGCGCGGGCAAGGTCCTCATGGTGCACGAGAATTTCCGCTGGCAGTCACCCGTGCGGGCGCTTCTGGACGCGTTGAGGGACGGCGCGGTGGGGCGGCCCTTCTTTGCGCGCTTCAGCTTCCGCTCGGGGCATGACGTGTTTTCGGGCCAGCCCTATCTGGCCACCGATCCGCGCTTCATCATCCAGGATCTGGGCATCCACATCCTGGACATCGCCCGCGCCGCCCTGGGCGATGTCACCCGCCTGTCGGCCTCGACCACCCGCATCAATCCCGCCATCCGGGGCGAGGATGTGGCAACGATCCTGCTGGATCATGCGAGCGGGGCGACCTCGGTCGTCGATTGTTCCTATGCCACGCGGCGGGTGCCCGACACCTTTCCCGAAACCCTGATCGAGATCGATGGCGACCAAGGCACGCTGCGGCTGGAGGCCGGGTACCGGTTGGTGATCCAGCGGGACGGCGGGACCGAGATCCGCAATGTCTCGCCCCCCGCCCTGCCTTGGGCCGAACGCCCCTGGCACAACATTCAGGAAAGCGTGCAGGTCATCCAGAGCCATTTCATCGATTGCCTGCGCAACGGAAGCGAGCCCGAGACCTCGGGGCGCGACAACCTGCGGACGCTGGCACTGGTCGAGGCCGCCTATGCCTCGGCCCGCGATGGCAGCCGGATCGCGCTGTGAACCTGCGCGCGCTTTACGGCACGGACGAGCCGCCGCGCTCCGGCCGGACCCTGTCCTGCGGCCCTGCCGAGGCCACCTTGCAGGATGGCCAGCTGCGCCATCTTCGCCTGGACGATGTCGAGGCGATCCGCAGCATCGCCTTTCTCGTCCGCGACCGCGATTGGGGCACCGTCGCGCCGCAGGCCAGCGGGCTGCGGGTGGAAAGGGACGGGCAGGGGGTGCGGGTCGGCTGGCAGGCGGATTACGACATGGGGGCCGGGCACCTGTCCGCGCATGTCACGATGATGCTGACCTCGGGGGGGCTTGACGCAAAGGTGGAGGCCCACGCCACCGGGACAGTCTGGACCAACCGCACGGGTTTCACCGTCCTGCACCCGATCGAGGGCGTGGCAGGCAGTGCCGTTCTGGTCGATCATCCCGATGGCAGCCGGACCAACGGGCACTTTCCGGACCTGATCGCCCCGTGGCAGCCGTTCATGGAGATCGCCGCATTGACCCATCAGGCCGGGTCATGGCAGGTCACCTGCCGCTTTGCGGGCGACATCTTCGAGATGGAGGACCAGCGTCAATGGGGCGACGCCTCGTTCAAGACCTATAACCGACCTCTGGCCAAGCCCTGGCCCTATGAATTGGCCGAGGGGGCGGTCCTGACGCAATCCGTCAGCCTGAGCTGGCACCGTCAGCCAGCCGCGCCTGCCCATCCATCGCCCCGCACAGCCGTGCTTCAGCCCCGCTTTCCCCAGACCGCGCTGCTGCTGACGGGCGCGCAGGCCCGACGCGCAGCTACCGATCCCGGCCCCCTGCGCCGCATCGCACCACAGCGGCTGCTGTGCCATCTGGACGCCAGTGCCGGGCCGATTACGCCCGACCTGCAGACCTTTGCCGCGCTGCAGGCGCTGTGCCCTGGCGTCGCCTATGATCTGGAACTGGTCGCCGCCTGCCCGCCCGGCGGCGATCTGCAGGCCGAGTTTGCCGCCCATGCCGCCGCGCTGGCTGCATCGGGGCTGCGGGCGGCCTCGGTCATGGTCACGCCCGCGGTGGACCGCCAGTCGGTGCCGCCAGGATCGGACTGGCCCGCCTGTCCGCCGCTGGACCAAATTCACGCGGCAGCCCGTGCCGCCTTTCCCGACCTGCCCCTGGGCGGCGGGGTTGCCAGCTTCTTCCCGGAACTGAACCGCAAGCGCCCCTCGGCGGGACTGCTGGACTTCATCACCCATGGGCTCTGCCCGATCGTGCATGCGGCCGACGATGCCTCGGTTGTCGAGACCCTGCAGGCCGTGCCCCATGTCCTGGCCTCGGGGCGGGCGATCGCCGGAGGGGCCGGCTACCGGCTTGGCCCCTCGACGCTGGCGATGCGCCACAACCCCTATGGCAGTCGCACCATCCCCAATCCGCACCGCCTGCGCCTGTGCCTGACCGATGACGATCCGCGTCAGGACGGAGAATTCGCGGCCGCCTGGACTTGCGGCCTGGCCGCCGCGGTCGCGACTGCGGGCTTGACGGTCTGGACGCCGGCAGAGCTTTATGGCCCGCGCGGCCTCGTGACCGACGACGGCACGCTGCGGCCGGTGGCGGGGCCGGTTGCCGCACTGGCCGCACGGGCAGGCCAGCCCGTCGGTCCGGCGCGGGTGGCGGACGGGCAGGCGGTCCTGCATCTGGGGGACGAGGTGATCGCGGCCAACCTGACGCCGGGCCCGGCAATCACGCCCTGGGGCGCGACCCTGCCGGGCTTTGGCTGGCGGATCGGACGCAGTCGGGATTTGCACCCGGCACCCTCTGCGCTTAGGTCGGGGCCAAGGCAGCAGGGACCCGATGATGAAGAAAGATGACGCGACCACCCCCGAACGGATCGTGCGCCGCAAGCTGTCCGATCAGGTCTTCGAGCGACTGCGCGACCTGATGTCCAGCGGCGAGCTGCCGCCCGGCGCGCCCATGCCCTCGGAGCGCGATCTGATGGAGCGGTTCGGTGTCGGCCGCCCTGCCGTGCGCGAGGCGCTGCAGCACATGCACACGATGGGCCTGATCACCATCAGCCATGGCGAGCGCAGCCGCGTGAACGAGCTGAGTGCCGGCAGCGTGCTGAGCCGGGTTGACGATGTGGCGCGGATGCTCCTGTCCTCCGAGCCCGACCAACTGGACCATCTGAAGCAGGCGCGGCGGATGTTCGAATGCGGTCTTGTCCGCGAGGCGGCCCGGCAGGCGACGCCGGCCGATGTGGCCGATCTGCGCGACCTGATCGATCGCCAGCGCGCCGTCACGCGCGAGGCGCAACTGTTCGTGTCGCTGGACATGGCGTTTCACACGCGCATCGCGGCGATCTCGGGCAATCCGATCCTGACCGCGACCAGCCAGTCCATGCTGCGCTGGCTGTTCCAGTATCACGGGATCCTGCTGCACTGGTCCGGCAACGAGGAGATCACGTTGATCGAACACCAAGAGATCGCCGACCGGATCGCCGCCGCCGATGCAGATGGCGCGGTGCGGGTGATGCAGGCCCATCTGGATCGATCCACGGATCTGTACACGCATGGCAATGGTCAGGGCACAGCGCTGGATTGAACTGAGCCTCGACACGGAGGTTCTTCCCCGCATGTGGCCACTGACGGAACCATCTTGCCGTCTGCTGATACCCTCCACCTGAGCGCTTCTGCAAAGCCCGGTATCCTGGGATCCGCACAGGGGCCTGCCTGCGAGTCATCTTTTCCGGGCGGATGGATCAGGTCAGCACCTTGAGCGGATGCGCTGCGCGCGGGGTTCAAGTTTATCTTTGAGAGGGTTTGAGTGCGGCGCCGCTTGAGCGGTGGGGGTTCATCGACGAAACCTCCGTGAAGACGAACCTGACCCGGGTGCGGGGACATGTCCCGGAACTGACACCAAGTGGTGGTTTCCGCGTCTGCCGCCCTATTTGCCCGCCCTCGACTCCATCGAGCAGGCTTAGGCACTTTCCGGCCCCCGCACCCATCTCTGTCGCTCTTGTCAACGACCGGCGGGGCCACTGATGCAGGCCGCTTGACCGTCGGCACCCGTGCCGGAACGACGGTGGGATTAGCAACCCGAGGCGCAAGCTGGCCAGTGCATGAAGCGAAGGTTCGACGCCGATCGCGACCCGCATCAGCACCGAGACCAAGGCATCAGCCCGCATCGCAAGGCAGATGCAGCGCGGCGGCCAGGCCCGGGCTTGCGTTTGCCAGCACCAGCCGCCCGCCCGCCGCCTCGGCGATGTCGGAGGCGATGGCCAGTCCGATCCCTTGCCCGTCCCGGGATCGATCCAGCCGGACGCCCCGGTCGACAAGCCGCGCCAGATCCTCCTCGGCGACCCCCGGCCCGTCGTCGCGGATCACCACCGCCGCCTGCGCGCCGTCCTGCTGCAGCCCGATCCGCACGCGGTGGCGGGCGTGGCGGGCGGCGTTCTCCATCAGCGCGCCAAGCGCCTCGGTCAGGTCGTCCACAGCGATCCGCAGCAGGGTGCCGGGGGGCACCTCGACCTGCCAGTCCAGCCGGGCCCCGTCCGGCGTGCGGCCCAGAACCTTCACCAGCCGCGCGACCGGTGCCGAGGGATCGGTCCGCGCCGTGCCGGCCTCGGTCCGGATGCGGGCCCGGGCCAGCTCGCGGTCGACATGGCGGCGCATCTGGGTGACGACCTGTTCGATGCTGTCCGCCATGTCGCCATGGCCCCGGTCGCGCAGGGCGTCCGCATCGCCCAGAAGCGCCTGCAACGGCGTCTTGAAGCCATGCGCCAGATCGCCCGCCCGATGCCGGGCGCGGTCCAGCTCGCGGTCGCGGTCATCCAGCAGGCGGTCCAGCTGATCGGCCAAGGGCGCCACCTCGGCCGGCAGCGCGCCCCCCAGCCTGTGGCGGCGGCCCTGCGCAAGGCCCTGCAGATGCGCCCGGATCTGCGCCAGGGGCCGCAGCCCCAGGGTGACCTGCGCCCAGGAGGCCGCCAGCAGCGCCGCCATGGACGCACCGAGCCAGGGCAGCAGATCGCGCAGGAACGCCGCCCGCGCCAGGGTCGCATCCTCGGTATCCTCGGCCACCAGGATGCGGACGGGCACGGCATCGGTGCCCTGCCCGATCAGCACCTGCTGATCGACCGCCAGCAGGCGCTGCTGCCCGGGACCGTCCAGCGTCAGGACGCGCTCCCGACCCGGAGCGGGCGCCGGACCCACCACATCCAGCGTCACGTCCCAGAGCGACCGCGACCGGATCGGTCGGTCCTCCAGCCAGATCTGCCAGTAATGCCCCGAGAAGGGTCGCAGCCAGGCGGGGTTGCGGGGCTGGTCGGCCATCCAGGCGGGCGGGCCCGGCCGGATCACCGAGATCAGGACCAGGGCCTGGTCCTGCAGATCCGACACCGCCACGCGCTGGACATGCCGGTCGAACAGCTTGGCCAGGATCAGGGTCGACAGCGCCATCGCGGCCAGGATCGTGGCACCGCCGATCAGCAGCAGTCGCCAGCGCAGCGACAGGGGCCTCATTCCGGGCCGGCCAGGTGATAGCCGAACCCCCGGCGGGTGGCGATGAGCCCCGGTCCCAGCTTGCGCCGCAGCCGCGCCACCAAGGCCTCCAGGGCATTGGCCTCGCGCGCATCGTCATCGCCATAAAGATGCTCAAGCAGCTCGGACGGTGACAGGACGCGGTCCCGGTGAACCGCGAGACAGGCGACCAGCCGGAATTCCAGCGGGGTCAGCGCGACGGGAACGCCCTCGATCAGCACGCTCATCCGGTTCAGATCGACCGTCAGGGCCCCCGCCTGGATCACGGCCTCGGCCCGCCCCCCCGCGCGCCGGACCAGCGCACGGGCGCGCGCCACCAGTTCCTCCATGCGGAAGGGCTTGGGCAGGTAATCGTCGGCGCCCGCCTCGATCCCCTCGACCCGCTCGGTCCAGGCGCCACGGGCGGTCAGGATCAGGACGGGCGCGTCGCAGCCCTCGGCCCGCCACCGCTTGAGCACGCTCAGCCCGTCCATGTCCGGCAGCCCCAGATCGAGCACGATCAGCGCATAGGCCTCGGTCCCGCCCCGGAACCAGGCCGTCGCGCCCGAGGCGGTGACATCGACCCGGAACCCCGCCGCCGTCAGCGCCCGGTCCAGATCGGAGGCGATCCGGGCATCATCCTCGACCACCAGAGCCCGCATCAGTCGTCGTCTTCCTCCAGCGAGAGGATGGCCCCGGTGCGGGGGTCCAGCTCGATTTCCAGCACCCGGCCGTTCGGGGTCAGGATCTCGATCTCATAAAGCCACAGCCCGTCCTCGTCTTCCAGTTCGACCTCGAGGATGCGGCCGGGATACCGCGCCTCGATCAGGGCCAGGATCCGTTCCAGCGGCATCACGTCGCCGCGTCCGACGGCCCGCCGCGCAACCTCATGGTCGAGGACCTGCGCCGCCGGCAGCGCAGGGTGCAGGACGAGGAGCGCGGCAAGAACGAGACGTGTCATGGGCCGAACCTCGCACACCGTGGCTGACACCGCGCTGACAGAGGGCGTCAGCGCGGTGTCAGGATGGCCCTGCTAGACCAACCGGTACAAGGGCCGCCACAGGGGCGGTCTCATCGGCAAGGAGACAGGACAATGGCACGCTTGATTGGCACCGCAGGCGCGAATCGACTCATCGGCGGCGAGGTCGCGGACCTGATCTATGGCCGGGCCGGAAACGACGCGCTGCTGGGGCGCGGGGGGTCCGACCGGATCTGGGGCGAGGCCGGCGCCGACACGATGAATGGCGGCACCGGCAATGACAGCATCTGGGGCGGATCGGGCAACGACCTGCTGCGGGGCGATGACGGCAATGACGACCTGTCGGGCGGGTCGGGCAACGACACCCTGCAGGGCGGTCGCGGCGATGACGAGCTGGAGGGCGACGACGGCGCCGACGTCCTGCGGGGCGGCCCCGGAAACGACGAGCTGGAGGGCGATGACGGCAATGACCGGCTGTTCGGCAATGAGGGCCGGGACGAGCTGGACGGCGACGACGGAAACGACGTGCTCTATGGCAATCAGGGCAACGACACGCTGGATGGCGGTCGCGGCAGCGACATCCTGATCGGCGGCATCGGGGCCGACCAGTTCGAGTTCGAGCTGGGCGACGGCCGCGACCGCATCCTGGATTTCACCAACGGCGTCGACCGGATCGAGATGGACGACCTGGAGCGCGGCCAGGTCCAGCGTGCCATCGACGGTGCGGTCCAGCGGGGCGGCGACACGATCCTGACCTTCAACAGCGCGAGCATCATCGTGCTCGAGGATTTCAACCGCGCGAATCTGGACCTGAACGACTTCACCTTCTGAGGACGGGGCCGGGGGGTGCGCTCCCCGGCCCTTCCTCGGACGGAAGGGCCGGGCTGCGGTGATGCGCGTCGGGGCTGTACTTGGCGGGACGGGTGAGGCTTTATCGCCCCCATGAACATACTGCTGGTCGAGGACAATCGGGATCTGGGCGAGGCCGTCGAACGACGGCTGAAGAAGCTGGGTTATCAGGTGACCTGGAACACCACCGGCGCGGATGTCCCCGAGACCCTGGCCTTGGGCGAATTCGACGCGCTGATCCTGGACCTGACCCTGCCGGCGGGGGACGGCATCTCGATCCTGCGGGCGCTGCGCCGGACGCAGGGGCAGCTGCCGGTTCTGGTCGTCACCGCCAAGGCCGAGATCGACGACAAGGTCGGGTTGCTGGACCTGGGCGCCGACGACTATCTGGTCAAGCCCTTCGATCTGCGCGAGCTGGAGGCGCGGCTGCGCGCCGTGATGCGGCGTCCGGCGGGAACGGGTTCGTCGATGCTGGACCTGGGGCTTCTGCGGCTGGATCAGGCCGGGCAGGTCCTGTGGTTCGACGGGGCGCTGGTCGATATCGGGCCGCGCGAGTTCCGGCTGCTGGACAGCCTGATGGTCGCGGCGGGCCGGGTGGTGACCCGCGACCGGCTGCTGGCGCGGCTTGGCGAGCTGGAAGATGGCGGGTCCGAGAACGCGCTGGAACAGATCGTCTCGCGCGTGCGGCGCAAGATCGCCGGGTCGGGGGTGCAGATCGTGACGGTGCGCGGCGTGGGCTACATGGTGCAGGATGGCGCGCCCTAGGCCGTTGTCGCTGCGGCGGCGCATCCTGGCCCTGGCCCTGCTGATGCTGCTGGGGGCGGCGGCCCTGCTGGTCGTCTTCATCAGCGACTATGCCAACCGCGCCTCGGACCGGGCCTTCGACCGGCTGTTGTCGGCCTCGGCCCTGTCCATCGCCGGGGCCGTCCAGATCGAGGATGGCGCGGTCGCGGTCGAACTGCCCGCCGCCGCCTTCGCGATGATGTCGGATCAGGAACGGGTCTTCTACGCGGTCGAGGATGCCTCGGGCCAGCATGTCACCGGCTATCCCGACCTGACGCCCGACGCGGCGCTGGCCAGTTCGGTCACCCCGGTCTTCGTCGATGCCGCCCATAACGGCCATCCGGTGCGGCTGGTGACGGTGGGGCGGCTGGTCTCGACCGTCGAGGGGACGGGCTGGGTCACCGTGCGCATGGCCGAGACGCTTGGCGCGCGCGCCGCGCTGGCCGCCGAGATCCGCCGCAACGCGCTGATCCCCGTGGCGGTGCTGACCGCGCTGGCGCTCGTCATGGTCTGGGTGGTGATCGGGCGGACCTTCGCGCCGCTGGACACGATCGACCAGGCCCTGCGCCGCCGCCGCCCCGAGGATCTGTCGGCGCTGGACGTGCCCGTCCCGGTCGAGGTGCAGCGCCTGGTCGAGGGGCTCAACGGCTTCATGGCGCGGCTGGCGGTGTCCATGGACCGCATGGGCGGGCTGGTGGCCGAGGCCGCCCATCAGGTCCGCAACCCCCTGGCCGCCCTGCGCGCGCAGTCCGAGATGGCGCTGTCGGAACCCGACGAACCCGCCCTGCGCGCCCGCGCCGCCCGCATCCACGATCTGGCGGTCGAGGCCAGCCATCTGGTGTCGCAGCTGCTGATGGATGCCACGATCTCGCACCGGATGGACACGACCATGGCGCAGCCTTTGTCGCTGGCCGCGATGGTGGACGAGGTGCTGGGCCGCCTGGACCCCGACCTGGCGCCGCGCGTCAGCGGGCGCATCGACCCCGCCGCCCGCGCCGCCGTGCTGCGCGGCGACCGCATCGCGCTGCGCGAGGCGCTGCGCAACCTGATCGACAATGCCCTGACCTATGGCGCGGGGCCGGTCCTCGTCGAGGTGGCGCCGGCGGGACCGGGCCGGATGACGCTGTCGGTGCTGGATCGTGGCCCCGGCATCGCCGAAGCCGACAAGCCGCGCCTGATGCAGCGCTTCGTGCGCGGGCCGGCGGGGGCGGGCCATGTCGGATCGGGGCTGGGGCTGGACATCGCCCGCCGCGTGGCCCTGGCGCATGGCGGCACGCTGATCCTGCGCGACCGCGAGGGCGGCGGGCTGGCGGCGGTCCTGGACCTGCCTTTGGCCGATGACGAGCAGCAGGCCCCCCCGGACCCGGCGCCGCGCGGGACCCTGTCCGCCGGGATAGCGCTGGCCGCGCTGCTGGCGCTGACCCTCGGCGCGTCGCCGCTGTCGGCCCAGCCCGTCCAGTACCCCGCCCGTCCCCTGCCGGCGGGCCAGGAGGCGCCCGACCGGCTGCTGCGCATCGCGGGCACCACCGACACGCAACTGTTCGTCGATTTCATCGAAGGGTTCCAGGACCAGAACCCTGGCGTCGCGGTCAGCTATGCCGAGACCGACAGCAACGCCCTCTATCGCGGCTATCTGGCGGGCAGCCTGCCGGAACCGCCGGACCTGCTGATCAGCTCGGCCTCGGACCTGCAGTTCAAGCTGGCCAATGACGGCCATGCGCAGGCCCATGCCTCGCCCTGGACCGAGGGGCTGCCCGATTGGGCGCATTGGCGCGACGAGATCTTCGGCTTCACCTTCGAGCCTGCGGTCATCGTCTACAACCCCCGCCTGATCGCGCCGGGCACGCAGCCGCGCAGCCATACCGAACTGGCCAGCCTCTTGGAACAGCAGCCCGAGCGGTTCCGGGGCCGGGTCGCCACCTATGACATTGCGCGCAGCGGCGTGGGCCATCTGCTGGCCACGCAGGACCAGCAGATCTCGTCGCAATTCTGGCGGCTGGCCTCGGCCTTCGGGCGGGTCGATGCGCGGCTGAGCGACTCGAGCCCCCAGATCATCGACGCGGTCGCCTCGGGCGAGCTGGCGCTGGCCTATAACGTGCTGGGATCCTATGCGCTGGCCCGGCAGGCGCAGGGGGCGCCCATCGGGGTGATCGTGCCCGACGACTATGTGCTGGCGCTGACCCGCACGATGCTGATCCCGCAGGACGCGCCCGCGCCCGACCTGGCCCGCGCCTTCGTCGACTTCACCCTGTCGCCCGCCGGCCAGTCGATCGCGGCGGGCCGCGCCGCTCTGGGCTCGATCAGGCCGGGCGCCACCGGACCCTGGACGCAGGAACGCATCGCGGCGATGGGCCGGGGCTCGGTCCAGCCGATCGCGCTGCGCCCGGTGCTGCTGGTGGGCCTGGACCCGCAGCGGCGCAGCCGGTTCCTGACCACCTGGCAAGAGATCGTGGCCCCCGGCGTGCCCTGACGCCCCTCGTCGGTCATTTTTCCCGATGACAGGACGATGACAGGAAACATCGCTAAGGTTTCCCCATCTGGGCATGGGAGGTGTCCGGTTCCGGTGCAGGCGAGGAGGCCGCGCATCACGCCCGCCGCAAGGCGGGCCTGCCGCACCTTTCGGTGCTGTTCCGGTCCGATCCCCTTCCGCCCATGTCACGGCCCCGAGGGCCATCGAACATCCTGGGAGGGAACCATGAAGAAACTTGGAATCGCCGCCGTCCTGTCGGCCACGCTGATCGCGCCTGCGGCCATGGCCGAACTGTCCGAGCTGCGCATCATGGCGCCGGCGGGTCCCGGCGGCGGATGGGACCAGACCGCGCGCTCGATCCAGTCGACCCTGCAGGCCGAGGGCCTGGTTTCCAACATCCAGGTCGAGAACGTGGCCGGCGCCGGCGGCACCATCGGGCTGCAGCAATTCGTCAACCGCTCCAGCGGCGACGCGGCGGCGACCATCGTCGGTGGCTATGTGATGGTCGGCGCGATCATCGCCAACGATTCGCCGGTGTCGCTGACCGACGTGACGCCCTTGGCCCGCCTGACCGGCGAATATGTCGTGGTCGTGGCCGGGGCCGACAGCCCGATCGACAATGCCGAGGATCTGGCCGCGGCCCTGTCCGAGAATGCGGGCGCGGTCACCTGGGCCGGCGGTTCGGCGGGCGGTGTCGACCACATCGCGGCGGGCCTCTTCGCGCAGGCCGCAGGCGTCGATCCCGCGACGATCAACTACATCCCCTATTCGGGCGGCGGCGAGGCGCTGGCCGCGATCCTGGGCGGCCAGGTCACCGTGGGCGTGTCGGGATTCTCCGAGTTCTCGGCGCAGATCGAGGCCGGGTCGGTCAAGGTCATCGGCATCACCGCGCCCGAGCGTCAGGACTATCTGGACGCGCCGACCTTCGCCGAGCAGGGCTATGACGTCGAGGTGCAGAACTGGCGGATGATCGCCGGCGCCCCCGGCATCACCGACGAGCAGAAGGCCGAACTGGTCACCACGATCGAGACGATGGCGGCTTCGGATGCTTGGGCCGAGGTGCTGGAATCGCGGGGCTGGGTCGACACCTTCCTGGCCGGCGACGCGTTCACCGACTACCTGAACGGCGAGATCGAGGCCACCGGCGCGATCCTGACCGAGCTTGGGATCACCGAGTGATGTCGGGCCAGGACACTCTGGCAGCCGGGAAAACCCGGCTGTCCGCCGAACCCGACATCCGCCTGCATGGCGAGGACGAGGTGGGCCAGGCCAGCGGACGCCGCGATCTGGCCGGTCTGGGCATCGCGGTGGCCCTGTTCGCGCTGGCTGCCGTCATCTATTCCGACGCCTCAGGCTATCCGGTGCGCCGCTCCTACGCGCAGTTCGGGCCGGAAATCGTGCCGTTCATCGTGGCCTTCGGCATCTTGGTGCTGGCTGGGCTGACCGCGCTCAGCGCCTGGCGCGGCGGGTTCGAGACGCGGGAGCCCCTGAATTGGGGCGGCGTGATCTGGCTGGTCGCCGCCATCGTGATCGAGATCGTCATGCTCTATTCCGGCACGGGCTTCATCCCGGCCTCGACGGTGCTGTTCGCCTTTGCGGCGCGCTCCTTCGGACAGACCACGCATCTTCTGAACCTGGCCATCGGTGCGGTCATGTCCACCCTTCTGTTCCTGCTGTTCCGCTATGGCCTGGGCCTTGCCCTGCCGAACGGTCCGCTGGAACAGGTCATCGACCAATTTTTCCGGTAGGGCGCCATGGACACATTTTACCTTCTTCTGGGCGGCCTCGGCACGGCGCTGGAGCCGATGAACCTGATGTACGCGCTGATCGGCGTGATGCTGGGCACGGCCGTGGGCGTGATGCCCGGCATCGGCCCGGCCCTGACCGTCGCGCTGCTGCTGCCGGTCAGCCTGTCCTTCGGCGCGACCGGATCCATGATCATGTTCGCCGGAATCTATTACGGCGGCATGTACGGGGGCGCGATCTCGTCGATCCTGCTGAACACGCCCGGTGAGACCGCCTCGATCATGACGGCGGTCGAGGGCAACCGCATGGCCAAGCGCGGCGCGGGCGGCAAGGCCCTGGGCGCGGCGGCCATTGGGTCCTTCGTCGGCGGGTCCATCGCGACGCTTGGTCTGGCGCTGGTGGCGCCCCTGATGGTCGCGGTGGCGCTGTCCTTCGGCACGGCGGAATATTTCGCGCTGATGGTGCTGTCCTTCCTGACCGTCTCGGCGGCCTTCGGGGGTTCGGTCACGCGCGGCCTGACGGCGCTGTTCATCGGCCTGACCATCGGCATGGTGGGCACCGACAAGCTGACGGGGCAGGTGCGCCTGGCCTTCGGCGTCCCCGAGATGAGCGACAACATCTCGATCGCCATCGTGGCCGTCGGCCTCTTCGCCATCGGTGAGACGATGTATCTCGCCTCGCAGCGCATCAACCACCTGACCAAGGCCGAAAAGATGAAGGGCTCGGTCTGGCTGAACATGCATGACCTGAAGCGCTGCTTCCGCCCCTTCCTGCGCGGCACGGGCCTGGGCTTCCTGTTCGGCCCACTGCCCACCGGCGGCGCCGAGATCCCGACCTTCCTCTCCTACACGACCGAGCGCCGCCTGGCGACCGGCGAGGCGCGGCGCGACTTCGACGAGGGGCGCGGCGCCATCGAGGGCGTGGCCGGGCCCGAGGCCGCCAACAACGCCTCGGCTGCCGGCACGCTGATCCCGCTGCTGACGTTGGGCCTGCCGACCTCGGCCACGGCGGCGATGATGCTGGCGGGCTTTCAGCAATACGGGCTTCAGCCCGGACCGCTGCTGTTCACCAACAGCGCCGATCTGGTCTGGGGTCTGGTCGCCAGCCTCTTCGTCGCCAACCTGATGCTGGTGATCCTGAACGTCCCGTTCATCGGCATCTGGGTCAAGCTGCTGGCGATCCCGCGCCCCTGGCTCTACGCGGGCATCCTGACCTTCGCGACGCTCGGCATCGTGGGCGCCCAGGGCTCGGCCTTCGCGCTGATCCTGCTGCTGGGCTTCGGTCTGGTGGGCTTCGTGATGCGGCGCTTCGGCTATCCGCTGGCGCCGGCGCTGGTCGGCGCAATCCTGGGCCCGCTGGCCGAGGAGCAGCTGCGCCGGGGCCTGATGATCAACCAGGGGGACTGGACCTTCCTCTTCACCTCGAAGATCGCCCTGGCCATCTATGCGATCGCGGTCCTGTCGATCCTCGGCCCGCGCCTCTGGGCCCTGCTGCGGCGCGGGAAGGCCGTTCAGGCCTGATCCCGGGTCTGGCCGGGTCGGGTTCCCGGCACTGAGCGCGGCAGGACGGTTGCCTTGGCCGTCCGGTCGCGCTCAGCGGCTTCGCCCGGACCGGGGTGCCATCCGTCACCGGCCACGGGGCCCGCGCCGCTCGAGGATCCGCCGGTGACCTGCACGGGCCGTTGCAGGCGGTCCGATGGCTGATAGGAAGATCTGCCATTTCCCCTTGCCCATGTCAGGATCCGCCGTGACCTCTCTGCTTTTCATTCTGGGTCTTGTCGCCCTCTTCTTCGGAGGCGAACTTCTTGTCCGGGGTGCCACCGCCGTGGCCCGGCATTTCCGCCTCTCGCCGATGCTGATCGGCCTGACCATCGTGGGGTTCGGCACGTCCGCGCCGGAGATGCTGGTGTCGGTACAGGCGGCCCTGGCGGGGCAGCCCGCCATCGCCATCGGCAACGTGCTGGGATCCAACATTGCCAACATCCTGCTGATCCTCGGCATCTCGGCCGTGGTCGCGCCGCTGGTCATCCCCGTCAGGAAGCTGTGGCGGGATCTGGGGTTCATGCTGCTGGCCACGGCCGCGATCTGGATCATGCTCCTGGATGGCGCCGTCACGCGGCTGGACGGCGGGCTGCTTCTGACAGGGCTCGCGATCTTCCTCGTCACCGCCTTCCTGACCAGCAGGATCGAGCCCGACACCATCAGCCAGGGGGAGGTCGCGCAATGGAAGGCCTGGGCCATGACCTTGGGTGGGCTGGTCGTGCTGGTCATCGGCGCCCGCCTGCTGGTGACCAGCTCCACCGAACTGGCCCGCGCCTTCGGCATCTCCGAGGCGGTGATCGGCCTGACCATCGTGGCGGTCGGCACCTCGCTGCCGGAACTGGCCACCTCGCTCATCGCCGCCTTGCGCAAGCAGACCGAGATCGCGGTGGGCAACATCGTGGGATCGAACATCTTCAACATCTTCGCCATTCTGGGCGTGACCGCCCTGATCAACCCCATCCCGGCGGATCCGCGCTTCGCCTCGGTGGACATGGTCTGGGTCGCGGCCTCGGCCCTGGGCCTGTCGGTCCTGGCCTTCGCCCTGGGCGGTCTGCCCCGGATCGCCGGGGTGATCCTGCTGCTGGCCTATGGCGGTTATGTCGCCCTGATCTGAGCCGTCACGCCGACCGGACCTGCCGCATCCGACGGCGGCGGGTCCGGCCACGCGCCTGTGATCGGGGCGGCCATTTTGCAAATTGCGGCGCCGATCCGGCTGGATTAGCACCGCTCGATGCCCCATCAGATCACCCATCCCATCGGCCCGATCCTCATTCTCGATGATCTCGAGGGCGACCGGCTTGTGCTGTCCGCGCTGTTCATCACGCCGAAGGGCGCGGCGCCGCCGCCCATCGAGGCGGCGGCAGGCCCGGCAAAGGCCGTGGCCCTGGCCCATCACCCCCAGGCCACGGTCTGGCGCATGCGGTTCTCGCTGCCCGCCGATCGGACGTCGTCCTATCGCTGGAACGGCACCGATTTCCAGGTGGCCGGTGACCTGGGTGGCGATCTGCGTCTGGCCTATGTCTCGTGCAACGGCGAGGAGGTCGGCGACATGCTGCGCGAAGGCTCCGAGCGCAACGCGATGTGGTCGCGCCTGCGCGAGGAACATCGCCGCCAGCCCTTCGCGCTGCTGCTGCACGGCGGCGATCAGGTCTATGCCGACGAGGTCACCCAAGGGCACCCCCTGAGCCAGGACTGGCCGGACCGGGTGCCGGACGATCCGTCGCCCGAAGACCTGGCCGATCTGCGCCGCCATCTGCGCGAGCGTTTCTTCGAACGCTATGTGACGCTCTATGCCGCGCCGGAACTGGCGTGGCTGGCCGCGCGCGTGCCCTCGCTGATGCAATGGGACGACCACGACATCTGCGACGGGTGGGGGTCCCTGCCGCGCGATCGCACCGAATCCGCGGTCGGTCGGACCCTGTTCGCCGTGGCCCGCGAAAGCTTCCTGCTGTTCCAGCACGCCACCGTGCAGGACGACCTGCCCGCGCGCTTCGGCGATCCATCCGGCGCGCATCTGGGATGGGGCATCCATGCCCCGGGCCTGCGCATCCTGGCGCCCGACCTTCGCTCCGAGCGCACCCGCCGCGACGTCATGGGACCGGCTGGCTGGGCGATGATGGACGCCGAGGCCGCGCGGAGCCTGGAGGGGCACACGCTGCTGATGTCCAGCGTCCCGCTGCTGGGGCCGCGGATGTCGGTGCTGGAGACGCTGATGGTGGCGATCCCGCGCATGCAAAAGTACGAGGACGATCTGCGCGATCAGTGGCAGAGCCGCAGCCATCGGGACGAGTGGCGCCGGATGCTGGCGGTCGTGCGGGACATGGCGCGCCGCGACGGCCACAATGTCACCGCGATCTCGGGCGAGATCCACCTGGCGACGCGCGCGGTCATGGATCTGGGCAATGATCTGCACCTGCACCAGCTCGTCGCCTCGGGCATCGCCCATCGCGCACCGCCCAAGGGCTGGGCGCGGTTCCTGGGCGCCCTTGCCTCTCTGGGAGAGAACCCGCTGCCGGGTCATCCCATCCGCATCGCGCCGCTGCCGGGCCAGCGCACGCGCTACACCGCCGAGCGCAACTACCTGATGCTCGAGCGCGTCTCAGGAGCCTGGCGGGCGCAATGGGATCTGGAGCAGAGCGGATTGACGGATCCCTTGCTGCTCTAGGCACCGGGCTTCGGTGCCGCTGCGCATCTGTGACTGTCCTCGGCTGTGGCAAGGACCTGGTCTCTGCGACACGCAGGTGACGGCGCCTGCTGGGTGCATGCGCCCGCCTCATGTCAGATCATGGTTTCCGGCGATGTCCGGGTGGCGGCGGGCGGTTCGCCCGGGCCGGGGCGGGGGCCGGAGCCCTCCGGCATGTCGGCGTCGGCGGAGATCACATATCCCATGCCGCGCAGCGTGTGCAGCAGCGGCGGCGCGTCCCCGTCCTCCAGCTTGCGGCGCAGGTAGCGGATATAGACCTCCAGGACCTTCGTTCCCGGCTCGAAACCAAGGCCCCAGACCGCGTTCAGCAATTGTGTCCGGCTGACGACCGCGCCGGCATTCTCCATCAGATAGCGCAGCAGGGCATATTCGCGCGGCGTCAGGTCCAGCCGTCGATCGCCGCGGGTGACCCGCCGGGTGATCGGGTCAAGCACCAGATCGCCCACCCGCAATTCGGCTTCGTGCCGCCGCAGGTCGCCCCGCCGCAGCAGCGCCTCGATCCGGGCCACGAATTCGTCGAAGGAGAAGGGCTTTGCCAGATAATCGTCGGCGCCCGCCCGCAAGCCGCCGATGCGGTCGCCGATGGCGTCGCGGGCGGTCAGCATCAGGATGCGAATATCCACATGCTCGGAGCGGAGCTGGCGGCAGATTTCAAGCCCGTCCATGTCCGGAAGCATCCGGTCCAGGATCACCAGGCTGAAATCGCCCCGGCGGGCCAGCGCCAGCCCGGTAAGGGCGGTGCCCGCCACCTCGACCGTATGACCCTCGGCGGTCAGCCCGTTGCGGACGAAGCGGGCAATCCGGGCATCGTCCTCGACCAGAAGCAGCTGCGCCATGACCTGTCCTCAGCCTCGCAGGGGAAGGCGGATCGAGACCACGGTCCGGCCCGTGCCGCTTGTCAGCGAGATCGCGCCATTGTGGGTCTCGACGATCCATTTGGCAATGGACAGCCCCAGGCCGCTGCCCTCGACCGGCAGGGTGTTGCGCCCGCGATAGAACCGACTGAAGACGAAGGGCACGTCGCTGGCCGGGATCGCGGGCCCGTCATTGGCCAAAGTGAAGACTGCCGCATCGCCGTCGCGCATCAGGCGCAGGTCGATCACCGTGCCGGCATTGGCATATTTCACCGCATTGTCCAGCACGATCAGAAGCGCCTGACCAAGACGCCCCGCATCGGCCTCCATCCAGAGCGGCCCGGGCGGGATCCGGACGTCGAAGCCCAGATCGCGGTCGCGTCCCAGGATGCGGGCCTCGGCCAGCATCGCCTCGACCACCTCGGTCAGGTCCAGAGGCTCGATCTCGAACCGGACGGCACCCACCTCGGCCCGGGCGAGAAACAGCAGATCCTCGACCAGCCGGCCCATCTGGCCCGCGATCTCGGCCACCCGTGCCAGCGCCTCGCGGCGGATCCCGTCCGATTGTCCCGACCGCAGGGCCACCTCGGCCTCGCCCCGCAGGACCGTCAGCGGCGTGCGCAACTCGTGGCTGATATCGGCAAAGAACAGCATTCGCATCCGGTCGAGACGCTGCAGGCGGCCATTGGCCTCGCCCAGTTCGGCGGTGCGGCGGGCCACCTCGTCTTCCAGACCCGCCTGCACGTCCAGAAGGCGCTGCTTTTCGGTTCCCAGCCTGTCGGCGGATCCGTTGACCTGCCGGGCCAGGTCGCCCAGCTCGCCGGGCAGGTCCTCGTCCAGGCGGACGGCAAAATCGCCGGCGCCGATGGCGCGGGTCGCGGCGACGAACCGGGTCAGGGGCCGCCTGAGGCTGCGCGACAGGCCGATGCCGGCCAGGACCGCGATCATCACCGCCAGGCTGCAGACCGTGACGACCAGCCAGGTGAGCTGCGCCTCCAGCCGGTTCGTGCGGTCCTCGATGCGGCGCAGTTCGACCTCTTCGACGCGCAGGGATTCGGCCACCAGACGCTCCAGCTCGGCATCCAACCCCTCTTCGATCGACGTGCGGAACAGGTTCAGGGCCTCATCCGTCCGGTCGTCCTCGCGCAGCAGCAGCAGGCGTTGCGCCGTCTGGTCGATACGCTCGAACAGCGATCGCATCCGCGCCGCCTGCGCCCGTTCGACGCGCTTGAGTTCGGCCTCGACCGGATCGCGGACCAGGGCGATTTCCTGTTCGATCAGCCGCTGCAGTTCCGTCAGCCCGGCATCGACATCGGCCCGGGCCTCGCTGAAATCGTCGAACACCGTCCGGCCCAGCAGAAGCAGTTCGGCAATGTTCTCGGAATACCGGTTGAGATGGCCGGACAGCCTGACGATGGCGCCCAGCTGGCGGCCCGCAACACGATCTCGGTCGATGTAATGGTCCAGGCGCTCGATCGCGAAGAGGGTCGCCCCGGCGCTGATCGCCAGGGCGAGGACGTTGATCGCCTGGAACGCCGCGATCCGCGCGCCAAGCGTCGGGCGCCAGTTGCGCAGGATCCGGTGCGGAAAGCCCCGCACCGCCTGGAACCGGCCCGCGGACTGCCGGCCCAGGACATCGGCGGTGGCCGCGTGTCGATCCGGCTCGGCCATCATCGCCTTCATGCTCCCGCCGATCAGAGACCGTATCATCCCACTCGCCCGGCCCTCGGGTCAAGTGTATCGCCGGTGTCCCCAACCGACGGATCGCCGGCCGGAGACAGGCCTGCGGGCCGGATCAGAAGATGAAGTCGTCATTGTCCAGGCTGGACCGCTGGACACCCTCCAGCCGGACCGTGCCTTCGTCGAAGGTGAAGACGACATCGTTTCCGACCTGCTTGGCGCGCGCCATGGCCTGCGAGAAGTTGTTGACCGAGTTCAGCGCCGACAGGTCCAGATCGTCGTCGCCGCCGTCGAAATCGGTGATCCGGTCGCTGCCAAGGGTGAACACGAAGCGGTCCCCGCCTTCGCCGCCGGTCAGGATGTCGTTGCCCGAGCCCCCGGCCAGCACGTCGTTCCCTTCGCCGCCGGTCAGGCGGTCATTGCCCGCGCCCCCGTCCAGGGTGTCGTTGCCCTCGCCGCCGGTCAGGATGTCGGTTCCGTTGCCGCCGGACATCCGGTCGTCGCCCTCGCCGCCATCCAGCGTGTCGTTGCCGGTGCCGCCGTCCAGCGTGTCATTGCCCTCGCCAAGCGAGATGCGGTCGTTCCCCGCGCCCCCGTAGGCGGCGTCGTTGCCGCTTTCGTCGGTGATCACGTCATCGCCCGCATCGCCCCACATGCGGTCCTCGCCCTTTCCGCCGGCGATGGTATCGGCGCCATCGCCGCCATAGATCCGGTCGTCATCGTCATCGCCGAACAGGCGGTCGTTCCCGCCGAGGCCGCGCAGAAGATCCGCGCCATCGCGTCCGCGGATGACGTCGGCCAGATTGGTGCCGTTCAGAGTGTTCGCTTCACCGTTGCCATTGATGTTTGCCATGATGTCCTCCTGGGCAGGATTGCCCCTGACCGGATCGGCCGGGGGTACCGCCCAGACCTAGGACGAAGTCTTCCGTCGCCGAAGAGCCCGCCCGCCGAACCGCCCGATTCTTACCGAACTCTAACCTTCCGCTTACTTCCCGCGCCGGTGGATGTGCGTCTTTACCATGCCCGGTTCAGTTCGGCGGCAACAAGGGCGAGCCAAGAGGAGATGCCGATGGGGATCAGCGCGTCGTTGAAGTCGGAGTGCGGCGTATGGACGAAGGCCGCGCCGGGGCCGTCGCCATTGCCGATCATCACATAAGCGCCGAGCACGGTCTCGAGCATGAAGGAAAAGTCCTCGCTGCCGCCCACCGGGGAGGCGAGGCCATCGACACGGTCCGCGCCCAGAACCCGGGTTGCGGCGGCAATCACGGTGGCGACCTATGTGCCCGCGATCTCGCTGACGCTGCCGCGCTATCGCGGAGTGATGAACTGACACACCCTCGTCGGCCGTCACCTGCCTCGACGGCTATCCGATGGCGCGGGCCGGGCGCGCGGGCGTGGCGCTGTTCATCACCACCATCGCCTCCTTCGTCGGCGGCTCCATCGGGATCATCATGCTGATGGCCTTCGGCCCCACCGTCGCCCGGTTCGCGCTGGCCTTCGGCCCGGCGGAATATTTCGCGCTGATGGCCCTGGGGCTGGTCGCGGCGGCGGGGGTGGTGCAGAACTCGCCGCTGAAGGGGCTGGCAATGGTGCTGCTGGGCCTACTGCTGGGCAGCGTCGGAGCCGATGTGAATACCGGCGAAGCGCGGCTGACCTTCGGCCTGCTTCACCTCTATGACGGGATCAGCCTTGTCGCCTTGGCCATGGGCCTGTTCGGGGTGGCCGAGATCATCTCGTCCATCGCCGAACGGCGGGGCGCACCCATCACCGGGCGGATCACGCTGCGCTCCATGCTGCCCGAACGGGCCGAGGCGCGGTCGACGGCCCTGCCGATGCTGCGCGGATCGGGGATCGGCTGCTTCTTCGGCGCGCTGCCCGGCGCCGGCCAGTCCATCGCGGCCTTCATCGCCTATGCGGTCGAGAAGCGCTCGTCGAAGACGCCCGAGCGCTTCGGGCGCGGCGCGATCGAGGGTGTTGCCGCCCCCGAAGCCGCCAACAATGCCGCCGTGCAGGCGGCGTTCGTCCCGACCCTGACCATGGGCATCCCGGGCAGCGCCACGATGGCCCTGATGATGGGTGCGCTGCTGATCCACGGCATCACGCCCGGCCCGGCGCTGATCACCGAGAACCCCGAGATCTTCTGGGGCCTGACGATGAGCTTCTGGGTCGGCAACATCATGCTGCTGGTGCTGAACATCCCGCTGATCGGGCTGTGGGTGCGGCTGCTGCAAGTGCCCTATCACTATCTGTATCCGGTGATCCTGTGCCTGATCTGCATCGGGGTCTATTCGCTGAACTACAGCCTGTTCGATGTAGGCATGGTGCTGGGCTTCGGCGCGCTTGGCTATGGCATGCGTCTGCTGGGCTTCGAGCCCGCGCCGGTGCTGATCGGGTTCGTGCTGGGCCCGATGCTGGAGGAGAACCTGCGCCGCGCCATGCTGCTGGCCCGGGGCGACGTGATGGCGATGGCCTCGCGGCCGCTGACGGCGGTGCTGCTGGGGCTGACCGCGCTGCTGCTGGCGCGGATGGTCTGGCGGGTGCTGCGCGAGCGCAGCATCGCCTGAGCGCAGAGGAAAGCCCGGCGGACCGTGTGGTCCGCCGGGCCTTTTCGTGGCGGCCGTTCAGAAGCCGAACAGCTGCGCGGGGGTGTCGACCAGAATCTGCCGACGCTCGGCTTCGGTGGTCAGGCTGGCCAGCAGGTCCACCAGCGTCCCCTCGTCGGGCATCGGCCCGTGCAAATTCACATGTGGCCAGTCGCTGCCCCACAGCATCCGGTCCGGCGCATGATCGATCAGCGCCCGCATCAAGGGCGCCACATCGTCATAGGGCGCCCCCGCCCGGGTCAGCCGCTCGGCGCAGCTGAGCTTGATCCAGACCTTTTCTCGGTCCAGCAGGCGCCGCAGGCCGTCCAGACAGGCCGGATCGTCGGGCCGTTCGGGCCGCGCCATATGGTCGATGACCACCGGCGCGTCGATGGCGGCGATGAAGGGCGACATCTCGGCCAGCCCGTCACCCGCGACATGGAGGGCGACATGCCAGCCCAGAGGCGCGACCTCGGCGATCACCGCGCGCACCATGTCCAGATCGGGGCGGCCCAGATGCGGCATGAAGCTGAAGCGCACGCCCCGGATGCCGCGCCGGTCCAGATCCTGCAGCGCCGCGCGGGGCATGCCCGGCCGCAGCAGCGCCACGCCGCGATAGCGCCCCGCGCCCCGGTCCAGCGCGTCCAGCAGAGCCGCATGATCCAGCCCGTGGCCCTGGCTTTGCACGATCACCGCGCGGTCGATGCCCAGATGATCGTGCAGCGCCCGAAGCGCCGGTTCCGGCGTCTCGTGCGGGTTGAAGCTGCGATCCTCGGGCAGGGGAAAGCGGTCGAAGGGGCCGAAGATGTGGCAATGGCTGTCGCAGGCCCCTGCGGGCAGGGTCACGGCGGGACGCGACGGCGCGGTCATCGGCGCCGCGCCATCCGGCATGCAGCTGTCAGTCACAGCGCGCCACCATGCCGCCATCCACGACGATCTCGGTGCCGGTCACGAAGCGCGCCTCGTCCGAGGCCAGAAACAGCGCCGCATGGGCCGTGTCGCGCCCGTCGCCCATGAAACCCAGGGGAATGCGCTTCTGACGCGCCGCCAGCAGCGCGTCCACGTCGCCGCCCGCGCGCTGACCGGCCAGACGCGCCTCGACCATGGGCGTGTGCATCTGGCCCGGCACCACCGTGTTGATGCGGATGCCCTTGGGCGCATATTCCACCGCCGAGACGCGCGAGAAATGGATGATCCCCGCCTTGGCCGCCGCATAGGCCACCTGCGCCGCACCGGTGAACCGCAGCCCCGAGGTCGAGGCGGTGTTGATGATCGCCCCGCCGCCCTGCGCCTCCATCTGCGGAATGACATGCTTGCAGGTCAGGAACACCGTCTTCAGGTTCACGTCCATCTGCCGGTCCCAGTCCTCCTCGGAGAGCGCCACCGCGCCGCCCTTGGCCGAGCCGCCCACGTTGTTGACCAGGATGTCGACCCGCCCGAACCGCTCGACGCAGGCGGCGACCATGCGGGCCACCGCCGTGCTGTCGGTCACGTCGCAGGTATGGGTGGCGATCTCGGCGCCTGCCTCCTGCGTGCGGGCGACGGTCTCCGTCATCGTCTCCTCGCGCAGGTCCACGGCAAAGATGCGCGCCCCCTCGCGTCCGAAGATCGCAGAGGCCGCGCGGCCATTGCCCCAACCGGGGCCGACGCAGCCCGCGCCCGTGATGATTGCAACCTTGCCTTCAAGCCGTCCGGCCATGGGGTTCTCCTTCATGTCGATGGGTCAGGGATATGTCAGCGGGACAGCTCGGGGGTCTCGCCCTCGGGCAGGCCGATGGCAAAGGCGTTCAGCGTCATCGAGACCAGCGTGTAATAGCCCAGAAGGCCCACCAGCTCGACCACGCCCTGCGCCCCAAGCGCTGCGACGGCGCGCCGATGGGTCGCGTCCGACACGCTGCGGCTGTCCAGCAGTTCGGTGGTGTAGGCGAACAGCGCCTGCTGGCGGTCGTCCAGCCCCTCGGGCGGGCGATGCGTGGCAATGGCGTCGATGACGGCGGGATCGAGCCCCGCCTTCAGCGCCTCGCGCTTGTGCACGAACCACTCGTAATCCGAGGTCCAGTGCCGCGCCATCATCAGGATCGCCATCTCGGACAGGCGCGGTCCAAGGGTGGTGTCATAGCGCAGCACCTCGCCCAGCTTCTGCGCGCGGTCGCCCATCTCGGGGGAATGGATCCAGGCGCGCAGGGGTGCGGGCATGCGGCCGCGCTTGCCGCGGATGGCCTCATCGGCGACCTCGCGCTGGCGCGGGGTCATCCGGTCGGGGGTCAGGTCGGGCAGGCGCATGGGCATCCTTTCAAGGTGGTGACAGTCGGGCGCAATCCCGTTAGCCAAGGGCCGGGGGGCGCGTGCCGATGGACATCCGGGAACTTCGCTATTTCGTGCAGATCGCCCGGTCGGGCAGCGTCAGCGCGGCGGCCCATCACCTGAACGTGGCGCAACCCGCCCTCAGCCGGCAGTTGCGCAAGCTGGAGGACGAACTGGGCGTGACCCTGCTGGACCGCCACGGCAAGGGCGTGGCCCTGACCGAGGCGGGCAGCCGCTTCCTGCCGCAGGCCGAGGCGCTGATCGACCAGTTCCGGCAGGTGATGGCCTCGGTGCGCGACGATCCCGTGGGCTTTGCCGGCAGCCTGGCGCTTGGCACCGCGCCGACCTCGGGGCTGCTGATCCTGCCCGAGGTCTATCGCCGCTTTCGCGCCATGTGGCCCGAGGCGACGCTGGTGGTGCGCGAGGGGATCAGCACCTTCCTCGAGGAATGGCTGCTGGAACACCGCATCGACGTGTCGCTGCTGCACAATCCCACCCCCATCGAGGGCATCACCCTGACACCCCTGCTGCGCGAGCGCATGGTGCTGGCCGTCCGCCCCGAGGATCTGGACCGCCATGGCCCCGGCGCCATCGCCTTTCGCGACCTGCGCGCGGTGCCCCTGGTGCTGGCCAGCCTGCCGCACAGCAACCGCCGCCTGATCGAGCGTGTGGCACTGAGCCACAGCATCGCGCTGAACGTGGTGATGGAGGTGAACTCGATCCCGCTGATCAAGGCGATGGTGCAGGAAGGGGTGGGGGCCACGATCCAGACCTATGCGGGCGTGTCGCGCGACGTGGCGCGGGGCGAGCTGGCGGTGATCGAGATCGAAGCCCCGCAGGTTCTCAGCTACATCTCGACCGGCATCCGCCGCGATGGCGCCGATCCGGGGATGGTGCGCACGCTGGAGGGAGTGTTGCGCGCCTCGGTCGCGGAACTGGTCGCGCGGGGCGATTGGCCGGGGGCCACGCTGGTCGAGCCAGGATAGGATCGGGGTCGATGTCGGGGTCGCGGGCATCATCATCCTCCGCCGACGGTTCTGCGACGGCAAAGGGGGCCTGTCCAATAGCATGTGATCATGGTGCCCCATGCCGCGCGCGCATGGGCCCGCGACCGAACCGGCAGGATCATCGAGCGTGGACTGCGGAACGCTCCGATGGACAAGGGGTGCAGAGGGATGCGGGGGCGGTCGTTTGAGCAGTGCGGGTCGGTAGGCCGGCGATCATCGCGCAAAGATCGGTTCGGTCGCTTGCCGCAAGGATTGCTGTCGAGGGGATCGGGCAGACCCCATCCGCCCGAGGCGCTCGACCCCGGCGCGGCTCCGCGGCCGCTCAGGTCGTGGCGCGCAGGACCAATCGTCCGGGCAGATGCACGTCATGGGTCACCTTGCCCTCCAGCACCTCCAGCAGCTTCTCGGTCATGGCCGTGATCGGCTGCCGATAGGTCGTCAGCAGATAGGCGGGCGAGGCTGCCAGCGGGATATCATCGAACCCCGTCACCGCGATGTCCTGCGGCACGCGCAGGCCCAGATGGCAGCGCATCGCGTCGATCGCGCCGATGGCGATGATGTCGTTCTCGCAGACCATCACGTCGGGGCGCCGATCCGGGGATTGCCCGGCCAGAAAGCGCGTGACCCGCGCGATCGACGCGCCCGAGTCATACGCATCCGCATGGAGCGTGGGAACCGGGGTGCCGGTGCGCTCCTGCCAGTAGGCGGTGAAGGTGGATTTCCGATGCAGCTTGGCCGATTGGGTGTCGGGACCTGCCAGAAAGACCGGTCGTCGATAGCCCTTCTCCAGAAGGTGGTCCGCGATGTCGCGCATCGCGATCACATCGTCGCAGGCGATGGTCAACGTGCCGGGATTCTGGCTGTAGCGGGCAAAGATGACCAGCTTCTTCACCCGCCGCGCGCCAAGCGCCGTGTTCAGCACCGCGTCGTTGAACCGCGTGCCGATCAGCACCGCCGCATCCACCCTCCGCTGGCTGGCGGCCAGAAGCGCGGCGGAGGCGTCGTCGCTGTCGGACATGTGCATCAGCAGCGTGGCCCAGCCTTTGGCCCAGAGGATCCGGGTTAGCCGCTCCAGCAGAACCAGCTTGTGCGGATTGTTGAAGTCGTTCGTAATGATCGCCACCAGCCCGGACCTGTCCGAGGCCAGCCCCGAGGCCAGCAGGTCGGGCGCATAGCCAAGCGCCTCGGCGGCGGCGATCACCCGTTCACGGCTCTTGCGCGAGATCGAGGCATCCTTCTTGAAGGCCCGCGCCACGGTCCAGCGCGACACGCCTGCCGCCGCTGCCACGTCATCCGCCGTCACGCTGCCGTCATTGTCGTCCAGACTGTTCATCGCGTCAGGGTACCCTGACGGGCCCGCCGCCGGAAGGGTCTTGCACGCGCGTGCAGATTATAGTTGCACGCGCGTGCAAGACGCGGCATCCTGACTGCGGAGAGAGACTTCGGACGTGAGTCGAGGGGGGATGCGGAATGCTGAAGGTTGCCCTGTTGGGGGCCGGCCGGATCGGGCTGGTTCATGCGAAATCGATGACCGCCACCACAGCCAGCCGCGTGGTGGCCGTGGCCGATGTCAACATGCAGGCGGCCCGCGATCTGGCCGACCGGATCGGCGCCCAGGCCCGCAGCGTCGAGGACATCCTCGCGGACACCGACATCGAGGCGGTGCTGATCGCGACCTCGACCGACACCCATTCCGACCTGATCACCCGCGCCACCGCCGCCGGCAAGGCGGTCCTGTGCGAAAAGCCGGTGGATCTGTCGCTGGAGCGGGCGCTAGCCACCCTAGCTGCCGCCGAGGCCACCGGATGCCCGGTGATGATCGGCTTCAACCGCCGGTTCGATCCGAATTTCGCGGCGCTCAAGGCAGCGTTCGACGACGGCCAGATCGGCGCCGGAGAGCTGCTGTCGATCACCTCCTTCGATCCCGCGCCGCCACCGGTGGACTATATCGCAAGCTCGGGCGGGCTGTTCCGGGACATGATGATCCATGATTTCGACATGGCCTGCTGGCTGTTCGGCGGCCCGCCCGCCCGCATCACGGCGCAGGGCGCGTCGCTGGTCGATCCGGCCATCGGGGCCGCGGGCGACGTGGATACGGCTGTCGTCACGATGGTCTGGGACGATGGGCGCCTTGCGGTCGTCAAGAACTCGCGCCGCGCCGGCTACGGTTATGACCAGCGGATCGAGATTCTGGGGTCGGGCGGGTTGCTGTCGGCCAGCAACGTGCTGGAAAACACCGTGCAGAAGATCACCACCGCCGGCGCGGTCAGTGCCAAGCCGCTGCATTTCTTCCTGGAACGCTACATGCGCGCCTATGAGGACGAATGGGCCGCGTTCCTGACGGCGGTGACCACCGGGGCGCCGATGCCCGTCACCCTGCGCGAGGGCGTGGCGGCCCTGGCCTGCGCCGAGGCCGCGACCCGGTCCCTGCATGGCGGGGCCAGCGTGGCGATCACCCCCGACATGCTGGGCTAGGGTCATGCGCGAGATCGGTTGCTGCACCTGGATCTTCGGCGGTGAGGATCTGCCCGCCATTGCCGCACGCGCTACACGCGCCGGGTTGGCCGGGGTCGAGATCCACGGCGATCTGTCGCTGGACCCGGTCGTCGCGGGGGCCGTCTTCGCGGATGCGGGGCTGGCCATCTGGTCGATCACGCCGGGGGATGCCGATATCAGCCATCCCGACGCGGCGGTGCGCGAGGCGGGCCTCGACTATTACCGCCGGCTGATCGACTGGTCCGACGCCCTGGGCCATGCCCCGCGCATCGGCTGCCACGGTCTGGTCGGGCGCATCCGCCCGGTCTCGGACAGGGACGAGGATGCGATCCTGGCCGACAGCGTCGCGCGGATCTGCGCCATGGCGGGCGACCGGCGCATCTGCTTCGAGATCCTGAACCGCTATGAAAGCCATCAGGTCCGCCGCGTGGATCAGGGGCTGGCGCTGCTGGACCGGGTGGGGGCCGCGAACCTGTTCCTGCTGCCCGACGCCTATCACATGAACATCGAGGAATCCGATCCCGCCGCCGCATTGCGGGCCGGGGGCGACCGGATCGGCCTCTATCATCTGGCCGACAGCAACCGGGGCGCGGTGGGGGAGGGGCATGTCGATTTCGCCGCCCAGTTCGCCGCGTTGCAGGCGATCGGCTATGCGGGTCCGCTGATCTTGGAACCCGCCGCGCCCGGCCCCGATCCGTTCTCGACGGACAAGGGACCGGGCTACCGAGACCGGCTCGAGGCGATTCTGGCGCGGTCCGTCCGCGCCATCCGCGCCTTGGGCCACTGACAACCCGCGCGCACGAAGACGCGCCGGCCATCGTCGACGGAGGGAGCCGTCGGCAGATCACAACCTGGGAGGGTTACACATGACCAAATTCACCACCGCTGCCGCCACTGCCGCGCTGATGGCGCTTGCCGCGCCCGTCATGGCACAGAACATCATCGTGGTCGCGCATGGCCAGGCCAATGATCCGTTCTGGTCCGTCGTCAAGAACGGCGCCGCCAAGGCCGGCGAACATACCGGCGCCACGGTCGATTTCCGGTCGCCCGAAGTGTTCGACATGGTCGCCATGGGCCAGCTGATCGACGCCGCCGTCAACCAGGCGCCCGACGGGCTGGTCGTGTCGATCCCGGATGCCGACGCGCTCGGGCCCTCGATCCAGCGGGCGGTCGATGCGGGCATTCCGGTCATCTCGATGAATTCGGGCTCGGATGTCGCGGCCGAACTGGGCGCGTTGCTGCATGTGGGCCAGTCGGAATACGACGCGGGCGTGGCCGCGGGCACGCGGCTGGCCGAGATGGGCGGCACCAAGGGCATCTGCGTCAACCAGGAGGTCGGCAATGTCAGCCTGGACCAGCGCTGCGCCGGCTTCGCCGAGGGCTTCGGCAATCCGGTCAGCGTCGTGCCCACCGCCAACGATCCGACCGAGGTGCAGTCCAAGGTCCGTGCCGCGCTGGATTCCGATCCTGAGGTGGACACCATCCTGGGTCTGGGGGCCAGTCTGGTCGGCGAGCCCTCCGTCGCCGCCGTGCAGGCGCTTGGCCGTGACGACGTGCTGATCGCCAGCTTCGATCTGTCGGCGGGCTTCCTGCAGGCGGTCGCGGACGGGCAGGCGGCCTTCGCCATCGACCAGCAGCAATACCTGCAGGGCTATCTGCCGGTCGCCTTCCTGGCGCTGCACGCGGAATACGGCCTGATGCCGGGCGGAGACGTGCCCTCGGGTCCGAACCTGGTCACCCAGGACAGTGCCGCCCAGGTGATCGAGCTGTCCGCGCAGGGCATCCGCTGATCTGACCGGCGGGCGCGGACCGCGCGCGCCCGCCCCACCGGACTGCAAAGGGGGGACCCCGACATGGCCGATACCGCATCCGCGGACGAGCGGATCACGACCCAATCCTTCACCACCCGCCTGATGAAGCGCCCCGAACTGGGCGCCATCGGCGGGGTCGTTCTGGTCACGCTCTTCTTTCTGGTGACCGCCAGCCCGGCCATGTTCACCTTCGCCGGCATCATGAACTTCCTGACCCCCGCCGCACAGCTTGGCATCCTGGGCATCGCCGCCGCCATGCTGATGATCGGCGGAGAGTTCGATCTGTCCATCGGGTCCATGGTGGCCTTCGCCGGCATGATCTTCGGCGTGCTGGTCGTGAACATGGGCCTGCCGCTGATCTTCGCGATCCCGCTGACCATGGGTTTCGCGGCCGTGGTCGGCGCGGTCAACGGGGCGATCGTGCTGCGCACCGGCCTGCCCAGCTTCATCGTGACGCTGGCCTTCCTGTTCATCCTGCGCGGCGCCTCGCTGGTCGGGCTGAAACTGTTCACCAACGGATCGACGCAACTGCGCGGCGTGCGCGAGGCGGTGGCCGGCGACTGGCTGACGCCGGTCTTCTCGGGCGACGCCTTCGGTCCGCTGTTCCGCTGGATGGCCGATCAGGGCTGGATCGCCTCGCTGAATTCGGGCGCGCCCTCGGTTCCGGGCATCCCGGTCGAGATCCTGTGGTTCCTGGCCATCGCCGCCGCCGCGACCTTCGTGCTGCTGCGCATGCCTGCCGGCAACTGGATCTTTGCCACCGGCGGCGACCGGAACGCGGCCAGCAACTCGGGCGTGCCGGTGCGGCGGGTCAAGATCTCGCTGTTCATGCTGACCGCCTGCGCGGCGGCGCTGGTCGCCATCATCACGGTGATCGACACCGGGTCGACCGACGCCCGGCGCGGCTTCATGAAGGAGTTCGAGGCGATCATCGCCGCCGTCATCGGGGGCTGCCTGCTGACCGGGGGCTACGGCTCGGCCATCGGGGCATTCTTCGGGGCGATCATCTTCGGCATGGTCACCATCGGCCTGACCTATACCGGCTTCGATCAGGACTGGTTCCAGGTCTTCCTGGGGGCGATGCTGCTTCTGGCCGTGGTCTTCAACAATGCCATCCGCAAGCGCGTGACGGGGGAACGCTGATGTCCGATCCGATCATCCACATGCAGGGTATCAAGAAGCATTTCGGCAATGTGATCGCCCTGAACGGGGTCACCTTCGACGTGCGACCCGGCGAATGTCACTGCCTTCTGGGCGACAATGGCGCGGGCAAATCGACCTTCATCAAGACCATGTCGGGGGTCCACAAGCCGACCGAGGGCACGATCACCTTCGAGGGCCGCCCGATGCAGTTCTCCAGCCCCCGCGACGCGATGGAGGCGGGCATCGCCACCGTCTTCCAGGATCTGGCCATGATCCCGCTGATGAGCGTGACGCGCAACTTCTTCATGGGCCGCGAGCCGACGAAGGGCCGCTTCCTCAAGCGGTTCGATCTGGACACCGCGAACCGCATCACCATGGAGAAGATGCGCGCCATGGGCATCAACCTGCGCGCGCCCGATCAGGCCGTGGGCACCCTGTCGGGCGGCGAGCGGCAGACCGTGGCCATCGCGCGGGCCGTCCATTTCGGCGCCAAGGTGCTGATCCTGGACGAGCCGACCAGCGCGCTTGGCGTGCGCCAGACCTCAAACGTGCTGGCGACGATCGCGCGGGTGCGCAATCAGGGCGTGGGGGTGGTGTTCATCAGCCACAACGTGCGCCATGCCCTGGCGGTGGGCGACCGCTTCACGGTGCTGAACCGGGGCCAGACGCTTGGCACCGCCGAGCGCGGCCAGATCGACGCCGCCGAGCTGCAGGACCTGATGGCCGGCGGGCAGGAGCTGGCCACCTTGGAAGGCAGCCTGGGGGGGACGGTCTGATGACGCTCGGCGTGGCCCTGATCGGCACCGGCTTCATGGGCAAATGCCATGCGATGGCCTGGCGCAACGTCGCCACCGTCTTCGGCGGCTCCCCTCCCCGGCTGGAGGTTCTGGCCGATGCGGGCGATGCGCAGGGCATGGCCGATCAGTTCGGCTTTGCCCGCGCCACGAGGGACTGGCAGGCGGCGGTCGCGGATCCGGCGGTCGATGTGGTCAGCATCACCACCCCCAACGGCCTGCACCGCCCCATGGCCGAGGCAGCGCTGCGCGCGGGCAAGCATGTCTGGCTGGAAAAGCCGATGGCGCTGACGCTGGCGGACGCGCAGGCCATGGCCGATCTGGCCGCAGCCCATCCCGGCCAGGTGACGCTTCTGGGTTACAACTACCTGCGCAGCCCGGCCTTTCAGGCGGCCCGTGCCATGATGGCAGACGGGACCATCGGCCGCCCGCTGGCCTTTCGCGGCGTCTATGACGAGGATTACTCGGCCGACCCGGCGCTGCCCTGGTCCTGGCGGCTGACGCAGGCGGGCGGCGGTCTGGGCGCGTTGGGCGATCTGGGCTGCCATCTGGTCTCGGTCATGGTCGCGCTGATGGGGCCGGTGGCCGGGCTGACCGCGATGACCCAGATCGCGGTGCCCACGCGCCCCTCGCCGGACGGCCCCCGCGCGGTCGAGAACGAGGACAGCGCCCTGGCCCTGATCCGCTTCGCCAGCGGCGCGCAGGGGTCCTTCGCCACATCGCGCGTCGCGCGGGGCCGCAAATGCCGCCTGCAGTGGGAGATCCACGGATCGGACGGCACGCTGGTCTTCGATCAGGAACACATGAACGAGCTGTGGGTCCATCGTGCGGGCGCGGCGGGCTTCACCCGCCACCTGACTGGGCCCGACCAGCCCGACTTTGCGGCCTTCTGCCCCGCGCCGGGCCATAATTTCGGCTTCAACGAACAGAAGGTCGTGGAATGCCGCGACCTGATCCGCGCGATCGGCGGCAGCGATGCCTGTGCGCCCGGCTTTGCCGAAGGGCTGCAGATCGAACGGATCATCCATGCCATGGCGACCTCGGACGGTCGCGCCATCAGCCTGCAGGAGGGCGCATGACACCCCTTGACGTGATCACCATCGGCCGATCCTCGGTCGATCTCTACGGCCAGCAGATCGGCGGTCGGCTGGAGGACATGGGATCGTTTGCCAAGTATATCGGCGGCTCGCCCACCAACATCGCCTGCGGGACGGCGCGGTTGGGGCTGCGCTCGGCGGTGATCACGCGGGTGGGCGACGAACATATGGGGCGCTTCATCCGCGAGCAGCTGGTCCGCGAGGGCGTGGACGTGCGCGGCGTGGCGACCGATCCCGAGCGACTGACCGCGCTGGTGATCCTGGGCATCCGCGACGAGGACAGCTTCCCGCTGATCTTCTACCGCGAGAACTGCGCCGACATGGCCCTGTCGCCGGACGATATCGACGAGGGGCTGATCGCCGAGGCGCGCTGCGTGTTGGCCACCGGCACCCATCTGAGCCACGTCCAGACCGAGGCCGCCGTGATGCGGGCGCTGCAGCTGGCGCGGGCGCAGGGTGCGCGCACCGCGCTGGACATCGACTATCGTCCGAACCTGTGGGGCGTGGCGGGGCATGGCGCGGGCGAGAGCCGGTTCGTGGAAAGCGCCGCCGTGACCGCCAGGTTGCAAAAGACGCTGCACCTGTTCGACCTGATCGTGGGCACCGAAGAGGAATTCCACATCGCCGGCGGCACGACCGATACTCTGGCGGCCCTTCGGGCAGTGCGGGCGGTGTCCGACGCCGTTCTGGTCTGCAAGCGCGGTGCGGCGGGGGCGGTGGCCTTCACGGGCGCGATCGACGGATGGGACAGCGGCCAGCAGGGGCCGGGCTTTCCCATCGAGGTCTTCAACGTGCTGGGCGCGGGCGACGGGTTCTTCTCGGGCCTGCTCAAGGGCTGGCTGGACGACGCCGGCTGGCCCCGCGCTCTGGAATACGCCAATGCCTGCGGGGCCTTCGCGGTCAGCCGCCACGGCTGCACGCCGGCCTATCCCTCGCTCGAGGAGCTGAGCTTCTTTTTGGATCGGGGCGTGGTGCAGCCCGATCTGCGCAACGATGCGGCGCTGGAGCAGCTGCATTGGGCCACCAACCGGCAGGGCCGGATGGGCGGGGACTGGTCCACGATGCGGGTCTTCGCCTTCGATCACCGGATGCAGCTGGAGGCGCTGGAGGGTTATACCCCCGCCAAGGGCGCGGCCTTCAAGCGCCTGTGCCTGGAGGCCGCGCTGCAAGTGCAGGACGGGCAGGCGGGCTATGGCATCCTGTGCGACAACCGCATCGGGCGGGCGGCGCTGCATGCGGCCTCGGGCACCGGCCTCTGGATCGGGCGGCCCGCCGAATGGCCCGGATCGCGCCCCCTGACGCTGGAGCCGGAGCTGGGCGCCGATTGCGGCGGACTGTCCGAATGGGCGCGCGAGAATGTCGTGAAGGTCCTGTGCTTCTGCCACCCCGACGACGATCCCGCCCTGCGCGCCGAGCAGGAGACGACGGTCTTGCGCCTGTTCACCGCCGCTCGCCGCAACGGGCTGGAATTCCTGCTGGAGATCATCCCCTCCAAGGTCGGGCCGGTGGATGACGACACCACCGCGACGCTGATCGCGCAGTTCTATGCGGCAGGAATCTTCCCCGACTGGTGGAAGCTGGAACCGCTGACCAGCCGCACCGCCTGGACGAAGGCCATCGCCGCCATCGAGGAGAACGACCGCCACACCCGCGGCATCGTCGTGCTGGGCCTGGACGCGCCCGAGGCCGATCTGGCTGCCAGCTTCGCGGTCGCGGCGTCCTTCCCGCTGGTGCGCGGCTTCGCGGTCGGGCGGACCATCTTTGCCGAGGTGGCGCGGGACTGGTTCGCAGGTGGGATGGACGACGCGGCGGCGGTTGCGGCAATGGCCGGACGCTATGCACGGCTGTGCGCGATCTGGGACCGGGCGCGGGCTGCAGCGTGACGGGCGGTCAGACGGGTATTTGGACAAAGAAGAAGGGGCGGGACATGAGCGACACGATCCGGTTGACGGCGGCACAGGCGATGGTGCGCTGGCTGTCCATGCAGATGACCGAGGATGGGGACCGCGTCATCGACGGGGTCTGGGCGATCTTCGGTCACGGCAATGTGGCGGGCCTGGGCGAGGCGTTGCACGGCATCGGCGACGCGCTGCCGACCTGGCGGGGACAGAACGAGCAGACCATGGCCCATGCCGCCATCGCCTTCGCCAAGGGTCATGGGCGCAGGCGGGCGCAGGCGGTCACGGCCTCGATCGGGCCGGGATCGACCAACATGGTGACGGCCGCCGCGCTGGCGCATGTGAACCGCCTGCCGGTGTTGTTTCTCGCCGGCGACGTCTTCGCCAGCCGCAGGCCCGACCCGGTGCTGCAGCAGGTCGAAAGCTTTGGCGACGGCACCATCAGCGCGAACGACTGCTTCCGCCCGGTGGTGCGCTATTTCGACCGCATCACCCGGCCCGAACATCTGCTGACCGCGCTGCCCCGGGCGCTGCGGGTGATGACCGATCCGGCCGACTGCGGCCCGGTCTGCCTGTCCTTCTGCCAGGACGTGCAGGCCGAGGCCCATGACTGGCCGCAGGCGTTCTTCGCGCCCCGCATCTGGCACATCCGCCGCCCCGCCCCCGATGCGGCGGAACTGGCGCGCGCGGTCGACCTGATCCGCGCGGCCAAGGCGCCGGTGATCGTCTGCGGCGGGGGGGTGATCCATTCCGGCGCCGAGGCCGCGCTGGCGGATGTCGCGACGCGCCACGCCATCCCGGTGATCGAGACGCAGGCCGGCAAGTCGGCCCTGGCGCAGGCCCATCCGATGAACTTCGGCGCGGCGGGGGTGGATGGCTCGGCGGCGGCGAATGCTGCGGCGCGGGCGGCGGATCTGGTGATCGCGGTCGGCACCCGGCTGCAGGATTTCACCACCGGGTCGCGGACGCTGTTCGAGGCCACCGTTCTGGCGATCAACGTCCAGCCCTATGACGCGGCCAAGCATGGCGCGGTGTCGCTGGTGGCCGATGCCCGCGTGGCGCTGGAGGCGCTGACCGGCGCCCTGGGGGATCTGCGCTTCAGCCCCGATGCGCAGGCGCGCGCCGCCTGGCTGACGGCGGTGGACGCGCATTGCGCGGCGCCCGGGGGCCAAGGCCTGCCCACCGATGCGCAGGTGATCGGCGCGGTCCAGCGCGCCGCCCCCGAGGGCATCGCCCTGTGCGCCGCCGGGACCATGCCCGGCGCGCTGAAGCTGCTGTGGCAGGCCAGCCAGGGCGGCTATCACATGGAATACGGCTATTCCTGCATGGGCTACGAGATCGCGGGCGCGATGGGGCTGGCGCTGGCCCTGCCCGACCGGCAGGTGCTGTGCTTTGTGGGCGACGGCAGCTACATGATGGCCAACAGCGAGTTGGCCACGGCGGTCATGCGGCGCATCCCCTTCACGGTGATCCTGACCGACAATCGCGGCTACGGCTGCATCAACCGGCTGCAGGCGCAGACCGGCGGCGCCCCCTTCAACAACATGTATGTTGATTGCCGTGTCGAGGCACAGCCGCGGATCGATTTCGTGGCCCATGCCGCCAGCATGGGGGCGCATGCGGTGAAGGCCGCCGACATCCCCGCGCTGGAGGCCGAGGTCGCCGCCGCCCGCGACCGCGCCATGCCCACCGTCATCGTCATCGAGACCACGGCCCGCCCCGGCCCCGGCGACGGGCTGGAGGGCGCGGGTCACTTCTGGGACGTGGCGGTGCCTCAGGTCGGCGCGACCGACATCCTGCAACAGGCCTATGCGCGCTATCTTGCGGACATCACGCGCCAGACCCTGATCAATTGAAGGCGACCCCCATGATCCTCTACGGCACCAATCCCATTGCCTGGGCCAATGACGACGACACCTCGATCGGCGCGCATATCCCGACCGAACAGATCCTGCGCGAGGCGGGCCGCGAGATCGGCTTCGACGGCATCGAGAACGGCCATCGCTGGCCCGAGGACCCGCAGGCGCTCAAGGCGCTTCTGGGCAGCTACGGGCTGCGCTTCATCTCGGGCTGGTATTCCACGCATTTGCTGGTGCGCTCGGTCGAGGACGAGATCGCCGCCGTCGGCCCGCATCTGGCCCGGCTGAAGGCCAATGACTGCAAGGTCTGCATCGTCTGCGAATGCTCGAACAGCGTGCATGGCAGCCCGGATGTCGCCGTCAACGACCGCCCGCGGCTGACGACCCAGCAGATGACGGCCTTCGGCGCGAAGATCGAGGCCTTCGCGGCCTGGATGGCGGGGCAGGGCGTCACGCTGGCCTATCATCATCACATGGGCACGGTGGTCGAAAGCCCGGACGACATCGACGCCTTCATGGCGGCCACCGGCCCCGCGACGCATCTGCTGTTCGATGCGGGCCATTGCACCTTCGGCGGCGGCGATCCGCAGGCGGTGCTGCGCCGCCATGCGGCCCGCGTCGCGCATTTTCACGCCAAGAACATCCGCCGTCCCGTGACGGACCGGGTCCGGGCCGAGGGGCTGTCCTTTCTGCAGGGCGTCATGGCCGGGGCCTTCACCGTGCCGGGCGATCCGGAAGGGGCGATCGAGTTCGAGCCTCTGCTGCGCATCCTGGCGGATGTCGACTATGAGGGCTGGCTGGTGATCGAGGCCGAGCAGGACCCGGCGGTCCGCGATCCGCTGCACTACCAGTCGATGGGTCTGGCCGCCCTGCGTCAGGCCGCCCGCGCGGCGGGGCTGGATCGACGATCCGCCGCCTGAAACCCGGGCAGGAGGGCGCATCGCCCCTGCCCTGATCACGTCGCGCCCCGGTGGCGACCGTCAAGGAAGGACCACACTCATGCCCCGACTGCTGCGAAAGCCCTTCGGCACCCATGGAGAGGTGCACCGGATCACGCCCCAGGATGCCGGCTGGCGCTATGTCGGCTTCGCGCTGCACCGCCTGCGGGCCGGAGACCGGCTGGCGGAGGCCACAAGCGACCGCGAGGTGATGCTGGTCATGGTCGAGGGCAAGGCCGCGATGCAGGCCGCCGGCCAGGACTGGGGCGTGCTGGGCGATCGCATGGACCTGTTCGAGAAGACCCCGCCGCATTGCCTCTATGTGCCCCCCGGTCAGGACTGGGCGGCCGAGGCCGTCACCGATTGCACTCTCGCCGTCTGCTCGGCGCCCGGGAAAGGCGGCCATGCCGCCCGCCGCATCGGACCGGACGGCATCACCCTGACGCAGCGGGGCGAGGGCACCAACACCCGCTGGATCAACAATATCGCGATGGAGGCCGAGGATGTCTGCGACAGCCTGCTGGTGACCGAGGTCTTCACCCCCGCGGGGCACTGGTCCTCCTATCCCAGCCACCGCCACGACGAGGACGACTTCCCCCGCATCACCTATCTGGAGGAAACCTATTACCACCGCCTGCGCCCTGCCGATGGCTGGGCGGTCCAGCGCGTCTATACGGATGATGGCAACCTGGACGAAGTCATGGCCGTGCGCGATCACGACGTGGTGCTGGTGCCCCGCGGCCACCACCCCTGCGGCGCCCCCCCCGGGTTCGAGCTGTATTACCTCAACGTCATGGCGGGCCCGCGCCGCAACTGGCGGTTTGTCGCAGCTCCGGAGGTTGAAGGCCTCTTTTGACGACGGACCCTTGTCCGGCTCAAAGCCCTTGATGGCGCGCCTTCGCTTTTTCTTTCTTTAGAGCCAGGGTCGTCTGCGGGTTGATGATCTTCATGTCCTGACCGGGATCATCTTCATCAATCGCGATCGCTTGCGGTGGTGCGATTGACCGAGAGAATACGGGGCGGAAGGCCTTCGACAATCTCTGGAAGCAAAAGCTGCTGGCCGAGGGCTCGATGGCCCATCTCCAGGCCAATCCGAACGTCATCGACGTCGATCCGGGCCATCGAGGCGGCAGCCATGCTGAACGTCACCGACCTGCAATGGTCTCTGGCGAAAGCGAGGTGCTGCACGGCAATCGACTTGCCCGTGGCACCGGGATCGCGGCGCAGGTCATCACGACGGCCGCGCAGGTGAGGGCCGCCGTCGTGCCCGCAGCCTGCAGCAGCACGGCGAAAAGCGGCGCGCCGATCGTCTGGCCGACCGCGATCATCAGGAAGGGCAGGCCCAGCCCAAGGTCCGAACGCTCGGGGAACAGCGTGATGCCCCAAAGCAGCAGCGCCCCGCACGAGATGATGTAGCCGGCCCCGAACACCCCCATCGCGACGAAGGGCAGGACCGGCGCCCATGATCCGGCGGCAAGGCCGACAAGCCCGAGGCCCATCAGGACCAGAGACAGGCGATGGATCGCCGCAATCCCGAACCGGTCCGTCCCGGTGCCTGTGGCCACGCCGACAAGCCCTGTCGCGCCCAGCACCAGCCAGGCCAACGCGATCCGCTGATCGGAAAATTGCAGCTCCTCGCGCAGGATGTCGGCTCCGAAGGTCCAGATCGCGGTGCTGGCCGCGCCCATCAGGACTGCCGCACCAAAGAGCGGCACAAGCCCGGACCGCCGGAGGCCGGGGGATGCCGGCGCGGCGTCTGCCGCTTTCCCGCTTGGGATCGCGCGCCAGAGCCAGAGGGTCACTGCCGCCCCGATCACCGCAAAGCCCAGATACAGCTCGCGCCAAGCGGCCGCAAAGGCCAGCGCGGCAAGGCCCGACAGCACGATGCCGGCGGCCGTGCCGGCGTTGATCGCGCCATTTGCCCGGGGCCGGCCGGCCTCCGGGATGAATTGCCCCACCGCCGCCGCCAGGGGCGGTGAGGCAAGGCCGGTGCTGATCCCCGCCAGGGCGATGGCCAGGCCAAGGGTGGTCGCCGATCCTGCGACGGCCACGAGGCCAAGCCCGGCGGTCGCGCACAGCCCCGCCGCCACCGCCACCGCGCGCACGCCCGATTTCGGCACCGTCATGAAGGCGACCACGACGCCCCCACAATAGGCGGCGAACGCCGCGCTGCCGATCCAGCCGGCCGCCACCGTGCCCAACTCCAGCTCGGCCCTGATCTGCGGCAAGAGCAGGCCATAGGCGAACCGCGCCAGCCCATAGGCCAGCGCGGTCAAGGCAAAGCTGACCGCAACCAGATTGGCCGAACCGACCCCCGGCCGCGTCATTCGGACCGGGCCGGTGCCAGAAGGGTTTCCGCGGCCTCTTTCGCAGGGCCGACGACCTGCGCGCCCATGACGCCTGCCGCGGCGGTGGCCCCCTCGAACAGCAGCCAGATCTGGATGGCCAGCGCCTCGTCCTGGCGGCCGAGCGCCTGCTCGATCCGTCGACCGAACTCGGCGAGAAACTCGGTCTTCTGCCGACGCACGCAGGCCGCGATCTCGGCATTGCTGCCCGCATATTCGCCATGGGCGCGCAGCAACATGCAGCCGCTTGCCCCGAACTCGTCCAGCCAGCCCGACAGCTCGTCGAACAGCCCCGCGATTCCGCCATCCGGCGCGGCTGCCAGCCGGTCCATGAAGGCGCGGTGGCGCTCTTCGATGACGGCCAGAACCAGTCCGTCGCGGGACCCGAAATGCTTGTAGAGCGTGCGGGTCGAGGCGCCCGACGGCGCCAGCACGGCATCGACGCCGATGCCGCGGAACCCCTGCGCCTCGAACGTCCGCATCGCCCCGGTGATGATCTCGTTTCGTTTGTCCATGCAGGTTATGTAAAGCGTTCGTTTTACATGCGCAAGGACAAATCTGTGGGCCTCTCGGGATCGCTGCACCCAGGCCGAAGCAGGGAAGAACGCGGCAAATTTGTCCAACTGGCCAAATTTCCAATTGAACCGAGCCGTCTAAACAGGTTCTCTCGTGCAAGCGGTCGCCCCAGGGGGACCAGATCCAAGAACCAGGGAGAGAACCATGAAGAAGGTGATGACACACCTCGGGCTTGCGCTGCTGTCGACGACGATGATCGCCGGGGCGACCTCGGCCGAGACGATCCGTTGGGCGCGCGGCTCGGATGCGCTGACGCTGGACCCGCATTCGCAGAACCAGGGCGTGACCCACAATTTCGCGCACCACATCTACGAGACGCTGGTCGACCGCGATGTCGAGGGGACGCTGCAGCCGCGGCTGGCGACCGAATGGTCGCTGAAGGAGGACGATCCGACGGTTTGGGTCTTCAAGCTGCGCGAGGGCGTGACCTTCCACGATGGCGCCGAATTCACCGCCGAGGATGTCGTCTTCTCGCTGGACCGCGCCCGGTCCGAGGCCTCGAACATGCGTCAGCTGCATGTCGAGGTGACCGAGGTCCGCGCCGTCGACGACTATACCGTCGAGGTCCAGACGACCGGCCCCTCGCCGCTCTATCCCGACAACCTCACGAACACCTTCATCATGGACAAGGACTGGTCCGAGGCCAATGACGTGGTCGAGGTGCAGGATTACGCCGCAGGCGCCGACAACTATGCCGTCCGCAACACCAACGGCACCGGCCCCTATATCCTGCAATCGCGCGAGGTCGATGTCCGCTCGGTCATGACGCTGAACGAGAACCACTGGGCCGAGGACACGCCGGCCGTGACCGAGATCATCTATCTGCCCATCGCCGACAACGCGACGCGGATCGCCGCGCTTCTGTCGGGCGAGGTCGATCTGGTGCAGGACGTGCCCGTGCAGGACATCGACCGGCTGCAGGGCACCGGTGGGGTCAAGATCGAGACCGGACCGGAAAACCGCGTCATCTATTTCGGCTATCGCTTCGGCGAGGAGCCGCTGGCCTCGTCCAATGTCACCGATGCGAACCCGTTCAACGATCCCCGCGTGCGCGAGGCGATGGAGCTGGCCGTTGACCGCGATGCCATCGCGCAGGTCGTGATGCGCGGTCAGGCGATCCCCACGGGTGTCGCGAACCCGCCCTTCGTCGCCGGCTGGACCGAGGAGCTGGACGCCTATCCGGCGGTCGATCTGGACCGCGCGCAGAAATTGATGGCCGAGGCCGGATACGAGGACGGCTTCACGGTGACGCTGGACACGCCCAACAACCGGTATGTCAATGACGAGGCGATCAGCCAGGCGGTCGTCGCCATGCTGGGCCGCATCGGCATCAACGTGACGCTGGCCTCGCGTCCGGTGGCCCAGCATTCGCCGCTGGTCACCAACAACCAGACGGATTTCTACCTGCTGGGCTGGGGCGTGCCGACCTTTGATTCGGCCTATGTGTTCAACGATCTGGTCCACACCAAGGAAGGCAGCTACGGCGCCTATAACGGCGGCCTCTTCTCGGACCCCGAGCTGGACGCCAAGATCCAGTCGCTTGGCACCGAGATCGACATGGAGGCGCGCGATGCCACCGTGGCCGAGATCTGGGAGACGGTGAAATCCGAACGCGTGCTGCTGCCGATCCACAATCAGGTGCTGGCCTATGCGATGCGCGACGACATCACCCTGCCGGTTCATCCCGAAAACCAGCCGCTGCTGACCGGGCTGACCTTCGCCGAGTGACGTGACACCGTGACAGGCCGCCGCGTCCGGGGTCGCCCCGGCGCGGCGGTTTCCCATTCGAAAGGAAGAAGCGCCCCATGCTGGCCTTCATCATCCGCAGGCTGGCCCAATCGGTGCTGGTCATGCTGTTCGTCGCGCTGATCGCGTTCGTCGTCTTCCGCTATGTCGGCGATCCCATCGCCAGCATGGTCGGCGTCGAGACCCGGCTGGCCGATCAGGAGATCATGCGCGACAGGCTGGGGCTGAACGACCCGGTCGTCCTGCAATTCCTGCGCTTCATCGGCAATGCGCTGCAGGGCGAGTTCGGCATCTCGTACCGCCTCCAGCAGCCGGTGACCGAGCTGATCCTGTCCCGCCTGCCCGCGACCCTGGAACTGGCCTTCGCCTCGGCCACCATCGCGCTGGTCTTCGGGCTGATGCTGGGCGTCTTCACCGCCCTGAAGCCGCGCGGCTTCGCCACGGGCCTCATCATGGCCATTTCGCTGATCGGCGTCTCGCTGCCCACCTTCCTGATCGGGATCGGACTGATCTACATCTTCGCGGTGGAACTGGGCTGGTTCCCCTCCTTCGGGCGCGGCGACACCGTCGATCTGGGCGGCTGGCGCACCGGGCTTCTGACCGAAAGCGGGCTGCGATCCTTGGTCCTGCCGGCGATCACCCTGTCGCTGTTCCAGCTGACGCTGATCATGCGTCTGGTCCGCGCCGAGATGCTGGAGGTCCTGCGCACCGAATACATCCGCTTTGCCCGCGCGCGCGGGCTGTCGCAGCGGGCGGTCCATTTCGGCCATGCGCTGAAGAACACGCTGGTGCCGGTCCTGACCATCACCGGGCTTCAGCTGGGTTCGGTCATCGCCTTTGCCATCGTGACCGAGACGGTCTTTCAATGGCCGGGCGTCGGATCGCTGTTCATCGTCTCGGTGCAGGTGGTCGATGTGCCGGTGATGGCCGCGTATCTGATGTTCATCGCGCTGGTCTTCGTGCTGATCAACCTGATCGTCGACATTCTTTACTACGTCGTGGACCCGCGCCTGCGCGTCGATGGCGGCGGAGGCGGAAAGTAACCCATGAAAAACCCCACCCAAGGCAATGCGGCCCCCATCGTGCCGCCCAGGCCCCAAGGCAGGCTCAAGGCCGCGCTGGACAGCGACATCTTCTATTCCTGGCGCCGCTCTCCGGTCACGATCATCGCGACGGTGGTCGCTCTGGCGCTGATCCTGATGGCGGTGCTGGCCCCCTGGATCGCGCCCTACGACCCGTTCGACCCGTCCAGCCTGAACCTGATGGACGGCTTCACCCCGCCGATGACCGAGAACCAGTTCACCGGCTCGACCTATCTTCTGGGCACCGACAACCAGGGCCGCGACATGCTGTCCAGCATCATGTATGGCAGCCGCATCTCGCTGTTCGTGGGCGCCATGGCCACGGCCTTCGCGATCACGCTTGGCGTCTCGCTCGGGCTGGTTGCGGGCTATAATGGCGGGATGATCGACGGCGTCATCATGCGCATCGCCGACATCCAGCTGTCGTTTCCGGGCATCCTGATCGCGCTCTTGATCTTTGGCATCGCGCGCGGCGTCATCCCGGCCAACCAGCAGGAAAGCATGGCGATCTGGGTGCTGATCATCGCCATCGGCCTGTCGAACTGGGCGCAGTTCGCACGCACGGTGCGCGGCGCCACGATGGTCGAGCGGCAAAAGGATTACGTCTCGGCGGCGCAGATCATGGGGGTGCATCCCTTCCTGATCCTGCTGCGCCACGTCCTGCCGAACGTGCTGGGACCGGTGCTGGTGATCGGCACGATCGGCCTGGCGCTGGCGATCATCGAAGAGGCGACGCTGTCCTTCCTGGGCGTGGGCGTGCCGCCGACCCAGCCCTCGCTTGGCACGCTGATCCGGATCGGGCAGCAGTTCCTGTTCTCGGGCGAATGGTGGATCCTGCTGTTCCCGGCGGTGACGCTGATCCTGCTGGCCCTGTCCGTGAACCTGCTGGGCGACTGGCTGCGCGACGCCCTGAACCCCAAGCTGCGGTGAGATGATGACACAACCCGTTCTCTCCGTCCGCAACCTGACGGTCGAGTTTCCGACCCGGCACGGCCTCCTGACCGCCGTGCAGGACATCAGCTTCGACATCATGCCCGGCGAGGTGCTGGGCGTGGTCGGCGAAAGCGGCGCGGGCAAGTCCATGACCGGCGCCGCGATCATCGGCCTGATCGACCCGCCCGGCCGCATCGCAAAGGGCGAGATCTGGCTGGGCGACAGGCGCATCGACAATCTGCCGCCCGCCGAGATGCGCAAGATCCGCGGGCGCCGGATCGGCATGATCTTTCAGGACCCGCTGACCTCGCTGAACCCGCTCTATCGCATCTCGCGCCAGCTGATCGAGACGATCCGCACCCACCTGCCGCTGTCGCAGTCCGAGGCCCGCACGCGCGCCATCAAGCTGCTGGACGATGTGGGCATCCCCGATGCGGCGCGGCGGATCGACGATTATCCACACCAGTTCTCGGGCGGCATGCGTCAGCGGGTGGTGATCGCGCTGGCGCTTTGCGCGGACCCCGAGGTGGTGATCGCCGACGAGCCGACGACTGCGCTGGACGTGTCGGTTCAGGCCCAGATCATCGACGTGATGAAAGAGATCTGTGCGCGGCGCGGCGCGGCGATCATGCTGGTGACCCACGACATGGGCGTCATCGCGGAAACCGCCGACCGCGTGGCGGTGATGTATGCGGGCCGCCTGGCCGAGCTGGGCCCCGTCGCCGCCGTCATCAAGGATGCCCGCCACCCCTATTCGCAGGGGTTGATGGGGGCGATCCCCAAGCTGGGCGAAAACCTGGACCGTCTGGTGCATATCCCCGGCGCGATGCCGCGCCTGAACGCGATCCCGCAGGGCTGCGCCTTCAATCCGCGCTGCCCGCAGGTCTTTGAGAAATGCCGCACCCACCGCCCCGCCGCGTCCGAGATCGAGCCCGGACGGCGCGCGGCCTGCTGGCTCTATCCCGAGGTCACCGAAGCATGAGCGACACCCTCTTGGACGTCCGCCACCTGTCGCGGCGCTTCGACGTCTCGGCCCCCTGGCTGAACCGCAAGCTGGAAGGTCTGGACAAGACCTATGTGAACGCCGTCAAGGATGTCAGCTTCACCGTCGCCAAGGGCCAGACCTTCGCGCTGGTCGGCGAAAGCGGCTCGGGCAAATCGACCATCGCCCGGCTGATCGTGGGCCTCTTGGAGCCCACCGAGGGCGAGATCGTCTTCGACGGCACCTCTCTGGCGCGCGGGTTGAAGGGCGCCGAGGCGCGGCGTCTGCGCCGCCGGTTCCAGATGATCTTTCAGGACCCGCTGGCCAGCCTGAACCCGCGCTGGCGCGTCACCGACATCATCGCCGAGCCTCTGCGCGTGTTCGAGCGGTCCATGAACGACCGCGCCCGGCGGCTGCGGGTGGGCGAGCTGCTGACGCTGGTCGGCCTCTCGCCCGAGGATGGGCTGAAGTTCCCGCACCAGTTCTCGGGCGGGCAGCGCCAGCGCATCGCCATCGCGCGGGCCTTGGCCGCCAATCCCGAGTTCATCGTCTGTGACGAGCCGACCTCGGCGCTGGACGTGTCGGTGCAGGCGCAGATCCTGAACCTGATGAAGGACCTGCAGGACGAGTTCGGCCTGACCTATGTCTTCATCTCGCACAACCTGCAGGTCGTGCGGCACATGGCGACCGAGATCGGCGTCCTCTATCTGGGCCGTCTGGCCGAGGTGGGCGAGGCCGAGGCGCTGTTTGCGACCCCCCAGCACCCCTATACGCGGATGCTGCTGGACGCCGTGCCCGATATCGAGATGACCGGCCGCCGCCGCAAGCAGGTCGAGGGCGAGATCCCCTCGCCGATCGACCCGCCCCCCGGCTGCCCCTTCCACCCACGTTGCCCCTTCGCCAATGACCGCTGCCGGACCGAGGTCCCGGGCCTGACCCGCCGCGGCGCCCAGGCCGCCGCCTGCCACGCGGTCGAGGAGGGCCGGATCTAAGCCAGGAACAGGCACCGGGATATCCCGGCCTTCCCCGCCCGCTGCCTCGGCGGCGGGGTGTGGATGATATCTGGCATTCTGCCGGGGCTTCGGTCGGGCGACGGCGGCTGCCGCGACAGGGGCTGGCATGTGGTGTCGTGGATGGCTGCGGCGGCCTTGGCCCTGCGATGAGGCGCAGGGCCCATGATGAAGCTCTGCTGCGCTCCCGATGCCGCAACCGCCCGCCACACCGCCCTGCCGGACGGCCCTTGGGGGATGTCCGGAAACTGCTCCTCTCGGTTTCGTGAATTCATTAGGTGGCGGGCCCTGATCGGGTGTATCATTAACCAAGATCCGAACAGTGGTGTTGACCCGTGGCCGGTTTCAGTATCCTCAGCGATATCTCGGTCGAATTGCGGCGCCAGATCTTCGAGGCGCTCGAATCGACCTCCGAGGCGGATTTTGGCCTGGCGGGGACGCTGGACCGGATCACGCTGGCCTCGCCCGGTCAGGATCTGGATGCCGCAACGGTCGGCAGCCTTTATCTCTACCATGTCGACATCAATCCGCATCGGCGCAACCAGCTGCCGCTGCCCGACAGGCTTCGCGCCGACAGCTTTCGCAAGCCGCCGCTTCCGCTGCAGCTGCGCTACCTCTTTACCCCCGTCACCGAGGACGAGTCGATCAACCAGCTGCTGCTGGGCCGGGTCCTGCAGCATTTCCATGACTTTCCCTGCTTCGACGCCGTGTCGGGGCGTGCGATCGGCGATGCCTTCGGCGGGGGCAGCCCCGAGATGCGGGTCAAGCCAGACCTTCTGAGCCTCGAGCAGCTGGCACAGATGTGGAACGCCTTCTCGACGCCCTACAGGATCGCGCTCGGCCTGCTGGTCGAGGTCGTCGCGGTCGACAGCGGCCTGCCGCCCGAACGGCGCCGGCGCGTCGACGAGATGATGACGGCGGTCGGCACGGTGACGACATGACCCTGGCCTTTGCCTCTCGGCGGCTTGGGCAGCGTCAGGTCCTGGCGCGCGGCCGCCTGTTCGAGCGTCTGACCGAACGGAGCTTTCCCCGCTTCGACGCGCGGCTGAGCTATACCTTCGGGACGAACCGGGGAACGTTTCCGACGGTCCTGACGATCCGCCCCGGCGGCTGGTTCGCGCTGCATCTGGACCCGTCGCGCGACATGCCGGATCTGTCGGCGGCGGGGCCCGTGCGCCTGACGCTGACGCTGACGCGTCCCGGCGATCCGCCGCTGGACGCCACCCTGGATGTGCCGGGCGCCAATCTGGCCGTGGTCGAGGTGCCCCGTCCGGTCGCCGGGCAGGCCTTGACGACGCTGCGCGTGGCGGGGGCGCCTTTCTCCTTCGAGGTCGGCGTCGATCCGACGCCGGTCCTTTTGGACGGGCTTGTCCTGCGTGACAGCGATCAGGCCGCTCCGGCGGCGGGCGTCATCCTGCGCATCGCATTCCTGCCCGACCGGCTGACCGACGCGCAGGGACGCTTCCGCATCCCGGCTTTGCCCGTAGCTGAGGCCGTCACGCTGTCCTTCGACGAGGGCGGCCGGATCACCGATCACATCCTTCGCCCCCTCTGGGGCGGGGGTGCCATGACCCGCACGTTCTCGATTCCAAGCCCTTAGCACAGGAGCCTTGAAATGCCTGAATATCTTGCCCCCGGCGTCTATGTCGAAGAGGTCCCCTCCGGCACCAAGCCCATCGTCGCGTCCGGAACCTCGACGGCGGGCATGATCGGGATGTGTGCCCGCGGCCCGGTGAACGTGCCGACCCTGGTGACCAGCCAGGGCGGCTTTGCCCGCACCTTCGGCGGGCTGCTGCATCCCCTGGTCTTCACCGAGGGGCGGGACGCCTTGCCCTATGCGGCCGAGGGCTTCTTCGTGAATGGCGGCTCGCGGCTGTTCGTCGTCCGGATCGTGGGCGCGGCCGCGACCGAATCGGTGCTGGACCTCGAGGCGCTGGACAGCGAGGTGACGGCCCGACCGGAGCTGGCGATGGCGGCGGTCACCGGCGGGGGGGATGTCACGACCCTTGTCCTGGGCGCGGCGGCGGGCTTGACCGACGACATGCGGCTGCTGATCGAGGATGGCGAGGCCAGCGAGGTCGTGACGCTGACCGACGACGCCTTCGTCGCGCAGCTTCGCCTGACGCAGGGCCTGCGACGGACCTTCGCGACCGCGGCCACGGTGACGCTGCAGACCCGCACGCCCTTTGCCGGAACGGTCAATGCCGAGGCGGCGGCGGGCGCGGAGGAGCTGACCCTGACGGCGACGGCGGGCCTGTCGGGCGGGGACTGGATCCTTCTGGGCGAGGACGATCTGGCCCAACTGGTCGAGGTCGCGACCGTCGACGCGGACGGCCTGACGCTGGCTTTGGCACGCCCGCTGCGCAATCCCGTCGCCGTGGGCGACCCGGTGGCCACGCTGGCCGACAGCACGACGGCGTCGGCGCTGACCGAAGATGTCGCGGCCGGGGGGGCGGCGGCGCTTCTGCCGATGACCACGACGGGCATCGATGCCGGCGACGTGGTGCTGATCGCGGACGGCACCGCCGAGGAATATGCGATCGTCCGGGATCTGGCGCAGACGGTGACGCTGAGCCGGCCTCTGGTCAACAGCCATCCCGCCGGTGTCCGGCTTGTGCCCACGCGGGCGGTGCTGCGGGTCCATGCGCGCTATCCCGGGGTCTGGGGCGACAGCCTTCGGGTCACGCTGAGGCCCGCGAACCTCGTCTCGACCGTGATCGCCCGGCCCGCGGGGGCGGGTGAGGCCTCGGTCCGGGTCGGCAGCGCCTTCGGGCTTTTCCCCGGCTCGGTCGTCACCATCGACGGGCGGATCAACCGCGAGGTCGCGGTGGTCAATGCGGTGGCCGGGGACGTGACCTTCACCGCCGCCCATGACGAGGGCCTGGTGGCGGGCATGACCGTCGTCAGCCAGGAATTCACGCTGACGGTCGAGCGGATCGAGAACGGCAAGGCCGTGGAAAGCGAGACCTTCGAGCGGCTGGCAATGGCGCCCGGGCATCCGCGCTATGCCTTGACGCTGGTGGGAAGCTGGGACGCCGCCTCGGCGACGCCCTCGGCCTCGGGGGGCTCGAACCTGATCCGGCTCGGGGATCTGGCCGATGCGGCCGCCCGCCGTCTTCCCCTGATCACCGGTCTTGCCCGGCGGCTGGACGGCGGCGACGATGACGTGGGCGGGGTGAGCGACGCCACCTATATGGGCACCCCGTCCGACGACCCGGGCCAGCGGACGGGGATCTTCGCGATGCAGAACGAATCCGCCGTGTCGATCGTGGCGGTGCCGGGGCAGACCTCGGTCAGCGTGCAGCAGGCGCTGGTCGCGCATTGCGAGCAGATGCGCTATCGCTTCGCGGTGCTGGACACGCCCATCGGGGCCGACCTTCAGGCCGCCCGCGCCCATCGGCAGAACTTCGATTCGACCCGGTGCGCGGTCTATTACCCCTCGCTGGAGCGGGCCGACAGCTTCGGCGCCCCCGGGGACCGGCGGGTGATCGCGCCCTCGGGGCATGTGCTGGGCATCTATGCCCGCACCGACACCGCGCGCGGCGTCCACAAGGCCCCGGCGAACGAGGTCGTCCGGGGCGTCCTCGCCTTCGACACCAAGCTGGACAAGGGCGCGCAGGACATCCTGAACCCCATCAACCTGAACTGCTGCCGCGACTTCCGGTCGGAAAACCGCGGCCTCAGGATCTATGGGGCCCGCGTGGCGACCTCGGACCCCGAGTTCAAGTATATCAACGTCCGCAGGCTGCTTCTGATGATCGAGCAATCGCTGGATATCGGGCTGCAATGGGCGGTGTTCGAGCCGAACGACAAGCCGCTTTGGGATACGGTCAAGCAATCGGTGACCGGGTTTCTCACGACCGTCTGGCGGTCGGGGGCGCTGGAGGGGCAGAAGGCCGAAGAGGCGTTCTTCGTCAATATCGGCTACAATGTCACGATGACCCAGGACGACATCGACAACGGTCGCATGATCGTCGAGATCGGCGTCGCGCCGGTGAAGCCTGCCGAATTCGTCATCGTCAAGATCAGTCAGAAGACCCGCGAAGCCGAGGGCTGAGCCGGACCGTCACGACGTGAGCTGAAGGAGCTTTCCCATGAGAGACAACGACCCCCTGTCGCAGTTCAACTTCATCCTGCAGATCGACGGGCTCGATTCCGCGGGCTTCACCGAGGTCGGCGGCATGAACACCGAAAGCGACATCATCGAATATCGCGAGGGCAACGAGCTGGCGACGATGCGCAAGCTGCCCGGTCTGGTCAAGTACGGCAACGTGACGCTGAAGCGTGGCCAGACGATCAACCGCGACCTGTGGAACTGGCGCAAGACGACGCTGGACGGCACGACCGAGCGCAAGAACTGCTCAATCACGCTGCTGGACGAGGCGCGCCAGCCCGCCGTGCGCTGGAACCTCTACGAGGTCTTCGTCAAGAAGATGGAGTTCCCGGCGATGAAATCCTCGGCCAACGAGGCGGCGATCGAGACGGTCGAGCTGGTCTGCGAACGGGTCGAGATGGCGGAGTAGGCCCATGTGCGCCCTGACCGCCCCCGGCCTCTACCCGCAGCCCGTGGCGCCCGTCCGCGCCTTGGGGAGGCTCAGCCGCGGCGACGTGGCGGTGTTTCTGGGCTATGCCCGCCGGGGTCCGGTCGACATGCCGGTCCGTGTCGAAAGCCTGACGCTGGCCGACGAGATCTTCGGTCCGGCGCTGGAGGGCGGGTATCTTCACGCCGGGCTGAAGGGGTTCTTCGAGAATGGCGGGCGCACCGCCTATGTCATCCGGCTGGCCCCGGACGCGGCCCGCCCGGCCTCCGTCATGATCGGCGGCGGGTGGGTGGCGCAGGCCAGCTTCGGCTGGAGCCTTGTCGATCCGCGCGAGCGCAAGCGCGAGGCGCGGCCCGACGAGGCGACCTGGGTGCAGCTGGTCGAGGACGTGTTTCGCACCACCGGCCCGCGCAGCCCCGCGCCCGGGGCCTGGGCCAACGGTTACGAGGTCCGGATCGCCCGCACGCAGCGGGCGCGGACCGAATCCCTCATCGGCCCGCTGGACGATCCGCGCGCGCTGCGGCTGAGGTCGATGACCGGGATCGAGGCCCATTCGGTGCTGGAACTTGCCCAGACCCGCGAGGGCGTGACGCGCGTCGCGACGGTCTCGGCCGCCGGGGTCGATGCGGCGCGGCAGCGGGTGCTGCTGCCGCTGCGCGTGACCGAGTTGCGCGATGGCGATGGCGTGTTCCTCGATCTGGCGCCGGACCTGCCGGTGCAGGTGACATCGGTCGAGTTCGATGTCGAGATCTGGTCCCGGGGCAGGCTGGAACAGGCCTTCCGCGCGCTGTCGCCCGATCCGCGCCATTCGGCCCCGATCGCGGGCACGCTGGCAACGGCCAGCCGGTCCGTGTCGCTGCATCGCGAGGGCGCTCCGGGGGGGATCGACTGGAGCGACCCCGAGGTCTGGCCGCCCGAGGGACGCTTTCCTTTGACCGGCGGCCGCGACGGGCTCGAGGCGATCACGAGGGGCGACTGGATCCGGGGCCTGCGCCAGGTGGCGCGTCTGGACGAGGTGGCCCTGATCGCCGCACCGGACCTGGTGCTGCAGCCCCTGTCGCCCGAGCCGGCCGAGCTGCTGCCCCCGGACCGGGTCGATTGCTGCGACCTCAGCCCGCGACCCCTTGGCAAGCTGGTCGTGCAGGTGAGGGAGGATCGTCCCGACGGCACCCAGGAGCCGGTTGTCGGGGTCGAGGTCGATGTGCTGGGGCCGGGCGGGCGGGTGCGGACCGACCTTGCCGGGATCTTCCGGGCGACGGGCGTGCCCGTGGGTCTGGTGACGGTGCGCCTGTCCAAGGACGGCTTCGAGCCGCTCGAGGCGGTCGCGCAGGCCGAGCCGTTTCTGCCCTCGCAGCCGGTGATCCTGACGATGGCCCGCCTCAACCTGCCGCGCGCGCTGGCCGAGGACGAGATCCTGGAGGTCGTGGCCGCCATGGTCGATCCGGGGATCGTGGGGCCCTACAAGGTCGCCATCATCGATCCGCCAAGCCCGCAGGCGACGCTGGATCAGATCCGGGGCTGGCGGTCGCGGCTGGCAGGGTCGAACCGCATGGCGTTTTTCGCGCCTTGGCTGCGGCTGCCCTCGACCGACGAGGCGGGGCGCGGCGGGGTGCGGCCCTGTCCCCCGTCGGGCTATGTCTGCGGCGCCTTCGCGCAGGCCGAGCTGACGGTGGGCATCCACCGCACCGGCGCCAATCTGCCCCTGCGCTTCGCGGAAGGCGTCATGCTGGACATCGACGAGGCGGCGGCGGGGCTGCTGAACCCCGCCGGGATCAACGCCATCCGCAGCTTTCCGGGTCGCGGCATCCGGATCTATGGCACGCGGACGCTGTCCCCCGATCCGGACTGGCGCTATCTGACCGCCCGCCGCGTGGTCGACGCGATCGAGAAGACGCTGGAACGCGGGCTGCACTGGATGGTGTTCGAGCCCAACAACCTGATGACCCGTCATGCCGTGGCACAGTCGGCGCGGGTGCTTCTGAACCGCCTCTGGCGCGAGGGGGTGCTGGCGGGCTCGGCGCCGGACGAGGCCTTCTCGGTCAAGTGCGACCTCGAGAACAATCCCGTCGAGGGCCGCGATGCGGGGCAACTGGTGATCGACATCGGGGTCGCGCCGACGACGCCGTTCGAATTCGTGCTGTTCCGCTTGGGCAATGCCTTCGATGCGCTGAAGGTGACGGAGGACGCGCCGTGATCCGCCTCGACCCGCTTCCCGGATTCAACTTCTACATCGCCCTGATCGAGGATCCGGACAATCCTCTGAAATCTGCGGCGGCCATGGCAGGGGCCTTCGTGCTGGGCGGGTTTTCCGAGGCGACCGGCCTCGAGAGCGAGATCCAGATCCAGGAATATGCGGCCGGGGGCGTGAACGACCGTGTGTTCCGCTTTCCAAGCCGCGCGGCCTATCCCAACATCACCCTGTCGCGGGGGGTGGGGTTCTCGGAGGATCTCTATCTCTGGCACGAGGGCTTTCTGAAGGGCGAGGGCAAGCGGCGCAACGGGCTGATCTTTCTGGCCAACGAGCTGCGCGTCCCGATCAAGGCCTGGACCTTCGAGAACGGCATCCCGGTCAAGTGGTCGGGGCCGGCGCTGAATGCGTCCTCCTCGGCCACGGCGGTCGAAAAGCTGGAGATCGCGCATGAGAAGCTGGAACTGACGTTGAGCCCCGGCAAGGGGCTGGACGCCCTGTCCGGCGCGATCGGCATCTGAGGAGGCAGGGGCATGGACGTCCATATCGGCACGGTCGAGACGCAGGTGACGGCGACCGATCCCAAGCTTCTGCAGGACCCCAAGCTGATCGCGCGGATCGTGCAGATGGTGAAGGAGGAGCTGGCGCGCGAGCAATTGGAGGCGGGCCGGCGCGAACGCGACCGCAGCACTGGCCGGACCGGGAAGGGGCGATAGGATGGGCATACCGCGCGGGACTGACCTTTCACGCCGGACACGGGGCGGCGCCATCCCGGGCCCGCGGGCCGGGCAGGAGGCGTGCCGATGCGCCAGCTGATGTTCCAGAAGGTCGGTCTGCAGGGAAAAACCATCGGCCCGCCGATGATGCTGGACTACGCCCCCTCGGAGCTGGCCTTTTCCAAATCCGCGCAATTCGCCGAGGTGGCGATCCCGGGGCTGGAGCAGCCCCTGCTGCAATTCGTGCGCGGCGATGCCGAGACGCTGAACCTCGAGCTGTTCTTCGATTCCACGCAGGACGGGACCGGGCCGGCGGCGGTTGCGGTGACCCAGAAGGTCGAGGCCTTCCACAAGCTGGTGCAGATCCAGGGCGACCTGCACGCGCCGCCGCTGGTCAAGGTGTCCTGGGGTGACGATTTTCCCGGCACGGCGATGGGCGCGACCGAGACCGCCGGCGAGACCTTCACCGCCGTGGTGCTTTCGGTCGCGCGCCGCTTCTCGCTGTTCTCGCCCGATGGCAAGCCGCTTCGCGCCACCGTGACCCTTGCGCTCAAGCATTATGCGACGGTGGCCGAGCAGGTGGCGGCGATCAACTACCAGTCCGCCGACCATACCCGCATCCATGTCGTCTCCGAGGGCGAGACGCTGCCGCTGATCGCCTTCGACGCCTATGCCGATGCCGCCAAGTGGCGCCTGATCGCCCTGCATAACGGCTTGCGCGACGTGCGCGACCTGACGCCGGGCGACCGGCTGGAACTGCCGCCCCTGGTGACGTCATGACCGCCGAGACCTTCATCTCGGGCCGCGCCTTCCTGACGCCCGCCTTCCGGATCGAGATCGACGGGCGGGATGCGGGGCGCGAGGTGATCTCGGACGTGCTGGAGGTGTCCTTCACCGACGATTTGAGCAATATCGACAGCTTCGAGTTCGTGCTGCACGATTGGGACCCCGTGGCGCTGCGCCCGCGCTATTCCAGCCCCTGGGATGCGGACGGCAAGCCCCTTACGCTGTACGCGGGCGGCCCGACCGTGCCGAATTTCGAGCCGGGGGCGAAGGTGACCCTGTTCCTCGGCTATCTGGAGGATGGCGATCTGCCTTTGATCATGGAGGGCGAGGTCGTGTCGCTGGCGCCGTCCTTCCCGGCCTCGGGCACGCCCAGCTGCCGGGTGCGGGCGCTGAACGCCTTCCTTCGGGGTCTTCAGAAGATCCGAGTCGAGGGGAATTACGACGGCACCCCCAAGGGCGTCGTTTCGAAGATCTGCGCCCAGAACGACGTGTCGCTGCGATGGGCAAGCCTTGATGCCGAGGGCGAGGCCGAGGAGAATGTCGAGGTCGAGGGGGTGCTCTACGACGAGATCGCGACCCGCGCCGCAGACTATGGTCTGTCTTTGGCGGTCGAGCCGCCCGCCGTGCCGGGCGGCGATCCGGTGCTGTATCTGGCCCGGCCCAGCAAGTCGAATGACGGTCCCGTGGCGGATTTCGTCTGGGGCCGGACGCTGATCTCGTTCACGCCCGCGCTGTCCGCCGCGCAGCAGGTCAGCGAGGTGGTCTGCCGGGGCGGCGATCCGAATGTCCGGGGCGGCGCGCAGAACATCGAGGTGGTCAAGACCTGGGCCGATATCAAGCTGTTGCCCTCGGCCCTGGGTCCGGCGGGGGTTGCGGACCTGGGAACCGCGGTGGGCGGAATGCGCGAGGTCATCAAGCCCAACGGCGTCCAGACGGTCGCCGATGCCGAACGCGCCGCCCTGGCCCGGCTGCAGAAGCTGGCCGCCGACATGATCACCGGATCGGGCAGCGCGATCGGCCTGCCGACCCTGCGCGCGGGCAAGACGGTCCGCATGTCGGGGATGGGGGCGCGCTTCGACGGGGTCTATCGCCTGACCCAGACCACCCATGCGATCGGCGGGGCGGGCTATACCACCACCTTCCAGTGCCGCAAGGAGGTGCTCGATGGCTGACCTGCCGACCTCTCTGGCCCTGGGGCGCGTGGTCGAGGTGGAGATCTCGGATCGCGGATTGCGCGCCAAGCTGCAACGGCTGGACCGGCCCGAGGGCATCGTCAGCGACTGGATCGCGGTGGCCAGCCCGATGGCCGGGCCCGAGGTCGGCCTGCTTTTCGCCCCCGAGATCGACGATCTGGCCGTCCTGGCCTTTGCCGCAAATCGCCCGGTCATCCTGGGGTTCATCACCGCCGGCGAGGCGGGGCCCGCGACGCAGGAGATGACCGAGCGCAGCATCGTGTCGCGCGACAAGAACATGGTCGTGCTGATCGACGGCGATCAGAGCGGGATCACGATCCGGGATTCCCACGACAACCAGATCGTCATGGATCGCGACGGCATCACCCTCAAATCGAACGGCGAGATCCGGATCGAGGCCAGCGGAAAGACCTCGATCAAGGGCGTCACGGTGGAGCTGAACTGATGCAGATCCGGACCCCCGATCCCGCCCGCGATGCTGCCGCCCTTCTGATGGGGCGCGCCGGCGGGGCCGCCGGCGATCCGCAGATGGCCGTGGTCCTGAAAGCCGCGTATGATCTGGTCGCGGACGGGGCCGGCCCGCGGCGGATGCAGCCGGTGGCGGACCCGGCAAGGTCGGCGGTGGTGATGGCGGATCTGGGGGTCACCCGGTTCACCGCCCGGGATGTCGTGCCGCCGATCATCGGTCGCATCGTCGGGCCGGCGGATTTCTCGGTCCGTCCCGGCCCCCCCGAGGAGCAGATCCTGACGGTCGACGGGCAGGCATTCACGCTGGCCGGCATCGCCGCCGATGACACGGGCGCCAATGACCGGCATCTGGGTTTCGACCTGACCTACGAGGCCGATACGGCGTTGCGCAAGACCCGGGCCGATATCGTGGTGACGGGCTTTGCCGCGCAGGAGGGCACCGTCCGCGTCGAGGGCGCGACCTGGCTGACGCGCAATCCCGCGCTGCCCGCCGACCCGGATGCCGATGCCGGGCGCAACCTCTTCGGGTTCCAGCCGCGCCTCGGGCCGCCGCGCCGGGGGCAGGCGGGGGACCCCGCCGCCTTTGCCGCGTTTCACCGGCGGGGCGGGATCTTCGGCGATGCCGGCACGGGAACCGCGCTGCCCTCGGGCGGGCTGGTCGAGATCTTTCGCAGCCTCGACACCTCGGGCGCCGCCGATTACGCGCTGCGGCTTCCGGATCTGGGGCGGGTGGCGCGGCTGCGGGTCTATTGCGGGCACGGTCCCGACACGCCGCCCCGCTGGCGCAAGGTGGCCCTTGGGCGGATGCGGCCCGACACGCTGATCCTCCATCCCGCGACGAACCGGGCCGAGATCCTGTGGCGCTGCCACTGGCCCGCCGATCTTGAACCCGAAGACCGTTACCGCAGCATCCAGATCGCAGAGGAGGGCATGTGACATGGGCAAACCCGTCGCCCGCACCGAAGGCACCTGCATGGCCTTTCCCGACATCCTTCTGACCCCGGCCCCGCCCTCGGCGCCGGTGCCGATCCCCTATCCCAACATCGCCCAGCTCGCCGATGCCCAGGACGCCTCGCCCGATGTCCTGGCGGGGGGCAAGCCGGTGATCACGCAAGCGAGCCGAATCCCGACCTCGACCGGCGGCGAGGCGGGGACGGCGGGGGGCGTCCCCTCGGGGACGTTCAACCAGGCCTGCACCTTCACCGGGTTCTCGCAGACGGTGATGGCGAACGGCAAGGGTCTGGTCCGGCAGCTGGACCAGACCCGCCAGAACAACGGCAATGCCCAGGGCTTCGTGCTGGTCGGGCTGGCCTCCGTGCTGGTGGGGGACTGACCGATGGGCGAGGCGTTCCTGGGACAGGGCTGGACCTTTCCGGTCCGCGTCAATGCCCGCGGCGGGCTGGACTGGTCCAGCGGGGCCGCCTCGATCCGCGAGGCGGTCTGGCTGATCCTGGCGACGCCCAAGCGGTCGCGGATCATGCAACCGACCTTCGGCTGCGGCATCCACGACTATGTTTTTGCGCCGAACAATCCGGGCACCCGCGCCGCGATCATGGACGAGGTGCGCCAGGCGCTGGTCCGGTGGGAGCCGCGGATCGACGTCCTCAGGGTCACCGCCGCCTCGCCGCCCGACACGTCGAACACGCTGATGCTCTCCGTCGATTACCGCGTCCGCGCCAACAACGCGGCGCAGAACATCGTCTATCCGTTCTACCTCCTCGAAGGCCTGGAATAGGAGCCGTCCATGCCGCTCTTGCCGCCCGCACTCGACAGCCGCACGTTCAAGGACCTCGTGGACGAGGCCCGCGCCCGGCTGCCGCGCTATACGCCGGAATGGACGAATTTCAACGACAGCGATCCCGGCATGGCGCTGGTCCAGCTGCATGCCTGGCTGACCGAGACGATCCTGCACGACCTGAACCGGATCCCTGATCTGAACTACCTCGCCTTCATCGACCTTCTGGGGATCACGCCCGAACCGGCGCATCCGGCGCGGACGGATCTGACCTTCACGCTGAAGGATCCGCCGGGCGTCACCGTCTCGGTGCCCCGCCTGACCAGGGTCGCGGTGGACGATCCGGCGGTGCCCTCGGATCTGGTGTTCGAGACCGATAGGACGCTGGTGGCGCTGGACGCCGCCGTGGGGGCGGCCCTCGTGTCGAAGGCCGGGGGCGGCGCAGGGGGCCGGCTGCGCGATCTGGTGACCCGCTTCGAGAAGGGCCAGACCAGCTGGGCCTATTCCTTCGACCCCTTCGCGGGGGGCGAGGGGCGGGCGCTCTATCTGGGGCTGCGCCTGCGGCCGGGGCGCGAAAAGGACGCGGGGACGTTTTCCGAGGATCGCTTTCCCGCCGGTCCGTTCGACCTCTACGTCGATGCGGTGCGGATATTGGACCGGGGACCGGGGCCCGATGCCGCCGTGATCGAAGGGCCGGTGGCCATTCTGTGCCCGCCGCCGGGCATGGCCGGGGTGCCGTTGGAGCATGTGGACTGGCATGTCTTCACCGGGACCGGAGACGAGCCCGCCTTGTTCGAGGATGACGCGGCCACGGCGGGCTGGACGCGCCTGCGCCCGACCGAGGACGGCACGCAGGCCCTGTCCGGATCGGGGCATCTGGTCTTCGAGATGCCGGCCTCGGTTGCGGCGCTGGATCCGGCACAGCTGTCCGAGGAGGTCTGGGCCAGCTTCGGCGCCACGCGACCGCCCCGCAGCAAGGAGGAACTGGCCCGGCAGCTGCGCGAGGGGCCGCTGGACATCCTGGACGGCCTGGCCGGTTTCTGGGTCGAGATGGGGGCGACCGAGGCCGAGGCGGACGAGATCGCGGCCTGCGGCGAGGACCCGGTGGCGGTGGCCGACATCATCATGACCCCCGATCCCGACCCGCCGGACGAGGCCGACGCCCTGCCGCCGCCCTATCAGCTGGACCCGCGCGCGCTGACCCTGAAGGACTGGATCAAGGTCAACGAGGGGTATGCGGCGGCATTGCCGCAGAACGATCAGGGCTATCTGCCGCTCTACTGGCTGCGCGCCCGGCTCGGAGCGGTTCCGGCCGATGCCGCCGCCCCCTCGGCGATCCGCGCCTTCCATCTGAACACGGTGCCCGCCACGCAGGCCTCAACCCGGCTCGACGACCGGCTCGGGCGGTCGAACGGGCGGCCTGCGCAGGTCTTCCGGCTGCCCAAGGCGCCGGTGCTGATCGACCCCGCGACGGGCGCGCCCGACCTTGCGCTGCAGATCGCCGAGGAAGGGCAGGACCCGGACTGGCTGCGGGTCGACGACTTCTACCTGTCCGGCCCCGAGGACCCGCATTTCATGCTGACCCCCGAAACGGGCGAGCTGCGGCTTGGCGACGGGCGGCGCGGACGGATTCCCGTCGCGGGCGCCACGGTCACCGCGACGCGCTACCGGGTCGGGGGCGGGGCGGCGGGAAATGTGGCGGCGGGGCTGGTGTCCAAGCTCAAGGGCGGCCTGCGCCACGTCAAGGGGGTCACGAACCTGCGGGCCGCCCATGACGGATCGGAGGCCGAGACGCTGGACGCGGTCAGGCTGCGCGTACCGCATGACCTGCGCAGCCGCGACCGTGCCGTGACGGCCGAGGATTTCTCGGACCTCGCGCTGCGGACCCCGGGCGTGGCGCTGCACAAGGCGGTCGCGCTGGCGCGCAAGGCACCCGGCCCGGAGGGCTTTGTCGACAGGGACGGGGCGGTGACGCTGGTCGTGCTGCCCCGGATCGACCAGCCCCGGCCTCAGCCCACCGAAGAGCAGAAGCGCGCGATCTGCCGCTGGCTGGAGCCGCGCCGCCTGATCACGACCGAGCTGCATGTCATCGGCCCCCATTACGCCACGGTGACGGCGCTGACGGCGCGGCTGACGGTGGCGCGGGACCGCGATCTGGGCGAGGTGGCCGGCGCCGTCGTGACAGCGCTGGCGGATTTCCTCAGCCCCCTCACCGGCGGCGAGGACGGCACGGGCTGGCCCTTCGGCGCAGCCATCTATCATGGGGACCTCTACGAGCGGATGCTGGCCGTGCCGGGGGTCCGACGGGCCTCGGGGCTGTCGGTCGAGATCGACGGGCAGGCGGGCGATCCCGTGGCGGACATCGCCGAGATCCCGCAAGGCGCGCTGCTGGCGCTGGCCCGCGACAGGGTGGATCTGGTGGCCGCCTATGAGTGAGCCCGCCGCCCTCGTCGTCAAGGACACGCGCCCGCCCTTCCTGCGGCTGTCGGCCCGGTTGGGCTGGCCCCTGGGTCCGGTCCCGAGCCGACCGGGCGTGCCGCTGATCGACCGGCCCCTGACGCTTGGCATCGCGGGGCGGCGCGCGATCCCCCTGGCCGAGCCCTTCGGCACCTTCGGCGGCCGGACGCTGCCGAAGGGGCTGGCCATCGCGCCGGACGGGCGGATGTTTCTGGCCGATCCGCTGCGGCGGGTGATCCTGACGGCGCAGGCGGGCGCGATCCCGGCGGATCGGCCTGCGGAGGCAGACCCCTTGTGGCCCTTCGCGCCGCTCTGGCCCGCGCGACCGCTGCCCGGACCCGACACGCCGGGCGGGCTGTGCGACCTGGCCGGGGCCAGTGCGGCGGAGGATCCCTATGCGCTGGTCGAGCCGGTGGGCGTCGCGATCGCGCCCTCGGGCGATCTGGCCATTCTGGATCGCGGGGCGCGGCGGGTGCTGGTGCTGGCATGGCCCCATGCGCGGCTCCGGCGGCTGATCCGGCTGGAGGATGGCACGCCCGAGGCCTTGGCCTTCGACGGGGCCGGGCGGCTTTATGTGGCGCTGACGGGGCCGGGGGCGATCCGGCGGTGGGACGCCTTGGGGCGGCCCGATCCGGCCTTCCCCCGCGTCGCGCCGCGCCAGCCGCTGGCGCTGGCGGCGGCGCACCGGGCCTGTGCCTGCGGGTGCGGCGGTGACGACTGCGGCTGTGACGGCGGGTGCGCCCCCATCGCGCCGCCGGGGCCGGTTTTGCATGTCATCGACGGCGGAAAGCTGCTGTCGCTCGACGCGCGGGGCCTTGCCGTCGCCACCGACGAGGATGCGCTGCGGATGACCCTGCCGCCGCTGCTGCGCGAGGCGGGTGATGACCTCAGCTGGTCCGATCCCACAGCCCCGGGGCGCGACCCGGTCCTGTTCCGCCATCTGGCGCTGGACGTCACCGGCCGCCACAGGGGCAGCGGGCGCCCCCTGATCGCCCTGCCGCGGCGGATCGAGGTGCCGCGCGCGGGCGCCTTCACGACCACGGCCTTGGACAGCGGGCAGAGCGGCTTTCACTGGGATCGCGTGACCTTCGATCTGGAGCTGCCGGACAGCGCGCGGCTTGTCGTCTCGACCCTGACCTCCGAGGTCGAGGTGCCGTTCGACCAGCTGCCGGCCGTGTCGGAGGACCGCTGGTCCGTGCCGCTGGCGCTGGTCCCGGGCGATCTGCCCGAGGTCATGGTGCAAAGCGGGCCGGGGCGGTTCCTGTGGCTGAAGGTCGAGATGTCGGGCGACGGCACCACCGCCCCGCTGATCCGGGGCATCGACATCTTCGCCCCGCGCCGCAGCGCCTTGCGCTATCTGCCCGCGCCCTTCCATGACGACCCCGAAAGCGCGCGGTTCCTCGACCGGTTCCTCGGCTATTTCGACACCGTCTCGGCCGAGATCACCGCCCGCCATCGCAGCCTGGCGGAACTGTTCGACCCCCGCGTGACGCCGTCCGAGTTCCTCTCGTGGCTGGGCGCGTGGTTCGACCTGACCTTCCTGGCCGCCTGGCCCGAGGCCACCCGGCGCGAGATGATCGCGCAGGCCATGGACCTGTTCCGTCAGCGCGGCACGGTGGCCGGGCTCAAGCGCATCCTGCAATGGCATACCGGCCTGGCCGATCCGCTTCCGCAGGTGATCGAGCATTTCCGGCTGCCGGCGGGCGGGGTGATGATCGGCGGCGCGCCGCTGGATCCCGACGCGCCCGCGCATGGCTTCACCATCGTGCTGCCCGCTTATCTTGCCGCCTCGGACGCGGACCGCTTCGTGCTGGAGCGGCTGATCGCCGCCTCGGTTCCGGCCCATGCGCGGTTCGAGCTGCGCCTGATCCACCCGGGCATCACCTTGGGCTGCCACGCCACGATCGGGGTCGACACGATCCTTGGTCCCGCCGGGGGCGGGGCCCTGGGCACCGGAGATCTTGGCGCCACCCTGTCGACCGGGACCGCTGTCCCCGATGCCCTGATCCGTTTCCCGCAGCTTTTGACCGCCGGTCCTGGCGAAGGAGCCTTGTCATGCTGAACGACTGCAAGACCTCGTGCATCCCCTGCGGCCTTCACCAGCCCCGGCGCAACAGCTATTTCGACGGCAAACTGCTGGTCGCGCGGGATTTCTCGGACGAGCAGGACTATCACCGCGGCCACCGGCAGATGCACAACGCGCTGCTGCACGGCACCGGGACGGTCTGCGGGCTGAAGCTGATCGAGCATCCAAGCGAGACCTGCCGGCGCGACTTTATCGTGGTCGAGCCGGGTCTGGCGCTGGATTGCTGCGGGCAGGAGATCGTGGTGCCCAAATCCGCGCTGGTGCGGGTGGCCGATCTTGTGCGAGCCGATCCCGACCTGCAGGCCGCGCTGGACGGGACCGCGCATCTGTTCGTCGCGATCGAGCGCTGCGATGCGGGGGCCGAGCGGATGCCGGTGATCCTGCCGGGCTGCGCGTCCGAGGACGGCGGCGCCTTCGGACGCATCGCCGAGGGCTATCGCTTCGCCCTCTTCGCGGCCGAAGCCCGGGACGTGACGCCCGTCAAGGTGCCCCAGAACCCCCGGCTGGACTGGGTCCACACGTTTTCCTACGAGGGCGGCGTGCCGAAGGCCGTCCATGTCAACGAGGGCGAGGCACTGGTCCAGATCGCGACGCAGGACGGGATCGGCGCGCGGCTTCTGGGATATGACCGCGACACGCATGACCTCGATGCGCTGGTGGGCGGGTCCAAGACCGTCTCGGACACCGCTTCCTCGCGCGAGGCGCGGCTGGTCTTCGTGGCGGGCGCCGGCTTTTCCGGCACCGTCCCCAACGGCATCGGCATCTGGCGCGCGGCCGGGCTGGGCGGGACGGCCGAGCCCGAACGGGTGATCCCGATCAAGGGCACTGCGGCGCGCATCGCCGTCTCTCCCAGTTCCGGGACGCTCTATGTCCTGGAACTGGACGGCACGGCCAGCCGGCTTGTCTCGTACAGTCAGGCGGTGATCGACGCCTATCTGGCGGATGGCGACGCCTCGGTCCTCGACGGCCAGCCCGACCTGACATTCGACCACGGCTTCGGCGCCGCGGGGGATGCGCCGGGCCGGGGCGCCTCGATGATGGAGATCACCCGCGACGGGCGGTTTCTGGCCCTGTCCAGCCCGGTGGGCGCGGCCAAGGATCGGCTGTATCTGATCGACACGTCGAAGTTCCGCGAAGGCGGGATGACGCAAGGCGATGCGGTGGCCAGCGGCTACGCGCCCGAAGCGGCCGAACGGATCGACCTGGTGAAGTGGAGCTTCGACGACGGCTATCTCTATGTCGTCTCGCGCGAGGCCGCGTCGGCACAGACGATCCTGCTGACCCGCTATCTTCTGATCGACGGTGAGGCGCGGCTGGAAAAGGCCGGGCGCGGCGTCAAGCTGGTCGGCACCGCCTATGACATCGCGCTGGCACCGACCGAGACGCGCGCCTATCTGCTGATGGCGGATGCCGAGGGGGTGACGCGGTTCACGACCGTCGGACTGGACGCGGTCAAGTCGCAGGATGCCGGCCCGCCGCCCGAGACGGGGCTGTCGCCCGACGCCTTCCGGATCGACGGGCAGGGCCGCAGCCTTGCCCTCGCCGGCAACGGCACGCGGCTGTATCTCGCCGCCGCCGCCGCCGAGGAGACGATGCCGCCCCACGGGCTGGTCGCCGTGATCGACATCGCCGAGGAGGATTGCGGCATCCATTTCCGCAAGCCGGTGCAGGGCTGTGCCTCCTGCGGAACCGACCAGCATCGCGTCGTGCTGGGCCATGTCGCGGGCTATGTCTGGCCGGGCGAGGGCCGGGACCTGCCCCGGATCCGTGATCCCGAACGCGCAAGCGAGGGCGATCTTGCGCTGGACAACTTCGCCTTCCGGCCGATCGTGCCCTCGGCGTCGACCCTGAAGGAGGTCATCGACTGCATCCTGGCGCAGGGCGTGGCCGAGGGTCCGCCCGGCCCGCGCGGCGATCCGGGCGCCCGGGGCGAGGATGGCGTGTCGGGAGAGGATGGCAAGGTCGTCACGCAGGTCACGGTGGCCACGCTGAACCCGAACCAGCCGGCCACCGCCTCGGTCGCCGATAACGGGCCGGGCCTGACGCTGACCCTCGGCATTCCGCGCGGCGCGGCGGGGCAGCCCGGCCAGCCGGGCACCCCGGGCACGGGCCTTGCGCCGGGAAATCCGATCGTGGCGCTCAGCTGGCAGCATGCCGGGATGCATTGGGCGGGCAACCGCAGCAAGTTCACGGATGTGTTCCGCGAGCAGGGGATCGCCATCGCTTTCGAGAAGCCGGTGATCTGGAAGGACTTCACCGGCAGCGAAGAGGCCGGCCGCTCGATGCTGATCGAACTGGAACTGCCCCTGATCGACCACGACCACGGGCTGGTGCATTGGGTCACGCCGCAGCTCTGGGCGCATCCGATCGACAATCCGGTCATCAACGGCGACTTCCTGGAATCATGGGACATCCTGGATGCCGCCGATCTGACGCCGGGAGTCTGTCTGAGGGCGGACGAGAAGTTTCACCTCGATCTCAACCTCGATCCCGATCTGGGGTTCCGCGTCCTGCTCTATGGCGATTTCGTCAGGACCGAGGACGGGGTTGCCGTGGATGGCACCTTCCTCGGGGGCCAGCTTCCGACCGGCGCGTCCGGCGGCGGCAGCACGTTCCGCAGCTGGTTCACTCTGGAAAGGGACTGAGCGATGGCCGACACGCCGAACCGCCTGCCCCTGGCCCAAGCCGCGAACGGGGTCGAGGCGCCTCTGTATGTCGACCGCCAGATCGTGCAGGCCGAGGATCTGACGCTGGACCGAAGCTCGCATACCCGCGAACTGGCACGGATGCGACTTTACCTGCATGGCTGGGGCGTGGTCGCGGGGCTGATCCCGGTCATCTCGGGCAGCACGCTGACCGTCTCGAAGGGCTATGGCGTCACCTGGACCGGCGACGAGCTGTTCCTGCCCGAGGCGGTCGCGATCCCCGACATCGCGGCGCATGTCTGGGGCTGTTGCGGGCCGGGCCAGGTCGATTGCGACGTCGTGGACCTGGACGAGCGGCGGCGCATGGCCGAGGCGCTGGAGACCGGCACGGTGACCGCCTGGCTGATCGCCCGCCCCACGAAACGCGAGGGAAGCCTGCGCGCCGGCATTCCCGAAGGCTGCGCGCATCCGGCGAACCGGCTGGCGCCCTCGCGCGCCTGCGACGTGGTGTCGATCGAGTTGTCATGCACGCTGCCGTCGTTCTTCACGTCGCCGAACCTCGATTGCGAGAACCTGCGTGCCTTCTTCTGCGCGACGCCGCGGCAGATGCTGCCGATGCCGGCGCTGCCGACCGAGGAGCAGAACTTTCTGGTGCTGGGCCGGATCACCTGCTCTGCTGAAGGCGCAGAATTTTCGGCGGTGGACCGGCGGACGGTGATGCCGATGTGGCTGGTGCAGGACTGGCTGCACGCGTGCATCTGCCCGATGCCGCAAGATCGCCTGCCGGTCGGGGACGAGGATGACGGGCGCCCGGAAGCTGACGAGCCTGCAGACGATGACGGGCACCGGCCGGACGCGCCGCCGGACAGGCCGTCACATCGATACGACGTCACCATCGGCGAACTCGTGGAAGTCCTCGTGGTGAACGGCTTTCGCCTGCCGGACGATGAGGGGGCCGTTGCCCAACCGTCCCAACGACCCAGGGTGCCCGAACTGATCGGCGATCCGAGGATCCGCGACCGTCTGACCCGCGCGGGGATCACCACCACGGAGGCGCTTCTGGCGGCCGACGACACGGTGCTGGCGGCAACCCTCGGCAAAACCGAGGCCGATGCCGTCGCCCTGAAGGCCGAGATCGCGCCGCTTCGGGTCTTCATTCTGGGGCGGGGGATCTGATCCGATGGAGCCGCACCGCCTGACCCTCGGTCGGATCAGGACGGACTGCAGCGTCATGGCCGGCGCCGAGGTCGCGGCCGCGATGGGCGCCCGGATCGACCGGACCCTGCGCGAGGATCTGCCGGCGGCGCTGGCCGTGGCGGCGGAAGGGGTGATCACCGGCACGGGCGGGGTGCTGCGGATCAGGCGCGTCCGGGTGCAGCTTCATCTGGACGGCGGGGCGGACATGCCGGGACTGGCGCGGCTCTTCGCCGACCGGATCGCGGCGGCGCTGAAGGCGGCCCTGGCGGGTGGCCGTGCCGAGATCCGGCACTGGCCGGACCGCGACAGCTATCTTGCCGCCTATGTCATGATGCGTCTGGCCCTGACCTCCGAGGCGGCCTGGGCCTTCCCGGACCTGGCGGCATTGGAACATCTGCCCGCCGAACGGGCGGCTGCGGAACTTCTCCGCGCACGCCCCGCCTTGCTGACGGCGCTGGCGCGGGCGGCGGCGGCGCAGGGCGACGCCGCCGCTCCCGTGGCGGGTTGGCCCGAGGCGGCCCGGGCAGCTCTGGTGCGGGCGCTGCTGAACGCTCCGCTGGCGACGACAGAGACCGGGGATCTTCCACCGGCCCTCGGGCACCTGCTGGGCGTCCCGCAGCCCGTCCTGCCCGGGCGTTCGGCGGCTCAGGATCTGGGCGCGGCGCTGGAGGTGACGCTGCGCCTTCTGGCCGGCGGCGGCGCGGCGCTGCAGCCACGCGCCATGCTCTGGGCCGCAGTGGCGGCAAGGGCGGTGTGGCGACAGGCGGATCATGTCGCGACCATCGCCACCTCTCCTCCCGGACCGGCAGAGCCCCCGGGCCCCGACCGTGCGCTGCTGGACCATGTCCTTGCCGTCGTCGCGGCCGATCCGCAGGGCCGGGCGGTGCTGGACCGCTTCACGCGGACCGCCGCCGCAGCCCGGCTGTCCGCGCCCGTGATGCGGTCTGCCAGCCCCCCTGCCACGGCGCAGGCCGGATCGCCCTTCGCAGACGAAGGGATGTCCAGCCCCCGGATGGGGCTGGGGCTTCTGGTGCCCTCGGTGCTTCTTCTCGATGCCGCCTGGCATCTGGGCCCGACCGCGATGGCGCAGGCGGTCTGGCAGACGCTTGCGCCGGGGGATTGGCCTCAGGCGGCGTTGGACCCCGCCCTGCAGATGCTTCTGCCCGTCGACCCGTCCGAGGTCGATCCGGCGCGTCCGCAGCCCGTCCCGCCCGAGCGTCTGCTCCGCACCCTCGCCCCCGAGGCGCGGCGCGTCTTCGAGGCCTCGGACCCGGATCGCCGCTGGTCGGCGCTGATCCTGGGCGATTTCGCCAGCCGTCTTCGCGGGCTGCAGGCAAGCTCGCCCGCCTATCTGCGCCGGCAGTTCCTGATGCGGCCCGGGACCCTGCATCGCGGGCCGGATCGGATCACCCTGCGGCTTGATTCCGTGCCCCTGGGCATCCTGCTGCGGATGGCGGGCTTTCCAGGCCGGCAGGGGCGCCTGCCGCAGCCCGGCCAGCCGCAGCTTGTGCTGGATCTGGGGGACGCGCCATGAGACCGGAGGCGCCGCCGGTCCTCGACCCGGGCCTGTGGCTGGAGCAGGCGCTGCAGCTGCTGGCGCTGCGCCTGCGCCACGAGGTGGCGCTGACCCGCGCCCTCCGCGGCCCGGATCGGCGCGAGCAGTTCCTGGGGCTGTTCCTGTCGGATGACGAGGCCGAGGCGATGCTGGACGAGATGTCGGGCCGCCTATCGGTCAGCGGGGCGGGCGTGCCCGCGCTGGACGAGGTGATCGAGGCCTGGCACGCGCATGCCGCCCGCAGGCGTGCCGACCTGCGGGGCATTTGGGTCCGGATGGCGCAGGCCTTCGGGCTGGCCGAGGCGGAACTGGACCTTCTGGTGCTGGCCGCCGCCCCCGCGCTGGACCCGCGCTTCGGGCGGGCCTATGGCTATCTGTCCGATGACCTGACCCGCCGCCACCTGACGCCCGCCCTGGCGCAGCGGCTGCTGCCGCACCGGATCGACGCGCTGACGCTGCGCCGGATGCTGGCGCCCGAGGCGCCGCTTCGGCTGTCTGCCCTGATCCGGATGGAACCGGGGCTGCCGCAGATCGAGGCGGCCCTGAGGACCGAGGAGGCGGTCACCGACCTGATGCTGGGCGCGGCGCCGATCGCGCCGGGGCCGCGCCTGTCTCTGGGGTCGCGGGCACCGTCGGGCAGCGTGATCGTCGCAGGGGCCAGCCCGGATGCCGTGTCGGTCGCGGTGCTGGACATGGCCGAGCGCGAGGGCTGGACCCTGTGCCTCTGTCCCGGCGACGACGGATCGGATCTGATCGCTGGACGCTGCCGGGATGCGCGGCTGCTCGGTACGGTGCCGGTGCTGGCCGAACCTGCGGTTGACGCCGCCGGGCGTGTCGCGCTGGCGCCGCTTCTGTCGGATGGCGTCATCCTGCTGGCGTCCGAGGTCGAGCCTTGGCTTGAGGCGGGCCTTCGGGCCGAGGTGGTCGAGCCGGTCGCGGATCCGCTGCGGCATGCCCGCTGGAAGGCGCGGCTGCTGGGCGAGGATGCCGGCCTGCTGCGGCAGGCGCGGCACGCGGAACTGCTGCACCTTGTCCGGGTCCGCAGCCGCAGCGCCGCGCCGGGCGATCTGCGCCGCGCGACCGAGGCTCAGGCGGCCGCCGGGCTGACCCGCTTTGCCCGGCGGCTGACGACCTGCAGGACGCTGGACGATCTGGTGCTGCCACCCGCCACCCGCGCGGCGCTGGATCGGCTGATCGGCGGCCAGGGCCAGGCGGCACGGGTTCTGGGCACCTGGGGGTTCGGCGCGCTCTGGTCCAAGGGGCAGGGCACGGTGGCGCTGTTCAAGGGGCCCTCGGGCACCGGCAAGACGATGGCCGCCGCCATCACGGGTGCGGCCCTGGGCCTGCCGGTCTTTCGCATCGACCTGGCCGCGATGGTGTCCAAGTATATCGGCGAGACCGAGAAGAACCTCGAGCAGCTGTTTCTGGCCGCCGAGGGGACGGATGCCCTGCTGTTCTTCGACGAGGCGGATTCGCTGTTCGGGCAGCGCTCCGAGGTGACGGACGCGCATGACCGCTACGCCAATCTCGAGACCTCCTATCTGCTGCAGCGGTTGGAAAGCTTTGACGGGCTGTCGGTGCTGGCCACCAATCTGGCGCAGAACATGGACCCCGCCTTTCTGCGGCGCTTCGATCATGTGATCGACTTCCCCGTGCCCGCCGCCGACCTGCGCCGGGCGCTGTGGGATCGCGGGTTGCAGGCGCGCGCGCCCATCTCGGGCGATGTCGATCTGGGGCTTCTGGCCGAGCGCTTCGATCTGACCGGGGCCGAGATCCGCAACTGCTGGCTGGACGCGGCCTATCGGGCGGCGGCGCGGGGCGGGGCGATCGACATGGAGGTCCTGCTGCAGGCGGTCGCCGCCGAACTGCTCAAGCAGGGCAAGGTGCTGCGGAAATCCGATTTCGGCGCGCATTACGCCGTGGCGCGGGGAGGGCGGGCATGACCGATTTCGACACCGAGATGATGCGCGAGGACAAGCCGCCCTTGCCGGTGCCCGCCGACAAAGACCCGCTGCGCGAGCCGCCCCGCCTGCTGGCCGACGATCCGGCGCTGAGGGCCGCGATGGCGGCGCGGGATCGCGACGGCCGGCCAGAGCCCGCCACTGAGCCGGCAAGGGCCGTCGCGCCCGAGATGCCCCGGGCCAAGATCGCGCGGCAGGAGCAGGAGAAGCGTCCCGCCCCCGCCGCGACGGATCCCGAGGCCCAAGCGGTGGCGGCGCGCAAGGAGGACGAGGCCCGCGCCCGCGCCCATGCCGAGGCGAAAAGCAGGTCCGCCGCGCAGGACATGGACAGCGAGGCGCGCCACCTGCGCGCGCGGCTTCTGACGCGGGCGCTGGCGGCGCTGCTGCAGGCGCCCGAGGCGGTGCAGATGGACCCGCTGCTCTCCGCCTTCGCCACGGTCACGGGGGCGGAGGCCGCGCAGGCCGCCGATGCGATCGTGGCGCTGTACCTGCGGTCCGGGGCGGATGTCCGGCGACGGATGCGGCCCGTGCTTGCCGCTGCGTTGGGCAAGGGACCCGATGGCGCGCTGGCCCGGGCCCTTGCCGCGCGGTTGGGGGCGCTGGCGATGCCTGCGGCGGCGCCACCTCCGCCGCCCCCGCCACCGCCGCCGGAGGGCTGAGATGTCGTCGGACACCGCCCCGCCGCAACCCGCCCGCCCGGTCGCCCCCACACGGCCCGCCCCGGGACCTGCGGCAGGGCCTGCCGTGGCGGGCGGGACGCCGGCGGCGGCCTTCGGTCGTCTGGCCCAGGGCGCCGGCTTCGTCGCGCGCATGGGCCCTGCCGGCTGGCATCTGGGCGAGGCGTTCCTGACCGGCGCGCAGGTGCCGCTGGAGGGCCTGCCGCAGCCGATCCCCGGCGTCCGCTTCGACACGGTCCAGTGGCGCAACCACGAGCTGCGGCTGGATGGCGGCCTGACGGTGCCCTATCTCGACGATGCCAGCTTCGAGGTCCGGGTGAACCGCGAGGGCGATCTGCGCATCCAAGGCCAGGCCTCCAAGCAGCTTGCTTTGCCGGCCCTGGGCAACCCTCGGATCACCTTGGCCCTGGGCGAGGCGGGCGCGCTGGCGGGTGAGGTCGCCTTCAGCGACATGAGTTTCCTGCCGCGCGGGCTGGGGCGCAGCGCCACGGCGACCGGATCCGGGACGGTTCGCCTGGCCCAGGGCCGGCTGTCGGGCGAGGGCGCGGTCGAGCTGGCCTATCGCGACCTGGGCAACGGCACGGTCAATTTCACCTTCGCGGAAGGCGGCAGCTTTTCCGCCCATGGCACCTTCCGCGTCACGCCGCCCTTCGTGGACGAGGTGTCGGGCGAGATTGCCGTGGACGAGGGCAACAACCTGTCGGTCAATGCCGTGATCGCCGTGGGCGAGATGCGCACGCACCTGCCCGGGCTTGGCCTGACGGGCGGCACGCTGACGCTGAACTCCCTCAACGGGCAGCCCTCGGGCGGGATCGAGGGCTTCACGGCCAGCTATCGGGGCCTCGGCGCGGTCACGCTTCAGACGGCGACACTGGCGGCCAGCGGCTTTGCCGGGACGGGCAGCTTCGATCTGCAGGTCCCGGGGCTGAACGAGGCCTCGGGCCGTGTCACGCTGCGCAACGGCGCTTTGTCTGGCCAGCTGCGGCTTGGGGCCGAGGCCTTTCCCGAGGGGCTGCCGGTCACGCGCCCCAGCCTGACCGTCACGCTTGGGGAAAGCGGCAGGGTCGGGGTCGAGGGGTCGGCCACGGTCAGCCTCGGCCCGGCAGGAACCGGCAATTTCACCGCCGCTTATTCGGATGCGGGCCAGTTCTCGTTCGGGGGCGATGTCGCGCTGACGATCCCCGGGCTCAGGACCGTGAACGCCCATGTCGGCTATGCCGAGGGCGCCCTCTCGGCCGAGGTGCAGGTGCCGGTGAACACCACGCTGCTGCCCGGCCTCGATGGCATGGTGACGGTCCGCTATGCCCAGGATCGCTGGTCGGGCGAGACGAGGCTGGCCTATTCCGCCGATAACGGCAAACTGTCCGGCGAGATCACCGTCACCGTCGCGCAGACCGATGCCGGGGCGCTGGAGCTTGGCGGTGAGGGCCGCGTGACGGCGCAGATCGCCCCGCGGCTGCAGGGCACGCTGACCGCGCGCATCCTGCCCGAGGGCGCGGTCGACGTGTCGGGCGTGATCGAGGTCACCGAGCCCCTGGAGCTGTTCCCCGAGCAGCGGATGGACCGCGAGCTGTTCCGCCATGCGCAGAACATCCCGCTCTGGGCAATCCTGGTCGCGGTGATCCGCATCCGCGCCGGGGTGCGCGCCGGGATCGGGCCGGGCGTCTTCCGCAACATCCGCGTCGAGGGCTCCTATACCATCGGCGCGACCGAGGCCGACCCGTCCTTCACCGTCAGCGGCGAGCTGTTCATCCCGGCCTTCGTCGAAGGCTATGTCGCCCTCGGCGCGGGCATCGGGGTCGATGTGGTGCTGGGCTCGATGACCGGCGGGATCGAGGCGGTGGGGACGGCGGGCCTTTACGGCGCGATCTCGGTCGTGCCCGAGCTGAGCTATGCCGATGGGGATTGGGGGATCGAGGGGACCGCGACCATGGCCGCGGGCGCGCGGCTGAAGCTGGGGCTGAATGCCTGGGCCGAGATCGAGGCGCTGTGGGTGACGGTCTGGGACCGCGAATGGACCCTGGCCGAGATGGTCGCGCCCATCGGGCCGGATCTGGGGCTGCAGGCGCATCTCTCCTACAAGTTCGGGCGCCCCGAGCCGCCGAGGATCGAGATGACCTCGTCCGAGGCGGATTATTCCGGGCTGATCCAGGACGCGATGCCCAAGGATGGGCCTGCCCCGGCGGGTGCGCGCGAGGCCTTGCAGAACCGTGCCGAATGGCAGGGCCAGCTGCGCGCGCAGCGCGCCGCCGCCGTCCCGTCCGAACAGGTGGCGCAGCAGGCCCAACCGGCGACGCCGCCCGCAGCCCCTCCGCGTCCGCCGCAGCAATCCGCGCCGCCGGGCGGGCAGGGCGGGGCGGCGGGCGGCCCCGGTCCCGCGGGTCAGGCGGCACCGGGCGCGACGCAGGCCACGCAGCCGGGCACCAACCCCTCGGGCGCGAACCAGCCGCAACGCAGCAAGGCGGTCGATCTGGCCGCCGCCCCCGACGCGAACGTGCCCGCCGCCGTACCCGAGGGCACGCTGCCCAATGCGGACCAGCCGCGCTATCCGCGTCCGATCACGCTGGCCATGCTGGACGAGCCGCCCGCCCCCACGCCCCGCACCCCCTCGCAGGAGGCCGAGGATGTCCAGGCCGCGGGCCGCATGGTCGATCTGGCCAGCGCGCAGGCGACCGACAGCGATGCGCTGGACAACTACTTCCCGCAGATCAAGCAGCGCTTCGGGCTGGTCGCTTTGGGCTACGAGGGGGATTTCAGCAAGGGCTTCCGGGTCGTCGGCAAGATCAATCCCCAGTTCGAGCGCACGGTCAGCGAGCCGCTGACGGGCACCGGCCTGCCCGCCGCGCTGAACCAGGGGCACCAGTCCAGGATCATCTTCGAGCACAGCCAGCTGGGCGGCAGCCAGGTCGGCCTGACGATGCGGGCAAAGCCCCTTGGCCCCGATCATGAGCAGGGTTCCGGGCCCACCGGGCAGGAGGCGCTGATGAACCAGCTTCCGACCGATCCGAACCACTATCGCGACCCGGCGCAGCGCTATATCCGCGGCCATCTGCTGAACGATCACATCGGCGGACCGGGCCATCCGATGAACCTGTTCCCGATCACCGCCTCGGCCAATGCCGAACACGAGCGGTCCGTCGAATCCTTCGCCAAGGACTGGGTGAACAACCGCAAGCTGTGGATCGACTACACGGTCGAGGTGCAGGCGACGCCGCAACTGCGCAAAGCGACCGGCGGCCTGAAGAAGATCGATTCGGTGATCACCGCCACGGCGGCGGCGCTCGACACCAATCTGAACCGGATCGCCGGACTGACGCGGGGCGTCACGATCGCCTCGACCTACAATGTCGTCGAAGAGGCCGAAGAGGGCGCGGCTCATGATTTCGATGCGGCGCTTCTCGATCCGACCACCGCCGCGCTGCAGGCCGCACGCCCGCAGGATCAGGGGCTGACGCCGCCCCGCTCTGCGCGCGAGACGCCGACCACCTTCCCCGCGACCATCGCCGCGACGATCGCGCAGGCCATCGCCAAGCTGGGGTCGCGGTCGAAGGTGGCATCGGTGCTGCAGGACCATCCCGGCTTCGGGGACATCTCGGAAACGGTCCTGTTCCAGGTCTATGACCGGGTGGGCGCCACGGGAGCGACCGTGGATTTCCTCGGGACCCCCGCCGAAAAGGGGGTGCTGACCCGGATCATCAATGCCTGGAGCGGACCGAACGGCCTCGGCGCGCGGCTGGAACGGGAGATGTCGCAGAAAAGCGCCCAGACATAGCGGGCGGGTCGAACGGCGCCCGCCGCCGCGATATCACCATCCCTGCCCTTCGCATCGGCCGGCGAGGTCGCGCCGCATCGCCTCTGGCCCTTCAGCGTGGCGCGACCCCCGAGGAGCGCGGCTCAGGCCTGAAACACGTAGCTGCCGGGCGCGGCACCCAGATCCTTCGTCTTCGCCGTCCTGGGAGGAACGCGCGTGCTGCTGTGATCCGCAAGCCAGTCCTGCCAGCGGGGCCACCATGATCCGTCCTGCAGCGGCGCCTGTGCAAGCCAGGCCTCCGGGTCCGTATAGGGTCCGTGGGCGGGCCGGTGCGACCAGCGGTGATGGGCGCCCTCTGCGCCGGGCGGGTTGATGATGCCGCTGGTATGGCCGCCATTGGTCAGCACGAAGGTCAGGTCGCAGACGGTGAACAGCTGCGTCTTGTAGACCGATTGCCAGGGCGCGATATGGTCGGTTTCGGTGGCGATGACGAACATCGGCGCACGGAGATCCGTCATCGAGATCACCTCGCCCTCGACCTCGAAGCGGTTGGTGCTCAGGCGGTTTCCCAGGAACAGGCGGCGCAGATATTGCGAATGCATGGTCGCGGGCAGGCGCGTCGGATCGGCCAGCCAGACGCCCATGTCGGTGGAATGATCCTCCTCGCCCAGGAAATAGCGGCGCATCGCGCGGGTCCAGATCAGATCGTCGGACCGGATCACCGAAAAGGTGCGGGCTCTCTTCGGTCGGTCGATCGCGCCGCGCGCGGCCATCAGATCCTCGACCCGCGACACCTGGACCTCGTCGGCGAACAGCAGAAGCTCTCCGGTCTCGGCAAAGTCGATCTGGGCGGCCATCAGCGTGATGCTGGCCAGCCTGTCGTCGCCCTCGCGGGCCATGCAGGCCGCCGCGATGGCCAGCATCGTGCCGCCCAGGCAATAGCCCACCGCATGGACCTTCGGTCCGGGAAGGATTTTGGTGACCGCCTGCAGGGCGGCCATCACGCCGTCGCGGCGATAATCGTCGAGCGACAGGCTCGCCTGCGCCGCCGTCGGGTTGACCCACGAGATCAGGAAGACCGTGAAGCCTTTCGCGACCAGATCCCGGACCAGCGAGTTCCGGGCCGACAGATCGAGGACGTAATATTTCATGATGCAGGCCGGCACGATCAGCACCGGCTCGGCCCAGACCTGCGCGGTCTTGGGGGCATAGCGGATCAGCTCGAACAGGTCGGTCCGCAGGACGACACGTCCGGGGGTCGCCGCCAGGACCGTGCCGACGTCGAACCCGTCGGGAACCGGGTCGGGGGATTGCGTCAGGATCTGGCCAAGGTCATGCGCCATGCCCTGCAGGCCGCGCACCAGGTTCTGCCCGCCCGAGGCGACGCTGGCCGCGATGATCTCGGGGTTCAGCGCCAGACAGTTCGACGGCGACATCACGTCCAGCATCTGCCGGGCCATGAAGCGCGCGCGGCGGGCGTCCTGCCGGTCCAGCCCGGGCAGGCTGTCGGTCGCCGCGTCCCACCAGTCCTCGATCGCCAGAAAGCCCTGCTGCCACATCCGGAAGGGGGGCTTCTGCCAGTCGGGATGATCGAAGCGGTGATCATGGGGCCCGGGGGCGAAGGGCGGCTCCCCCTCGGTCCGGGGAAGGACCGCATCCGAGATCAGGCGGGCGAAACTGTCGCGGGCCTGCACGGCCAGCTTTTGCTGACGATCCGGCGCGGCGGCAAGACGGCTGGCCCACTGGGCCCAGGCCGTCACGAAGGAATGCATCGATACGCCCCCCGACAGGCGCGCAGAGGCGGCCCGCCAAGGCCGGTCCGGGCCGTCCCGGCAAGGGTCCGACGCTGGACGACCCGCCATGGGGCCGGCGCCGTTCGGGCGATCCGGTCTGTCGGACGACGCAGTCACATGTGATGCGGGCATGGTGCCTCCTGATGGGCCGGGCCGAGGGGCAGGGGGATCGGGGCATGACCCCCGCGCGCATCGCCATGATACCACAGACCGCCAGCCTGCGGATCGATTTAAGGCCAAGCGCGCCGACCGGGCGTTGATCTGGATCAAGGTTGGGCGGTCCCTGCCATGCGACAAGGCATACCGATCGGTGCGGCCACAAGGCCGTGGGTGCGGGCCGGGCAACCCGCCCTGCCGGGACGTGCGGCCTGCCCGCATCGGCCCCGGCCCTGCCGTCCGACAATCATGCCCATGAGGTTCCCGATGACCGACATCCGCTTCGACTTTTCCGACAAGACCGCGATCGTGACCGGCGCCGCCTCCGGGATCGGCCAGGCCGTGGCACAGGAACTGGCCGCATCCGGCGCCTGCGTCATCGTCAGCGACCTGACCGCGGCGGCCTGCCGCGCGGTCGTCGACCAGATCACGGAGGCGGGCGGCCGGGCCAGGGCCTTTGCCGCCGACGTCTCGGACGAGACAGCCATGCGGGCGCTGGTCGACTTTGCCGAAGCCGACTGCGGCGGGCTGCATCTGGCGGTCAACAATGCCGGCATCGGCGGCCCCAGCCTGCCCACCGGCGCCTATCCCGTCGAGGACTGGCGCCGCGTCATCGACATCAACCTGAACGGCGTCTTCTACGGGATGCGCTGGCAGATCCCGGCGATGCTGCGCGCGGGGGGCGGGGCGATCGTGAACATGTCCTCGATCCTGGGGTCTGTGGGCTTTGCCCATGCCGCGCCCTATGTCGCCGCCAAGCACGCGCTGCTGGGCCTGACGCGGACTGCGGCGATCGAATACGCGCCGCAGCGGGTGCGCGTGAACGCGGTCGGCCCGGCCTTCATCAACACGCCGCTTCTGTCGGACAATCTGTCGCCCGAGGTGCTGGCGGGGCTGGCCGCCCTGCACCCGATGGGCCGGATCGGCACCCCGCAAGAGGTCTCGGCGCTGACCTGCTTCCTCTTGTCGGAGCGCGCCAGCTTCATCACCGGCAGCTATCACCTGGTCGATGGCGGCTATACCGCGCCCTGAGGAGATCCCGGTGGCGGACGCCCCTCCGCCATGGGCGGCCCTCCGCGGACGCGGCACCGCGATCGCTGCACCCTCATCAAGGCGATCATCCATCTCTGACCGCGGAGATCCTGTCGGTCTCCGCCCGTCCCGGCAGGACGACCCCTGACGCAGCTGTCATCGACCCTCTGCCCCTCGATTTGGAACATTGTCGGCAAGAGGTTGTTGACCCGTGACGCCAAGGAGGTCACCCATGAGACATTGTCTTGCCATTCTTACCCTATGTGCAGCACCCGCAACGGCCATGGCCCAGACCGAAGGCGGCTTCACGCTGCCCGATCTGCCCTATGCCATGGATGCACTCGAGCCGGCCATCGGCGCCGACACGATGGAGCTTCACCACGGACGCCATCACCAGAGCTATGTCGACAACCTGAACACCGCCATCTCAGAGGGCGCCGCCCCCGCCGAGGCGAGCCTCGAAGAGTTGGTGGCCGCAGCCGGGACCTATCCCGATGCCGTGCGCAACAATGCCGGGGGTCACTGGAACCACAGCTTCTTCTGGGAGACGATGGCGCCCACCGACGATACCGGCGAGATGTCCGAGGCGCTGTCGGGCGCGATCGATGCCGTCTTTGGATCCGAGGACGACTTCAAGGCCGCCTTCGAAGAGGCAGGCGCAGGCCAGTTCGGATCGGGCTGGGCTTGGCTGATCGTGAACGAGCAGAACGAGCTGGAAATCACCTCGACGCCCAATCAGGACAATCCGCTGATGGATGTGGCTGAGGTGTCGGGAACGCCGCTGCTGGGGAACGACGTGTGGGAGCACGCCTATTACCTGACCTACAACAACCGTCGCGCCGAGTATCTCGAGACATGGTGGGATGTCGTGGACTGGGACCGCGTGTCCGAGCGCTATGACGCCGCCTTGGCCGAATAAGGCAGCGCGCCGGCGACTTGTGATTGCCTAGGGTCAGGATTCATAACCAATAGATGACGAGAGCCGCGAGGGCGATGGCTGAGATGAACACTTTGGGGCAGCGGTCGTAGCGGGTGGCGACGCGCCTCCAATCCTTGAGCCTTCCGAACATGATCTCGATCCGGTTGCGGCGCTTGTAACGGCGTTTGTCGTATTTGACTGGCGTCTTGCGT
>NZ_SUNI01000012.1 GCF_005048225.1 Paracoccus gahaiensis
TCCCCGAAGCTCCTCCTTGCCCGACCCAACTCCGCGTCTCTCCACAGTGTGTAATCGGTTTCATCCAACGAAACCACAGGATGAAATGGTTTACAATATGCATTTTTGCGATAAGCGTGAGGCTGGCCGCACCCCGGCCCCAAGGTGAGTTTCCCGTGTCAGATCAAGTCCGTCCGCCCCGCATTCTCGATGTCGCCAAGCTGGCGGGCGTGTCGGTCGCCACTGTCAGCCGCACCCTCTCCAACCCCGCCATCGTCTCGGAGGCCACCCGCAAGGCCGTCGAGGAGGCCATCGCGCAGACCGGATACACCCTGAACTTCACCGCCCGGAACCTGCGCCAGCAGCAGGTCGGCGGCGTGCTGGCGCTGGTCCCCAACCTCGCCAATCCGTTCTTCGCGCAGATCCTCTCGGGCATCTCCGAGGTGCTGCGCCGCCATCATCTGAGCCTGCTGGTCATGGACACCACCGCCGTGCCCGATCAGCCCGCGATGACCGTGCTGGCCCCCTATCTGAACCGATCCCGCTCTGACGGGGTGATCGTGCTGGACGGGCGGCTGGACCCGGCGCTGTTCGACCGGCCCGGATGCCCGCCGCTGGTGCAGGCCTGCGAATGGATCGGCGGGCTGGCCGCCCCGCGCGTGCTGGCCGACAATGCCGGCGGCGGGCGCCTGGCCGCCGCCCATCTGACAGGGCTCGGCCATCGCCGAATCCTGCATCTGACCGGCCCCGAAGACAGCTCGCTGACCCGCGCCCGCCGCCAGGGTTTCCTGCAGGGCCTGGCCGAGGCCGGACTGCCCGCCCCCGGACCCGGCGACAGCCTGAGCGGCGACTTCACCGCCCGCTGCGGTCGCGACGCCGCCGCGCGCCTATTGGCCTTGCCCACGCGCCCCACGGCGGTCTTCTGCGACAATGACGAGATGGCCATCGGCCTGATGACCGGGCTGATCGCTGCCGGGTTGCGCGTGCCCGAGGACATCTCGGTCATGGGCTTCGACAATATCGAGATGGCCGATTTCTGCCTGCCCGGGCTCACCACCATCCGCCAGCACCGTGCCCGCCTCGGGCGCCGCGCCGCGGAGACCCTTCTGGCCCGGATGGCAGGACAAACCCCCGAAACGACCCTCACCCTCAACGTCGATCTTGTCACACGAGGCAGCACGGGGAAAGCAGCGCAAGGCTAAGGCCCGCCGCCGTCACAGGATCGCGGGATCGGCGCCTCGGAGGGGAGCTTCAGAGAACCAGCTGGCCCACCTCGGCCATCTGCCGCTCGATCAGGGGCGGGATGTCGGCCACGCTCATCGTCTCGTCCGCGGCCCAGGCCCGGACCGCGTTCGACAGCGCATGGGTGGCCAGTTCCGCCACCAGCATCGCCTCCAGCCGGCGGTCGGGACCAAGCCGCGCCTCCAGCAGGCGCCCAATGGCCAGCGCGATGCTGTCCATCGAATTGCGAAAGATCGTCATCAGTTCAGGCGCGCTGTCCCAGATCTGCTCGATCATCCGCACGATCTGCCGGTCCAGCTGCTTCTGCTCCAGCATCGTTCCCAGAAGTCGCGCCAGATCGCTGCGCAGCGGCGCCGTCGAGGTGACGAGCCAGGCCGCGCAGTCGCAATCCAGCGAGGGCGGTTCGCCCAGCACGGCGGCCTGCTTGTTGGGATAGTAGTTGAAGAAGGTGCGCGGGCTGATCCCCGCCTCGGCAGCGATGGAATCGGTGGTCACCGCCGGATAGCCCAGGCACAGGCTGAGGCGCAGCGCGGCCAGCTGGATCTCTCGGGCGGTCTGCTGTCGGCGACGATCACGCAGATTGATGGTCATTTCACGGGCACCCTCCTCGTGCGGTAAAAGCAAATATTGCACACTCCGCAAAATTATGCAATGAGCAGCCGACAACGGCGCCCTCGGGGCGATTGATCGGGATCCATCACCATGCACAAGACCCTCCTTGCATCCGGCGCGGCTTTGGCCGGCGCGGTCCTTGCAGCCCTTCCCGCGACGGCCCAGCCCGCCGGGGGAATGCCGCCCAAGCAGGTCGGCGTCCTCGAGGTCGCCCGCCAGAGCGTGCCCCGCGTGGTGACCCTGCCCGGACGGGCGGTGGCGGCCTCGGACACGGCGATCCGGCCCCGCGTCGGCGGCATCATCACCGAGATCCTCTACACGCCGGGCCAGCTGATCGAGGCCGGCACGCCGATGTTCCGCATCGAGGAGCGCACCTATCAGGCCAATCTGGCCGGCGCCGAGGCGCAGGTCGCCTCGGCCCGCGCGCAGGTCACGCAGGCGCAGTCCTCGTTCGAGCGCACGCAGCAGCTGCTGGGATCGGGCACCACACAGGCCCAGGTCGAGCAGGCGCAGGCCACGCTGGACCAGGCGGTGGCCGGCCTGCAATCGGCCGAGGCCGACCTGACCCTGGCCGAGGCCGATCTGGAATGGACCACCGTGACCACGCCGATCTCGGGCTTTGCCAGCGTCGCGGCGGCCTCGGTGGGCGATCTGGTGACCGCCGGACAGGCCGAGGCGATGGCGACGGTGACCCAGCTGGACCCGATCGAGGTGGACATGTACGAGCCCTCATCGCGGTTTCTCAGCGTGCTGGACGACATCAATGACGGCAACCTGCGCCTGAACGACGAGCTGAACGCCGTCCTGACGCTGGAGAACGGCCGCGAATACCAGGCGGTGGGCGAGCTGGTGGCGCCGGGCGTGACCGTCTCGACCTCGACGGGGTCGATCGACACGCGGTTCCGCTTCGACAATCCCGACAACCTGCTGCTGCCGGGCATGTTCCTGCGCGGCCAGGTCGAGCTGGGCGTGACCGAGGCCTTCCTCGTGTCCCAATCGGCGGCCAACCGTGACAAGATCGGCAACCTGTCGGCCTGGGTCGTGGTGGATGGCGCGGTGCAGCAGCGCCCGCTGACCGAGGATGGCAGCTATCAGCAGCAATGGATCGTGACCGAAGGGCTGGAGGATGGCGACATTCTGGTCGTGGACGGCCTGACCGGCCTGACCGAGGGCGCCGAGGTCGTCAGCGTGCCGGTGACCTTCGACGACCAGGGCGTGGTGCGCGAGACCGCCGCCCCCGACGCCGATGCCCCCGCCACGGATGCCCCCCCGACTGCGGATGCCGCGCCCGCGGAGAGCCCGGCGGCGGACGCACCCCCCGCAGACATGCCGGCGGCAGACCCCGCCGCCGAGGCGCCCGCTGACGCGCCCGCGACGGAGTAACCCAGACCCATGGCCCGTTTCTTCATTCACCGACCCGTCTTTGCCTGGGTCATCGCCCTGATCACCATGCTGGTGGGCGCGCTTGGCCTCAGCAGCCTGGCCATCGAGCAGTATCCGCAGATCGCGCCGACGACGGTCAGCGTCAGCGCGACCTATAACGGCGCCTCGGCCGAGGTCGTCGAAAGCTCGGTCACCACCGTGATCGAGGACGCGATGACCGGCATCGACGGCCTGATCTACATGACCTCGAACTCGACGCCGGGATCGGCCTCGGTCTCGCTGACCTTCGACGACACGGTCGATGCCGACATCGCGCAGGTGCAGGTGCAGAACAATCTGCAGCTGGTCAATTCGCAGCTGCCCGACGTGGTGCAGCAGCAGGGCGTGCAGGTCGCGCGCTCGACCTCGTCGATCCTCTTGGTGGGGGCGCTGACCTCGCCCGACGGCAGCTATTCCACGGTCGAGCTGGGCGACCTGATCGCCCAGCTGATCGAGGATCCGGTCGCGCGGACCCCGGGGGTCGGCTCGATCAACACCTTCGGGTCGGGCTATGCGATGCGGATCTGGATGGATCCGATGAAGATGGTCCAGTATCAGGTCACCCCCGCCGACGTGACGGCGGCGGTCGCAGCGCAGAACACCAATGTCACCGTGGGCGATCTGGGCGCGCAGCCCGCGACCCCGGGCCAGAGGCTGACCGTGTCGGTCTCGGCGCAGTCGCAGCTGACCACGGTGGACGAGTTCGAAAGCATCCTGCTGCGCGTCGATCCCGACGGCTCGACGGTGTTTCTGGGCGACGTGGCACGGATCGAGATCGGCCAGGAAAGCTATGGCGGCGAATCGCGCCACAATGGCAATCCGGCGGCGGGCTTTGCCGTCAACCTGGCCACCGGCGCCAATGCGGTCGACACCGCCCATGCGGTGCGCGAGACGATCGATTCGGTGGCGGGCGTCCTGCCCGCCGGCGTCGAGATCGTCTATCCCTACGACACCTCGCCCTTCGTCGAGGAATCCATCAGCCAAGTCTATCACACCCTGGCCGAGGCCGTGGTGCTGGTCTTTCTGGTGATCCTGGTCTTCCTGCAAAGCTGGCGGGCGACGATCATCCCGGTCGTGGCGATCCCGGTCGTGCTGCTGGGCACCTTCGCGGTCCTCGCCGTGGCGGGCTATACCATCAACACCCTGACCATGTTCGCGCTGGTGCTGGCCATCGGCCTGCTGGTCGACGATGCCATCGTGGTCGTCGAGAATGTCGAGCGGGTGATGGAGGAAGAGGGCCTCGGCCCCGTCGAGGCCACGGAAAAGAGCATGGACGAGATCACCTCGGCGCTGGTCGGCATCGTGTTGGTCCTGTCGGCGGTGTTCCTGCCCATGGCCTTCATGACCGGGGCGACGGGGGTGATCTATCGACAGTTCTCGATCACCATCATCACCGCGATGATCCTGTCCCTGGGCGTTGCCGTCATCCTGACGCCCGCGATGTGTGCCAGCCTGCTCAAGCCGCGCAAGCACGGACAGGGCGGCATCGCCCCGGCGCGCTGGTTCAACCGCAACCTCGACCGGGTCAATACCGGCTATGTCGGCGCCGTGACGCGGATGGTCAAGCGGCCCCTGCGCATGCTGCTGGTGCTGGTCGCGGTGGGCTTCGGCGTCATGACGCTGTTCGACCGCCTGCCGGGATCCTTCCTGCCCGACGAGGATCAGGGCGTGGCGCTGGTCATCATCCAGGGCCCCGACGGATCGACCACCCAGCAGACGCAGGCCCTGGTCGAGAAGGTCGAGACCTACCTGCTGACCGAGGAATCCGACACGGTCGAATCGGTCTTTGCCGCGCTCGGCTTCAGCTTCGGCGGCACGGGCCAGAACAACGCGATGGTCTTCGTGAAACTGCGCGACTACGACCAGCGCGAGGGCTTCGACATCGCCTCGCTGGTGGGCCGGGCCAACGGCTATTTCTTCACCACCAACCGGCAAGGCAACATCTTCGTGCTGCAGCCGCCGGCCATCCAGGGCCTGGGCACCTCGTCGGGCTTCACCATGTACATGGTCGATCAGGCGGGCCAGGGCCAGGACGCGCTGATCGCCGCCGCCGACGATCTGGTCGCCGGGGCGCCCGCCGACGGGCGGGTGACCAACCTGCGCGGCAACGAGGCCGCGACCCAGACCGCCCTGCGACTGGACATCGACCAGCAGAAGGCCGCGGCCTTCGGCCTGTCGATCCAGGAGGTCAACGCCATGCTGTCGGTCATCTTCGCGGGCCGCGACGTGAACGACTTCTCGCTTGGCACCGACCTGCGCCCGGTCATCGTGCAGGGCGAGGCCGAGGCCCGCAGCCAGCCGCAGGACATCGACCGCTGGTATGCGCGCAACGATCAGGGCGAGATGGTGTCCTTCGGCGCCTTCTCGGACCAGAGCTGGCAGCAGGAGCCGCAGGCCCTGGCCCGCTTCGGGGGCACGCGCGCGCTGGAACTGAGCGGCGCCGCCGTCGAGGGCCTGTCCTCGGGCGCGGCCATGGACGCCATGCAGGAGATGGTTGACGGTTTGGACGGCAATTACGGCACCGCCTGGACGGGCCTGTCCTATCAGGAGCGCCTGTCGGGCAATCAGGCGCCGCTGCTCTTTGCGCTGTCCGCGCTGGTCGTCTTCCTGTCGTTGGCGGCGCTCTACGAAAGCTGGGCGGTGCCTCTGGCGGTCATGCTGACCGTCCCGGTGGGCATCCTAGGCGCGCTGGCGGCGGCCCTGTGGTTCGGACAGTCGAACGACGTCTACTTCAAGGTGGGCCTGCTGACGACCATCGGGCTGGCGGCCCGCAACGCCATCCTCATCGTCGAATTCGCCCAGTCCCAGGTGCATGAGGGCAAGTCGGTGGTCGATGCGGCGCTGATCGCCGCCCGCCAGCGGCTGCGGCCGATCCTGATGACCACCTTCGCCTTCATGCTGGGGGTGCTGCCGCTGGCCATCGCCTCGGGCGCGGGGGCCGGGGCGCAGAACTCGATCGGGATCGGGGTGCTGGGCGGCATGGCCTCCTCCGCCGTGATCGGGATCTTCCTGGTGCCCGTCTTCTATGTTGCCGTGCTGAAGCTGCGGTCGATGCTGACCCGAAAGGAAAAGACCTCGTGATACTCTCTCATTCGGCACGGGCGGCGCTGTCGCTGACGGCGCTGCTGATGATCTCGGCCTGCGCGGCGGTGGGGCCGGACCCTTCCGAGCTTCCCCAGACCCGCCTTCAGGCGGCCTTCGACGAGGGGGGCGCCGCGCCCTTGGGACAGGTCGGCACCAATGCCTTCTGGTCGGGCTATCAGGACCGCACCCTGTCGCGGCTGATCGCGGACGGGCTGGACACCAGCCTGGACATCATCACCGCCAACGAGCGCATCCGCGCCGCCGCCGCCGACCTGCAGGCGACCCAGCCCCTGGCCGCGCAGATCACGGGCGAACCGGCCTCGGCCAGCCGCGTCCGGTCGGGCGGGGACGGCCTGTCCACCGGCTATTCCAGCACCGCCAATCTGTCGGCGGGCTTCGTCTTCGACCTGTTCGGTGGCGCCCGGCGGGCGCGCGAGGGCGCGGCGGCGGCCTATGCCTCGGCCGAGTCGCAGGTGCAGGTCACCCGGCTCGCCTGGCTGGCCGAGGTGATCGGCGCCTATTCCGAGGCGCGCTACAACCAGCAGGCGCTGGCCCTGACGCGCGAGACGATCCGTGCGCGCGAGGCCACGCTGGAGGTGACGCGCAACATGCTGTCCCTGGGTCTGGCCACCGATTACGACATCGCCCAGACCGAGGCGCTGCTGCAGACCGCCCAAGCCGACCTGCCCGCCTTCGAAGCGCAGTTCTCGGCCCAGGTCTATCGCCTGTCCACGCTGCTGAACCAGCAGGCCGGGCCGCTGACGGCGACCATGCAGGGCGGATCGGGCGCACTGCGCATCCCGCCCGGGCCCGGCACCGGCGTGCCTGCCGAGTTGCTGCGCAACCGCCCCGACGTGCGGGCGGCCCAGCAGGACCTGTCGCAGGCGCTGGCGGCGGTGGGCGTGGCCACGGCGGACATGCTGCCCTCGCTGTCGCTGACCGGCACGGTCAGCGATCAGGGCGGGGCGACGGGTTGGGGCTTCGGCCCCCGCCTGTCGCTGCCGGTGGCCGATCAGGGCGTCCTGCAGGCCTCCCGCATCCGGCGCCTGTCCGAGGCGCGCTCGGCCGATCTGGCCTGGCGCTCGTCGGTCGCGGCGGCGGTCGAGGATGTGCAGACCGCTCAGTCGAACCTGCGCCGGCTGCGCCAGCGGGTCGCGGCGCTGGATCAGGCGGCGGCGTCCTATGACCGCGCCTATGATCTGGCCAGCACGAATTTCGAGGCGGGGGCCCTGCCCCTGATCGATCTGCTGGATGCCGACCGGCAGCGCGCGGCGGCAAGGCTGCAGGCCGCCTCGGCCCGCAACGACGCGGCCCGCGAATGGGCGGCGCTGCAGATCGCCACCGGCGCGGGCGCCGCCGTGGAACGGATCGCCGACTGACCGACACGCGGCGGCAGGACCCTGTCGTCGCGACGTTCCCCGGGGGGTGTCACGATGGTCCGGCGATTCGATTTCTGAAAAGGGGGGGTGCCACGAGGACGCTCGTGGACAGCCTGCCTTGGTGCGGCCGAGAAGACTCGAACTTCCACTCCGGTTAAGGAACAGCGACCTCAACGCTGCGCGTCTACCAATTCCGCCACGGCCGCATCCGGGCAGTGCGCGCCTGATAGCCGAGGGCCGCGGCGATGGAAAGGGGTATTTGCGGATGGCGGCCGTCGAGGGGGGCGCTGCCCCCCGGCTTGCGCCCCCCCCGGGATATTTCCGGACCCAAGCAGCCCATTGACGGCAGGACCGGGGCGCGCCACATCGGCCCCATGGTGGAATGGATCATCAGCAAGGGCCTGACCGGCCATGACGAGGCCGTCTCGGTCATGGAGGCGCGGGTGGCCGCGATCCTGGCGGGTGCGGCGAACGAGGCCATCTGGCTGGTCGAGCATCCGCCGATCTATACGGCCGGCACCAGTGCCAAGGGCGCGGATCTGCTGGAGGCGCGCTTTCCCGTTCATGCGACCGGGCGCGGCGGGCAATATACCTATCATGGGCCGGGCCAGCGAATCGCCTATGTCATGCTGGACCTGAACCGGCGCGGGCGCGACGTGCGGGCCTTTGTCGCGCAGCTGGAAGCCTGGGTGATCGACACGCTGGCCGAGTTCGGCGTCTCGGGCCAGATCCGGGCCGGGCGCGTCGGGGTCTGGGTGCCGCGTCCCGACAAGCCGGCCCTGCCCGACGGGTCCGTCCACGAGGACAAGATCGCCGCGATCGGGGTCAAGCTGCGGCGGTGGGTCAGCTTTCACGGGCTGTCGATCAATGTCGATCCCGATCTGACCCATTACGACGGCATCGTGCCCTGCGGGATCAGCGGGCATGGGGTGACCTCGCTGGTCGATCTGGGCCTGCCGGTCGGGATGGCCGATCTGGATGTCGCGCTGCGCCGGACGTTTTTCGACAATTTTCCCTGATTTCTGCATCACTTCTTCGGATGCGACCTTTCGATGGCTGGCCTTTCCGGCCGACTTGCCCTTAGCTTGGCCCTCGGGAGACCAAGGCCCCGAGGGGCGGAGCGAGGAACTACAGCATGAGATCAGCCATTGTCGGCGCCCTTCTGGGCGCGACCCTAGCCATTCCCGCAACTGCGCAGGAGATGGGCGATGTCGCCGCGGGCGAAAGCGAATTCCGCAAGTGCCGGGCCTGCCACATGATCCAGGACGATGCCGGCACCGACATCGTCCGGGGCGGCGCGACCGGCCCGAACCTGTGGAACATCGTTGGATCGGGCATCGCGGCGGAAGAGGGCTTCCGCTATGGCGACGGCCTGATCGCCTCGGCCGAGGCCAATCCGGACATGGTCTGGACCCCCGAGGAACTGGTCGCCTATGTCACCGATCCCACGGCCTGGGTGAAGGAGAAGTCGGGCGATGATTCGGCCCGCAGCAAGATGACCTTCAAGCTGAACCGCAACCAGGAGGATCTGGTGGCCTATCTGGTCAGCGTCTCGCCGGATGCTCCGGCAGAGTGACGCCAGCACGGGACGGATGCGGCACGCTGCCGCCTCCGTCTGCCTTGCGCCCCCGCAGCCCGTCGTGGCGTGGGGGCGTTCTTCGTTCAAGGCCACTGTGACGCATTGCCCGGTCCGCCCGGGTGGTCTAAAGAATGCGTGATTATGCCGGTCTGCCTGACCGGGTCGACGACATCTTGAGGGAGTTCGGGTATGGCAGACGCAGCCGCACACGGCCATGACGACCATCATGACACCCGCGGGTTCTTTACCCGCTGGTTCATGTCCACCAATCACAAAGACATTGGTATCCTGTACCTGTTCACATCGGGTCTGGCCGGCCTGATCGCCGTCAGCTTCACCGTCTACATGCGGATGGAGCTGCACGAGCCGGGCGTTCAGTACATGTGTCTGGAAGGCGCGCGGCTCTTTGCCGATGCGTCGGCGGAATGCACGCCCAACGGCCACCTGTGGAACGTGCTGATCACCTATCACGGCGTCCTGATGATGTTCTTCGTCGTCATCCCGGCGCTGTTCGGCGGTTTCGGCAACTACTTCATGCCGCTGCAGCTTGGCGCGCCGGACATGAGCTTCCCGCGCATGAACAACCTCAGCTACTGGCTGTATGTGACCGGCCTGCTGCTGGGCATCGCCTCGCTGCTGTCGCCGGGCGGCAACCAGCAGCTGGGATCGGGCATCGGATGGGTGCTGTACCCGCCGCTGTCCACGAACGAGGGCGGCTATTCGACCGACCTCGCGATCTTTGCCGTGCACGTCTCGGGCGCCTCGTCCATCGTCGGCGCGATCAACATCATCACCACCTTCCTGAACATGCGTGCCCCCGGCATGACCCTGTTCAAGGTGCCGCTGTTCGCCTGGTCGGTCTTCATCACCGCCTGGCTGATCCTGCTGGCCCTGCCGGTGCTGGCCGGCGCCATCACCATGCTGCTGATGGACCGCAACTTCGGCACCAACTTCTTCAACCCGGCCGGCGGCGGCGACCCGGTGCTGTACCAGCATATCCTGTGGTTCTTCGGCCACCCGGAAGTGTACATCATCATCCTGCCCGGCTTCGGCATCATCAGCCATGTCATCGCGACCTTTTCGAAGAAGCCGATCTTCGGCTATCTGCCGATGGTCCTGGCCATGGCCGCGATCGGCATCCTGGGCTTCGTCGTGTGGGCGCACCATATGTACACGGTCGGCATGTCGCTGACCCAGCAAAGCTACTTCATGCTGGCCACCATGACGATCGCCGTGCCCACGGGCATCAAGGTCTTCTCGTGGATCGCGACGATGTGGGGCGGCTCGGTCGAGTTCAAGACGCCGATGCTCTGGGCCTTCGGCTTCCTGTTCCTGTTCACCGTCGGTGGCGTGACCGGGGTCGTTCTCAGCCAGGCGCCGCTGGACCGGGTCTATCATGACACCTACTACGTCGTGGCCCACTTCCACTATGTGATGTCGCTTGGTGCGGTCTTCGCGATCTTTGCCGGGGTCTATTACTGGATCGGCAAGATGTCGGGCCGCCAGTATCCCGAATGGGCCGGCAAGCTGCACTTCTGGGCGATGTTCATCGGCTCGAACCTGACCTTCTTCCCGCAGCACTTCCTGGGTCGCCAGGGCATGCCGCGCCGCTATATCGACTATCCGGTCGAGTTCGCCTTCTGGAACGCGGTCAGCTCGATCGGTGCCTATCTGTCCTTTGCCTCCTTCGTGTTCTTCATCGGGGTCGTGTTCTACACCCTGTTTGCCGGCAAGAAGATCACCCAGAACAACTACTGGAACGAATACGCCGACACGCTGGAATGGACCCTGCCCTCGCCCCCGCCCGAGCATACGTTCGAGCAGCTGCCCAAGCGCGAGGACTGGGACCGCAGCTCGGCCCACTGAGACAGATCCGACGATGCCTTATCGATGGACAGAAGCGGCCCCGGACACGTCCGGGGCCTTTTTGCAAACCCTGACCCTCTGGCCGCACCGGTCGCTGCCCAAGCGCGGCTTCGTCGGGTTCATCGCCGTGACGGCGGCGTTCCTGTCGCTTCCGATCCTGGCAGTGCTGGGGACGGGGGTCCTGTGGGGGCTGTTGCCCTTCATGGTGCTGACGGTGGGCGGCGTGTGGTTCGCGATCCAGCGCAGCTATCGCAGCGGCGAGACGCGCGAGGAGCTGGTCATGGACCGCAGCCGGCTGCAGATCCGCCGCAGCGATCCCGGTAGGCCCGAGCGGATCTGGCAGACGAACAGCTATTGGGTGCGTCCGGTCCTGCGCAAGGGACCGGTCGAGGCCTATCTGACCCTGTCCGACGGGCAGCGCGAGGTCGAGCTGGGGGCGTTCCTCACCCCCGACGAACGCCGCAATCTCTGCGACGAGCTGCTGCGCCGCCTGTCGCATCTGCGCTGAGGCGATCGGGGCAAGCCCCGCCGCGTCTCAGGCGTCGTCGACGTGATCGGGCAGGTCGTCAAGTTCGGTCGCGGCGAAATCCTGAAGCTCGTCCTCGGACATGCTGTCATACATGTCCTTCGACGCTCCCTTCAGGTCGCCGACCTTCGTCTCGCCGCGCTTGGCGGACAGGGCGGCACCGGCGGCACGTTGCTGGGCTTTGGATCTGGCGGGCATGAACACACCTCCTTCCCGCCAAACTCCGGTCGAAACGGAAAGTTCAGGCCAGCAGGCGGTCCTTGACGGCCGGACCGGCGGCGCCGAAATCCATCTGCCCGGCGTGACGTTCCTTCAGCGTGGCCATGACGCGGCCCATGTCGCGGATGCCCTCGGCGCCCAGATCGGCGATGGCCTTGTCGATGGCGGTCACGGTTTCCTCGGCGCTCATCTGGCGGGGCAGGTATTCCTGGATGACCAGGATCTCCTCCTCCTCCTTCGCGGCCAGTTCCAGCCGCCCGCCCTCCTCATAGGCCCGGGCCGATTCCTGGCGCTGCTTGACCATGCGCGACAGGATCGCGATCAGGTCGGCCTCGGTCAGGGTGCCGTCCCCGTCGCTGCCGCGCGCCGCGATCTCGCGGTCCTTGACGGCGGCGCCGATCAGGCGCAGCGTCGACAGGCGGGAGCTGTCCCTGGCCTTCATCGCCTCCTTGGTCGCGGCTTGCAGCTTGGCTCGCAATTCCATGATCGTCTCCAGACCCAGGGCGCGGAATGCGCCGGAAAGACTGGCATCTAGCCCTGCAGGGCCGCCTGTTCAAGCGGCGGCACCGGGCCGGGGCGGGTTGACCTTGCGCCCCCACCCCACTATCCACCGGCTGATTTCACACCAGAGGTGCCGACATGGCTGCAAAACCGACCGCCTGCCTGGCGCTTGCCGATGGCACCGTCTTCTATGGCCAGGGCTTCGGCGCCCCGGGCGAGGTGGTGGCCGAACTGGTCTTCAACACCGCCATGACCGGCTATCAGGAGATCATGTCCGATCCCTCCTATGCCAGCCAGATCGTGACCTTCACCTTTCCCCATATCGGCAATACCGGCGTCACCCCCGAGGATGACGAGGCGCCCGATCCGGTCGCCAGCGGCATCATCGTGCGGTGGGATCCGACCGAGCCGTCGAACTGGCGCGCCGCCTCGGACCTGACCGGCTGGATGGCCCGGCGCGGACGGGTCGGCATGGGCGGCGTCGACACCCGCCGCCTGACCCGCGCGATCCGCCAGCAGGGCGCCCCCCATGTGGTGCTGGCCCATGACCCGGACGGCAATTTCGACATCGCGGCCATGATTGCCCGCGCCCGCGACTGGAAGGGACTGGTGGGTCTGGATCTGGCCAAGGATGTCAGCTGCGCGCAAAGCTATCGGTGGGACGAAGGCGCGTGGCAATGGGGCGCGGGCTTCGGCACCTCGCCCCAGGACAAGCCCTTCAAGGTCGTGGCCCTGGATTACGGCGCCAAGCGCAACATCCTGCGCTCGCTGGTCGCGCATGGGGCCGAGGTCACCGTCCTGCCCGCCTCGGCCACCGCCGAGGAAGTGCTGGCCCACGAGCCCGAGGGCGTCTTCCTGTCCAATGGTCCGGGCGATCCGGCGGCCACCGGCGCCTATGCGGTGCCGATGATCCAGGGGCTTCTGGCGCGCGACATGCCGATCTTCGGCATCTGCCTGGGCCATCAGATGCTGGCGCTGGCGCTTGGTGCAACGACCGTCAAGATGGGCCACGGCCATCACGGCGCGAACCATCCCGTCCGCGATGTCGAGACCGGCAAGGTCGAGATCACCTCGATGAACCACGGTTTCGCCGTCGATTCGCAAAGCCTGCCCGCAGGCGTGGTGGAAACCCATGTCAGCCTGTTCGACGGCAGCAATTGCGGCATCCGCATGGCCGACCGCCCGGTCTTTTCGGTCCAGTACCACCCGGAGGCAGCCCCGGGGCCGCAGGACAGCCTGTACCTGTTCCAGCGGTTTGCCGAGTCGATGCGCGCGCGGCGCGGCTGACACGGGCAGCAGGCGCGAAACCCGGCAGGGGCGGTCGGCCCCTGCCGCGACGCCCTGTCACTTAACCGGCTGTTAAGCATCCCCATGCCAGATGAGGTCGACCCAACGGGGAATCGACCATGGCCCAGCTTGCCTATCTGCCTCGGCCCGCCAACCTGCCGACCTGCGCCGATCCGGCGGTCACGCGTCCGCATGGCGTCGTGCTGCGCGGTCCGGGTCCCGGCGCGCGCGATCCGCGCCCCCTGGGCCAGATCCTGTTGGAGGACGGGGCCATCACCCCGGGCGACCTGCTCAAGGCGACGGTGGTCACGCAGCGCCACGGGCTGCAGCTTGGTCAGGTGCTGGTGGCGCAGGGGGCCGTCACCCCCGAGGCGCTGGCCCGGGCCCTGTCCCGGCAATGGCGCACCAGCTGCATCGATCCCCTCGAAAGCCCCGCCGATCCGCGCCTGATCGACGTGGCGGGGGCGGGCTTCTGCCTGACGCATGGCCTCTTGCCCTGGCGGCGCATCGGCGGGGTCACCTGGATCGCCACCGCCCGCCCCGACGAATTCGCCGCCTGCCTGCCGCGTCTGCCGCCCGCGTTCGGCCATGTCCGCATGCTTCTATGCTCCGAGGATCAGGCACAGAAGGCGGTCCTGGCCGCGCGCCGCACCCGCCTGATCCGCGAGGCCGAGACGCGGGTGCCCGCCGCCGAAAGCTGCCGCACGCAGAACCATGCCCGCACGGGACGGCTGGCGGCGGGGCTGCTGGCGCTGGCGCTTCTTGGCATGGTCGCCGCCCCGGCGCTGTTGGTGGCGCTGCTGGCGGGCTGGGCGGTCCTGACCCTGCTGACGCAGAGCGGGCTGAAGCTGCTGTCCTTCCTGGCCGCGCGGCGCGTGCAGATCGAGACCGAGGGGATCGCGCGCCTGCGGGCCGAAGGGGGGCACCCGTCGCCCGACCCCGCGCTGCCGGTGATCTCGGTCATGGTGCCCCTGTTCGAGGAAAGCGACGTGGCGGGCAAGCTGGTCGCCCGGCTGGCCCGGCTGGCCTATCCACGCGAGCTGACCGACATCCTGCTGGTCATCGAGGCCAGCGACCAGGTGACCGAGAAGGCCCTGGAGGGCGCCCGCCTGCCCTCGTGGATCCGGGTCATCCGCGTGCCCGACGGCCCGATCAAGACCAAGCCGCGCGCGCTGAACTATGCGCTGAACTTCTGCCGGGGCCAGATCGTCGGCATCTGGGACGCCGAGGACCGTCCCGATGCGGACCAGTTGCACAAGGTTGCCGCCCGCTTCCGCCTGGCGCCCGCCGATGTCGCCTGCCTGCAGGGCGCGCTGGATTTCTACAACCCGCGCACCAACTGGCTGGCCCGCTGCTTCACCGTCGAATATGCTAGCTGGTTCCGGGTGCTGCTGCCCGGCGTCGCGCGGCTTGGGCTGGTCGTGCCCCTGGGCGGCACCACCCTGTTCTTCCGCCGCCCCCTGCTGGAGGAGGTGGGGGCCTGGGACGCGTGGAACGTCACCGAGGATGCCGATCTGGGCGTCCGCCTGGCCCGGCGCGGCTACCGGACCGAGATCATTGACACCACCACCGACGAAGAGGCCAATTGCCGGGGCCTGCCCTGGATCAAGCAGCGCTCGCGCTGGCTCAAGGGCTATGCGATGACCTGGGGGGTGCACATGCGCGATCCGGCGGCGCTGTACCGCGATCTGGGCCCCCGGCGCTTCTGGGGCTTTCAGGTGCAGTTCCTGGGGGCGCTGTCCCAATACCTGATGGCCCCGGTCCTCTGGAGCTTCTGGCTGCTGGCCCTGGGCCTGCCCCACCCGCTGCGCGCGCCCTTGGAAAGCAGCCTGGGGGCCTGGGCGGTGACCGGGCTTTTCGGCCTCTTCATCGGGTCCGAGGCGCTGGCCATCTTCGTGGGCATGCGCGCGGTCCGGGGCAGCAAGCACCGTCACCTGCTGCCCTGGGTGCCGACGCTGCATGTCTACCATCCGCTCGGCTGCCTGGCCGGCTGGAAGGCCATCTACGAGGTGGTGACCAAGCCCTTCTACTGGGACAAGACCGCCCATGGCCTGTTCGTCGAGACCGCCGATCAGCCCGGCGCGGTGCCCCTCGCGCCCGGCCTCGTCTCGCTGCCCATCCTGGGCCAGATCGGCGGGCGCTCGCTGTCCGAGGTGGCCGCCGAGTTGCAGGACACCGCCCAGCAGGCCAGCACGGCCGACGAGATCACATGCGGCGGCCGCTCCCCCGGGCAGAGGGACGAGGACGGGGCCTCGGCGGCGCGCCAGTCACCCGGAGGCGATTCTTCCAATGGACAGGACAGGGGCGCTGACCGACGCAAGGACGGCGGCCGGCATCCGCAGACGGCCCTGGGATAGGTCGGGGGCACCCAACCGCGCGCCTGCACCCTGCGCCGGGCCGTCGGACAGGGAAGATCAATGGCGCTGCTGGTCCCCGTGTTGCCGCCGAAGAGGCGGTTCCGGACAGCCCCCCGCCCGCCGGCCTCCGACGCGGCGTCGTCATCCCCGGCTCCGCCCAAGGGCCCCATCACCCTCCCCCGTGCCGGGCTTACGGATCCGGACGGTCGGGCGGCGGCAGCTGGTCCTCGATCAGGCGGCGGGCCCGGTCCACTTGCCGGGCCAGGGCGTCGCGCAGGGCCTCGGGGCTGGCAGCCTCGACCTCGCGCAGCAGGAAATCCTGCCCGCCGCGTCCGATCTCGTCCATGTCCAGGGGGCGGTCGGTCAGCAGGCGCGTCGCGGCATGCAGCCCCCAGAGCGCGCGCCAGAGCGAGGCCAGCTCCTCGGCCACCTCCGGGGTCAGCAGCCCCGCGCGGCGCCCGGCCCGCAGCTGCGCCAGGGTCCCATGGGCAGGGTCCCCGGCCCGAAGCGCGCAGCTTTGCGCCAGAAGGTCGATGTCCTGCAACCGCCCCGGCCCCTGCCGCGCGTCATGGGCGCCATGCGCGGGCTTGGCGGCGAACAGCCGCGCGCGCATCTGCGCCAGATCGGGCAGGACGCGGGCATCGCCCCCGCGCCGGGTCAGGATCCTGCGGCGCAGATCCTCGATCTGATCGGCCAGGGCGGGCGCATCGGCGCCGATCCGGGCGACGGCGCGGGCGCGGGTCAGGGCCAGATGCTCCCAGGTCCAGGCCTCATCCATCTGATAGGCCTCGAAGCTTTCGATCGCGGTGGCCACCGGCCCCTGCCGCCCCGAGGGGCGCAGGCGCATGTCCACCTCGTAGAGCCGCCCCTCGGCGGTGGGGGCGGACAGGGCCGTCACCATCGCCTGAGTCAGCCGGGCATAATAGGGCCGCGTGGCGAGGGGGCGCGGCCCGTCCGAGGCCTCGACCCCGTCCGCGTCATAGATGACGATCAGGTCCAGGTCGGAGCCGGCATTCAGCACCCGCGCGCCAAGCGAGCCCATCCCCAGCACCACCGCGCCCCGCCCCGGCGGAGGGCCGTGGCGGCGGGCAAAGTCGGCGGCGGTCACCGGGAACAGCGCGGCGATGCAGGCGCCCGCCAGATCGGCATATTGCGCGGCGGCCTCCTCGGCGCCGATCAGGCCGCGCAGGTGATGCACGCCGATGCGGAACTGCCATTCATGCGCCCATCGCCGCGCGGCATCCAAGGCACGCTCGTAACCGCCACCGGGCTGGGTCAGGGCGCGCTGCAGGGCGCGGTCCAGTTCGGCCTGCAGCCCGGCCTCGCCCGGCCAGGGGGCGAAGAAGCTGCCGGCCAGCACTGCCTCCAGCACGGACGGATGGCGCGCCAGATAGGCGGCCAGCGCGGGCGCGGTGCCGCAGATGTCCACCAGCAGGTCGATCAGCTGCGGGTTGGCCTCGAAGAGGGAGAACAGCTGCACCCCGGCGGGCAGGCCCGACAGGAAGCTGTCGAAGCGCGCCAGAGCCTCGGCCGGATGGCCCGCCCGCGCCATGCGTGACAAGAGCGGCGCCTCGATCCGGCGGAAGATCTGCCGGGCGCGGTCGGACCGCAGTGCGGGATAGTCCTGCCAGCGGTCGATGATCGCCTGCGCGGCCTCCGACAGAGGGGGGCGGTCCTCGGTCGGCTCGGCCGGCGCGAAGAACTGCTCGGTCAGGCCATGCACCCGCTCCAGCCGGGCCTTGAGGGCGGTGGCCCAGGCCTGGGGATCGGCCTCGCCCATCAGGGCGGCGATGATGCGCAGGCCGGGGGCGTCCTTGGGCAGGGCATGGGTCTGGGCGTCGTTCACCATCTGGATGCGGTGTTCGATGTCGCGGTGCTGGCGGTAATGGTCGGTCAGCTCGTCGGCCACATCCCGGGGGATCCAGCCCTTGGCGGCCAGCGCGGCCAGCCCGCCGACCGTGTCGCGGGCGCGCAGATCCGGGTCGCGCCCGCCCGCGATCAGCTGGCGGGTCTGGGTGAAGAACTCGATCTCGCGGATGCCGCCGCGGCCCAGCTTCATGTCATGGCCCGCGACCTCCAGCCGTCCGCCCAGGCCCTTGTGGTCGCGGATGCGCAGCCGCATGTCATGGGCGTCCTGGATGGCGGCGAAATCCAGGTGCTTGCGCCAGATGAAGGGGCGCAGCTCGCGCAGGAAGCGCTCGCCCGCCGCGATGTCGCCTGCCGCCGCGCGGGCCTTGATGAACGCGGCGCGTTCCCAGGTCCGCCCCTCGGCCTCGTAATAGGCCAGCGCCGCGGCGGCCGAGATGCAGACCGGGGTCACCGAGGCATCGGGCCGCAGCCGCAGGTCGGTGCGGAAGACATAGCCATGCTCGGTCACGTCCGACAGGGTGCCGGCCATCTTGCGGGTCGCGCGGATCAGGGCGGCGCGGGCCTCGGCCTGATCGGTCTCGGGATAGGCGGTCTCGTCGAAGAGCACGATCAGGTCGATGTCCGAGCTGTAGTTCAGCTCGCGCGCCCCCCCCTTGCCCATCGCCAGCGCGAAGATGCCGCCCGCATCGGCCTGCGTTGCGGGCAGCTTGCCGCGCGCGGCCTCGGCCCGGACATGGGCGCGCAGGGCCAGATCGACGGCGCGGTCTGCCAGATCGGACAGCGCGACGGTCACCTGCTCCAGTGGCCAGACGCCGCCCAAATCGGCCAGCGCCGCCAGCAGCGCCACGCGCCGCTTGGCCCGGCGCAGACCGACCGACAGGGCGGCGGCGTCCAGATCCTCGAAGCCCGCCGTCTCGCGCGCCACCACGTCGTCATGGTCCAGCGCGCCGGGCAGCCACGCGGCCTCGCGCCGGATCAGGTCGGCCAGATAGGGGCTGGAGCCCGCAACCCCTGCAACGAGGTCGCGCAGGCGGTCGCCAAAATCGGGAAACAGCGCCGCCGCATCCGCCCCCCGGGCGGGATCGACGGGCAATGGCAGGCGGGTGATGCGGTCGGAAAAGCTCATGCCGCCACCTTAGGCCGCGCGGCCCCGTGGTCAACGCAAAGCCCTGACCGATGAGCGCTTTCGGCGCTTGGCCTGTCCGGCAAAGGTTGCTAGGCTTGCCCGCACCCCCGCCCGGCGAAACGGACCTCGCAGCCCCCGCATGACCCTCCCTGATCTGACCCAAAGCAGCAAGGGCCGCGCCTGATGCGCCATACGTTGCCCCATGCGCCGCAATTCTATGTCACGGCGCCGCAGCCCTGCCCCTATCTGCACGGCCGCGCCGAGCGAAAGCTGTTCACCGCGCTGCAGGGCGACAATGCGGGCGATCTGAACAACGCCCTGTCGCGGCAGGGATTCCGGCGGTCGCAGAATGTCCTTTATCGGCCTAGTTGCGAAAGCTGCGTGGCCTGCATGTCGGCGCGCATCCGGGTGGCAGATTTCCAGCCCTCGCGCACGCAGCGCCGCATCCGCGCCCGCAACGCGCCCCTGCGGCGGCTGGCCACCAGTGCCTGGGCGACCGAGGAGCAGTTCGAGCTGTTCCGCCGCTATCTGGACAGCCGCCATGCGGATGGCGGCATGGCCGACATGGACATCTTCGAATTCGCCGCGATGATCGAGGAGACCCCGGTCAAGACGCGGGTCATCGAATACCGCTGCAGCGACGATGCCATGCCCGACCTGGCCAAGGGCGACGACCATCTGGCCGGGGTCTGCCTGACCGACGTGCTGGATGACGGGTTGAGCCTGGTCTACAGCTTCTACGACCCGCTGCTGCGCCCGGCCAGCATCGGCACCTACATCATCCTCGATCACATCGAGATCGCCCGGGCCGCGAACCTGCCCTATGTCTATCTGGGCTATTGGGTGCCGGGCAGCCGCAAGATGGACTACAAGGCCCGCTTCAGCGCGCTGGAAATCTACAAGGGCGGCGTCTGGCAGGATATCGGCAGCCCCGAGGCCCATTCCAACGAGGCCCATCCCCTGTCCGTCGATCCGATCGTGGAACAGGTGGCCCGGATCGCCCTGCCGCAATCGGACCGGTAGCGCCTGCCAAAGCGCGAAATAAAGTTTCAAAACACTGCGCGCCTGCGTCACTTTATCCGCCGATCCCCATTGACCCTGCCGGATGGCAACCCTAGTTTGCGCCGACGCCGGGTCGGGATTGCCCCGTCCGGCAGGTGTTTTGATGGATGGAGTGAAGTCATGTCCCGAACAATGACGGGTGCGAGAATGGTCGTCGAGGCGCTGCGCGATCAGGGCGTCGACACCGTATTCGGCTATCCGGGCGGGGCCGTGCTACCCATCTATGACGAGATCTTCCAGCAGAACGACATCACCCATGTCCTGGTCCGCCACGAGCAGGGCGCAGTCCACATGGCCGAAGGCTATGCGCGGGCCACCGGCAAGCCGGGCGTCGTGCTGGTCACCTCGGGTCCGGGGGCCACGAACGCCGTGACCGGCCTGACCGATGCGCTGCTGGATTCGATTCCGCTGGTCGTGCTGTCGGGCCAGGTGCCGACCTTCATGATCGGCACCGATGGCTTTCAGGAGGCCGACACGGTCGGCATCACCCGCCCCTGCACCAAGCACAACTGGCTGGTCAAGGATACCGAGAAGCTGGCCGAGACGATCCACAAGGGGTTTCACGTCGCCACCTCGGGCCGCCCGGGGCCGGTGCTGATCGACATCCCCAAGGACGTGCAATTCGCGACCGGCACCTATGTCGGGCCGAAGCAGGCCGATCTGGGCCGCTACAACCCGCCCCGCAAGGGCGATCTGGCCGCCATCACCCGGCTGGTCGAGCTGATGGAGCAGGCCGAGCGCCCGATCCTTTATACCGGCGGCGGGGTCATCAATTCGGGGCCCGGCGCCAGCCAGCTGCTGCGCGAACTGGCCGAGGCGACGGGCTTTCCGGTGACCTCGACGCTGATGGGGCTGGGCTGCTATCCGGCCTCGGGCGACAAGTGGCTGGGCATGCTGGGCATGCACGGCACCTACGAGGCCAATCTGGCCATGCATGGCTGCGATCTGATGATCAATATCGGCGCGCGCTTCGACGACCGGATCACCGGGCGGATCGCGGATTTCAGCCCCGGCTCAGTCAAGGCGCATATCGACATCGACCCCTCGTCGATCAACAAGGTCGTGCGGGTGGATGTGCCGATCGTGGGCGATGTCGGCCATGTGCTGGAGGACATGCTGAAGGTCTGGAAGTCGCGCGGGCGTCGCACCAACAATGCGGGGCTGAAGGCCTGGTGGGCCGAGATCGCGGGCTGGCGGGCCAAGAACTGCCTGGGCTTCCGCAACAGCGACACGATCATCAAGCCGCAGCACGCGCTGCAGCGGCTGGAGGCGCTGACCAAGGGCCATGACCGCTACATCACCACCGAGGTGGGCCAGCACCAGATGTGGGCCGCGCAATATCTGGGCTTCGAGGGGCCGAACCGCTGGATGACCTCGGGCGGGCTTGGCACGATGGGCTATGGGCTGCCAGCCTCGATCGGGGTGCAGATGGCGCATCCCGAGGCGCTGGTGATCAACGTCGCGGGCGATGCCAGCTGGCTGATGAACATGCAGGAGATGGGCACGGCGGTGCAGTTCCGCCTGCCGGTCAAGCAGTTCATCCTGAATAACGAGCGCCTCGGCATGGTGCGCCAGTGGCAGCAATTGCTGCATGGCGAGCGCTACAGCCAGTCCTGGTCCGACAGCCTGCCCGATTTCGTCAAGCTGGCCGAGGCCTTCGGCTGCCGGGGCGCGCAGGTGCGCGATCCCAAGGATCTGGATGCGGCGATCCAAGCGATGATCGATTATGACGGCCCGTTCATCCTGGACGTGCTGGTCGAGAAGCACGAGAACTGCTTCCCGATGATCCCCTCGGGCAAGGCGCATAACGAGATGCTGATGGGCGAGGCCGAAACGCTTGGCGTCATCGAATCCGAGGGCGCCGTGCTGGTCTGAGGCATGCGGGGGCTTGCCCCCGCACCCCCAGGATATTTGTGCCAAGATGAAAAGGCAGAGCCATGAATGCACTGAACATCCAGAAGGGCATGTCGCGCCATTCGGCCTATGACCTGCGCGATCCCCATGCGCAGCTGGAGGAGAGCCATACGCTGGCCGTGCTGGTCGAGAACGAGCCGGGCGTTCTGGCCCGCGTGATCGGGCTGTTCGCCGGGCGCGGCTACAATATCGACAGCCTGACCGTGGCCGAGGTGGACCATACCGGGCACCGGTCGCGCATCACGGTCGTGACGCGGGGCACGCCCTCGGTCATCGAGCAGATCAAGGCGCAGCTGGGCCGGATCGTTGTCGTACACGAGGTCCATGACCTGACCGTCGAGGGCCCCTCGGTCGAGCGCGAGCTGGGTCTGTTCAAAGTGCGCGGACAGGGCGAGAAGCGGGTCGAGGCGTTGCGCATCGCCGAGATCTTTCGCGCCAATGTCGTGGATTCGACGCTGGAGAGCTTCGTCTTCGAGCTGGTCGGCCCCTCGTCCAAGCTGGATGCCTTTGCCGACCTGATGCGCCCTCTGGGCCTGACCGACATTGCCCGGACGGGCGTCGCGGCGCTGTCCCGGGGCATCTGACCGGCACACCGATCCTGGCGGCGGCGATCCCTCGCCGCCGCATCCGCCATTCGTCAAGGATCGGAGAGGTCAGCCTGCGGCGTTGCTGCGCGCGGTCGTATAGCCGTCATCGCTGTGGCGCGACGCGGAGGCGCTGCAGGGCGCCCGGTCCTGCTGGGCCACGATCCGAAGCTGGGGTCCGCCGGTGTCGGGCTGATACTGGGACAGGATCTGCGGCAGATGCGGCGCCAGCTGTTCGGACAGCATCGACACGTTATGGGCATGTCGCAGATTGCCCGCGGTCCGCGTCTCGAGTTCGACCAGATCCCCGGCCTGCGGCCATTTCCGCGCATCGATGAAATTGGCACGGCCTTGCAGATAGGCCAGGGTCGACTGATCCTCACACCAGATGATCGCCTTTTCGCGCGATGCGTTGCTCCAGACGACAACACCGATCATGGCCGTTCTCCCAATCGTCGTGGCGCCGGGGCGCCTAACAGTGCGGCTTCGATTGCATCTTGTACAAGCTTTCCCTGACTAGAGCAGAATCCCGCCGACATGCCAGTCTTTTCGGTCAGGTCAGGGAACTTTTCTGCACCTTTTGGTTGTCGCGTGGCTCGGACGGCACAACCCTGCCTGCGACTTCGTGAACATGCGCTGACATAAGCGCCAATTCGTCTCTTTCGGACGTTAAAACAAGGGCTTGTGCGGCATAAAACTGAACCATCCCGGTCAGTTCAGACGCCGCTGATTCGAAGACCTCCGGTGCCATCCGGGTCAGCGCCAGCAGCATCGTCTGCAGCGCGCGATGCACCTCGGCCATGGCCGCGCCGTCGCGCGCCAGGGGCATCAGATTGTCGCGCAGGATTTCCTCGGGGGTGATGCTGCGGACATGCAGGCGGGGGAACCGGACCTCGGGGGCCGCCTCGTGGGACCAGACCGACAGGATGCGCAGCATGCGGTTGATGACCGAAATTGCCGTGCCCGGATCGTTGACGGCCGGCGACAGGGCGCGCTGGCCGATCTCGGTCAGCACCAGGAAGCCGAAGCGCGGATCCTGGGCGAAGCTGCGCGCGGGCCGCAGGGTGACGCAGGCGATCAGGTCGCGGCGCAGATCCTGTGCCGCCTCGGCCTCGGTGGGCATGCCCAGGACATGGCACAGGGCCTGGGCCGGATGGACCAGATCCCCGGGCGAGGCGGTCATGTAGAGGATCACCCCGGCCTTGTCGGCCAGATCGGACAGGGACTGCATGTCCAGGTTCTGCACATGCCCGACCTCGGGCGCCAGAATCGGCACGCTGTCCGGGGGTGGCGGGCCGCGCAGGGGATTGGCGCCCATCCAGGGGGATTCGAGCCGTGTCTGCAGCGCCTCCAGCGTCACCTGCTCGACCCGGGCCAGGTTGTCGCCGATCAGGCCCAGCTCGCCAAGCCGGTTGATCCAGCGCAGCAGCGACAGGATGATGATCGCGATCACCAGCAGCGTCACGACGAACAGCACCACCCGTCCGCCACCACCGTAAAGTCCGGTCTTGAGCATGATCAGCCCGACCAGGCTGAAGACGAAGGCGCCCATGAAGGTTGCCAGCACGGTCTGGCTGACCCCGTCGCGCACCAGAAGCTGCACCGCGCGGGGCGTGGAGCCCGAGCTGGCCGTCGCATAGGCCGCCGTCAGGATCGACAGCGAGAAGGTCGTGACCGTCAGCATCGACGAGGCGATGATCTCGAGGATGGCCTCGATCGCCTCGGCCCCGATCTGCAGGGCCAGTTCGTTGGGGATGAAGGGGCGCACGACATAGCCCGTGGAGGCTGTCAGCAGGCCCAGACCCGCGAAGGCCGCGACGCGGACCCACAGGGTCTGCAGGATCTCGCGCAGACGCCAGCGCAGCCCTCCGACGCCCCAATGCTCGGCCATGGCTCAGCGCACCCGGCCGGCCTGCACGTCGACCACGGCACGGCGCACCTGCGCCAGCCGCTGTGCCCGGGCCGGATGGGTGCCCAGGATGTGGTTGCCCGGATCCGGGATGCGCTGGAACAGCCCCGACCCGGTGATCGGATCGAAGCCCGCGTTCAGCGTGATGATGGCGCCCAGATAATCGGCCTCCAGCTCCCATTCCTTGGAATAGTAGCGGGACCCGACCGAGGCGCCGATCTCTTGCGCGCGTTCGATGGCCGAGGTGTCGCCGCCATAGGCCGAGGCGATGCTGCCCAGCACGACCGCTGCCGCCGTGGCCGCCCCGGATTTGCGGTCGAGATGGTTGAGGATGTGATGCGCCGATTCGTGGCCGACGACGAAGGCGATCTCGTCGGGGTTCTGGGTCTGCGCGATCAGCGACAGGGTGAAGCCGACGACGGGGCGGCCGTTGCGGTCGACCGTCTGGAAGGCGTTCGGCTCCAGCCCCGGGCGATCGTCGACGACAAAGACGAAATCGCAGCTGATAGGGCGGGTGCGGCGGTTCAGGCAGTCCTGCCGGACGGCGGGCTCCATCCGGCGCATGACCTGCACGAAGCTGCGCGCGGCGCCGTCCGGCGTGGCCGCATGCGGGGCCGAGGGAGCGGGCAGCGCCGGGGCCGGGGCGCTGCGCGCACCATAGGGATCGGGGCTGCGCCCGGGTCCGGGGGCGGGACCAGGCACCGGTGCGCAGGCCGTCACTGCCATCACGGCCGCGATCAGTCCCGCCAGCCAGCCGCGCGTCCTCACTGTACCCATCCGTCCCGCCTTGCTTCGGCGCCGGCAGATGCGGCGCGACCTTCGTTCCTGCGCAGTCTATCCCGTGGGGGAGGGACGTAAACCCCGACCGCTTGCCGCAGCCGCCCATTCACGCGATTGTCGGACCCTTATCAAGGAGATTCGGATGTTCACCATCGAGCATGATTTCGACGCGACCGTGATCACCCTGATCGACGAGGCCGACCCCGGCGCCCGCCCCCTGAACGAGGATGTGGTCATCCTGGGCTTCGACGACCGCGTGGTGCTGGAACAGATGAGCGCGGATGGCGATGAGGTGGTGCGCGTGACCCTGTCCATGCACCAGCTGACCGAATTGCGGCTCGCGCTGAACCTGCCCGAGGGGAACTATCGCCTCGACAAGCCGGACTAGCCGGGCCGCGGGCTTGACACGCCGGCTTCGGTCTCCCGGGAAACGAAGGGGCTGCAGGCGCGTTCAGGGCGGGCGGGATGGCCCCTGCCCCCGCACCCCCGCTTGCGAGGCGCGCGGACATCTGAGACACCCCGCCCGAACCCGAGGAGATCCGCATGGACCATCGCAACGACGCCGCCCTGCAGTTTCTGGCCAGCCGCCGCTCGCATCCGCCCAAGCTGCTGACCGGCCCCGGACCCGATCAGGCGCAGCTGACCCAGCTGTTGACCCTGTCCGCCCGCGCGCCCGATCACGGCAAGCTGGAGCCTTGGCGCTTCATCATCCTGGGCCGCCAGACGCTGGACGCCCTCGCCCCTGCCCTGCAGGCCGCCGTGCTGGCCGAGGGGCAGGATCAGGCGGCGGCCGAGAAGGCTGCCTTGGCCATGGCCAGCCCCGTGATCGTGGCGGTCGTCTTTTCCCCGGTGAACAGCCCCAAGGTGCCGACATGGGAACAGATGCTGTCGGTCGGGGCGGTCTGCCTGGGGCTGGTGAATGCGGCGCTGGCCTCGGGCTGGGGGGCAGCCTGGCTCAGCGGCTACGTCGCGCTGAACCATGACTTTGCCCAGGCCCATCTGGGGATCGCCGACCATGAGCGCGTGGCCGGGATGATCCATATCGGCACGCGCGGCGCGGCGATGCCCGACCGCCCGCGCCCCGACATCGCCGCCAAGACCCGGTGGCTGCCGTGATGCCTGTCCGCGCCCTAGTGAAGGGCTGGGGCGATCTGCTGCGCCCCTCGGTGCTGCGGCTGGTGCTGCTGGGGATGGCCCTGACGCTTGGGCTGTTCGTGGCGCTGCAGGCGGCGATCTTCTGGGCGCTGCGCCTGTGGCTGCCGGGGGGCGTGAGCCTGCCCTGGCTGGGGCAGGTCGAGTTCGGGCAGGTCCTGTCCTGGGGATCCTTGGCGCTGTTCCCGGTGATGGGGATCTTCCTGATGGCCCCCGTCGCCGCCGGCTTCGCCGGCCTCTTCGCCGAGACCGTCGCCGACAAGGTCGAGGCGATCCACTATCCCGACCGGCGCGGCGCCTCGCTGGATTTCTTCGACGGGGTGCTGGAATCGCTGGCCGTGGTGGCGGCGATGCTGGCCGTGGCGGTGATCTGCCTGATCCTGACGCCGTTTCTGGGCCCGCTGGCGCCGCTGCTGTTCCTGGGGGCGAACGGCTGGCTGCTGGGGCGCGAGTTCTTCCAGATGGCCGCCCGCCGCCATCTGGCCGAGGGCCCGGCCCACGAGTTGCGACGCGCCCATGCGGGGCGGATCACCGCGACGGGTGTGCTGGTCGCGGTGGGTCTGGTCATCCCGCTGGTCAACATCGCGATCCCGCTGCTGGCGGCCGCGGCCTTCACCCATCTTTACCAGATGGTCAGCGGATCAGCTGGTCCAGCTGCGAGATATCGGCGCGGGTGATGATGCCGCCGAGGATGATCCAGGCCAGCACAGCCCAGATCGCGCTGGTGATGGCCGTGGTCCAGATCAGCTTGCGCCGCCAGTTCAGCCCCTCGGGCGCGCCCGCATGGGTGCCGTGGACCACGAGGCCCGCATCGGCCTGACTGCGCTGGCCGATGGGCATGACGCAGAACAGCGTCAGAAACCAGAGAGAGGCGAAAAGCACGATGCCGCCGGTGAGGTTCATCAGATTTGCTCCAGTTCGATCAGGCAGCCGTTGAAATCCTTGGGATGCAGGAACAGCACCGGCTTGCCATGGGCTCCGATCTTGGGGTCTCCGCCGCCCAGCACCCGCGCGCCCTCGGCCAGCAGACGGTCGCGGGCGGCCAGGATGTCCTCGACCTCGAAGCACATGTGATGGATGCCGCCTGACGGGTTCTTGTCCAGGAATCCCTGGATCGGGCTGTCCGCCCCCAGGGGGTAGAGCAGCTCGATCTTGGTGTTGGGCAGGGTGATGAAGACGACGGTCACGCCATGGTCGGGCTCGTCCTGGGGCGGGCCGACATCGGCGCCCAGGGTGGTGCGGTATTGCGCCGCCGCCGCGTCGAGGTCGGGGACGGCAATTGCGACATGGTTCAGACGACCGATCATCACATCCTCCATTTGCCTCGTTCTATGCCCATCAGACCCGGCGCGAAAGGAAAACCGCAGGTCGTTAACGAGTTCTTAGCGAGTCGGGTTCTAACTGAAGGTGAAGTCCAGAATGGGGATCAGCCGATGTTGACACAGACCGCGACCGACCCGCAAAAACCCTTGCCGCACTGGCAGTTGTCCCTGCCGCGACGACCGCTGAGCGGGCTGACCGTGCTGGTGGTCGAGGATTCGCGCTTTGCCAGCGAGGCGGTACGCCTGCTCTGCCTGAAATCCGGTGCGCGCATTCGCCGCGCCGATTGCCTGCGCTCGGCCACGCGCCATCTGCGGACCTATCGCCCGGCGGTGGTCATCGTCGATCTGGGCCTGCCCGATGGCTGCGGGGCGCAGCTGATCGCCGACCTGAACGCGCTGGAGCCGCGCCTGTCGGTGATCCTGGCCATGTCGGGGGACCCGGATCGCAGGGCCGAGGCGCTGGCGGCGGGGGCGGACGGGTTCCTGCCCAAGCCCGTCGAAAGCCTGGCGCTGTTTCAGCAGGCGATTCTGTCCGCCCTGCCACCCGAGAGGGTGGCGAGCGGGCTGCGGGTCTTGCCCGATGATGTGATCCACCCCGACCGCTCCGGCCTGCGCGACGATCTGGCCCATGTGGCCGAGGTGCTGTCCAATGCCCGCGACACCACCGCCGTCGACTATATCGCGCGGTTCCTGGCGGGGGTCGCGCGATCCTCGCATGATGCGGCGCTGGAGGCGGCGGCGGCGGCCCTGGCAAGCGACCATCTGGCGGGCCATGCCCTGGCCGCCGATCTGGCGCGGATCAGCAGCCTGATCCAGGACCGCCTGTCCCGCGCGTCAGAGATCTAGCTGGGAGATCTAGGCGAGGATCCGGGGATCGCTGCCCATGTCCAGCCCCGGAAAGACCGCCCCCTCCAGCGCGGCGCGGGGGATGCCGAACTTGGCATGCATCGCCCAGGCCGCATAGGCGCGGATGTCGCGCAGGGGCATCAGGTCGCGCCCGGCATACAGATCGCCCTCGGCCAGCCCCGGCCAGTCGCCCAAGGCACGTCCGCCCCGGACCGCGCCGCCCGCCATCAGCATCGCGCCGCCGGTGCCGTGATCGGTGCCGCCCGAGCCGTTCTCGCGCACGGTACGCCCGAATTCGGTCATCGCCATGACCGTCGTGCGATCCCAGTTCGCGCCCAGATCCGCCTTCAGGCTGAGGATCGTCTCGGAGAGCCGGGTCAGCGACCGCTCGATCCCGCGCGCCTGTCCCGCATGGGTGTCCCAGCCCGGCAGCGAAAAGCTGGCGATCCGGGTGGCCCCGTTCAGGCGGTTGGCGGCAAAGCTGGCCAGTTCCAGATGTTCCTGACCGCGCTTGGCCTCGGGCAGGTCCGGCGACAGTCCCGCCACGATCTCCAGCGCCTGCGCGCTGGCCTCGCGGAACAGCGGATCGTCGTGATAGATCCGCGTCAGCAGCAGTTCGGCCTGCGGGCTCAGGTCCATGTTCACCTTGGGGGTCCAGCTTTTCGCCTCGGCCGCGCCGCGCAGGATGCGCATCTGCGCCACGCCGACCGAATAGGCCGTCTCGCTGTCCTGACCGGGCATCTGCTGCAACAGACGGTTCAGCCAGCCGTCCTGCTGGCTGTCGATCTCCAGATCGGTGCCGGTGCCGGCCTCCAGCATGTCCTGACCGTCGAAATGGCTGCGCTTGTCGCGATAGGGGGTCGAGACGGCGGGCGCGAAGCTCAGCTGCCCGGCATTCCACAACGGCAGCAGCGGCGAGAGCGCGGAATGCAGCGCGAAGAAGCCGTCCAGGTCGGTCGCGCCATGATCGGGGCCAAGCGACAGGGTCTGGCGCAGCGCGGCCAGATCGGGGTCGCCATAGGGCTGGAACACGTCCAGCCCGTCCATGGCGCCGCGCAGGATGATGACGACCAGCCGGTTCTCGCCGGGCGCGCCGGCAAAGGTGGCGGTGGACATCAGCGGATGCGCGGCGGCCGAGCAGCCGATCAGCGCGGTGGATTTCAGGAACAGGCGCCGGGTCAGCATCGCATCACCTCCGGTTGAAATCGGCAGAGGCCAGGACCAGCGCCACGCCGTCGCTCTGGCTTTCGGCGCGCGGGACGGCCCAGGCCAGCGTCTCGGACGCGCTGTCGCCCAGGCAGGTCTGCAGGAAGCGGCGCGCGTCGGGCAGCCGCCCGACCAGATCGACCGGCGCCGCCAGGGCCCAGTTGATGCGCATCGCCAGACCCTGCGGGCTGGCCCAGACCTCGGCCGCCTCGGGCCAGCCGTCGGGGCCCTGCGGGCTGGCCCAGGGCTGGCCCATGATCGCCATCGGCTGCAGCAGGCGGGTGTTCACGATGCGGGGGCGCAGATCGCGGACCTGCGCGCCGTCCAGCCCCAGGCTGCGCAGCCCGGCCACGAGAAACTCGAAGGGCTGGCGCATCTTGGCGCGGAAATGGGTTTCCAGCTCCGGCGCCTCGGCCAGGGTCAGGTTCATCGCGCCCAGATCGCCGCCCGTGTCCATGAAGACATCCGTCAGGCGGTCGACCAGCGCCTGCGGCGGATCGTCGGCCACGAAATGCACGGCCATCTTGCGCGCCAGATGCGCCGCCGTCGCCGGATGCACGGCCAGATCGTCGATCACGGCGCGGATGTCATCCAGGGTGCCCTTGCGCCCGCCATAGCTGGTCCCCAAGACCGTCTCGGCCCCGGGTTCGGCGCGCCGGCGCTGAAAGACGCCGGGCTGGCGCGGATAGTAGGCGAGGCCGGTCAGCAATTCGGCCAGCTGTTCGATATCCTGCTGGTCGTAATCCGCACCAGCGCCCAGGCTGTGCAATTCGATCATCTCGCGGGCGAGGTTCTCGTTCAGCCCGCCGGCCTTGTCGGGATTGCGCCGCGCCTGGATCGAGTTCGGCCCGATCGAGCGCGACTGGTCCAGATAGGTCAGCATGGCGGGATGGGTCTCGGCCGCGAACAGCATCTGGGCAAAGCGCCCGGTCAGGTGCGGACGGATCGCCTCCGAGACCAGCGCCTCGGTCATCAGGTTGGTATAGTGGTTGCGCCCCGCGACGGTGAAATGGTCGGCCCAGAACCAGACCAGCCGCTCGCCAAAGCCCGGGGCGTCGTCCACCGCCCGGGCAAAGCGCTCGACCACGGCGCCGCGAAAGATGTGGTTCATCTCTTGGCGATGCGTGCGGAAGGCCTCGTCCGCGTCGGGCACCTTCTCGCGCCGGTCGCGGTTCAACTCCTGGCCTTCCATCTGCCAGGCGCGCAGCCGATCCATCGTCACATCGTCCGGGCCGGGGCGGGTCGCCGCCGTGACAGAGCCCGCCACCGCCTGCGGATCGGCAGGCAGGGTCAGGTGCGGCGACAGGCCGTAGCCAAGGCGGAACGCGGCGAGGTGATCATAGGGAAGCATCTGGCGGGGGGTCCGGGTGATTGCTGCTCTGCAGCATCATGCCACGAACGCCCCCCGCTGTCAGGTCACTCTTTCGGCAGCGCCCGCAGGCGCAGATCGCGCATCTGCTCGTTGGTGGGCTCGCTCGGCGCGCCCATCATCAGGTCCTCGGCGCGCTGGTTCATCGGGAACATGATCACCTCGCGGATGTTCTGCTCGTCGGCCAGCAGCATCACGATGCGGTCGATGCCCGCCGCGCAGCCGCCATGCGGCGGGGCGCCATAGCGGAACGCCTTGACCATGCCGCCGAACCGCTTCTCGACCTCGGAGGCCGGATAGCCCGCCAACTCGAACGCCTTGAACATGATCTCGGGCGTGTGGTTCCGGATCGCGCCGCTGATCAGCTCGTAGCCGTTGCAGGCCAGATCGTACTGATAGCCCAGCACGTCCAGCGGATCGCCCTCCAGCGCCGCCATCCCGCACTGCGGCATCGAGAAGGGGTTGTGGCTGAAGTCGATCTTGCCGTCGTCGGTCTTCTCGTACATCGGGAAATCGACGATCCAGGCGAACTTAAACTGGTTCTCGTCGATCAGGCCCAGCTCGCGCCCGATCTCGGTCCGGGCGCGGCCCGCGACGGCCTCGAACTGGTCGGGCTTGCCGCCGAGGAAGAAGGCGGCGTCGCCCTCGGCCAGACCCAGCTGCGTGCGGATGGCATCGGTCTTCTCGGCCCCGAGGGCCTTGGCGATGGGACCGGCGGCCTCGGTCGAGCCGTCCTCGGCCTTACGCCAGATGATGTAGCCCATGCCGGGCAGGCCCTGTTGTTGGGCAAAGGCATTCATGCGGTCGGCGAACTTGCGGCTGCCGCCCTTGGGCGCGGGAATGGCGCGGACCTGCGTGCCCTCCTGCTCCAGAAGCTTGGCGAAGATGCCGAAGCCGGACCCCCTGAAATGCTCGGAGACGATCTGCATCTCGATCGGATTGCGCAGGTCGGGCTTGTCGGTGCCGTATTTCAGCAGGCTGTCGGCATAAGGGATCAGCGGCCAGTCGGCATCCACCCGGCGACCCTTGCCGAATTCCTCGAACAACCCCTGGATGACCGGCTGGACGGTGGCGAACACATCCTCCTGGCGGACGAAGGACATCTCCATGTCCAGCTGGTAGAAATCGGTGGGGCTGCGGTCGGCGCGGGGATCCTCGTCGCGGAAGCAGGGTGCGATCTGGAAATACTTGTCGAAGCCCGCGACCATGATCAGCTGCTTGAACTGCTGCGGCGCCTGCGGCAGCGCATAGAACTTGCCCGGATGCAGGCGCGAGGGCACCAGGAAGTCGCGCGCGCCCTCGGGGCTGCTGGCGGTGATGATGGGCGTCTGGAATTCGGTGAAGTCTTGGTCCCACATGCGGTTGCGGATGGACCGGATCACCTTGGACCGCAGCATGATGTTGGCGTGCAGACTGTCGCGGCGCAGGTCGAGGAAGCGATAGGCCAGCCGCGTCTCCTCGGGGTAGTCCTGATCGCCGAAGACCGGCAGAGGCAGCTCGTCCGAGGGGCCCAGCACCTCGAGATCGGTGGCATAGACCTCGATCTCGCCAGTGGGCAGCTTGGCGTTCACGAGGTTGGCGTCGCGCAGCTTCACGCGGCCGTCGATGCGGATCACCGTCTCGGCGCGAAGCTTGTCCATGGCGGCAAAGGCCGGGCTGTCGCTGTCGGCCAGCACCTGGGTCATGCCGTAATGGTCGCGCAGATCGACGAACAGAACGCCCCCGTGGTCGCGGACCCGATGGACCCAGCCCGACAGGCGGACGGTCTCGCCGGCATCGGCGGCCTTCAGGTCGCCGCAGGTATGGCTGCGATAGGCGTGCATGAGCGTTTCCCCGTTAATACAGCCCCCGCTCAAAGCGCGGGACGGGCGGGAAGTCAACCTCTGAGGCGGGGCGCTAGAAGGGCCGCACCACATTGCCGCTGTAGAAATAGACGCCCATGCCCACCGCGAACAGCAGGTTGCCTGCCACGGCATGCAGCACGAAGGCGGCCGGAAATCCGTGGCGCAGATAGGCGCGGGCAAAGAACCAGCCGCCGATGAAGGTCATGATCGCCACGATCCAGGACCAGAACATCAGATGCGCGAAGGCGAAGATCGCCGCGTTCAGCGCGATTGCCGCACGCCCCTTGGGCAGGATCGCGCCATAGCGGTGAAAGAACAGTGGGCGGAAGATCAGCTCTTGCGGCAGGGCCGAGAGGATCGGGTAGAAGGTCCAGATCACCAGCAGGAACTCGGGCCGGTCGCGCACCATGGCGAACAGCGCATTGGGACTGGTCAGCGACAGGATCACCCAGCCCGCCACCAGCACGGCCAGCGCGATCCCCGCCACCTCGCGCCAGGGCATGCGCCGCCAGCCGCGCACGAGGACCCGCCAGCGGAAGCCTCCGGTCAGCCACAGAAGGGCCAGGCCCGCGAGGCTGAAGGCCGCCAGCGCCGTGAACAGCTGGTCGGGCGGCAGGAACAGCGCGATGGCCAGCGGCGCCCCAATATAGAGCGCCGCGAATTCCAGCTTCAGCCAGCGATGCGGGGCTACCGCACCAGTCGTGCCTGCAACCATCGTGCCCAATCCGCAGCCGAGCCCGCAAAGGCGTTGATATCCGTGTCACCCTGGATGCCGGGAACGATCCCGGTGCCGGTGTACTGCCAGAAGGTCCAGCGCTGCCCCGGATAGGTCACGCTCGGATGGTTCGCGGTCGAGCGCAACCAGAACTCGGCATTCATCCGGCCCAGCTGGTTCTCGCGGTAAAAATCGACGGTCGTATAGATTATCGGGCGCTGCCCGTAATGGCGGCCGACCAGCTGCATGAAGACCTCGGCCTCACGCAGCACCTCGGCGGCCGGGGGGCGGCGCGGGCAGTTGCGCGAATTGGTCCATTCCAGATCCAGCACGGGGGGCAGCGATCCCGCCTCGCGCGGGACATTGCGCATGTACCAATAGGCGTTTTCCGCGCCCGTCCGGCAGAAATAGTAGAAATGATAGGCGCCGCGCGGAATGCGCGCCTGCGCGGCCTCGTACCAGTAGCGGCGGAAGTTGGGATCGGCGTGATCGCCCCCCTCGGTCGCCTTGATGAAGGCGAAGCTGATGCCCGACCCGCGCACCCGGCTCCAGTCGATGTCGCCCTGCCAGCGCGACACGTCGATGCCGTGGACCGCATGGCCATAGGGGGCGCCCCCCGTCCAGGCATGGGGGCGGCGGTCGCCCAGCTGCGGCGTGGCACCCGGACCCGGCGCCGCCTGATAGGTCGCCGGGGCCCCGCCGCGCGGCGGGGTCCTGGAGCAGGAGACCGCAAAGGTCAGGACCGCCAGCCCCAGCATCAGTCTTGTCAGAAATCTCATCCCTGCCCCGTCCTTCCCTCGACGATCATCGTCCTGCGCTTTGCGCGCCATTGGGCAGGGTTATCTCAAACCCGTGAGGCAATGTCATCGTGCCGGGCCGGTCACGGTTGCGTCAGCACGCAGAAAGGGCCCGGATCGTACCGGGCCCTCGCGTCGACGCGTGCGGGTGCTGCACGCTCGTCAATTGGCGGGAGTGTCCGCACCTGCCGGGGCATCGATCGTGCCGGCGGGGGCATCGGTGCCGGCGGCGGGCGTGTTGGCACCCTCGGTGACCACCGGGGGTGCGACATCTTCGCCCAGACCCTCGGCGTCGCTCACCGGAACGTCCGACGGCGGGGCGGTGGTGGAGATGCCGTCGTTCTGCTCGTCCGCACCGGGCGAGAAGACCAGGAAGGCCAGACCCGCCACGACCAGCGCCACGATGATGGCGATGAGGGCAGGCTTGTGCTTGCTGGCGGCTTTCTGCGGATCGTCGTGGTTGTAGGACATGGGGGGTTCTCTCTCTGATGAGTCTCATGCCAACGTCGCGCAGGGTGCGGGGTTCCCCTTCCGCCGCCATCCAAAGAGCGCTCAGGGCGGGGTCTGGGGGTCGGGCGCGGCAATAGGGCCTCAGTGCCCCTCAGGGTGGTTGCCCCCTCCCGCCTCCGTCTGGCATGACGGGGCCAGCGCGGCATCCGGGCCGCGGACCGATCCCAGGGACCCCGATCATGGCTCTGCCGCGCCCCGCCCCCGCCGCCCTGCCGCAGGGGCTGATCGCCGACAGCCCGCGCCGGGCGGATCACGCCTATGTCACGCTGGTCAGCAACCCCGCCTATCTGCCGGGCGCCGAGGCGCTGCTGCGCTCGCTGCGGCTGACCGGCACCCGGGCCGATCTGGTGGTCCTGCATCGCGGGTTGTCGGAGGCCGATCTGGCCCGCCTGCGTCCACACGCCCCCCGCCTGATCGCCGCCGACCTGCTGCCGACCTCGGTCGCCTTCGATCAGGCCCATGCCCGCGACGCGCTGCACGCCCGCGCGGCCTTCACCAAGGGCGGCAAGCCCGATTTCCACACGCCTCTGGACAATTTCATCAAGCTGCGGCTGTGGCAGCTGGATTACGAGGCCTGCGTCTTCATCGATGCCGATGCGCTGGTGCTGCGCGACGTGGACAAGCTGTTCGCCTTTCCCGAATTCTGCGCCGCGCCCAATGTCTATGACGGGCTGGACGGGTTTCACCGCATGAATTCGGGCGTCTTCACCGCCCGCCCCGACCCGGCGACCTTCGCGGCGATGCTGGACCGGCTGGATCGGCCCGGCGCCTTCTGGCGGCGCACCGACCAGAGCTTCCTGCAGGAGGTCTTTCCCGATTGGCAAGGCCTCTCGATCCATCACAACCTGCTGCAATATGTCTGGCTGCACATGCCCGAGCTGTTCGACTGGTCCCAGATCCGCATCCTGCATTTCCAGTACGAGAAGCCCTGGCAGGACCATGACAAGGCGCAACGCCTGGCCCCGCTGATCGACCTGTGGCGCCGGATCGCGGCGGGCGGGCCGATGCCCGACCTGTCCACCCTGCCCAAGCCCGGCCCCTGATGCGCGTCGCGCTGACTGGAGCCTCGGGCATCATCGGCAGCGCCGTGGCCCGCGCCCTGAGCGCCGCCGGGCACGAGGTGACGCCCCTCGGGCGCGCGCAGGGCTGGCAGCTGGGGATGCCCGCGCCGCTCGGTGGCCAGGAGGCGCTGATCCATTGCGCCCTCGCCCACGCGCCGGGCCGCTATCGCGGCGGCGAGGGGGACGATCCCGCAGGCTTTCTCGCCGCCAATTTGGACGGCACCCGCGCGCTCTTCGATCAGGCGGCGCAGCAGGGCCTTGGCCGCGTGCTGTTCCTGTCCTCGCGTGCGGTCCATGACGGGTATCCGGCGGGGATGCGCCTGCCCGACGACCTGCCCCCGCGCCCCACCAGCCTCTACGGACAGGTCAAGGCCGGGGCCGAGGCGCATCTGGCCCGCCTGCCGCTGTCGGGCTGCGCAATCCGCGCCACCGGGATCTACGGCCCCGGCCCCGCGCATAAATGGCGCCCGCTCTTTGCCGAATATCTCGCCGGACGCCCCATCGCCCCCCGCGTCGCGACCGAGGTCCATGTCGACGATCTGGCCCAGGCCCTGATCCTGTTGCTGACCCACCCGGCCCCGCTGCCCGCCGTGAACTGCAGCGACCTGATCCTGGATCGTCACGATCTCCTCGGCATGGTCCGCGACCTCACCGCCTGCCCGCACCCGCCGCCGCCCCGTGCCGATCCAAGCCCCCTGCGCCTGCCCGACTGCACGGCCCTCACGACCCTCGGCTGGCATCCCGGCGGCGTCGCGCTGCTGAGCCGGGCCCTCCCAGCGCTCTTGCGCGACTAGCGCGGCCCATTCATCTTGGCACAAATATCCTCGGGGGGTCCGGGGGGCGAAGCGCCCCCGGCCGTCGCGGGACGCAAGCTTCAGCCGCGCCGGATCGAGGCCATGCCCAGCACCCGCGCGCGCTTCCTCGGATCGCTGTCGAACAGCGCGGCCAGCTGCTCGGTGATCGCGCCGGCAAGCTGCTCGGCATCGGTAATGGTCACCGCGCGGCCATAATATCGCGTCACGTCATGGCCGATGCCGATGGCCAGCAGCTCGACCGCGCGGCGCTTCTCGACCATGGCGATCACGTCGCGCAGATGGCGTTCCAGGAAGTTCGCCGGGTTCACCGACAGGGTCGAATCATCGACCGGCGCCCCGTCCGAGATCACCATCAGGATCTTGCGCGCCTCGGCCCGGCGGGTCAGGCGCTTATGCGCCCATTCCAGCGCCTCGCCGTCGATGTTCTCCTTCAGCAGCCCTTCCTTCATCATCAGTCCCAGATTGGGACGCACGCGGCGCCAGGGGGCGTCGGCGGACTTGTAGATGATGTGGCGCAGGTCGTTCAGGCGGCCGGGCTGGGCGGGACGGCCCGCCGCCAGCCAGGCCTCGCGCGACTGCCCGCCCTTCCAGGCGCGGGTGGTGAAGCCCAGGATCTCGACCTTCACGTTGCAGCGCTCCAGCGTGCGGGCCAGCACATCGGCGCAGATCGCGGCGATGCTGATCGGGCGCCCGCGCATCGAGCCGGAATTGTCGATCAGCAGGGTCACCACCGTGTCGCGGAATTCGGTGTCCTTCTCGACCTTGAAACTCAACGGAGTTGTCGGGTTCGCCACCACGCGAGCCAGTCGCCCCGCATCCAGCACGCCCTCCTCCTTGTCGAATTCCCAGCTGCGGTTCTGCTGGGCCTGAAGGCGGCGCTGCAACTTGTTGGCCAGGCGGCTGACGGCGCCGCGCAGGGGCTCTAGCTGCTTGTCCAGATAGGCGCGCAGGCGCTCCAGCTCGGCGGGATCGGCCAGATCCTCGGCGCGGATCTCCTCGTCCCAGGTCTGGGCAAAGATCCGGTAATCGGGGCTGGCCTCGCTGACCGGGGGCGGCAGATCGGGCGGGTTGTCCTGGTCGGGCATCTCGGCCTCGTCGGACATCTCGTCCTCGGACCCCTCATCCATGCTGACCTGGGCCTGACGCTCGTCCTGGGTCTGCTCCTGACTGCGCTCGGGGCTGGCCTCGCTGTCCTCGCCCTCCTCCTCGTCCTGAGACTGGCTGTCGCCGGACTCCTCGTCCTGCTCGGCATTGTCCTCGGCGTCGTCGTCCTGCGGCTGGTCGGGATCCTCGCCCAGCTGGTCGCCATAGCCCAGATCGGTGATGATGCGCCGCGACAGCCGGGCGAAGGCCGCCTGATCGGCCAGCGCGCCGTTCACGTCGGCCAGCGCGCCCGAGGCCTGGCTTTCCACGAAGGGCCGCCACAGGTCCGCCACATGCTGCGCCCCGGGCGGCAGGGCGCGGCCCGTCGCCGCCTGCCGCAGGATATAGCCCGCCGCGACCGACAGGGGCGCATCGGCAGGCGCCTTGATCTGGGCATAGCCCTTCTTGTCGGCCTCGGCGCCGATCTTCACGTCGATATTGGACAGGGCGCCGGGCATGTCGCGGGCGCCGAGCGCCTCGCAGCGCGCCGTCTCCATGGCCTCGTACAGCTCGCGCGCCATCGGGCCCGCCGGGGTATAGCGGCTGTGCAGACCCGCGTCGTGATGCCGCATCCGCATGGCCAGCGCATCCGCCGTGCCGCGCGCCAGCAGGACCTCATCGCGGCCCATGCGGCGACTGATCTGCGGCAGGCGCATGGTGTCGCCCGCCACGCCCGCCGGATCGGCGCTGTAGGTCACGTTCAGATCGCGGTCATGGGCCAGCGCCCGTGTCGCCTCGGACAGGGCCTTCTTGAACGGATCGGCGGGATTGTCGGATTTCTTCATGCCCTTTATAGACCACCGCCCGCCGCGCCAGACAAGAGGGCCCGACAGGGCCCGTCAGGCAACCGATCCCGCCCCGCATGTGTTAGGGTGCCAGTTCCCCCAGCCCGAGGTTGTCCATGTCCACTCCCCGCATCGCCGTCATCATCGGCTCGACCCGCAAGACCCGCTTTGCCGACAAGCCCGCCCAGTGGTTCATGGACCAGGTGGCCGAGCATGCCGATCTGGACTTCGAGCTGGTCGATCTGCGCGATCAGGACCTGCCCTTCTTCGACGAGGCCGCCTCGAATCTCTGGGCCCCGTCCAGCGATCCGCGCGCCGTCGCGTGGCAGCATAAGCTGGCCGGGTTCGACGGCTTCGTCTTCGTCGTGGCCGAGTACAACCACTCGATCACTGGCGCGCTGAAGAACGCGCTGGATCAGGCCTACAAGGAATGGAACCGCAAGCCGATGGCGGCGCTGGCCTATGGCGGCGTGGGCGGCGCGCGGGCGGTGGAGCAGTTGCGGCTGATCGCGGTCGAGCTGCAGATGGTCCCTTTGCGCAATGCCGTCCATATCGGCGGCGGCGATTTCATGAAGGTCTCGCCCTTGGGCGAGGACGCGCCCATGTCGGCGATCGAGGATCACCTGAAAGGGTCGGTCAAGGGCATGCTGGGCGAGCTGACCTTCTGGGCCCGCCTGCTGAAGGACGCGCCCAAGCCCTGAGGCTGCCGGACCTGAGCCGCCGGGCCGGGCATCGCCCTCCGGCGGATTTTGGGATCCCGGATGACAGGGATGAGGTCACCCGACGCCTTCCGGTTGCGGCAGGCCGAGGCTCACCTCCCGGAAGGAGCGGCCATGCCCATTGCGTGGGCGGAGTTTCGCCGCTTTGCCAAGGTGAACCAAACTGGACGTGACACATCGGGCCGGTCGGTTATGGATCGGGCATCTTCCGGTTCACCCTGCGCCTGCTCCGTTTCGACGGGTTGCCGCGCCCTGATGATGAAGGTTCGCGACATGACAAAACGCTGTAAACCTGCAGGACCCCGCCGCGCCGCGCTGTCGATCATGGCCTGCCTGATGGCGACCCAGGTTGGCGCGCAGGGAAGCGGGCTTCCGGATGCCCAGGACATCTGGCGGCATCTGCCCCCCCTGCCCGGCCAGACCGCCGCACCCGCCCCGACGCCCGAGCCGACACCCGAACCTGTGCCCGCACCCGCGCCAACCGCCGCGCCCGCGCCGGCGCCCGAACCTGCGCCCCAACCCGCGCCGGTCCCCCGACCCGCCGCGCCGGCGCCGGCGGCCCCCCAGCCCGCCCCGCCTGTCACTGCAGCGCCCTTCCCCCCGCCGGTCTCGACGGTGCCGCAGGGTGCCCCGCAGACCACTGCGCCCGGATTCTCGCGCACGCTGGCAGAGGCGCGGGTCGTGATCCATTATCCCGAGGGTCGCGGATACCAGCGATCCGTGGAACTCGACCGCCTTCTGCGCGCGGTCGGCACGGGAGAGGTCGAGACACGCCCGGTCCGCTATGCGGTCGACCGACAGAGCATCCGCTATTACCACGCCGCAGACCGCGAGGTGACAGGCACGATCAGTGAGTTGGTCGGCGGGGGGGGGTGGGCGACCGTGTCCGATTTCACGTCTTACCGCCCCACCCCCCGGATCGGGACGATCGAGATCTGGCTGCCCTGAGGCAGCGCAGACCGGCGGTCGTCAGGGACCAATAACCCTGTGGTGCGGAGGGTGCTGCACAGTGCAGCGCCCCCTCCGGGATCGGCTTCGGATGGGGGTCGATTGCCGCCTGTCAGGGCGCGGCCTCCTCGGGGCGACAGAAGGGCGGCACCGGATCCTGCGCCGCCGACCAGTCGGCCGCGCGGATCAGGGCCGTTTGCCGACCCTCCTCGCGCCGCGCGGCGCCGCCCCTCACAATGCGCGGGCGGCGGCGCTTTCGGGCAGTTCCTCGTCGAAGAGGCGCTGGTAGAACTCGGCCACGGTCTGGCGTTCCAGCTCGTCGCACTTGTTGAGGAAGGTCAGCCGGAAGGCATAGCCCACATTCTCGAAGATGCGGGTGTTCTGCGCCCAAGAGATCACCGTGCGCGGGCTCATGACCGTGGACAGATCGCCCTGCATGAAGGCCGTGCGGGTCAGGTCGGCCAGCGTGACCATCTGGTTGATGGTCTTGCGGCCCTTCTCGGTGTTGTATTGCGGGACCTTGGCCAGCACGATGGCGGCCTCGGCGTCGTGGGACAGGTAGTTCAGCGTGGCGACCAGCGACCAGCGGTCCATCTGGCCCTGGTTGATCTGCTGCGTGCCGTGATAGAGGCCGGTCGTGTCGCCGAGGCCCACCGTGTTGGCGGTCGCGAAGAGGCGGAAGAACGGGTTGGGCGTGATCACCTCGTTCTGGTCCAGGAGCGTCAGCTTGCCGTCCGCCTCCAGCACGCGCTGGATCACGAACATCACGTCCGCGCGGCCCGCGTCGTATTCGTCGAAGACGATGGCGGTCGGGTTGCGCAGCGCCCAGGGCAGGATGCCCTCGTGGAACACGGTGACCTGCTTGCCGTCGACCAGCTTGATCGCGTCCTTGCCGATCAGGTCGATCCGGCTGACATGGCTGTCCAGGTTCACGCGCACGCAGGGCCAGTTCAGCCGCGCCGCGATCTGTTCGATATGGGTCGACTTGCCGGTGCCGTGATAGCCCTGGATCATCACGCGGCGGTTATAGGCAAAGCCCGCCAGGATCGCCATCGTGGTGTCGGGGTCGAACTTGTAGGTGCTGTCGATCTCGGGGACGCGCTCGGATCGGTCGGCAAAGCCCTTGACCTTCATGTCGCTGTCCAGACCGAACACCTCGCGCAGGTCGATCTCTTCGGTAGGTTTCGCGTTCATGTCCAGCATCGGCCCGGGCCCTTTCCATCGCATCGGCGCATTGATCGCGCATTCGCCGGGCAGGTGCAAGACGGGCCTGTGCCGCGGGCGGGCGGTGACGGGCGCGTTGACGGGCGGGGGCGGGCTTCCTAAGGTGCGCCCTATCGCGGCCACCCTCACGGCAAGGACGACCCGGTTTTGACAGATGCCCGCCGATCCGACCTGGAAAACCTGATCTCGCGCGTGGCCCTGGGCGACCGGGCAGCCTTCGATGCGCTTTATGACGCCACCTCGGCCAAGCTGCACGCGGTCTGCCTGTCGGTCCTCAAGGACCGCCCCGAGGCCGAGGAGACCCTGCAGGAGGTCTATATCCGCGTCTGGCAGGGCGCCGCGCGCTATGCCGCGAACGGGCTGTCGCCGATGACCTGGCTGATCACCATCGCCCGGAACCGGTCCATCGACCGGCTGCGGGCGCGCAGCGCGCGCCCCGTCACCGCGCCCGAGGATGCGGCGGCGCAGGTCGCCTCGGGCGATCCCAGCCCCGAATCGGCGACCATCGCCGCGCAGGAGCGCCGGATGCTGCACGAATGCCTGGCGCAGCTGGCGGCGCCGCAGGCCGGGGCGGTGCGGGCCGTCTATCTGGAGGGCTTCAGCTATGCCGATCTGGCCGAGCGCGAGGGCCTGCCCATCAACACCGTGCGCAGCTGGCTGCGCCGCAGCCTGCTGCGGCTGAAGGACTGCGTGACGCAATGACCCCCGACACCCCCCTGACCCCCGCCGAGGATGACGAGGCGCTGGCTGCGGAACTGGTCCTGGGCCTGCTGGAGGGCGAGGCGGCCGAAGCCGCCATGGCCCGGCTGACGCAGGACCCGGGCTTTGCCCGCGCGGTACGTGGCTGGCAGGAGCGGCTGGCCGGGCTGGCCGAGGGGCTGACCCCGGTCATGGCCCCCGCCCGCGCGCGCCAGGCGATCCGCGAGCGGCTTGGCCATGCCCGCGCGCCGCTGACCATCGATCCCAATGCCCGCGCGGCATGGTGGCGCGGCCCGGCCGGATGGCTGGCGGGCCTTCTGGCAGTCGCCGCGACCCTGGCCCTGCTGTGGCTGCCCGGCCAGCCCGGACCCGAGGCGCCCATGGCCCCCGGCGCGCCGGTCTATCAGGCGCAGCTGTCGGGCGCCGACGCCGTCCTGCGGGCCGCCGCCCGGATCGAGGGCCGCGACATGCGCATCGCCTTGGAAAGCGGCGCCGCGCCCGAGGGCCGGGACTGGGAGGTCTGGTGGATCGGGTCCGAGGACGCGACCCCCGTCTCGATGGGCGTGATGCCGCGCGACGGCGAGATGCGCATGACCCTGCCCGAGGGGATGGAGCCCTCGCCCCTGGTGCGGCTCGCGCTGTCGGACGAGCCGGCGGGCGGATCGCCCACCGGACAGGCCACCGGCCCGGTCATGGCCATCGCGGCCCTCACCGCGTTGTGATGACGGGGTGATCGGGCCCCGGCGCAACTAAACCCCTCCCCTCGCGTGTTTGGGGGTATCGGGCGCAGAGATGCGCCGGACCCAACCGGAGGAAAAGTCCATGAACACCCGCTTTGCCACGATCGGCGCGTCGATTCTTGCCACCACCGTTGCCCTGTCCGCTCCTGCCCTCGCCCAGAACACGATGGTCGGCGGCGCCGAGATGCTGCCCACCAACAATATTGTCGAGAACGCCGTGAACTCGGCCGATCACACCACGCTGGTCGCCGCCGTGCAGGCCGCCGGCCTGGCCGAGACGCTGTCGGGCCCCGGCCCCTTCACCGTCTTCGCACCCACCAACGCCGCCTTCGAGAAGCTGCCCGAGGGCACCGTCGAGGGCCTGCTGGAGCCCGAGAGCCTCGAGGCCCTGCAGACCATCCTGACCTGCCATGTCGTGCCCACCGAGGCCTTCTCGACCGCGGTCGGCAACATGATCCTGCAGGGCGGCGGCTCGGCCGCGCTGGAGACCGTGGGCGGCTGCACGCTGACCGCCTCGATCCGCGCCAGCGACAATGCACTGCAGATCACCGACGAGAACGGCAATGCCGCCACCGTCCTGATCCCCGATGTGGACCAGTCGAACGGCGTGATCCATGTCGTCGACACGGTGCTGCTGCCCGCCGCGTAAGGCACGCAGCCGGAGGCCGGATCCGTCCGGCCCCCGATCCGATTTCTGAGTGCCGCCCGCGCAGACCCATCTGCGCGGGTTTTTTGTGGCCCGTGGCCGCGCGGGCGATGAACCCCCTTGCCTCGGGCGCGTTGCCGGGTGCCACTGCGCTGCGGCAGGATGCCGCAACCGGGGCTTTCGAGGGACGATGACATGAGCGGGCTGATCGCGCTTCTTGACGATATCGCGGCAATTTCCAAGGTGGCGGCGGCCTCGATCGACGATGTGGCCGGGCAGGCCGCCAAGGCCGGGGCCAAGGCCGCCGGCGCGGTGATCGACGATGCGGCGGTGACGCCCAAATACGTCCACGGCTTCGATGCCAGCCGGGAACTGCCCATCGTGTGGAAGATCGCGCGCGGCTCGATCTTCAACAAGCTGGTGATCCTGCTGCCGATCGCACTGCTGCTGTCGGCCTTTGCGCCTTGGGCAATCCCGCCGCTGCTGATGCTGGGCGGGGCCTACCTGTGCTACGAGGGCGCGCACAAGGTCGCGCATCTCTTCCACAAGACCGACACCCATGACAGCGAGAAGCACACCCATCCCGACACCGACGGCGCCGCGCTGGAAGAGGCGCGGGTCGCCGGCGCCATCAAGACCGACTTCATCCTGTCGGCCGAGATCATGACCATCGCCCTGTCCACCATCCCGGTTCAGGACAGCCTGTGGATGAAGGCGGTGATCCTGGCGCTGGTGGCAGTGGCGATCACCGTCGCGGTCTATGGCTTCGTGGCGCTGGTGGTGAAGGCCGACGATCTGGGCGTGCATCTGGCGACGCGGTCGAACGGCGCGGTGGCAGCCTTCGGGCGCGGCATCGTCAAGGTCATGCCGGGCTTCATGACTGCGCTGACGGTCGTGGGCACGGCGGCGATGATCTGGGTCGGCGGGCAGATCATCGTGCATGGCCTGCACCAGCTGGGCTGGCACGCGCCCTATGACCTGATCCACGAGTGGGCCGTCGCGGCCGCCGCCGCCGTGCCCGCCGCCGCCGGCACCGTGGCTTGGATCGTGACCGCCTTCTGCGACGGGGTGATCGGGCTGATCCTGGGCCTGGCGCTGATCCCGGTGGCCACGCGGGTCATCTCGCCGCTCATCGAAACCGGCAAAGAGGCAATCGCGCAGATGCGGAAAAAACCGAACGCCAACGAAAATCGTTGACCGAACCCCTTGGTCGTCACAAGACTGTCGCATGAGCGTTGCGAAGCTGTCGTGAACCGCCGCTAGGCGGGGACAGCATCGCAACTCCTAGGGGAGGACTGACCATGAACCGATTGAGCACCGCATCCGCGGTGGCGCTGATGGCGTCGCTTGGCGCCGCACAGGCCCAGGAAACCACCATCGAGTGGTGGCATGCCATGGGCGGCGAGCTTGGCGCCAAACTGGAAGAGATCGTCCAGGGCTTCAACGACAGCCAGGACCAGTATACCGTCAACCCGTCCTACAAGGGCACCTATCCCGAGACGATGACGGCCGCGATCGCCGCCTTCCGCGCGGACCAGCAGCCCGCCATCGTGCAGGTCTTCGAGGTCGGCACCGGCACGATGATGTCCGCCCAGGGGGCGATCGTTCCGGTCCACCAGCTAATGGAAGAGCATGGCGAGGGCTTCGACCCCGACGCCTTCCTGCCGCAGGTCGTGGGCTATTACACCGATACCGACGGCAACATGCTGTCGATGCCCTTCAACAGCTCGACCCCGATCCTGTACTACAACAAGACCGTCTTCGAGGCGGCCGGACTGGACCCCGAATCCCCGCCCGAGACCTGGGCCGAGATGGAGCAGTTCAGCAACCAGATCATGGAATCGGGCGCGGCCAGCTGCGGCTTCACCACCGGCTGGATCAGCTGGATCCAGACCGAGAACCTGTCCGCTTGGCACGACCAGCCCATCGGCACGCTGGAAAACGGCTTTGGCGGGCTGGACGCGCGCCTGACCGTGAACGGACCCGTTCAGGTCAAGCATTGGGAGAACCTCAAGCGGTGGGCTGACGAGGGCATCTTCAAGTATGGCGGCCCGGTGGGCGGCGACAATGCCGCCCCGCTGTTCTACGCGCAGGAATGCGCGATGATCATGAACAGCTCGGCCAGCCGCGCGGGCGTGATCGCCAATGCCGAGGCCTTCGATCTGGGCTTCGGCATGCTGCCCTATTACGACGATGTCGAGGGCGCGCCGCAGAACTCGATCATCGGGGGGGCCACGCTGTGGGTCCTGTCGGGCAAGTCCGACGAGGAATACGACGCCGCCGCCGCCTTCTTCACCTATCTGTCCAGCCCCGAGGTTCAGGCGGACTGGGCATCCTTCTCGGGCTATCTGCCGATCACGCAGGCCGCCTCGGATGCAATGGGCGACTTCTTCGCGCAGAACCCCGGTGCCGATACCGGCATCAACCAGATCACCCTGAACGAGCCCACCGAAAACTCGAAGGGCCTGCGCTTTGGCAACTATGTCCAGGTGCGCGGCGTCATCGACGAGGAGTTCGAGCAGCTGCTGTCGGGTGACAAGGATGCGCAGGGCGCGCTGGATTCGGTGGTCAGCCGCGGGAACGCGCTGATCGAGGATTTCCAGGAACAGAACCAGTAACCTCCACCCTGTCCCGGGACCGGGGCCGCGCGAAATGCGTGGCCCCGGTCTTTCCCGTTTTCTCGCCCGCAGGTCCTTGATGAAACGCACGATCTTTTCGAACCAGCTGCTGCCCTGGCTTCTGCTGGCGCCCCAGCTGATCATCACGTTCGTCTTCTTCCTGTGGCCCGCCGGTCAGGCCGTCCGCCAGAGCTTTCTGCGCGAGGACGCCTTCGGCACCCGCACCAGCTTTGTCGGCCTGGAGAATTTCGCCCGCCTCTGGAGCAGCCCGGAATACCTGAACTCGCTGCAGGTGACGGCGGTCTTCGCGATCTCGGTCACCGTGCTGTCGATGGGCCTGTCGCTGCTGCTGGCCATCGCGGTGGACCGGATGATCCGCTCGACCCGCGTCTATACCACGCTCCTGGTCTGGCCCTATGCGGTGGCCCCCGCGGTCGCGGGCATCCTGTGGTGGTTCATCTTCAACCCGACCATCGGCATCATGCCCTATCTGCTGGGGGGCCTCGGCTATGACTGGAACCATATCAGCGACAAGGGCGACGCGATGACGCTGGTGGTGATCGCCAGCGCGTGGAAGCAGATCAGCTACAACTTCCTGTTCTTCCTGGCGGGCCTGCAGGCCATCCCGGCGTCCCTGCGCGAGGCGGCGGCCATCGACGGCGCGGGCCCGGTGCGGCGCTTCTTCGACATCACCTTTCCGCTGCTGTCGCCGACGACCTTCTTCCTGCTGGTCGTGAACATCGTCTATGCGATGTTCGACACCTTCGGCGTCATCGACGCCACCACCGAGGGCGGCCCGGCGCAGGCCACCAACATCATGGTCTACAAGGTCTATTTCGACGGCTTCGTGGGGCAAAACCTGGGCTCGTCCGCCGCGCAATCGGTGGTGCTGATGGGGCTGGTGCTAGTGCTGACGGTGATCCAGTTCCGCTATGTCGAGAAGAAGGTGGCCTACTGATGATCGAGAACCGCCCCATCCTGAACCTTCTCGCCCATCTGACGCTGATCCTGGGCGTCTGCATCGTGGCGCTGCCCGTGTGGGTGGCGTTCGTGGCCTCGACCCACGGGCCCACAGCCTTCATGTCGGGCACCATCCCGATGTGGCCGGGCGACCAGATGATCGCCAATTACAGCCAGATGCTGGGCGCGGGCGTGTCCACCAGCGGCACGCCCCCGGTGGGCGTCATGATGCTCAACAGCATGATCATGGCGCTGTCGATCGCCGTGGGAAAGATCGTGATCTCGGTCCTGTCAGCCTTCGCGGTGGTCTATTTCCGCTTTCCCTTCCGGGGCCTGGCCTTCTGGTGCATCTTCATCACCCTGATGCTGCCGGTCGAGGTGCGCATCGTCCCGACATTCCAGGTCGTGGCCGATCTGGGCATGCTGAACAGCTATGCGGGCCTGTCGATCCCGCTGATCGCCAGCGCCACCGCCACGTTCCTCTTCCGCCAGGTCTTCCTGACCATCCCGGACGAGCTGACCGAGGCCGCGCGCATCGACGGCGCGGGCCCGATGAAATTCTTCCGCGACATCCTGCTGCCGCTGTCGCGCACCAATATCGCCGCGCTCTTCGTGATCCTGTTCATCTATGGCTGGAACCAGTACCTCTGGCCGCTGCTGATCACGACCAGCTCGGATTATTACACCATCGTTGCGGGGATCAAGCGCATGGCCGATGCCGTGGACGGTCTGCCGCAATGGCATCTGGTCATGGCGACCGCGATGCTGGCGATGATCCCGCCCGTGATCGTGGTGGTCGCCATGCAGCGCCTGTTCGTCAAGGGCCTTGTCGAGACGGAGAAATAAGATGGCATCCATCACCCTGAACAACCTCGGCAAGGTCTATGCCGGAGGTGCCCGCGCCGTGGGCGGCGTCAATATCGACATCGCGGATGGCGAGTTCCTGGTCCTTGTCGGCCCCTCGGGCTGCGGGAAATCCACCCTGCTGCGCATGGTCGCGGGGCTGGAGAGCATCTCCGAGGGCGAGGTCCGCATCGGCGACCGGGTCGTGAACGATGTCGAGCCCGCAGACCGCGACATCGCCATGGTGTTCCAGAACTATGCGCTTTATCCGCATATGTCGGTGCGCCAGAACCTGGCCTATGGGTTGAAGAACCGCGGCACGCCCAAGGCCGAGATCGAACGGCGCGTGGGCATCGCCTCGGACATCCTGCAGATCGGCCCTTTCCTGGACCGAAAGCCCCGCGCCCTGTCCGGCGGCCAGCGCCAGCGCGTCGCCATGGGCCGCGCCATCGTGCGCGAGCCTGCCGCCTTCCTCTTCGACGAGCCGCTGTCGAACCTGGACGCGAAGCTGCGCGTCGCCATGCGGCTGGAGATCAAGGAGCTGCAGAAACGCCTGCGCACCACCTCGATCTACGTGACGCACGACCAGCTGGAGGCGATGACCCTGGCCGACCGCTTGGTGGTGCTGAACGGCGGCCGGATCGAACAGATCGGCACCCCGCTGGAGGTCTATCGCCGCCCCGCATCGGCCTTCGTGGCCAGCTTCATCGGCAGCCCGGCGATGAACCTGATCGACAGCGCCGCCGTGCCGCATCTGGCGGGCAGCGCCCATGCGGGCCAGATCGGCATCCGCCCCGAGGATCTGACCGTCACCCCCGACGGCCCCATCCAGATGCGCGTGCTGGCGGTCGAGGAATTGGGCGCGCAGCGTCTGGTCCATGGCAAGACCGGCGACCAGCGCATCACCATCACCATGGCCTCGGATGCGGACCTGTCGGACGACTTGCGCCTGTCCTATCGCCCGAACGCGCTGCATCTGTTCCACAGGGACACCGGAAAACGACTGGACTGAAACGTGAACACTCGCCCCTTGTCGGGCGGGTGATCCGTGTTACCGTGGGGGCCAGTCCGAAGCCGGAGGTCGCCTCATGTGCCTGTCCCTGTCCTGCAGCCACCACAATCCCATCGCCTGCATCGTGCCGCCCTATATGCTGCGGGTGCTGGCGCTGCGGGGCGATCCGGCCACCGCCGACATGGCGCGGTCCCTGCTGCGCCATGACGAGCAGATGCGCGATGAGCGCGCGGCCTTCACTAGCCTGCCGCCGGGCCTGCAGGGGGTGCTGCCCGCGGCCGATCCCGACCTCTGCTGTCCCGACCGCCGCATCCATGACGGCGAATTTCGCGCCGCCCTGCCCGGGCGTCTGGTCCGGTCCGAGGGCGACGGCCCCTCGGGCATCCCGGATGCCGACATGGCCTATGACAGCGCGGGGCAGGTCTTCTCGCTCTTTGCCGAGGAATATGGTCGCAACTCGCTGGATGGGCGGGGGATGCCGCTGGTGGCGACGGTGCAGCACCGGCGCAACTACAACAACGCCTTCTGGGACGGCCAGCAGATGGCCTATGGCACCGGCGACGGCAAGATCTTCCGCACCTTCCTGGAACTGTCGGTGATCGCGCATGAGATGGCGCATGGCGTCATCCAGCATTCCGGCGGACTGATCTATGAAAACCAGTCGGGCGCGCTGAACGAGCATGTGGCCGATGTCTTCGGCGCGCTGGCCCAGCAGCGCGTGCTGGGTCATGAGGTGCATCAGGCCGACTGGCTGGTCGGGCGCGGCATCCTGGGTCCCGGCATCAATGGCGTCGCGTTGCGCAGCATGAAGGCGCCGGGCACGGCCTATTCCGACGACCTGCTGGGCACCGATCCGCAGCCTTGGCACATGGACCAGTTCAACACCACGACCGACGACAATGGCGGGGTGCATATCAACTCGGGCATCCCCAACCATGCCTTCTACCTCTTCTGTGCCTATCTGGGCGGGCGGTCCTGGGAGGTGCCGGGCCGCATCTGGTACAAGACGCTGCAGGACATCAACAATCCCATGGCCAGCTTTTCAGATTGGGCCGACCAGACGCTGCGCGCGGCCTCGGCGCTGGAGGGCGCGGGCAGCGCCCCGGTCCTGCTGCTGCGCCGCGCATGGAAGCTTGTCGGAATCGCCGTCTGATCCTATCTTCGGGCCCAGAACGGAGGTCCGCATGATCATCGAGATCCGCAGCCATGGCGGCTTCGGCGGCATCACCGCCGCCGCCCCGCCCCGCCGCATCGACACGGATGCGCAGCCCGCAGACAGGCGTGCGGCGCTCTGTGCGGCCTTCCGGCCCGGCGCGCTGTCGCAACTGGCCCAGACCCCCTGCCCCGGCTGCCCCGACCGGATGCGCTATGCGATCACCGTGACCGAAGATCCGACCCAGTCCCCGCACAGCATCACCCTGTCCGAAGGGCAGCTGCCGCCCGAGATGCTGGACCTGATCGACAGCGTCTAGAGCCAGCGCTTCCATCGCAAAACCAGCCAGGTGCCAAGCGTGGCGGCCCCCATCATCGCCAGCGCGAAGGGATAGCCCCAGGACTGGTTCAGTTCGGGCATGGCGGCGAAGTTCATCCCGTAGATGCTGGCGATCAGCGTCGGCGGCAGGAACAGCGCGGCGATGACCGACAGGATGCGGGCGGTGTTGTTCTGTTGCAGGTTGATCATGCCAAGCGTGGTGTCCACGGCCAGGCTGACCCGGCTGCCCAGGAAATCGGCATGCACCTCCAGCGCCTGCACGTCGCGCATCTGCGCGCGGATGACCGGGCGCAGGCGGTCGGCCTCGGGGCGGTCGTCGATGGTGGCGGTATAGAAGGCCAGGATCCGCTCGATGGTCAGCAGGGCCAGCCGGACGCGGGCCATCGTCTCGGCCTCGCGGCCCACGCCCTGCAGCGCGGCCTGCAGCCGGTCCGAGGATGCCGCCGCCGCGCTGCGTTCGAAGATGCCGGCGGTGGTCTGGTCCAGCACCCGGCCCGAGCCTTCCAGGATGTCGGCCTGCCGGGCGATGATCTCCTCCAGCAGGCCCGCAAACAGCCGGTCCGGCCCGCCGCAGCCCAAGGTGGATCGTTCGGCCCGCGTCGGAAAGGTCAGGAAGGGCCGGGGCGAGTGGTGGCGCACGGTCACCAGCCGCTCGGCCGACAGGATGAAGGTCACCGGCATGGAGGAGCGGTCGCCGCCGGCCTTCTCTCCGGGCAGGACGGCGGTCATGTAGTCCAGGCCGTTCTCGCGGTAGAGGCGGTTCGACAGCTCGATCTCTTCCATCTCGGCCAGGTCGGGCAGCGGCACGCCCAGGACGCGCAGCCGGTCCATCTCGGCATCCGAGGGCTGGATGAGGTCGATCCACAGCGCCTCGCCCAGATCGCGGTCGGGATCGTGACGGATGAGGCGGGTGCCCTGCAGGGCATAGGCGTAATGCATGGCGGCCTCTCCTTGGGCTGCGGCCTTGGTGCCCCAGTCCGGCTGCGGGATCAAGCGCGCCGGGACCCTCACGCAAAGGGCGCCCCGAGGGGCGCCCTGTTCATGTCACGGATGATCGTGAAGGATCACTTGTCGCGGAAATAGTCGTCGATCTCGCGATCGGCCTGATCCTTGGTATATCCGTATTTCTCCTGCAGCTTGCCGGCCAGCTTGTCCTTGTTGCCGTCCATCTGGTCCAGATCGTCGTCGGTCAGCTCGCCCCACTTCTCCTTGGCCGAGCCCTTCAGCTGCTTCCACTTGCCTTGAATGATATCCCAGTTCATGTCGATCTCCTTGAAGACGATGATGTATGGTTATCAAACGCTTTCGGACCGGGCCGGTTCCTCAGCTCACCAGATCGGGAGGGGTGCCGCCCGCCGCGAAGGCCTTGAGGTTCTCCAGAGCCCGCAGGCCCATCCGGCTGCGGGTGTCGTCCGTCGCGGTGCCCAGATGCGGCAGCAGCGTGGCATTGGGCGCGGCGATCAGGGCTGCGGGCACATGCGGCTCGCGGGCATAGACGTCCAGCCCCGCCCCGGCGATGGTGCCTTCGGTCAGGGCGGCGATCAGCGCGTCCTCGTCGACCACGTCCCCGCGCGCGATATTGACCAGGCAGCCCTGGGTCCCAAGCGCGCGCAGCTCGTCCGCCCCGATCAGGCCGCGCGTGCCCGCGCCCCCCGGCACGGCGATCACCGCCACGTCGCAGGTCCGCAGCAGGTCCTGCAGATCGTCGATCTGGCGCGCCGGGACGCCCGGATCGGCAACCGTCGAGCGGTTGAAGAACACGACCTCCATCCCGAAGCCGTGATAGCAGCGGCGCGCGATGGCCTTGCCGATGCGGCCCATGCCGATGATGCCCAAGGTGCGGCCCGACATCTCGGAGCCCAGAAGCTGCGTGGGGTTCCAGCCGGTCCACTCTCCGGCGCGCAACAGCCGCTCGCCCTCCGAGGCGCGGCGCAGGACCATCAGCATCAGCGTCACCGCGATGTCGGCGGTGGCGTCCGTCACCACGTCGGGGGTGTTGGTCACGGTGACGCCCGCCGCCCGTGCCGCCGCGATGTCGATATGGTTGAAGCCCGCGCCGAAATTCGCCAGCAGGCGGCAGCGCAGATCACCCTGGAACGCGGCCGCCGTGAAGGCATCGCCAAGCGTCGGGATGATCGCATCATGATCGCGCATCGCCTGCGCGGCTTCGGCTTCGGTCAGGGGCGTGTTGTCGCGGAATGTCGCGTCGCAGGCCGCATGGATCGCCTGCGTGGCGCGATCGGTCATGGGGCGGGTGACAAGGACCTTCAAAACAGGCGCCCTCCGTTCGGAACGGTGTGGTCGGGGCGGATCAGCACGACCTCGCCCTCGGGGTCGGGCACGCCCAGCACCAGCACCTCGGAGCGGACCGGGCCGATCTGGCGAGGGGGGAAGTTCACCACGCAGAGGACCTGCGTGCCGACCAGCAGGGCCGGATCGTAATGCCGGGTGATCTGGGCCGAGGATCTGCGTTCGCCCAGATCGCCCAGATCGACCCACAGCTTGATCGCGGGCTTGCGCGCCTCGGGGAAGGGCTCGGCGCGGGTGATGGTGCCCACGCGGATGTCGACCTTCAGAAAATCATCATAAGTGATGGTCATGCCGAACCGCGCCCCAGTTCCCGGCCCCGGTCGGTCGCGGCGGCCACGGTCCGTGCCATCAGGGGCGGCAGGCCGCGATCCGCATCCATCAGCACCGCCAGACCCGCCGCCGTCGTCCCGTTCGGAGAGGTCACGTTCGCGCGCAGCACGGCGGGATCCTCGTCGGCATGGACGGCCAGGGCACCGGCGCCCGCGACGGTCATGCGCGCCAGCTCCAGCGCCAGCGCGGGCGACAGGCCCTGCGCCTCGCCCCCCGCCGCCATCGCCTCGATCATGTGGAAGACATAGGCCGGGCCGCTGCCCGACAGGCCGGTGACGGCGTCCATCTGGGCCTCGCTCTCCAGCCGCACGACCCGGCCCACGGCACGCATCAGCGCCTCGGTCAGATCCAGATGGGCGGGCGTGGCGACCCCGTTGCCGATCATCGCGCTGATGCCCTGCCCGATGGCTGCGGGCGTGTTGGGCATCACCCGCACGATGGGCGCGCCGGGAAAGGCCGCCTCGAAGGTGGCGATCGTCGTGCCCGCCGCGACCGAGATCACCAGCGTGTCCGACAGGTCCGGCATCGCGCCAAGCGCGTCGCCCATCATCTGCGGCTTGACCGCCAGCACCAGCACGGCGGGGCTGTCGGGCAGATCCGCGTTCACCCGCAGGCCGCGGTCCTGCCATTCGGGCGCCAGCTTGGGGTCCAGCACGGTCACCGCGCCGGGCTGAAGCCCGCGGGCCAGCCAGCCCGTCAGCATGGCCCCGCCCATCCGGCCGCAGCCGACCAGCACCAGACCGCGCCGGTTGATCTCGGTGAAATCGCTCATGGCATGTCCCTTTCCGTCGCGTCAGGCCCGTCCGTAGGTGGCGCCCAAGGCGATGTCCAGCGCTGCGGCGGGCGAGGTATTCCCCCAGCCCGCCAGCTGGAACGAGGGATAGAACCGCTCGCAGGCCGTCAGCGCATTGCCGATCATCTGGTCCACCTGCTCGGGCAGGGCGATGGCCTCGCCGGCCAGCACCAGCCCATAGCGCCAGACCATCAGCCGCTGCGGCACCCAGAAGGTGAAGCCGCCGTCCCAGACCTGGTCGTTGGCCAGGTTGATCGTCTCGTAGATGGCGGGCAGGCGGCCCTCGGGCGGGTCCATCTCGAAGGTGCAGATCAGGCGCAGCACCTCGTCGCCGGGCGACCAGGCCAGCGTCAGGGAATAGCTGCGCCACTGCCCCTCGACCGCCATGGCGATCTGGTTGTCGGCCAGCCGGTCGAAATCCCATTCGTGATGGGTGGCCACGGCCTCGACGATGTCGATCGGGTGGATCTCGTCGCTGGCGATGAAATGGTCGGTCTGTGCCATGGCCTGCCTCCTGCCGGGGTGCGCACCGCTGTCTGTGGGCGGTTGCACAAGACCGGGCGGATGTGCCCGGTGCCTCCACCACATATCGTGGTCACCTTTGGTGCGCGTGTAAAGCGGGAATCAGGGCGCCGGGATTGCGAAGCTGCCCGCGCTGGCCTAGCAGGACAGCCAGAGCCACAGGGGCAGGAGGCGGCGGATGCCAAGGGATCACGGTGGCAATCTGGACGCGGCTGTGGCCCGGTATGGCGCGGGCGACTGGATCGACCTGTCGACCGGCATCAACCGACGTCCCTGGCCGGTGCCGCCCCTGTCGCAGGCCGCCTGGCGCGCCCTGCCGACGGCAGCAGCCGAAGCCGCGCTGGTCCGCAGCGCCGCCGGTTGGATCGGCTGCGCCCCCGGCCGGGTGCTGGCGGTGGCGGGGGCCACGGCGGCGATCCAGATGCTGCCGCGCCTGCTGCCGGGGCGGCGCGCGGCGGTGCTGACGCCCAGCTACAACGAACATGCCGCCAGCCTTGCCGCCGCCGGGTGGCAGGTCTCCCCTGCCCCGGACCTCGCGGCGATGGCGGGCGCCGATCTGGCCGTCGTCGTGAACCCCAACAATCCCGACGGGCGCGAATGGCCGCCCGAAGTGCTGGCCGATCTGGCCGCGCGGGTGGGCTGGCTGGTCGTCGACGAGAGCTTTGCCGATCCGCGCCCCGATCTGTCGCTGGCCCCCGCCCTGCCCGGGAATGCGGTGGTGCTGCGCAGCTTCGGCAAGTTCTGGGGGCTGGCGGGGCTGCGGCTTGGCTTCGTGCTGGCCGTGCCGGACCTGCTGGCCCGGCTGCGCGAGGCGGCGGGCCCCTGGTCCGTCAGCGGCCCCGCGCTGGAGATCGCCACCGCCGCCATGTCCGACAGGGCTTGGGCCGACGAGGCCGTCACCTATCACGGCGAGGCCAGCCTGAACCTGGACCGGCTGGCCAGCCGCGCGGGCTGGCAGCCCTTGGGCGGCACGCATCTGTTCCGGCTGTATCACACGCCCGATGCGGGCGCCGCGCAGGACCGGCTGGCCCGCGCACATATCTGGAGCCGACGCTTCCCCTATTCCGACCGCTGGCTGCGTCTGGGGATTCCGGGCCATGCCGGGGAATGGGATCGGGTGCGCGCCGCGCTGCGGTCCTGAAGCCAGGAATCGGCTGCCCTGCCGCGTCCCGGTCTTTGCCGGAACAACGCGGGTCGGGATGCGTTCCGGGCGACAGCGTCACGGGAGGCCGAAAGGCCCCCGGCATTGTCCCACCCGTTCCCCGAAGGAGAGCCCCATGCCCGTCTTCACCATTGCGATGGGCGCCGCGCCCCATCTGAAACTGTCCGAATCGGGCACCGAGTTCCTTGCCTCCGGCCCGCACATGGCCTTCGACAGCCATGACGGCGCCTTGGCCTATGTCCTGGCCCATACCGAGGACGCGCCGCTCAAGGGCCTGCGCGCGACCGTCATCGAGGATCTGGCGCTGGAAGGCGACGCCCAGCCCTGAGCGCCGGGGCGGGATCGCAGCCGAGGCCGGGGTTCACCCGACCTCGGCGGCCTGCCTTTCCTTGATCCGGGCAAGACCCTGCCGGGCCGCCTCCGAATCCGACAGGTTCAGCAGCCGAGTATAGCAGTCCTGCGCTCTCCTGTTATGGCCGCAGGTTTCGGCAAGCTGTCCGCGCTGTTCCCAATACTCGACAGTGTCGGAATAGAAGGGCATGTTCGCATCGAGCAGGCGGTAGGCCTGCGCATAGGCCTTTCTGTCCATGAAGAACCGGCAATGGCGCAGCAGTCCCGAGATCCGGCCGTTCTTCTTGTCCGTCAGCCCCGAGGTGACGATCTGCAGGATCCGCTCGAGATCCTTCGCCGACACGACGGGGGCGAAGAACCCGTCATCGACATAGGAGGGGTCGCGGTCCTCATCGTCGAAATCCATGCCGACGACGATCAGGTGATAATGACACCCCGAAACATGGCACAAGGGGATGAAGTCGACCCACCGGCTGACGGCCGTCTGATAGGTGGCGATCTCGAACACATGGGCGTTCTCGCGGGCGAACATCATGTTGGTCAGTCCCGCCCCATGCTGACCGATGATGCAATCCGCCTCGCTGACGCATTTCACCTGCTCCAGCGGGGACATCTTTTCGAAATAGACGACCTCGAATCCGATCTTCTTCAGCGACCGGATCAGCTCCTTCTCTCCACCCATGACGCGCTTGCGGGACAGGCCCTCGGCGCGGGCCGTGTAGATCAGCTTGGACCAGGTCTTGCCGACAGTCGCCTTGGCCCGCGCGACCATCGCATCCCGAAACCGGACGATGGTCTGATCGAAGGAGTTCAGTTGCAGCGTTTTGACCGGATGCGGCTTGGCATCGTACCCGTCCCAATTGTTCCCTGCAGGTCGGGCCGCCGCGATCTTGGCATGATGATCCCCGGAAAACTGGTAGAGCAGATGCTCGCACGAGATCGGCATCACGACCGAGGGGACCTCGTCTATCTGTTCCTGGGAAAAAGACTTGGCCTCGACATGCGGCCCGACCAAGGCGTCGCATTCGGAAACCCATCTTCCGATATAGGGCTCCATATGCTTGTTCTTCGTGGCAAAGGAAATATCGTCGAACGACTCCGAAAAAGGTCCGGGCAAGAACGCCTGATGCAGGCTTTCGCTGGTGAAGTGAAAGAAGTTGTGCAGGTTCTTCGCGTCGATCCAGACCGATTTCGTCTCCGGCGCCGCCAGCGTCATCGCGCGCGGGTCGAGCAGCCCGTCATAGATCTCGTCGAAGATCGTCGTGCTTTCCGGAGCAAATTTCATGTCCTTGCGCAGCTTGTTCCGCGCCCGATGCGCCGCCGCCCCGTTCAGGACGATCTTGCCCCGCGTGGTGATATAGGTGCCCTTCAGCTTGGGGCGCTGGATTTCGGCCAGAATGGTCCTGATCGAAAATCCCATGACCATGCGCTTTTGCCAGTAATAATCCGTGACATATCCATCCAGGATCTTGCTGCGGCGCGGGTTGTCCAAAAGATTATAGGCGGCAATATCCCCAAGGGGAATTTCCGAAACCATATCCTCGGGATATTCAAGAAGTTTTATTCCGCCATCTTTTGAAAAGCTGTGCAGCATAATGTCACTTCTTTTCTGCTACGATCGAAATACGGCTAACAGCTTCACATTGAGCCATCAACCCAGGCCTCTCCTTAAGGCTGAAATAGTTAATAAATGATGAACATTGCGCGCGCCTTGGGCAGATCAACCCACCTTGCACGCAGAGTGCCGTCCTGCGGCGCAGCCCGCGCCACAAAGCCGATGGGCGGCAGCATTCTTGGCGGACATTGGCGACCCCGGCAGGACTCGAACCTGCAACCTATTGATTAGAAGTCAATTGCTCTATCCAGTTGAGCTACGGGGCCGGTCGCTTTCCCCTCATAGCGCCGGATGGGGCGGCTTTCAAAGCCTTATCGCATCGGCGGGCCGGAAGCCTACAGCAGCAGGGTCATGAAGACCGAATGGGGATCGGCGCGATAGCTGGCAAAGGGCGGGCATTCGGTGAAGCCCTCGCGCGCATACAGCCCCCGCGCCGGGGCAAAGCCGGGCTGCACGCCGGTTTCCAGCGACAGGCGGCGGAAGCCCGCCTCCCGCGCATGGGCCAGCAGATGGCGCAGCAGCATGCGCGACAGGCCCCGCCCGCGCTGCTCGGCCATCACATGCATGGATTTCACCTCGCCCTCGGACCGGCCCAGATCCTTGACCGCACCCATCGCGACGGGCAGGCCCGCATCGCGGATCACGAAGAACGCGATGGCGGGATCGGCCAGCGCATCCTTGGGCAGCATGTGGATCGATCCGGGCGGCGTATCGGCATGCATCTCGGCGGTGTGGCGCGCAAACAGCGGGTCCAGATCCGCCGAAAGCGGGCTTTCCGTATGGATCGTCAGCGTCATTCCCGGACCTTTTGCCACCTTGCCCCACCGGACCTAGCCCGGCGTGACGCCCGGGTAAAGCGTCAGAGCACCTGGTCCAGCACCGGGACCAGCCGCGCCAGCGTGCCGTCCACGTCCTTCAGCTTGTCCAGCCCGAAGAGGCCGAGCCGGAAGGTCGAGAATCCCTCGCCCTCCTCCAGCGCCAACGGGACTCCCGCGGCGATCTGCGTGCCGAGTGCGGCGAAGGCGCGGCCCGATTTCACCTCGGGGTCGGCGGTATAGCTGACGACCACGCCCGGCGCCTGGAACCCCTCGGCCGCGACGGACCGGATGCCCCGCGCCGCCAGTTCGGCCCGCACCGCGCGGCCAAGCTGCCATTGCGCATCCGCCGCCTCGGCAAAACCCATGGCGCGGGTCTCCTCCATCGCATCGCGCAGGCCCAGCAGCGCGTCGGTGGGCATGGTGGCGTGATAGGCGTGGCCGCCGCCCTCGTAGGCGGCCATGATCGCGCGCCATTTCTTCAGGTCCAGCGCGAAGCTGTCGCTGACAGAGCCCTCCAGCCGCTCGGCGGCGCGCTCGGACAGCATCACCAGCCCGGCGGCGGGCGAGGCCGACCAGCCCTTCTGCGGGGCCGAGATCAGCACGTCGACGCCCGTGGCTGCCATGTCCACCCAGACCGCCCCCGAGGCGATGCAGTCCAGCACCATCAGCGCGCCGACCTCATGCGCCGCCTCGGCCAGCGCCGCGATGTAGTCGTCGGGCAGGATCAGTCCCGCCGAGGTCTCGACATGCGGCGCGAAGACCGCATCGGGGCGGGTCTCGCGGATCTTGGCCACCACCTCGTCGAGGGGCGGCGGGGCATAGGCGGGCTGGGGCTCGTTGCCCTGCGGGCGGGCCATGGCAACCGTCACCTCGCGCGCGAAGCCGCCCGCCTCGAAGATCTGGCTCCAGCGATAGCTGAACCAGCCGTTCCGCACGATCAGCGCATGGGCGCCCCGGCCGAACTGCCGCGCGACCGATTCCATCGCATAGGTCCCGCCGCCCGGCACGATGGCCACCGCCGAGGCGCCATAGACCTCGGCCAGGGTGGCGGACAGGTCGCGCATCACCTGTCCGAAGCGCTGCGACATGTGGTTCAGCGAGCGGTCGGTGAAGACGACCGAGAACTCGTCCAGACCCTGAGGGTCGATCTGGGGGCGCTGATGGGGCATGGGGGCGTCCTTTCGCATCTTTGGGCGGCAGTCTTGGGGCGGAAGTCTAGCCGCAGCGGGGTCCTGCGGCCAGACCGCCAAAGGGTTGGGACCGATCCCCCCTTGCAGGCCCCCCCGTGGCACGACTACCTTCGCGCCATCGGGACAACATCAAGGGTTTTCATGCGGATCGGCATCCTTCAATGCGGCCAGTCGCCTGCCCAGCTGAAGCAGACTCTAGGCGACTATCCCGACATGTTCGTGCGCCTTCTGGCCGGGCGGGGCTTCACCTTTTCCGTCTGGCATGTCGAAGGGATGGCGTTCCCCGACGAGGTGACCGAGGCTGACGGTTGGCTGCTGACCGGCTCGCGCCACGGCGCCTACGAGGATCACCCCTTCATCGCGCCGCTGGAAGATTTCATCCGCCGCGCCCATGACGCGGGCGTGCCGATGGTGGGGATCTGCTTCGGCCACCAGATCATCGCGCAGGCGCTTGGCGGCACGGTCGTCAAGCATCCGGACGGATGGGCGGTGGGCACGCAGGATTACGACTTCGACGGCCAGCCAGTGCGGCTGAACGCCTGGCATCAGGATCAGGTCGTGGCGTTGCCGCCGGGGGCCGAAGTGGCCGGGCGCAACGCCTTCTGCCAGAACGCCGCGCTGATCTATGGCGATTGGGCCTATACGGTGCAGGCGCATCCCGAATTCGGGGACGCCTTCGTGCAGGGGCTGATGGAAACCCGCGCCCGGGGCGTGGTGCCCGACGACATCCTAGAAGGCGCCGCCGCCCGGATGGGCGAGGACAAGGGCGCGGACCTGATCGCCGACCGGATCGAGGCCTTCTTCAAGCAACCCCGCGCGCTGGCGCGTCAAGATGCCCAAGGTGCCCCATGACCGACTGGACCGACAAGCTGCCCGCCGCCGCCCGGGCCTTCATGGCGGGCCGGCGCCTAGACGAGGTCGAATGCATCGTGGCCGACATCGCCGGCGTCGCGCGCGGCAAGGCCATGCCCGCGTCGAAATTCGCCCGGCAGAACCAGTTCTACCTGCCCAACTCGATCTTCCTGCAGACGATCACCGGGGAATGGGCCGACAACCCCTCGGGGGCCTTCACCGAACCCGACATGGTGATGGTGCCCGATTACACGACCGCCACCGCCGCTCCCTGGACGGCGGACTGGACGATCCAGGTCATCCATGACGCGACCGACCAGCAGGGCAACCCGATGCCCATGGCGCCGCGCAATGTCCTCAAGCGCATCGTGAAGCTCTACGAGGACAGGGGCTGGAAGCCCGTCGTCGCGCCCGAGATGGAATTCTTCCTGGTCGCCCGCAACATCGACCCCAACCAGCCGATCATTCCGCCGATGGGCCGCACCGGGCGCCGGGCGGCGGCCAAGCAGGCCTATTCCATGTCGGCGGTGGACGAATACGGCAAGGTCATCGACGACATCTATGATTTCGCCGAGGCGCAGGGCTTCGAGATCGACGGCATCCTGCAGGAAGGCGGCGCCGGCCAGGTCGAGATCAACCTGAACCACGGCGACCCGGTGGCCCTGGCCGACGAGATCTTCTACTTCAAGCGCCTCATCCGCGAGGCGGCGCTGCGCCACGACTGCTTCGCCACCTTCATGGCCAAGCCCATCGAGGGCGAGCCGGGCAGCGCGATGCATATCCACCATTCGGTGATCGACCAGGCGACCGGGCAGAACATCTTCTCGGACGAGCGGGGCCGCGAGACGCCCGCCTTCCTGCATTTCATCGCCGGGATGCAGAAGCACCTGCCCGCCGCCATCGCGCTGCTGGCGCCCTATGTGAACAGCTATCGCCGCTATGTCCCGGATTTCGCCGCCCCCATCAATCTGGAATGGGGCCGCGACAACCGCACCACGGGCCTGCGGGTGCCCATCTCGGGGCCCGAGGCGCGGCGGCTGGAAAACCGGCTGGCCGGGATGGATTGCAACCCCTATCTGGGGATCGCCGCCAGCCTCGCCTGCGGTTATCTGGGCCTGATCGAGGCGGAAAATCCCCGAGCCGAATGTCTGGGCGACGCCTACATGTCGCGCGACGAGCTGCCCTATAACCTGGGCGACGCGCTGGACCTGATGATGGAGAACGCGGCCATGCGCGAGGTGCTGGGCGAGGAGTTCACCGCCGTCTACGAATCCGTCAAGCGCAACGAGTACAAGGAGTTCCTGCAGGTCATCAGCCCCTGGGAACGCGAACATCTGCTGCTGAACGTATGAACCTGCTGCATCTGAACGACCGGCCCGGAGCCTATCCGCCCAGCCTCTATGCCGCGGACAGCCCGCCGCCCGCCGCCCGCCCGCCCTTGCAGGGCGAGGCGCGGGCCGACGTGGCGGTGATCGGCGCGGGCTTTACGGGCCTCTCCGCCGCGCTGCATCTGGCACGGCGCGGGCTGTCGGTCACGGTGATCGAGGCGCAGCGCGTGGGCTTCGGCGCCTCGGGGCGCAACGGCGGCCAGATCGGCTCGGGCCAGCGGCAGGAGGTCGACTGGCTGGAGGCGCAACTGGGCCACGACACCGCCCGCCGCCTCTGGGATCTGGGCGAAGAGGCCAAGGCCTTGACCCGCGCGCTTGCCGCCGAGGCCGGGGTGCCCGTCCGCGACGGCATCGCCCATGCCTGCCGCTCGGACGCCGAGGTGGATCACGCCCGCCACATGGCCGACCATCTGGCGCGGCATTACGACTATGACAAGGTGCAAGCGCTGGACCGCGACGGGCTGGCGCAGGCGCTTGGCAGCACCGCCTATGCCGGGGGCGATCTGGACCGGGGCGCAGGCCATGTCCAGCCGCTGGCCCTGACGCTTGGCCTGGCCCGCCTGGCCGAGGCTGCCGGCGCCCGCATCCACGAGGGCAGCGAGGTCACGGGCATCGACCACGCCCCCCATTCGGGCACGCCCAGCACCGTCCGCACGGCAGAGGGCCATGTCACCGCCGATCACGTCATCCTGGCCTGCAATGGCTATCTGGGCGCGCTGGACCGGGACATCGCCGCGCGCGTGATGCCGATCAACAACTACATCGTGGCGACCGAGCCCCTGGGCGACGCCTTCCCCGAGATCCTGCCCGACCGCATCGCCGCCGCCGACACCAAGTTCGTGGTGAACTACTGGCGGCTGGACGACCGCCGCCGCCTGATCTTCGGCGGCGGAGAGACCGCGACCTACCGTTTTCCCCGCGACATCGAAGGGGTCGTGCGCCCGCATCTGCTGTCGGTCTATCCCCAGCTGGCCGACATCCCCCTGGCCCATGCCTGGGGCGGCACGCTGGCCATCACCATGAACCGCATGCCCTGCTTTGCCCGGCCCGCGCCGAACTGCCTGTCGGCCAGCGGCTATTCGGGCCATGGCGTCGCGATGGCGACGCTGGCGGGACGGCTGATGGCCGAGGCGGTGGCGGGACAGGCCGAGGGGTTCGATGCCATGGCGGCGGTGCCCACCCGTGCCTTCCCGGGCGGCGCGGCCTTGCGCGCGCCCCTGCTGGTCGCAGGCATGGCGTGGTTCGGGCTGCGCGACAGGCTGGGCTTCTAGGCGGGCGACCTCTGATCAGGCGGGCGGCAGCCCCATCTGCACCATCACCTGACGCCGGATCAGCGCCGAATCCCGATCGGTGATCCCCAGCAGCCCGGACACGAGGCGGATCAGGCTGTCCTCGTCCGCGCCGCGCGTGTCATCGGCAAAGGCCACCTCCCACATCGCGGCCAGCACGCCCTGGCGGTCCTCCAGCGCGATGCGGTCCTTGATCTGGCGGGTGAAGCGGACGGTATCGCTGGCCTCGGCCTCCATCGCCTCGGCCTCGGCGCGCCGTTCGGCGGCCTCATGCGGGGTCAGGCCCCGGCGGCAGGCCAGCACCTGGTCGATGCGGGCACGTTCGGCATCGTCATAGTGATCGTCGGCACGGGCCACGCGGACCAGCAGGGCGGCGATGGCCAGCTCTGCATCCTCGGCGCCGAACGGGTCGGGCCCGGGCGCATCGCCCATCAGACGGGTCAGAAGATCCTTGAACATCATGGCAACATGCTCCCTGCATCGCCCCGGGTCCAGCCCGGCGGCGGCGCGGCCCCGATCACATCTGCGGCAGCGTGCCGACGACCCGCCCGCATCGCCCGCTCACACTTCGGGCACGCGGATGCGCCCCTCGGCCACCCGCACCGCCCGCCCCGAGACGCAGACCTGCGCCAGACGCCCGTCCGTCACGGTGATGCGCAGGCCCAGTTCCGCCGGACGGCCCATCTCGACCCCCTGGCGCAGGGCCAGCCGCGTCTCGCCCTCGGCCAGCGCCCCCGCCGCCAGCAGGGCTGCGGCCAGCACCGCCGTGGCCGATCCGGTCGCCGGATCCTCGGGCACGCCATTGGCCGGTGCGAACATCCGCGCCCGGAAGCCCGCGCCCTCGGGGGCATAGCAATAAAGCTTGGCGATCTCGCCGGTCAGCGCGTCGAAGGCCGCGCCCCGGGGACGCGCCTCCGCCAGCGCCGCCAGATCGCGCAGCGGCGCGAAGACGAAACCCGGCCCGGCATGGGCGATGCAGGGCCGGTGCGCGCCGAACCCCACCTGCCCGACTTCCAGCCCCAGCCCCGCCGCCACCGCCTCGGGCGTCACGACGTCGCCCGACAGCACGGGCAGCACCGGCGCCGCGAACTCGGCCAGCCCCGACGCGATCCGCACCGGCACAGGCCCGGCCTCTTCCTCCAGCACGAGGCGGCCGTCCGCCCCGCCTGCCAGGTGCAGCGCGCAGCCGATGGTCGGATGGCCCGCGAAGGGGATCTCGGCCAGAGGCAGGAAGATCCGCACCCGCGCCGCATGAGCCGGGTCGCGCGGCGCCATCACGAAGATCGTCTCGGACAGGTTGAGCTGCCGCGCGATCGCCTGCATCTGCGCGCCGCTCAGGGCATCCGCCCCCATCACCACCGCCAGCGGATTGCCCGAGAAGGCCCGATCGGTGAACACGTCATAGACGAAGAACTCCAGCATGACGCCCTTTCATCTTGGCCCAAATATCCCCGGGGGAGTCGCCGCCAGGCGACGGGGGCGGGAGCCCCCTCCCCCGCCCCCCACGATCTCAGTACTTCTGCGGCACGTACAACTCGCGCGGCAGGACCTCGCGCTCGTAATCGGGGTTGAAGACCCGGTCGGGCAGATGCACCTCCTCATGGGGCACGTCGCCATAGGGGATCAGCCCCAGCAGATGATCGATACAGTTCAGCCGCGCGCGCTTCTTGTCGTTGCCGGGCACGATGTACCAGGGCGCCTCTGGGATGTTGGTGCGCTCGAACATGTCCTCCTTGGCCTTGGTATAGGCCTCCCACCGGATGCGGGACTGCAGGTCCATGGGCGACAGCTTCCACTGCTTCAGCGGATCGTGGATGCGGATCTGGAAGCGCATCTGCTGCTCCTCGTCGGTGACCGAGAACCAGTACTTCACCAGCCGGATGCCGGACCGCACCAGCATGCGTTCGAATTCCGGCACGTCCTGGAAGAACTGCTCGACCTGATCCTCGCCCGCGAAGCCCATCACCCGCTCCACGCCCGCGCGATTGTACCAGCTGCGGTCGAACAGCACGATCTCGCCGCCCGCCGGCAGATGGGGCACGTAGCGCTGGAAGTACCACTGGGTCTTCTCGCGGTCCGAGGGGGCGGGCAGCGCCACGACGCGGGCCACGCGCGGGTTCAGCCGCTGCGTGATGCGCTTGATCGCGCCGCCCTTGCCGGCCGAATCGCGGCCCTCGAAGATCACGACGACCTTCTCCTGATGATGGCTGACCCAGTCCTGCAGGCGGATCAGCTCGGATTGCAGGCGCAGCAGCTCGTGGAAATAGGTCTTGCGGTCCATCTGGTCGGGATGGTGGCTGCGATAGATGCGGCGGATCTCGGCGGACAGGACCGCATCCTCCAGCTCCAGCTCCATGTCCTCGTCCAGGGTTTCCTGCAGCTCGGCTTCCAGCCAGTCCTTGTAGGTGTTGGTCATCGACATCTCCGGAATATGTTGCTGCGGTCTAGGAGGGATATGTGACATTCCCGCGTCAGCGTGCAAAGAGCCGCGCACAATCGGGGGTCACCGCCAGGACGAACCCGCCATCGCGCAGCCCGTCCACCGTCCCGCACCAGGCGCCCTGCGTGGTGAACAGGCTCTTCGTGCCGCGCGCCGGGCGATAGGCCACGCGTCGTCCGCCCAGGTCGAACAGGTTCAGGACGCCCCCCGCATTGGGCGCGTAATAGCCCAGCACCGAGCCGTCCGAGGTGAAGATCACCCGCTGCTCGTTGGCCGGGTTCTCGGGCCGGTTCGCCGGGGCCGAGGCGGAATTGGCGGTGTTGCCCGCCGAATTCCACGCCGCATGGGGCGCGTTGCCCGCCCGCGCCGGGTTGTTGGCGGGATGGCCCGGCCCCAGGTCGAAGGGCAGCTGCGTGCGGTCCAGGACGACCAGCGGCGCATCCGCCAGGGCGGGGACGGGCAGCATCAGAAACAGGCTCAGCGCAAGACGCAGCATGGCGGGAACGGTCCTCGTGTCGGCGTGCCCCATCATGGCCAAGGATCGCGCCCGGCGCCAGAGCCTGATCTGCCCCCGCTGGTCCGGACCGGCCCGGCGGCCCGGCGCCTCAGGGCTGCGGCATCAGGAAATGCCCGGTCGCCTGCGCGATCAGCCGCGCGCGGTTGTCCTGCCAGGCCTCGACATGGACGGAGGCATAGCGCCGCCCCGACCGCACCACCCTCGCCCGGGCATAGGCGTCGCGCGGCAGGCCCGAGCGCAGATAGTCCACGGTGAAGTCGATGGTCTTGGGCAGGCGCGGCAGGCTGCCCTCGACGGCGGCATCGGGGGCGATGCGGCCCGATTCCAGATCCTCCCACATCGCGGCCCAGCCCAGCTCGATGATCGCCGTCACCTCCAGGAAGGCCGCCGTGACCCCGCCATGCAGCGCGGGCAGCATCGGATTGCCGATCAGCTTCTCGTCATAGGGCAGGATCGCCGTCAGCTCGTCCCCGCGCCGGTCGAAGCGGATGCCCAGCCAGCTCATGTAGGGCACGCCGCTGACCATCGCATGCAGGGCGCTGTCGCGGCGCGACTTGATCTGGTGCAGGGGCTCGTTTCGGTCGGCCATGGTCTAGCGTTCCGCCGTGAAGGCGCCGGTCGCGGCGGCGACGGGGTTCTCCTCGTCCTCGTCCAGCGCGGTCGCGCGCAGGAAGGCCACGCTGCGGGTCATGTGATAGCATTCGGCCCGCGCCGTGATCCGCTGCCCCGGCGTCGCGGCGCGCATGTAGTCGATGCGCAGGTCGATCGTCGCGGTGGATCGCGGGTTCGTCGGATGGACCATCACCGCCGCCCCGCAGCAAGTGTCCATCAGCGCCGAGACGACGCCGCCATGGATCACCCCGGTGCGCGGGTCGCCCACCAGATGCTCGGCCCAGGGCATGCTGATCACCGCCCGGCCCGCGCCGATCTCGTCCACGCGCATGCCCAGGGCGCGCGCATGGGGGATCGCCTCGATGAACTGCTTGGCGATGCGGGCGTGATCCTCGGGGTCGGTCATCGGGCGCTCCTTCTTTCACCGACCCTAGCGCCAGGTGCCGCGCACACTCAAGCCCCGCCGCCGCGCGTTTCGGTTGAGAAACCCGGCGTCCCGCCCTAGGCTGACGCGCAGGGAAGTCGGCAAGGAGGCGCGGATGAGCGATGACCGGATCAGCTTCAAGGACATGTGCACGCGCTTCGACGTGACGCCTCGGACGCTGCGCTACTACGAATACATCGAGCTGCTGCAACCCCGCAAGGAAGGCCGCACCCGGTTCTACGGCGCGCGCGAGGTGGCGCGGATGACGCTGATCCTGCGCGGCCGCCGCTTCGGCTTCAGCCTGGAGGAGATCCGGCAATGGCTGCAGATCTACGACAAGAAGGGCTCGCGCGAACAGTATCAGGTCTGGATCGACATGGCCGACCGGCAGCTTGCGGTGCTGGACGGGCAGATCTCCGACCTGCGCGCCGCCCGCGACGACCTGGACGAGCTGCGCCGCATCACGCGGGACGAGTTGACCAAATTGAGCTGACGCTGCGGCAGGCGCGCCCGTGACGCGGCGTTTCGCTTACCTGCACGTCAGCTTTGGGATAGGTTCACATCAGGACGGAAAGCCGGTGTGAGGAGGAGCGTACCGAATGTCCGACGATCTGATTTCCATCCGCCAGATGTGCGACGCCTTCGAGGTCACGCCCCGGACGCTGCGCTTCTACGAGGCGCGAGAGCTGATCTTTCCCCATCGCCGGGGCCAGCACCGCCTGTATGACCGGCGCGACCGGGCCCGGCTGACGCTGATCCTGCGCGGCAAGCGCTTCGGCTTCAGCCTGGAACAGATCCGCCAGCTGCTGCAGCTCTACGAGCCCGGCGGCACCAACCGCGCGCAGATCGCCGCCACGATCGAGATCGGCCGCGCGCGGCTGGCCGACATGGAACAGCAATATGCCGAACTGAGCGAGGCCATCGCCCAGCTCAAGGTGCAGATCACGGATGCCCAGGGCCGACTTTCCGCAGCCCCCCACGAACAGCCCACAGGATGACGCCATGCCCAGCTACACGCCCCCGATCCGCGACCTGCAGTTCGTCCTTCACGACGTCCTGAAGCTGTCGCAGTCCGGTCTTCCCGGACATGACGACCTGGCCCCCGACTTCACCGAAGCCGTGCTGGAGGCGGCGGGCAAGCTGGCCTCCGAGGTGCTGGCGCCCTTGAACCTGCCCGGCGACCAGCAGGGCTGCCGGCTGGAAAACGGCGTCGTGCGCACCCCCGACGGCTTCTCGGCCGCCTTCGAGCAGGTGAAGGAGGGCGGCTGGACCTCGCTGGACTGCGACCCGGACTATGGCGGCCAGGGCATGCCCTATGTGATGGGCGTGGCGACGGGCGAGATCTTCGTGTCCGCCAACATGGCCTTCAACATGTATCAGGGCCTGACGCATGGCGCCTATTCGGCGATCCATGCCCATGGCACCGAGGCGCAGAAGCAGACCTGGCTGCCCAAGATGGTCAGCTGCGACTGGACCGGCACGATGAACCTGACCGAGCCGCATTGCGGCACCGATCTGGGCCTGTTGCGCACCAAGGCCGAGCCGCAGGACGACGGCAGCTACCTGATCACCGGGCAGAAGATCTTCATCTCGGCCGGCGATCACGACATGGCCGAGAACGTCATCCATCTGGTGCTGGCCAAGGCGCCGGGCGGCGGCGCGGGCACCAAGGGCATCAGCCTGTTCATCGTGCCCAAGGTGCTGGTGAACGAGGATGGCAGCCTGGGCGCGCGCAACAACGTGTCGGTCGGCGCGCTGGAACACAAGATGGGCATCCATGCCAACGCAACCTGCGTGATGAACTATGACGGCGCGCGCGGCTGGCTGCTGGGCGATCTGCACAAGGGCATGCGGGCCATGTTCACCATGATGAACGAGGCGCGGATCGGCGTCGGCCTGCAGGGCTATGCGGGCGCGGTGCCCGCCTATCAAAATGCGCTGGCCTATGCCAAGGACCGCCTGCAGGGCCGCGCGGTGACCGGCGCCGCCAACCCTCAGGGCGCCGCCGATCCGCTGATCGTGCATCCCGACATCCGCCGCAGCCTGCTGGACCAGAAATCCTTCCTGGAGGGCGCCCGCGCCCTGGCCCTGTGGGGCGCGCATCTGGTCGATCGCGGCAATCTGGGGGGCGATGCCGATGCCGAGGGGCTGATCTCGCTGATGACCCCGGTCGTGAAGGGCTTCCTGACCGACAAGGGCTTCGAAACCACCGTGCTGGCGCAGCAGGTCCTGGGCGGGCACGGCTATGTCGAGGAATGGGGCATGAGCCAGTTCGTCCGCGACGCCCGCATCACCATGATCTACGAGGGTGCCAACGGCGTGCAGGCGCTGGATCTGGTCGGCCGCAAGCTAGCGCTGGACGGCGGCAAGCACGTCATGGCCTTCTTCGAGATGATCAAGACCTTCTGCCGCGAAGAGGCCGGCAACGAGGCGATCCGCGCCGATTTCATCGAGCCGCTGAAGGCCGCCTCCAAGGATCTGCAGACGGCGTCCATGTTCTTCATGGAGCGCGGCATGAAGAACCCCAACGACGCGCTGTCGGGCAGCTACGACTTCATGCATCTCTTCGGGCATGTGACGCTTGGCTACATGTGGGCCCGGATGGCGGTCGCCGCGCAACAGGCGCTGGATGCCGGCACCCCCGACCCGGCCTTCCACAAGACCAAGCTGATCACCGGCCGCTACTACATGAAGCGGCAGCTGCCGATGACCGCGACCCATCTGGCCCGCATCCAGTCCGGTGCAGCCACGGTGATGGAACTGGAAGCGGAGGCATTCTGAGGCGGGGCACTGTGGGACGAGGTCGCGATGGGTATTTTCTGCAAAGAAGAAGCAGGATGCGCCCCGGCCTCTCCCGCGGTTCGGACGGGGCAGGCGTTGTCGGCCCACAGGCCGGGGCGACTTCTCCTTTGACGGTCATCGGCTCCCCAGCCTGTACCGTGGGGGAAGTCTAGCACCGTCTTCCTGAAGAATTGGTAAACGCCTCTTCTTCTTTGCTCAAATACCCCGCGGGGGGTCCGGGGGGCGCGAAGCCCCCCGGCTGTTTCGGAGGAAAGATGACCGCGCAACTCTGGTGCTTTGGCGAATCCGGCAATGCCTACAAGGCGGCGCTGACGATGCAACTGGCAGCCTATGACTGGCAGCCGGTCTATGTCGATTTCTTCAACGGCGAAGGCCGCAGCCCCGAATTCCGGGCCCTGAACCCGATGGGCGAGGTGCCGGTCTTTCGCGAGGGCGATCTGACCCTGACCCAGTCCGCCGTGATCCAGCTGCATGTCGCGGAACGCACGGGACGCTTTCTGGGCCGCGACCGGAACGAGACCCTGCGCTGGCTGATGTTCGACAATCACAAGCTGTCGGGCCAGGCCGGACCGGCGCGGTTCCTGCTGAACTTCCTGCCCGAGGACAAGCGCCCCGCCGGCGCGGCCGCCTATCTGCAGGGGCGACTGAAGGCCGCGTATCAGGTGCTGAACGACCATCTGGCGGACCGGGACTGGGTCGCGGATACGGATCCCACCGTCGCGGATTTCGCCCTGTGCGGATACCTCTATTACCCCGAGCCCTTCGGGTTCGACCGCGCCGACTGGCCCCATATCGACCGCTGGCTGGAGGGGCTCGCCGCCCTGCCCGGCTGGACACATCCCTATGACCTGATGCCCGGGCACCCCTCCGACCGGGCGCCCAAGGAGGACACATGACCGACGCATTCATCTATGACGCCGCCCGCACCCCGCGCGGCAAGGGCCGGGCCGATGGCAGCCTGCACGAGGTCACCTCGCTGGCGCTGTCCGCCCGCCTGCTCAACGCCCTGAAGGCGCGCAACAACCTTGAGGGCCATGCCGTCGAGGACGTGATCTGGGGCAATGTCACCCAGGTCAAGGAACAGGGCGGCTGCCTCGCGCGGTCCGCCGTGCTGGCCTCGGATCTGGACGAGCGGATCCCCGGCCTGTCGATCAACCGCTTCTGCGCCAGCGGCATGGAGGCCGTGAACCTGGCCGCCAACCAGATCAAGGGCGGCGCCGGCCAGGCCTATATCGCGGGCGGGGTCGAGATGATGGGCCGCGTCGCCATGGGCAGCGACGGGGCGGCCATCGCCGTCGATCCCTCGCTGACGATGAAATCCTATTTCGTGCCGCAGGGCATCAGCGCCGACATCATCGCGACGGAATACGGCTTCTCGCGCGAGGAGGCCGATGCCTTGGCGCTGGAAAGCCAGCGGCGCGCGGCGCAGGCCTGGAAGGAAGGCCGGTTCGACAGGTCCATCGTCCCGGTGCTGGACCAGAACGGTCTGACCATCCTGGGCCGCGACGAATACATGCGCCCCGGCACCACCGCCGAGGACCTGGCCAAGCTGCGCCCCGCCTTCAAGGAGATGGGCGAGACGATGCCCGGCTTCGACAAGGTGGCGATGCTGAAATATCCGCATTTGGATCATATCGACCATATCCACCATGCCGGGAACAGCTCGGGCATCGTGGACGGGGCGGCGGCGGTGCTGATCGGGGATGCGGACTTCGGCAAGGCCCATGGCCTCAAGCCCCGCGCCCGCATCCGCGCCACCGCCAAGATCGGCACCGATCCCACGATCATGCTGACCGGCCCGGTGCCCGTCACCGAGAAGATCCTGAAGGACAGCGGCCTGTCCATCGGCGACATCGACCTCTTCGAGGTGAACGAGGCCTTTGCCGCCGTCGTGCTGCGCTTCATGCAGGCCTTCCAGGTCGATCCGGCGCGGGTCAACGTGAATGGCGGCGCCATCGCGATGGGCCACCCGCTTGGCGCCACCGGCGCGATCATCATCGGCACCCTGCTGGACGAGCTGGAGCGGCAGGACAAGACCATGGGCCTGGCCACCCTCTGCATCGCGTCCGGCATGGGCGCGGCCACCATCATCGAGCGTGTGTGATGGCGATCCTGCGCAAGGACAGCGTCCCGGTGACCGAGGGCGTGTCGGGCTATCCGGCGCCCTATAATCTGGGGCGCGGGTTTCTGGGCTATCGGCACCTGACCGAGGCGGGCGGGCTGACGCAGTTCGGCATCGCGCTGGAAACGCTGCAGCCCGGCAAGCAGAGCAGCCAGCCGCATTGGGAGGAACACGAGGACGAGTTTCTCTATCTGCTGGAGGGCGTGCTGACCGTGGTCGAGGATGGGGTCGAAGCCGATCTGCATCCGGGCGACGCCTGCGCGTGGAAGGCCGGCGATCCGGTGGCCCATACGCTGCGCAACCGTACCGACGCCCCGGTGACCTATCTGATCGCGGGTGGCCGCCAGCCGCACAACATCTGCCATTATCCGGGGCTGGACCTGCTGGGCACACCTGCCGGCTATATGCATCTGGACGGCACCCCCTACCCCAAGACGGGAGAGACCGAATGACCGATTTCACCATGACGACCGGCGATGATGGCGTGGCGATCATCACCTGGGACGTGCCCGGCAAGTCGATGAACGTGCTGTCGATGGACGGCGCCGTCGCGCTGGACGGCCTGATCGATCAGGCGCTGGCCGACGAGGCCGTGAAGGGCATCGTGATCACATCGGCCAAGAAGGACTTCGCCGCCGGGATGGATCTGAACGTCATCGCGGGCATGAAGGACCGTGGCGGCGCGCAGGGCGTCTTCGACGGCGTGATGACGCTGCACACCATGCTGCGCAAGATCGAACGCGCGGGCATGGATCCCAAGACGCTGAAGGGCGGCAAGCCCATCGCCAGTGCCCTGCCCGGCACGGCGCTTGGCATCGGTCTGGAGCTGCCTCTGGCCACGCATCGGATCTTTGCCGCTGACAATCCGAAGGCCAAGATCGGCCTGCCCGAGATCATGGTCGGGATCTTTCCCGGCTCGGGCGGCACCACGCGCCTTGTGCGCAAGCTGGGCGCGATGATGGCCGCCCCCTTCCTGCTGGAGGGCAAGCTGTCGGATCCGAAGAAGGCCAAGTCGGCCGGGATCATCGACGAGGTCGTGGCCGATCCCGTCGCCGCCGCCCGCGAATGGGTGCTGGCCGCCAAGGACGCCGATCTGGTCAAGCCCTGGGACGCCAAGGGCTACAAGATGCCGGGCGGCGAGCCCTTCCATCCGGCGGGCTTCATGACCTTCGTGGGCGCCAGCGCGATGGTGCATGGCAAGACGATGGGCGTCTATCCGGCGGCCAAGGCGCTGCTGAGCGCGGTCTATGAGGGGGCCATGGTGCCCTTCGATACCGCGCTGAAGATCGAGGCGCGCTGGTTCACCCATGTGCTGATGAACCCGTCCTCGACGGCGATGATCCGCAGCCTGTTCATCAACAAGGAAGCGCTGGAGAAGGGCGCCAACCGCCCCGAGGCGCCGGACCAGACCGTGCGCAAGGTCGGCATCCTGGGCGCGGGCATGATGGGCGCGGGCATCGCCCATGTCAGCGCGATGGCGGGGATCGAGGTCGTGCTGATCGATGCGCAGCAGGCCAGCGCCGATAAGGGCAAGGCCCTGTCCGAGGGGCTTCTGGACAAGGCCATCGGCCGCAAGAAGGCCACGCCCGAGAAGAAGGCCGAGGTGCTGGCCCGCATCACCGCCACCACCGACTACGCGGCGCTGGAGGGCTGCGATCTGGTCGTCGAGGCGGTCTTCGAGGATCCCGCCGTCAAGGCCGAGGTCACCAAGCGCGCCGAAGCCGTCATCCCGGCGGACGCGATTTTCGCGACCAATACCTCGACTTTGCCAATCAGCGATTTGGCGAAAGCCAGCGCACGGCCCGAGCAGTTCATCGGCATCCACTTCTTCAGCCCCGTGGACAAGATGCTGCTGGTCGAGATCATCAAGGGCCAGCAGACCGGCCCGGTCGCCGTGGCCAAGGCGCTGGATTTCGTCCGCCAGATCCGCAAGACCCCCATCGTGGTGAACGATGCGCGGTTCTTCTATGCCAACCGCTGCATCATCCCCTATATCAACGAGGGGATCCGCATGCTGGCCGAAGGCGTGAACCCCACGCTGATCGAGAATGCCGCCAAGATGATGGGCATGCCTTTGGGCCCGCTGCAGCTGGTGGACGAGACCAGCATCGATCTGGGCGTCAAGATCGCCAAGGCGACCCGCGCGGCGATGGGCGACGCCTATCCCGATGGGGCGGTGGACGAGGTGCTGTTCTGGATGGCCGATCAGGACCGCTTGGGCCGCAAGGCGAATGCCGGCTTCTATGCCTATGACGAGGCGGGCAAGCGGCAGGGGCTGTGGGACGGTCTGGACGGGCGCTATGCCCGCGCCGAGGACCAGCCCGACCTGCACGATGTCCAGCACCGGCTGATGTTCGCGCAGACGCTGGAGGCGGTGCGTGCGCTGCAGGACGGCGTCTTGGAGGATATCCGCGAAGGCGATGTGGGCGCCATCCTGGGCTGGGGCTTCGCGCCCTGGACCGGCGGTCCCTTCGGCTGGCTGGACATGCTGGGCGCCGCCCGGGCGGTCGAGATCTGCGATGCCCTGACCGCCGCGCAGGGCGACCGCTTTGCCGCGCCTCGGCTGCTGCGCGAGATGGCGGAGAAGGGCGACAGCTTCTATGGCCGCCCGGCCGCGCAGCCCTCGGCGGCGTGACCCGATCCGTCCGGGGGGCTGCACCTGCGGCCCCCCGGACATCCTTCCTGTGACAGCCCCGCCCCGGGGCGGAAACTTTCCGACCGGCATGTTGTTGATCGGACATGATTTCGCCATATGCTATGGCGACGGCACCGCCATTGGCGGTCGGCTGACAAGGGGACCCGACGATGACCGACGACACCAGACGCCGCGCCGAGGCCGCTCAGGCGCAGATCGATGCGCTGACGCAGGCGCCCCTGCCCGAGCCCGCGACCGCGCCCTCGGGGCTGACCGAGGCCGATCCGGCGACCCAGGCCCAGATCCGGTCACGCATGGCCGAGATCGATCTGAAGGACAGCAATTCCATCCTGCGCTTCGGCACCCGCGCCCAGGCCGATCTGCAGCAGATCAGCCAGGCCATGCTGGCCGACGTCAAGACCAAGGAGGTCGGCCCTGCCGGCGACAGCCTGCGCGAGGTGGTGACCACCATCCGCGGCTTTTCCACCACGGAACTGGACATGCGCCGCAGCCGCAGCTGGTGGGAGAAGCTGCTGGGCCGCTCGGCCCCCTTCGCCAAGTTCGTGGCCAATTACGAGCAGGTCCAGACCCAGATCGACCGCATCACCGCCGAGCTGGAATCGCACGAGCAGAAGCTGCTCAAGGACGTCAAGTCGCTGGACATCCTCTATGACCGCACGCTGACCTTCTATGACGAGCTGGCGCTCTACATCGCCGCCGGCACCGAGAAGCTGCGCGAGCTGGACAGCGACACCATCCCCGCCAAGGAGGCCGAACTGGCCGCCAAGCCCCAGCCCGATCAGGTGATCGAGGCGCAGGAGTTGCGCGACCTGCGCACGCTGCGCGACGATCTGGAACGGCGCGTGCATGACCTGCGGCTGACCCGGCAGGTGACGATGCAATCCCTGCCCTCGATCCGGCTGGTGCAGGAGAACGACAAGTCGCTGGTCACCAAGATCAACTCGACCCTGGTGAACACCGTGCCGCTGTGGGAAACCCAGCTGGCGCAGGCCGTCACCATCCAGCGCAGCGCCGAGGCCGCCCGCGCCGTCAAGGAGGCCAGCGATCTGACCAACGAGCTGCTGACCCGCAATGCCGACAACCTGCGCCAGGCCAATGCCCAGATCCGGGCCGAGACCGAGCGCGGCGTCTTCGACATCCAGGCCGTGCAGACCGCCAATGCCCAGCTGATCGCCACGATCGAGGACAGCCTGCGCATCGCCGACGAGGGCCGCACCCGCCGCGCTGCCGCCGAGACCGACCTGACGCGGATGGAGGCGGAACTGCGCGACGCGCTCGCCTCAGCCTCGGCGCAGCGGCCCGCCGCCCCGGCGGAGGCTGCGCGGCTTGGACGCGGCGGGGTGCGTTGATGCGGCAGACGGCCCTGCCCCCGCGAAAGACGGCGTTTGGTCTGGCGCTGGTGCTGCTGGCGGGCACCGCCTGCGGGCGGATCGACCCCGAGGGACCGGATCCCGCGCGCCCCGACCCGCGCCCGACCCTGCAGCAGGATCAGGGGGCCAGTCAGGCCGACCTGCGCCGCGCCCGCGCCGAGCGCAACCGGGCGGCCAATGCGGCGGCGCGTCAGGCCGTCGCCAATCCCAGCCCGGCCAGCCAGTCGCAGCGCGACTTTTATGCCGCCGCCGAACGGCGGCTGGTGGCGCAGGGCCGGTTGCGCCGCGACCGCGTGCCGCTGGACGCGCCCATCGATGCCGAGACGCTGACCCGCAACTTCATCGCCATCGCGCTGCGGGACGAATACAGCCAGACCTCGGACGGGCTGGTGGCGCAGAGTGCCGCCGCCCCCCTGCGCCGCTGGCAGGACCCGGTGCGGATGCAGTTGGACTTCGGCGCCTCCTTCGACATGGCCGCGCGTCCCGCCTGGCGGGCCGAGGTGGCCGAGTTCGCCGCGCGCCTGTCCGACACCACCCGCCATCCGGTCCGCCTGACCGCCGAGCGCGGCAACTTCACCATCCTGGTGCTGAACGAGGACGAGCGCCGCGCCGCAGGCCCGCGTCTGGCGCAGCTGGTCCCCGGCATTCCCGCGCAGGACATCGGCATCCTGACCGACCTGCCGCCCGCCATCAGCTGCTCGATCTTCGCCTATTCGCGCGGCGGCGCCAGCGACTATGCCCATGCCGTCGCGGTGATCCGGGCGGAACTGCCGCCGCTGCTGCGGACCTCCTGCATTCACGAGGAGCTGGCGCAGGGCATGGGTCTGGCCGCCGACAGCCCCGCCGCGCGCCCCTCGATCTTCAACGATGACGAGGAATTCGCCCTGCTGACCCGGCATGACGAATTGCTGCTGCAGATCCTCTACGACCCCCGCCTGACCCCCGGCATGACCGAGGCCGAGGCCGCGCCCCTCGTCCGGCAGATCGCTGCCGAGCTGCTGGGCGAGGCCGCCTGATCCCATCCCGAACCCCAGAGGCAAGCCATGTCCATCTTCGATATCCTGGGCGGCGAATTCATCGAGATCATTGAATGGGTCGATGACAGCCGCGACACGATGGTCTGGCGCTACGACACGGTCGGGCGCGCGATCAAGTACGGCGCCAAGCTGACCGTCCGCGAGGGGCAGGCCGCCGTCTTCGTCCACGAGGGGCAGCTGGCCGATGTCTTCGGCCCCGGCCTCTATCTGCTGGAGACGAACAACCTGCCGGTGCTGACCCGGTTGCAGCACTGGGATCACGGCTTCCGCAGCCCCTTCAAGTCCGAGGTCTATTTCGTCAACAAGACCCGCTTCAACGACCTGAAATGGGGCACGCGCAACCCGATCATCGCGCGAGATCCGGAATACGGCCCGATCCGCCTGCGCGCCTTCGGCACCTATTCGATGCGCGTCAGCGACCCGGCCCGCTTCATGTCCGAGATCGTCGGCACCGACGGCGACTTCACCCGCGACGAGATCGCCTTCCAGATCCGCAACGTGATCGTGCAAGAGTTCTCGCGCGCCATCGCGGCGGCCAATATCCCGGTCCTCGACATGGCCGCCAACACCGACCAGCTGGGCGCGCTGGTGGTCCGCGCCATCGCCCCGGTGATCGAGGCCTACGGCCTGATCCTGCCCGAATTCTACATCGAGAACATCAGCCTGCCCGCCGAGGTCGAGGCGATGCTGGACAAGCGCACCAGCATGGGGATCATCGGCGATCTGGACCGTTTTGGCCAATATGCCGCCTCCGAGGCGATGCTGGCCGCCGCCCGCAACGAGGGCGGCGCGGGGGCGGGCTTCGGCGCGGCCATGGGCGCCGCGATGGGCATGGGCGCCGCCGCCCCCCGCCCCGGTCCCTGGGGCACGGCCCCCGCCGCCGCGCCTGCGGCCGCCGCCCCCCCGCCCCTGCCCGGCCGCACGGTCGAGACGGTCTGGCACGTCGCCCTGGACGGCACCCCCCAGGGTCCCTTCGGGCGTGGCCATCTGGGCCGCATGGTGACCGAGGGACGCTTCGCGCGCGACACGCTGGTCTGGGCGCCGGGCCAGGACGGCTGGCTGCCCGCCGAGGACGTGCGCGAGCTGGCGCAGCTGTTCACCACCCAGCCCCCGCCCTTGCCGCAGTAAGGTGGCCGCGCCCGCTGAACACCGCTTTCCCTGCGCGCAATGCGGGGCCAGCCTGCGCTTTCAGCCGGGCCAGCACAGTCTGGTCTGCGACTGGTGCGGACACCGGCAGGAGATCGGCCCCGGCCCGGCCCGCGCCCCGGGATTGCCCCGCGCGGGTGCCAGCCCGCCGCCCCTGCAATGGGACGCCGCCCACAAGGCCCCGGAACTGGCCGAGATCCCGCTGGACCAGGGCCTGCACCTGGAAGCGGACTCAACGATCACGCAGGTGGTGCGCACGCTGTCCTGCCCGCAATGCGGCGCGCGGGTGGATCTGGACGAGACCCATCACGCCGGCGCCTGCCCCTTCTGCGCCTCGCCCGTGGTGACCGACACGGGCGCCACCCGCCGCATCAAGCCGCAGGGCGTGCTGCCGTTTGCCCTGACCCATGATCAGGCGCGCGACGCGATGACCGACTGGCTGGGCGGGCTGTGGTTCGCGCCCTCGGGGCTGACGGCCTATGCCCGCCACGAGCGGCGGCTGACCGGCGTCTATTCGCCCTTCTGGACCTTCGACGCCGCCAGCCGCTCGCGCTATCGCGGCCAGCGCGGCGATGTCTATTACGTCACGCAATGGGTCACCCAGACCGTGAACGGCCGCAGCCAGCGGGTCGCCCGGCAGGTGCCCCGCATCCGCTGGAGCCCCGCCTCGGGGCAGGTCGCGCGCGATTTCAACGACGTGCTGGTGCTGGCCTCGACGGCGCTGCCGGCGCGGATCACCGATGCGCTGGTGCCCTGGGACCTGTCGCAGCTGTCAGGCTATGATCCGGCCTTCCTGTCGGGCTTCGAGGCCGAGGGCTATACCGTCCCCCTGGCCGACGGCCATCAGGCGGCGCGGGCCCAGATGGCACAGGTCATCGCCGCCGATGTGCGCCGCGCCATCGGCGGCAGCCAGCAGCGCATCGACAGCCTGGAGAGCGATTTCTCGGCCGAGACCTTCAAGCATATCCTGCTGCCCGTCTGGACCGCCGCCTATCGCTACAACGGGAAAAGCTATCGTTTCGTGGTGAACGGCCAGTCCGGGCGCGTCATGGGCGAGCGCCCGTGGTCGGCCTGGAAAATCGCCGCCGCAGTGGCCGTGGCGCTGGTCGCGCTAACGGCATTCCTGTATGTGGCGCAATCAGGCTGAGGGACAGAAAGGGACGGACATGATCCTGTGCGCGGGCGAATCGCTGATCGACATGGTGCCGCAGGACGGCGCCTTCCGGCCGCTGGCCGGCGGCGCGGTCTACAACACCGCCATCGCGCTCGGTCGTCTGGACCGATCCACGGGATATCTGTGGCCGATCAGCCGCGATCCCTTCGGCGATCAGATCCTGCGCCCCCTGGCAGAGGCCGGGGTGAACACCGACCTCTGCCCCCGCACCGACCGGCTGACCACGCTGGCGCTGGTGACCCTGACCAACGGCGAGGCGCGCTACGCCTTCTATGACGAGGGGTCTGCCGGGCGGATGCTGGTCCCCGAGGATATCGCGCCGCTGCCCGCGGCGGTGACGGCGCTTTTCGTGGGCGGCATCAGCCTGGTGCCCGATCCCTGCGGCGCCACGCTGGAAGGACTGGTCGCGGCCCATCAGGCCCGCCTGCCGGTGATGATCGACCCCAATATCCGGCCCTTCTTCATCACCGATCCGGAGGCCTATCGTGCCCGTCTGGCGCGCCTGCTGCCGATGGCCGACATCGTCAAGCTGTCGTCCGACGATCTGGACTGGCTCTATCCCGATCTTGCCCCCGAAGAGGCCGCCCGCCGCATCCTCGCCACCGGCCCCCGGCTGGTCCTGCAGACCGGCGGCGAGACCGGCGCCCGGGCCATCTGGGCGGGCGAGACGATCAGCGTCCCCGCCGTGCGCACGACGGTCGCCGACACGATCGGCGCGGGCGACACGTTCAATGCGGGCATCCTCGCCAGCCTCGACCGCCAGGGGCTGCTGACCAAGGACGGGATCGCCGCCATCACCCCCGACCAGATCCGCGCCGCCCTGACGCTTGGTGCAGAGGCCGCCTCGGTCACCGTGTCACGGCCGGGGGCCAACCCGCCATGGTTGCATGAGATGCCCCGCCAGGACTGATCCGCGTCGATTGGCTGGTGCAAGTCGCAAGATGGGGGGCTTTGCGCCCCCCGTCGCGCCTTGCGCGACTCCCCCCGCAGGATATTTTCGCCAAGATGAAACGGGACAAGGTTCCCGGGCCGGCGGGAGCGTCTTGGAGTTCACCTTGGCGCAAATATCCTCGGGGGGTCCGGGGGGCGAAGCGCCCCCGGCGCTCGCGGGACGCATTGCCTTGCTGCGGTCAGTCCGCCGGGTGCCAGCCGCCGATGCGTGGCTCGTCGGGGCCGTCCTCCTCGTCCGGCTCCTCCGCAGTGCCCGAAAAGGCTTCGAAGGCGCCCTTCTGGCGGGCGGTCCAGCGAAGATGGAGGTGCAGCCCATCCTCGCCCGCCTCCTCGCGTTCGACCACGCCCGCCTCATGCAGCCAGGCGCGGCTGCGGCCGTCGGCGAAATCGAGCGTCACCTGATCCTCGGCCCGCGGCTCGTCCAGGACTTCGCCCAGCAGGTGGTCGATGGCGGCGGTCAGGTCGTCCAGACCCTCGCCGGTCAGGGCGCTGACCGCCTGCACGCCTTCGGTGCGCTTGTCGGTCCGGCGGAGGGCGGCGCGGGTGTCGGGCCCCAAGGCATCAATCTTGTTCCAGACCTCGATCGCCGCCACGTCCTCGTCCACGCCCAGGCTGTCCAGGATCTCGGCCACGTCGGCGGCCTGCTCCTCGGTCTCGGGGTGGCTGATGTCGCGGACATGCAGGATCAGGTCGGCCTCCAGCACCTCTTCCAGCGTGGCGCGGAAGGCGGCGACCAGTTCGGTGGGCAGGTCGCTGATGAAGCCCACCGTGTCGGACAGGATGATCTTGCGCCCCGATCCGCCCTCGCCCGCATCGGGCAGCGTGATGGCGCGCATGGTCGGGTCCAGCGTCGCGAACAGCATGTCCTTGACGAAGACCTCGGCCCCGGTCATCCGGTTGAACAGCGTCGACTTGCCCGCGTTGGTATAGCCCACCAGCGCCACGATCGGATAGGGCACCTTGGCGCGGGCGGCGCGGTGCAGGCTGCGGGTCTTCACGACACGCTCCAGCTGGCGGCGCAGGCGGGTCATCTGGTCGTCGATGGCCCGGCGGTCGGCCTCGATCTGCGTCTCGCCGGGACCGCCCACGAAGCCAAGCCCGCCGCGCTGGCGTTCCAGGTGGGTCCAGGCGCGCACCAGACGCGTGCGCTGATAGGACAGTGCGGCCAGTTCGACCTGCAGCACGCCTTCACGGGTGCGGGCGCGGTCGGCGAAGATCTCGAGGATCAGCCCGGTCCGGTCCAGAAGCTTGACGCCCCAGTCCTTTTCCAGATTGCGCTGCTGCACGGGCGTCACGGGGCCGTCAACCAGCACCAGCTCGACCTCCAGCGCTTCCAGCCGTTCCTTGATCTCGGCCAGCTTGCCCTTGCCGAACAGCTTGCCGGGATTGGGCTCGCGCAGGTTGGCGACCTCGGAGCCCACCATCTCGATGCCGGGCAGAGCCATGGCAAGCGCGACGGCCTCGGCCAGCGAATGCTCGGGCTCGCGTCTCTGGGTCCGCGCGCGGCCCAGATCGGGGTGGATCACATAGGCGCGGGTCGGCTTGGCCTCGGTGTCGGTCAGTTCGGCCAATCAGTCCTCGCCTTCATACAGGGTGATGGGCTGGCCGGGCATGATCGTGCTGATCGCATGCTTGTAGACCAGCTGCGACTGGCCGTCCCGACGCAGCAGCACGCAGAAATTGTCGAACCAGGTGATGACGCCCTGCAGCTTGACGCCGTTGATCAGGAAGATGGTGACCGGCACCTTGGCCTTGCGGACATGGTTCAGGAACGCATCCTGCAGGTTCTGCTTGTCGCCAGCCATTTGTTATCGTCCGTTTTTCACTGCCCTGTCACAACAATATCTAGGCGCATGCGTTCGGCCTTGCAAGCAAGCGCGCTTGCGCAACCCCGCGTCGATAACATTTGCGCCACACCTGCGGGTTCAGCGCCGCCAGAAATCCGGGGAAAAGATGGCCAGCACGGCCAGCGTCTCGATCCGGCCCAGCACCATCGCAGCGGCCAGGACGGCCTTGGTGAAATCGGGCAGGCCCGACCATCCCTCCCACGGGGCCGAGGCGATGCCGGCCGTTCCCTCGAAGGCCGGGGTCAGGGGAATGGCGCCCGCCAGCGGCCCCGCATTGGTCAGCGCGGCGATCGAGAGGATCGTCGCGGTCTCGAATTCGATAGGGTGGATCGAGACCAGGCAAATCACCACCGCGATGGAGATGGCGAAGAGCATGAAGAAGATGAAGGACAGATAGGCCCCTTCGCGGCGCAGCCGTCGCGCGATGCGCCCCCCGCCCGAGACCGAACTGGGATGGATGATCCGCTCCATCTCGCGCTGGCCGTGGCGGGCCAGGGCATAGACCCGCAGCAGCTTGACGCCGCCCGCCGTGGTGGCGATGCCGCCACCCATCATCGCCAGCCCCGCCAGGATCAGCCCCGGCGCATCCAGCCCCGACCAGGCCCGCGCATCGGCCCATTCGACCGAGGTCCAGCCCGTCGTGGTCAGATAGCTGAGCGCGCTGAACAGCCCCCCCCAAAGCGCTGCCAGTCCCCGGCCCAGCTCGGCCAGGGGATGCGCGTCCTCGGGCAGGCTGCGCTCGATCTCGATGGCGCCCAGGAAATGGCGCAGGAACAGCAGCGCGCCGACCATCAGGACCAAAGCCAGGGCCATGCGCAATTCGGGGTCCTCGACCATCCGGTCCGTGGCTTGCAATTCGGCACCGCCCGGCCAGAAGCGGCGCGACAGGGCCGGGATCAGGAACAGGAAGACCAGCATCTCGCCGGCGATGCCCGAGGCCTGTCCGGCGGGGCCGATGACCGGCGAGATGCCCGAGGTGGACAGCGTGCCCATCGCGCGGGTCAGCGCCACCACCGCCGGATCGCCCAGCATCGCCAGCCCCACCCACAGCGCCAGGGTGAACCCGGCATAGAGCGGCCCCACCTCCAGCGCGGCACGGGCCAGGCGGCTGGTGGGGTCGGACAGATGCGCCTCGGTGCGGGGATCGGACATGTGCAGGACCGGGCGACGCGGGTCCGAGGACCGCGGCAGGTGCTGGCGGTATTCCTCGCGGCCATAGGGGCTGGACATGATCTCGAACCCGCCGACCCGCAGGGGCGCCAGGATCGCCACTGCCGCGACCAGCACGAAGAACCCGCCCATCCAGCCGACGATGGCCCGCCACAGATGCAGGGGCATCGGCAGCAGGTCGGCGGAATAGAGCGAGGCGCCGGTGGTGGTCAGCGACGACACCATCTCCCACCAGGCGTTGAAGAAGCCGGTATCGGGCTGGCTTTCGGCAAAGGGCACCGCCAGCAGCAAGGGCAGGATGCCATAGGCGCCCAGCATCATCAGCAGCGTCTCGCGCGCGCGCTGCGGGCGGGGATTGGCCTGGGTCGCCAGCCCGATCAGCCCGCAGAAGACCAGCGTCAGCAGCGCCGCATAGAAGAAGTTGCGCGCGATGGACGCGTATCCGGTGACCGAGGCATAGGCGGCGGGCACCAGCATCAGCAGCGCCGCCATCCCGGCCAGCAGGATCAGAAGCGGCAGGCGCTGGACGGTGCTGGTCATGCGGCGGCCCCCGTCTAGAAGAAGTCGATCGAGACCTGCAGCAGGCGCTCGACCTCGGGGACGTCCTTGGTCAGGGCAAAGATCAGCACGATGTCGCCCTCGTCGATGCGGGTGTCGGCCAGGGGCTTCAGCACCCGGTCGCCCTTGCGCACGGCGCCCAGCAGCGCGCCTTCGGGAAAGTCGATGTCGCGGATCGCCCGGCCCGCCATGGGGCTGGTGGACAGGACCTGCGCCTCCATCACCTCGGCCTCGGCATCGCCGATGGAATAGATGTCGCGCACCCGCCCGTGGCGGATGTGGCGCAGGATCGTCGAGACGGTCGTGGCGCGCGGGTTGATGTAGGCGTCGATGTCCAGCGCCGCCATCAGCGGCACCAGCGTCGGATCGTTGATCAGCGCGATGGCCATCTTGGCCCCCGCCTGCTTGGCCCGGACCGAGGCCAGGATGTTGGTCTTGTCGTCGCTGGTCACGGCCAGGACGGCATCGGCCTGCGGCACGCCGGCCTCGTCCAGGATCTCGGCCGACAGACCGTCGCCGTTCAGCACGATGGTGCGTTCCAGCCGGTCGGCGGCATATTCGGCGCGGCTGCGGTCGCGTTCGATCAGCTTGGCGCGGATGCGGTCGGGGCGGGCCTCCAGCGCCTGCGCGACGGCCAGGCCCACATTGCCCGCGCCGATGATCGTCACGCGTTCCTGCTTCTGCGGAGGCTTGCCGAAGATGTCCAGCGTGCGCGCCACGTCGTCCGCATGGCTGAACACATAGATCTGGTCATGCGCGAACAGCTGGTCGCCCGGGTCGGGCGCGAACAGCCGCCCCTCGCGGCGCACCCCCGCCACGATGGCGCGCAGGCTGGAGAACAGGTCCGTCAGCTGGCGCAGCGGCGTGTTCAGCGCCGGGCAGTCGGGTTCCAGATCGATCCCCAGCAGCTGCACCTTGCCGCCCATGAAGGTTTCCACATCGAAGGTCGAGGGCGCGGACAGGCGCTGCAGCGCGGCCAGCGCGACCTCGCGCTCGGGGCTGATGACCACGTCGATGGGCAGGTGTTCGGTGCGGTAGAGATCGGAATAGATCGCGTCCAGATAGGCGCCCGACCGCAGCCGGGCGATCTTGCGCGGGATCTGGAAGACGGAATGGGCCACCTGGCAGGTGACCATGTTCACCTCGTCGGAATGGGTGGCGGCGATGATCAGGTCGGCGTCGCGGGCGCCCGCCTGATCCAGCACGTCGGGATGGCTGGCAAAGCCGGTCAGGCCCTGCACGTCCAGCGCCTCGGTCGCGCGGCGGACCAGATCGGGATTGTTGTCGATGACGGTGACGTCGTTGCGCTCGCCCGACAGATGGCGCGCGATCTGCCAGCCGACCTGACCGGCCCCGCAAATGATGATCTTCATCCACAGCCCTCTTGCCGCTGCCGCAACCGGCGCCTCCCCTGCCTATGCCGGGCGGGCGCGGGGCGCAAGCGCGGCCCCCGCGCGCCTGCGGCCCGGCGGTGGACAGGCCCCGCCCTACTTGCCCATCGCCATCTCGTCGTCGCTGCGCATGCCGCCCACCACGCCCAGGGATTTCAGCTTGCGGTGCAGCGCGCTGCGCTCCATCCCCACGAATTGCGCGGTGCGGCTGATATTGCCGCCGAAGCGGTTGATCTGGGCGACCAGATATTCCCGCTCGAACAGCTCGCGCGCCTCGCGCAGCGCCATCGCGGTGACCGAGGGGCCCAGGGTCAGCGTCTCGCTGTTGTCGGGCGTGGCGCCCTGCGGTTCCAGCTCCGAGGGTAGGATCGGCCCGGCGCTTTCGGCCAGGATCAGCACCCGCTCGATCACGTTGCGCAGCTGGCGGATGTTGCCGGGCCAGCGCATGGATTGCAGCGCGGCCACGGTCTCCTCGGGCAGATCGCGCGGGGTCAGGCCCTGGTGGCGGTGGAACTGCGTGATGAAATGGCGGGCCAGGGCCGCGATGTCGTCGCGCCGGTCGGCCAGCGAGGGCACCGCGATGGGCACCACGTTCAGCCGGTCGAACAGCTCCTGCCGGAAGCGCCCGGCGGCGATCTCGGCCATCAGGTCGCGGTTGGTCGAGGACAGCACCCGCAGGTCGACCCGCACCTTGTCGGCGCCGCCCGAGCGCACGAACTGCTGTTCGGTCAGCACCCGCAGGATCTTGGGCTGGGTGCCCATGGGCATGTCGCCCACCTCGTCGAAATAGATGACCCCGCCATGGGCCTGTTCCAGAAGGCCCGGCTCGATCCCGCGCTCGGGGGATTCGCGTCCGAAGAGGACCTCCTCCATCCGCTCGGGCTCGATGGTGGCGCAGGGCACGGTGATGAAGGGCGCGGAGGCGCGGGGGCTGTGGGCGTGGATATAGCGCGCGGCCATCTCCTTGCCGGTGCCCGGCTCGCCCGCCAGCATCACCCGGCCGTTGGATTTGGCCAGCTTGTCCAGCCCGTCGCGCAGCCGCTTGAAGGCCGCCGACTGGCCCAGCATTTCCGAGGCCTTGTCGCCGCCGCGCCGCAGGGTGCTGTTCTCGCGCCGCAGCCGGGCGGTTTCCATCGCGCGGTTGATGACCACCATCAGCTGGTCGATGTTGAAGGGCTTCTCGATGAAGTCGTAGGCGCCCTGCTTGATCGCCGCCACCGCGATCTCGATATTGCCATGCCCCGAGATGATGATCACCGGCACGGCGGGGTTGTTGCGCTTGACCTGCTTGAGGATGTCGATCCCGTCCATCCGGCTGTCCTTCAGCCAGATGTCCAGGATCATCAGCGCGGGCTCGGCCTCGTTCAGCGCGCCCACCGCCTCGTCGGAATTGGCGGCCAGCCGGGTGTCGAAGCCCTCGTCCTTCAGGATGTCCGCGATCAGCTCGCGGATGTCGCGTTCATCATCGACGATCAGGATGTCGCTCATGGTGTCGCCTCGTCTTTGTCGTGTCTGCTTTTCGGTTTCGCCCCCCGGACGGGATGGCGTTCGCGCGGCAGCCGGATCTCGGCCATGGCGCCCGGCCGGTCGGGGGCATCGGTCAGGGACAGGCTGCCGCCATGTTCCTCGACGATCTTCTTGACGATGGGCAGGCCCAGCCCGGTGCCGTGGCTTTTCAGCGTCACATAGGGCTCGAACAGGCGCGAGCGGTCGGCGGGCAGGCCCGCGCCATTGTCGATGACGCGGATGCAGACCTGCTCGGGCTGGGTCTCCAGGCTGACGCGGATCTGCGGCGCCCAGCCCTCGGGGGCATGGGCCGCCTGTTCCTCGACCGCCTCGCCCGCGTTCTTCAAGAGGTTCGTCAGCGCCTGCCGCATCATGCCCGCGTCGCAATCGACGATCACGGGCGTGTCGCCGATCTCGCTGACCAGCGCGCCATGCAGGGCATCCTGCTGCAGCAGCACCACCTCGCGCAGCAGGGCGGCCATGTCGGTCTCGGCCCGGTCGGGCTCGGGCATCCGGGCAAAGCGGCTGAACTCGTCCACGATCCGGCGCAGGTCGTTGGTCTGGCGGATGATGACGTCGGTATATTGTTCCAGCGCGGCGCGGTCGCCCTCGGCGGCCAGCGGGCCGAACTTGCGGCGCAGACGTTCGGCGGACAGCTGGATGGGGGTCAGCGGGTTCTTGATCTCGTGCGCCACGCGACGTGCCACGTCGCCCCAGGCTGCCATGCGCTGCGCGCTGACCAGCTCGGTCACGTCGTCGAAGGCCACCACATAGCCCTCCAGCACGCCATCGGCGCCGCGCCGCACGGCCATGCGGACCAGCAAGCTTTCGACGCGCCCCTCGCGCATCAGCCGCACCTCGTCCTGGATGGTCTCGGCGACCGAGGCCGACAGGCGCTCGAACAGCGCCGCAAATTCCGGCACCGCCTCGGACAAGAGCGCGTCGATGTCGCGCTTGGCATCCAGCCCCAGAAGGCGGCTGGCCGAGCGGTTGACGAAGTCGATCTCTCCGGCGGCGTCCAGCCCGATCACCCCCGAGGTGACCGAGGTCAGCACGTTGTCGAACAGCCGCCGCTGGTCGTCCGACAGCCGATAGCTTTCGATCAGCTCCTCGCGCTGCGTCTTCAGCTGGCGGGTCATGCGGTTGAAGGCCTCGCCCAGGGTCTGGATCTCGTCGCCGGTGCGCGGCTCGGGCACCTGGACGTCCAGATCGCCCTGCCCCACGCGTTCCGTCGCCTGCGCCAGAAGGCCGATGGGCCGTGACAGGCCCCGCGCGAACCACAGGCCCAGCCAGATCGCCGCCGCCACCAGCAGCAGCGCGAAGCCCAGATAGACCAGCGAGAATTCCAGCAGCACCTGCGCCCGCATCGCCTCCAGCTGGCGGTAATCGCCGACCGTGGCGCGGGTCTCGTCCAGCAGCCCCAGCAGGCTGCCGTCCACGTCGCGCGTCACGTACAGATAGCGATCGGCCAGCGGCGGCAGGGCGACCAGCGCGCGGAACTCGTCATTGTCCCAGTCCTCGATCAGCACGATGCCCTCGGCCTGCGCGCGGTCCAGCTGGTCGCTGGAGGGAGCCTCGTACCAGAACAGATAGCTGCGCTCGCCCCGCGCGCGGATCTCTCCGGTGCCGCTGATGATATAGGCCTCGCGCAACCCGCGCTGGATCAGCGACTGGCCCTGCGCCAGAAGCTGGCGCATCTCGCCATCCTCGATCAGCGGGTTGGCGCGACCCGCCTGGGTCAGCACGCCCGCCAGCGCGCGGGCATCCTCGGTCAGATCGCCCCGGTGTTCGGCGTGATAGGCCTCGGCCGCCGCCTGCGAGGTGGTGACCACCTGCTGCACCCGGTCGGAAAACCAGCCCTCCAGCCCGATATTGACGAGGAAGCCGGCGAACAGCGCGACCAGCACCGTGGGCACCAGCGCCAGCCCGCCGAAGATCGCCACCAGCCGGGCATGCAGGCGCGAGGCGGGCATGGTGCTACGCCGGGACGAGATCAGCCGCGCCATGCGCCCGACGATGAAGCCGATCAGCACGATCAGATAGGCCAAATCCGCCAGCAGCACGACGCGCAGCGCCTGCCCCTGCATGGCCTTGCCGAAGGGTCCCATGATCATCAGCGTTGCCACGGCCAGCATGACGCCGGACAGCACAATGCCCCAGGTGAGCGCGCCCCGCCATTGGCGCGGCAATCGGATACGGGCCAGCCTGTCCCAGCTGAGCCCCGACGCTAGGCCTGCCATAACCCCCACTTGCCGTCTTGCGCGGCTTTTGTTCGTGGGCGGCGCGTGTCCTTCGCGCTGCCCCCTGTGGCGGTTTTACATCAGTTTGCGGCGCCGTGTCACCTCGATATTCAGCTCGGTCAGCTTCTTGCGCAAGGTATTGCGATTGATGCCCAAAAGGTCTGCGCAGCGCAGCTGGTTTCCGCCGGTCGCATCCAGCGCCACCTGCAGCAGCGGGCGTTCGACCTCGCGCAGGATGCGGTCGTAAAGGCCCGGAGGCGGCAGCGCGTCGCCATGCAGGTCGAAATAGCGCTGCAGATGCGCCTCGACCGAATCCGACAGGCGCGATCCGGCCTGCGGCAGGCTGGCCTGCCCGGTGGGCTCGGGCGGTTGCGGGGCAGGACCGCTGGCCGAGCTGGGCGCCGGAGGGGGCGCGCGGTGGCCGGTCTGCTGGGTCAGCGCCTCGCGCATCTCGGACAGGCTGATCGCCGCGCCGCTGGCGGTCAGGGCCAGGCGGCGCATCATGTTTTCCAATTCGCGCACATTCCCGGGGAAGGGATGGGCGCGCAGCAGGCTGGCCGCCTCGTCCGACAGCATCCGCTCGGGCAGGCCCTGCGCCGCCGCGCGGGCCAGAAGATGCGCGGCGAGCGGCAGGATGTCGTCCACCCGGGCCCGCAGAGGCGGCACGCTGACCGTCACCCCCGCCAGCCGGTAATACAGATCCGACCGCAGCCGCCCCCCGGCCACGTCCGATTGCGGATCGGCCCCGGTGGTCGCCACCACGCGCGGCGCCTGCGCACGGTCCGGCCCCGATTCCATCGCCTCGATCAGCCCGATCAGCCGGGCCTGCGCGGCGGCGTCGAAGCCCGCCGGGTTCTCGATCACGATGGTGCCGCCGCGCGCCTTGTCGGCAGCGCGCGCGATCGCGTCCTCTCCGGCATCCGACGAGGTCAGGACCGCCAGCCCCCGGTCGCGGCGGTCCGACAGCTCGTGAAAGCTGCGCGCGATGGTGGTCTTGCCCACCCCCGCCTCGCCCGCGATGATTACCGGCAGATCGGCGTTCAGCACCCGCGCCACCATCCGGAACAGCGCCTGCATCGAGGGCGCGTGCCCGATCAGCGGCATGGCCGGATCGGCGGCCTCGCGCGGCAGGGGCAGCGGGTCGGGCATGGGATCGGACTTGCGCGGGCGGCGCGACAGGGCCTGGTTGGCCTTGGCCATCAGGTCGGGCAGATCGAAGGGCTTGGGCAGGTATTCGAAGGCCTCGGCCTCGGTCGCGCGGATCGCGGTGACGATGGTGTTCTGGGCCGAGATGACGATCACCGGCAGATCGGGCCGCGCCTCGCGGATGGCGGGGATGCGGTCGATGCCGTTGCCGTCAGGCATCATCACGTCGGTGATGACCAGATCGCCGCGCCCCTCCTCGACCCATTTGGACAGCTGCGCCAGGCTGCCCGTCGCATGGACCCGGCAGCCCGCGCGGGTCAGCGCCTGCGTCAGCACCGTGCGGATGGTGCGGTCGTCGTCAGCGATCAGAACGGTGCCGTCCATGGGGTGAGGTCCTTATGCCTTGGGCAGGGAAATGCGGAACACGGTGCGACCGGGCTTGCTGTCCACGCGGATCAGCGCGCCGTGGTCGGTGATGATCTTGCTGACCAGCGCCAGCCCCAGCCCGGTGCCGTTCTCGCGGCCCGAGACGAAGGGCTCGAAGACCTGGTCGGCGATGGCGGGGGGAAAGCCCGGGCCGTTGTCCTCGATCTCGATCTGCAAGGGCAGCGGGCGGCCGGCGGGGTCGGTCTCGTCGGGGGGATGGCGCAGGGTGTGGTCGTAATGGGTGCGCAGGCGGATGGTGCCGCCGGCCTTGCCCTCCAGCGCCTCGGCGGCGTTCTTCACGAGGTTCAGGCAGACCTGCACCAGCTGGTCCGCATCGGCCAGCGCCGGCGGCAGCGAGGGGTCGTAGTCCGTCACCACCTGCACGCCGCGCGCGAAGCCCACCTGCGCGGACCGGCGGACCTGTTCCAGCACGTCATGCACGTTCAGCGCCGCCAGCTTGGGTTCGGAGGTGTCGCCGAAGCGTTCCACCTGATCCAGCAGCGCCACGATCCGGCGCGATTCGCTGACGATCATCTCGGCCATCTCGCGGTCCTCGGGGGTGGCGTTCATCGCCATCAGCTGCGCCGCGCCCCTTATGCCCGCCAGCGGGTTCTTGATCTCGTGGGCCAGCATCTCGGCCATGCCGATGGCACTGCGCGCCGCGCTGCGCACATGGCGGGCCTGATGCAGCCCGTCATCGTCCTGCGGCACGATCAGCAGCGTCACCGCGCCCCCCGTGGCCCCGCCCGCCCCCGCATGGACCGCCGCGCGCCGCGCCTGATGGCCCCCCGCGCGGTCGCCGATCTCGAAGACGACCGAGGTCTGATAGAGCGCCTCGTCGCTGGCCCGCACGCGGGCGATCAGCGGACCGAGGCTGGGGGACAGGCGCAGGCGGGTGGACAACTCGTCCCCCTCAAGGACCCGGCCCAGGGTGGAATTGCGCGAGATGTTCAGCCAGATCTCGGCGGCGTCGTTCATCGCCGCGACCCGTCCCGAGGCGTCCAGGATCAGCGCGGGCAGCGGCAGCGCCTCCCATCCCGGGCCGGGCGAGATCACGCGGAAATCCCGGGGGCGGGTCATGCGGCGGCCCGCCCCGGCGCATCTGCGAAGGCGCGGCGGATCAGCTCGACCGTCGCCGCGGGGCTGGGCGCGCGCAGCATCTGGTCGCGCAGGGGGGCGCCCGCCGCCTCGGCATACCAGCCCAGATGCTTGCGCGCGACGCGCAGGCCGGGATCGGCCCCGTAGAAGTCCAGGATGTCCAGGTAATGGGCCTCGACCAGATCGGCCAGCGCGGCGCCCTGCGGGATCAGGGGCGCGGGGCAGCCCCACAGGTCATGGGCGATCTGCGCCAGCACCCAGGGCCGCCCCTGCGCGCCGCGCCCGACCATCACCGCCTCGGCCCCCGACCGGGCCAGCGCGGCCCGGGCGCTGGCGCCGTCGGTTACGTCGCCATTGGCCACCAGCGGCGGGCGCCCGGGCAGGTCGGCCACGGTGCGGATCGCCTGCCAGTCGGCTTGGCCCTTGTAGAACTGCGCCCGGGTGCGGCCATGCACGGTCAGCATCGCCACCCCCGCATCACGCGCCCGCGCCGCCAGTTCGGCGGCGTTCAGGCAATCGTCGTCCCAGCCCAAGCGCATCTTCAGCGTCACCGGCACCGAGACCGCGCCCACCACCGCGTCGATCAGGCTCAGCGCATGGTCCAGATCGCGCATCAAGGCCGCGCCTGACAGCCCGCCCGTCACCTTCTTGGCCGGGCAGCCCATGTTGATGTCGATGATCCGCGCGCCCATGTCCTCGACCATGCGGGCGGTCTGGGCCATCGGCCCCGCCTCGCGCCCGGCGATCTGCACGCTGACCGGCAGCGCGCCTTCGGTCAGGGCCTTCGCGCGGACAGAGGCCCGAGTCGAGGGGCGGGGCGTCACCATCTCGGTCGAGGCGACCATCTCGGAGACCATCAGCCCGGCGCCGAAGCGCGCGACGGCGCGGCGGAACGGCAGGTCCGTGATGCCGGCCATCGGCGCCAGGAAGACCGGCGGACCCAGGGGCGTGGCGCCAAGACGGATGGGGTCGGGCAATCTCATGTCCTGTTCCTTCGCCCCGCGCGCCGCCGCCTGCAAGAAGGGCAGGGAGGGCCCGGCCTGCCCAATTCGCAGGCGCGACCCAGTTGCACGAAATGGGGGCATGTTGCAACAGTTTTGGGCACCCCCCGCGCCCAAGGGCGGATCCCGCCCGTGTCGCATCCGGGGGGCGAAAGCGTCGCAGGGGGGCATGGCGGCCAGCCGCCGGGCGTGATTGGATGGGTGGATGCGCTCAGGGGAGATGTCATGTTTCTGTCGGTCTTCGATCTGTTCAAGCTGGGGGTGGGGCCCTCGTCCTCGCATACGATGGGGCCGATGGTCGCCGCCGCGCGGTTCCTCGAGGCGCTGCAGGGCCAGCCCTTTCAGGCGAAGGGGCTGCGCGCCAGCCTGCATGGCAGCCTGGCCTTCACCGGCAAGGGACACGCCACGGATCGCGCCACGATCCTTGGCCTTGCAGGCTTTACCCCGGCCCGCATGGACATGGAAGCCGCCGAGGCCGCGCTGGCCGAAAACCGCGCCACGGGCCGCCTGACCCCGCCCGGCCTGCAGCCGATGGCCTTCGATCCCGACCGCGACCTGCGCTTCGACTACGACACCGTGCTGCCCGGCCATGCCAACGGCATGACGCTGCAGGCGACCGATGCGCAGGGCGACGTGCTGTTCCAGCAGATCTATTACTCGATCGGGGGCGGCTTCGTGATGACCGACGCGGAACTGGCCGCGCGCGGGACCGAGGATCGCAGCGATGCGGTCGCCGCCGTGCCCTTCCCCTTTGCCAGCGCTGCCGAGATGTTGCAGATGGCTGAAAAATCAGGCAAATCCATTGCCCGCATGAAGGCGGCGAATGAGCTGTGCTTTCGCAGCCAGGCCGATCTGGATGCCGGGCTAGCAGGCATCTGGCAGGCGATGCGCGACTGCATGGACCGGGGCCTGGCGACCGAGGGCATCCTGCCCGGCGGCCTGAACGTGCGCCGCCGCGCCAAGGCCATCCACGACACGCTGCAGGCCGAGCGCGGGCTGAACATGACCGCGCCCCATGTCATCAACGACTGGATGTCGACCTATGCAATGGCCGTGAACGAGGAGAACGCCGCCGGCGGCGCCGTCGTCACCGCTCCCACCAATGGCGCGGCGGGCACCGTGCCGGCAGTGATCCGCTATTGGCTGGACCATGTGCCCGGCGCCTCCGAACGGCTGCTGCCCGACTTCCTGCTGACGGCGGCGGCGGTGGGCGGGCTGATCAAGCACAACGCCTCGATCTCGGGCGCGGAATGCGGCTGCCAGGCCGAGGTGGGCAGCGCGGCGGCGATGGCCGCAGCGGGGCTGGCCGCCGTGCTGGGCGGCACCCCCGGCCAGATCGAGAACGCCGCCGAGATCGCGCTGGAACATCATCTGGGCATGACCTGCGACCCGGTGCGCGGTCTGGTCCAGGTGCCCTGCATCGAACGGAACGGGCTGGGCGCCATCAAGGCCGTCGCGGCGGCCAGCCTGGCCCTGCGCGGCGACGGCCACCATATCGTGCCGCTGGACGCCGCCATCGAGACGATGCGCCAGACTGGCCGCGACATGTCGGAGAAGTACAAGGAGACCTCGCTTGGCGGCCTCGCCGTCAACGTCCCCAACTGCTAGGGCGTCAGGCGCCCGCGCAGGCGGTAATGCAGGCCCTGCGGCAGGTATTCCGCCAGCCCCTCGCCGTCGAAATAGGCCGGGACGATCTGGTTGACCAGCCGCGAGCCGAAACCCTCGCGCGTGGGCGCCTCGACCGCCGCGCCGCCGCTTTCCTGCCAGTCCAGCCCGAAATGGTCACCCTCGACCGACCAGCTCAGGTCGACCGCGCCCTGCGGGCTGGCCAGAGCGCCGTACTTGGCCGCGTTCGTCGCCAGCTCGTACAGCGCCAGCGACAGGCCCACGGCCTGCTGGCTGCTCAGCGGCACCGAGGGGCCGGACAGGCGGATGCGGTCGTTGCCGACCAGATGCGCGCCGATCGACCGGGCCATGACCTCGGTGATGTCGGCGCTGTCGCCGAGGCCGGTGAACAGGCCCTGCGCCTTGGCCAGCGCCATGATCCGCGCGCCGACGCTGTCGCGGGCCTCCTGGATCGTCTCGGCGTTGCGCAGGCTGGAGGACACCACCGTCGAGGTCACCGACAGGATGTTCTTGATGCGGTGCAGCAGTTCCTCCTGCATCACCTGCTGGTTGCGCCGCGCCTGAACCAGCGCGGTCACGTCCACGGTGACGTTCATCAACCCGGCCACGACGCCGTCATCGTCGTGCAGGGGGCTGTAGCTGAAGGTCCAGAAGGTTTCCTCATCGAAACCGTTGCGGGTCATGATCAGCCGCATCTCTTCGGAATAGGTGCCGCGCCCGGACAGGGTCTGGTCGACCAGCGGCTTGACGTCGTTCCAGACATCCGCCCAGATCCGCCGGAACGGCTGGCCCAAGGCGCGCGCCTCCTTCCGGCCCAGGACCGGGGCATAGGCGTCGTTGTAGAGCATGGTCAGATCGGGGCCCCAGAACATGCAGGCCGCGTGGCTCTGGCCCAGCATGATCCGCACCGAGGTCAGCAGCGAGACCGACCAGCCCGAGATCGGGCCGAGGGGCGTCGTCGACCAGTCGAAGGCACGGATCGCCCGCCCCATCGGACTGTCGTTCCACGAGAACCGCGGGGTCTCGAGGCGCAGGGCAGCGGTGTCATGGCCGAGGTCCGCAGGGATCATGTCGTCAACGCCACCAAAAAGAACATCTGCAGACCATGGCCCCTTTTCATCCTCCAATTCAACGAAGAACCCATGAGATAGCCCGTCCAAAGCCGGAAATGAACAAATATCATAGCGCTGCAACACCCTGTCCCCTGTCGGGCAAATGACTGCGGATGCCTGCCAGAGGGGGCGTGGTGCTTGCCCCCTCGGGTTGTGATTGGTAACGCTTGGCGAACACTTACCCGGAAGGCCCCTGCCCCATGCTCCCCCGTCTTGCCTCCCTCGCCCTGCTGATCCTGCCGCTGGCGGCCTGCGACACCCAGGCTTTGTCCGATCTGCGCCGTGGCATCGGCCTGGATCAGGCGGAAGCCCAACCCGAACAGCCCGCCGGGCCGCGCCCCCCCGCGGTGTCCCCGCTGGAGCAGCCGATCGAGACCGCCGAGGCCGCACCGCGCCCCATCTCGATGGCCGAGCCGCTGACCTATCGCAACACCGCCTTCCTGGCGGGCGGGAACGAGCCCGGCTGGACCGTCGAGATCGCCGGCAACACCGCCACCTATCGCACGCCGGACAGCCCCTCGGGGCGGCAGATCCCGGTGAACCGGTTGGTCTTTAACCAGGGCGTCGAATATATCGGCGTGCTGAACGGGCGGCCCTTCGTCGTCAACCTCCGCGCGGAACGGTGCCGCGACAGCATGTCGGGCGCCCGCCTGCCCCTGACCGCCCGGCTGACCGTCGCCGGAGAGGCCCAGCTGGGCTGCGGCACCCCCGGCGCCGCGCCCGCCCCGGTCGAACCGGCCCCCGTCGAGGCCGCTCCGGCGGCTGCGGCGCCGGTTGCTGCGACGCCGTCCGCCGAGGCTGCAGCCCCCGCCACCTCGCCCCGGGCCGAGGCCGCCCCGGCGGCAGGATGACCCCGGCCGCGGCGGGTCCTCACGCAGTCGTGTGTCGATCCGCCGGGCCAAGCCTGCCACTGCGCCTGAACATCTTGAACTGCCGATCCCGCCGTCGAAAGGAAGCCGCCCGATGCGCCGCTCGCGCCTGACCCGCCAGCTGATGGCCACCACCCTGCCCCTAGCCCTGATCGTGGGCTCGGGGATTGGCATCGCGACGGCCGACCCGATGCTGGCGCGCAACATGTCCACCTATGGCATGCCCGGCGGCATCGACACGCCCACCGCCGAGGCGATGGCCGAGGGAACGCTGGCGGCCACCGTCTCGCTGTCGGATTACGCGCTGCGCAGCAACGTGCTGTTCCAGCTGACCCCGCGTCTGACCACGGCCTTCCGCTATTCCCGCATCGAGGGCATCAACGACGCCCGCAATTCCGGGTCGATCTATGACCGGTCCTTCGACTTCCGCTATCAGCTGGTCGATGAGGATGGCTGGCGGCCGGCCATCGCGATCGGGTTGCAGGATTTCCTGGGCACCGGGGTCTATTCCGGCGAGTATATCGTCGCCACGCGCAACATCACGCCCACCATCCGCGCCAGCGCCGGTCTGGGCTGGGGAACCCTTGCGGGCAAGCCCCGGATCATCGATGCCGGCGACGAGGGCGGCACCGCGAATGTCGAGGACTGGTTCCGGGGCGGCGCCGCGCCCTTCGCCTCGGTCAGCTGGCAGGTCAGCGACCGCCTGAACCTGCAGGCCGAATATTCGAACGACATCTATCGCGCCCAGTACCGCCTGAACAGCGGCGCGCTGGTCACCCAGCAGCAGGGCGACACCGAGCCGGGGCGCGTCAACCTGGGTCTGACCTATCAGATGGGCCGGTCCTATCAGCTGGGCCTCTACACGATCGGCTCCGAGACGATCGGCGCGCAGTTCACCGTGGCGCTGAACCCGCGCGATGCGGTCTATCCCTCGGGTCTGGAACCCGCCCCGGCACCGGTACGTCCGCGTCCCGCGCGGGCCGCCGATCCCGAGGGCTGGTCGGGGCAGTGGTCGCAGGACCCGACCGCGCAGCCGGCCATCCAGACGGCCCTGTCCAATGCGCTGGCCGGCGAAGGCCAGATCCTGCAAAGCATGGCGCTTGCCCCGACGCGGGCCGAGGTGCGCATCCGCAACACCCGCTATGTCCATCAGGCCGAGGCCGTGGGGCGCACCGCGCGTCTGATGACCCGCGCCCTGCCCCCCTCGGTCGAGACCTTCGTCATCACCCTGGTCGAACGCGGCATCCCGGTCTCGTCGGTGACGCTGCGGCGGTCGGATGTCGAGCGGCTGGAGAACACTGAGGTCGGGCAGATCGCGCAGGCCTCGGTCCTGTCCGACGCGGTGCCCTATCCGGGCGATCTGGTGCGCACCCCCGGCGCCTACCAGCGCTTCACCTGGAACCTGGGGCCCTATCTGGCGACCTCGCTGTTCGATCCGAGCGATCCCTTCCGCTACGAGGTGGGGGCAGAGGCCCGGGCCAGCTACGAGATCGTTCCGGGGCTGGTCTTGAGCGGCGCGATCCGCCAGCGAGCCTTCGGATCGATCGACAAGGAGGCGCCGGGCGGGCTGTCGCCTGACGAGTACGAGGCGCAGGACAGCGACATTGCCGGGAACGGCGTGCCGCGCGTGCGCTCGGACAGCCGCATGTATTCCGGCACGACCAGCCCGACCATTCCCGACCTGACGCTGGCCTGGTTCGCGCGGCCGACCGATCAGGTCTATTCCCGCGTGACCGTCGGCCTGCTGGAGCGCGCCTATGGCGGCGTCTCGGCCGAGGCCCTGTGGAAGCCGGTGAACTCGCCCCTGGCCTTCGGCGCCGAGGTGAATCGCGTGCGCAAGCGGGACTTCGACGGCGGGCTGGGGTTCCGCGACTACGAGGTGACCACCGGGCATGTGTCGGCCTATTACGAGTTCGGGCAGGGCTACACGGCTCAGGTCGATGTCGGCCGCTATCTGGCCGGGGATGTCGGCGCGACGCTCAGCGTCACGCGCGAATTCGCGAACGGATGGCGCGTGGGCGCCTATGCGACCGAGACCGACCTGAGCGCAGAAGAGTTCGGCGAAGGATCCTTCGACAAGGGGCTGACGATATCCATTCCGCTGGCCTGGGCCACCGGCCAGCCCAGCACGCAACGCGTGGGCGGCACCCTGCGGTCGCTGTCGCGCGACGGCGGATCCCGCGTGCGGACCGACGGGCTGTACGACCGCGTCCGCGACAGCCATGCGACGCAGATTTACCAAGGCTGGGGGAGGTTCTGGCGATGATCGGATATCACGTTCGCGCGGGGATGGCCGCCTGCGCGTTGCTGATGGGCCTCTCGGCCTGCAGCAACACGCCTGCCGGGCAGGAGGGGTCGGGGATCGGCACCGCCCTGCGTCAAGCCGCCGCCGAGGCCGTCGCGGCGCGTCGCGGGTCGTCCGAAGCGCCGGTCGCACCCCGCACCCCGCAGCAGCGCGCCGAGGAGGCGCTGCGCCTCAATCCCGGGCCGCTGATCATGGTGGGCTTGGAAAACCTGGGCACCACGCAGATCATGGCCCTGACCGGCCAGAACGGGGCCATGCGCACCTACATGACCCCGAACGAGCAGGCGCTGATCCTGCGCGGCGGCATGCTGGTCGGCACCCGGGGTCTGGGCAATGACATGTCCGTCACCGAGCCGCAGACCGAGACGCTGATCCGCAACGGCCAGTCCGGCTCGGGGCAGCGCATCCTGCGCTACTACACCGGCGACGGGCTGGAGACGCCCCTGCGGTTCGACTGCACCACCGGCCCCGGCCCCAATCCCGGCATCATGGTCGAGAACTGCGCCGGCCATGGCGTCACGTTCCAGAACAACTATCAGGTCCAAGGCGGCCAGATCACGGTGTCGCGGCAATGGGGCGGCCCGGCCTTGGGCTATCTGACGATCCAGACCCTGCGGCCCTAGGGCCTTGCCAAGGCGCTACGCGAAAGGGCCAGGGTCATCGCGACCTCTGGCCCTTTCTTCGTCACGCCGACCGGCTTGATCCCGGATCGGGCATCACGGGATCGGGCAAAAAAAATAAGGGCTGGCACATGGCCAGCCCTCACTGCTTCCACCGGCATGCGCCGAAGGAATGAATCAATCGGTGGTGGAGTCGTTGTCGTCGTCGTCCGAAGCGACGGCGGCAATCACGCCCAGCAGCAGCAGGGCGGGGACAACCAGGCCAGCGTTGGTCGAAGCGGGACGCTCCTCAACGATGACGGGCTCGACTTCGACGACGGGGGCGACATAGCCACCGGCCAGAGCCGAAGTTGCGGTCAGGCCGAGAGCGGCCGCGAAAGTAGCGAATTTGGTCATGATCATGCTCCGTTTCGATTGACGGCTGCCATCTCTGGCAACATCGCTGCGACAGTTACATAAAGCCGTACGGTTGAAAAGCTGGATTGGATTGAATCCCCCGTGGGCCTGTACGCACTGTTGCATATTGGCCAACCCGCGATTCACCCCTTCGTTCCACCCCCTGCAAACCCCCGGAAAAACTGTGACAATTGCGCACTAGCCCCGTCGAAGCGCTTGGGAGAGGACGAAAAAACAGGCCGCCGCGGTCACGATCGAGGGACCTGCCGGCGTGTCCATCCGCAGGCTGGCCCACAGCCCCAGAACGACCGAGGCGGCGGCGATGAGGGCGGCGACGGCGGCCATCCGCTCGGGCGTGTGGGCCCATCCGCGGGCCGCCGCCGCCGGCACGATCAGCATGGCCGAGATCAGCAAGGACCCTACGACGCGAATCGCAAGCGCGACCACAACCGCAAGCGCCAGCGACAGGACCAGCCGCTCCACCCGGGGATCGATCCCGGCGGCCATCGCCAACTCCTCGTTCAGGCTGGAGGTCACCAGCCGCTGCCAGCGCGCGATCAGCATCGCCAGGACCAGCGCCGCCCCGGTCCAGATCAGCGCCAGATCGGCCCGCCCCACCGCCAGAATGTCGCCGAAGAGATAGCCGGACAGGTCCGACCGCGCCGCCGGCACGAAGCTGATCGCGACCAGACCGAAGGCCAGTGCCGAATGGGACAGCACCCCCAGCATCGTGTCCATCGCCTGCCCCCGCGCCACCAGCGCCGAGACGAGGCAGGCCATCGACACCGCCACGGCCAGCGTGCCCGCATAGATCGAGATGTCGAAAGCCAGCGCCAGCGCCACCCCCAGGATCGCCGCATGGGCGGTCGAATCCCCGAAATAGGCCATGCGCCGCCAGACCACGAAGCTGCCCAGAGGCCCCGCCACCAGCGCCAGGCCCAGCCCCGCCAGCACGGCCCGCATGAAGAAATCGTCAAGCATCGGATGTTCCTTGCGCGGCCCCTGCCCTATGGCCCGGGCACTGTCCCGTGGCCGTGATCGGCCGAGCAGCCCGGCCCGTGGCGGTGGCCTTCTGGCATGACGGTGACGGGCCCCCGGTCATGATCGTGGTCGTGGTCATGGTTGTGGCGATAGAGCGCCAGCGTACCCGCCGCCTCGGCTCCGAACAGGGCGCGGTATTCGGGCGCGGTGCTGACCTGCTGGGGGCTTCCCTCGCAGCAGACATGCCCGTTCAGGCAGACCACCCGGTCCGAAGAGCGCATGACCACCAGCAGGTCGTGGCTGACCATCAGCACCGAGGCCCCGGTCCGGCGCCGGACCTCCTCGATCAGCTGGTAGAAGGCGACGATGCCCGGCTGGTCCAGCCCCTGCGTGGGCTCGTCCAGCACCAGCAGATGCGGATCGCTCAGCAGCGCGCGGGCCAGCAGCACGCGCTGGAACTGGCCGCCCGACAATTGCGTCAGCTGGCGCGGACCCAGACCGGGAACGCCGGTGCTGGCCAGCGCGGCCTCGGCCTCGGCCTCGCTCACGCGGACGGGCAGCGACAGGAAGCGGCGCACGGTCATCGGGATGGCGATGTCCAGCTGCACCCGCTGCGGGACATAGCCGATGCGCAGCCCGGCCCGGCGCGTCACCCGCCCCGAGGCCAGCGGCATATGCCCCAGCAGCGCCCGGATCAGCGAGGACTTGCCCGATCCGTTGGGGCCGACCACGGTCACGATCTCTCCGGGCCGGATGCGGAAATCGACATGGCTCAGGACCGGCTCGGTGGTGCCGGGGCGGTGGATGGTCAGCGCCTGCGACTCGATCAGCGCTGCCGCCGCCTCCGACGCCGGCAGAGGGGGGGTCATGCCACGCCCTCCTCGGCGCAGGTGGCGCATAGGCCGAGCGCCTCGACCGTCGCGCGCTCCACCCGGAAGCCGCCCTGCGCGGCGACGGCGGTCAGGGCGTCGCGGATGGGCGCGGCGGCGGCCTCGGCCACCTTGTCGCAGCTGCGGCAGATCAGGAAGGCGGGGTGGTGGTCATGGCCCGGATGCAGGCAGGCCGCGAAGGCATTGAGCCGCTGCAGCCGATGCGCCAGGCCATGCGTGACCAGGAATTCCAGCGCGCGATAGGCGACCGGCGGCTGGCGTCCGAAACCCTCTGCCGCCAGCCGGTCCAGCACCTCGTAGGCGCCCATCGCCCGGTGGCTTTCCAGCAGGATCTCCAGCGTGCGGCGGCGCACCGGGGTCAGCCGGGCGCCCTGCCCCGCCAGCCGCGTGGCCGCCTCGTCCAGCACCCGGCTGGCGCATTGCTGGTGATCATGGGGCGCGAAGGTCGCGGCGATGGCATCGTCATGGGGCACAGCAGATCCCTCCCGCATAGGGCGTTACTGTATTACATTCAGGTTGACTTGTTATGCTGTAACACACAGAACCCCGGGATCGCAACAAACCCCGACTACTAGGAGATCACGATGCGTCCGTCCGCCTCCATCGCCGCCATCCTCTCGCTGGCCGCCGCCCCCGCTTTTGCCGCCCCTCAGGTCGTGGCCGATATCGTGCCGACCGGGGCCTTGGTGCAGGAGGTGATGGGCGATCTGGGCGAGGTCCGCGTCCTGCTGCCCCAAGGGGCCAGCGCCCATCATTACCAGATGCGCCCCTCGGATGCGCAGGCGCTGCAGGGGGCCGATCTGGTGGTCTGGATGGGCCCCGAACTGACCCCCTGGCTGGCCCGCGCCTCGGACAGCCTGACCCGCGGCGCGCAACTGCCGCTGCTGCAGGTCCAAGGCGTGACGCTGCGCGACTACACGGATGGCGGGGCGGAGGGGCACGAGGATCACGGCCATGCAGACGCCGCCGACCATGACCATGACCATGACCATGACCATGACCATGACCATGACCATGACCATGACCATGAGGATCACGGCGACAGCCACGATGGCCACGACCATTCCGGCACCGATCCCCATGCCTGGCTGAACCCCACCAATGCCGGGCCTTGGCTGCAGGCCATTGCCGACAGCCTGGCGCAGCAGGACCCGGAGAACGCCGCGACCTACCAGGCCAATGCCGATGCCGCCGCCACGCGGATCGCGGCGCTGGACACGGAGCTGCGCGCCCGCCTCGCCCCCCATGCCGAGGCGAAGTTCGTCGTCTTCCACGATGCCTACGGCTATTTCACCGACCATTTCGGCCTGCAGCCCGCGCTGGCCGTGTCGCTTGGCGATGCCTCGACCCCCTCGGCGGCACGGATCGACCAGCTGCGCGGTCAGATCGCCGAGACCGGCGCCGCCTGCGCCTTTCCGGAATACGCCCATGACGGCGCATTGATCGAGACGGCGATCGAGGGCAGCGACACCCGCTTGGGTGGCGAGCTGAGCCCGGAAGGCAGCGCCCTGTCCTCCCCCGGGGCGGGCCAGTACGAGGCGGTTCTGACCGGCATGGCTGACACGATCATCGACTGCCTGGCGCAGGACTGAACGCATCCGGGCGGTGCGTCGCGGGCCGCCCGGATGCCCGATTTCTGCCGGTCCGGAGATTCCCGACTCTTTTACTTTGACAAACCTGAATGAATTTGTCAGCTTTGGGACATCGCCACCGAAACCCCATGAGGTTGACCATGACCGCAACGCGCCCCGCCGATTTCACCCGTCCCGGCACTTCGATCCTGGCCCGGATGCCCCAGCACGATGCCACCCAGTTGACCCAGGGCGGCAATCAGGCCCTGATCGTGCTGGACGAACAGGTCTATCAACTGCGCATCACCCGCGCCGGCAAGCTGATCCTGACCAAATAGCCCGATCCTTGCTGCGCAGTCAAAAGGCCGGCCCCTCGGGGCCGGCCTTTTGCTGTCATCCCCGCGGCGCGCGCGGCTTGCCGCCGGGCTTGCCGGCTCCGCCCGGACGCGGACCGCCGGGTTTGCCCGCCCCGGCGGGACGACCGGCCCCGCCGGGCTTTCCGGCCCCGCCCGGCCTGCCCGGACCCGCCGGACGATCACCGCCGCCCCCGGCACGCGCTCCGCCGAAGCTCTTGCCGCCGCCCGAGCGCGGCTTGCCCGCCTCGCCCGCCTTCGATCCACCATAAGGCTTGCGCGGACCGTCGCCCGCGCCGTCACGTGGGGCACCGAAGGGCTTGCGCCCGGCCTCGCCGCCCCCGGCACGCGCCCCTCCGAAGGGCTTGCCCCCCTCGAAGCGCGGCTTGCGGGCCTCGTCGCCCCCGGCATCGCGCGGCTTGCCATAGGGCTTGCGCCCGGCGTCTCCGCCCTCGCCGCGCGGCGCCCCGTAAGGCTTGCGCCCGGCATCTCCGCCCGGCGCGCCGTAAGGTTTACGCCCACCCTCGGCGCCCGCATCGCGGGGCTTGCCATAGGACTTGCGCCCGGCCTCTCCGCCACCGTCCCGCGGGGCCCCGTAGGGCTTGCGCCCACCCTCGGCCCCCCCGTCGCGGGGCGCCCCATAGGGCTTGCGGGCCCCGTCGGCGCCAGCGTCGCGCGGCTTGCCATAGGGCTTGCGTCCGCCCTCGGCACCGCCGTCCCGCGGCGCGCCGAAGGGCTTGCGGGCATCGCCGGGCTTGCCCGGGAAGCGGGCGGGACGGGGCTTGTCCGAAGGACCACCCCGGCTGTCGGATCCCGCAGGACCGGCGTTTTTCCAGCGCGGCTTGTCGCCGACCGGACGCGGCCGGTCGCCGAAATCGCCGCGCGGACCGGCAGGCTTGCCTTGGAAGCGCGGCCGCGCCTCATCCCCGGCAGGGGCCTTGGCCCCCCAGCTCCGGGGCGCCCGGTCATCACCTCCCTCGCGCGGGCGATCGCTTGGCCCCCGCCCGCCCGGCTTGCCCGCAAATCCGGGCTTCGCCGCGAACCGACGCGGCCCCGCCTCGGCACCCGCCTCCGGACGCGGCCCACGCGCCCCCTCGGCCCCCCGCGGGCGCATCTCGCGCGGCTTCTCGTCGACATCGCCGGTCAGCAGCCCGCCCAGCTGGTCGCGCAGCACCTTGCGCTTGACCTCCATGACCTGATTCTTGTCCATGCCGGTCAGCTTGAAGGGGCCATAGCCGATCCGGATCAGCCGGTTCACCTGCAGCCCCACATGGGCCATCGCGCGGCGGATCTCGCGGTTCTTGCCCTCGCGGATGCCGACGCTGATCCAGGCATTGGCGCCCTGCTGGCTGTCCAGCTTGATCTCCATGGGCGAGAAATCCTCGCCCTCGATGGTCACGCCCCGGCGCAGCGGATCGAAGGTCATGTCCGAGGGCGTGCCGTTCACCCGCACCCGATAGCGCCGCAGCCAACCGGTCGAGGGCAGCTCCAGCCGCCGCTTCAGCTCGCCGTCATTCGTCAGCAGCAGCAGCCCCTCCGAGTTCAGGTCCAGACGCCCGATGGTCATCACCCGCGGCATCTCGCGCGGCAGGGCGTCGAAGACCGTCTGCCGGCCCAGCTCGTCATTCTCCGAGGTGATCAGGCCCAGGGGCTTGTAATACAGCCACAGCCGGGTCTCCTGCGGGTCCTCCAGCTTCTTGCCGTCCACGGTGATGCGGTCGGTGGGCAGGACGTCCAGCGCCGGGCTGTCGATCTTCTTGCCGTTCACCTGCACGCGCCCTTCGACGATCATGCGCTCGGCCTCGCGGCGCGAGGCGACGCCGGCACGGGCCATCACCTTGGCGATGCGGTCGGCATCCGTGCGCGGCGCGGTCTGGGGGGTCTTGCGGTCGGGGATCTGGTCGTCGGTCATGCGCGTCTCCTTCGCATCTCTGCGGGGCAAAGAGGGGTGTCTACGCCCAACCCCCCGCCGAGGAAAGCGTTTCCTTGCGCCGCCGCACGCGGCTTGCCACAAGGAGACATGCCCCGGTTCCTTTCGCACATGCCCCTGGCCCTGGCCCAGGCCCGCGCCGCCGCCCTGCGCGGCGAGGTGCCTGTCGGCGCGGTCGTCACCGACCCGCAGGGCCGCGTCGTGGCCGCCGAGGGCAACCGCACGCGCGAGCGGTCCGACCCCACCGCCCATGCCGAGATCCTGGCCATCCGTGCCGCCTGCGCGGCCCTGGGCTCGGAACGCCTGCCCGGCCATGATCTGTGGGTGACGCTGGAACCCTGCCCGATGTGCGCCGCCGCCCTCTCCGCTGCCCGCATCGCGCGGCTCTATTACGGGGCCGACGATCCGCGCATGGGGGGCGTCGCGCATGGGGCGCGCGTCTTCGCCCATCCGCAATGCCACCACCGCCCGCAGGTCTATGACGGCCTCTCGGCCCCCGCCTCCCGGCGCCTTCTGCAAGAATTCTTCGCCGCGCGCCGCACTGTCGGCTAGCGCTTGAACCCACCGCGCGCCCGGCGTATATCGGGGCCAGCGCGGGTGTTGTGTAATGGTAAGACCCTAGCCTTCCAAGCTAGAGACACGGGTTCGATTCCCGTCACCCGCTCCAAACTTACCCCCTCATCCCCCGCAACGCGCGGCCTCGGCACGCCGCCCGCCCGGCTCTTTCATCTTGGCCGAAATATCCCGGGGGGTCCGGGGGGCTGGCCCCCCGGCACCGAAGATCAGGCCCGCAGCCGCCCGCCGGTGGCCTTGCCCACCTTCTCGACGATCTTGCGGCTGACCGCCTCGATCTCGGCATCGGTCAGCGTCTTCTCCTTCGGCTGCAGCCGCACCGTGATGGCCAGCGACTTCTGCCCGCCCTCCAGCCCCTCGAACTGGTCGAAGACCGAGACCTGCGCGATCAGCGCCTTGTCCGCCCCGGCGGCGGCATTGACCAGTGTCAGCGCCTCGACCCCGGCATCGACCACGAAGGCGAAATCGCGGTCCACGGATTGCAGCTCGGACAGTTCCAAGGCCGGGCGGGTGGGCGTTTTGGCTTTGGGGAAGGGCACGGCGCCCAGCTGGATCGTGAAGCCCATGGCGGGCCCCTTGACGTCCATCTGGCGCAGCACCCGGGGATGGATCTCGCCAAAGCTGGCCAGCACGTTCGGACCAAGCGCGATGGTGCCGGCCCGGCCGGGATGCCACCAGCCGTCCAGCTTGCGGGTGATCTGGGCCTTCGCGGGGGCGCCGATGGCCTGCAGGATCGCCTCGGCATCGGCCTTGGCGTCATACAGATCGACCTTGCGGCGGCTGCCGAAGGGATCGCGGGGCGCGATCGCGCCGACCAGCAGCCCGCTGATGCGGACCGACTGTTCGCCCGGCTCGCCGCCCGAAAAGACCGGGCCCAGCTCGAACAGCGCCAGATCGGCAAAGCCGCGCGCCTGGTTGCGCGCCGCCGCCGCCAGAAGGCCGGGCAGCAGGTCGGGGCGCAGATGGCTCATCTCGCTGCTGATCGGGTTCTCGACCCGGACCGCATCGGTGCCGCCGCCGAACAGCTCGGCCGAGGGTCGGTCGATGAAGCTGTAGGTCACGCATTCGTTATAGCCCAGGGCGGCCGCCATGCGTCGCGCGGTCTTCTCGCGCATCTGCAGCGGCGTCAGCACGGGCAGCGGCACGCCCGCGCGGGGGCGCGGCAGGGGCTTGCCCTCCAGCCGGGTCAGGCTGGCGATGCGGGCGATCTCCTCGACCAGATCGGCCTCGCCCAGCACGTCGGGCCGCCACGAGGGAACATGGGCCATGTCGCCCTCCAGCCGGAAGCCCAGGGCCTCCAGCATGGCCCGCTGCTCGGCCTCGGGGATGTCCATGCCGACCAGCCGTGTGGTGCGTGCGGGGTCCAGGCGATAGGCGCGGTCGGTGTCGGGCAGCGCGCCGGCGGTCACCACCTCGGAGGCCTCGCCGCCGCACAGATCCATCACCATGCGCGTCGCCAGTTCCAGCCCGGATTGCGTGAAGGCCGGGTCGATGCCGCGTTCGAAGCGATAGCGGGCATCGCTGTTGATCTTCAGCGCGCGGCCGGCGGCGGCGGTGCTGATCGGGTCGAAGTAGGCGGCCTCGATGAAGACCTCGGTCGTCGTCTCGGAGGCGCCCGAGGCCGCGCCGCCCATGATGCCCGCGATGCTCTCGATGCCGCGATCGTCGCAGATCACCACGGCGCCGTCCGGCAGGGCATGGGTCTTGTCGTCCAGCGCCACCAGTTCCTCGCCCGCCCGCGCACCGCGCAGGATCAGGTCGCCCGAGACCTTGGCCGCGTCGAAGACATGCAGGGGCCGGTTCAGGTCGAAGGTGAAGAAGTTCGTGATGTCGACCAGCGCATTGATGGGCCGCAGCCCGATGGCGCGCAGGCGCTTCTGCAGCCAGGCGGGCGAGGCGCCGTTGGTCACGCCGCGCACCACGCGGCCCGCGAAGAACGGCGCCTTGGCCGCCACCTCGGGCGCGATGGTCACGCCGATGGGACAGGGGAAGGCGCCCGCGACCGGATCCACCTGCACTGGCTTCAGCACCCCCAGGCCCCGCGCCGCCAGATCGCGGGCGATGCCGTGGACGCCAAGCGCGTCGGGGCGGTTGGGGGTGATCTTGATGTGGATCATCGGGTCGATCTTTTCGGGCGCGTGTTCGGCCAGCCAGTCGACGAAGCGCTGGCCCACCTTGCCCGAGGGCAGTTCGATGATGCCGTCATGCTCCTCGGACAGCTCCAGCTCGCGCTCGCTGGCCATCATGCCGTGGCTCTCGACGCCCCGGATGCGGCCCACGCCAAGCGTCGTGTCGATGCCGGGCACGTAATCGCCGGGCTTGGCCAGCACGACGGTGATCCCCGCCCGGGCATTCGGCGCGCCGCAGACGATCTGCTTTTCGCCCTCGTCGGTCATCACCCGGCAGACGCGCAGCCGGTCGGCATCGGGATGGGGTTCGGCGTGATCCACCCGCGCCAGGGTGAAAGCGCCGAGGCTTGCGGCGGGATCGTGGATGTCCTCGACCTCCAGCCCCAGGTCGGTCAGCGCCTCGGCGATCTGGGCCAGGGTCGCGGTGGTGTCGAGATGCTCCTTGAGCCAGGAGAGGGTGAACTTCATGAGCGTGGTGCTTTCCGGGTCCGGCCCGCTAGGAGGGGGGTTTGCCGCCTTCAAACCGCGCAAGGGGCCAAGGGTCAAGCCGGATCGGCGGAAAATCCCCGAAAACCGGGCAATCGGGGCGGTGGCTGCGGGCCGCGGGCGGGGCGACGGGGTCGTGACCGGGGCGCGCGCAACCTTGCACGGGGCTGCGAAGTTCCTATGTCGACAGCGCGGGCCGATGGGGCCTGCGTGAATGACAGGAGCCTTTCGGAATGGACGTGCAGCGGGAACTGATGATCGAGCAACGGGTCGCCAACGAGGCGAAGTCGCCCCTGATCGCCTATCTGCTGCTGATCTTCCTGTGGGGCTTCGGCGTGCATCGCATGTATCTGGGCCGCTGGATCAGCGGTCTGATCATGCTGTCGATCTGGGCCGTGGGCTGGCTGCTGACGCCCATCCTGATCGGCTGGCCGGCTGTGGGTTTCGTGCTGCTGTGGTGCGTGATCGACCTGTTCCTGATCCCCGGCATGGTGCGGTCGGATCGCGAGGATATTCGGCGGCGGTTGCGGTAAAGCAATTAACCTGACCCCTGCAATCGTAAAGCAAAATTCTGCGCATGAACATGCATGCAGTTCATAACCGCGAAAAACTCCGTGATTGATAGATATTCCCTACTTAACGCTTGTAGAGGCCGTTCTTAACTCTTTGCCAAAAAGAAGGGCTAAGGCGGCCCAAGCTTTGGTACGATCGCATTCCTTCCAGCATCGATAGCTCTGCATTTCGCAAATCTGATGTAAATTTGCGTACTTGCTGGCGTCTATCGGACGCGCTTTCAAATTCTTTGGAGAACGCCATTTTCCAGTGCCTGAATGCGTTGTCGTGAGCCCTAATAAGTTCAAGAATATGGTCCGGCGCAATTAAAAATAGCTGGTCCCGGGTGATGTAAGAGTGCTGCTCGGCGGTTGATATGCTAAGAAAAGTTTTCGCTTTTTCAACTTCGCTTTCTTCGCCAATAAAGGGCTGCTCAAAGAACGCTGTTTTTGCTGCCTTTATATATTCTGCGCACAAACGCCTGAACTCGATCTGAAGCGCGGTCTCACGGTCAATCTCTTTTTGCCATCGGTAAATAACTGTCGCAATAAGCAGAGCGACCATGAGTTGTAAAAGGATCACCGACTCAACCCACCGCTCACGCTCGGCACATCCCCCGCCGCAAACCCGTAATGCCTCAACCAGCGCAAATCGCTCTCGAAGAACGCCCGCAGGTCGGGGATGCCGTATTTCAGCATCGCGATGCGGTCGATGCCCATGCCGAAGGCGAAGCCCTGCCACTGGTCGGGGTCGATCCCGCCCGAGCGCAGCACATGGGGGTGGACCATGCCCGAGCCGAGGATCTCGAGCCAGGAATTCCCCTCGCCGATCTTCAGCTGACCGCCCTCCCAGGAGCAGCGGATGTCGACCTCGGCCGAGGGCTCGGTGAAGGGGAAATGCGAGGCGCGGAAGCGCAGCTCGACCGAGGGGACCTCGAAGAAGGCGCGGCAGAATTCCTCCAGCGTCCATTTCAGATGGGCCATGCTGATGTCGCGGTCGATGGCCAGGCCCTCGATCTGGTGGAACATCGGCGTGTGGGTCTGGTCCATGTCCATGCGATAGACGCGGCCCGGCGCGATGACGCGGATCGGCGCGCCCTGCTCCTGCATGGCGCGGATCTGCACCGGAGAGGTGTGGGTGCGCAGCACATGCGGCGGGCGGTCGTCGCCGGGCGCGCGGTGCAGGAAGAAGGTGTCATGTTCCTGCCGCGCGGGGTGTTCGGGCGCGATGTTCAGCGCATCGAAATTGTACCAATCGCTTTCGACCTGCGGACCTTCGGCCACGGCAAAGCCCATGTCGGCGAAGATCGCGGTGACCTCCTCGGTGACCTGGCTGATCGGGTGCAGCGTGCCTTGGCGGCGCGGGCGGCCCGGCAGGGTCACGTCCAGCCATTCATCGCGCAGGCGCGCGTCCAGCGCGGCATCCTCCAGCGACAGCTTGCGGGCGCGCAGCGCGGCGTCTATCTCGTCGCGGACGGCGTTCAGGGCCTTGCCGGTGGTCTGGCGTTCCTCGGGCGACATCTTGCCCAGCTCGCGCATCTTCAGGCTGATCTCGCCCTTCTTGCCCAGGGCGGCCAAGCGCACCTCCTCGATGGCGGCGGGGTCGGAAGCGCCGGAGATGCGGTCCAGCCATTGCTGGCGCAGGGGGGTCAGATCGTCCATCGCATCGCTCATCACGGGGCCTTTCCTGGTTGGCTCCGCGTTAGCATGGGCGGGCGCGCGGGGTAAAGACCGCGCGCCCGGCCGGTCCTACTTCCAGATGTCGCGGTTCACGCCGGGCGCGATGCCCGGGTGATCGGCGATGTGGAAGCGCGGCTCGACCCCCGCCTTGCGTTGCCGCAGGTAGTCGCGGGTGAGATGCGCGACCGTGCCCGACAGCATGACGATGGCGATCAGGTTGATCGTGGCCATCAGGCCCATGCTGGCATCGGCAAAGTTGAACACCGTGGCGACGGCCTGCAGCGAGCCCCAGACCACCATCGCCAGCGCGGCGACGCGCAGGACCATGATGCCGGGCTTGCCCGCGCCTAGGTAGACGACCGCGTTCTCGGCATAGGAGTAGTTGCCGATGATCGAGGTGAAGGCGAAGAAGAAGATCGCCACCGCCACGAAGATCTGCCCGAAGCCGCCAAAATGGTCCGACAGCGCGGCCTGGGTCAGGTTCACGCCGGTCAGCTCGTCCGAGGGGATCACGTCGGCCAGCAGGATCATCACGGCCGTCGCGGTGCAGACCAGGATGGTATCGATGAAGACGCCAAGCGCCTGCACGAAGCCCTGGCTGGAGGGGTGGTGCGGATTGGGCACCGCCACCGCGGCGATGTTGGGGGCCGAGCCCATGCCGGCCTCGTTCGAGAACAGCCCGCGCTTGATGCCGTTCAGCATCGCGGCCATGACGCCGCCCGCGACGCCGCCCACGGCCTCCTGCAGGCCGAAGGCGCTGCGGATGATGCCGATCAGGATGCCCGGCACCTCGGACGCGTTCATGGCCAGCACGACGGCGGCGGCCATCAGGTAGAGCCCCGCCATGACCGGCACGACCAGCTGCGCGGTGCGCGCGATCTGCGGGATGCCGCCGAAGATGATGACGCCCGACAGGACCGCCGTGACGATGCCCACGATGCCCGCATTGATGCCGAAGGCGCCCTCGACCGCCTGCGCGATGGAATTGGCCTGCACCGCGTTGAAGACGAGGCCGAAGGCGATGATCAGCGCCACCGCGAACAAAGCCGCCAGCCAGGGCAGGCCCAGACCGCGCGCGATGTACTGCGCCGGGCCGCCACGATACATGCCGTCGGCGCCGTGGATCTTGTAGAGCTGCGCCAGCGTCGATTCGGCATAGGCCGTGGCCATGCCCACCAGCGCCACCATCCACATCCAGAAGATCGCGCCGGGCCCGCCAAGCGTCAGCGCCACCGCGACGCCGGCGATGTTGCCGGTGCCGACGCGGCTGGCCAGCGACACGGACAGCGCCTGAAAGGGCGTGATGCCGTCCTTGTCCGTCTCGCCCGAGCCGCGCACGCAGCGCCACATCTCGGCGAAATGGCGGAACTGCAGGAAGCCGAGGCGAACGGTGAAGTAGATGCCCACGGCCAGAAGGCCATAGATCAGCACATAGCCCCAGAAGATGGTGTTGAGAAAGTCGATGATGGCGGTCATTGCGCGCTCCGCTGCCTGTTCGGGGCCAGTCTGTAACAGCCGCGTGACCGGCCGCAAGCGCTTGGTCAGTCCCGGGGCTGCACGCTGAGCCAGACTCCGCCATGCGGGCGCAGGGTCAGGATCATCCGGGGCTGCGGCTCGCGTCCCGGAATGCGGGCAAAGAGGAACCGCGCCAGCAGGGTGGACAGGATGATCACCGCCTCCTGCAGGGCGAAGCTGGCGCCGATGCAGATGCGGGGGCCGGCGCCGAACGGCAGGAAGGCATAGCGGTCGGGCGCGGTCAGGAAGCGGTCGGGATCGAAGGCGTCGGGCCGGTCCCACAGATCGTGGTGGCGGTGCAGCGCATAGACCGGCAGCATGACCGTGTCGCCGGGCCGGACCTCGCGCCCGCAGAGCGTGTCGGCAACCTGGGCTGTGCGCGACAGGAAGGCGGCGGGCGGATAGAGGCGCAGCGATTCGTTCACGATGCGCAGGGTCAGGGGCAGCGCGCGCAGATCGGCGGCGGTTGCGGCGCGATCTCCAAGGGCGGCGCGCGCCTCGGTGGCCGCCGCCTCCTGCACGTCCGGGTCGAAGGCGCAGAGATACAGTGCCCAGGCCAGGGTCAGGGCGGTGGTCTCGTGCCCGGCCACGATGAAGGTCAGCAGGTTGTCGCGCAGCTCGTCGCGGTTCATCGACCGGCCCGTCTCGGGGTCCTGCGCCACCAGCAGCAGGTCCAGAAGGTCGGGCGGGCCGTCCTTGGCCGCCGCAACCGCGCGCGCGGCGATGGCCTGATCGGCGGCGGCCTTCATCCGCTTCATGCCCGGCTCGGCGAACAGCCGGCCCGGGCGCGGCAGCCAGCCGGGCAGGCCCATCACGTCCATCAGCGACAGCTTGGCCGATTGCGCGATATAGGCGTCGATCGAATCATGCACCGACGCGCGGTCGAACATCCCGTCACCCGAGAAGGTCACGTCCGAGATGACCTCGAAGGTGGCCGCCACGGTTTCCTGGAACAGGTCCACCGGACCCTTGGCGGCAGACAGGCGGCGGCTGGAGGCCTCGGCGGCGGCGGTCATCACCGGCCCGAGCGCCTCGACATGGCGCTGCGCGAAGGAGGGCGCGGCGGCGCGGCGCTGCCAGCGCCAATGCGCCCCTTCGGCCACGAACAGGCTGTCGCCGATGGCCGGGTTCAGGATCAGCTTGGTGGTGACGGATTTCGGGTAATCCTCGACCTTCTCCTTCAGCACACGGCGCAGCGCGGCCGGGTCCATGACCATGTGCCAGCGCGCCCCGGTCTTGCCCGAGACGATGGGCTGGTGCGTGGCGATGGCGGGGATCAGTTCCAGAATGTTGCGCCGCCCGGTCATCGCGGTGCCCCAGAGGCTGAGGGGCTTCACGGCCAAGGGCACCTTGGCGGGATCGGCTTGCGGCAGGTCGAACATGCGGGCGGCCTTTGGTCGGGGCGTGATCCCCCAAACTGGGGGCAAGGCGGCCTCGTGGCAACGCCCCTGCCGTGCGGGATGATGCCGCAGGCGGGTGCCTCGGGGCGCAGGCGCGCGCCCCGGGCGGTCGGGCTCAGCCCTTGGTGGCGGCGGGCAGGACGACCTGCGCGTGCTGGACGACGGTCCAGTCCTCGTGTTCCCGGCGGCGATAGACCGAGGTGCAGGCGGCGTGGAAGCGCGTCTCGCCCTTCACGGCCTCGACCCGATAGCCGACCACGATCAGCCCCTCCTCGGGGCGCGAGATGGTCTTGTCGGAAAACTCGACCTCGTCCCAAGCGGGCGTGCCGCTGACCGCGTCGATCGCGTCCTGTCCGTGGACCAGAAAGGGCTCGTGGCTGAGCGCCATGACGCATTCGGCGTCGACCCGCTCGTGGTAGCGGTTTTCCGAGGCGTGCCAGAGGCCACCCTCGAAATCCCAGACCCGTTGATCGTCCATCATGCTCTCCTTGCATTGCTGCAGGGTCAACCTTCGCGCAGGACGGCGGTTCCGGACAGAGGCGGGGCCAGATGCGACAAAGGCCCGCACCCCCAAGGGATGCGGACCTTTGCAAGACATCCGTCAGCGGATGCGGATCAGGCGGCGGCCTTGGCCTGGGCCACGATCGCGCCGAAGGCGTCGGGCTCGTGCACGGCCAGGTCGGCCAGAACCTTGCGGTCCACCTCGATCCCGGCCTTCGCCAGAAGGTTGATGAAGCGCGAATAGGTCATTTCGGCATCGACCACACGGACGGCGGCGTTGATGCGCTGGATCCACAGCGCGCGGAAGTTGCGCTTGCGGTTCTTGCGGTCGCGGGTGGCGTACTGGTTCGCCTTGTCCACGGCCTGAGTGGCGGTGCGGAAGTTGCGCGACCGCGCGCCGTAATAGCCCTTGGCTTGCTCAAGGACCTTCTTGTGGCGGGCGTGGGTCACCTTGCCGGATTTAACGCGGGACATGTGTGGTTCTCCTGATCAGCGAGCGTAGGGCATGTATTTCTTGACGATCTTGGCATCCGCATCCGACAGGATGGTGGTGCCGCGCGCGTCGCGAATGAACTTGGTCGTGCGCTTGATCATGCCGTGGCGTTTGCCAGCCTGACCTGCCTTGACCTTGCCCGAAGCCGTCATCGAGAACCGCTTTTTGGCGGCGGATTTGGTCTTCATCTTCGGCATTTTCATCTCCTTCATCAGAGTGAACGTGCGGCTCGGCAATGCCAGATCGGCCGGCCGCACGGGATGGGCAAGCGCGCCTCATAAGGGGACGCGCCGCCGATGGCAAGAGGGATCAGGGCGCCGGCGTGCCGCCCGTGACCGATTGCAGGGCGGCCGGAATGCTGGAGAGGCCGAAGGGCTCGGGGCTGGTCCATGCGCCGACGAACAGCAGGAAGATGCCCGCGATGAGGGCCAGCGCCGCCGCACGGGGCGGCCGGGCCTGCATCAGCTGGACGATCGCCAGCACGACGGACAGCAGACACAGGGCAACCCCTGCCAGCAGAAGAAGATCGGACATGGGCTACCCCGTTGGTTCTTGAAGCCTCAAGCGTTATTCCGGGTCGGTGGCGAAGATCAAGCGGTCATCGCAAGGCGCGATGCGCAGGATGTTCGTCGTGCCCGCCACGTTGAAGGGCACGCCGGCCATGACGACGATCTGCTGCGTCTCGTCGGCGAAGCCGTAATCGCGGGCGGCGCGGGTGGCGTTGACCACCGCCTCCTTGAAGCGCGACAGGCGCGGGGTGATGACGCAATGCGTCCCCCAGGTCAGCACCATGCGCCGGGTCACCGCCTCGATCGGGCTCAGCGCCAGGATCGGCACGCGGGGCCGCTCGCGGGCGATCAGGCTGATCGTGGTGCCGGACTGGCTGAAGGCGCAGATGGCCGCGACCTCGGTCGTCTCGGCGATCTCGCGCGCCGCCGTCACGATGGCGTCGGGAACCGAGGACAGGCTGGCCTTGCGCGCCGCCTCGATGATCGAGCGGTAGTTCGGGTCCGCCTCGACCGAGCGCGCGACATTGTCCATCGTGCGCACCGCGTCCAGCGGGAAGCTGCCCGCCGCGCTTTCGGCCGACAGCATGACCGCATCGGCGCCCTCGTAGATGGCGTTGGCGACGTCGCTGACCTCGGCCCGGGTGGGCATCGGGCTGTCGATCATCGATTCCAGCATCTGGGTGGCCACGATCACCGGCTTGGCGGCGCTGCGGCACAGGCGCACCAGGCGCTTCTGGATGGGGGGCACCGAATGGACCGGCAGCTCCACCCCCAGATCGCCGCGCGCGACCATGATCCCGTCCGAGGCCATGAGGATCTCGTCGAAGGCCCGGACGGCGGCGGGTTTCTCGATCTTGGACAGGATCGCGGCGCGGCCGCGGGCCAGGGTCTTGGCCTCTTCCACATCCTCGGCGCGCTGCACGAAGGACAAGGCCAGCCAGTCCACGCCCAGCTCGCAGGCGAATTCCAGATCGGCGCGGTCCTTGTCCGACAGCGCGGCCAGCGGCAGCACCACGTCGGGGACGTTCACGCCCTTGCGGTCGCTGATCGTGCCGGCCACGGTGACCGTGCAATCGGCGAAATCGGGGCCGCAGGCGTCGACCGTCAGGCGGATCTTGCCGTCATTGACCAGAAGTTCCGACCCCTCGATCAGGGCCGCGAAGATCTCGGGATGGGGCAGCTGGACGCGGCCTGCATTGCCCGGCTCGGGCGACAGATCAAAGCGGAAGCGGTCGCCCACCGCCAGGTCAAGCGCGCCGTTGGCAAAGGGGCCGACCCGCAGCTTGGGGCCCTGCAGGTCCGCCAGGATGGCGATCGGGCGCCCGGTCTCGGCCTCGATCTCGCGGATCGCGGTATAGCGCGCGCGGTGGTCGTCATGGCTGCCATGGCTCATGTTCAGGCGGAACACGTCGGCGCCGGTATCGAACAGCGCCCGGATCATCTCCTTGGTGGAGGAGGCCGGTCCCAGGGTCGCCACGATCTTCACATTGCGATGTCGTCTCATCAATCCTGCCCTCGTCTCGGGTTTAGCGCTATCTATGCCGCAGAAGCAGCCCGGCGGCAACTGGCGTCTGCCCGCGCTTCGTCGTAGACACCTTGCACCATGAGTGATGAAGACGTGATGACCCCCCCGCCGTTCCGCATCCTCAATCCGGATGGCCCCTCGCGCTGGCTGGTCACCTGCGACCATGCCACCAACCGCGTGCCGCCCTGGGTGGGCGGCGGCGATCTGGGCATCGCGCCCGCCGACATGGCCCGCCACATCGCCTATGACGTGGGCGCGGCAGGGCTGACCGAGGCCCTGTCGGCCCTGATGGATGCGCCCGCGATCCTGTCCGACTTCTCGCGGCTGGTGATCGACCCGAACCGGGGCGAGGACGATCCGACGCTGCTGATGCGGCTCTATGACGGCACGGTCATTCCTGCCAACAAGCAAGCGGATGCGACCGAGCGCGAACGCCGCCTGGCCCGCCTGCACCGCCCCTATCATCAGGCGCTGGAGCAGCTGGCCGCCCGCCATCCCGCCCGCTGCCTCTGCGCCATCCACAGCTTCACCCCGCAACTTCGGGGTCGCCCGCCGCGCCCCTGGCAGGTGGGCATCCTCTACTCCCATGCCGATGCACGGCTTGGCCCCGCCATGGTCGCCGCCTGCCGCGACGAGGGCTGGATCACCGGAGAGAACCAGCCCTATGACGGCCATCTGGAGGGCGACAGCATCGACCGCCACGCCCTGGCGCATGGCCGCCCCAACCTGCTGATCGAGGTCAGGAACGACCTGATCGCCACCCCCGAGGGACAGAGCATCTGGGCCGAACGGCTGGCCCCGGTGATCGATCGCGTCCTGAGCCAAGCCGGTCTCTGAAACCGCAATCAGGCAGGAAGAGGGGGGCCAGCCCCCCAATCGCGTTCCGCGATCCCCCCCGGGATACTTGGACCAAGATGAAAGGGCCCGCGCCCTGACGGCATCGGGCTTTCATCTTGGCATAAATATCCCGCGGGGGGTGTCGGCTGGTCCGCCACCGGTCCGAGGACCAGCCGGCGCCGGGCGCGAAGCCCCCGGCGGTCGCGGGACGCAAAAAGGATCAGACGCCCAGCTTCAGGCTTTCTTCCAGATAGATCTCGCGCAGGCGGGTGGCGACCGGGCCCACGGCACCGGTGCCGACGGCGGCGTCGTCGATGCGGACCACCGGCATCACGAAGGACGAGGCCGAGGTGACGAAGGCCTCGTCGGCCTGCTGCGCCTCGTCGATGGTGAAGGCGCGTTCCTCGACCTGCATCTGCGCCTCGGCGGCAAAGCGCAGGACGGCGGCGCGGGTGATGCCGTGCAGGATGTCATGGCTCAGCTCGCGGGTGATGATGGTGTTGCCCTTGACGATATAGGCGTTGTTCGAGGTGCCCTCGGTCACGCGCCCCTCCTCGACCATCCAGGCGTCATCGGCGCCCCGGGCCTTTGCCTCCATCTTGGCCATCGAGGGATAGAGAAGCTGCACCGTCTTGATGTCGCGCCGGCCCCATCGCAGGTCGGGAACGCTGACCACCGTCCAGCCGGTCCTGGCCGCCGGCGCGTCGGCCAGGCCGGGCTTGGACTGGGTGAACATCACGACGGTGGGCGCGGTCCCCTCGGGCGGGTAGGCGAAATCGCGATCGCCGGGATTGCCGCGCGTCACCTGCAGATAGACCAGCCCGTCGGTGATGGCGTTGCGGGCGATCAGCTCGCGATGGGCGGCGAGGCAGTCGGCATCCGTCATCGGCTCAGAGATGGCCAGTTCGGACAGGGACCGCCGCAGCCGGACCATGTGGCCCTGAAAGTCGATCAGCTTGCCGCCCAGCACGCTGACCACCTCGTAGACCCCGTCGGCCATCAGGAATCCCCGGTCGAAGACCGACACCTTCGCCTCATCCTCGGGAAGATATTCGCCGTTCACATAGACTGTTCGCGCCATCCTGGCCTCCGTTGTCCTCGCGCCGACACCTGACCCCAAAGCTTGGATGCGTCAAGAAGCCGGGGCCGGCCTCGCCGCGCGGAAATAGCGCTTGCCGTCCTGACCGCGCAAGATTATTACCCGGGAACGCCCCGATCTTGTCAAACTGGACCTTGTCATGAGTTTCCGCACCCAGCCCCTGCCCCCGGCCCGCCTGAACCGCTGCCAGCTGTTCGGCCCCGGCTCGCGTCCGGCGCTGTTCGAGAAGATGGCGAAATCCGCCGCCGACGTGATCAACCTGGATCTGGAGGATTCGGTCGCCCCCGACGACAAGGCGCAGGCGCGGACCAACATCATCGCGGCGATCAACGACGTGGATTGGGGGGCCAAGACCCTGTCCGTGCGCATCAACGGGCTGGACACGCCCTTCTGGTACCGCGACGTGGTCGACCTGCTGGAGCAGGTGGGCGACCGGCTGGACCAGATCATGATCCCCAAGGCCGGCTGTGCCGCCGACATCTATGCCGTCGACGCGCTGGTTACCGCGATCGAGCGCGCCAAGGGCCGCACCAGGCCCATCGCCTTCGAGGTCATCATCGAATCCGCCGCCGGCATCTGCCATGTCGAGGAGATCGCGGGCGCATCCCCGCGCCTGCAGGCGATTAGCCTGGGGGCGGCGGATTTCGCGGCCTCGATGGGCATGGCCACCACGGGCATCGGCGGCACGCAGGAAAACTATTACATGATCCGCGAGGGGCAGAAATACTGGCCCGATCCCTGGCATTGGGCGCAGACCGCCATCGTCGCGGCCTGCCGCACGCATGGGCTGTTGCCCGTGGACGGCCCCTTTGGCGATTTCAGCGACCCCGAGGGCTTCCGCGCGCAGGCGATGCGCAGCGCGACCCTGGGCATGGTCGGCAAATGGGCGATCCATCCCAGCCAGATCGCCTTGGCCAACGAGGTCTTCTCGCCCAATGAGGCCGCCGTGACCGAGGCGCGCGAGATCCTGGCCGCGATGGAACAGGCCAAGCGCGACGGCGCGGGCGCCACCGTCTACAAGGGCCGGCTGGTCGACATCGCCTCGATCAAGCAGGCCGAGGTCACGCTGCGCCAGTTCGAGCTGATCGGCGCGTAAAGGACCCCCCCGCAGCCCGGACCAGTGGAGGGGGACAGGCTGCACCCCGAGGGAGGACCGGCCCCGCGAGCGATCGCGGGGCCGTCTGGTTTTTGGCGACGGCCTTCCTTGCCGGGGGGACAGGGCGGTCTGCGGGTGCTAAGATTGTTCGCAACCCCTCCCGGACCCAAACGAGGCCAGACGATGACGATCACGCATGATGACGAGTTGGACGGCCTGAAGCGTATCGGGCGCATCGTCGCCAACACCATGCAGGACATGGCGGCGGTGATGGAGCCGGGCATGACGACACGAGAACTGGACGACCTTGGCCGCGAGATGCTGGAACGCGAGGGCGCCATTCCGGCGCCGCAGGCCACTTATGGCTTTCCGGGCGCCACCTGCATCAGCGTCAACGAAGAGATCGCGCATGGCATCCCGGGCGAGCGCAGGCTGGCCTTGGGCGATCTGGTCAATATCGACGTGTCGGCATCGCTGGACGGCTATTTCGCCGATACCGGGGCGACGTTCTGTCTGGGCGCGGTGCGGCCCGTACTGGACCGGCTGTGCCGGGATGGCCGGCGCGCGATGCGGATCGGCATCGCGCAGGTCGGCCATGATAAGCCCCTGGCCGGGATCGGCAATGCCATCGGCAGCTTTGCCTCCAAGCGCGGCTACACGCTGATCCGCAACCTGGCCAGCCATGGCGTGGGCAAGGCCCTGCACGAAGATCCCGGAGAGATCGCGACATGGCCCACCAAGGGCGACAGGCGCCGGATGCACAACGGCCTCGTCCTGACGGTCGAGCCGTTCCTGTCGCGCGGCGGGATGTGGGCGACGTCCGGCACCCGTGACGAGTGGACGCTGTACAGCACGCCCCGGGCTCCGGTGGTGCAATACGAGCATACCGTGGTGGCGACGCATCGCGGTGCCATCATCGTCACGCTGCCGGGCTGAAGCGCGACCTTGCTGAACAGCCGCCCTACGCCCGCCGCAATTTCCGGAACGCCGCCGACGCCCCCCAGCCCGCGATGACCGCCACCGCCAGCGACATCAGCCCGTAGAGCAGCGGCTGGTCGAAGGCCAAGCGATAGAGCCAGCGTTCCAGCCCCACCTTGCGGACCTCGATGGCCGCGCCATAGGCGTCGATGACCTCGCCGCCGCGCAGAAGGAAGATGCGGGCGCGATAGTCGCCCTCGATCAGGTTGGCGGGCAGGCGGATGTCGGTGCGGAACAGCGTGTCCTCGACCAGGGCGACGGCGTTCTCCTCCAGCCGGTAATGGCCGTTCTGCCGGCGCAGGCGGATCAGCGCCTCGGTATAGGGCAGCGTGTCCTCGACCTGCGGTGCGCCGGCGAAGGCGCGCAGCACGAGGGGCAGCGAGATGCGATAGCGGTTGTCCCAGTCCGGGTCCAGGATCTGGTCCAGCGGGCGGGTGGTGGCCACCGCGTAGAAGCTGGGGGCGGCGCCGATCTCGACCCGGTCGGTGTTGATCCAGATGCCGGCGCGGCGCTGTTTCTGCCAGATGGTCAGCGGCTGCGAGGGCGCCTCGATCGTGACGATCACGTCCAGGGGCGTCTCGGGGATCGGCGTCTGCCGCTTGATGGCCCCGTAGATCAGGATGTCCGAGCCGTCGAAGCTGGTGGTGATCGCCACCGAGCTGTTCGACAGCCCGGCCACGACCTGCTCGGCGGGGCCCTCGGCCGCCTCGGGCAGGGGGCCGCGCGACTCGCGGGGGTCGGGAAACAGCAGCCAGTCCGGGCGCGCCTCGGTCTGCGGCAGCAGGCCGGCCTCGGGATCGGCGGGCATGGTCGATCCGCTGCCCTGCGCTTGTGCCGGGGCGGACAGGACCGGGGCCAGCAGCAGCGCCAGCAGGGTCAGGATCGCGCCGCGCATCATTGCCCCCGCGTCGTGATCGAGAACAGGTCGTCGGGGCGCAGGAACAGGTCCAGTGCCAGCTTGCCGCAGACCGCCAGCACCAGCAGCGCCAGCAGGAGGCGCAGCTGTTCGGCCCGCAGCCGGGCGCCCAGGGTGGTGCCGATCTGCGCCCCCACGACGCCCCCCACGATCAGCAGCACCGCCAGCATCACGTCGACGGTGTTGTAGCTGACCGCATGCATCAGCGTGGTGAAGGCGGTGACGAAGGTGATCTGGAACAGCGAGGTGCCCACCACGACCTTCGTGGGCATTCCCAGCAGATAGATCATCGCGGGCACCATGATGAAGCCGCCGCCCACCCCCATGATCGCCGCCAGCACGCCCACCGCGACGCCGACCAGCAGCGGCGGGATGGTGCTGATGTAAAGACCCGAGGCGCGGAACTTCATCTTGAGCGGCCAGCGATGCACCCACATGTGCTGGTGCAGGCGCCGCCGCCCGGTGGGATGGCGGGCCCGCAGCAGCGCGCGCAGGCTCTCCTGCAGCATCATCGCGCCGATCAGGCCCAGAAAGACGACATAGCACAGCTGCACGACCAGCTCGACCTGGCCCATCTGCTGCAGGATGTTGAAGACCAGCACCCCCAGGGCCGAACCCACCATGCCGCCCGCCAGCAGCACGCCCCCCATGCGGAAGTCGACGGTCTTGCGCTTCATATGCGCCAGCACGCCCGAAACCGAGGAGGCGACGACCTGGTTGGCCCCGGTGGCGACCGCGATGGCCGGGGGAATGCCGATGAAGAACAGCAACGGCGTGATCAGGAAGCCGCCGCCGACGCCGAAGAGGCCGCTCATGACGCCGACCAGGCCGCCCAGGCCCATCAGCACGAAGGCGTTGACCGAGACCTCGGCAATGGGAAGATAGATCTGCATCGCGTCCCGGGCCTCTTGCGCTCGACCCGAGGATGCCCCGCCCGGCCGCCAAGGTCAAACCGCTTCGGTCGGGACCGGGCCGCCTGCCCGCCCAATCCGCACCGACCGGTCTGGTCCGGCCCCTGCCCCGCAGGAACGGGTTGAAGCGAAGCCGGGCCACCGCTAAGCAGATCGAGGCGCAACCGCGTGCAGGGACAGGGTTCCGCACGGGCGGCCGGGTCGGACAGGGGGCAGGATGCGGATTCTCATCACCAATGACGACGGGATCAACGCCCCGGGGCTGGAGGTGCTGGACCAGATCGCCACGGAACTGGCCGGCCCCACGGGCGAAGTCTGGACCGTCGCCCCCGCCTTCGAGCAGTCGGGCGTGGGCCATTGCATCAGCTATTCCCATCCCACGATGATCGCCCGGCTGGCGCCCCGCCGCTATGCCGCCGAGGGCAGTCCGGCCGATTGCGTGCTGGCCGCGGTGGGCGAGCTGATGCGCGAGGGCCTGCCCGATCTGGTCCTGTCGGGCGTCAATCGCGGCAACAATGCGGGCGAGAACGCGATGTATTCCGGCACGATCGGCGGTGCCATGGAGGCGGCCCTACAGGGCCTGCCCGCCATCGCGCTGTCGCAATATCTGGGGCCCGAGACCGCCGGACTGGACGATCCCTTCGAGGCCGCGCGCAGCCATGGCGCCCGCATCATCCGGCAGCTTCTGGATCACGGCGACTGGACCTCGGACGAGGATTTCCGGCTGTTCTACAACGTGAATTTCCCCCCCCTGCCCGCGAGCGGGGTGCGTGGCCTCAAGGTCGCCCCGCAGGGGCAGCGGCGCGGCTCGCGCTTTGGCGTGGTGCCCTATACGGCGCCCAACGGGCGGCAGTTCATGTGGATCGCGGGCGGCTCGCAGCAGGCGCCGGCGCGCGCGGGCAGCGATGTGGCGGTCAGCCTCGAGGGCTATGTCTCGGTCACGCCGATGCGGGCGGACCTGACCTGCCACGCCTCGCTGGACGATCTGGCCCGCGCGCTGGAGGGACCGGGCGCCAAGGACGGGCCCGCGCGATGAGCGACGCCGACAGCAGCGATCCCGACGGGGACAGCCCCGCCGAGCGCAAGATGCGCTTCCTGTTCCAGCTGCGCTCGCGCGGGGTGACCGATGCGCGCGTGCTGGCGGCGATGGAGGCGATCGACCGGGGCCTGTTCGTGCGCGGCCAGTTCGCCGACCGCGCCTATGAGGACACCCCCCTGCCCATCCCCTGCGGGCAGACGATCAGCCAGCCCTCGGTCGTGGGGCTGATGAGCCAGGCACTGGAGGTGGGGCCGCGCGACACCGTGCTGGAGGTGGGCACCGGCTCGGGCTATCAGGCGGCGGTCCTGTCGGGGCTGGCGCGCAGGGTCTATACGGTGGACCGCCACCGCCGCCTGGTCGTCGAGGCCGAGGCGATCTTTCAGACCCTGGGCCTGCACAACATCATCGCGCAGGTGGCCGACGGGTCGCGCGGGCTGCCCGATCTGGCGCCCTTCGACCGCATTCTTGTGACCGCCGCTGCCGAGGATCCGCCCGGCCCGCTGTTGGCACAGCTGAAGATCGGCGGTATCATGGTGGTGCCTGTCGGACAGTCGGATGCGGTGCAGACCCTGATCCGGGTCACCCGGTCGCAGGCCGGGTTCGACTATGACGAATTGCGGCAGGTGCGGTTCGTGCCGCTGGTGGAGGGGTTGGGCCAGACATGACCCCCGGCCACCCAGAGGCAGGCTGAGGACAGGATCATGAGCAGATTTCACTTTCGCGCGGTGCTGGGCGGAACGGCCTTGGCGGCGCTGGTCTCGTGCGGGGCCGATGGCCGGTTCGACCCGGATCTGCGCGGGTTGATGGGCGGCATGGACACGGCCGCCGCCGCCGCCTCGGCCGGGCCGCGCCCGGCACCCGATGCCCGGGGCGTCATCAGCTTTGCCGGCGGACAGGTGGCACTGGCGCAGGCCGGCGACACGCCCGCCAGCGTCGCGACCCGTCTGGGGCTGCAGCCGGCCGAGCTGGCCGCCCACAACGCGCTGCCCCCGGATGCGGCGCTGATGCCGGGCGCGGTGCTGGTCCTGCCGCGTCAGGTCGCGGCGGGAGCACCCGCCGGGCGCCCGGGCGGCGGCACGACGATCGTGCGCGATCCCTTCGCCGCCGCAACGGCAGCAGGGGCAAACCCCGCGGCGGCGCCAGCGGCCACAGCGGCCCCCGCGGCAGGGGCCGAGCCACGACAGCATGTCGTGGCGGCAGGCGAGACGGCCTGGGCCATCGCTCGACGCTATGACGTGACGGTGCAGGATCTCGCCTCGTGGAACGGCCTGCCGGGGGACATGAGCCTGCGCACCGGCCAGCGCCTGATCGTCCCGCAGCCGGGCCAGAGCCCCGACCGCCTGGCCGCCACCGCGCCGGGCGAAGGCAGCCCCACGCCCACGCCGCCCTCCTCCACTCAGCCCCTGCCGGACGAGGACACGCCCGAGGCCGGCGCCCCGGCCCCCGATGCTCCGCAGACCGATCTGGGCGCCACGCGGACCGCCGCCTCGGGAGGGAGCGGGCCGTTCCGCATGCCGGTCGATGGCGCGATCATCCGTGTCTATGAAAAGGGCCGCAATGACGGGATCGACATCGCCGCCGCCAGTGGCACGCCGGTCAATGCGGCGGGAACCGGCCAGGTGGCGGCGATCACCCAGGACAGCGCCGGCGTGCCGATCATCGTGGTCCGCCACGAGGGGGATCTGATGACCGTCTATACCGGCCTTGACGGCCTGGACGTGGCCAAGGGCGACAGCGTGAGCGCGGGCCAGTCCCTCGGCCGCGCAGGGAACGACGGCTTCGTCCATTTCGAGATCCGCCGGGGCTTTGAGAGCGTCGACCCCGAGCGGATGCTGAACTGACCCCGCCGCCACCGGCAGCCCTCAGAGATGCGTCAGCCGGTCGTCGAGGCCGGACGCGACCTCGCGGCGGATGACGGCCTGAAGGTTGCCCGAGAACCGCGCGCCCATCTCTCCGGCCAACTCGTCGCGGATCATGTCCTGCAGCCGGACCCGCAGGCTGTTGTCCTCCAAGGCCCGAACAAGGGCCAGCGCGACGGCCTCGTCGGTCAGCGTCAGAGCGGAGGCGGGCGCAGGATCCTGCAGCATGTCCTGCGCGAGGTGGTGCTCCGGATCGGCACACTCGCCTTTCGCAAAGGAAGGCATCGCATCGTTTGCGGCAGTGTGGCCTTGGGCGTCGGACGGCGCGATGAGGGGCGCGGGGTCCTGAGTCGCGGCCTCCGACTGAGTAGACCCGGACAGCGCGTTTGCCGCCGCAGCCGAGGAACCATCCTGAGAAGCGCTTTGCGGGATGCGGGGCGGTTGAAGCCGCCACAGCAGCCAGTCGGCCCAGGCCGCCAGAAGTTGCGCCACCCGGGACCGCGCCGGTGCCATGTCAGCGGTCTTGGCCAGACAAGGGCCAAAAGTGACCGGCCAGGAGCTGAATGGCTGCGGGGCGGAGCGTTGCAGCACTAAGGTGGCCGGCATCAGCAACTCGGCCGGAAAGGGGTTCGTTTCCGACAGACAGGCGATCGGCAGGCCGGACCAGTGCGCGGGCCACGAGGCGGGACCCATCGCTGCGGATATCGGCTGTCGGGTCCCTGCCGGACCCGCGATCCGTCCACCTACCGAGGGCGAGGATGCGGGGCGGATGTCCCGGGCGCCGGGCGACGTGCTGCCCGGCGCAGACCCCTGCCCCGTCTTGTGTGCGGAGAGCGGTCCCTGCGCCTTGCCGTTGCGGAGGGGGCGTTTGCCGCCAGGGGCCAGGCCCGGGTCGCCAGCCCGTGCCGTGGATGAGATCGCAGAGGGCGGAAAGGCCATCAGCCGCGCCATCGCGGCCGTGCTGCCCGCCTGGTGGCCCTGTGGCAGGGGATCGCGACACAGGCGCTGCAGCATCGTCCAGGCGGCCTCTCCGGTCGGGAGAGGTCCATCGATCATCTGGCGGATCTGCACCATGCCCGCCCGGATGCGGGCAATCTCGCGGGCGGCCTCGCCAGGGGCGAGGGCGACGGACCAGCGGGGGCGCGCCGTGGCAGCAGCGGGCAAAGGCTCTGCCAGGACGCGGGGCAGGGCCGATGGCCCTGACAGATCGGGAAGGATCGGGTCCCTGTCAAAGACGAACTCGTCGCCGGGCCAGGTGACCGCGTCGTGGTCAACGTCGATCTGGCGTGGGGAGCTCGCAGAGGCGTGGTCCGCCGGCGGCTCGGCTGAGGTCGGGGCAGCGGCAGTCCTGCGACGGGGGCGGGGCACGCGGGCGGGCGGGGTCTGTGCAGGCTGGTCAGGTGTCGCGATGCGGCTGGCAGGCGGGGCCTTGCGCGGCGTTCGGGACGGCGGGGGAGCCTCGGGGCCGGGGTCTGGCGCCGCCCGGGGCGTGAGGGGGCGCGGGCTGTCGGCCCCGCTGCGGGCCGTGCGGCGGGGGCGGCTCATGGCGCCCCCCGCAGGTCGGGGTCAGTTGCGCCCGAGGGCGCGCAGCACGCGGTCCAGGCTTTCGCCCTGCTTGCTGGTCGTGGGCGCATCGCGCACCGCGTTGTAATATTGCGAAGGGTCATAGGTCGGAATTCCCAGGTTGAGATTTTCTACCGTCAGAAGACCCATAGCAGCCAGAAGTTGATAATGAGCTAATTGCAGGTTCGATTCGGCCGTGATCCGGTCCGCCCGCGCCTCCAAGAGCGACTGTTCGGCATCCAGCACATCCAGCGTGGTGCGTGCGCCCAGCAGAGCCTCTTCGCGCACGCCGTCATAGGCCTGCTGCGCGGCCGAGATCTGCTGGTCGATCGCGGTGATCTGGGCGCCGGCCACCGCGATATTGGCCCAGTTCTCGCCGACCTGCTGGCTGATCTGGCGGGCGGTGTTCAAGAGGCTGGCCCGCGCCTGGTCGCGTTCGGCCATGGCGCGGCGATGCGACGCCGACAGCCGCCCCCCGGAATAGAGCGTCTGGCTGAGTTCCAGCCCCACCGATGACGAATTGCGGGTTCCGTCATCGCCGCCCAGACTGGCGCGCGGCGCACGGGAGACGCCGACGCTGGCAGTGCCCGACAGGGTCGGGTTGCGCTCGGCGGCGGCAGCCGCGACGCCGATCTCGGCGGCGGCGGCCTGGCGCTGCGACTGGCCGATGGCCGGATGCGAAGTCTGGGCGATGCGCCGCGCCTCGTCCAGCGTGCCGGGCAGGCTGGGCAGCGGCGGCGGGGCATCGAGGGAGGCGGGCTGGCGCCCGGTCGCGGCCTGATAGGCCTCGCGGGCGATCTCCAGATCGCCGGTGGCCGAGGCGAGGCTGGCGCGCGTCGCCGCCAGCGCGGCATCGGCCAGCGCAACGTCGGTCACGGTGATCTCGCCCACGTCGAAGCGGTCCTGCGCGGCCTGGCGTTCGGTGGACAGCACCTCGACCGAGTTCTCCTGCAGGGCGACCTGCTGGATCGCCTCGCGCACCTGGAAATAGGCCAGGGTCGCGGCCAGAAGGATGTCCTGTTCGATCGAGATCAGTGCCTGCCGCGTGGCCAGCACCTGCTCCTTCGCCCCGTCGATGGCCAGCTGCGAGCGGCCGAAATCGTACAGCGTCAGCGAAGCCGCCAGTGACATCGAGGTCGAACGCGCGGTCGTCGACCCCTCGTCGCGGGAGGCGCTTTGACGCAGCACCCATTCGACCACCGGGCGCAGCGCCGCGACCGAGGCGGCGACGCCCTCGTCGGCGGCGCGCAGGACCGCGCGGTTCTGTTCGATCAGGGCGGAATGCCGATAGGCCGAGACCATCGTGTCGGCCAGCGATTCGGCCCGGGCGGGCAGCGCCACGGTCAGGGCCAGAAGGGCCAGGCCCGCGATGCGCGACAGGCGGTTCATAGCACGAACCCGCGCTGGCGCACGAAGCCTGCCAGCAAAGGGGCGCGGGCATTGAAGGCATAACGCCAGGTCATGCGCCCGTTCAGCCGCGTGCCGATCCGCGCCACGCCCAGGGCGCCCTCGGTGAACAAGGCGCCGATCCGCCCGCCATCGCGCAGCTGGTCGAGGATCGCGGGCGGCACCTCTTCGATCGCGCCCTCGATCAGGATGACATCATAGGGGCCCTGCTTGGGCGCACCCTCGGTCAGCGGCGCCTGCAGGACCGCGACGTTGAAGATCGAGGCTTCGGACAGGCGCCGCTCGGCCTCGGAGGCCAGCTCGGCCTGATCCTCGATCGCCACGACCGCCTCGGCCATGCGTGCCATCACGGCGGCGGAATAGCCGTAGCCGCAGCCCAGATCCAGGACCAGCTCGTCGGGCTGGATGTCCAGCGCATCGACCAGCTTGGCCAGGGTGCGCGGCTCCAGCATGACGCGCCCATGGCCAATGTCCAGGTTCTCGCCCGAATAGGCGACCGCGCGGCGGTTGGCGGGGACGAAATCCTCGCGCGGGATGGTCAGCATCGCCTCGATCACCGGGAACCTCGTGACATCGCTGGGGCGAACCTGGGTGTCGACCATCATCGTGCGGCGCGTGGCGAAATCGCTCATCTCGGGGGAACCTCTGCTCGACCTGTTCGCGCGACTCTTGCCATGTTTCCCCATGCTGGGCAACGCCGCACATCGGCGCACCGGATCGCGTCTTGCATGGGTCGCGGCAATCCGCTAGGACACGGCCACTCTCGACGGCGGCGGGTTGGCGGAGAGGTTACGCACCGGATTGCAAATCCGTGAAGACCGGTTCGATTCCGGTACCCGCCTCCAGTGTTTCCTCGACTTTTAGAGCGTCGCCCCCCCGGGGGTATCAGTCAGGGTATCACGTTCGCGTTCTGGACCCGTTCCGTTCAACGCCGCTTTTGCCGCGCCTGACGGGCCCGCATCTCCTGCCTCGCCTCGCCGGCATACTTCACGATCATGTCCTTGGTGGCATGGCCGGAATAGGCCGCGATCTCGTCGTCATCACAGCCCGCCCACGCTAGTTCCTTGACGCCGCGATAGCGGAGGGCATGCAGGTCGTAGGCATCCAGGCCGAGGCGCCGACGCTCTTTTAGCATCATGTCTGCCATGTAGCGGTAGCTGATCGGGTTGCCATCCCGTTTGATCAAGATCGGCCGTCCCGCGATCGGGGTGGCGCCCAGAGATTGCTTGGCCACGTCCAGGGCGGCGCGCAGCATCTCGGTGCAAGGCAGCACCAGGGGCTTGTCGGTTTTGTTCTGTCTCAGGACCAGCGAATCGCCATCATAGTCGCCCCACTTGAAGCCCATCCAGTCGCCGGGACGCTGAACGCTGCCCACGCCAATCTCAAAGATCAGGGCCGGAAGGCCCCTCGCCTGTGCGCGGAACTTATCCACGGCCCAATCCGGCCATGGCAGGTGCTCGCGCTTGCGCGCATCCGGCGTCTTGAGGGTCCGAACGCCCTTGGCGGGGTTAGTGCTGATCCAGCCGAGGTCGATCGCATGCTCGCACAGGATTACAAGCATCTGCGGGATATAGTTCACGAACCGGGTCCGGTGGCTATTAGCCTTTTGGGCCGCGATCACATCCGAGCGCGTCAGTGCCTTCACATCACGGTCGCCGATCTTTTCGCGCAGGTAATCCATGACCCGGTCATAGTCCGAGCGCGTGCGAGGCTTGAGGCTGATCCATCGATCGGACGTGCGATAATCGTCCATCAGGGCCTTCCATGACGTCTTGGCCTGCATCCGCTTGCCGGTCATGATCGCCCAGTATTCAGCATCAAATTCCGGAGTGCCCTCGGCAGCCTTGATGCGATGCAGCTTGCCCTTGATACGGACATAGATCCTGCCGGCCGGGTGGTGCCATATGAACTTCTTTCCCTTCACCACCTTACGTCCCCCATTCCATCGACAGCGTTCCCGGTCGCTATTCTGCCCAGATCATCTACGACCCACCGCACCAGCCCTGGCGCAATTTCCCTACCCTTCGGCAGATGCCCGCCATCGACCATTGCCCGAAACTGCTTCAGGCTAAGGTCAAGAAGCCTAGCTGCGCGCTCCTCGCTGGCGAGTATCGGCGTATCCCTCCCCATCAGCTGACCGCCTCAATGTCTTGCGCTTCGTTTCCACCGTTGGACATCTCCGACCAACCCTGTTTCGGCGTTTGCAGTTTGAAGAATATCTTCACCGGCATGCGGTCCGCAGTGTGAACCAACCCCTGATACAGCTGTGCCAGTTCCTGCGGGCGGGAGCCGACTCCGCAGCGCTCTGCAGGGCGTTGCTGAGTGTGATATCTATGCGACCTAAAGCAAGTGCATAGCCGATGCAGCAGGACGCCTATCGTGGCCCTCTGAAACGTCTGAATGAGGCGGTCGAATCTGAACTGGGTAAGCCTGAGGAACGCCGCCTTTGAACTCGTTGAGGCACGCCGAAGAACATGTTGATGATACCCGAATTTCACGTCACTCTCAACACGATCCCGACGGTCCGGAACGGAAAACGGCTCTTGGCCGAGGCGCTTTTGTGTGACGAACATGTGGACACCTTGATTCGAGATTAGATGCCGAGACCGTAGTTTTGGGCGTGGAGGGAACTTGGGAAACAAAGGATGAAAATTTGATTTCTGATATTCGAGACTTCAGTGGCATCTATGATGAGATGATGAAGCAGATGCGGCGCCGTGTTGATGAACGGCGCTTTCCTTCAGGCTTCAACCCCGAGACGATGTCATTCGTTTATCTGCAGCCTGCTATCCTGATCTACGATCCAGCGCGTCATGGACAGAATGGCGAAAGTGTCCCAACTTGGGTCATCAAAAGGGTCAATTTCAGACCCATCAAGGTCCACATGCACGGCTCCGACGAGGATGTTTCTCGGCTTCCGGCCATAGACACTTGGCAGAGAAAGCAGTTCCGCGAGCTGGGTTATCTCGTCCTCCTTCTTCCCACAATTGACCTACAGAAACTTCCCCAAGGACGGCGTCAGCTCGATATCGCCGAGGACCGAGTTCGTGTCGGCTTCGAAACTTGGGCGTTCGCGCTGATGCCGGAGATCCATCGTCTGTTCTATGCAACTAACAAAGGCGGAGCGGCCACGGCTGCTGATGCCCGCGACACGCCAGGGGGATACTTGGTCTTCGCTGCGCCGGAGATCATGGCTGCCGCAGAGCGTTCTGCCGTCAGTCGAAAGGAAGAGCCGAGGCCCATAGCCGCTGACATCGTCCACACCTATCTCGAAGCGGTTCAGAACGAGGGACGCAAGCATCGGATCGCGTTCCATGGCGACACGGATTCAAGCCCTCTTCACGGCGATGCTTTGCGTGCCCGCATCAAAAGATCCGGAACGCGCAACAAATCCAGTGGGAAGGGGCAGGACAACGAACTGCTAGCGATATATGTTGAAATTTTGAACATACTCGCAAAGGCCCGTAGAATAGTTACAGAAGTGATGTCGGCTCGGGTCGTCCACATGAAAAATTATCAAAAGGGTATGGACACCACCGAGGAGCAAGGGACGCATAACATTCTGAGCAACCGGGATCAGTTTCCGAAGCGAACACTCAATGCCGCCAATAAAGTTATGAATGCCCAGATGCCGAAAGAATACGTCCAGCCGCCGACGACTTCCGATAAGGACAACCTGAGCGTCTCGGAGTTGGGTGTCATTGCTTTTTTGTGCGATGTCGACCCTTACGTATTTTGCGCCCAACATGGCCTGTATTTCCCGGAAGTGTGGGTCGCCCGGGGCCAAGGGGCACTATCATTCAAGCGTAGAAAAATTATTGAATTTGAACGCGATCTCGCGGAAGTCATTCTCTCTGGGGAACTGAGCGCCCAAAATTCTCCGGATAGCGTCGAGCACGAACTGATTGCGGCTCGGATGATGAAAGATATCGAATTTCTTGAGGCCCTGTTTGACTTATAGGAAATGAGCATTACAGACAACGAAATGGACGGGACGTTCCGATAAGCGGAGTCCCATTGTCCCGCCTGTCCCAGCCTAAACTAAGCCAGGATGCTGATTAAGTCAGTTCCGAGGGAAGTATCGGGTCATCCGGTTCAATGCGAAGAATCATGGAGCGGCATTTCGAACGCTTTGATGTCACCGTCGCAAGGCCTGTGGGAAACCTAGACCACTGAAGTGTCCCGCACCCCGCCATTCGGGGTCGGCGACCGGACCGCGCCCTAGGGTAATGAAAACGTCCATCCCTACCACGATGGTAATGGGACTGGCGGGACAACGGGACAGACCCTGCCCCGTTGTCCCCCCAGCACAACCCTCAGTTCAGAAAGGAGGCTGATCGGGTTCTTGCTCGGTGGCGATTTCGCCCCCATGCAACTCGACGGACGCGTCGTCGTCCTCCCTGAGGATCGACCTGAGGATCCTGAACGCCCGAATACGGTCACCGTTCAGGCCCGTGGGGACCTTGGCCTTGAGGCGTCTCGGGCCCTCGGGACTCAGAAAGCCGTGATCCAGCAGCGACCGCGCCGCCCGCATCGGATCATGACCCTTGTGGATCTCGTCCCGCCACACGTTTTCGAGGATGTAGAACGCCTCGTCGTCCGAGTAGCCCGCCATGTATCTCGGGACCGAAAAGTTCGTAGTCACGAACCGTTCACGCTCGTGCTGCAGAAGAAACTCGCGCACACGAACGATGGCGGCATTGGTATCGGAAACTCCGGAACTTTGCTCGTCCTCCTCTCGCCACTTGCGGAAGAAACTCAGCACCGCCATCTGAACGATCTCCCCGTCGCCCCATCCGGTGACGCCGAACTCGGTGGCGAGGGAACCGGCGAGGCTGATGAGCGCGAAACGCTCGAAGACGCGCTCCTGCTGCGGAGTGAGGGGATGACCATTCAGTTTCCGCATGAGTTGCTCTTTGTGTCGTTCGAACTCGTCATCGAACTCCGCCAAGCGTCCCGAACGGATCAGTTCCGCGACGAAGGCGGGACCGGCGGTGCCATACGAGGCTGCCGCACCGCGCCGCAAGGACTTCGCAAATCGCGAGGGCTTCATGCCATCAGGCACGTTCGAAAAGACGCCGTGGGTGTCGCCATCGACGGGGACGTCGACGAGTCGGACGAACTGCCCCGCCTGCGCCTTCCGCGTATCGCTGGCCAACATTTCGCGGAGACCCAGCTCGCCGGAGGATATGAACAGGACTTGCCACCGTCGTGCCGCCGTTGCAACGCCTTCGACATCTGCACGGCGCTTGCCTTCGCCATTTGCGAGCATGTAGACGGCTTGCGCCACGACTCGTGGATCCGCCTTGCCCAGCTCATCCACGATAAGCGCAACGTGGTTACCAAGCGCAGCAATACCTTCGAGGCCGTTGTCGGTGGCGCGCCAAGTCTCGATCGCCAAATGGCTAGCCCAGATTGACATCGCCGTCCGCAGAGCCGTCGTCTTTCCGGCGGTAGTCCTGCCTTTCAGATTGAAACCGCCCCCATCCATGTGCGCCGGCCACAGAAGCACGGAGGCCAACGCCGCCGACAGGACGAAGATGAGAAGCTTGTTATCTTTGGATGGGCCCGCGATGCTGGCCTGCCAGTCCGCGAGGATTCCCGCCGAGCCGTAGCCACGACTGGCGCCGCCGAGGTTTTCCGCCAAGAGCACCTCTTCCTCGCAACCGATGGTTTCTCCGTTTGGCAGAACGAACTGCCTGAACGTCCCATCGACCCAACCGGATCGGTCGACGATCAGGACGCGTCGGTCACTTCGGAGTTCCTGGAGCAGGCTCAGGAAACTCACCCTTGCCGCACGAGAGACAGGGGGGAAATAGCCCGCACGAAGCAACAACTTCCACAACTCCTTTCCGTCCCCTGCGAGATGTTCCGTCGGCAATCGGACCACGTGACCGACACCGTCGGGGTCGTTAAAGCCGAGCAGGAACTCCCAATTCGATGACCCGGCGTTCCTGGCCAATCCGAGATACGCGAAGGTGCGCGCCAGGAACTGGGGTTTCTTCCCCCCGATGAAGATCTTCTCGTCTGCAACGAAATAGCCGCCGGGAAGAGTTTCGGTTGTCAGAAAGTCGTTTGGGCCAAATGGCTGTGACATGTGCCTCGTTCCTTTTTGTTGCGAGGCCAGACACATGCAGCAGACAGGAGAAGCTCTTTGGGAAACAAACCCACAAAATATCGCGGCGCCGAAAGCTATGGTGTCCTTACGACGGCGATCATGGCTGCGTTTGAGTGTCGGTTAGGCACCGCCGTGCTATGCCATCACTCGCCGAAGGTCGTGACCATGGACGTTCATCCGTCCAGCTCAAGCCAGCGTCAAAAGACGGGTGACTTTGGCGGGCCATTTCCCGCGAGAATCTATTCGGTAGTTCTCAGATCAGCGATAGAGACGCCTCCAGACTGCCGGAAACTTGACAATCGCTGAACTCGAAAAGCCATGCAGGCAAGGCGAAACTTGAAATTCTCACCTCTCCAAGTAATCAGATCGTCAGTTTAGCAAGTCGCGATCCCCGATGGCGGTGATCCGGTCGGTCATCTTCATGACTTGTCTCAGCGACGTCCGCTTTCCGACGGCGGAACGACCATTCAAGAACGTGCCGATCAGGGCGAGCAGGTCGCGTTGGAGATCGGGATCAGCGACCATCCCCGTAATTTTTTCGGTCGCAACCATGCGAAGTTGTTCGGGTGTGGGGTCTGGAATGCTGATCACCAGACAGCGGTCTAGAAGCGATGCGGGGATGCCGGCGATGCTGTTGGTCGTCATGATCCAGGAGACACGCGACAGGTCGACAGGCAGCTGGAGGCAGGGACAGGTCCAAGTCCTTCCGGTCGTCGGCTCGATCATGCTCTTGAGGACCTCCGCAGCTCCGGGAAGAGAACCGCCCCGGACGGTGCCGACGGTGGTGGGGATCTTGTCCACCTCGTCGATGATAACGAGCGGGTTCACGACATGGGTGGTCAACATCGTGCGCACGATACGCCCGGGTGTGGCGCTACCCCATCCGCGTTCGGTGCCGGACAGGGTGAAAACGGCACCGTTCGTCGCGCCGATGTCCACGTCGATCGCGGGCACCGCGAAGGCTTGGGCAAGATCCCGGGCCCAGCGACTTTTGCCGATACCTGGACCACCGACAATGACCATCGGTGGCGTCCGGAACGGTGCGGACCCGGCCGTGGTCGCGCGCTCCATGTTCCGCATCACGGCGGTGGCGGCCGGGGCCATCCACGGAGCCCGAGCATGAAGGCCGGCTAGGATCTCGTGCATCCGGTCCCGGGACGTGACCCCGGCGGACCGCCCCTTGCCGAGGGCGCGCAGGACAAGGCTCCGGTCCTCAGCGCGCAGCGGATCGATCTGCGCCTTGATAGCAGCCGCACGGGCAATGAGGAACCGCTCGGCCCGATGCCGCAGGCGCAGATCGGCCCGCTCGGCTGCAGCTGACCTGCCCCCCGTGGGTCCCTCGGTCATAACGAGAGTCTGCCGGTTTGAGATTGGTAGTCGGCGGATGGTTTCAGGGCAAGCGCGCCGGGCGTGGAACCCTCGGTTAGCGCAAGCGTCCGGCGCG
>NZ_SUNI01000013.1 GCF_005048225.1 Paracoccus gahaiensis
ATGGTCCTCGGACCGATGGCGGACCATGGCTGGCCCTCACGCCTTCCGAATACATCTGCAGGATCTGGACATCCGAGCCAGACAGATTCATCCTGAACCCGATCCACCAGATGCCGGGACTGAACAGCTAGGGGCGCGGCGCTTTCGGGCACATGGTCCGTGCGTGAACATGGCCGTTCACGTCGGACTGTGCTAGACCTGCGGATTGACGAATACAGGAGCCGGGAATGACCGACGTGACAGGACCGTCCGTCCTTCGAGAGGGCGACACATGCTGGAAGGTGGCGCGGGCGGATCGGCTGGCGGTCATCATCGATGCCGAGGACTATTTCGCGGTCATACGCGCCGCCATTCAGACGGCCCGCCACAGTATCCTGCTGATCGGGTGGGATTTCGACACGCGCATCGTTTTGGATCGCCCCTCGGACGATGCCGACGTGCCCAACAAGCTGGGCAAGCTGCTGACCTGGGCGGTCGATCAGAACCCCGACCTGCAGGTTCATGTCCTGCGCTGGAACCTGGGGGCGATGAACGCGCTCGGGCGGGGCACCACGCCCTTGGTGATCCTGAACTGGATGACGGACAAGCGGATCCATTTCCGCTTGGACAGCGCCCATCCGGTCGGATCGGCCCATCACCAGAAGATCGTCGTGATCGACGACGCGCTGGCCTTCTGCGGCGGCATCGACATGACCGGGGACCGGTGGGACACGCGCGCGCATCTGGACGACGAGCCGGGGCGGGTGCGTCCCTCGACCAAGCGCAGCTACGGGCCGTGGCACGATGTCTCGACTGCCGTCGAGGGCGAGGCGGCGCGAGTGCTGGGCGATCTGGCGCGCGACCGCTGGCGCCGCGCGACGGGCGAGGTGCTGGACCCGCCGCCGCCCACCGACAGCAGCTGGCCCGACCGGCTGGAGCCTCTGCTCTGCGATATCGACGTGGCCCTGTCACGGACCGCGCCCGAACATGACGGCCGCGCGCCGATCCACGAGATCGAGGCCCTGTATCTGGCCGCCATCGCTGCCGCCCGCCACACGATCTATATCGAAAGCCAGTATTTCGCCTCGCGCAAGATCGCCGAGGCGATGGCCATACGCCTGCGCGAGCCCGATGGCCCCGAGATCGTCGTGGTCAATCCCGACGAGGCCGATGGCTGGCTGGAGGAAGAGGTCATGGGCTCGACCCGGGCGCTTCTGATGGAGATGCTGAAGACCGCCGACCGGCATGGCCGCTTTCGCCTGTACACGCCGGTCACGCAGCAGCGCAATCCGATCTACGTCCATGCCAAGGTCATGGTCGTCGACGACCGTTTCCTGAAGGTCGGCTCGTCGAATCTGAACAACCGCTCGCTTGGGTTCGACACCGAATGCGATCTCAGCGTCGATGCCGCGATGGGCAGCGAGATCCGGGACGAGACCCGCCGGTCCATCCTGCGGCTGCGCCACGACCTGCTGGCCGAGCATCTGGGCGTCTCGATCCCGGAGGTGGAGGACGCCATCGACCGCGCGGACGGCTCGCTGATCGGCGCCATCGAGGCGCTGCGGTCCGAGGGCCGGTCGCTGGTCCTGTTCGAGGTGCCCGAGGTGAACGGCATCGAGGAGGCCCTGTTCGAGGAAAGCCGTCTGCTGGACCCCGAGCGTCCCTCCAGCCGCTGGCGGGCGCTGCGCCGCCTGAAGCGGATGATCCCGGGACTGTAGGGGTGCGGGCGCTGAGTTGGTCATAAGCCGAATTATGTCAAATGTGGTGCAGACCGCCGGTTCTGCTGATGACGTGACCACATCGCAAAGACGTGGGTGACCCTGGGCTCAGATTGCGTCGGGGCGCGATTGCTGCGATAACTGGACCCGTTGGTTCGTTGTCACCATTTCCCTGTAAGGCGCCCCCATGAACAGACGCTCCGTCCTTCTGCTGACCCTGGCCAGCTATCTTCAGAGCTCGGTGGCCTTTGCGCGAACCTCGGGCACGGCCCTGCAGGGCGGCGCGGATCCGGTGCGCAGGCCCTTCGTCGCGGCAGGCCTGTCGGGGATCGCGGATTGGCAGGCCGCGCAGCCCTTCATCGACGTCATGCGGCAGAGCCGCGAATGGATGGCCCGGTCGCCCTCTGAATTCGTGTCCCACACGAACCAGCAGTTGCGCGAGGCCGGGCATCTGGACGCGGATGGCTGGCCCGTCTCGATCCCCGAGGGCGCGACTTCGGTCGGCACGATCATCCTGTGCGACCTGTCGGCGGACGACACCAGCCTGAACGGTCATTACCGGATGACCTGGCAGGGCACCGGGACCGTGGTCCTGAACGGCACCGCCACCAATATCCGCCAGGGCGAGAACTCGGCCGAATTCGACTATGTCACCTCGGACACCGGCATCGTCTCGATCGACATCACCCAGCAGGATGCCGCCGATCCGGTCCGCAACTTCGTCTGCGTCCACGAGGACCTGCAGGCCGCCCATGATGCCGGAGAGGTGTTCCGGCCCGTCTGGATGGAGCTGCTGCAGGACTTCCGCCTGATCCGCTTCATGGACTGGATGGGCACAAACAACAGCACCCTGTCGGACTGGGAGGATCGCCCCAAGCCGTCCTCGGCCACTTGGACCTTGGGCGCCCCGGTCGAGGTCATGGTGATGCTGGCCAACAGGCTGGGCATCGATCCGTGGTTCTGCATGCCCCATCTGGCCACCCCGGATTACATCACCCGCTTCGCCACCTATGTGCATGACAATCTGGACCCGTCCCTGACCGCGCATTACGAATATTCCAACGAGGTCTGGAACTTCCAGTTCGAGCAGACGCAATGGGCGCTGCAGCAGGCCGAGGCGCTATGGCCCGGACAGGGCGATGGCTGGATGCAGTTCTATGGCGGCAAGTCGGTCGAGATGGCGCTGCTGCTGGACGCCGTCTATGCCGATGCGCCCGAGCGCTATCGCAAGGTCATCACCGCGCATACGGCCTGGATCGACCTGAACCATGCGGCGCTGGACGCGCCGAACTGGGTGGAGGGCGGGCAGGACCGCCGGCCGCCGAAAGAGCATTTCGATGCCTATGCGGTGACGGGCTATTTCGACGGCGGGCTGGGGCGCGCGGCCAATGTCGAGCTGGTCCAGTCCTGGCGCGACCAGGGCGACGAGGCGGCCTTCGCGCTGATGTCCGAGCAGATGATGGAGGGCCGCCACGTGCAGGGCGACGAGGCCGGCACCACGATGGTCGCGCTGCGGGACATGTGGGACGCGCAGAAGAAGATCGCCGACGAGTCCGGTCTGGCGCTGGTCATGTACGAGGGCGGCAGCCATATCGTCCCCGATCACGCGGCGCTCGAGGCCGATCCCACCCTGCTGGATTTCTTCGCCCGCTTCCACTATTCGCCCGAGATGGGCCGGATCTATACCCATGCGCTGGACAGCTTTGCCGAGGCCGGCGGAGAGTTCTTCAACATCTTCGTCGCGGTTTCGGGCCCGGGCCGGTGGGGCTTCTGGGGCGCGCGGCGCCATGTGCTGGATGACAATCCGCGCTGGCGGGCCATTGTCGATCACGACTTGCAGGCCTCGGCCCGGCAGTGACCCCTGTTTCAGGATCGATGTCTGAGCAGCGGCCAGGCATCCTGACGCGCGGATCGTTGGTGGACAAAATATTAACGCGATGGATTGTTGCGCGATCGGCGCTCCCTTATTAAGTTTATGACGACGCCAACAATCCGGACAGACCCGATGCCGACATCCGACGCGACCCCGGCTCAGGATCCGTTTCTTGCCGACGATCTGGCGATCATCCGGGACAATCCCGCCGTGCCGACGATGCTGGAAACGGTGTGTCTGGCGGCCGGTGTGCGCTTTGCCGCGATCGCACGGGTGACGGACAAGAACTGGACGATGTGCTCGGTCAGGGACCAGCTGGAGTTCGGATTGGCCCCGGGCGACGAGCTGGATGTGGGCTCGACCCTGTGCCATGTGGTGCGCACCTGCGCGGCCGAGATCGTCATCAACGATGTCGAACAGCACGAGACCTATCGTGACCATCCCACGCCCCGCCAATACGGATTCCGAAGCTATCTGTCGATCCCGATCCGGCGGCCTGACGGGTCGTTCTTCGGCACGCTCTGCGCTTTCGATCCCGAACCGCGCAACCTGGACGACCAGTCGATCCTGCAGATGGTCCGCCTGTTCGCCAAGCTGATCGGCGACACGCTGCACAGCGAGGATCAGATGCGGCAGATGCGCATCGAACTGGATCAGGAACGCCATATCGCGCAGGTTCAGGAAGAGTTCATGGCCATCCTGGCCCATGACCTGCGCAATCCGGCCAATGCGATCCGGTCGGGCCTGCGTGTGCTGGGCCGCCGGACCGGCGACCCCGAGACGGCCTCGCTGATCTCGCTGATCGACGCGGCGGCGCAGCGCATGACCGACCTGATCACCAACCTTCTGGATCATGCCCGCAACCGCTTGGGCGACGGCATCGTGCTGAACCGCAGCCTCGAGGGATCGCTGGCCGAGGCGCTGCAGCAGGTGGTCGGGGAATTCCGCACCATCTCCTGGGGGCAGGAGATCCGGGCCGACATCGACCTGCCCGGCCCGATCCATTGCGACCGGGCACGGCTGGCGCAGCTGCTGTCGAACCTGATCGGCAACGCCATCACCCATGGCGCCCAAGGCCGGCCCATCGACGTCTCGGCCTGCGTCACCGACGGCCGGCTGGTCATGGCGGTCGGGAACGAGGGGGTGCCCATTCCGCCCGACCGGATCCCCGGCCTGTTCAAGCCCTTCAAGACGACCACCGACCGCCTCGGCCAGCAGGGCCTGGGGCTGGGTCTGGGCCTTTATATCGCCTCGGAAATCGCCACGGCGCATGGCGGCCGGATGCAGGTCGCCTCGGACGAGGCGCGCACGGTCTTCACCTTCACCATGCCGCTGACCCCCGCCTGAGGGACTGTCGCGCAGGTCACCCCGACCCTTCACCGGGAACCGCACCGCCCGCCTGGCGTTGGCGATCACGTCACGGTGTGCTCACCGCCGTGATGGACCCCGATCTGAAAGCGAGGAAGCCATCATGATCACCCTCACCGTGAACGGAACCGAACGCAGTTTCGATGGCGACCCCGAGATGCCGCTGCTGTGGTATCTGCGCGACGAGCTGGGCCTGACCGGCACCAAATTTGGATGCGGCATCGCCCAATGCGGCGCCTGCACGATCCATCTGGACGGCTATCCGACCTTCGCCTGCATCACACCCATCTCGATCGCCGAAGGCTCGGACGTGCGCACCATCGAGGGTCTGGCCGAGAATGGCGACCATCCGGTGCAGGTCGCGTGGCGCGATCTGAACGTGTCGCAATGCGGCTACTGCCAGGCGGGCCAGATCATGCAGGCGGCGGCGCTGGTCGACAGCACCCCCGACCTGACCGACGAGGATATCGACGTGGTGATGAGCGCGAACCTCTGCCGCTGCGGGACCTATCCGCGCATCCGGGCCGCGATCAAGCAGGCCGCACAGGCGGGGACGGAATGATGGCCGGCAGCATGATCGCGAATGTCAGCCGCCGCTCCCTATTGCTGGGCCTGGGTGCCGGCAGCCTGGTTCTGGCCGTGGGCCTGCCCGCCCGGGGCCGCGCGCAGGACGCGCCGGTCGAGTTCGGCGCCGATGCCATGCCCAACGGCTGGCGCGACGACCCCAACGTCTTCGTCTCGATTGCCGAGGATGGCATCGTCACCGTGACCGTCCACCGCGCCGAGATGGGACAGGGCGTGCGCACCTCGATCGCCATGGTCGTGGCGGATGAGCTGGAGGCGGACTGGGACATGGTCCGCGTGACCCAGGCTCCCGGCGACGAGCCACGCTATGGCAACCAGGACACCGACGGTTCGCGCAGCCTGCGCCATTTCTTCAATCCAATGCGCCGCGCCGGGGCCTCGGCCCGCGCGATGCTGGAACAGGCGGCCGCCGAGGCCTGGGACGTGCCCGTGGCCGAGGTGCGCGCCGAGGGCCATGCCGTGCGCCACGAGGGCTCGGACCGCAGCATGGGCTTTGGCGAGTTGGCCACCGCCGCCGCCGCCCTGCCGGTCCCGGACCGCGAGGGGCTGCGCCTCAAGGATCCCGCCACCTTCCGCTATGTCGGCAAGAGCGATATCGGGCTGGTCGACAATGACGACATCACGCGCGGCACCACGACCTATGGGATCGACGTGCGCCGCGAGGGGATGCTCTATGCCGTCATCGCCCGCCCGCCGGTCTTCGGGGGCCGCGTCGCCAGCTTGGACGACAGCGCCGCCCTGCAGGTCGCCGGGGTCGAGCGGATCGTGCGTCTGGACCCGCCCGCCATTCCAGCCGAGTTCCAGCCGCTTGGCGGCGTCGCCGTCATCGCCCGCAACACCTGGGCCGCGATCAAGGGCCGCGAGGCGCTGGTCATCGAATGGGAGGACGGCCCCCACGGCGCCTATTCCTCCGAGGACTACAAGGCCGAGCTGGAGGCCGCAGTGCAGACCGGCGACGGCAAGCTGATCCTGAACCGAGGCGATGTCGAGGCCGCGCTGGCCGAGGCGCCGACCCGCGTGGTCGCGGAATACTACATCCCCCATCTGGCGCAGGCGCCGATGGAGCCGCCCGCCGCCGTGGCCGATGTGCGCGACGGATCCTGCGAGGTCTGGGCCTGCGTGCAGGCGCCCCAGGTCACCCGCCTGCGCCTGGCGCAGCGCATGGAGCTGCCCGAGGAGGACGTGACCGTCAATGTCACGCTTCTGGGCGGCGGCTTCGGGCGCAAGTCCAAGCCCGATTTCGTGCTGGAGGCCGCGATCCTCAGCCGCGAGGCGGGCGCCCCGGTCAAGCTGACCTGGACGCGCGAGGACGACCTGCATCACAGCTATTACCACACCGTCTCGGTCGAGCGGATGGAGGCGGGACTTGACGCGGACGGCAAGGCAGTCGCCTGGCTGCACCGCACCGCCGCCCCGACGATCGGGTCGATCTTCGCCCCCGATCCCAAGGAGAAGCTGCCCTTCGAGCTGGGCATGGGCCTGACCAACATGCCCCTCGATATTCCCAACGTGCGGGCCGAGAACCCGCAGGCCCCCGCGCATGTGCGGATCGGCTGGTACCGGTCGGTCTCCAACATCCCGCATGCCTTCGCCATCCAGTCCTTCATCGCGGAACTGGCCGAGGCGGCGGGCCGCGATCCGCGCGACTACCTGCTGGAGGTGATCGGCCCGGCCCGGCTGATCGACCCGAGCGAGATCGGCGATGTCTGGAACTATGGCGAGAACCCCGACCGCTATCCCATCGACACCGGGCGCCTGCGCAAGGTGACCGAGACGGTGGCCGAGGCGATCGGATGGGGCCGCGAGATGCCCTCGGGCCGGGGTCTGGGACTGGCGGCGCATTACAGCTTCGTGAGCCATGTCGCGGTGGCGGTCGAGGTCGAGGTGATCGACGGCGAGGTCCGCATCCCCCGGGTCGAGATCGCCATCGATTGCGGCGCCCATGTCAACCCGGACCGCATCCGGTCCCAGATGGAGGGCGCGGTCATCATGGGCGCGGGCCAGGCGCTGACGACCGAGATCACCTTCCAGGACGGGCGCGCGCAGCAGGGCAATTTCGACAGCTATCTGATCCCGCGCATGGAAACCGCCCCGCGCGAGATCAACGTGCATCTGGTGTCCTCGGGCGGCTACGACCAGCCCTTGGGCGGGGTGGGCGAGCCGGGCCTGCCGCCGGTGGCCCCGGCCATCGCCAACGCGATCTTTGCCGCGACCGGGCGGCGCATCCGCCGCCTGCCGGTCGCCGATCAACTCCGCAGCTGAGGACATGCCATGACCCTGAAACAGATCCTTCTGGCAGCGGGCCTTGCGCTGGTCGCCGGACCCGCCGCCGCCGATTGCGCCGACCGCATCACTTTCCTGGAAGAGGTGCTGGACGACGCGGCTCGGCTGGCCATGTCGGCCTCGTCCGGCGGTCAGGGGGTCGCGGGCGCCCGCGTGTCCGTGGCCATGACCGAGGAGGGGACCGAGGAGCCGGTGCCTTATCAGGACGAGGCGGATGCCGAGGAGGCCGTCGAGGACACCGAAGAGGCCGGTGACGGCGGCGACGCCCTGATCGAAGCCCGGGCGCAGCTGGGCGAGGCCCGCAACTTGGCAGAGGATGGTGATGAGGAGGCCTGCACCACCCAGGTCCGCGAGATCTTGGTCGGGCTGATCCAGGACTGATCCGCGCCCCTCACCCCTGACATGACCCGCAGCCACCCCCGGCTGCGGGTTTTTTGCTGCCTTCTCGCAAGGCAGCGTGAAAACCGCTTTTGTGGAATGGTAGTATAGTGTAAAGGTGATCCTAGGGGAGGATCGCCGATGATCGCAGCTACGCTATTGGAGCCAAGGACGCGCGTCAGCACCGCCGCGCAGGTCTGCGAGATCCTGCGCGAGGCCATCATCACCCACGCCCTGCCCCCCGAGACCCGCCTGTCCGAGATCGAGACCGCGCAGCGCTTCGGCGTCAGCCGCCAGCCCGTCCGCGAGGCGTTCATCGCGCTGGCCGCCCAAGGGCTGGTCGACGTGCGCGCGCAGCGTGGCACCTTCGTGACCCGCATCTCGCTGGACGCGGTGATGGATGCCCGCTTCGTGCGCGAGGCGGTCGAGGCCGATATCGTCAAGCTGCTGGCCGCCGATCCCGATCCCGCCCTGATCGCCGATCTGCAGGACCAGCTGACCCGACAGGCGCAATTGACCGGCAGCGCCGCCCCCAAGTTCATCCAGGCCGACGAGACCTTCCACCGCACCTTGGCCGAAGGCGCGGGCAAGGCCAGCGCCTGGCGCGTGGTGGTGGCGATGAAGGCGCAGATGGACCGCGTGCGCGTGCTCTCCAGCCAGCATTTCCCGATCGACCGGCTGATCGACCAGCACCGCGCGCTGGTCGCGGCCATCGCCGCGGGCGACGTGGCCGGCGCCGAGGCGGCGATCCGCACGCATCTGCAGGGCATTCTGGCCGATCTGCCGATCATCCGGCAGGACCGCCCCGATTACTTCACCTGACCCCGGCACAGCCGGCACCGATCCTTGGAGGAGGACCCCATGACCCTGACCCGCATCTTCGCCACCGGCCTGGCCGCATCCCTGATGGCCACCACCGCGATGGCCGCCGACGTGACCCTGAAGCTGGGCCACCTGGCCAACGAGGAGAACATCTGGCATCTGGCCGCCCTGCATTTCGCCGAAGAGGTCGCGACTGGCACCGAGGGCCGCGTTGAGGTCCAGGTCTTCCCCAATGAGTCGCTCGGGAAGGAGATCGACGTCATCAACGGCATGCAGCTGGGCACCGCCGACATGACCATCACCGGCGAGAGCCTGCAGAACTGGGCGCCGATGGCCGCGTTGCTGGCGCTGCCCTATGCCTATCGCTCGCTCGAGCATATGGACGAGGTCGCCTCGGGCGAGATCGGCGAGCAGATCGAGGCCCAGATCATCGAGATGGCCGACATCCGCCCGCTGACCTATTTCGCCCGCGGCCCGCGCAACCTCTCCGCGGGGCGCGAGATCACCACGCCCGCCGATCTGGACGGCTTCAAGCTGCGGGTGCCGAACGTGCCGCTGTTCGTGTCCGCCTGGCAGGCGCTTGGCGCCAATCCGACGCCGATGGCCTTCTCCGAGGTCTTCACCTCGCTGCAGAACGGCACCATCGAGGGGCAGGAGAACCCGCTGGCCCTGTTCCAGTCGGGCGGCTTCTACGAGGTGCAGAAGACCGTGAACCTGACCGAGCATGTCCGGTCCTGGATCTATCTGACCATCTCGGAAAACGCCTGGAACAAGCTGTCCGAGGCCGATCAGGCCGTCGTGCAGGCCGCCGCCGACAGCACCCAGGCCTTCGAGCGCGAGATGTTCATGGAGAACGAGCAGGAGCTGGTCGCCCAGCTGGAGGCCGAGGGCGTGACCTTCGTCGAGGTCGATCAGGAGGCCTTTGCCGAGGCGGCCCGCGACGCGGTGATCGCCGGCGTGGCCGAGGACATCCGTCCCACGGTCGAGGACATCTTCAACAACTGACACCGCAGGCGGCGGGGCGCCCGGCGCCCTGCCCCGTTACCGGAGTGATCGCATGACACAGGCCTTCAAGGCGCTGGAGGGGCTGTGCCGCCTTCTGATCCTGGCCGCCTTCCTGCTGCTGTCGGCATCCGTGCTGCTGCAGGTCTTCGCGCGCACCTTCCTGCCCACCGCCCCGGTCTGGACCGAGGAGCTGACGCGCTTCTGCCTGATCTATATCGGTGCGCTCGGGGCCGGGCTGGCGCTGCGCAGCGGCGACATGGTGAACGTGGATCTGCTGTGCGAAAGCCTGCCGGGCCGCTGGCCGTGGATCCTGCGGCTGGTCAGCGCGGTTCTGACGGCGCTGTTCTCCGCCGCCCTGCTGGGGGCAGCGTGGCAGTACACGCGGGTGGGCGTGCGCCAGACCGCGCCCTCCCTGGGCTGGCGGATGGATTTCCTGCACGCCTCGATGCTGGTGCTGTTCGTGGCGCTTGGCCTCTGGGCGCTGATGCGCATCTTCGAGATGCTGACCGGTCGCCATGACGGCCGCCCCATCCCCGTGTCGGAGGATCTCTGATGGGTCTGACCCTGCTTCTGTCCGTCTTCGTGCTGGGGCTGGCCATCGGCCTGCCGGTGGCGGTGACGCTTGGCCTGTCCTCGATGGCCTATCTGCTGTTCGCCGACATCCCCTTCGTGGTGATCCCGCAGAAGATGTATGCGGGCATGGACAGCTTCGTGCTGCTGTGCATCCCGGGCTTCATCCTGGCCGGCAACCTGATGAACTCGGGCGGCATCACCGAGCGGATCATCCGCTTTGCCAATGCGCTGGTCGGCTGGATGCGCGGCGGGCTGGCCCAGGCCAATATCGCGGCATCCATGCTGTTTGGCGGCATCTCGGGCACGGCGGTCGCCGATGTGGCCTCGGTCGGCGGCATGATGATCCCCGGCATGAAGAAAGCGGGCTATCCGGCGGCGTTTTCCGCCGCCGTCACCGCCGCCTCGTCCACGGTGGGGCCGATGATCCCGCCAAGCGTGCCGATGATCATCGTCGGATCGCTGTCGGGCATGTCGGTGGGCAAGCTGTTTCTGGGCGGCGCCATCCCCGGCATCCTGATGGGGCTGGCGATGATGATCACGACCGTCATCCTGGCCCGCAGGCACGGCTTCCCGCGCGAGCCGTGGCAGGGCATGAAGGAGCTGTTCAGCTCGTTCACCGGGGCCATCTGGGCCATCGCGATGACGGTGCTGATCGTGGGCGGGCTGCTGACCGGCATCACCACGCCCACGGAGACGGCCATCGTCGCCTGTCTCTATGCGATGCTGGTGGGGCTGTTCATCTATCGCGAGCTGCCGTGGCGCGCGATCCCCGGGATCATCACCAACAGCGCGATCAGCTCGGCCGGGATCCTGGTGCTGGTGGGCACGGCCAATGTCTTCGGCTGGATCCTGGTGTCGGAACGCATCCCGCAGATGCTGGCCGACGGGGTGCTGTCGGTCACCCAGAACAAGTTCATCGTGATCCTGCTGATCAACCTGCTGCTGCTGTTCGTCGGCATGTTCATGGAGACGATCGCGGCGCTGATCATCCTCTTCGTGCCCCTGCAGACGCTGGCGCTGGCGGTGGGGATCGATCCGCTGCATTTCGCGGTCTTCGCGGTGATGAACCTGATGATCGGGCTGACCACGCCGCCGGTGGGGGTGTGTCTGTTCGTGGCCGCCAATATCGCGCGCCTGCCGCTGTCGCCGGTGATCCGGGCGATCACGCCCTACATCATCACCAATATCATCATGCTGCTGATGGTCAGCTATTTCCCGCCGCTGTCCACCTGGCTGCCCAACAGGCTGATGCCCTGAGGCCCCCCATGACCGAGACGACCGACACCCGGACCCGCGCCGTCCGCCTGAACGGGCAGGACGACCTGACCATCGCCACCACCTACCTGCCCGCCCTTGGGCCTGGAGAGGTCCGTGTGGCCGTGCTGGCGGGGGGCATCTGCGGGTCCGACCTGCATTACTGGCAGGAGGGCGGTATCGGCACCATCCGCGTGCGCGAGCCGATCATCCTGGGCCACGAGGCGGCAGGGCGGATCGAGGCCCTGGGCGCAGACGTCACCGGGCTGGCGGTGGGCCAGCTGGTCGCCATGAACCCCTCGCATCCCTGCGGAGACTGTGCTTTTTGCGCCCAAGGCCTGCCGCATCACTGCATGGCGATGCGCTTCAAGGGCTCGGCCATGTATCTGCCGCATGAACAGGGGATGTTCCGCGACCGCATGGTGATCGGTGCCGCGCAATGCCATCCCCTGCCCCAGGGCATCACCCCCGGCGCCGCCGCCTGCGCCGAGCCACTGGCCGTCTGCCTGCATGCCGCCAACCGGGCCGAGGCCCTGGCCGGGCCGCTGGCGGGCAAGACCGTGCTGGTGACCGGCGCGGGGCCCATCGGCGCGCTCTGCGTGGCGGTGGCCCGGCAGCGCGGCGCGGCCAGGATCATCGTGACCGACATCCAGGACGCCACGCTGGCCGTCGCCCGCCGCATGGGCGCGGATCATTCGGTGAACCCGGTGACGGACCCGGACGGCCTGGCCGCCTGGCAGCAGGACAAGGGTCGCGTCGATCTGGTCTTCGAATGTTCGGCGGCCGCCTCGGCCATCCGCGATTCGGTGGCCTGCCTGCGCCCGCTTGGCACGCTGGTGCAGGTGGGGGTCGCGGGCCCCACGCCGATGCCCCTGAACCTGATGGTCGGCAAGGAGATCGTCTTTGCCGGATCGCACCGCTTCGACACCGAATTCGCCGAGGCCGTCCGGCTGATCGGCGCGGGGGACATCGACCCCCGCCCGATGATCACCGCCACCTATCCGATGGCGGAGGCCGAAACGGCCTTCCGCACCGCCTCTGACCGCGCGCAGTCGGTCAAGGTGCAACTTTCCTTCGCCGACAGCTGATCGGCCCGCTGACAGAAAGACCCCATTCCATGAGACAGACCTGGCGCTGGTTCGGCCCGAAAGACCTGGTTTCCATCGACGACATGCTGCAGGCGGGCGTCGAGGGCGTCGTCACCGCCCTGCACCACATCCCCACCGGCGAGGTCTGGCAGCCCGCCGAGATCGCGCAGCGCCAGGCGGCCCTGGCGGTGATGTCGGACGGCGCGCCCTCGGGCCTGGCTTGGGAGGTCGTCGAAAGCCTGCCCGTGTCCGAGGACATCAAGCGCCAGACCGGCGACTGGAAACGGCACATCGAGAACTGGAAGACCTCCATGCGGCATCTGGCGGCGGCGGGGATCGAGGTGATCTGCTACAACTTCATGCCGATCCTGGACTGGACGCGGACCGACCTGTCCTATCGGCTGAAGAACGGCGCCACCTGCATGCGCTATGACGCGATCGATTTCGCGGCCTTCGATCTGTTCATCCTGAACCGCAGGGGCGTGGCGGACGACTATACCCCCGAGGTGACCGAGGCCGCCCGGGCGCGTCTGGCCACCATGTCCGACGCCCGTCGGCAGGAACTGACCGGCAACGTCGTCTTCGGCCTGCCCGGTGCCGCCGAGCGCATGTCGCTGGAGGACGTCAAGGACCACCTGGCCCGCTATGACGCGATCACGCCCGAGCGCCTGCGCGGCCATCTGGTCGATTTCCTGGCCGAGGTCACGCCCCTGGCCGAGGAACTGGGGATGCGGCTCTGCTGTCACCCCGACGATCCGCCGTTTCCCCTGCTGGGCCTGCCCCGCATCATGTCGACCGAGGCCGATTACATGGCGGTCATGGATGCGGTCGATCTGCACGCCAACGGCATCACGCTCTGCACCGGATCGCTTGGCGCGCGGGCCGACAACGACCTGCCCGGCATGATGTCCCGGCTTGGCAGTCGCGTGCATTTCCTGCACCTGCGCAATGTCGCGCTGGAGGACGACCATCTGGGCGGATCCTTCCACGAGGCCGCGCATCTGGAGGGCAATACCGACATGGTCGCCATGATTGCCGCGATCCTGGCCGAGGAGGCCCGCCGCCGCGCCGAGGGCCGGGCCGACTGGCGCATCCCCTTCCGCCCCGATCACGGCCAGGACATCCTGGACGACCAGTCCCGCAAGGCGCAGCCCGGCTATCCGGCCATCGGGCGCCTGAAGGGACTGGCCGAGCTGCGCGGCATCGCCACCGCCCTCTCGCATCCGCTGGTGGCGGGGGCCTGATCGCGCCCGGTCACGCCCCGTCGATCAGCAGCAGCTCGGCGGTGATGCAGACCAGGTTGGCGGGGGCCAGCAGCCCCTGCCCCACCCGGCCCTCGATCCCGACCGAGGCGATGCGCAGGTCCTGCCCGTCCCGGCCCAGGATCAGGATCTCGGTTGCCGGACCGGGCAGGCCCGGGGCATCCGCGAAGCTTGTGCCGATCAGGCTGCCCAGACCCGCGACATGACGCGTCTGCGGCCCGGCAAGGCGCCGGATGCTGTCCCCCAGATCCTGATGGGGGCGCAGCCGCACCAGCCGGGCGGGCAGGCCGCCCGCATGGCGTGACGGTCGCGCGTCGGGAGCGAACAGATCGAAGCCGGTTTCCGCATCCGGCTGCTGCCGGAACGCCGCCCCGTCCAGCCCCCAGCCCGTGACCACGGCCTCTTGCGCCAGCAGGCTGTCCTCGGCCCGCAGATGCCCCATCCGCAGCGCGCCGCCCGCATCGGTCCACAGCCCGTGGCAATGCAGCATCGCGCCCTGTGGCCCCTGCCCCAGATGCAGGCCCGCCGCCACGATCCGGGCGCCCGGCCCCAGCACGTGCGTGTCGCTGTAGAAGGCAACGCGCCCGGCGCCGGGCGGCGGGGCGGGGATGACATAGGACAGCCGCGTGCAGGCCAGGTCCTGCAGCCACAGCCAGGCGGCGTCGAAGCCCGCCGCCTCGACCGTCTCTGCCACTGCACGGTCCAGCGCCACACCCGGCGGCAGGCGCAGTTGCAGGGGATGGGCGCGGCAGGCCACGTCCTGCACCCGCTGCGGATCGGCGGGGCCGGGATGGGTCAGCATCCCGCCTCAGCCCGCCCCGGCCCGGTCCGGCGCGCGTTCCCGCTCCGAGGGCCAGTCGCCGCGCGCGATCAGCTCATCGCGGATCATCTTGCGGGTGATCTTGCCATAGGCCGATTTCGGCAGCGCCTCCCAGATCAGCAGCCGCTTGGGCAGCTTGTAGCGCGCCAGCTTGGGCGCCAGCCAGTCCAGCACCGCCTGCGGATCGGGCGCCGTCCCGGGGCGGGCCACGCAGACCGCCAGCCCGGCCTCGCCCCAGACCGGATCGGGGGCGCCCAGCACGATCGCCTCGGCCAGATCGGGATGGGTCAGCAACTTTTCCTCGACCTCGCGCGGATGGATGTTCGAGCCGCCCGAGATGTACATGTCGGATTCCCGGCCCGTCAGGTACAGAAACCCCTGATCGTCCATGTGCCCCAGGTCGCCGGTCAGGAACCAGCCGTCGCGGAATGATTTTCCATTGGCCTGCGGATTGTCGTGATAGCCCGCGAAGACGGCGGGGCCGATCACCGCGATCTCTCCGGTCTCGCCCGGGGGCAGTTCGACCCCTTCGGCGTCCTGCACCTGCACCTGCATGCCGGTGCGCGCCAGCCCGCAGGTGCCGATGCGCATGGCTGCGTCGTCGGGCGAATGAAGCGCGCGCGGCAGGACGGTGATCGCGCCGGTGACCTCGCCCAGACCGAAATACTGGACCAGCACCGGGCCCAACTTTTGCAGCGCGCGGATCTGGTCGGCGCGGTACATCGGCGCGCCGGCATAGATGACATAGCGCAGGCTGGAATGATCGACGCGGTCGACCGACGCATCCTCGACCAGCAGCTTGACGATGGTGGGGACGGTGAACATGTTCGTCACCCGGTGGCGCTGGACCAGATCCCAGACCTGGACGGGATCGAAGCGCTCTCCCTCGGGCAGGATCGTCGGCACGCCGCGCGCGACCTGGGTCAGCTGGTGGATGCCCGCGCCATGCGACAGCGGCGCCACCACCAGCGAGGCGTCGGCCTCGGTCGTGCCGGGCATCAGATCGCAGAGGTGGTTGGTGACCACGAAGGCCATCTGCCCATGGGTCAGCACGGCGGCCTTGGGGCGGCCCGTCGTGCCCGAGGTATAGAAGAACCACGCCGGATCGTCGCGCGAGACCCCCGCCTCGGGCGGCATCCGGCCCATGTGCCGGGCGATCAGCGCGTCGTGGTCGGGGCCGAGGGGGGATGGACCGATGGGGATGATCGCGGGGACATGCGGCGCGCAGGCGCTAGCATGGGCGGTGAACTCGGCCCCGCAGATCATCACCGTCGCCCCCGAGGATTGCGCGAGGAAGGCCAGATCGTCGGGCGACAGGCGAAAGTTGGCGGGCACCCAGACCGCGCCCACACGCCAGCAGGCGAACATCGTCTCGAACATCTGCAGGCAGTTGGCCGATTGCACCAGAACGCGGTCGCCCTTGGCCACGCCGTAATCCTGGACCAGCGCATGGGCCAGCGCCCCCACCCGCGCCTGCATCTGCGCCCATGTGGTCACCCGCTCGCCATGGATCAGCGCGGGGGAGTCGGGCAGGCGGCGGGCATTCTGGGTCAGGAAATGGCAAAGGTTCATCACCCGGTCGGAAACGGGCGTCACCTCACCCGCTCCAGGATCGAGACATAGTTCGTGACCGCCGCGCCCCCCATGTTGAAGACCCCGGCCATGGTCGCGCCGGGCAGCTGCATCTCGCCCGCCTCGCCCGCCAGCTGCATCGCGGCCATCACATGCTGCGAGACGCCGGTGGCGCCGATCGGATGGCCCTTGGATTTCAGCCCGCCCGACAGGTTGACGGGCAGCCGCCCCTCGCGCCGGGTCACGCCCTCGCGGATGACGCGGTGGCCCTGCCCGGGCTCGGCCAGGCCCATCGCCTCGTATTCCAGCATCTCGGCGATGGTGAAGCAGTCATGCGTCTCGACCAGCGACAGGTCGTCCAGCGTCACGCCCGCCTGCGCCAGGGCCGTGGCCCATGCGGCGCGGGCGCCGCGGAACTCCAGCACGTCGCGGCGCGACAGGGCCAGCGCGTCATTGGCCTGCGCCCGGGCGCGGAAGGCGATGGCGCGGGACAGGCCCGCCGCCGTCTCGGCATCGACCAGGACCAGCACCGCCGCCCCGTCCGAGATCAGCGAGCAATCGCTGCGCCGCAAGGGCCCCGCCACGCGCGGGTTGCGGTCTGAGATCGTGTTGCAGAAGGCCAGCCCCAGATCCTTCTGCATATGGGCATAGGGATTGCGCATCCCGTTCTCGTGGTTCTTGGCGGCGATCATCGCCAGCTCTTCCGACCGGTCGCCGTGGCGCTGGAAATAGCCTGCCGCGATCTGCCCGAAAAGGCCCGCGAAGCCCGCATCGACCTCGGCCTCCTCGGCGCGGTAGCTGGCGCCCAGCAGGATGTCGCCCACCTCGGCCGTGGGCGTGGCGGTCATCTTCTCGGCCCCGACTACCAGCGCGATCCGGCCCCGCCCGGCGGCGATGAAGTCCATCGCCCCGTGCAGCGCGGCAGAGCCGGTGGCGCAGGCATTCTCGAACCGCGTGGCGGGCACATGGGCCAGGTCGGGGACCGCCATGCCGACCAGCGCCGCCTGGAAATCCTGGCGCGAGAAGCCGTTGTTGAAGACGCCGGTGAAGATGCCGTCGACATCGGCGGCGGTGATGCCGGCGTGGTCCAGCGCGGCGGGAACGGCCTCGGCCATCAGCGCCTCGGTGTCGGGGGCGTCGGATTTGCCGAAGCGCGTATGGCTCCAGCCGACGATCATCGGGTCGGTCATGTCTCTCTCCCTGGGCGGGGCGCGGTCTGCGCCAGTCGTGTCTGGATGCGTGCGGCCTCGGCCCGCAGCGCGTGGATCAGGTCGGGCAGGCGGTCGGCGCGCATCCGCGCCTCGACCGCCGCGATGGACAGCGCGCCCGCCAGCCCGCCGCCCGGATGGTGCAGCGCGATGCCCAGGCCCCAGGACCCTTCCAGCACCAGGCCGGGATTCAGCGCCACGCCCTCGGCCCGGGTGCGGGCGACCATGGCCTGCAGGCGGTCGGGCGGCAAGTTCGGATAGCGCTCTGCCAGGGCGGGGGCGATGGCCGACAGCACGGTCGCCACCTGATCGTCGGGCAGGCTGGCCAGCATCGCCAGCGACCCCGCGCCGACGCCCAGGGGATGGCTCTGCCCCGCCACCAGCGCATGGCTGCGCAGCGGGTGGCTGCCCTCCTCGCGCATCAGGCACAGCGCGCTGGCCCCGCGCCGCACCGACAGCAGCGCCGCGTCGCCGGTGACCTGCGCCAGCCGCATCACGCTTTCGCCCGCCGCCGCCATCAGGCCCGGGCGGCGGGCGGCCTGCGCGCCCAGCACCTGCAGCTGTTCGCCCAGGTGATAGGTGCGGCGGGCCTCGTCCTGTTCGACCAGCCCGGCCCGGATCAGCGCCAGCAGCAGCCGCCGCACGGTGGCCTTGTTCAGCCCCGTGTCCGAGACCAGCGCCGCCAGCGTCCGCCCCTCGGCGCCAAGGCGCTGCAGCAGCATCAGCGCGCGGTCCACGCTTTGCGTGCCATTGCCGTCGCGGGGGTCCATATGCTGGATCATTGAAAGCTGCGGTGTCATGCGGAAATCCCGGGGGTCTTGGCAAAGGATGGCCGTGACCATGGTAGGCTTGCAAGTTTTTTCTTGCAAGACGGCGAAACACCGCACCATGATGTGAACCAATGCCACGGGAGGGTGGCCGGGATCTGACGGGAGGATGCGATGCAACGGACGGGATGGGGACGGCTGGCGCTGGCCACGGCACTGGTGTCAAGCCTGGGCGCGGGGGCGGCCCTGGCCGAGACGCTGCGCCTGTCGCACAACACGGGCGACGGCACGACCTGGCACCAGGGGGCCGAGCGTTTCGGCGAACTGCTGGCCGAGCGGACCGAGGGCGAGATGGCGCTGCGGGTCTTCCCCAACGCCCAGCTGGCGGGCGGCGACCAGATGCGGCAGGCCGACATGGTGGGCCGGGGCGCACTGGATTTCGTGATGACCTCGGCCATCAACGTGACGCCGCTGGTGCAGGAGATGGCGGTGTTCTCGCTGCCCTACCTGTACGAGAACTATGCGCAGGTCGATGCGACCACCGCCGATGGCGGCCCGGCCGAGGCGCTGCGCGACATCCTGCGCGAGAAGGGCATCGAGGTCCTGGCCTGGGGCGAGAACGGCTTTCGCGAGGTCACGAACAACACCCGCCCGATCCGTTCGCCCGAGGACATGCGCGGGCTGAACATGCGCGTCGCGGGGCCGATGTATATCGACGTGATGAACGCGCTTGGCGCGAACCCCCAGCAGATGCAGTGGACCGAGACGATGACCGCCCTGCAGCAGGGCGTGGTCGACGGGCAGGAAAACCCCATCGGCGCGGTGATCATCCCCCAGCAAGTCTACGAGGTGCAGTCGCACCTGACCGCTTGGCACTATTCCTACGATCCGATCTTCCTGGGCATGTCCAAGGAGAAGTTCGACGCCTATGACGCCGACACGCAGGCGATGCTGCGCGAGGTCGCGGCCGAGGCGATGGACTATCAGCGCCAGATCACCCGCGAGGGCACCGAGACCGGCATCGCCTTCCTGCGCGAGAAGGGGATGGAGGTCTACGAGCCCACCCCCGAGGAGCTGGAGGCCTTCCGCACCGCCACCCAACCCGCCTTCGACCAATGGGCCGAGCGGGTCGGCCCCGATCTGGTCGCCTCGTTCCGCGAGGCCATCGCCGAGGCCGACTGAGGCCGTTGCCGGGGGGCAGCCCTGCCCCCCCTATCCCCCGAGGTGCCCATGCTCGCCTTTCTGTCGCGCGAGGCCGAAAGGCTGATCTGCGCCGTCCTGTTCCTGGGCATGACCCTGCTGGGCTTTGCCAATGTGGTCGTGCGCTATGCCACCAACTATTCGCTGGCCTCCAGCGAAGAGCTGCTGACCAACGGCTTCCTGCTGCTGACCGTCTTCGGGGCAGCCATCGCGGCGCGGCAGGGGCAGCATCTGGCGGTGACGGCGGTGGTGACGATGCTGCCGCGCGGGCTGGCCCGGGCGGTCGTGCTGCTGTCGGTCCTGCTGTCGGTGGGGCTGCTGCTGGGCTCCAGCTGGCTGGCATGGCAGTCGCTGACCACGCTCTATGACAACGGGCTGACCTCCTATGCCCTGGGCATTCCGGCCTGGTATTACCAGGCGGCGGTGCCCTTCGCCTTCCTGCTGATCGCCTGGCGCTTCGTGCAGCACACGGTCGAGGAATTCCGTCTGGCGGGGTCGGATCATGCCTGAGATTTGCATGCCTGAGATGGGTGCGGGCACGCAGATGATCGTGCTGTTCTTCCTGCTGCTGGCGATCCGGGTGCCGGTGGCCTTCTCGCTTGGGCTGTCGGCGCTGTACGCGATGTGGCGGATGGGGTTCGGGCTGGATCTGGCGGGCGATCTGATCACCGCCGGCGTCGCGCGCTATTCGCTGCTGGCGATCCCGTTCTTCATCCTGGCGGGCGCGCTGATGGGCTCGACCGGGATCGCGGAACGTATGATCCGCTTCTTCCGCGTCCTCGTCGGCGGGCTGCCGGGCGGGATGGGCGTCGTGGGCACGGTGGTCTGCCTCTTCTGGGGGGCGGTCAGCGGGTCGGGACCGGCTTCGGTCGCGGCCATCGGGCCGATGATTATCCGGGGCATGGAGGAGGATGGCTACGCCCGCGCCCATGCCGCAGGTCTGGTCTGCGCGGGGGCGGCGCTGTCCATCGTCATTCCGCCCTCCATCGGGCTGGTGCTGTTCGGGGTGATCGCCGAGGTGTCGATCTCGCAGCTGTTCATCGCGGCAATCCTGCCGGGGCTGTTCATGGGGCTGACCATGCTGGCGGTGCTGCCCTTCATCGCCCCCAAGGGCGCGGGCGCGGGGCCGGCGCTGGCCGGGATGATCCCCGACCCTTACGCGGGCCTGCCCTATGGCGCGCGGCTGTGGCGCAGCTTTCGTGACAGCTTCTGGGGGCTGATGACCCCGCTGGTCATCCTGGGCGGCATCTATTCCGGCATCTTCACCCCGACCGAGGCCGCGCTGGTCGCCACGGTGTATGCGCTGCTGGTGGGCGGGCTGGTCTATCGCAGCCTGACCTTGCGCGCGCTTTATGACACGCTGGCGGAGGCGGCAGGATCCTCGGCGACGGTGATGCTGATCGTGGCCTATGCGGGGCTGTTCGGATGGGTCATCACGGTCGAGGATCTGGTCAGCACCTATTCCGGCGGCCTGCTGGGCATCAGCGAGAACCCGTGGGTGATCCTGCTGGTCATCATGCTGATCCTGCTGATCGCGGGCATGTTCATGGATGCCATCACGGTGATGTTCATCACCCTGCCCATCGTGCTGCCGGTCATGCACGAGCTGGGCTGGGATCCGGTCTGGTTCGGCGTTTTGGTGATGATCAACCTGGCCATCGGCCTGATCACGCCGCCGGTCGGCGTCAACCTGTTCGTGGCCGCCAACGTGGCGCATCTGTCGATCGAGCGCGTGGCGAGGGGCGCCCTGCCCTTCCTGATCGCCGCGCTGGTGGGCCTGGCGGTCGTGGCCGCCCTGCCCGGCCTGTCGCTGTGGCTGGTCCATTGGCTGAGCTAGACCCCCGTTGGGGCGAAGGAGACGACATGACCCAGAAGACCGCCCTCATCACCGGCGCCGCGCGCGGCATCGGCCTGGCCACCGCGCGGCTGCTGTCCGAGCGCGGCTGGCGCGTCGTGCTGGCCGATATCGACGGGGATGAGCTGTCCCGCGTCGTGGGCGATTTTGCGGATGCCAGGGCCATCACCTGCGATGTGTCTGACCCGGATCAGGTCGCGGCGATGGTCGAGGAAGCGGTGGCCTGGTCGGGGCGGCTCGACGCGCTGGTCAACAATGCGGGCATCGCCGATTTCCGGCCCATGGCCGAGACGGACCTGACGATCTGGCGCCGCATCATGTCGGTCAATCTGGACGGGGTGTTCCTGTGCTCGCAGGCGGCGATCCCGCATCTGGCCCGCGCGGGCGGGGCGATCGTGAACGTGGCCTCGATCTCGGGGCTGCGGGCCAGCACCTTGCGGGTGGCCTATGGGACCTCGAAGGCGGCGGTGATCCATCTGACGCGCCAGCAGGCGGCAGAACTGGGCCAGCAGGGCATCCGCGCCAATTGCGTGGCCCCCGGGCCGGTCGACACCAAGCTGGCACTGGCCGTCCACAGCCCCGCGATCCGCGCGGCCTATCACGACGCGATCCCCCTGAACCGCTATGGTCGCGAGGATGAGATCGCCCAAGCCATCGCCTTCCTGTGCAGCGACCAAGCCTCCTACATCACCGGCCAGGTGCTGGCCGCCGATGGCGGGTTCGAGGCGACGGGTGTCGGCCTGCCGGCCCTGCGCGCAGGGAACTGATCTAACGCCTAAGGCGGTTCGGGACCGGCAAGATCCTTCGATCCTGCCGGTCCCACGGGCGGGATCCATTACCCGCCGGTCGCCTCGAAGACTTGGCCGGTCGAATAGCTGGATTCGCCGCTGGCCAGCAGAACGTAGAGGGGCGCGATCTCGACCGGCTGGCCGGGGCGCCCGATCGACGTGGTCGCGCCGAATTCCGGGATCGCTTCGGGCGGCTGGCCGCCCACCACCTGCAGCGGTGTCCAGAACGGACCCGGCGCCACCGCATTGACGCGGATGCCGCGCGATGCCAGCTGCTTGGCCAGGATCTTGGCAAAGATCACGTTCGCCGCCTTGGTCTGGGCATAGTCGAACAGGTTCTCGGGCGGCTGATCGGCCACGACCGAGCTGGTGATGATGATCGAGGCGCCCGCCTCCAGATGCGGCAGCGCGGCCCGGGTGATCCAGAACGGCGCGTAGACATTCGTCTTCATCGTCTGGTCGAAGGTCTCGTCCGAGATCTCGTTGATCGACGGGGCCGATTGCTGGAAGCCGGCATTATTGACCAGCACGTCCAGCCCGCCAAAGGCCTCGACGGTGCGGTCGATCAGCTCCTGACAGAAGGCCGGATCGGTGATGTCGCCGGGGATGGCGACGGCGCGGCCGCCGGCCTCCTCGATCAGGGCGATGACCTCCTGCGCATCCGGCTCTTCGTCGGGCAGGTAGTTGATCGCCACATCCGCGCCTTCGCGGGCAAAGGCGATGGCCGCGGCGCGACCGATGCCGCTGTCACCCCCAGTGATCAGCGTGCGGCGGCCCTGAAGGCGGTTCGAGCCGCGATAGCTCTCTTCGCCATGATCGGGCAGCGGGTCCATCTGGCCCGCCAGCCCCGGCCAGTCCTGCTGTTGCTCGGGGAAGGGAGGCTGGGGATAGGCGTCCTGCGGATTGCGCATCTGCGTCAGGGGCGCGGCCGCGCCGCCGGTCTCGGCCTGCTGCGCCTGCGCGGCGCCGGCCAGCCCGATGGCCGCCACGCCGCCGGCCATCCCGCCGAACACCTTGCGGCGGTCGGGATTCTGGGGAATGTCGTCAGTCATAATCTGTCTGTCCTTTCCGTGAGGACGGCACTTGGCCCTGCCCGGTGGCAGGGAGGTCCCAAGACCGCCACGGCACAGGCCCCCTGCTGCGGGCACCCGTGCGCCCCGCTAGAACAGGTCGAAGCGGGAAATGTTCCCCTCTGGGCGGCTTCATGTCCGGTTCGGCCCAGGCCCGCGCAGCGAGGCCAGCGCCCGCGCCTCGGCCCGGATGCGGACCCACAGGACCAACCCGTTCAGCACGGTGAACAATACCGCGACCGGCCAGAGGCCCAGCACCATCGGCGCCACGGCGATCTCGGCCACCACCACGACGTAATTCGGATGCGACAGCCAGCGATAGGGGCCGCGCATCACCAGGGGCTCGTTCAGGACGATGATCCGCGTCGTCCAGCGCGGCCCCAGGCTGGCGATCACCCAGACCCGGCAGACCTGCAGCAGCACGAAGACCGCCAGCCAGCCGAAGTGGACCGGCGCGGACCAGCCCCAGAGGCAGATCGCCGCCAGCCATGCGACATGCAGGGACACGATCAGCGGGTAATGCCCCGCGCCATGTTCCACCGCGCCCCGCGCCAGCAGCCGGACGGTGTTGCGCCGCGCCAGGATCAGCTCGGCCCCGCGCTGGATCAGCAGGAAGGCGATGAAGGCCAGGGCTACGCTGTTTCCGCCCATCTCACTGCACCGTGATCGGAAGGAGGGACAGGGTGAAGCCCGGCCCCAGGGCCAGGGCCATCAGCTCGCCCCGCTGGCCCGAGCGCAGCACGGCCTCCAGCACGAACAGCACGGTCGGGGCGGACATGTTGCCATTGTCCATCAGCACCTGCCGTTCGACATCCAGCGCGCCGTCGTCCAGCCCAAGCGTCGTCTCCAGCGCCGTGATGACCTTGGCGCCGCCCGGATGGCAGACATAGCGGTCGACCACCCGATCCGGCGCCAAAGCGTCCATCGTGCGGCGCAGCTCGGCCTCGGCAAAGGTGGGAATCGAGCGGTCGAAGACGACGCCCAGCCCGGTTTCCTCGACCGTCCAGCCCATGATGCCAAGCGTGTCGGGCCACATGTGCTGGCGACCCGGGCCCAGTTCCGGGCGGCCCTCGTCGCCCTCGACCCCGGCCCGCAGCACGACCGCCGCCGCACCGTCGCCGAAGAGCGCGGTGGCGATGATGTCGGCCTTGGTCAGGCGGTCCAGCCGGAAGAGGACGGTGCAGGTCTCGACCGCCACCAGCAGCACGACGGCGCCGGGCCGGGCCACGGCCAGATCGCGGGCGACCGACAGGCCCGAGACGCCCCCCGCGCAGCCCAGACCGAAGACCGGGACCCGCATCACATCGGGACGAAAGCCCATCTCGCGGGCGGCTCGCGCCTCCAGCGTGGGGGTGACGATGCCGGTCGAGGACACGGTCACCACGATATCGACCTCGGCCGCCTGCAAACCGGCCCGGTCCAGCGCCGTCGCGGCCGCGTCGCGGAACAGCGTCGTGGCGCCGGTCGCGAAGGCCGCCGTGCGATCGACCCAGCCATGCGGGTCGCGGAACCAGTCGAGCGGCACGACCGAATGCCGGGTGCGGATGCCGGCATTCAGGAAGGCCGGAGCCAAGCGCTCGAACTGGGCAAAGCGCGATTGCAGCAGGTCGCGGGATTCGCGCAGGATGTCGTCCTGCGCCAGAAGATGGTCGGGAACGGCCGAGGCGATGGACAGGATCCGGGGCGGGTGGGCATGGGCATGTGCGATCATCGGTCGACTGTCACCTGCGGTTGCGGGCGCCGCTCGGATTCGGGCGGGCGCCTGAGGAGCCTCCGCCGCAGGATCGCGACGGATGCGTGACCAACGCGCCCGCAGCCCGGACGGTGCCACCCTGTCTTGATCCATGTTTTACCCCGGGAGGTGGGGATTGGGAGACCAGTCCCCTGCCCTGCGACAAAGCGCAGCGGTCCCGCAGGCTGGTCGGGCGCCCTCAGAACCGGAGAGACGCGAAAGGCCGCTTGGCATGATCGGTGCTGGCGGGCCGGGGCCGCAGCAGCGCGCAGGGAAGGCCTCCACGCGGGGCTGAGGGAATGGCGGGTCGCCGGACCGGGCTTGGTACAAACGAAGGGCTGCCGGGTGCTGCGAAGGGACCTGCAGCGACGCGACCCCGACAGGGGCCTTGTGTCATCGCGGACATCTTGGCGCGGCGGATCGCGGGACGCGGCGTCCTGCGCAAGAGGCCGACCGGGATCGCCCCGGGGACCCGGGCAGCACAGTCACCGACCCGGCCACGCGGGCAAGCCCTGCGGGATGCCGGACCAGAGGACGCGACGACCCGGCCGGGCCTCGGGAAAAACCGCCGCCGGCCGGCGATCCGATGCGGGACCGCCGCTCAGACCGCCCGGCGCCAGCCTGGCGACGCGGCGGCGTCGCCGGTCAGCGTGAAGCGGCTGACCAGCCCTGCCAGGGCCTGCGCCTCGGTGTTCAGAAGGGCGCTGGTCGCGCTGGCCTCCTCGACCATGGCGGCGTTCTTCTGGGTGACCTCGTCCAGATAGCTGACGGCGCTGTTGATCTCGGTGATGCTCAGCGCCTGACGCTGCGCGGTTGCGGACATCTCGGTAACGATCGTCTCGATGTCCTGAAAGACCGAGACGATCCGGGCGAGGGTCGTGTCGGTCTCGGTCACCAGCTTGACGCCTTGGGCCGTCTGTTCGACGCTGCGGTCGATCAGTTGCCGGATGGTGCGGACCGCATCCGCCGAACGCTGCGCCAGGGCCCGGACCTCGGCCGCGACCACGGCAAAGCCGCGACCGGCCTCTCCGGCGCGGGCGGCCTCGACCCCGGCATTCAGGGCCAGCAGGCTGGTCTGGAAGGCGATCTCGCTGATGACGCCGATGATCTGGCCCATCTCGCTGGCACTGGCCGAGACCTCGGCCATGGCGGCGCGGGTCTGGTCCATGACCCGGCTGCCCTGGGTCGCCACCTGCCGTGCATGTCCGGCCATCTCTTCGGCGGCACGGCTGCGCGCGGCCGATTCGCGGACCGAGGCGGTCATCTCGTTCAGGGCCGCGGCGGTCTGTTCCAGGCTGGCGGCCTGCTGTTCGGTGCGCCGGGCCATGTCGTTGGAGGCGTCCGAGATCCGGCCCGTGCCGGTGCTGATCAGCTGCGCCGAACGGCGCACCGAGCCCATGAGCCCGTCCAGGCTGCCCACCGTCTCGTTGAAGCGGGTGCGTTCGGACAGGGTCGCCTCGAGCCGGGTCGTCAGGTCGCCCTCGGCGATCTGCCCTAGGGCGCCCGAGAGCAGGTCGAAGGACCGGTGCTGGGCATCCTCGACCTCGCGCCGTCGCCCGTCGATCTGTTCCAGATAGGTCGAGATCGACAGGTCGATGTCCAGCAGCGCCGCGCGCATGACCGCCGACAGGTCCGCCGCCAGATGCCCGCGGGCCGATCCGGTCAGGACCCGGCGATCGGTGACCAGATCGCGGATGATATGGTCCAGGACCAGCCCGTAGCCGCCGATATACCAGCGCGGCTCCAGCCCGATCCGGGCATGGACGGCGCCGATGCGGCGGACCGCAAGGGCATAGTCGTCGCCGAATTCGGCCGTGACGATCCGGGCCCAGTGCTGCTGCTGGCTGGACCGGGCTTTCAGGCGGTGGGGTTCGCTGCCGAAATGCCGGTTGAGGTCGGGCATCCGGGCGATGATCTGGTAGAATTCTTCCAAGGCAGAGGCGACGCTGGATTGCACGCGCGGTGCCATCATCCGCAGGCGGCCCTGATCCCCGGCATCCAGTTTCAGGAACTTCAGCCGCTCCTCGAGATGGACGGAGGATGCACCCTTCGAGTTGGTCACGATCGAATCCCTTTGCATGAGTCAGGCCGGTGGCGCCCTGTCTAGCAAAGGGAAGTTAAGAATCTCTCAAGCGGCCCGGGGCCTTGTCGGCCATGGCAGGGTGCATCCGCCGAAACGCAAAAGGGGCCCCTTCTGCAAGGCGGCCCCGTCGGTCAGGCCTGTCCGGGTCACCCCAGGGCATATCCCACGCCGCGGACGGTGCGCAGGGGATCCTCGCCGCCGTTCTTCATCAGCGCCTTGCGCAGGCGGCCGACATGCACGTCGATGGTGCGCGTGTCGACATAGATGTCGCGGCCCCAAACCCGGTCCAGCAACTGCTCGCGCGTCCAGACGCGGCCCGGCTTTTCCATCAGCGTGGACAGAAGCCGGAACTCGGTCGGGCCCAGATGCAGGGTCTGGCCGGCGCGAAAGACGCGATGCTCGGCGGCGTCCAGGATGATGTCGGCAAACGACAGGCGTTCGCCCATCGTCGCGGGGCGGGTGCGGCGCAGCTGGGTGCGCAGCCGGGCCAGCAGTTCCACCACCGAATAGGGTTTGACGACGTAATCATCGGCCCCGGTTTCCAGCCCCCGCACGCGGTCGACCTCTTCGCTGCGCGCCGACAGCATGATGATGGGGATGTTGCGGGTCGAGGGATCGGCCTTGACCTGACGGCAGACCTCGATCCCCGAGACCTTGGGCAGCATCCAGTCCAGCACGATCAGGTCGGGCTGTTCCTCGGCCACCAGCAGCAGCGCATCCTCGCCATTGTCGGCCATCACCACGTCGAAGCCCTCGGCCTCGAGGTTGTAATGCAGAACCTCGCGCTGCGCGCCCTCGTCCTCGACGACCAGAACGCAGGGAGCCTGACGCGCCATCGATCACATCCCTCCGGCAGGGGCGGTCACCGGCACGCTGTTGCTTTTGGGGCGGGCCTCATCCGGCAGCTCTCCGGTGACCAGATAGATGACCTGCTCGGCGATCGAGGTGGCATGGTCGCCCATGCGCTCCACGTTCTTGGCGATGAAATGGAGGTGCATGCAGGGGGTGATGTTGCGCGGGTCCTCCATCATGTGGGTCAGGAACTCGCGGAACAGCGCGTTGTACATCTGGTCCACCTCCAGGTCGCGCTGGCGCACGTCATGGGCCAGTTCGGCGTCGCGGCGGATATAGCTGTCCAGCGCGTCCTGCAGCATCTTGTTCACGGCCTGGCTCATCCGGCGCAGGGCGATGCCCGCACCCTCGATCTGCGGCATCTGGGCCAGGACCTCGGTGCGCTTGGCCATGTTCTTGGCATAGTCGCCGACCCGCTCCAGCGAGGCCGAGATCTTGATCACCGCCAGCACCATGCGCAGGTCGGTCGCGGTGGGTGCGCGCAGGGCGATCAGGCGCGCGGCATCCTCGTTGATCTGGACCTCCATCAGGTCGATGGCCTTGTCCCGACGGCGCACGTCGTCGGCCAGATCCTCGTCGCGCGTGTCGAGGGCAGAGGAGGCGTCCGTGATCGCGGCCTCGACCATGCCGCCCATCTTGACCACCATCGCCTGGATCGTCTCCAGGTCGCGGTCGAAGGCCGAAGAGATATGCTTGTCGCGGTTCATCGTGAAGTCCTTTCAGAACCCTGCAGGGCGTGACGTCAGCCGATCCGGCCCGAGATATAGGCTTCGGTCCGGCTGTCCTGCGGCCGGGTGAAGATGTCGTCGGTGTCCCCGTATTCGACCAGGTTGCCCAGGTGGAAGAAGGCGGTCTTCTGGCTGACCCGGGCGGCCTGCTGCATCGAGTGCGTCACGATCACCACCGAGAACTGGCTGCGCAGCTGTTCGATCAGCTCCTCGACCTGGCTGGTGGCGATGGGATCCAGCGCCGAGCAGGGCTCGTCCATCAGCAGCACCTCGGGCGCGGTGGCCACGGCGCGGGCGATGCACAGGCGCTGCTGCTGTCCGCCCGACAGGCCGGTGCCCGATTCCTGCAGGCGGTCCTTGACCTCGGTCCACAGGGCGGCGCCGCGCAGGGCGGTCTCGACGATCTCGTCCATCTCGGCCTTGTTGCGGGCCAGACCGTGGATCTTGGGGCCATAGGCCACATTGTCGTAGATCGACTTGGGGAAGGGGTTGGGCTTCTGAAACACCATGCCGACCTTGGCGCGCAGCTGCACCGGATCGACGCCGCGATCATAGATGTTGCTGCCGTCCATCATGATCTCGCCCTCGACGCGGGCGCTGTCGATGGTGTCGTTCATGCGGTTGATGCAGCGCAGGAAGGTCGATTTCCCGCAGCCCGAGGGGCCGATGAAGGCCGTCACGGTCTTGTCCTGGATCTCGACGTTCAGATCCTTGATGGCCTGTTTCGTGCCATAGAAGACCTGCACGTTGCGGGCCGAGATCTTGGTGTGCAGCTGATCCACGTTCATCTCCGGTCGGGTCGTGTCATACATGAGTGTTGCTCCTGAGGGGCCGGATTACCAGCGACGCTCGAACTTGTTGCGCAGGAAGATGGCGATGGCGTTCATCAGCACCAGAAAGCCCAGAAGCACGAGGATCGCCGCCGAGGTGCGGGCCACGAAGCCGCGCTCCGGGCTGTCGGCCCAGATGAAGATCTGCGTGGGCAGCGCGGTCGAGGCGTCGAAGGGCGATCCGGGGGCCGCGGTGACGAAGGCGTTCATGCCGATCAGCAGCAGCGGCGCGGTCTCGCCCAGGGCCTGGGCCAGGCCGATGATCGTGCCGGTCAGGATGCCGGGCATGGCCAGCGGCAGGACATGGCCGAAGACCACCTGCTGCTTGGAGGCGCCGACCCCCATCGCCGCCTCGCGGATCGAGGGCGGCACCGCCTTCAGCGCCGCGCGGGTGGCGATGATGATCGTGGGCAGGGTCATCAGCGCCAGCACCAGACCGCCCACGAAGGGTGCCGAGCGCTGCATGCCGAACCAGTTCAGGAACACCGCCAGACCCAGCAGGCCGAAGACGACCGAGGGCACTGCGGCGAGGTTGTTGATGTTCACCTCGATCACGTCGCTGATCTTGTTCTTGGGCGCGAATTCCTCGAGATAGATCGCCGCGCCGATTCCCAGGGGGAACGAGATCACGAAGCAGACGAGCAATGCGTAGAAGGACCCGATGATGGCGCCCCGCAGGCCCGCCAGTTCCGGAAAGCGGCTGTCGGCATTGGTGAGCAGGGCCCAGTTCGCCGGCAGGGTGATGCGGCCCTCGGCCTCCAGCTGGCGGAAGGCGCGGATCTCCTCGTCGCTCAGGCGGCGGGTGGCTTCGGCGCTGCCCTCGTCGACATTGCCCTTGTTCAGCTGGTCATAGGTGTCCGAGGTCGGCACGCGGATCTCGACCGTCTGGCCGATCAGCTCGGGATCGGCCACCACCCGGTCGCGCAGCACGAATTGCGCGGCGTTGGACAGGATGCCCGACAGGGCGCGCATCTGGTCGGGGGCGGCATCGGGGAAGGTCGCCTGCATCGCCTCGCCGATCACGCCGCGATAATTGCCGGCTGCCGGGTCGGCCGCATCCACCATTTCGGCCGAGATCGGCACGTCCAGCGTCACATGGGTCTGGCGGAAGGCCTGCGCCCCGCCCGAGATCAGCGTCCACAGCAGGATGCCCAGCATCAGGAAGGCCAGCGACAGGGCGGCAAGGCCCAGGAGCTTGAGGCCCGTCTCCTTGCGGTGGCGCTTGGCCAGCCGGCCCTTGAACGCCTCGGAGGCCCATTGCTGCCCGCCGGATTTGGTGCCGTCATTCGGAAAATCGGTCATCTGGCGCCTCAATCGTACTGTTCGCGGTACTTGCGCACGATGCGCAGCGCGAGGATGTTGATGAACAGGGTGACGATGAACAGCATCAGACCCAGGGCAAAGGCCGCCAGCGTCTTGGGGCTGTCAAAGGCCGTGTCGCCGATCAGCAGCGTCACGATCTGCACGGTGATGGTGGTCACGCTGTCCAGCGGGTTGATGTTCATGGTCGCGATCAGGCCGGCGGCCATCACCACGATCATCGTCTCGCCGATGGCGCGGCTGACGGCCAGCAGGACGCCGCCCATGATGCCGGGGATGGCGGCGGGGAACAGCACGTTCAGCACCGTCTCGGACCGGGTGGCGCCAAGGGCGATGGCGCCGTCACGCAGGGATCGCGGCACCGCCGACAGCGCATCGTCCGCGAAGGACGAGATGAACGGGATCAGCATGATCCCCATGACCCCGCCCGCGGCCAGCGCGGTGTTGGGGGCCACCGGGATGCCCAGGGCCGCGCCCCAGGCCCGCAGTGCGGGCGCCACGGTCAGGATCGCGAAGAAGCCGTAGACCACGGTCGGGATGCCGGCCAGCAGTTCCAGGATCGGCTTGGCAACCGCACGAAAGCTGCGGCTGGCGAATTCGTTCAGATAGATCGCCGACATCAGGCCGACCGGGACCGCGATGAAGATCGCCACGAAGGTGATGACCAGCGTTCCCAGAAAGACCGGGATGACCCCGAAGGCGCCTTCGGCGGCGACCTGGTCGGCGCGGATCGGGATCTGCGGCTCCCAACGGGTGCCGAACAGGAAGTCGGTCAGCGGCACCATCTGGAAGAAGCGGACGGATTCGAAGACCAGCGAGAAGACGATGCCGATGGTCACGAAGACCGCGATCAGCGAGCAGGTGATCATCAGGCCCATGACGATCCGCTCGGCCGCCTGGCGGGCGCGGAAATCGGCGGCGACCTGACGGCGCGAGGTGTAGAGAAGGGCTGCCGACAGGGCGGCGACCACCAGAACCAGCAGCCAGCCGGACGCGGCGTGCAGGCTGTTCATGCGCTCGGCGGCCTCAAGCTTCCATGGTTCGGGCTCGCCGAAGATGCGGCCTCCGGCGATCGACTGGATCTCGGTCAGGATCAGCTGCGGATTGACGGCGTCGGTGACGACCCCGTCGGGCAGGCCGGACATGGTCAGCGCATTGATGGCCGAGCCCTGCAGCATGATCCACAGGACCGTGACGACGAAGGCCGGCACCAGCACCAGCAGCAGGGCGTAAAGCCCGTGGAACATGCCAAGCGAATGCAGGCGCTGTCCGCCGTCGCGCAGCGCAAGGGCCGCCCGTCGGTTCATCACGTATCCTGCCAGCGACGCGCTGAGCAGCAGTGCAAAGGCCAGACCTGTCATGGCACCCTCTTGATCATAAACGGCCCGCCCCGCGGCGCGGGACGGGCCAGATGTCAGTCACATCACTCGGCGGCGGCGAAGTCGCCCTCGCCCGAGGTCACGCGCGCCTGCAGTTCGGCACGCTCGTCTTCGGGCAGCGTCACCAGGCCACGCTCGGACAGGTAGCCGCCATCGCCCAGGGCGTTGTCCGACATGTACTCTTCCACGAATTCCTGCAGGTTCGGGATCACGCCGCGATGCGCGTCCTTGACGTAGAAATACAGCGGGCGCGACAGCGGATAGTCACCCGAGGCGATGGTCGCCAGCTCGATCTCGACGCCGTCCAGCGGCACGCCGACCAGCGTGTCGGTGTTCTCGTAGAGGAACGAATAGCCAAAGATGCCAAGCGCATTCGGGTCGGTGTTCAGGCGCTGCACGATCAGGTTGTCGTTCTCGCCGGATTCGATGAACGGACCGTCGGTGCGCATGCGCGAGCAGTTCTCTTCGATCCAGTCCTCGTTGCCCGAAGCTTCGGACAGCTCCATCGCGGCTTCGTTTTCCTCGCAACCGGCATGCATGGCCAGTTCGACGAAGGCGTCGCGGGTGCCCGAGGTCGGCGGCGGGCCAAGCACCGTGATGGCGACGTCGGGCAGCGAGTCGTCGATTTCCGACCAGTTGCTGTAGGGGTTGGCGACCAGTTCGCCGTCCTGCGGAACTTCGGCGGCCAGAGCCAGATAGACCTGCTCCAGCGTCAGGCCCCAATCGGCCTCGCTGTTGCGGGCGACGGCCATGGCCAGACCGTCATAGCCGATCAGCGCCTCGGTGATGTCGGTGACGCCGTTCTGCGTGCACAGCTCGAACTCCGACATGGTCATGGCGCGCGAGGCGCCGGTCAGGTCGGGGGTCTGCTCGCCCACGCCCGAGCAGAAGATCTGCATGCCGCCGCCGGTGCCGGTCGATTCAACGATCGGAGCGGGCGCGCCGGTCTGGTTCGAGAATTCTTCGGCCACGGCCTGGGTATAGGGGAACACGGTCGACGAGCCGACGATGCGGATCTGGTCGCGCGATTGGGCGAAGGCGCCGGATGCGGACAGCGCGATCACGGACAGCGCGGTGGCGGTAAGGCCGAGGGTTTTCATGGACGTCTCCTGTGGAGTTGTTCGGTGACTGCGGGCTTACAGCGGTTTTGTAACGTCCATACCCGATTCATGTGACTGTTTTGCGACAACCGACCATGGGGGCGATTGCCCGGAAGGGCCCGCCGCCGGGCTTGCCGCCGCCGGTCCAAGGCCGCAAGGATCGGGCATCCGGGGAATCCTTCCGGCCGGCACAGGGGACACGCGCAGAATGTATCGCAGCCAGATCGACCAGGTCCGCCGGACGACATCCGATTTCGAGGCCCGTGCCGCCGCCATCCTTGCCGCCGATCGCCGGGCAACCGCCTTGGCGGGATCTGCAGCCGCGCAGGCGCTGGTGCCCGAGGCGCTTGGCCGGCACGGGCGGGCCGAGGCCATCGTGCTGGCCCAGCTGCGCCCGGCCTTCTTCGTGACACCAACGGGGATCGACACGACCGATGCCGTCGAGGCCGACCCCCGTCTGCTGGCGCTGGTCACCGGCAACGAGGCGCTGCTGCATGCGGCATCGCAGGGCGTCGGGCGGATCGACCTGCTGCACCATCCCAGCCTGCCCTATGCCGGCACCGGCTTCCTGATCGACGACACGCTGGCCGTCACCAACCGCCATGTCGCGCTGGTCTGCGCCGAGCGCTCGCGGAGCGGCAACCGGATGCGCCCGGGCCGTTTCGGCAGCCCGATGGAGGCACGGATGGAGTATCACGGCTTTTCCGGGACCGACTCTCGCTTGCAGGCCGAGGTGACGCAGGTTCTGTATCTTGCCCGCGACGACGAGCCCGATTTCGCGCTGCTGCGCGTGGCGCCCCGCGACGGCGCCCTGCCCTTGCAGCTTCTGGGCGTGCCCCCGCTGGACGACCGCCGGCCCGCCGTCGCGGTGATCGGCTATCCGGCCGAAGATGGCAGCCGCAACGACCCCGACCTGATGGACGCGCTGTTTCGCGGCCGCTACGGAGTCAAGCGGCTGGCCCCGGGCTTCGTGTCCGATTACAGCCGCGACGCGCCGGTGCTGATGGCGGATTATTCGTCCCTGGGCGGCAATTCCGGCTCTCCGGTCGTCGCGCTGGAGGATGGGCGCGTGCTGGGGCTGCATTTCGCGGGCCGCTTCATGGATGCCAACCATGCCGTCACCGCCGATGTGATCGAGGCCGCGCGCCGGGCCGTGCTGACCCGGATGCCGGGCACCGCCCTGCCCGCCCCCGAGGCGCCCGTGTCTGCAAGCGCGGGGTTTGCCGGGCGCAACGGCTTCGATCCCGAGTTCCTGGGGCCGGGCGATCTGTCGGTGCCGCTGCCGGGTCTGGGCCCGTGGCAGGCCGCGCCGGTGAGCGACGCGGCGGACGGGGTGCTGCGCTATCGCAATTTCTCGGTCATCCAGTCCGCCACCCGGCGCCTGGCCCTGCTGACGGCGGTGAACATCGACGGCGCGCAGGCGCGGCGGCTGAAGCGCCGGGGCAGCTGGCGGCTGGACGGGCGGCTGGACCCGGCCCATCAGATCGGGAACGAGCTGTATCTGCGCAACGCGCTGGATCGCGGCCATCTGGTGCGCAGGCGCGACCCCGGTTGGGGGCCGGAGGCCGCGGAGGCCGAGGGTGACACCTTTCATTACACCAACAGCGCGCCACAGCACGAGGATCTGAACCAGAAGGACTGGCTGGGGCTGGAGGATTACATCCTCGACGCCGCCGAGACGCGCGGCTTCCGCGTCTCGGTCCTGACCGGCCCGGTCTTTCGCGACACCGACCGCCGCCTGAGGACGCAGCCCGGCGCCGAGGACGTGCCGATCCCCGAGGAGTTCTGGAAGATCGCCGTCATGGTCCATGCCGGGACGGGGCGGCTGTCGGCGACCGGCTATGTGCTGTCGCAGGGGCGGATGATCCGCCCGCTGGTCGAAAGCGCCTTCGTCTATGGCAGCTATCGGACCTATCAGCTGCCCATCGCCCGGATCGCCGCCGAGACGGGACTTGACTTCGGCCCCCTGCTGGCCGCCGATCCCCTTGGCGCGGCACAGGGCGAGGCGACCCTTGCCGAGGTCGCCCATGTCATCGACGGAGCGGACAGTCTGGTGCTGTCACCGCGCTGATGCGGGGCGATGGTCCCTGCCCCGCCCTTCAGTGGTTGTGGCGCGGCAGGCTCTCCGAGATGCGCGAGAACGCGTCCGCCCCCTCGATGGTCGCGCCGCGATCCAGCTGCGTGACCGTCTCGCGATAGATCTTCTGCCAAGGCGTGGCCGAGGCGGGCACGGCGGGGATGCCCTCGGCTTTCCGCGCGGCGATCTGCGCCTCGTCCACCAGCATGTCGCAGCGGCCCTGGTTCAGGTCGATGCGGATGCGGTCGCCCGTCCTCAGCCAGGCCAGCCCCCCGCCCGCCGCGCTTTCCGGCGAGGCGTTCAGGATGGACGGGCTGTCGGCGGTGCCCGATTGCCGCCCGTCGCCGATGGTGGGCAGGCTGCGGATGCCCGCGCGGATCAGCCGGTCGGGCGGCTGCATGTTCACCACCTCGGCCGCCCCCGGCCAGCCGAGCGGCCCGGCGCCCCGGATCACCAGGATCGAGTCCGCGTCGATCTCCAGCGCGGGATCGTTGATCCGCGCGTGGTAATCGGCGGATCCGTCGAAGACGAAGGCGGTGCCCTCGAAGATGTTCTCGCGCCCCGGTTCGGACAGGTAGCGGGTGCGGAAATCCTCGGAGATCGCGCTGGTCTTCATGATCGCGAAATCGAACAGGTTGCCGCGCAGCACCAGAAAGCCCGCGCGGTCCATCATCGGGGCGCCGAAGGGCCTGATGACCTCGCGGTCGGTGCTTTCGCGGCCCGAGAGGTTCTCGGCCATGGTCTTGCCGGTCACGGTCGGGCAATCGCCGTCCAGCATCCCGGCCTGCAGCAATTCCCACATCACGGCGGGCACGCCGCCCGCGCGGTGGAAGCGCTCGCCCAGATAGGCGCCCGAGGGCTGCACATTGGCCAAGAGCGGCACGTCGTATCCGTGGCGTTGCCAGTCCTCGGGATGCAGGTCCGCCCCCGCATGCAGCGCCATCGCCATCAGATGCGGCTGCGCGTTGGTGGACCCGCCGATGGCCGAGTTCAGCCGGATCGCGTTCAGGAAGGCCGCCCGCGTCAGGATCTGGGACGGGCGGATGTCCTGGCGCACCAGCTCGACTGCGCGCAGCCCGGTGCGATAGGCGATCTGGCCGCGCTCGCGATAGGCGGCCGGGATCGCCGCGCAGCCGGTCAGCGACATGCCCAGGGCCTCGGCGATGGCGTTCATGGTCGAGGCCGTGCCCATCGTGTTGCAATGGCCGATCGAGGGCGCGCTGTCCAAGGCGGTCTGCAGGAACTCGTCGCGGGTGATCTCTCCGGCCGCCAGCCTGCGGCGCGACTGCCAGATGACGGTGCCGGATCCGACCAGCTTGCCCTCGTGCCACCCGTCCAGCATCGGGCCGCCCGACAGCACGATGGCGGGCAGATCGACCGTCGCCGCCGCCATGATGGCCGAGGGCGTGGTCTTGTCGCAGCCCGTCGTCAGCACCACCCCGTCGAAGGGATAGCCATAAAGCAGCTCGACCAGCCCCAGATAGGCCAGGTTGCGGTCCAGCGCCGCCGTGGGGCGCTTGCAGTTCTCGAACAGGGGATGGCTGGGAAACTCGATGGGAATGCCGCCCGCGTCGCGGATGCCGTCGCGCACCCGCTTGGCAAGGTCCAGATGGTGCCTGTTGCAGGGGTTCAGGTCGCTGCCCGATTGCGCGATGCCGATGATCGGCTTGCCCGAGCGCAATTCCTCGGGCGTGGTGCCGTAATTCATGAAGCGTTCAAGATAGAGCGCGGTCATGTCGGCATGGTCGGGATTGTCGAACCAGTCCTGCGAGCGCAGGCGGCGGGGCGTGTCGGTCATGGCTGGTCCTTTCGGGGGGCTGTGGGGTTCATGGCCTCCAGCTGCAGCAGCAGCCCGCTGTGATCGGCCTCGCCATGGCCCGCGGCGACGAAATCGGTGAACAGGGCGCGCACGCCCTCGGTCAGGGGCAGCGTCAGCCCGGTGGCCGTGGCCAGTTCGGCGACCGTGTCCAGATCCTTCAGCTGCAGACGCGACAGCCCGCCGGGCGCGAAATCGCGGTTGACCATGCGCCCGCCATGCAACTCCAGGATGCGGCTTTCGGCGAACCCGCCCCGGATCGCCTCGCGGAATTTCCCGCGGTCGGCGCCGCCGGCCTCGACCAGCATCATGGCCTCGGCCACGGCCCCGATGGTGACGGCGACGATCTGCTGGTTGGCCAGCTTGCAGACCTGCCCCGCGCCCGAGGGCCCGACATGGGTCAGCCGCCCAAGGGGCGCCATCAGCGGCGCGATGCGGTCGATGACCGCCGCCGCGCCCCCGGCCATCAGCGCCAGCGATCCGGCCTGGGCCCCCGCCACCCCGCCCGAGACGGGGCAGTCGACATGGTCGATCCCCATCGCCGCCAGCCGCTGCGCGTGATCGCGCGCCAGATGCGGCGCGATGGACGAGGTGTCGATGACGACGGCCCCCGGCGCCATCGCCGCCGTCGTGCCCAGATCGAACAGCACCGCCGCCACCGCAGGCCCGTCCGACAGCATGGTGAAGACGACCTCGGCCCCCGCCACCGCCGCTGCGGGGTCGGTGGCGACCGTGGCCCCGTCCGCCGCCAGCGCCTGTGCCTTCTCGGCTGCGCGGTTCCAGACGGTCACGGCATGGTTTGCGGCCAGCAGGCGCCGCACCATCGGCGCGCCCATCAGGCCGGTGCCCAGAAAGGCGATCTGGGTCATAGCGCGCCCTCCAGCTCATCCTCGATATGGGCGCGGATGATGTCGTCGAAGCTGTCCTCGGCGGTGAAGCCCAGCTCGCGGGCGCGGGTGGCGGTGAAGCCGGGCGCCCAGCCCTCGCACATGGCGGTGATGGCCGCGTCGGGCTCGCGCCGGATCAGGGCCACGGCCTCATCGCCCGCCACGCGGCGCAACGCCTCGATCTGATCGCCCACGGTGGCGGACAGGCCCGGCATGGACAGGCTGCGCCGCGCCCCCAGAACCGACAGGTCCATGGTCGCCGCATGGATCATGAAGCCCACGGCGGACCGGGGCGAGGTGTGCCAGTGCCGGATCGTGTCGGGGACCGGCAGCACGGCGGGCTTGCCCACCAGCGGTTCGCGCAGGATGTTGGAGAAGAAGCCCGAGGCCGCCTTGTTGGGCAGGCCGGGGCGGATGCAGATCGTGGGCAGCCGGATGCCGATGCCGTCGAAGAAGCCGTGGCGGCTGTAATCGGCCAGCAGCAATTCGCTGATCGCCTTCTGCGTGCCATAGCTGGTCAGGGGCGTGCTGTGGAACTCGTCGGGGATCGGATAGGGCAAGGGCGCCCCCACCACCGCGATGCTGGAGGCGAAGACCACGCGCGGGCAATATCCGTCCAGCACATGGGCCATGCGGATCGCCTCGAACAGGTCGCGGGTGCCGTCCAGGTTGATGCGATAGCCCTTTTCGAAATCGGCCTCGGCCTCGCCCGAGACGATGGCCGCAAAATGAAAGATCACGTCGGGGCGCAGCGCGATCAGCCGCGCGGCGGTGCCCGGCGCGGACAGGTCGGCGGCCACGCAGTCGGTCTTGTTGGCGAACCCCACGGGCGCGTCCGGGGCCACGATGTCGACCAGCGTCAGGCTGTGGACCGGCTGCCCCGCCAGCCCGTCGCGCACCAGACGTTCGGTCAGCTTCCGGCCCAGCATGCCTCCGGCACCGATGGTCAGGATATGCATGTCGGGTCTCCTCCTCAGATCCGGGTGGCATTTCTGTGCGGTCAGATTAGTATGATTGTCTGACGACCTGCAACATGAACATCCGGGAGGGTTCGGGGTGGCCGAGGCGGAGATGATCGCGCATGACAGGGGGGCTTTCTCGCCGGGCTTTCCGGGGGCCGGCAGATGAGCCCCTTCCCCACCCGGATCAGCCGGACCCAGCACCTGCCGGCGCGGATCGCCGGCCAGTTCGCCCGCCAGATCCAGCAGGGCGAGCTGAAGCCCGGCGACCGGCTGCCGACCGAGAACGCCATGGCCACGAATTTCGGCGTCAGCCGCACGGTCATCCGCGAGGCCATCGCGCAGCTGCGCAACGAGGGCATGATCGAGACCCGTCAGGGCGTCGGCGCCTTCGTCATCGACCGGCCCACGCGGCATATCCGGCTGGACGACGGCGGCCAGATGGAGGGCCATGATTTCCGCGACCTGTTCCAGCTGCGCGTCCCGCTGGAGATCGAGGCGGCGGGGCTGGCCGCCACCTATCACCGCCCCGAGCATCTGGTCCAGATGGACGCCGCGCTGCTGCGCATGACCGCCACCGGCGAGGACCCCGAGGATGGCATCCTCGCCGATCTGGACTTTCACCGCACCATCGCCGCGGCGACCGGCAACGATTACTTCGTGCAGTTTCTGGGCGCCGTGTCGGACCGCATCCTGCAGACCATCGTCGCCTCGCGCGCGCGCATCCGGCTGGACGAGATCGTGGCCATCGTGAATGACGAGCATGTCGCCCTGCGCGAGGCCATCGCCGCCCGCGATCCGACCCGGGCGCGCGGCGCCATGCGCGCGCATATGGCGGGCTCGGCCGCGCGCATCGCGCTGCGGCTGGAATTCTATTCCTGAACCGGTTTGTTCGGCCCTTCGCAACAAACAGGTGGACAGCCCGCCTCGGCGCCCCTTAGGGTCAAGTCATCTTGTTGTCTGACAAAGTCGGGCGGCGCGGCATTGGAGGATGCCGGGATATCAGGGGGGATGACTTGACGTTGCAGCACGCCTTGACCGCCGATGCGGTCCTGCCCGACGACGCCGACCGCGCGACCCTTCTGGGCCGCGTCTGGTCCGGGCGGCAGGGCGGGCCCTGCCCCGTCCTGCTGCGGCGCGGCCGGGTCCATGACCTGAGCGGCATCTCGGCCACCATGTCGGGCCTGCTGGAACGGGACGATCTGAAGGACGCGCTGGCGGGCGATCTGCCCGATCTGGGGCCGCTTGACGGGTTTCTGGACGGCAGCGCCGGGCGCCTGTTGGCCCCCGTCGATCTGCAGGCCATCAAGGCCGCCGGCGTCACCTTTGCCGACAGCATGCTGGAACGGGTGATCGAGGAGCAGGCGCGCGGCGACAGCGGACGCGCCGCCGAGGTGCGCGCCCGGCTGGCCCCGGTGATCGGCGACAGCCTGCGCGGCGTGCAGGCCGGGTCCGACAAGTCTGCCGAGGTCAAGGCGCTGCTGCAGCAGATGGACCTGTGGTCGCAATATCTGGAGGTGGGCATCGGCCCGGATGCCGAGATCTTCACCAAGGCGCAGCCCATGTCGTCGATGGGCGGCGGCGATCTGGTCGGCATCCACCCCATGTCCGAATGGAACAACCCCGAGCCCGAGGTCGTGCTGGTCATCCGCTCGGACGGCACCATCCTGGGCGCGACGCTTGGCAATGACGTGAACCTGCGCGATGTCGAGGGGCGGTCCGCCCTGCTTCTGGGCAAGGCCAAGGACAACAACGCCTCCTGTGCGCTCGGGCCGTTCATCCGGCTGTTCGACGACCATTTCACCCAAAGCCATCTGGACCGCGCAACGGTGTCGCTGCGGGTCGAGGGAGCGGACGGCTTCGAGATGACCGGCGACAGCCCGATGGCCGCGATCAGCCGCAGCCCTGCCGATCTGGCCGGGCAGCTTCTGAACCGCTCGCACCAGTATCCCGACGGGGCGGTTCTGTTCCTGGGGACCATGTTCGCGCCCGTCAAGGACCGGCGCGGCGCGGGACAGGGCTTCACCCACGAGACCGGCGACCGGGTCGAGATCGCCTCGCCGCAGCTTGGCCGGCTGGTGAACTGGGTCGAGCGCACCGACCGCTGCCCGGAATGGACCTTTGGCACCGTGGCCCTGATGCGCAATCTGGTCGCGCGCGGCCTTGGCGAGAGGATCTGAGATGTCGCGGTTCTCGCGCCTGTTCTTCGGCTTTCTCGACATCCTCCTGGCGCTGCTGCTGGGGGCGATGGCGCTGATGGTCTTCGTCAACGTGGTCCTGCGCTATACGATGAATTCGGGCCTGCCTTTGTCGGACGAGCTGTCGCGCTTTGCCTTCGTCTGGTTGACCTTCATCGGCGCGGTCGTCGTCTATCACCACCGCCAGCACATGGGGATGGAAACGGTGGTGGCGCAGTTCGGCCCGCGCGGGCGCCGCGTGCTGATGGGCATCTCGGACCTGGTCATCCTGGGCTGCGCGGGGGTGCTGACGCATGGCACCTGGAAGCAGCTGCCGATCAACGCCTCGATGAGCGCGCCCGTCTCGGGCCTGTCGATGGCCTGGGTCTATGGGATCGGGCTGTTCACCGGCGCGGGCATCGTCCTGATCACGCTGGAGCGCCTTTTCCGCCTGGTCACGGGCCGCATCACCGAGGCCGAGATCAAGGGCTTTGGCGGCGAGATGGACGACCTCTATGACAGCCCCCCCTCTGAGGGCACCGGGCGGGTCAAGGCAGGGGAGCGCGCGGAATGACCCTGCTGGTCTTCATCGTTTCGCTGATCGGGGCCATGTCGCTTGGCGTGCCGGTGGCCTTCGCGCTGATCTTCTGCGGCGTGATCCTGATGTCCTTCATGGGCATGTTCAACACCCAGATCATCGCCCAGAACATGCTGATCGGGGCGGATACCTTCACGCTGCTGGCGATCCCCTTCTTCATCCTGGCCGGCGAGCTGATGAACGCGGGCGGGCTGTCCAAGCGCATCATCGAATTCGCGATCACCTGCGTGGGCCATATCCGGGGCGGGCTGGGGCTGGTGGCGATCATCGCCGCCGTCATCATGGCCTCGATCTCGGGCTCGGCGGCCGCCGACACGGCGGCGCTGGCGGCGATCCTGATCCCGATGATGGCCAAGGCGGGCTACAACGTGCCCCGTTCGGCCGGGCTGATCGCGGCGGGGGGCGTGATCGCGCCGGTGATCCCGCCCTCGATGGCCTTCATCATCTTCGGCGTCGCCGCCAACGTGTCGATCAGCCAGCTGTTCATGGCGGGCATCGTGCCGGGTCTGCTGATGGGCGTCGCGCTGGTCGTCACCTGGCTGATCGTGGCCCGGAACGACGATGTCGAGACGCTGCCCCGCACCGGATGGGCCGAGCGGGGCCGCGCCTCTGGCCGCGCGATCTGGGCGCTTGGCATGCCGGTCATCATCTTGGGCGGCATCAAGATGGGCGTCGTCACCCCCACCGAGGCCGCCGTCATCGCCGCCTTCTATGCGCTGTTCGTGGGCATGGTCGTCTATCGCGAACTGAAGATCTCGGACCTGCCGCGGGTGATGATCTCGGCCGGGCGGACCACGGCGGCGATCATGTTCCTGGTCTGCGCCGCGCTGGTCTCGGCCTGGCTGATCACGGCGGCCAACATCCCCAACGAGATCGCGGGCTATATCGCGCCCTTGATCGAGAATCCCAAGCTTTTGATGCTGGTCATCATGTTGCTGATCCTGGTGGTCGGCACGGCGCTGGACCTGACGCCCACGATCCTGATCCTGACGCCGGTGCTGATGCCCATCGTCATCAAGGCGGGGATCGACCCGGTCTATTTCGGGGTCATGTTCATCATGAACTGCTGCATCGGGCTGCTGACGCCGCCGGTGGGCGTGGTGCTGAACGTGGTCAGCGGCGTGGGCCGGGTGCCGCTTGGCAAGGTGATCCGGGGCGTCTGGCCGTTCCTGATCGCACAGATCCTGGTGATCCTGCTGCTGGTGGCATTCCCCAGCATCGTGATCGTCCCGGCCCGCTGGTTCTACTAAGTCACATTTCCAGGGAGGAAACCATGACACGTTCCATACTGAAGGGCGCCTTGTGCCTGACCACCGCCCTCGCCACCGCCAGCCCCGCACTGGCCGAGTTCACCGAGCGCACGTTCCGCGTCTCGAACGGCATCAACGAGGATCACCCCGTCGCCACCGGCATGGCGGCGATGCAGGAATGCCTGGACGAGCAGACCGGCGGCATGATGCAGATGCAGGGCTTCTGGGGCGGCGCGCTTGGCGGCGACCTGCAGGCCACGCAGGCGGTGCGCTCGGGGCTGCAGGAGGCGGTCGTCACCTCCTCCTCGCCGCTGGTGGGGATGGTGCCGGCGCTTGGCGTCTTCGACCTGCCCTTCCTGTTCCGCACGCCGGAAGAGGCCTATGCGGTCATGGACGGTCCCTTCGGCGACAGCCTGAACGAACAGCTGGACGCGGTCGGGCTGGTCAACCTGGCCTATTGGGAGAACGGCTTTCGCAACATGTCGAACTCGCAGCGGCCCATCGAGACCTGGGAGGATTTCGAGGGGATGAAGGTTCGCGTCATGCAGAACAACATCTTCCTGGACACCTTCTCGAACTTCGGGGCCAATGCCACGCCGATGTCCTTCGGCGAGGTGTTCTCGGCGCTGGAGACGAAGGCCATCGACGCGCAGGAGAACCCCTACGTCACCATCGACACCTCACGCTTCTACGAGGTGCAGGAATATATCAGCGAGACCAAGCACGCCTATACGCCCTTCCTGTTCCTGTTCTCCAAGGCGATCCTGAACAGCTATTCGCCCGAGGAACAGCAGGCCCTGCGCGACTGCGCCATCGTCGGCCGCGACGTGGAGCGCGAGGCGATCCAGGCGCTGAACCTGGAATCGCTGGCCAAGATGGAAGAGGCCGGGCTGGCGTTCAACACCATCACACCCGAGAACCAAGAAGAGATGCTGGAAAAGTCGCAGGTCGTCTATGAGACCCACAAGGCCGCCATCGGCGCCGACGTGGTCGACGAGGTGCAGGCCACGCTGGCCGAGCTGCGCGCCGCCGAGTGACCGGCCGCTGACAGCGAGACGACGCACGGGCGCTCGGTGAAACTCCGGGCGCCCCGGTCCCTCCAAGGATCTTTTGGAAAATGTTTTCAGGCATGTCCGGCAACAAGGCCGGGGCGCTGCTGATGCTGATGGGCATGGCGGCCTTTGCGGCCAATGATGCCATCGGCAAATGGCTGGTCGCCGATTACGGCGTGGCGCAGGTCATCCTGCTGCGCTCGCTGGCCGCGCTGGTGATGATGGCGCCCTTCCTGATGCGCGGCGGGCAGGTCATGGCGCGGATCCGGTCGGCCCCCCGCCCCCGCCTGCAGGCGCTGCGCGCGGTCTGCGCCACCGCCGAGGTCTTCTGTTTCTACCTTGCCGTCTTCTACATGCCGCTGGCCGATGTGATGGCTTTCTGGATGGCCGCGCCGATCTATGTGGTCGCGATCTCTCCCTTCCTGCTGGGCGAGCGGGTCGGCGCGCGGACCTGGGGCGCGGTGGCCGTGGGTTTCGCGGGCGTGCTGATCCTGCTGGCGCCGTCGCTGCAGATCTCGGGGCCGGGGGTGGTCTTCGCGCTGCTGGGCACGATGGCCTTCGCGGGGATCATGGTCCTGGGCCGGTCCCTGCGCGAGACGCCCGACCGCGATCTGGTGCTGTTCCAGCTGGGGGCGGCGGCGATCGCGGGGCTGGTGTTGGCGCCTTTCGACTGGACGCCGGTCCGCTCGGGCGGCGATCTGGCGCTGCTGTTCCTGCTGGGCGTGGTGGCGACGCTGGCGCATATGCTGGTCACCCGTGCGCTGAAGCGGGCCGATGCCTCGGTCGTGGCGCCGCTGCAATATTCGCTGCTGGTTTGGGGCGTGCTGTTCGGCTTCACCGTCTTCGGCGACGTGCCCGCGCCCGGCATGGCCCTGGGCGCGGCGCTGATCGTGGGATCGGGGCTGATCGTCCTGCGCCGCCCGCCACGCAAGATCGCGGCGGACGGCGCCTGATCCCTCAGACGAAGCGGTTGACCCAGTTCTCCAGCCGCTCCTGCCGACCTGAGCGGGGCTGCGGGTCGATCCCTTGCGCCTCGACCGCTGCGGCGATCTCGTCCAGCGGCTGGTCCAGAAGCGCCTGCCCCTCGGGCTTGTCCCATCCCGCATAGCGGTCCTGCCGCGCCTTCTCCAAGCCGCCATCCTCCAGCATCGCGGCGGCGGCCTTCAGGCCCCGCGCGCAGACATCGATGGCGCCGACATGCGACAGGATCAGATCCTCGGGGTCCAGCGACTGCCGCCGGACGCGGCTGTCGTAATTCGTGCCGCCGGTGGTGAAGCCGCCCGCGCGCAGCACCTCGTAATAGGCCAGCGCGATCTCGGGGGTGTTGTTGGGGAACTGGTCGGTGTCCCAGCCCGACTGGTAATCGTTGCGGTTCATGTCGATCGAGCCCAGCATGTCCAGCGAGGCCGCGAGTGCCAGTTCATGCTCGAAGGAATGGCCGGCCAGGATCGCATGGCCCTGCTCGATGTTCAGCTTGACCTCGTTTTCCAGCCCGAAGCGCTTGAGAAAGCCATAGACCGTGGCCACGTCGAAATCATACTGGTGCTTGGCCGGTTCCTGCGGCTTGGGTTCGATCAGGATCGTGCCCTTGAAGCCGATCTTGTGCTTGTACTCGACGACCTTGGACAGGAACCGCCCGGCCTGGTCCGCCTCGCGGGTCAGATCGGTGTTCAGCAGCGTCTCATAGCCCTCGCGGCCGCCCCACAGCACATAATTCTCGCCATTCAGGCGGTGGGTGACATCCATGCAGGCCTTCACGCAGGCGGCGGCATAGGCAAAGACCTCGGGGTCGGGATTGGTCGCGGCCCCGGCCATCCAGCGGCGGTGGCTGAACATGTTGGCGGTGCCCCAGAGCAGCTTCGTCCCGGTCTGTTCCATCTTGGCCGCGAAGACATCGCAGATCTCGTCCAGATTGCGGCGGCTTTCGGCGAAGCTGGCCCCTTCGGGGCGCACATCGGCATCGTGGAAGCAGAAATAGGGCTGGCCCAGGATGGCAAACATGTCGAAGGCGGCATCGGCCTTGCGGCGCGCATCCGCCATCGTGTCGCCGTACCAGGGGCGGTCGAAGGTGCGCCCGCCGAAGGGGTCGGCGCCCTCATAGGCCAGGCTGTGCCAATAGGCGACGGCCAGGCGCAGGTGATCCTCCATCCGCTTGCCCAGGACGACCTCGTCGGGGTCGTAATGGCGATAGGCGAATTCGTTGGAGCTGTCGGGGCCCTCGAAACGGATGGGGGCGATGTCGTGGAAATAGCCGGTCATGGGGGTCCTCGATGTCAGGGGTCGGGTCGGGCGGCGTCAGCGCGCGGCCCAGACCAGTCCGCGGCGCAGGATCTGCCGCATCTGGGGGTGGTCGAACTCGGCCGCGACATGGCCGAGGGCGGAGTAGAAGACGCGCGCCGCGCCATAGCGGTGCTTCCACACCACGGGCATCACCGTGCCGCGCGTCCAGGGGGCGTGGGTGCCGTCGAAGGTGGTGGTGGCCAGCACTTCGATGCTAGGGTCGACATGCAGGAAATACTGTTCCGAGCGATAGTCGAAATCCCCGATCCCGGCCATCACCGGGTCGTCGGGCCGGGTGACCTGGACGCGATAGTCGATGATGTTGCCGGGATGGGCGACCCATTGGCCGCCGGTCATGAACTGATAAGCCGGCTCGTTGCGGAAGGCATCGCCCATGCCGCCGTGAAAGCCCCCCAGCCCGGTCCCGGCCTCGACGGCGGCGATCAGGTTCTGCAGGGCGCCAGGCGCGACCTGCGCCTGCGTGATCAGCGGCACGATCAGGTCGAACGCGCCCAGATCGGCCTCGGCCAGCACCTCGGTGCCGGGTTCGCGGCGGACCGCGAACCCCTCGTCGGCCAGCATCCGTTCGACGATCAGGGAGCAGGCCTCGGGCTCGTGGCCCTCCCATCCTCCCCAGAAGATGAGTGCGGATTTCGGGGTCATGCGGTCTCCGGTGCAGGGGTCGGGATGGGAAGGGGCGCCCGCGCCTCGGGGCGCGCGCAGCGGGTGGTCAGGGCGACGGCCTGCCCCGTCTCGGCCGAGGCCAGCAGGGAGGCGATCACATCCAGCACATGCAGCGCCAGATCGCCGCTGGAGCGATGGGCTCGGTCCTGCAGGATCGCCTCGGCCATGTCGGCCAGCCCCAGCCCGCGATAATTGGCATCGCCATGGGAATGGGTGACAGGCTGCGGCTGCCAGCCCCCGTCCCACAGCGCGACCGTGCCGTCGAAGCGGTTGGGGTCGGGGATCCGCATCGAGCCGTCGGTGCCGTACAGCTCCAGCGGCGCATGTCCGTGGGCCTGCACGTCGAAGCTGCTGACGATCTGGACCAGCGCGCCGCTGTCGAACTGCATCACCCCCGCCACATGGGTCTGCGCATCGACGCCGACTGACTGCCCGGCGCGGGGGCCGGTGGCGATGGTCCGGCGGTCATGGCTGCGCGCGGCCAGCGCGCTGACGCGGACCACCGGCCCCAGCAGGTTCACCATCGCGGTGATGTAATAGGGCCCCATGTCGAACAGCGGCCCCGCGCCCGGTCCCTGATAGTAGAAATCGGGGTTCGGATGCCAGCGCTCGTGCCCGGCCAGCATCAGCGTGGCGGTGCCCGCGACGGGCCGGCCGATGCGGCCCGCATCGACCAGCGCCCGGACCGTCTGATGCGATCCGCCAAGGAAGGTGTCGGGCGCGCAGCCCAAGCGCAGGCCCCGTTCGGCCGCCATGTCGGCCAGCCTCCGGCCATCGGCCAGGCTGACGGCCAGCGGCTTTTCGGAATAGACGTGCTTTCCGGCCTGCAGCGCGGCCAGCCCGACCTGCAGATGCGCGGCAGGAACGGTCAGGTTCAGGACCAGATCGATATCGCCCCGCGCCAGCAGCGCCTCGGGCGTCAGGGCGTCGACGCCATGCGCCTGCGCCTTGGCCTCGGCCGCCTCGGGGCGCAGGTCGGCCACGGCGCGCAGGGCAAGCTGCGGAAAGAGGGCGGCGTTCTTCAGATAGATGTCGCTGATCACGCCGCAGCCGATGATGCCAAGTCCAAGGGGGGTCATGAGGGGTCCTCCATGCGCAGGCCCGCATCGTCGAACAGGTGCAGGTTCTGGGGTTCGGGCGTCAGGAACAGCGTCTCGCCCGCCTTCAGGCGCTGGTTGCCGGGCAGGCGCACGGTGACGTCGCCCACCTGATCGACCTTGGCATAGACCACCGTGTCGGCGCCCAGGGTCTCGACCACCTGCGCCCTGGCGGCCCAGGTGCCGACCGAGGACGAGACGCCGATATGTTCGGGGCGGATGCCCACCTGCGCCACGTCCGCCCGCCCGATCGCCGTGCCGGGCAGCAGGTTCATGCGCGGCGAGCCGATGAAGCCCGCCACGAAGGCCGTCTGCGGGCGGTCATAGACATCCATCGGCGCGCCCACCTGCTCGATCCGGCCGGCCTTCATCACGACGATCTGGTCGGCCAGCGTCATCGCCTCGACCTGGTCGTGGGTCACGTAGATCATCGTTGCGTCCAGCGACTGGTGCAGCTGCGCCAGCTCGACCCGCATCTGGGTGCGCAGGGCGGCGTCCAGGTTGGACAGCGGCTCGTCGAAGAGGAACACCTGAGGCTGGCGCACGATGGACCGGCCAATGGCCACGCGCTGGCGCTGCCCGCCCGACAGCTGGCTGGGCTTGCGGTCCAGGTAATCCTCCAGCGCCAGGATGCGGGCGGCCTCGGTCACGCGGGCCTTGCGTTCGGCGGCGGGCACCTTTGCCAGCCGCAGCCCGAAATCGATGTTCTGCGCGACGGTCATGTGTGGGTAGAGCGCATAGGACTGGAACACCATCGAGATGCCGCGCTTGGACGGTTCCTCGAAGGTGACGTCCGTCCCGCCGATCCGCACCGACCCGCCCGAAGGCATTTCCAGCCCCGAGATGATGCGCAGCAGCGTGGACTTGCCGCAGCCCGAGGGGCCGACCAGCACGGTGAAGGACCCATCCGGAACCGTCAGGTTCAGGTCGGGCAGGACCGTCAGGCCCCCGAAGGACTTGGAGATGTTGTGCAGCGTCACCTCAGCCATGATCGCGCCCCGCATAGCGGAAGTTCAGGACATCGGCGGGCCGCCCGCGCCCCGAGGTGTCATGCGCGCAGACCCCCACGAAGGCGCCGGTGAAGTTGCTGCCCGGCCCGTTCCCGGCCTCGTCCGAGATCGCGGACTGGTCCAGCGCGATGCCGAGGTCGGACCAGTCGCCATCCGTTGCATAGCGGAACCGCAGCACCGCGCCGTCCACGTCGCAGCCAAGCCGGATCGTGCCGGTGGCGGGCAGTGGGATCTGGTCGACGGGATAGCTGACGCGCGCATCCGGCCAGTCGGCGGCGCAGCTGTAGACGGTCAGCACCCGCGCGCCATCGTCATTCGCGGTGACGGCCAGATAGTGGAACTTGAACCGACCGTACCAAGCGATCAGCCCCGCGAAATGCTGGTAATCGCCGGGGGTCATGTCCAGCTCGGCCTCGGCGGTGAAGGCCAGATGCTGCTGGCGGCGCGCGACCAGCGCATGGTCGAACTGCGAGCCCGGCGATTCCCGCCCGTAGAGCCGCAGCGCGCCCGGACGCTCGGTCAGCGAGAACAGGCGCTCGGGATACGGGGTCCGCAGCCATTGCAGGTCGATGGGCAGCCCTTCGGGCGAGAACGTGACCAGCTCGGGAACGGGGTCGAAGGGATGGTCGGGCAGGCCCGGGGCGGGCACGCTGTCGGCGGGCGCATTCCCGCCATGGGACAGACGGGGGAACTCGCCCGGCTCCCAGATCAGCTTCTGGATCGCGGTCTCGCGGCCCAGAGGCGAGCGGCGGACGTCATCGGCATGGATGCCGCCGGCGCCCGCCGGCAGGGCGCGCGTCTCGTCCAGCGGGCGCGAGCACAGATGCACCATGTAGTGCTGACCATCCTGCGTCTCGACGATGTCGGCATGGCCGGTGCGCTGCAACAGCCCGTCCGTGCCGCGCGCGGTCAGGATGTGCTTGGCGGGGTCGGTCTCGTAGGGTCCGAACAGGTCCCGCGACCGGGCCATGGTGACGGCGTGGTCATAGCCGGTGCCGCCCTCGGCGGTCAGCAGATAGTACCAGCCGTCGCGCAGATAAAGATGCGGCCCCTCGGTCAGCTTCAGGTCGGTGCCGCGATAGATGTTGCGGACCGGACCGATCAGCGCGTGATCCTCGACCGAGTATTCCTGCATGACGATGCCGCCGAAGCGGTCGCCGCCGGTCTTGTTGTGATCCCAGATCATGTTCAGCAGCCACTTGCGGCCATCCTGATCGTGAAACAGCGAGGGATCGAAGCCCGACGAGTTCAGATAGACCGGGTCCGACCACGGCCCCTCGATGGCGGGGGCGGTGACCAGATAGTTGTGGCTGTCCTTCCACGCGCCGTCGCGGCGCTTCACGTCGGTATAGATCAGCCAGAACAGCCCGTCCGCATGGGTCAGGCAGGGCGCCCAGACCCCGCCGCTGTCGGGATCGCCGCGCAGGTCCAGCTGCGCCGCCCGGTCCAGCGGCCGTTTGATCAGCTGCCAGTGCCGCAGGTCGCGGGAATGGTGGATCTGCACGCCCGGATACCATTCGAAGGTCGAGGTCGCGATGTAATAGTCGTCGCCCACCCGGACGATCGAGGGGTCGGGATTGAAACCGGGAAGGATCGGGTTCTGGATCAGGCTCATGTCGTCATCCTTTGACGGCGCCACCGGTCAGGCCGGCGACGATGTATTTCTGTGCGGCGAGGAAGAAGACGATCGCGGGCAGGATCGTCAGGGTCACGAAGGCCAGCGTCAGGTTCCACTGGGTCACGTATTCGCCCCGGAACTGCATCATCCCCAGGGGCCAGGTGAACACCTCGCGCGAGTTCAGCACGACCAGCGGCAGCAGGAAGTTGTTCCAGCTCTGCACGAAGACGAAGGTGCCCACCGTCGCCAGGATCGGCGCCGACAGCGGCAGGGTGAAGCGCCAGAAGAAGCGCACATAGCCGCAGCCGTCGATATAGGCGGCCTCGAACAGCTCTCTGGGCAGCTGGGCGAAGAAGGTGCGGAACAGCAGGATCGCCAGCGACAGGCTGAAGGCGGTCTGCGGCAGGATCACGGCCCACCAGGTGTCCAGAAGGCCCATGTCGCGGACCTTGATGAACAGGGGCAGGATCGCCGTCGCGAAGGGGAACATCAGCCCCAGCAGCACATAGGAGAACAGCATCCGCGAGCCGAAGAACCTGATCTGCGCGAAGACATAGGCCGCCGCCGCCCCGGTGATCAGCGTCAGCACCACCGACCCGATCGAGATCACCAGCGAATTGCCTAGATAGCGCCAGAAGGCCGGGTCCGACAGGATCGAGCCGTAGAACTGGGTGTTCCAGATCGCGGGCAGGCCCAGGGCGTTGGTGCGGATCTCGGCATTGGTCTTGAAGCCGCCCAGCACGGTGGCCAGCATCGGCGCCAGAACGAAGCTGGCGACGATGCACAGGAAGGCCAGACGCAGCAGATTGCGGGCCAGATGTCCGCGGGTCATGCCTCGGTCCTCTTCATGAAGATGCGCTGGTAGAAGATCGCCACTGTCACCGCGCCCACGAACAGGATCACGCCCACCGCGCTGCCGAAGCCGATGTTCAGCCGGGTCAGCCCGAAGGTATAAAGATAGGTGACGATGGTGTGGGTCTGGTTCGACGGCCCGCCATTGGTCAGCGGAATGATGACGTCGAAGACCTGCAGCGCACCGATGATGGCAAAGAAGGCGCTGACCGCGATGGCGGGCCTGATATGCGGGATCTGGACATAGCGGACGACCTGCGTGCGGCGCGCGCCCTCGATCCGGGCGGCTTCGATCTGGTCCTCGGGGACGCTTTGCAGGGCGGCGATGTAGATCATCATGTGAAAGCCGAAATACTTCCACACGATCACCGTCATGATTGCCGCGAAGGCCCAGTCCGGATCGGACAGGATGAAGACGTTCTCGAACCCCAGGCCCTGCGCGATTGAGGCGGTGACGCCGTAATTGCCGTCGAAGACGAAGCTCCAGATCAGGCCCGCCGCCACCTCGGCCAGGATGTAGGGCAGGAAGAAGACCAGACGGAACAGCGCATTGGTCGGGGTCTTCCTGTAGATCAGCAGCGCCAGGAACAGCGCCAGCGGCATCTGCACCACCAGCGAGATCGCCACGATCTTCAGCGTGTTCCCGGCCGCCGTGTGAAAGACCGAATGGCCCAGGATGCGTTCATAGTTGTCCAGGCCCACGAAATCCTCGGGCGCGCCATAGCCGTTCCAGTTGAAGAACGAGAACCACGCGGATTCGCCCAGAGGCAGCATGACGAACAGGGTGAACAGGATCAGCGCGGGGGGCAGCAGGATCAGCACCGCCGTGACGCGGCCGTTCGACAGGGCCCGGCGCAGGCGCGCGCGGGCGGACAGTCTGGGGTCGGCGGCATGGGTCATGCCACGCTCCTTTCGGGGGATCGGGACGATGGGGCGATGCGCGGCCCGGACCCGGGCGCGCATCGCCGACAAGATGCGCCTTCAGCGGAAGTCCCAGGCCTCCTGGACCTGCGCTGCGGCATCCTCGGGGGTCATCACGCCCTGCGCCAGATCGGCCGAGATGTCGTTGATGGTGGCGCCCACCGAGGCCCCCAGGAACTGGTCCAGGAATATCTGGTGGAAGCTGCTGGCCGCGATATGCTCGGCCACCTCGATGTAGAAGGGGTTCTCCATCTCGTCGGCCGTGCCTTCCGCGATGGGAATGAACAGCTCCTGCCGGCCCGCCTCGCGCTGGTTCTCGGCATTCATCATGAAGGCCAGGAACTCGACCGCCTCGGGCTCGGCCGAGTTCGACACTGCCCAGCCATTGATGCCGCCAAGCGTGGCCGCCTCGCCGCCCGGGGCCACCGGATCGGTGACGGCCGGAAAGCTGAGGATCGCCAGCTGGTCGTCGGGCAGCCCCTCGCCGCTGGTCGAGCGTTCGCGCATGGGCAGGTAGTCCCAGTCCCCCATCAGGTGAAAGGCGCCCGCGCCATCGGCGAACATGCCGCTGGCGGTCTCGTAGGTGGTGGCGATATAGCCCGGCTGGAACGGCTCCAGCTCGGTCAGGCGCTGGAACTCGCGGCCCGCCGCAATGAAGGCCTCGTTCTCGAAGCCGCCAGTCTCGCCCGCCATCGCGTCGGTGATGACCGAAGGGCCGCCCTCGCGCAGTGCCAGATAGCTCCAGTAGAAATGCAGCGGCCATTTGTCCTGGCCTCCGGCGACGATGGGGGTGACGCCCGCATCCTTGAGCTGCTGCACGGCGGCCAGGAAGTCGTCCCAGCTTTCGATCGCCTCGATGTCGACCCCGGCCTGGTCGGTCAGCGCCGTATTGGTCCAGAAGACCACCTCGGTCGCATATTGCGGCAGGCCGTAAAGCTGGTCCTCGACCATATAGGCCTGCAGCCCCGCCTCGGGGATGGTGTCGGCGAAGCCCTCGGGCAGCAGGGCGTCGATGGGCTGCAGGAAGCCCGCCTCGACCTGCTCGACCACGGTCTGCCCGCCCCAACTGTAGAAGACGTCGGGCCGGGCGTCCGATTGCAGCAGCGTCGGCAGCCGCGACTTGTAGGCCTCGTTGGCGACATATTCGAAGCTGACGGTGACCCCCTCGTTCTGGGCCTCGAACGCCTCGGCGATCTGTTCCAGATAGGCCTGCTGTTCGTCATTCACCGCGACCCGCAGCACGGTGACCTCTGTCTGGGCCTGCGCGGCCCCGCCGGCAAGGGCCGACAGCGCTGCAGCCAAGGCCAGGCTTGGATATTTCATGGTTCCCTCCCTTTCGCCAGCTCCTCAACCGGCGCATCCCCTGACGAAGAATCATCAAGTCTGACGAACGTACGTCAGAAATACTCACCACGCAACGCGTTCGTGGCAGGGCGAGGGGTCGGGATCAGGGCAGGTTGTCGCGCAGGAAGACCTCGATGCCGATGCGCCCGGCATCGGGATCGACCGCCACGCCGCCGACCAGCGCCTGCAGCAGGCTGACGGCGGTGGTGATCTCGCGCAGGGTGTCCTGATGGATGACCGCGTCGAAGACCCCCTCCAGCAGCGCCTTGCGCGAATGCTGCGTCAACTCGTGGACGACCACCGCAGGCGCAGGGGACAGCCCTGCCGTCCCAAGCGCGCGCGCGACCCCCCGCGTCCCGGCACCCAGGCTGTAGATCCCCACGACCCCGGAGGTGCGCGACAGCAGTTCGGCCAGGCGGGTGCCCACAACCTCCTGATCGTCGAAGCCCTCCAGCGGGGGCAGGATCTCGTGCTCGGGGAATTCCGAGCGCAGGACCTGCTCGAAGCCCAGCCTGCGTTCGGCATGGTCGCGCACCAGCATGGACCCGGCCACCATCACGATGCGCCCCGGGCGCCAGCGGCAGAACCGCCCCAGCAGGCTGGCCGCCGTGCGTCCCGCCTGCACGTTGTCGATGCCGATGAACTGCTGGCGCTGCGACGAGGGCAGGTCCGAGACCAGCGTCACCACCGCCACCCCCCTGCCCCGCAACTCGGCCAGCGCGGCACGCACGATGGCCGAGTCGGTGGCCACCACCGCCACGCCATCCGTCGCCTGCGGATCCACGTCGCGCAGCGCTCCCGCCAGTGCCGCGTCGTCAAAGGCGGGCACCGTGGCGACCGCGACCGTCGTGAACTCCCACGCATCGGTGCGGGCCAGGATCTGGGCCTCCAGCCCGCGCATGAAGGTGTTGCCCCCCGCCGGCAGAAGGAACAGCAGCCGATAGCGCCGCCGGCGGGCCAGATTTGCGGCGGCCTCGTTCTTCTCGTAGCCCAGTTGCGCCATCGCCTGCGCGACGCGGGCCTGCGTCGTCCGGCGCACGCCGTCGCGGTCGTTCAGCACCCGGTCGACGGTGGACAGGCTGACGCCGGCCATGCGCGCGACATCGTGGATCGTGGGACGGCTCATGCGGGGCTCGGCTGAGGACAGGTCACGGGGTCCTGCATAACGTAGATCAAATCGCCTGACGACCGGGAAATGCAGCGGGACCCACCCCCGGGCCTGTGCCCTACCCCGCCGAGGCCGCCCGGGGGGATCGTTCCGCCTTGGCCATCATGGCTTGCGCGGCGGCCATCATCAGCGGGCCGGTGCCCTTGGCGTCGTCGGCCACGACCTCCTCGGTCAGGTAATAGCCGGGGCTGCCATCGCGATAGACGCCGGAAAAGCCCCCCAGGCCCGCCACCAGGCAAATGCCGCCGAAGCCCGCGCCCTGCCCATCATGGCGCAGCCGGCCCCGCAGGAACTCCATCGCCCGGGCCGCCGCATCCCCGGCCCCGGCCGGCGCCAGTCCCGCCGCGGCGTTCAGCGCATAGGCGAACATCGCCGTGGCCGAGCTTTCGGTATAGTTGCCCGGCAGATCCGGCTGGTCGATCACCTGCAGCCAGCCGCCGTCGTCGCGCTGCAGGGCCACGATCCGGGCCAGCAGGTCGCGGGTCGGCGCCTCCAGCCCGGCTGCGGCAAAGGCCTGCGGGCCGGTCAGCGCGGCGCTGTCGACCAGCGCCATCGCCTGCCAGCCCAGGGCCCGCGCCCAGGCCGAGGCCGATTGCCCCGTCGCCTTGTCGGCCCAGTCCTGCGCCCGCGAGGTGTCGCAGCCATGCGCATAGAGCCCGTCGGGCCGCGCGGTCAGCGCCATCGCCTCGCGCAGCTGCGCCAAGGCATCCTGCACCAGCCGCTGCTCGCCCAGGTGCCGGCCCAGCTCGATCTGGAAGGGCAGGCCCATGTAGAGCCCGTCCAGCCAGACCTGGCAGGGATAGATCTTCTTGTGCCAGTAGCTGCCGCCTGCCGTGCGGGGATGGTCCTTCAGCTGCGCACCCAGCTGCCGCGCCGCGCGCATCCAGCGCGGATCGCCGGTCCATCGGTCCAGCGCGAACAGCACCCGCCCGGCCAGGATGTTGTCGATGTTGTAGTCCAGCGGATCATAGCCCGACAGCGTGCCGTCCGGCGCCACCTGGGCCTGGGCCAGACGCAGCAGATGGTCCCGCCAGCGCGCCTCGCCCGTCGCCTCGGACAGCAGCTGCAACCCGCGATAGATGCAGCCGTCCTCATAGCACCACGCGCCGCCCTTGTACGGCCGGTAGCGCGTCGCGAAGGCGTCGAAATAGTCTAGCATGGGGCGAAATCCTTGGCTGTCAGGGGGCCCGAGGGCAGGTCGGCATCGGTGGTCAGGACGCAATGTTCGGACAGAAGGCCGGCACCGCTGACCGCGCGCAGCCCGTCGGCCATCAGCGGCACCGCCGGGGCGGCGGGGGCGAAGGTGACCGCGACATCGCGGATCGCCACGCCGGTCACCGGCTGTTCCGGCAGGCCCAGGCAGGCGGCGAAGGCCAGCCGCACGCGGTCGGCGCGGATGCGCGTCAGGGAGATGTCGCGGATGCGGGGCGTCAGCGGGCCGACCGGCTGCGGGTCGCGCGACTGCACGGCGGCGCTATGGCCGTCAGGGTCGCAGGCGTAATGCGCATTGATGGCCAGCACCGTCTCGACCCCGTCCAGATGGCAGTCGGTCATGAAGATGCGCGCGACCTCTCCGCCGCGCCCGCGCCGGGTCTTGATGCGCAGGCCGCGGTCGGTGTCCTGCATCTCGCACCGGCTGACCTGGACATCGCTGACGCCGCCCGACATCTCGGAGCCGATGACGACCCCGCCATGGCCGCGCTCCATCCGGCAATGGCGGATGCGGATGTCGCGGGTGGGGGCCAGGTGGTCGCCGTTCCCGTCATCCCTGCGCTTGCCGGCCTTGATCGCGATGCAGTCGTCGCCGGTCGTGAAATGCACGCCCTCGATCGCGACATCCGTGCAGCTTTCGGGGTTCAGCCCGTCCGTGTTCGGGCTGTCGGGCGGGTTCTGGACCTTGAGCGCGGCAAAGATCAGGCGCTGCGAGTGGCAGGGATGCAGGGTCCAGCTGGGCGCATTGGCGAAGGTCGGGCCCAGCACGGTCACGTCCCGGCAGCCGACCAGATGCAGCAGCCGGGCGCGCCGCGCGCCGCTCCGCGTCCCCTTGGGCCAGGACCACCAGTCGCCGCGCGCGCCGCCGCCATCCACGCGGCCCGGACCGGCGATGGTGATGCCCTGCGCGTCCAGCGCAGTCAGAAGTGCGCGGTGGCAGGCCTCGGGCAAGCCTTCCCAGCTTCCCCCCTGCGCGGCGGTCAGGATCGGCCAGCCGTCGCGGTCGCCGGGGGCGGCCAGCTCGGCGCCCGCCGCCAGATAGATGTGGCGGTGGGACCCGATCAGCAGTGGTGCCACCTGCCAGCGCCCGGCGGGCAGGATCAGCGTGCCGCCATCGGGCAGGCCGTCAAGGGCCGCCTGCGCCCGGGCGGGATCGTCCAGCGTGACCGCGCCCGCGCAGGGCGGCGTGGTCAAGTCCAGAGGCGCAAAGCCCGCGACCTCGATCCTGAGGGCAGTTCCGGGTGGCAGGTCGTGCAGCGCGGTCACCACGCGGTCGGTGGTGCCGCGCCGGTCCAGCCCCGGTCCGGTCACGCGCCAGTCCAGCGGCGCGGGCAGATGATACAGACCACCCGGCACCGCCAGCCGCAGGGCGACCGCGCGCGGCGTCGCGGCCACGATGTCCATGTCCATGGAACGCTCCTCGAAAGGGTCCGGCGGCCTTGGGATCACGGCCGCAGGGGGGTGTCAGCGAAAGCTGCGGATCGCGCGGTTCATCTCGTCGATCATTTCCAGTGCCGCATCCTCGGGCTCGATCTGGCCATAGGCGGCAGCCTCCAGGTAATCGCCGAAGATCTCGCGCACCTTGGGATGCTCGTTCAGGGGCGAGGGCACGGGGCCGTTCCCCGCCAGCACCAGATCATGGGCGGCGGCGACGTTCGGATCGATCCCCCCCTCGGCGGCCAGACGCTCGGAGGCCGCGCGGCTGGCGGGCAGGCCGCGCGAATCCCCCAGGATGTCGACCGCCTCGGGGTCGTTCATCAGGCAGTCGATGATCTGCGCCGCCGCCTGCGGATTCTCGGACCGGGCCGAGATCGCCAGCAGCATCGAGGGCTTGCGATAGGTGCCGTCGTTCACCGCACTGTCCACCTGCAGGATCGGGACCGGGACCAGCTCCTGATCGCCGAGCGGGTCGGCATATTTGGCATAGGCCGAATCCCATTCATAGGTGCCGGCGATGCGGCCATCGGCCCAGGGGCGCATCTCGAACAGCTCGATATTGCCCTCTCCGGCGACCTGCTGCCAGCTGCGGATCGCGCCGTCCTCGACCAGCGACAGATAGAAGCGGATGCCTTCGGCCAGCTCCTCGGGGGTCCAGGCGACGGTCGTGGTCTGGGCGTCGATCAGGTCCTTGCCGGTCATCTGGGTGACGGTGGTCGAGACCAGGAAGATCGCGTTGAGGCCCTGCGCCTCGAAGGGCAGCACGCCCTCGCCCAGCTGCCCGGTGGCGGCGCGAACCTCGTCCCAATTGGTGGGAAGGGGCAGGCCCGCGGCGTCGAAGACGGTTTTGTTGAAGAAATAGACCCGGCCCGTCTCGGCCACGGGCAAGCCGTTCAGGACGCCGTTCATCTCGCCGCCGGCCAGCTGCTCCTCGGTCCACTGCGAGAGGTCGATGATGTCCGAGAACTCGCGCAGATCCGCGAACCCCGTGCCGTCGCGCGAGAACAGCGGCAGCCAGGGCCAGTTGATCTGCATGATGTCGGCCTCGGTCCGGCCGGCGATCTGGGTGGTGATGCGCTCCTGATGGCCCGCCCATCCGGTGAACTCGGCCGCGACCTGATGGCCGTGCTTGGTGCCGCACACCTGCAGCGCCTCCTGCGTCTGCGCATGGCGGGCATCGCCGCCCCACCAGGACATGCGCAGGTCTGCGGCCTGTGCGGTGGTGGCCATCAGGCCCGCCAGGATCGTGGTTGTCAGCAGTCTCATAAGGTTCCCCTCCCTCAGTTCAGCACGGGCAGCGAGACATTCTCGCCCGCCCCGTCAAAGACATGCGCAGTGCCCGGTTCGGGCGACAGCCGCACTTCGGCACCGCGATCCAGCGCGGCGTAATCGGCCGAAGGCAGCACCGCGACCATGCGCGCGCCCGCCACGTCCAGATGCAGCACGACCTCGTGGCCCATGAACTCGGCCCCCGTCACGCGGCCCGTCAGGCCCGACCCCGTGTTCAGCCGCAGATGCTGGGGGCGGATGCCGAGCGTGGCAGAGCCGGTCCAGCCGCGCAGGCGGGCCATCAGCTCGTCCGGCAGGGCCAGCACCTGGTCGCCCACGCGGAAGGTCGCGCCGTCCAGCCGCCCCTCGATCAAATTCATCTCGGGGCTGCCGATGAAGCCCGCGACGAAGGCGTTGGCGGGGCGGTCATACAGCGTCTTGGGATCGGCCACCTGCATGATGCGCCCGTCCTTCATCACGCAGATGCGGTCGCCCATCGTCATCGCCTCGGTCTGGTCATGGGTGACATAGATGACGGTCGAGGACATGCCCTCCTCCTTCAGCCGCCGGTGCAGGTCGGTGATCCTGACCCGCATCGAGGCGCGCAGCTTGGCGTCCAGGTTCGACAAGGGCTCGTCGAACAGGAAGACCTTGGGCTCCTTGATCAGCGCGCGGCCCAGGGCCACGCGTTGGGCCTGACCGCCCGACAGCTCCTTGGGCAGGCGGTCCAGCAGCGGCTCGATCTCGAGGATGCGGGCGACATCGGCGGTGCGGCGCTCGATCTCGGCCTTGGAGGCGCGCTGCAGGCGCAGGCCGAAGGACAGGTTCTTTCTGACCTTCATGTGCGGGTAGAGCGCATAGTTCTGGAACACCATCGCGATGCCGCGCTTGCCGGGTTGCAGGCGGTTCACGACCGTGTCGCCGATCACCACGTCGCCGCCCGAGATGCTTTCCAGCCCCGCGATCATGCGCAGCGTGGTCGATTTCGCGCAGCCCGAGGGGCCGACAAGCACCATGAACTCGCCATCCTCGACATCCAGGTTGATCCCGTGGACGGCCTTGAAGGCATTGGCATAGGTCTTTTCAAGATTGCGGATTTGCAGACGGGCCATCGGATTATCCTTTCACCCCACCGGCAGAGATGCCTTCGATGAAGTATTTCTGAGCCATGAAGAACACGATCAGCGCGGGCAGCAGCGCCAGGACCGACATCGCCAGGATGCGGTTCCAGTCGAAGGCCTCGGTCGTGTCGATCGACAGTTTCAGCGCCAGGCTGACCGGGAATTTCTCGACCGAGGACAGATAGATCAGCGGCCCGAGAAAGTCGTTCATCGTCCACATGAACTGGAACAGCATGACCGAGATCAGCGCCGGCAGCAGCATGGGCACGACGATGTGGATCAGCGTCTGGAAGCTGTTGGCGCCGTCGACGCGGGCGGCCTCCTCCATGTCGCGCGGGATGGCGCGCAGGAACTGGACCAGCATGAAGACGAAGAACGCATCCCCCGCGAAGGCCGAGGGCACCCAGAGCGGCAGGTAGCTGTCCAGCCAGCCCAGGTCCCGGAACAGGATGTATTGCGGGATGCGGGTGACCACGTTCGGCAGCAGCAGCGTGGCGATCAGGGTGGCGAAGAAGAACCGCTTGAACGGAAACTCGAAGCGCGCGAAGCCATAGGCCACCAGCGCGCAGGAGATCGCGGTGAAGATGGTCTTGGGCAGGATGATCAGGAAGGTGTTCCAGAAGAACCGCCCGAAGGTGTAGGGGGTCGAGGTCTCCCACCCCTTCACGTAACCCTCCAGCGTGGGTTCGCGGGGGATGAAGCCGATGGATCCGAAGATCTCGGAATTGGTCTTGAAGGACGCCCCGATCAGCCAGATCAGCGGATAGAGCATGATCAGCCCCACGACCGTCAGCAGCGTGTAGCGAACGAAGGCGGACAGGCGGGCGGCGCGGACCTCGTGGGCGGGCGCGGCGGCGGGGATGGCGGTTGCGATATCGGCCATGTCAGCTCCTCTTGTCGCCGGCGTAATAGACCCACTTTTTCGAGGACCAGAACGCGACCACGGTCAGCACCATGATGATCAGGAACAGCACCCAGGCTATGGCCGAGGCATAGCCCATGTTGAAGTTCTTGAAGGCCTCGTCATAGATGTAGAGCGGCAGCAGATAGGTCGATTTCAGCGGCCCGCCCCCGGTGATGATGTAGGGTCCGTTGAACTCCTGGAACGCCTGGACCATCTGCATGATCAGGTTGAAGAAGATGACCGGCGTGATCAGCGGCAGGGTGATGTGGACGAAGCTGTGCCACTTGTTCGCCCCGTCGATGGCCGCCGCCTCATAGAGCGACTTGTCCACCGCCTGCAGCGCCGCCAGGAAGATCACCATCGCCGATCCGAACTGCCAGGTGCGCAGCAGGCTGATGGTGAACAGCGCGTTGACCGGATCGCCGAACCAGTTCACGGGCTCCAGCCCCATGCCGGTCAGCACCATGTTCACCAGCCCCGCATCCGCGAAGATGTAGCGCCACAGCACCGCAATCGCGATGGACCCGCCCAGGATCGAGGGCACGTAATAGGCGGTGCGGAAGAACCCGATGGCGCGCAGGCGATAGTTCAGGATCACCGCGATGAACAGCGCGAAGGCCAGCTTCAGCGGCACCGTGATGAACACGTAAAGCAGCGTCACCCGCAGCGACCGCATGAAGGTGCGGTCGTTCATCAGCTCTCGGAAATTGTCCATCCCGGACCAGACCGGTGACTGGATCAGATTGTAATCGGTAAAGCTGAGATACAGCGAGCCCAGGAAGGGGATCGCGGTAAAGACCAGCAGTCCGATCAGATAGGGGGCCAGATAGGCCAGTCCGATGCGCGGGCTTTCCATCAGAACCCCCCGCAACCGGGCATGCGGACGCCATGTTCGGATCGCATCATCAAATCGCTCCTCCCTCGATTCGATCGGCAGGGACCGCGACAGGCACGGTCTGGTCTGCTAGTATCTCAGCTAAACGACAAAGATGAATTGACGTTAACGCAGAAAAAGATGGACGAAACCGAACAGCCCCTGATGCCCGCCGCCGTGCTGGCCGGCATCCCGCCCCGCGCGCTGGACCTGACGCTGACCCGCTCGGCGATCCGCATGCAGCATTCGCACAGCTGGTCCATCGACAAGGTGAACGCCGTCCACGACCTGGTGATCTGCCTCGAGGGCACCGGCGATTACATCCTGCAGGGCGAACGCATCCGCCTGACCCCGGGCATGGCGATGCTGATCCCCGCCAACACCCGGTTCCAAGGCAGCAATCCCGACCCCGCCCGCACCTATACGGGCCTCGCCCAGCATTTCCGGTTGGAGCTGTTCGGCCATCACGATCTGCTGGGCCGCATGCGCTTTCGCCGCGTGGTGCGCCTGTCGCGCTGGCCGATGCTGGAGCCCTTGGTCCGCCATTACCGCGCCAGCGCGCCCGCCGGCTCGACCACGCTGGCCATGCATCATGCCTTCATGGTCATGCTGACCGAGTTCATCGACGACGCCTTCATCGCCTGGACCACGCCCGGCGACACGGGGCTGGACGACAGCGTGGGCCTGTCGATGGCCATCACCGTCGCCGCCGCGCAGATCGCCGCCGACTGCCTGCAGCCGGGCCTGGCCGAGCGCGTGGTGGCCGCCGCCCCCTACAACCCCGACTACTTCCGCCGGGAATTCCGCCGCAGCCTGGGCAGCACCCCGGCCAAGTACCAGGAGTTCAAGCGGATGGAGACGGGCATGCAGTTCCTGGAAACCGGCTGCTCGGTGGCCGAGACGGCGCATCGCTTGGGCTTTGCCGATGCCTACTACTTCTCGCGTCTCTTCAAGCGCCATATCGGCATCAGCCCGCGCGGCTGGCAGGAGCAGGTGCGCCTGCGCCGTGACGGCCAATGGCCCCGCGGGCAGGAGGACGGCCAGGTCATCTATCCCCTGCGGCCGGGCAAGGGCGGCTGAGGCCAGGCCCGGCCCGGCTGCGCGCCGGGCCGAAGGGGATCATTTCAGGTGATGGACCTCCTGCAGCCCGTGCACGGGGGTGTCGATCCCCTCGGCCCGCGCCTTCAGCTGCAGCGCCAGATACAGCGAGTAATGCCGCGACTGGTGCAGGTTGCCGCCGTGGAACCACAGATGCGGCTGCTGCGTGGGCTTCCACATGTTGCGCTGCTCGCCTTCCCAGGGGCCGGGATCCTTGGTGGTGTCCGAGCCCAGCCCCCAGACCTTGCCCACCTTGTCGGCCACGTCCTGCCCGATCAGATCCGCCGCCCATCCGTTCATCGACCCGTAGCCGGTCGCATAGACGATCAGATCGGCGGGCAGCTCCTCGCCCGTGTCCAGAAGGACGCCGTTCTCGGTGATCTCGACCAGCTGGCCATGGGCCAGCTTGATCTTGCCATCGATGATCAGCTGGCTTGCGCCCACGTCGATGTAATAGCCCGACCCGCGGCGCAGGTATTTCATGAACAGCCCGCTGTCATCGTCGCCGAAGTCCAGCTTGAACCCGGCCTTCTCCAGCCCCGCATAGAAGTCGGCATCGCGCTCGCGGATCTGGTCATAGAGCGGCTTTTGCCATTGGTGCATGATCCGGTAGGGCAGCGAGGCAAAGATTAGGTCGGCCTTTTCGGTGGTCATGCCGCCCGCCACCGCCTCTTCGGAATAAAGCGCGCCCAGCCCGATCTCCATCAGGCTGTCGGACTTGACGATATGGGTCGAGGACCGCTGCAGCATGGTCACGTCGGCATCGTGTTCCCACAGCGCTGCCGCGATGTCATGGGCCGAGTTGTTCGACCCCACGATCACCACCTTCTTCCCCGCATAGGCATCCGGGCCGGGATGCTGAGAGGAATGGTGCTGTTCGCCCTTGAAGCGGTCCATGCCCGGAAAATCCGGGATGTTGGGCTTGCCCGACATGCCGGTCGCCAGCACCAGCTCCTTGGGGTGCAGGGTCACCTCGGCGCCGTCGCGGTCGACCACGACCGTCCAATGGCCCGCCGCCGCGTCATAGCTGGCGCTTTTGCAGGCGGTGCGGGTCCAGTAGGTCAGCTCCATGACCTTGGTGTACATCTCCAGCCAGTCGCCGATCTTGTCCTTGGGGGCGAAGACCGGCCAGGTGTCGGGAAACTTCATGTAGGGCAAGTGGTCGTACCAGACCGGATCGTGCAGGCACAGTGACTTGTAGCGCCGCCGCCAGCTGTCGCCGGGGCGGTCGTTCGTGTCGATGATGATCGCGGGCACGCCCAGATGGCGCAGCCGCGCGCCAAGCGCGATGCCCCCCTGCCCGCCGCCGACGATCAGCGTGTGCGGCTGGCGGGTGTATCCCAGCTCGGCCGTCTCGGCCTCGCGCTCCTCGCGCCAGCTGGGGCGGTTCTTGCCGGCGCCGTGCCTGGCCCCCATCGGCCGCGAGGCCCCCTTGGCCTCCTCGTGGCCCTTGAGTTCCTGCAGCGCAGTCAGCAGCGTCCAGATGCGCCCGTCCTTCAGCCGCATCAGCCCATAGCCGCGCCCGACCTTCGTCTCGAAGCGGAACCAGGCGGTCAGCACGCCCTCCTCCTCGGACGGGATCTCGGCCTCGTCCAGCTGCCAGCCCGAGGGGCGGACATGGGCCAGCTGCGCGCGCAGCATCTCGGCCACCTGATCCGGCCCCTCCATCGTGCGGATGTTCCAGGTCAGGCTGACCAGATCGCGCCAATGGCAATCGGTGGTGAACAGTGCCGTGGCGCGGTCGATCTCGCCGGCCTCCAGCGCGGCGCCCAGCTCGTCCAGAACGGCTTGCGCCCCCTGCGACAGGTTCGTGTCCAGCATGTCGATCCTCCCTCGTGATCCGTCTCCCACGGATGAGGATGTGGGCCGGATCGGCGCCAGACCAGAGAAAACGCCCGCCGCAGCGCGGCAATCGCATGCCGCAGCGCAACAATGTTGCGCCTGCAACGCCGCGCAACGGCCCCGCGCAACCGGCCTAGTCGGTCGGCGTCAGCCCCATCGCCCGCATCCGCCTGAGCACGGTCGAGCGGTTGACCCCCAGCCTGCGGGCCGCCAGCGCCATGTTGCCGCCGCAAGCCGCCAGCACGGCGCGCAGATCCTCGGAGGGTGGAGCCGCGGGCGCTGCGTCCAGCGGAGATGGCGGCAGGTCGTGGGTGTCGATCACCCGGCCCTCGGCCAGCAGCGCGGCGGTCTGCAGGGTGGCTGCCAGCTCGCGCAGGTTGCCGGGCCAGCGGCGGGCCTTCAGCTCGGCCCGCGCGCCCGCCGACAGGCGCATCCCGTCGACGGCGGCGCTGCGCATGAGCCGCTCCAGCAGCCAGTCCAGGTCCTGGCGCAGATGCAGCGGCGGCAGGTCCAGCACCGCCCCGGCGATGCGGAAGAACAGATCGGCGCGAAAGGCCCCCGCGCGCACTTGCCCGGCCAGATCGACCCGGGTCGTGGCGATGACCCGCAGGGTCGACCGGGCCAAGAGGCGCAGCAAGACCCCCTGTCCCGCCGCATCCAGATCCTCGACGCCCTTCAGGAACAGCGTCCCCGGCCCGGCCTCGTCCGCCGCCGCGATCCCGTCCGCCTCGCCCCCGGCGCAATCGACGATGCGGAAGGCCGCGGCATCGGGGCGGCACATGTGGATGGCGCGGGCCAGCCGGTCCTTGCCGGTGCCCGTCTCGCCCTGGATCAGCAGCGGGACGGGGCTGCCGGCCAGCCGCGCCGCCCGTCCCAGCAGCGCCTGCATGTCCGGATCGGGCCCGGCCAGGCTGGACAGGCCCCCCGGCAGCAGCGGCTGGCCGCGCGGCAGGCGGGCGGTCTGCGGCGCGATCGCATGGCCGAACAGCGCCCGGCCATCGGGCAGGCGGATCACCCGGTCCTCGGTCGGGCGGCCCCGCATCAGGTCGGGAAGATCGTCCACCGACAGATCCGCCACCTGATCCAGCCGCCGGCCCAGCAGCGGCGCGCCCGGCGACAGCGCCAGCTCTGCCGCATGGGTGATGCCGATGATCCGGCCCCCCGCGTCCAGCGCGATGGCGGCCTCGGGATCGACCTCCAGGAATTCGGGGCTGGAGGACAGGCGCAGCACCCACTCCCGCCGGGTCATCGCCATCAGGTTCGCCATCTCGACCCGCCGGGCCGAGGTCCGGACCAGCCCCATCGCCAGGTTCTGGCTGGCCTTGGGCTGAGGAGAGCGCAGCAGCGACAGATCCAGCACCGCCGCCAGCTGCCCCGACGTGTCGAAGATCGGCGCCGAGGTGCAGGACAAGGGCACGTGATGCAGGTCGAAATGGTCGCTCTGATGGATGGTCACGGCCTCGCCGGTGACGATGCAGGCGCCGACCCCGCAGGTGCCGGCGATATGTTCGGACCAGTCCGATCCCAGATACAGCCCCGCCGCCCGCAGGTCGTCCTCGAACCGCGTGTCGCCGAAGAAATCCACGGTGACGCCCTTGGCATCGGCCAGCAGCAGCACGTAGTTCTGCCCCGCCACCTGCCGGAACAGCGCCCCCAGCCCTGCGCGCGCGATGGCGATCAGGCGTTCGGACTGGGCGCGATGGTCGCGCAGCTCGGCCTCGGTGACGATATGCGCGGGCGAGGGGCGGGCCGGGTCCAGCCCGTGATGCTCCACGCAACGCCGCCAGCTGTCCGAGACGACATTGTCGCGCCCGGTGGCCTGTCCGCGCAGCACCCGGTCGATCTCGAACACATGATCCGCGTTGCGCATGGCCTCCCCCCTCCCCGAAGGCGTCCCGTCCGCATCTGGCCACGGGGGAGGCCCGCCTGTCCAGACCCACTCTGGTCGGAGGCAGGCCCCCGGCCCGGACCTGCGGTTTCGCAACGAAACCTTTGTACAAGGCACTGAAAAGGCATGTTTTTGGAGGTTCAGCCCCGGATTGTGGGCGGTTTGGTCCGCCCCCTCACTCCGCCATCAGGAAATCCCGCACGTCGAGCAGCATGATCTCGTTGTCATCGGCCTGCCCCTGCGCGCGCCCGACCGAAAAGGGATAGTTGTTGTCATTGGCCACGACGATCTGGCTGTCATCGACCCGGTCGACATTCTCGATGGTGACGAAGGGAAAGGTGAAGATGCCGTCGATGGTGCCGCGGGGGGCGATGCCGTCGGGGTCCTCGATCTGCATCAGGTCGAGATAGGCGATCTTCTCCAGCACGCCATTCTCGTCCAGCCGCTCGAGATCGACCAGATAGATGCGCTTGAAGGCGGCGGGAGTCTCGGCCCAGCCTTCGCGGGGATCGCCCTGGCCATTGTCGCGCTCGATGATCAGGCCCCGCGTGCCGCCGATCAGGTTGAAATCGCCGATCGCGTGATCGGGTGCCTCCAGCGGGTAATAGCGGACCCGGTCGCTGAAAGCCCCGGTCTGGGCATCGAGCTCGAACAGCCGCAGCACCGGGACGCCGTCCACGGTCTCGGGCGCGTCGGCAGCCGCGTCCCAGACCGGCTTTTCCAGCAGCGGATAGAGGGTCTGCCCATCTTCCGAGAGCGCCATGCCCTCGTACCCGCCCGAACGGAAGACGACGACCTCCTCGGGCAGGGCCGCGCCGGGATTGGGCGCGGCGACGAAGGCATTGTCGGGGGCGCGCAGCAGGGTGCCGCCCGGCTCGGTGGCCACGACCGTCTGCACCTCGCCCGCGCCGTTCACCCGGATCAGCCAGGGGCCGAACTCGTCGCCCAGCCAATAGCCGTCGCCCACCGGCTGGATGGATTCGAGGTCGAAATCGGCGCCGGTCAGGAAGCGGCCAGGGGTCGCCTCGTTCATGATCGGGAAGGGCACCTTCTGGTCCGGGTCCGACAGCCGGATCGTCCGCTCGATGGCGACGCGACCGCTGTCCCAGTCCGGCCGGACGATGTTGACCATCAGGATGACATCTGAGGAATTGGCCTTGGTGCCGAAGCCGTTGTCGGTCAGCACCAGAAAGCGCCCGTCGCCAAGCGACCGGATGCCGGAAAAGCCCTGCAGCGGCTGGCCCGGGAAGGGCAGCGCCAGCCCGTTCGCCGCCTGGACCTCGGAATACAGATCCGTGACGCGGCCCTCTGCCCCGGTGAACCGGCCCGAGACGTTGTAATGCGCCCCGGCGCCCTCGGGTGCGGGAACGAAGGTCGCGCCGGGCAATTGGGCATGGGCCGTCAGGCGGGCGGGGAAGGCCTGCTGAGCCTGGGCGCAGGTCGTCCCCAGGATCGCCAGAAGCGCGGCAGCGGTGAATGTGGTCGTCATCCCGGAATGTCCTTCTTGTCGTCGCGCGGGGATCTTGCCCCCGCATCAGGGGCCCGGTGTGGCCGTGGTCTGTAACCGGCCGGGGACAGGCGTCCGAAGGTTTCGTGACAGAGCCGGCAGGGTCTTCTGGGGGGCTGCGGGAACCCCTGCCCTGCAGGCATTTACGGATATCATACTGAACTGACGCGTTTCTGTTGCACGACTGGCGTACCACGCGGTCACCAAGCAAATGCCAGGACCCGACATGACCGATATGCGCCAGAGCCAGATCTTCCGCACCTCCAAGCTGGAAGAGGCCGATGGGCCGGGGCACAATCCCACGACCTCGCCCACGATGGGCGACATCATCGCCGCCCGCTTCTCGCGCCGCGGGTTCCTGCGGGGCTCGATGGCCTCGGCGGCCATCGCCGCCACCGTCTCGCCGGTCGCGCTGCTGGCGGCGGGCGAGGCGCGGGCCGCCACCGGCTCGGTCTTCAATTTCCCCGAGGTCGAGGCCGGCGTCGATGCCGATCACCACGTGGCGCAGGGCTATGATGCCGACGTGCTGATCCGGTGGGGCGACAAGGTCTTTGCCGATGCGCCCGATTTCGACCCGCTGGACCAGTCCGAGGCCGCGCAGGAACGCCAGTTCGGCTATAACAACGACTTCGTGGGCTTCATTCCGCTGGACGGCGCGACCGATCGCGGCCTGCTGGTGGTCAATCACGAATACACCAACGAGCACCTGATGTTCCCGGGCATCGTGACCATGCAGAACGGCGAGATGGTCGTGGCCGACGCCACCGAGGAACGCGCCAATATCGAGATGGCCGCCCATGGCGGTACCGTGATCGAGATCCGGCGCGAGACCGGCAAGTGGCAGCCTGTCACCGACAGCCCGCTGAACCGCCGCATCACCGCCAAGACCCAGATGGAGATGACCGGCCCCGCCGCCGGCCATGACCGCATGAAGACCTCCGAGGACAGCTCGGGCCGCACGGTCTTCGGCACGATCAACAACTGCGCCGGGGGCGTGACCCCCTGGGGCACCTACATCATGGCCGAGGAGAACATCCACGGCTATTTCCTGGGCGAACTGCCCGAGGGTCACGCCGAGGCCGCGAATTACGAGCGTCTCGGCCTGCCGGGTGCGTCCTATCAATGGGGCAATTTCCACAAGCGCTTCGATGTGGGGCAGGAGCCGAACGAGCCCAACCGCTTTGGCTGGATCATCGAGGTCGATGTGATGGACCCCAACTCGGTCCCCAAGAAGCGCACCGCGATGGGCCGCTTCAAGCACGAGGGCGCCGAAAGCGTGGTGGCCGCGGATGGCCGCGTGGTCTTCTATCTGGGCGATGACGAGCGTTTCGACTATGTCTACAAGTTCGTGACGGCGGGCACCTACAACCCCGACGACCGCGCCGCCAACATGGACTTGCTGAACGAGGGCACGCTTTATGTCGCGCGCTTCGACGAGGACGGCGCGATGGTCTGGCTGCCGCTGGTGCATGGCGAGGGCCCGCTGACCGCCGAAAACGGCTTTGCCAGCCAGGCGGACGTGATGATCGAGACGCGCCGCGCCGCCGATCTTCTGGAAGCGACGCCGATGGACCGCCCCGAGGATATCGAGCCGAACCCGGCCAGCGGGCGCGTCTATGTCATGCTGACCAACAACACCCGCCGCGAAGAGGCGAATGCCGCCAACCCGCGCGTCGAGAACGCCTTCGGCCATATCATCGAGATCCTGGAAACCGATGGTGATTTCACCGCGACCGAAGGCACCTGGGAGATCCTGGTGAAATGCGGCGATCCGTCGGTGGCCGAGGTCGGCGCAACCTTCTCGACCGAGACGACGAAGAACGGCTGGTTCGGCATGCCCGACAATGCCGCGATCGACGCCGATGGCCGGCTGTGGGTCTCGACCGACGGAAACTCGATGGCCGATACGGGTCGCACGGACGGGCTGTGGGCGGTCGATACCGAGGGCGATGCGCGGGGCACCTCGCGGCTCTTCTACCGGGTGCCGGTGGGCGCCGAGCTGTGCGGCCCCTGCCCGACCGAGGACATGACGACCTTCTTCGTCGCCGTCCAGCATCCCGGCGATGGCGGCGATGACTGGGAGGGGCATGGCCGTCCGTCCTTCTACGAGGATCTGTCCACCCGCTGGCCGGATTTCGACGACGCGATGCCGGTCCGCCCGGCGGTGGTCGCCATCACCCGCCAGGATGGCGGCCGGATCGGCTGACCTGCGGCGATTGACGGATTGCGGGGGCGGCGGGCATGGTCCGCCGCCCTTTTCCGTCTCACGGGGCCGGGATCTTGGTCGCCTGTGGGGGGCGGACCACCTCGGCGGCGCGGTGCCGAAGCGGCGCCCGATGACCCGGCTGCGGCGGCAGGTTCTGCGTCAGGCTGCGTGGCGGACGGCGCAAGACTGTGTCACAGCGCGCTGAACGGGCGCGGACGCCGCCCCCTTCGCCCCCTGGGCAGCCAGGAAGCCCCATGTCCGAGACGACCCTGACCTTCGCCCCTTTCGGGCCCTCCCACCTGCCCGGCGCGCTGGCCCTGTCGCAGGCCGAGCACTGGCCGCACCGGGCCGAGGACTGGGCGATGGTCCTGTCGCTCGGCCGGGGCGTGGTCGCGCTGGATCAGGGCCGGGTGGCGGGCACGGCGCTGGTGACGCGCTTCGGCGAGGTGGGACTGGTGAACATGATCATCGTCGGCGCCGCGCTGCGCGGGCGGGGTCTGGGACGCCGGCTGGTCGAGGCCGCGATGGCCCGTGCCGATGTGACCGAGTTCCGCCTGATCGCCACCCCGGCGGGGCTGCCCCTCTACCGCAACATGGGCTTTCACGAGACCGGAGAGATCGTTCAGCATCAGGGTTTTGCCGCGCCCGTGCCGTTCGAGGCCCCCGATGTCAGCGGGGCCGCCCTGCCCGATCTGGCCGCCCTCGCCGCGCTGGATCTGCGGGCCACGGGCATGGACCGGGCGCGGCTGATCGACCACATCCTGCGGCAGGGGCGCATCGCGGTGCGGCGGCAGGACAGCCGGATCACCGCATGGGCCGGCCTGCGCCCGTTCGGGCGCGGTCTGGTCGCCGGGCCGGTCATCGCCCCGGATGCGGACAGCGCCCGGACCCTGCTGTGCCGCGTCATGGCCGACCACCCCGGCGCCTTCCTGAGGGTGGACACGCAGGCCGACAGCGGCCTGCCGCCCTGGCTCGAGACCCTGAACCTGACCCGCGTGGGCGGCGGTATCGCCATGTCCACCGCCCCCCGCCCCAGGACCGATCCGCTGCGCAGCTTTGCTCTCGCCGCACAGGCGTTCGGCTGAAAGAAGGACCAGCGGCTTGCCAGGTGTCTGGTCGAGCCGGACCGGGTCCGCGGCAAGTCGGATCTGCGCCGCCCGCGGATCGCGCGCCCCGCCTGAAAGCCCGGCGCCGGATTTGACCGGTGCGACCGCGCGCGTGTTGTTCAGCGCCAGATCGCGCCCGCCGCTGCGGGTCTGCGGCCCTGCCGACACCCGGGGCACCCCTGCGCTGCGCCTCCGGACAAAAATCCAGACCGCTTCCCGCATTGCCCTGTGGACCTGATGAAAAGACACGGATATCGTGACGGCAATCGCGGACGTCATCTCTGCGACGTGCCGAAGCGAGTTGCGAACAGCCATGACCCACGACTCCGACAGCGACCCTGCCCAGGACGCAGGATTGGCCGCCCTGCGCCTCATTCTGGACAACCTGCTCTCGCGCCTCGGCGGTCAGGATGCAGAGGGCGGGGTCACGGCGCGCAGGCTCGACGGCCCCGGCGCCTCGATGGCCGTGTCGGTCGATGACGATGGGGGGAATGTCTTCTTCCGTCTCGAGATGCATGATGGCCCGATGTCCCCGCTGGTGCGCCTGAACGCGCCGACCGCACCGGGGGATCATATCATCCCGATCATCGAGAATGCCGATGGCACGACCGCCTTCGGCATCGACATGCGGGATGGCAGCCTTTATCCGCAGCCCCCGGACAGGCGCGACGGCGCGACGATCGACTTCGTGGACCCGGACAATCTGGGCGATGCGTGGAACGCCATCCAGAGCAGGGACGAATTCGGCCCGGTGATCCGCTACCTGTCGCGCCAATGGCGCGAGACATGGGGCTTTGAAAAACGCGGCGCGATCACCCTGGCGCAGACCTATGATCCGGCTCTGGGGGTCGTGGCCTTCGGCGGCGGCAGCGCGGGTGTCGTCCGCCCGATCGCCGAGGATTTCCGCTATCATCTGATCGACGAGACGCTGCGCTCGCCGGAAGACGGCGAGGCGGCCTCGGCGCTGGCCGTCGCGTTTCTCGAGGGGGAATATGCCGCGCGCCGGGCCTTGCCGACGGTGGTGGCCCTGACGCGGGTCGTCGCCTCGACCGTCGAGGCCGACGCGCTGCCCGGCTCGGCGCCGCGTCTGGCGCTTCGGGCCCGTGTCGCTGCAGCGCGCCAGGCGCTCGTGCCCTGGGGGAAGGAGCTGTTCGTGGACCGGATCAGCCTGTCGCTGCTGGAAGGCGCCCCGCAGACCCTGCGGGCCACGGCCGATCTGCATTATGCCGCCGTGGCCAACAGCCTGCGTCAGGAGATCGCCGAGGCCGCCGGGCAGGCGCCCCTGCCGGTGGTCGTCGTCAGCCAATCCGCCGGCACGCGCGGCGATGGCACCTCCGAGGTGATCCTGGCGGAAGGCGAGCTGGACTGGGCGCATTGGTCGCTTGGGCTGATCGTGGCCACGCCCCGCTATCCCTTTCCGCTGCAACCGGGGACTGCGGCGGCCCTGACCCCCGAGGCGGCGATGCAGGTCAGCGAGCTGGAGGCCCTGGCGGCCAACGAGCGTCTGGCGGGCCGCGACTGGTACGGGCCCAGCCTGGGTGCCAAGGCCACGCGTGCGGGGCCTATCATCACGGTGCCCTTCACCGCCATGTCGGCGCTTGTCCTGCGGGACCCGGAGCGGCACGGCTTCTGCGTCGACGGGGTCACGAACGGGGCCGTCATCGCCTCGGTCGAGGTCAGGGGCACCGATGCCCTTCTGACGATGACCGACGATCCGACCGGCGCGCTGACCGTCCGCTATGCCTTCGGAGAGACCGGCGATCGCGGCGACGGCTTTCCCTGCAACCGGGGCTCGCTGACGGACGGCTGGTCCAAACCCAGCCTCACCGGGGCCGGAACCACCTTGTATCGTTATGCGCGCGCGGGCCGCGTCCCTGTTTTCTGAGGAAGATCATTTTGGCACTTGCCGTTCTGGACCTGACGGTCCCTCGCCCGACCGCGGACCGGCGTTTATGGACCGATCAGTTCAGGGCATTTCCGGCCCTTCGGACCTGGTGGACCACGGTGCGGCGCATGTCCCGCCCGGACCCCGTGACGGGGCTGCCCTGCATCCGTCCCCGCATCGGAGATCTGGAGCTGACGACCACTCCGGTCGATCCGCCGCGGCCCTTCGCCTGGCAGGACGAGGGCGAGCATGAGGCCGCCGCCTTCGATGCCGCGTTGGGCAAGGATCAGACGGATCTTGTCTTTCGGCATCCGGCGCTGACCGGCCTCTGGTCGTTCGTCCATATCCGCCGCGTCGGCAAGGGGCGGGCCTGGAGCATCCAGACCAATCCCGATGCCACGGGCAGCCTGACGATCCAGGACAACCCGCTGCGGTCGGCCACCGAGGGCTGCATGAACCTGAACGTCCTGGGCACGAGCGTGGATCAGCGGGCGACCTATACCCGGGGCCCGGTGACCGGCGCCCGCAGCACGACCTTTCAGACCATCGATTTCACCGCCGGATCGCTCACGGGGGCGGTGAACGACGATGCCCCCCTGACTGCGGCCTGGCCGGCATGGGCCGCGCAGGCCCCGCGGATCGGCCCGATCTGGAAGCTCCGCATCGGCGAGGGGCGCGCGAACGCTCCCTTCACCGGGACCTATCTCGACTTCGCCCTGATCGAGGGCGACATCTTCGCGATGCCCCGGCTTCGCGCGCTGTTCCTGAACTATGCCGAAAGCACCTATCAAGGATAACCCATGCCCAATATCCTGTTCATCGCGGCGGACGATCTGGTGCATGTGGACCGTCTTCTGTCCCTGCTGATCCCGGGGTTCGATCTGCCGAACCTGCGCCGGCTGGCCGACACGGGAACCGATTTCAACCGCGCCTATTGCGCCGTGCCCGTCTGCGAGCCGGCCAGAACGGCTGTCATGACGGGCCTGTCCCCCGCCGATACCAAGTCCTTCGATCTGTCGCAGGGGTGGGAAAACCTCGTTCATCCGCGAAACACCTGGCTCTATCGGCTGCGCAAGGCCGGATTCTATACCGGCACCACCGGGAAGGTCTTTCACGGCTATCGCCCGCAGCCTGCGACCGTCTACCGCGAACTCTACGACTCGCCCCCCTTTGCGACCGGGCCGTTCAACCCTGCCACGCCGATCGAGAACCGGGGCGGGATGTGCGGCCAGGTCTATGCCGAGGACGCGCCTTGGTACGATGCAAGCCGGGCGGACGACACGATCCATGCCCTCGCCCATGTCCTGCCGACGGATCGGCCCTGGTACTGGGAATGCGGGTTTCACCACCCGCATACTCCCTGGACGACCCCCGCGCGGATCCATGATCGGGTCGCCCTCGACGATGTGATCATGCCGTCGGACTGGAAGGGCGGGTTCGACACCATGCCCTTCGTCAACCAGTTCATCACCTCGGGCACCCTGAACTACGCGTCATCCGATCCCGCCGAGTGGACCGACGAACAGGTTCTGTATGTGCGCAGGACGATCCGCAACTATGCGGCCGGCTGCCTGTGGATGGATGAACAGCTGGGGCGCGTTCTGGATGCGTTGGGGGCCTCTCCCCACGCGGACAAGACCGTCGTGACCTTCTACAGCGATCACGGCTATCACCTGTCCGACCACGGGAGATGGCACAAGTTCACGCTGTACGAGCAATGCGCGCTGGCGCCGATGCTGATCAGGGTGCCCGGGCAGACGCCCCGGAAGGTCACGCAGCCGGTCAGCCATGTCGATCTGGGGGCCACCATCCTGGACCTTTGCGGCCTGCCGGTGCCCGACAGCTTCATGGGGCAGAGCCTGCGGCCCTGGATCGAGGGCGCGACGCCCGCGCCGCGCGCCATTCCGACCTTCTGGTACGGGTCGGTCAGCATCGCCAAGCACGACAAGCGGGTCACCGTCTATCAGGACGGCACGGGCGAGATGTTCGATCTGGAGGCCGACCCCTGGTCCGTCAGGAACATCGCCGCGACGGATCCCGACCATGCGGCCCTGCGCGAGGAATGCATCCTGACCGCCCACGCATGGGGCATGCTGATCGTGGAGGAGGCGATCGACACCTCGCGGCCCAGCAACATCCAGTCCTTCCTGGGGACCAAGGTCACGGATCAGCGCTTTGCCACCAGCTTCGTGGCCTTGGGGGACCTGCACAGCAAGGGGCGCTCGCCGAACCATCAGCGGATGTATTCGAACTCGCAGGTCGGGCAGACCGAGGTGCGCATTCCGCCCCATATCGAGGATTTCCAGTTGCTCGGCCTGCACAGCGCGGCGATCAAGATCGTCGGCAATGCCTTGGACAACAAGATCGTCATGTCGGACGTCTACTACAAAAGGATCGAGCTGGATCTGGGCGACGGCGATGACGAGAACGTCTCTCCGGGGCGGACGCAGATCGTGGCCTATGGGGGCCGCGGGAACGACATCCTGCGGGCCGGCTCCTGGGGCAAGAACCGGCTTTACGGCGAACAGGGCAACGACACCCTCATCGGCGGCCGCGGCGACGACCTGCTCGATGGCGGGGCGGGGAATGACAGCCTCATCGGCGGCGCGGGCAACGATACGCTGATCTCGGGCTCGGGCTTCGACACGCTGATCGGCGGAGAGGGCGACGATCTGCTGATCAACGATGCCGGCGGCTCGGACATGCATGGCGGCCCTGGTGCCGACATTTTCCGTCTCTATCGGACCGGCGTGATCAGCTTTGTCCGCGACCTGACCGAGATCGACACGCTCGACCTGTCGGATTGGGGCGTACTGGGAACAGCGCTTGTCCGCCAGGTCGGCGACGACGTCGAGGTGACCGCGGGGGTTGAGAAGGTCATCTGCACCGACACCACCGTCGCGAATGTGCGGGCCCGGACGATCGGGATTCCGACGGCCGAGTGATAGCGATGCCGGCGGCGCCTTGTCACATGTCAGCCACGGCGCGACTGAGGGGCGCGGAGGGGGTCGGGAAAGCCCTAAGATGCCCGCGCCGTGCGGCTCTGAGACCCGTGAGAAAGGCCCCGCCGCGCTTTGCACGACGGGGCCTTGTTGCGGATCGGAAAGCTTCGCTTCCTCAGGCGCTGCGGGTCTGGGCCTCGTGGCGGCCTTCGGCGAATTCCTCGATCAGCTTGGCGCAGAAGGCGGGAAGATCGTCGGGGGTGCGGCTGGTCACCAGACCGCTGTCGGTCATGACCTCCTTATCCACCCAGGTGGCGCCCGCATTGGTCAGGTCGGTCCTGAGGCTGGGATAGGAGGTGACTGTGCGGCCTTGCAGGACGCCCGCCTCGATCAGCACCCAGGGGGCATGGCAGATCGCGCCGACTGGCTTGCCCTGCTCGAAGAAAGCGCGCACGAAGGCGACGGTCGCCGCGTCGGCGCGCAGCGTGTCGGCACCGACCGTGCCGCCGGGAATGACCAGCCCGTGGAAATCGTCGGCGGACAGCGACCCGACCGCGCTGTCGATGCTGTGATCAGAGCCCGGATCCAGATCCCCGTTCACGGTCGAGGCGGTGCCCGTCTGCGTGCTGACGACGGTGACGGTGGCACCCGCCTCGCGCAGGGCGGCGAGAGGCTGCGAGAACTCGGGCTCCTCGGTTCCCCGGGGCGAGATCAGAAGGGCGATGTTCTTGCCATCCAATTTCATGGGACAGTCCTTTCAACAGTGGTCATGCAGGCGCGCGGAGGGGCGACCCTGCTTCGGGCGACGAAACGCTGTGGATGGGGGGGCCGGTTCCATGCACCGCCCTTCGAGCGATGTCGGCCGTCTCTTTCTTCGCCGATCCTCGCCGCCCCCACGGCCGAGCGGGACCAGTTGTGGACCCTGTCCGCGGACATGCTGACCCGCGCCGATGACACCGGCATGATGCTGGCAATGAGCCCGGCGTCAGGCCGCTTGTGGCCGACCCTGTCGATCCTTCTGGCGACGGGCTAAGCGGACCTGCCGGCGGAGGGCGACCTGAAGCTGCCCCGATTGTCGAAACGCTATCTGCAGCACCATCGGCAGGCCAAGATCGACACGCTGGTGCCACGCCCTCGGGGGCGTCCAGCTGACCTCGCGGCGCGTCCGATGGGCGCGGTATGTGCCGCGATGCGGGATCCGCAGCCGCACGGCACCGGGCCGGGGGCCCGGCCGCTGCTGAACCGGATGACTTGGAACTCCCTGCCGTCGCCGGTATGCAGCCCGCCACGGAAGCAGGGAAGGAAAGACTGATGCTGGCATTCATCGGACTCGTCACGATCGTTCTGGTCGTGGGGTTTCTGCTTCTGGGCAAGATGTCCCCCATCGTGGCGCTGACGCTGGTCCCCATTGCCGGGGCGCTTCTGGCCGGCTTCGGCCCCGAGGCGCTGACCGAGTTCTTCAATGACGGGCTGGCGCGGGTCATGCAGATCGCGACGATGTTCGTCTTCGCGATCACCTTCTTCGGCGTGCTGCAGGATACCGGCCTGTTCCGCCCGATCATCAACGGGCTGATCCGGCTGACGCGCGGCCATGTCGTCGCGGTCACCGCCGGCACGGCGCTGGTCGGCGTTCTGGCGCATCTGGATGGCGCCGGGGCGACGACCTTCCTGCTGACCGTGCCCGCGCTGCTGCCCCTCTATCTGCGCCTCGGGATGAGCCGCTATCTGATGCTGATGATGCTGGCCATCGGCGCGGGCATCGCCAACATGCTGCCTTGGGCCGGGCCTCTGGGTCGGGCGGCGGCGGTCACCGGCCTCGATGTCACCGAATTGTGGCAGCCGCTGATCCAGGTGCAGCTGCTGGGCATCGTGCTGCTGTTGGGGCTGGCGGTGGGCCTGGGCCTGCGCGAGCAGCGCCGCATCCGCGCGGCGGGCGGCCCCGCCCCGGTCGGGGGCCATGAGGTGGGCGGCGTCGCGGCCACCGCCGACGAGGCCGCGCTAGAGCGCCGCGCCTTGCTGCCGGTGAACGGCGCGCTGTTCCTGGCGGTCATCGCGGCGCTGGTCACCGGCATCCTGCCGCCCGCGCTGATCTTCATGATCGGGCTGTCGGTTGTCCTGCTGATCAACTACCCGCAGGTCGAGATGCAGATGGACCGCATCCGCGCGCACGCCCCCTCGGCCCTGCTGATGGGCGCGATCATCCTGGCGGCGGGGACGTTCCTGGGCATCATGGACGGCACCGGGATGCTGCGCGCGATGGCGGTGGCGATGGTCTCGGTCCTGCCGGAATCCGCAGTCGGCAACCTGCACATCATCGTCGGCCTGATCGGCATGCCGCTGGAGCTGGTCCTGTCCACCGACGCCTTCTACTTCGGGATGCTGCCCATCGTGCTGGAGGTCGTGCAGCCCGCCGGCGTGCCCGCCGACCAGATCGTGCATGCGATGGTCATCGGCAATATCATCGGCACCTTCGCCAGCCCCTTCTCGCCCGCCCTGTGGCTGGCGCTTGGGCTGGCACGGGCCGATATCGGCACGCATCTGCGCTATTCCTTCTTCTGGATGTGGGGCTTCTCGCTGGTCGTCTTCGGCGCGGCGATGGCCCTGGGGCTGTTCTGAGATGGCCGGGCCGGGATGGGCGCCGGACCTGTACCTGAGCTTTGGCGAGGATCGGGCCCGCCCGGCCCGCGATCTGCTGGCGGCGCTGCCGCCGGGACCGCGCGGGCAAATCGTTGATCTGGGCTGCGGTCCGGGCAATTCCACCGCACAGCTGGCCGCGCGCTTTCCCGAGGCCGATCTGCTGGGCGTCGATCCCGATGCCGCCATGCTGACGGCGGCGCGCAAGGCCCTGCCGCAGGCCCGCTTCGTCGCCGGGCGGGCCGAGGACTGGCAGCCCGACACCCCGCCCGACCTGATCTTTGCCAATGCCTCGCTGCAATGGGCCGAGGACCTGCCCCGCCTGCTGCCGCGCCTGCTGGGTCTTCTGGCGCCGGGCGGCGCGCTGGCCGTGCAGATGCCCGACAATCTGGACGAGCCCTCGCACCGCGTCATGCGCCAGATCGCCGAGCGACCCGAATGGCGGGCGCGTCTGGCCGGCGCCGCAGGCCAGCGCCAGCCCTTGCCGGATGCCGCCGCGCTGCATCGCAGCCTGCGCCCGGGCAGTGCGGCGCTGCAGATCTGGCGGACCGTCTATCAGGTCGAGCTGCCGGGCTTCGAGGCCATCGCCGACTGGTTCGCCGGATCGGCGCTGCGCCCCTATCTGGCACCGCTGGACCCTGCCGAGCGAAAACGGTTCCTGGATCTCTATACCGCCGCGCTGGCGCCGCATTATCCGCCTCTGGCGGGCGGGCAGGTGCTGCTCGGGTTTCCGCGCCTGTTCTTCGTCGCCCTGCGGGCCTAGGGGCATCGGTTCCGCAAGGAGAGACCTTTCCGGGACGCGGCGGCGCGGGACCGGATGACCGGCGCTGGCCTGTCTTCCCCGGGGCGACGCGCGCAACCCTTTGGAACCAGAGACCGCCTCTACCGCTCCCGACCGCCGGTGACCAATCCAAAGGCCGCCGCATCCCGATCCTCGGGCTGAGCGGCCCTCGGATCAATACCTGCCCGGCGGATCGCTGGCCGGAAAGGATTCGTCGGAGCGCTCATCCGTCCCGGTCCAGTCGAGGGGCGGATCGCGCATCTCGACCGGACCCGCTGCGCGCACCCGGCCCACCGGCGCATCAGGGCGCGGGCGGCTACGTGCGCCCAGCAGGACCCCCGCAGCCGCCCCCAGGATCAGAAGGGTCAGCAGTCTCATCGCGCGCTCCTCAGATGATCGGCTTGCCGCCGGTGACGGCAATGGTCGCCCCCGAGATATAGCTCGATGCCGCCTCGGCCAGCATCACATAGGCCGAGGCCAGCTCGGCAGGCTGCGCGGGGCGGCCCAAGGGATAGGCCTCGCCGAAAGAGCTGACCTTGTCGGCGGGAAAGCTGGCGGGGATCAGCGGCGTCCAGACCGGGCCGGGGGCCACGACATTGGCGCGGATGCCGCGTTCGGCCAGCATCTGCGCCAGCCCGGCGGTGAAGTTCTGGATCGCGCCCTTGGTGGTGGCATAGGCCAGCAGTTCGGGGTTGGGCATGTCGGAATTCACCGAGGCCGTGTTGATGATCGCGCTGCCCGCCGGCATATGCGGCACGGCGGCCTTGGTCAGATAGAACATCGCGTCGATATTGGTGGCGAAGGTATAGCGCCATTCCTCGTCGCTGATATCCTCGATCTTGGCGAAGCTGCGCTGATGCGCGGCGTTGTTGACGAGGATGTCGATACGACCAAAGCGGTCGACGGTCTTGTCGATGACCTCGCGGCAGATCTCGGCCTGCGACAGATCGAGCGCCATGACCAGACATTGCCGACCCTCGGCCTCGACCAGACGGGCGGTGTCGGCCATGTCCTCGGTCTCGTCCAGGCAGACCAGCGCCAGATCGGCCCCCTCGCGGGCATAGGCGATGGCGACGGCGCGCCCGATCCCGCTGTCGCCTCCGGTGATCAGCGCCACCCGGCCCGCCAGCCGTCCCGAGCCCTTCCAGCTGTCCTCGCCGTGATCGGGCACCGGGTCCATCTGGCGGAAGCTGCCGGGCAGCGTCTGCTCCTGCGGCGGGAAGGGGGGATGCGGGTAATCGGCCATGAGAAATCTCCTGTTATCTGCGACGCAAGGCGTGGATGCGCCACGGCCCCGCAACCTGCGAGGGGCCGTGTTGTTCCGGAAAACGGCGTGGTGTTGCGACCGGCCGCTGGCTCAGAGGATGCCAAACGGGCCTCGGCGTAGGCAAAGCAAGGCGGCTCGGATGGCGCCGGATAGCAGGCAGGTGAGGCCCGCCGCCGCTGGATCGTTCAGGCGGCCCGACCCTCGGCCGCCGCATTCACCACCGTCACGGCCAGTTTGGTGAGGATCTCGTCGGTGGCGACCTCTTCCTGCAGGGTCTGGTCCAGCAGGGCCTCGGCCTCCGACAGGCCGAGCTGCGCGGCCCAGGACTTCAGCGTGCCATAGCGGGCGATCTCGTAATGCTCGACCGCCTGTGCCGCAGCCAGCAGACCCGCATCCAGCGCCGGGCTGCCCTTGAACTCGTCCATGATCTCTTGCGCTTCCGAGATGATGCCCTCGATCGCATCGCAGGTCTTGCCGCGGGGCTTCTTGCCGATCGCGTCGAAGACCTCGGACAGGCGCTCGTACTGGCCCTGGGTCTCCTGCTCATGCGTCTCGAAGGCGGCCTTCAGGTCGGGATCCTGCGCCGCGCGCGCCATCTTGCGCAGGGCCGAGGCGATCTTGCGCTCGGCGTAATAGATGTCCTTCAGCGTCTCGTGGAACAGCGTGTCGAGTGTCTGGTCAGCCATGATGCCTCTCCGTGGCGATGGGGCGCGCTGAACCGGGCAGGGCGGGAATTGTTCCCGCACCGGGCGAGCGGCGTCAGAAGGCGATAAGCACCACGATCACCAGCAGAAGGATGATCGCCAAAGGCAGCCCGATCGTGCCCAGCATCATCATCGCCCCGGTCTTGGGCTGGATGCGCGTGAAGCTCATGTCCGAGGTAGCACCACCCTCGCCGGCCGATGCGTCGGTGCGGGTGTCCCCTGCCGCGGAGGCGGCGTCGGACTGGCCCGGCAGGGGCGTCGATCCGGCGGGATCGCGCGGCTCGGAGGGGGTGGGGCGGGTCATGGGGGTCTCCTCGTGGGGCCGGATATCGGCGGCTGGCAACCGGGACCGGCGCGCAATGTTCCCGGCGCGATCCGATGCGGGGCCGTCGCCGCGACGGGGGGCTGCGATGCCGCCCTTCGGCGCGGATGAAAAAGCCGATCCGCCCGGGAACAACAGCGGCAGGATGCGGTTCAGCGCCCGGGACAGAGAGGGCCCCCATGACCAGGTGCCCCCGCCCAGACATCCGCAGTGTGGCCCCCCGGAGCCCATCCCACCCCTTGGAGACGATGACATGGACAAGACCGACCTGATCCGCCAGCGCGCCCATCAGATCTGGGAGGCCAGCGGCCATCCCGAAGGCATGGAGGCGGAGCATTGGCAGCAGGCCGAGGCCCAGCTTCGACAGGAAGGACAGCTGGACGCGGCCGGGATGCCGGACGAGCTGCCCGATCCGACATCCCCCGCAGACGGTGGTGCATCCGATGCCAGCCAGGCGGACGGGCACATCATCGACGCGGACGACGGCGGGATGACCGACATGCCCGACGAGGCACAGCAGGCCATGGACGATCCCGCGTCGCGCAGCAGGAACCAGCCTGGCTAGTCGCCACCCCCTGGGGGCCGCAGACCTGCGGGATTGGGTCGCAGGAACATTCGCCCAAAGCGCGGGTTGGTGGGACGGACCCGACAGAGAAGGGGCCGATCGCAGGACCGGCCCGTTCCCGGCCCGATAGGGGCCCCGGCAAGAACATTTCAGAAGGTAATCTCGATGTCCCAAGCTCCCAAGCCCAAGCGCGGCAAATCCCGGGCCATTCTCTACGCCCTGATCCCCGGCGGATTCCTTCTTCTGGTCATCTTCCTGGTGTTTTCGGGGTGGGCCGTCGAGGATGAGCCTGCGGACATGACCGAGGCGCGCGAGCAGGCCGAGGACATCTCGGACGCCGAAGCGGAGTGAACCGGCTCGGATGCCGGGATGGAGGCGCTGATCCTGCCCGCATTCACTCGGTTCAAGGTTCGGGACAGGTCGCCCGGTTTTCTCCCGATCCGGCACACAGGAATGTCCCGGGCGGGAACGCCGCCCGATAAGGGTGTGCCAACGCCCATGACGATCACGCTCTCTCGCGGCTCTCCCCGCCAGAAATCCTGACCCCGGCTAGCCCATCCAGCCCCCGCCCGACAGCGTGTTCTGGAGGAAGCTGAGCCCCGTGCGCAGCTCGTCGCGGCCGATCGCGCCGCCCAGGCAGATGCGCAGATGTTCCCCGGGATCGCCATCGACGGTGAAGGCGTCCGAGGGCATCAGGCCGATATGGCGCCCGGCCATCCGCCCCATCAGCTCGGCCCGGCCCGCGCCGGCGGGCAGCTTCAGCCAGATGTTGAAGGCGTTCGCCTCGGCCCTGAACTCCAGCCCGCTCAGCGCGCGGGCGGCGATCTGCTGGCGCGTGGCGATCTCGCCCCGGATGAAATGGCGGATGCGGTCGGCGGTGCCGTCCTCGATCCAGCGGGTCATCAGCGCGGTGGTCAGCGGCGAGGGCATGACCGAGATCGCCCGCAGCGCCTGCGCCAGCGCGAAGGCTGCCCGCGCATCCGGCGCCACCGTATAGGCCAGCCGCAGCCCCGCGCCGATGCATTTCGCCAGACCCCCAATATGCCAGGTCTGCCCCGGCGCCAGAACCGCGAAGGGCGGCGGCGCCGAGGGCGGAATGAAGCCATAGGCGTCATCCTCGATCAGCGGCAGGCGGTGGCGGGTGACGATGTCCGCCAGCAGGATGCGGCGGTCCTCGGGGATCGTCAGCGTCGTCGGGTTGTGCAGCGTGGGGTTCAGGTAGAGGGCCTTGGGGGCGTGGCGGGCAATTGCGGCCTCCAGCGCCTCGGGGGTGACGCCTTGGGCATCCATCTCCAGCCCGATCAGGCGCAGGTTCAGCCGCGCGGCGATCGCGCGCAGGCCGGGATAGGTGATGCGCTCGCACAGGATCGTGTCGCCGCATTGCGCGATGATCGACAGGATCGCGGTCATCGTCGGATGCGCCCCCGGCGTGACCGCGATGCGGTCGAGGCTGGGCACCATGCCGCGCTTGGACAGCCAGCTGGACGCCGCCATGCGGTCCTGATCCCCGCCGATGGTCGACTGATAGCGCAGCAGCGAGACGAGGTTGGCCGAGACGACCTCCAGCCCTTCGCGCATGAAGGTCAGCAATTCGGGGTCGGTGACCTCGGGCGGCATGTTCATCGACAGGTCCTCGTCGCGCAGACGGCGGGGGTCGACCGTCTCGGCCGGGCGGGCCGTTTTGCGCACGAAGGTGCCGCGCCCGACATGGCTGTCGGTCAGCAGGCGGGCGGCGGCTTCGGTATAGGCGCGGCTGACGGTGGTGAAGTCGATGCCCAAGCGCGCGGCCAGCCGGCGCTGCGGAGGCAGCCTGTCGCCGGGCTTCAGCACGCCGCTGCGGATGCCGGCCTCGATCTGATCGGCGATCTGCAGATAGCGCGGCGGGCCGTCGTCGAGAAGGTCGGGGGTCCAGGCGATCATGAGGGGTCCGTCAAGGAGGATGGTCCCTGGATTGTATGGATATTGTTGCTGGCGTCAAGAGGGAGCGACGGCAGCCCCTGCCGATTCGTTCTCGGATTGCTCATAAAGTGCACGAGGCGCCTTGGATTCCGGCAGTAGGCACCCCGATCAGCGGGATAATTGTATGCAAATTGAACTGCAGATTGATCGGATGCCCCGCCTCGGGTCCCGATGGTCTCAGCAAAGCGCAAACAGGAGACGCCCATGCCCGAAGTCACCCACCCCCCGCACAAGGATGGCGACTACTTCGTCGATTACGAATCCAAGGTCTTCGAGGACGTGAAGGCCGACGAGGGCGAGAAGGCCCTGATCACCTTCCACACCGTGGCCTTCGAAGGCTCGATCGGGCTGGTCAACATCCTCAACGCCATCCGCATGCAGCGCAAGGGATACGAGACCTCGATCCTGCTCTATGGACCCGGCGTGACGCTTGGCCTGCAGCGCGGCTTTCCGACGCTTGGCGACGAGGCGTTTCCCGGGCACCTGAACTTCAACAAGAACCTGGAACGCTTCATGAAGGAAGGCGGCAAGGTCTATGCCTGCCGCTTCGCCCTGCAGGCGCTGTACGGCCACGGCGAGCCCTCGCTGATCCCCGGCATCATCCCGATCCAGCCGCAGGACGTGCTGGACTGCATCCTGCTGCACAAGAAGGCGAACGCCGTCATCCTGGACACCTGGACGGTCTGAGCCCGCAACGCCCCCTTGTCGAAAGGTTTCCCCGATGAGCAAACCCGCCGCCCGGTCCACCGTCCGCGCCGCCGCCGTCCAGATCGCGCCCGATCTGACCTCGCGCGCGGGCACCGTCGAACGCGTGCTGAACGCCATTTCCGAGGCCTGCGACAAGGGGGCCGAGCTGATCGTCTTTCCCGAGACCTTCGTGCCCTATTACCCCTATTTCAGCTTCGTGCTGCCCCCCGTTCAGCAGGGGGCCGAGCATCTGCGCCTGTACGAGGAGGCCGTCATCGTACCCTCGCCCGAGACGCGCGCCGTGGCGGATGCGGCGCGCAAGCGTGGCGCGGTGATCGTGCTGGGGGTGACCGAGCGCGACCACGGCTCGCTCTACAACACGCAGCTGATCTTCGACGCGGATGGCAGCCTTGCGCTGAAGCGCCGCAAGATCACGCCGACCTATCACGAGCGGATGATCTGGGGCCAGGGCGACGGCGCGGGGCTCAAGGTGGTGGACACCGCCGTGGGCCGCATGGGCGCCCTGGCCTGCTGGGAGCATTACAACCCGCTGGCCCGCTACGCCCTGATGGCCCAGCACGAGGAGATCCATGTCAGCCATTTCCCCGGCAGTCTGGTCGGTCCGATCTTCGGCGAGCAGATCGAGGTCACCATGCGCCACCATGCGCTGGAATCGGGATGCTTCGTCGTGAATGCCACCGGCTGGCTGACCGAGGATCAGATCGCCTCCATCCATCCCGACCCTGCCCTGCAGCGCGGCCTGCGCGACGGCTGCATGACCTGCATCATCACGCCCGAGGGGCGCCATGTGGTCCCGCCGCTGACGGAGGGCGAGGGCATCCTGATCGCCGATCTGGACATGCGCCTGATCACCAAGCGCAAGCGGATGATGGACAGCGTCGGCCATTACGCCCGCCCGGAACTGCTGCGGCTGATCCATGACGACCGCCCCGCCTCTCCCCGCCAGACCCTCCACCCCGAGGCGCCCGCCGAGGCGCTGCAACCCGACGAGGTGCAAGATGCGTGATCTGCGAGATCTGTCCGATGCCGAACCCGACCTGATCAACGAATTGCAGACCCGTGGCATGCGACTGGTCGATCCGCGCGCCGGCCATGAAAGCCGCCGGGGCGGGGCCGGCCCGTCCGACCACAAGGCGGTCAGCTTCGGCGATCAGACCGTGATGATCCCGGTCCATACCGCGCCCAGCTTCGACAGCCCCTATCTGGTCGAGGCACCCGACACCGCAGGCCGCTCGCGCATCACCCGCGAGGGGGTGGAGATGGCGCGCATCCGTTTCCCGAACCGCCCGCGCTTCTATGACCTCAAGACCGCCGACGGCATCCCCTACAACCAGATCGCGGTGCTGCATTCCCGCGACGTGCTGGCCACGACCGTCCTGCAGACCTGCATCCGCTACGAGAGCCGCAAGAAGACCTGCCAGTTCTGCGCCATCGGCCAAAGCCTTGCCGCGGGCCGCACCATCGCCCGAAAGACTCCTGCCCAACTGGCCGAGGTCGCCCGGGCGGCGGTCGATCTGGATGGCGTGAAACACATGGTCATGACCACCGGCACGCCCGCGGGCAGCGATCGCGGGGCCTCGATCCTGGCCGACAGCGCGAGGGCCATCAAGGCGGCGGTCGACCTGCCCATTCAGGCGCAATGCGAGCCGCCCGAGGATGACCTCTGGCACCAGCGCATGAAGGAGGCGGGCGTCGACGCGCTTGGCATGCACCTCGAGGCCGTGACCCCCGAGGTCCGCACCCGGATCATGCCCGGCAAGGCCTCGGTGCCCTTGGCAAAATATTTCAGCAGTTTCGAGGCGGCGGTGCAGGTCTTCGGGCGCGGTCAGGTCTCGACCTATATCCTCGCGGGGCTGGGCGACACGGCCGAAGCCATTCTGGACATGTCGCAAAGGCTGGTCGATCTGGGCGTCTATCCCTTTGTCGTGCCCTTCGTGCCCATCTCGGGGACGCCGTTGGAAAGCCACCCGGCACCCTCGTCCGAATTCATGGCCTCGGTGCTGCGGCCCTTGTCGGGCATCGTGCTGAAGGGCGGTCTGCGGGCCACCGACATCAAGGCGGGCTGCGGAAAATGCGGCGCCTGCTCGGCGCTGTCCACCTACGAGAAGCTGGGGGCCGCATGAGCAACCTGAGCCCCCGCGCCTTCATCAGCCCCGAATTCCTGATCCGCGAGGCCCGCGAGATCTGGGAGATGACCGGCGCCGCCCGCCTGCGCCAGCAGGTCTTCGTGATCGAACAGGGCCTGTTCACCGGCCATGACCGCGACGGGGTGGATCAGATCGCCACGCCGCTGGTCGCGCTGTCCACGCTGGCGGGCGAACCCGCCGAGGTGGTGGGCTGCGTGCGCATCCACCAGTCCGAACCCGGCATCTGGTGGGGCACGCGGCTGGCCGTGGCATCCGACTATCGCCGCGTGGGCCGGCTTGGGGCCGAGCTGATCCGGCTGGCCGTCAGCACGGCCAACGGGCGCGGCTGCACGGAATTCCACGCCCATGTGCAGGTCCAGAACGTGCCCCTGTTCCGCCGCCTGCATTGGACCGTCCAAGATGAGGTCACGCTGCATGGCGCCCCCCATGCGCATATGACGGCCTCGCTGCCGCACTACCCGGCGATCCCCGATCCCGGCACGGGCTTCACCTCGCGCGCCCGGAGGGTGTGATGGATCTGACCGCCCTTGCCGCGCGTCTGGCCGCGCATCCTTCGATCCGGGGCAAGCTGCAGATCGCGGATGCCACGCGGGCCCTGGGTCTGGACGCCGCCTCGCCCGGCGCGCCCGGCGACGATGCGGCCGCCCTGCCGCGCCCGGACGGAGGCTGGGATCTGCTGGCGGGCGAGGGCTTCATGCCGCAATTCGTGGCCGACGATCCGTGGTTCGCGGGCTGGTGCGGGGTGATGGTGAACCTCTCCGACATCGCCGCGATGGGGGGCCGGGCCAGCGCGCTGCTGAATGCGGTCTGGGCGCCGGATGCCGCCAGCGCCGCACCGCTGCTGGCGGGTCTGCGCGATGCGGCACAGGCCTATGGCGTGCCCATCGTCGGCGGGCACACGAACCTCGGCGCGCCGGCGCTGAACCTGGCCGTTTCGGTCACCGGGCAGGCGCAGCGGCTGATCTCCAGCTTCGCGGCGCGGCCCGGCGATGCGCTGATCGCCGCCATCGACCACCGGGGCGGCTATCGCCCCAGCTTCGACAACTGGTGCGCGGCGTTGGACGCGCCCCATGACCAGTTGCGGGGTGATCTGAACCTGCTGCCCGAACTGGCCCGCGCCGGGCTGGTCGAGGCCGGCAAGGATATCAGCCAGGGCGGCATCGTCGGCACCGCGCTGATGCTGGCCGAATGCTCGCGCTGCGGCTTTCGCATCGACGTGGACGCCCTCCCCCTGCCCCCCGGCACGGATCTTGAGCGCTGGCTGCGCAGCTTCCCCAGCTTCGGTTTCCTGCTGTCGGTGCGCCCCGACCATGCCGCCGAGGTCTGCGGACGCTTCAACAACCGCGACATCACCGCCGTCGTCATCGGCACCGCCACCGCCACCCCCCGGATCGAGCTGTCTCGCGCCACGCAGACGGCCACGTTCTGGGATCACCGCGACCGGCCCTATCTGGGCCTGACCAGGGACCACGCCCATGCCTGAGGTTCATTTCACCCTCCGCTGGCCCGATGGGACCGAGGAGAACTGCTATTCCCCCTCGACCGCAATCCACCAGCATCTGTCCGCCGGCACCGCCTATCCGATGCCCGATTTCCTGACCCGCGCCCGCGCCGGGCTGAACGCCGCCTCGGACCGGGTGGCCGCGAAATACGGCTATGCCTGTTCCTCCGCGCTGGATCAGCTTGCCCGGATCGAGGCGCGCGCCGCCACCCAACCGGCAGACGGGCAGGTCACCTGCCTGCAGCTCATCTGAAAGGGCCCGCCATGACCATTCCGCATCTTCCCGTCATCATCATCGGCGGCGGCCAGGCCGGCCTGTCGGTCAGCTGGTATCTGTGCGCCGAAGGGATCGAGCATCTGGTGCTGGAACGCCACCGCCGCTTTGAAAGCTGGCGCAACAACCGGTGGGACAGCTTCTGCCTGGTCACGCCGAACTGGCAATGCCGCCTGCCCGGCTGGCCCTATCGCGGGCCGGACCCGGACGGCTTCATGCTGAAGGACCAGATCGTGGACTATGTGGACGGCTTCGCCGACAGCTTCGATCCGCCGCTGCGCGAGGGCGTCGATGTCACACGGGTCTGGCAGCAGGGCGGGGTCTATCACTTGACCACCAGCCTCGGCGTCTTCACCGCCGATCAGGTCGTGGTGGCGACGGGCGGCTATGACAGCCCCATCGTCCCGCCCTATGCGGCGAAGATCGACCCGGCCATCACCCAGATGCATTCGCGCGATTACCGCAGGCCGTCGCAACTGCCCCAAGGTGGCACGCTGATCGTGGGCACCGGCCAGTCCGGCGTGCAGCTGATGGAGGATCTGCACCGCGACGGGCGCCCGGTCCATCTGGCCGTGGGCCCCGCGCCGCGCAGCCCGCGCAGATATCGCGGGCGCGACGCGACCGACTGGCTGCATGATGCGGGCCATTACCAGATCACCATCGACCGCCATCCCGACCCGGCCAAGGCCCTGTCACAGACCAACCATTACATGTCGGGCCGCGACGGCGGCAAGGAGATCGACCTGCGCAGGTTCGCGCTGGAGGGCGTGCGGCTCTACGGCTCCCTGGCGGGGGCGTCGGGAACCGGCGTGCAGTTCCTGCCCGATCTGGAGAAGAACCTCGACGATGCCGACCGCAGCTATGAGGGCATCCGCACCCAGATCGACGCCTGGATCGCCGCGCAGGGCATCGATGCGCCCGTCGAGCCGCCCTTCGTCAAGGTCTGGCGCCCCGATCGGGAGATCACGCAGATCGACCTCGCGGACCAAGGCATCACCTCGATCCTCTGGGCCATCGGCTTCCGGCCCGATTATTCCTGGCTGGAGCTGGATTGCTTCGACAGCCATGGGCGCCCCGAATACACGCGCGGCGTGACGCAGGTGCCCGGCGCCTATTTCATCGGGCTGGGCTGGCTGAACACCTGGGGCTCGGGGCGGTTTCTGGGCATCGACGAGGACAGCCGCCATCTGGCCGGGCAGATCGTCGCCCGCGACCGACGCCTGCGCGCCGCATGACCCTTGCCCGCGCACGGCCCGACGCCCATCCCCGCCTGCACGAGGACCATGTCCTCGGCATGGCCGAGATGGGCTATGCGGGCCTGTCGGAACAATGGCTGATGCGCCGGGCGGGCGATCTGCACTGGCGGCTGATCGCGCAGGCGATGGGTCAAAACCGCGCGGTCTTCACCTGCCCGCAAGGCCAGCCGCTCTACGCCGCCTTCTGCGCGACCAGCCTGCGGCTGACGGCGGCCCCCGAGCTGGGCGATGCGCTGCGCCTGTCGGGCAGGCTTGGCCAGCTGGGGCATGGCCGCCTGGCCTCGGTCCAGAAGATCGAGGCCGGGGGGCGTCTGATCGGGCGCATGATCCTGATCTCGGCCTTCGTGGGGCGCACCGACCCGGGGTCGAACCACGGGATCGTGCGGCGGGCGCCGCGCATCCTGGCTCTGCCCCCGCCCGCCCCGCGCGTGGCGCAGGTGCTGGCGCATCACGCCGCCCGCATCGCCCGCGCGCGGCCCATGCCGGATGGCCAGCAGACCCGCCTGCTGCCCTGCCCCGTGCTGGAGTTCAACGCGGCCGGGCTGCTCTACTTCCCCAGCTATGCCGCGCTGGCCGAGCGCGCCGATTGCGCGCTTGGCGGGCGCATGGATCGCCGGATCCTGGCCCGCGACGTGGTCTATCTGGGCAATGTCGCGCCGGGCGAGGAAGTCGATGCCATCCTGTGCCGCCAACCCGCCCGGACGCTGTGCCGGCTTGCGACGCCCGAGGGGCGGGTTCTGGCCCTGATGCGCAGCCGCTTTCGGGCAGCCGAACCCGGCCTGTCCTCAAACACAGGCGACAGGACAGCCTGACGTCTTGAGCTTTTCGCGCCAGTGCGACAGAGTCATGACGCAACGTCGCAGTCCCGGTTGCCTGATGCGCGGGCAGGTGCGACATAAGTGGACAGGCGCGCGATGACCCAACAGCTTCCCCCCTTGAACCCGCTCAAGGCCTTCGAGGCGGCGGCGCGACTGAACAGCCTCACCCTGGCCGCCGAGGAGCTGAACGTCAGCCAGGTAGCCGTCAGCCGTCAGGTCAAGGTGCTGGAGGAATATCTGGGCGTCGCGCTCTTCCGCCGCCTGCATCGCGGGATCGAGGTCACGCGCGAGGGCCAGCGCCTGTTCGAGGGCGTCACGCAGGCTTTCTTCGACATTTCGGCGGCGGCGCGGCTGGTGTCGCGGCGGGGCCGTCGGGACATCCTGTCGATCCAGTCCTACACCACCTTCTCGCAGCGCTGGCTGATCCCGCGGCTGGCCCGGTTCCACGACGCCAATCCGCGGATCGAGGTGCGGCTGTCCTCGTCCACCGCGCCGGTGGATTTCGAGACGCAGAACCTGGATGCCGCGATCCGGTCGGGGCGGGGCGACTGGCCAACGCTCAATTCCGAAAAGCTGGCGCAGATCGATCTGGTGCCGGTCTGCTCGCCCACCCTGCTGGCCACGGGCAAGCTGAAGGTGCCCGCCGATCTCGCCAAGGTGCGGCTGCTGCATTCGATGGCGCGACCGAATGACTGGGCGGCCTGGATCGCGGATGCGGGCGCGGGGATCGACCCCACGCCCGGCATCCGCTTCGAGAACTCGGCCCTGGCCTACGAGGCCGCGCTGCTGGACATCGGCGTGGCCATCGCCGTGCGGCCCTTCGTGACGCGCCAGCTGCAATCGGGGGCGCTGGTCATGCCCTTCGAGCATATCTGCCCGACGACCGAGGGCTATCACATCACCTGGCCCACCAATGTGACCCCCTCGGCGCCGCTGGTGAAGTTCCTCGACTGGATCAAGGAGCAGATGGCGACCGACGCCGCCATCTGAAGGGTCAGGACAGGACGACCAGACCGTCCGCCGCGCGGGCGCCCTGCCCCTGGGGCAGCACGAAGAGCGGGTTGATCTCGGCCTCGGAGAGACGGTCGTCCAGCGCGCAGGCCATGTCCGAGAAGGCCAGGACCGCATCGGTCAGTGCCTCGATATCCGCCGCGGGCTTGCCCCGGAACCCGGTCAGCAGGGCCGAGCATTTCAGGCTGTGGATCATCTGCACCGCCCCCGCGCGGTCCAAGGGCAGCAGCCGCAAGGCCACGTCCTGATACAGCTCGGTCGTCACGCCCCCCGCGCCCAGCAGGATATAGGCCCCCAGCTGCGGATCGCGGTTGTAGCCCAGGATCATCTCGACCCCGCCGGTAATCAGCTCCTGCACCAGGAACCCGTCCACCGCGGCATCGGTGTGGCTCTTGACCCGCTCCAGCATCTCGGCACAGGCCTGCGCCACGTCGGCGGGCTGGATGCCCACGGCGACGCCGCCGACCTCGGTCTTGTGCAGGATCTCGGAGGAGAGGATCTTGATGACCACCGGCCCGTCGAAGGCCGCCGCCGCCTCGCCCGCCGCCTCGGGCGTGGCCGCCGTCACCTCGCGGGTGACCGGCACGCCGAAGCGGGCATAGAGGTCCTTGGCATCCGCCTCGTTCAGCGCGCCCGATGTCAGGTGGCTGCTGTCGAAGACCGCGACGGGCCGCGCATCCGCCGTCACCACCTCGCGCGGCAGCAGCGCCGACAGGGCCGAGGCGCAGCTTTCCGGCGCGCCATAGGCGGCGATGCCGTTGCGGTTCAGGTGGCGCACGATGTTCGGGGCCTCGGGGCTGACATAGACCATCAGCGGCTTGTCGGTGATCGACATCGCCTCCTGCACCGCGTCCGAGACCAGCTCGGGCTGCGCGATCGAGGACGATCCCGCCACCACGATGATCGCGTCATAGGACGCGCTTTCCGCCAGGATCTTCAGGATCGCGCGGAACAGGTCGGGGCGGATGCCCGCCAGCGTCACGTCGATCGGGTTGCGGTCCAGCACGGCTTCCTTCAGGTCCAGCGCCAGCAGCTTGGCCGCCGTGTCGGCATCGGGGGCGGGCATCTCCAGCCCCGACAGGCCGACATTGTCGGCCACGACCGTCGCCGCGCCGCCGGTCGAGGTGACGATGGCCACGCGGTTGCCCTTCAGCCGGCGTCCCGCCGCCAGGGCCGCCGGGATGTCCAGCAGGTCCGCGAAGGTCTGCGCGCGGATGATCCCCAGCTGGCGGAACAGCGCGTCATAGACCTCGTCGGCACCTGCCAGCGCGCCGGTATGCGACACGGCGGACCGCGCCCCGGATTCGGACCGCCCGACCTTGTAGACGACGATCTGCTTGCCCGCCGCCCGGACCTTTTCGGCCGCCGCGCGGAAGGCGGTCACGTTGCGGATGGTCTCCAGATACATGGCGATGACGGTCGTGGACGGATCATCGGCCAGGGTGGCCAGGAAATCCGCGACCTCCAGATCGCATTCGTTGCCGGTCGCGACCAGCTTGGAGAACCCGATCCCCCGCCCGATGGCCCGCGACAGAAGCGAGCCCAGGATGCCGCCCGACTGCGACAGAAGCGCGATGGGGCCGGTGGTGAAATCCTCCATCTCCATCGCGCCCGAGGCGGTCAGGGCGATGCGGTCGGTCAGGTTGACCAGACCGATGGTGTTCGGGCCCAGGATGCGCATGTCACCCGCCGCCTCGCGCAGCGCGTCCTGACGTGCGCGGCCTTCCTCGCCCGCCTCGCCAAAGCCGGAGGCCAGCACCACGCAGGCGCGCGTCCCGGCCTCGGCCAGCTGGCGCACCGCGTCGATCACGCGGTTCGCGCCGACCAGCACCAGCCCCAGATCGGGCGCCTCGGGCAGATCACGCGGATCGGCATAGGCCTTCAGCCCCGCGACCGTGTCGGATTTCGGGTTGATCGGATAGATCGTGCCCTTGTAGCCGTTGGCCTGCAGATAGGCGATCGGCCGCCCGGTCAGCTTGGCCGGATCGTTCGAGGCGCCGACCACGGCCACGCTTTTCGGGTTCAGGATGGCGTCGATGACGGACATGTCGGACCTCATTTGCCGGTCTTTGCAAGGAATTCCTCGACCGAGGCGCGATGCTCGGCGGTGGTATAGCAGATCGCCTGCGCCTCGCGGCCCAAGGCAAAGACCTGCTCGTCGGTGGATTCGAAGGTCTTGTCGAGGATCGCCTTGGTCAGCGCGATGGCGGCGGGTGATCCGATGGTCAGCTCCTCGGCCCAGGCCTGCGCCTGCTCCAGCAGGTCCTCGCGCGACGCGATGCGGTCGATCATGCCGATGGCCAGGGCCTCGTCGGGCTCGACCACGCGGGCGGTCAGGATCAGTTCCTTGGCCTTGGACAGCCCGACGCGGCGGGGCAGGAAATACATGCCGCCGCCGTCGGACACGAGGCCGCGCTTGACGAAGCTCATCGACATCTTGGCGCCTTCGGCCGCGATGATGAAATCGCAGGCCAGCGCCATGTCGAGGCCCAGCCCGAAGGCCGCGCCGTTCACCGCCGCGATCACCGGCTTGGAGATGCCGTGGATGGCGGCCACGCCCTTGTGCGTGCTCTGCTGACGCTTCCAGCCGTTGAAGGCCACCTCGCCCGCCGGCGCATCCAGCCGCGCCCGCATGCCGCCGATGTCGCCGCCCGAGCAGAACCCCTTGCCCGCGCCGGTCAGGATGATGCCGCGCACGGCCTTGTCGGCGCCCGCCTCCTCAAAGGCGGCGATCAGTTCGGCGCGCATCTGGTCGTTGATCGCATTGCGCAGATCGGGGCGGTTCAAGGTGATGGTGGCGATGGCGTTCTTGTGGGTGACGGCCACGAATTCGGCCTGCCGCGTGATGGCGTTCATGATGGGCTCCTCTGGGTGATGGCGGGGCTGCGGGCTCCTCTCCCGTGCGCCGTCCTTGAAGACAGGAATGCAAAAGCGCGGGATATCTCGCAACCGACCATAGGGCGGGTCTTGGCCAAGGAATTGTCAGGCTTGGATCAGGGTCAGCGCGCCGGGCAGGTCGCGGCCGGTCAGGATGGTCTGGCGCAGCGCGTCCGCATCGCGCGCGGACAGCGCCGTCGCGGCCAGTTCGTCGAATTTCGCGGCACGCTCGGCGGCGCTCAGCGGGTCTTCGGGGTCGCCCTTGCGGGTCTTCTGCAGATGGTCCAGCACCCGGCCATCGCTCAACCGCACGCGCAGCCGCGCCATGCGCTTGCGGGGATAGAGCGCCGCCAGATCCTCGTCCCACGCGACCGAGATGCGGGGCACAAGCGCCCGGATGCGCGGATCGGCCAAGGCCGCGGGCGTGAAGGCGGACAAGCGCACGGCGCCCAGGATCAGATCGGCGGCCAGACAATATTGCAGGCTGAACCGCGCCGCCTGCGCCGTGGTCGGATCGGGGTTGTCGCACATCGACTTGGTGGCGCCATAGCCCTGCACCTCGATGGCCGTGATGTCCCCCGCACTGGCGCCCGCCTTGGCGCGCATCACGCGCAGCCCGTCGATGGCAGGGAAGATATGGCCGCAGCAGCCGTGGTTCTTGACGGTCATGCGGGTGATCGGCGTCCAGTCGCCCAGACCCTCCAGCGCCGCCTCCCAGGTGCCGGCGCTTTCGCTGGTGGCGGCGGCAAAGCCCATCGGCCCGTCCAGGGCGTTGGCGGCGGCGGTGGCGCCCCCGGCGGCGGCGGTGGCGGCCAGCAGCCCGGCCTCGGCGGCATGGCCGGGATGGATCGCCTTGGCCATCCCCGCGCCCTGCAGGTTCTGCTGATGCCCGCCCGCGAAGCTGGAGGCCAGCGCGACCGCATGGCCCATCTGCGCGGCGTCGCAACCCAAGAGCAACGCGCCTGCCGCCGCCGCCCCCATCGTGCCGATGGTCGCGGTGGTGTGCCAGAACCGGTAATGGCTGGGCTGGACAGCCAGCGACAGCCGGCAGCCCATCTCGTAGCCCGCGACGATGGCCCGGTGCAGATCCTCCAGCGAGGCGCCCCGGTGCTGCGCCAGGGCCAGCGCCGCCGCGATGGTCGGGCTGCCGGGGTGATAGCCGCCGTCGCGGAAGATGTCGTCAAATTCGACGATGTGGCTGGCGGTGCCGTTGATCAGCGCCGCCAGACGCGGGGCCATGCGGCGACCGTCCACATAGCAGACCGCCTCGCCGGGGCCCGCCTCATGCGCCAGCGCCTGTGCCAGGATCGTCGCGGGCGGCTGGTGGCAGCCCGGCAGCGTGGTCGCGAACCAGTCCAGCAGGGCCGAGCGCGCGGCCTCCTCGACCGCCGGTGTCAGCGGGCGGTCGCGCCAGCCGGCGACATGGGCGGCCAGCCGGGCCGGCGGGGAAAGCGTCGGGTTGCTGGTCATCCTGGTCCGTCCTTCTTGCACCATGCCCCGAGGTCCCGAAAGACCGCGCCCGGGCGCCCGGTCAGTTGATCGCGCCCGCCGCGCGCATGGCGGCGATGGCGGCATCGTCATAGCCCAGATCCTTCAGGATCGCGTCGGTCTGCGCACCCACCGGCTGCGGCAGGCGGGTGACCGAGGGCGGGCTGTCCGACATGTCGAACCCCGCCACCGGCACGCGCAGCCCGTCCAGCGGATCACCCTCGGCCCCGATCCGCTGCACGACGCGGCGCGCGGCCATCTGCGGATCGGCCAGCGCCTCCTCCATCCGGCGGATGCGGGCGGCGGGGATGCGGCGGCGGGCCAGGAAATCCTCCCAATAGGCGGCGGGCATCGTGGCGATGATCTCGCACAGGACGGCGGTCTCGTCGCCATGGGCATCGAGGCGCTGGTTGTTGTCGGTCTTGATCATGTCCTCGCGCCCCAGGGCAGTCCACAGCCGCCGCTGCTGGCGCAGGTTCGAGGCGGCGATCATGATCGGGGCATCCTGCGCGTGATAGAGCCCGATCGTGGCGAAGGGAAAGGTGTTCGCCTTCTGCTTGGGGTGGCTGCCGTTCCAGGTGAAGGCCGTCACATGCGACGAGGCCAGGATCAGCGCCACGTCCAGCATCGACACGTCGACATGCTGGCCGCGCCCGCCATTCTGCTGGCGCTGGAACAGAGCGGCGGTGATCGCGAAGGCGGCCGTGGTGCCGGTCGCGTAATCCACGACCGGCGCGCCCGATTTCAGCGGCTTGCCGTCACCGAAGCCGGTCATCGCCATCATCCCGGAATAGGCCTGCAGCACGTTGTCATAGCCGGTGACCTCGCGCTTGGGCCCGGTCGCGCCGAAGGCCGAGATCGAGCAATAGATCAGCCCCGGATTGATCGCCGCCAGATCCTTGTAGCCGAGGCCGAGCGCCTCGAAGGCGCCAGGGCGGTAATTTTCGACGAAGACATCCGCCGTGGCGACCAGACGGCGCATGGCCTCGACGCCTTGGGGTGTCTTCAGGTCCAGCGCCAGGGCCTGCTTGTTGGCCGCTTGCGACAGGAAGGCGGTGCCCATGTTGCGGTCGTTCAGCGTCCGGTCCGAGCCCTGGGCCCGGGCCTGGTCGGGGTCGGTCGGGTGTTCGACCTTGATGACCTCGGCCCCCAGAACGGCCATCTGATAGCTGGCGAAGGGGCCGGCCAGAACATGCGTCGTGTCGATGACACGCAGCCCGGTGAATGCTTGGGTCATGGGGGTCTCCGTCCCGGAAGCGTCCGGCCCGCCCCTGCGGCAGGCCCGGCCAGATCAGTTCAGCAGGTTCTGTTCGCGCAGGTTTTCCTCGGCGACGGTCATCAGCTGCTGGACGAAGGCGGAGTAGTCCTCGGGGCCCATGTCCGGGGTCTCGACGCCCGACTTGGCGGCATAGTCCTGATAGCTTTCGGCCTGCATGGCCAGCTGGAAGGCATCCGCGATCTGGGTCTGCAGGGCGGGGTCCATGTCGGCGGGACCGAAGAGGCCGCGCACCTGCACCCAATCGGTGTTCACGGGATATCCGGCCTCGTTCACGGTGGGGGTGTCGGGCAGGCTCTCCAGGCGGTCGGGGCCCAGGATCGCCAGGGCCTCCAGACGGTCGGATTCGAAGAAGGGCAGCGTCGGCCCCAGGTTCGACACGCCCACATCGACATGCCCGCCCAGAAGCGCGGTCAGGATGTCCGGCGTCGCCTCGAAGGCCACCCAGTTCAGCTTGATGCCGGCCGATTTCTCGAACATCGAGATGCCGATATGCTGCATCGAGCCCACGGGTCCGAAGCCGCCGATATTGACCACGCCGTCGCCGCGCTCCTTGGCCAGCGCGACCAGATCCTCGATCGTGTCGATGTCCGACTCGGTCGAGGAGAACAGCAGGATCGGGTCGATCTGCGCGGCGGCAATCCACGAGAAGTTGTCGGGCGCGAAAACGCCCTTCAGGTTGGTCAGCATGCCGGTGAAATGGCTGACCGTGTTGATGCCAAGCGTCAGCCCGTCGGGCTCGGCGCGGCGGATCTGGTTCATCTGGTTGGCCCCGCCCGCGCCGGGCAGGTTCTCGACCACCAGCGGCTGGCCGATGGCGGGTTCCAGCGTGGCGGCCAGCGTGCGGATGAAGATGTCGGCGGTGCCGCCGGGCTTGGTGTGCATCAGGATGCGGACCGGGCCTTCGGGCTGCCAGGTGTCCTGCGCCATGGCGGGGATGCCCGTCAGGGCGACGGTGGCGGCCAGCGCAAGGCCGAGGCTGCGGCGCGAGATGGTGAATGTCATGGGGTTCCCTCCCTGAGAACGCGTGACCCGGCTCCTCCGCCGGATGGGGGGATGATGGGCTGCGGCGCGGCCTGCGTAACCTGAGATTTGGTCAGGCCAAGGTGCCGCGAAGGTTTGCCAGGCGCATGAGAAAGGGGCCGGGAGTGATGCCCGGCCCCCCGTTCGCGATCCCGTGGCTTCAGGCGCGGCGCCGGGCGCGCAGGTCGTTGACCAGCGGCACCACGAAGGCCAGCACCGCGACGACCAGCAGCACCAGCGTCAGCGGATGCGTGTAGAAGATGTCGTAGCTGCCCCGCGAGATGACCATGGCCCGGCGGAAGTTCGTCTCCATCATGTCGCCCAGGACCAGCGCCAGGATGATCGGCGCCAGCGGGATCTTGGCCTTGCGCAGGACATAGCCGATGATGCCGAAGGCCGTCATGATGAAGACCGGAAAGATCGAGTTCGACGAGGCATAGGCCCCGATCAGGCAGATCGTCGCCACGATGGCGGCGATCGCCGGGCGAGGGATGTTGGCCACCTGCGCCCAGAGCCGCGCCCCCGCCAGACCGATCACGATCATCACCGGCACGCCGATGAACAGCGAGGCGAAGATCGAATAGGGGATCTCGGGGTTGCGGGTGAACAGCAAGGGCCCCGGCTGGATGCCCTGGATCATCAGCGCCCCGATCAGCACGGCGGTGGTGGCCGATCCCGGGATGCCAAGCGCCAGCAGCGGCGCCATCGCCCCCGAGACGGCGGCATTGTTCGCGGTTTCCGACGCGACCAGCCCCTCATAGCTGCCCTTGCCGAACTTCTCGGGCTCCTTCGAGGTCTTCTTGGCGATGATATAGGACATGAAGGACGCGATCGAGGCGCCCGCGCCGGGGATGACCCCGATGACGTAACCCAGCAGCGAGCTGCGGACCAGGTGCCCGCGCAGTTTCCAGTAGACGCTGAACGGCACGGCCAGGATGCCGGTGATTGGCTGGCTCTTGATCTTCTGCGTGGGTCCGTCCTCCAGCATGAACAGGACCTCGGACAGGGCGTAGAGGCCCAGCAGCACCGGGACCAGCGGGAAGCCCTCGAAGAATTCCGGGTTGTAGGCAAAGCGTGGGATGCCGGTCTGCGTGTCCAGGCCGACGGTGGCCAGCGCCAGCCCCAGGCCCATCGCGATGGCGCCCTTGAGCACCGATCCCTCGGACAGGCCCGACACCAGGCTGAGACCCACGACCGCCAGGGCGAAATATTCGCCGGGGCCGAAGTTCAGCGCCAGTTCCGACAGCGGGATGGCCGTCACGACCAGCAGCATCGATGAGACCAGGATGCCGATGCCCGATCCGATGATCGACAGGTTCAGCGCGATCCCGGCCTTGCCCTGACGCGTCAGGGGATAGCCGTCCCATGCGGTGGCCACCGCCGCCGCGGTGCCCGGCGTGTTGATCAGCACGGCGGTGATCGCGCCGCCATATTCGGCGGCGGCATAGAGCGCCACCAGCATGACGATGGCCACGACCGGGTCCATGCCATAGGTGAAGGGGATCAGCAGCGCGACGCCCAGGCTGGGGCCCAGACCGGGGATCGCCCCGATCAGGTAACCGGCCAGGGCACCGACCAGAAGGCCGAGCCATACATAGGGATCGCCGAAGGCCGCAAAGCCCAGAGCCAGGTTCTCGAACATGGGATTTCCTCAGGGAAGCTGAATGCCAAGGGCATAGGTGAAGATGGAATAGATGGAGGCGGTCAGCACCAGCGGCGTCAGGATCAGATGCGCCGGGCGACGCTCGCCGCAGGCTAGCATGATCAGCACGGCCGATCCGAACAGGACGGGGATCGCGCCCACCATCTCGAAGACCACCGCCTGCAGGATCAGCAGGGCCATCCCGGCCAGAACCCAGGCCGGACGGCCGAAGACGGCAAGGCGGTCCTCGCGGCCGCCCGACCACACGCGGCAGGCCTGCGCCACCATCAGAAGCAGCGCGATGGCGGTCGCCACGCCCGTGATCATCGGGAAGCGTCCGGCGCCCACATCGGACGGGTTCATCGATTCCGGCAGCGCCCAGGCATCGCGCAGGTAGATCCCCACCACGACCAGCAAGGCCAGCCCGACCACGATTTCCAGCCGGAACAGCGGCAGCGTCTTCTTTCCGAAGTCGTCATGATCCTCGGGTCGTTCAGTCTTGGCGGTGTCCATTGTCGTCCTCCCTGGCGTCACGGCATCTGGGCCCGACGCCTCTCCATTATTCGATCAGGCCGACCTCGCGCATCGTGGTGGATGCCACGTCGTTGATCTGGCTGACATAGTCGCGATAGGCGGCAGGCCCCATATCGGACCCGACCACGCCGCTTTGTGCCTCGAAGGCACGGAATTCCTCGTCCTGCTGGGCGGTATGAAACGCCTCGGCGATGGCCTCCTGCAGATCCTCGGGCATGTCGGCGGGCCCGAACAGCCCGCGCAGCTGCTGCCAGTCGGGGTTGGTCTGCAGCCCCTGTTCGGCGAAGGTCGCCACCTCGGGCAGAGCCTCCAGCCGGTCATGGCCCAGGATCCCCAGGCCGGTCACGCGCCCCGAGTCCAGAAACGGCAGCGCCGGGCCGGGATTCGAGATCGCCGCGTCCACATGCCCGCCCATCAGCGCGGTCAGCACTTCGGGCGTGCTGTCGAAGCCCACCCAGTTGATGGCAAAGCCCGCCTCCTGGGCCAGCATGGACACGGCCAGATGCTGGACCGATCCCGCCGCGCCATAGCCGCCGATGGTCAGCTGCCCGTCGGGCGCGGCCTTGGCGGCGGCGATCAGGTCCTCCATCGAGGTCAGGCCGCTGTCCGGCCCGGCCATGACCACATGCGGATCGAACTGGAAGACCGCGATCCAGGTGAAGTCCTCGGGCGAGAAGGTGCCGTTCAGGTTGCCCAGCATCGCGGTGAAATGGCTCATCGTGTTGACGCCAAGCGTCAGCCCGTCGGGATCGGCGCGCATGACCTGTGCCATCTGCACGGCCCCCGCCCCGCCCTGGGCGTTCTGCATGACCAGCGGCTGGCCGATGATCGGCTCGAGCGAGCGGGCCAGCGTGCGCGCGAAGATGTCGGATGCACCCCCCGGTCCGGTGTGCAGGATCAGGTTGACCGGCCCCTCGGGTTGCCAGGCCGCGGTATCCTGGGCTGCGGCAGGGCCGCCCCACAGGGCCGCCGACAAGATCAGACCAAGGCGCAAAGATGCGACGTTCATGAAAATCCTCCCTGAATGTGACGTGTCAGCGGCTCCCTCCGCAGCGTTCGTTATGGGTGCGTCAGGGAGCGAATTGAACTGACTTTATATTGGGTCCAGGGCAGGCAAGCCTTGGCCTGCCCCGGGGTCTGCTCAGTTCCCGATGCCGACCGAGGCCAGGCCCTCGCGGGCCAGATCCATCATCGCCTCGACCCGCTCGGCATACTCGGCGGGACCATAGGCCAGACCCTCGATGGCGGTCTCGTCCTGATAGCGCTGGAACTCTTCGGTCTGCGTGGCCGCGATCAGCCCGTCGGCCAGGATCTGGCGGATGTCGTCGGGGATGCCCGCAGGCCCATAGATGCCCCGGATCTGCTGCCATTCGGCGTTGGACTCGAACCCCTGCTCGGCAAAGGTCGGCACGTCGGGGAAGGCGGGCGAGCGTTCCTCGGACAGCACGCCCAGGATGCGGACCCGGCCGGCGCGGGCGAAATCCAGCACCGGGCCGGGATTGGCCACGGCCATCTGGACATGCCCGCCCAGCAATCCGGTGATCGCCTCGGTCGAGCTGTCATAGCCCACCCAATCGACCGACAGTTCCGCCGAATCCGTCACCAGCCGCGTGGCGATGTTGGCGATCGACCCCACGGCGCCGTATCCGCCGACGGCGAGGGGCGTGTCCGCCTGACCCTCGACCAGAGCGCCGAAGTCCTGATAGGGGCTGTCCTCGCGCACGAACAGCACATGGGCATCCTGCTGGACCTGCGCGATCCAGCTGAAATCCTCGGGCGCGAAGACGCCCTGCAGGTTGGTCAGCATGGCGGTGAAATGGCTCAGCGTGTTGACGCCGATCGTATAGCCGTCCGGCGCGGCTGCCTTGACGGCGGCCATCTGCGCGGCCCCGCCGCCGCCGGCGCGGTTGACCACGATGACGGGCTGGCCGAAGACCTCTTCGGCGGACCGGGCCAGGGTGCGGGCAAAGATGTCCGAGGCCCCGCCCGGCGCGTTCTGCACGACGATCTCGATGGTCTTCGTCGGAAAGTCCTGCGCCAATGCGGGCGCGCTGAAGGTCAGGACCGCACCCAGTCCGGCGGCGATGATCTGTCTCATGGTGTCTCCTCCCATTTGTCGGCCGACCCCGGAGGGCGGCGTGGCGCGCAGGATGGGGCATGGGACGGGCGTTGTGATCTGACAAGACCTTGGGCATGCCAAAACCAGAGGCAGGGCTGGAGCCCCCGTGCCACAGGAAACCTGCCCGGCAGGGCAACAAATCGTCAGGCTGAAAATCGGGGCCCTTGCGATATCCCGCTGCCTCAAGAGGATGGCCCCGAGGAGGATCTGACATGACGGACGTTTTCATCTGCGACTATATCCGCACCCCCATCGGACGCTATGGCGGCGCGCTGGCGACGGTCCGGCCCGACGATCTGGGGGCGGTGCCGCTGCGGGCGCTGATGGACCGCAATGCCGGCGTCGATTGGGGGCTGGTCGATGACGTGATCTTCGGCTGCGCCAACCAGGCGGGCGAGGACAACCGCAATGTCGCGCGCATGTCGCTGCTGCTGGCGGGCCTGCCGGTCGAGGTCTCGGGCACGACCATCAACCGGCTCTGCGGCTCGGGGATGGATGCGGTGATCCAGGCCGCCCGCGCGATCCGGTCGGGCGAGGCCGAGCTGATGATCGCGGGCGGGGTGGAATCCATGTCCCGCGCGCCCTTCGTGATGCCCAAGGCCGAGACCGCCTTCTCGCGCGCGGCCGAGATCCACGACACCACCATCGGCTGGCGCTTCGTGAACCCGGCGATGGACCGCGCCCATGGCACCGACTCGATGCCGCAGACCGGCCAGAACGTCGCCGACGACTACGGCATCTCGCGCGAGGCGCAGGACGCGATGGCGCTGGCCTCGCAGAGCAAGGCGGCGGGGGCCACCGAGCGGCTCGCGGCCGAGATCACCCCGGTCACCGTCCCGCAGCGCAAGGGCGACCCGCGCATCGTCGACACCGACGAGCATCCCCGCGCCACCACGGCCGAGGCGCTGGCCAAGCTGCGGCCGCTGTTCGCGGGCGGCTCGGTCACGGCGGGCAATGCCTCGGGCGTGAATGACGGCGCGGCGGCGCTGATCCTGGCCTCCGAGGCCGGGGCGCGCCGCCACGGCCTGACCCCCATCGCCCGCGTGCTGGGAGGCGCCGCCGCCGGCGTGCCGCCGCGCATCATGGGCATGGGGCCGGCGCCCGCCGCGCAGAAGCTGATGGACCGGCTTGGCCTGACGCACGGCGATTTCGACGTGATCGAGCTGAACGAGGCCTTCGCCGCTCAGGGCCTCGCCTCGCTGCGCCAGCTGGGCATCGCCGATGACGACCCGCGCGTGAACCCGAACGGAGGCGCCATCGCGCTTGGCCATCCATTGGGGATGTCCGGCGCCCGCATCACCGGCACGGCGGCCTTGCAGCTGTCCCTGACCGGAGGCCGCCGCGCCTTGGCCACCATGTGCATCGGCGTGGGACAGGGCATCGCCATCGCGGTCGAAAGGGTCTGACCTTTCCTTTGCCCGCCCTGCGCAGCCGTCACTGGTTTGCGCCGGGCGGATCGGGTGGACTGCATGTAAAGCCACCGAGGGACACCATGACCCAGACCCAAGATCCCGCCACCGAGGCGCTGCTGGACATGGGGGACGCGCTGCGCGACGCGCCCCTGCCCGACACCGTCACCCATGCCGCCACCCGCCATCTGCTGGACACGACCGGCGCCATCCTGGCCGGAATGGACCAGCAGGTCAGCCGCGCGCTGGCGCAGGTTCTGGCCCCCTCGGCCACGACCGGCGGCATGGCCGTGCCGGGCGCCGGCCTGCGCCTGCCGCCCGACGCCTTCGCCTATCTGACCGGCACGGCGGGCCACGGGATCGAGCTGGATGACGGCTATCGTCAGGGCACCGTCCATCCCGGCGTCGCGGTCGTGCCCGCTTTGCTGGCGGCGACCCATCTGCGCCCGGTCAGCGGCGCGGCACTGCTGCGCGCGCTCGTCATCGGATACGAGACCGTCTGCGCGCTGGCCGAGGCGATGCATCCCGGCACCCGGCAGCAGGGATTCCACCCGACCTCGGTCGCAGGGCCGATGGGGGCCGCGATGGCGGTGGGGCAGATCCTGGGACTGGACCGGGGGCAGATGGGCCACGCGCTCGGGCTGGCGGCCTCGGGCGCGGGCGGGCTGTTCGCGTTCCTCTCGGGCGGGGGTGACGTCAAGCGGCTGCATGGCGGGCAGGCCGCGCGGGCCGGGCTGCTGGCCGCACAGCTGGCGCAGGCGGGCGTCACCGCGCCTGCGGGCATCATCGGCGCGCCGAGCGGCTTTGCGCAGGCCTTTGCCGGGGTGCCGCCGGGCCGCGATCTGGCGCTGCGCCTGCCGCCCGAGGCGCCGTTCCGCATCCTGGACTGCTACATCAAGCCCCATGCCTGCTGCCGCCATCTGCAACCGGCCTTCGAGGCAGCGGTCCATCTGTGCCGCACTCACAAACTGCAACCGTCCGACATCCGTTCGGTGCAGGTCGAGACCTATTCCATCGCCGCGCATCACGCCCGGGTCGGATGGGGCGACTTCGCCTCGGCGCAGCTCAGCTTTCCCTATGTCATGGCGCTGGCAATCCTGCAGGGCCGTGCGGATCTGGCGCTGTTCGGGGACGCCGCCCGCGCCGATCCCCGGGTCGCGGATCTGGCGGGGCGGATCACGGTCACCGCCTCGCCCGACATGGATGCCCGCTATCCCCGCCAGCGTCCCGCCTGCGTGACCCTGCTGACCGCGACGGGCGAGGTCCGCGAGGACCGGTCCGAGGCCTCGGGCTGCCGCGAGATGCCGCTGCCCGACGACCGCCTGCGCGCCAAGTTCCGCGATCTGGCCGGGCCCGGCCGGGCGGCAGGGTGGGATGCGGCGCTGTGGTCCATCGCGGATGCGCCGGATGCGGCGGGGCTTATCCGCCGGCTGTGCGACGCCTGAAGAATTCGGGCGTCTCGCCCGCCTGATCCAGCAGCCAGTCGATGAAATGCCGGGTCTTGGCGGCGACCGACAGGGTGGTGGGCCAGATGACGTGAAAATCGGCGCCCGTGGGCACCGGCGCCCGGAAGGGCTGGACCAGCGCGCCCCGCGCCAGTTCGCCCGCCAGGATCGGCACCTGCCCCATCGCCAGCCCCAGCCCCTGCTGCGCCGCGCTGTAGGTTAGCAGCGAGCTGTCGAACTCGACCCCCTCGCGGAAGGGCAGATCAAGGGCCATGCGCTCGGCCCAGTCCTGCCAGGCGCGCCGGCGATAGCGCGAATGCAGCAGCTCGACCCCGGCCACATCGGCGGGATCGCGCAGGGGATGGCGGCGCAGATAGTCGGGGCTGCAGACCACATCGACGGTCTCGGCAAACAGCGGGCGGGACCGCGCCTCGCGCCAGCCGCCCTGCCCCAGCTGGATCGCGGCGTCCAGCTGCGTGCCGCGAAAATCCAGGGGCGCCACGGTCGTGTCCAGCCGCAGCCGCAGGTCGGGGTGGCGGGTTTGGAAATCGGGCAGGCGCGGCATCAGCCAGTAATGCGCCACGCTTGGATAGACGCGCAGCTGGATGGTGCGATCGGTCTCGTGATCGACCAGCCGCTGCGTCACGCGTTCCAGCTCGTCGAAGATCGCGGCGACATCGGCCCCGAAGGCGCGGCCCACCTCGGTCAGGCGGACCGAACGCGACCCCCGCTCGAACAGCTGCACGCCCAGATGGTTCTCCAGGATCGAGATCTGGCGGCTGATCGCCACCTGGCTGACCCCCATCTCGACCGCGGCCGAGGTGAAGGTCTTGTGCCCCACCGCCACGGCAAAGGCCCGCAGCGGGTTCAGGGGCAGCGCGGGACGCGTCTTTGCCATAACCGTCAATCAGCCTTGTCCAAGATCCACCATGTTTCGCGCGTCCGACATTAGCCTAGATTGGGCAGCGACCCAAGATGCAGGATGACAGCGATGGATTTTTCCCTGACCGACGAACAGCGGATGTTTCAGGACAGCGTGACCCGGTTCGCCCGGACCGAGCTGGCGCCCGGCGCCGCCGACCGGGCCCGCGCCGAGGCCTATCCCTGGGACGTGGCGCGCCGGATGGCCGAGATGGGCCTGATGGGCATCGCCCTGCCCGAGGAAGACGGCGGCATGGGCGGCACGCTGGTCGATGCGATCATCGCCATCCAGGCGGTGGCCGAGGCCTGCCCGCGCAGTGCCGACGTGATCCAGGCGGGCAATTTCGGCCCGGTGCGAACCTTCGCGGAATTCGCCACGCCCGACCAGAAGGCCCGCCATCTGGGCCCGATCCTGCGCGGCGAGGCGGTGATCTCGCTTGGCATGACCGAGCCCGAGGCGGGATCCGCCGTGACCGAACTGCAGACCTCGGCCACGAAGGATGGCGAGGATTATCTGGTCAACGGCACCAAGATCTTCGGCACCCACAGCGCCGAGGCCAACGTGTTTCTGGTCTATCTGCGTTTTGGTCCCGGCCTGGACGGCATCGGGTCGGTGCTGATCGAGAAGGGGGCGCCGGGCTTCACCATCGGCCAGCCCTCGGCCTTCATGAACGGCGAGGACTGGGCGCAGCTCTATTTCGACAATGTCCGCGTGCCGGCCGCCAATGTGCTGCTGGGCGCGGGGGGGTTTCGCAAGCAGATCGCCGGCTTCAATGTCGAACGGCTTGGCAATGCGGCCCGCGCCGTGGCGGTCGGGCGGCACGCCTTCAACCTGGCGCGCGACCATGCGGCAGAGCGGCGCCAGTTCGGGCGCCCGCTGGCCGAGTTCCAGGGCATCCAGTGGAAATTCGCCGACATGGCACTGCGACTGGACTCGGCGCAGCTGATGCTGATGCGGGCGGCGGTGAACGCGGGCGACGGGTTGCCCTCGGCGCAGGACACCGCGCTGGCGAAGCTCGCCTGCAACGAGGCGGGGTATTTCGCCGCCAACGAGGCGTTGCAGATCATGGGCGGGATGGGCTTCAGCGAGGACAGCACCGTGCAATACGCCCTGCGCCGCACGCGCGGCTGGATGATCGCGGGCGGGTCCATCGAGATCCTCAAGAACCGCATCGCCGAGGGCATCTTTGGCCGCAGCTTCTCGCAGCGGCCGCCGAAGGCGGGCTGACCGCTCAGCCCGCCAGGAACATCGGTCCGCCCTTGTGGCGCGGAAAGCCGTAGCCGGTGACCATCACCACGTCGATATCCTCCGCGCTGTCCGCCACGCCCTCGGCCAGGATGGTGCGGCCCTCGGCCTGCATCACCGACAGGATGCGGTCCATGATCTGGGCGTCCGAGAACTCGCGGCGCGTGCGGCCCGCGCGGGCGCTTTCCTCGGCGATGATCTGCGCCACCTGTGGATCGGGCTGCGCCGTGCCGGTGGCGTAGTCGTACCAGCCGCGCCCGGCCTTGCGGCCAAGCCGGCCCGCCTCGCACAGCCGGTCGGCGATATGAGCGTAACGTTCATCCGCCGGACGGGTCGCGGCGCGGGCCTTGCGGGCGGCCCATGCGATGTCCAGACCGCTCATGTCCTGCACGGCATAGATGCCCATGGCAAAGCCGAAGCCTTCCATCGCGCGGTCGATCTGCTCGGGCAGCGCGCCTTCCTCCAGCATGAACTCGCAATCGGTGCGATAGGCGTTCATGATGCGGTTGCCGATGAAGCCGTCGCAGACCCCCGCCACCACGGCGGTCTTGCGCAGATGCCGCGCCAGCGCGCCCGCCGTGGCCAGCGCGCGCGGGCCGGTATGGGCGCCGCGCACGACCTCCAGCAGCTTCATGACATGGGCGGGCGAGAAGAAATGCAGCCCCAGCACGCGCGACGGATCGCGGGTGGTCAGCGCAAGGGTATCAACATCCAGATAGGAGGTGTTGGTGGCCAGCACCGCATCGGCGGGCATCACGGCGTCCAGCCGGGTGAAGACCTGACGCTTGACCTCCATGTCCTCGAACACCGCCTCGATCACCAGCGGGCAATCGGCCAGCGCGGCGTAATCGGAGCCGGTGGTGAGCCGCTCCAGCGCCGAGAGATCGCGCAGCAACCCGCGCTTGTGACTGGCGGCCAGCAGGTCGGCCACGCGGGTCTGCGCCATGTCCGCCGCCTGCGCGTCACGCTCGATCAGGCGCACCGACGAGCCCGCGATCAGCAGCGCCGCCGCGATGCCCGCGCCCATGGTGCCGCCGCCGATGACCCCCACCCGGGCCAGATCGGCGGGGGCGGCCTCGATGTCGCGCAGGCTGCGGCCCGCATCGCGTTCGGCGAAGAAGACATGGCGCAGGGCCCTGGATTGGTCCGAGACCGACAGGCGCAGAAACCGCTCGCGTTCGCGCGCCATCGCGTCCCGCGCAGGCAATTCGGCGGAATCGCGCAGGGCGGCCAAAGCCTCAAGCGGCGCTTCGGCACCGCGCGACTTGCGGCGCAGGGTCTGTTCCTGGGCGTGCCAGTCGATCGCCCCGGCCTCGCGCACCGGGCGGTCCAGCAGGGGCGCGGCGGGCGCGGGCATGTCCTGCGCCTCGGCCTGCAGGTCGCCCGAGGCAATGCGATCGATCAGGCCCATGGCCAGCGCGGCCTCGGCACTGACGGGCTTTCCGCCGGTCACCATCGCGATCGCGTCCGACATCGGCACCAGCCGGGGCAGCCGCACCGTGCCGCCCGATCCGGGGATGATGCCAAGGCTCACCTCGGGCAGGCCCAGCCTGGTGCCCGGCGCGGCGATCCGCGCGTGGCAGGCCATCGCCAGCTCCAGCCCGCCGCCCAGAACCGTGCCATGCAGCGCGGCGATCCACGGCACGGATGATCCGGCGATCAGGTCCAGCACATCGGGCAGGTAGGGTTCCAGCGGCGCGCCCAGTTCGCGGATGTCGGCACCCGCCACGAAGGTGCGGCCCGCGCAGGACAAGACGACCTTCTGCACATCCGGCATGCCGGCGATCCGCAGGGCCGCGTCGCGCAGACCGGCGCGCAGGGGCTGGTTCAGGGCGTTGACGGGCGGGTTGTCGATCCGCAGATGGGCGATGCCCTCGGATATCGTCAGGCTGACCGGCTGCATATGTCCTCCATCGCGGACGGCGCGTCCGCCTTTCATCCGGGCTTAGCGGCGGCGGGCAGAAATGACACATAACCATTGGTCAGGCATGGACCCGCCTTCTTGCAGTTGATGCAAGGCGCGCGGAGGACGATGCTGCGCATCAAGGGAGAAGACGCATGATCGATCTGCATGTCCAGGCGGACCCGGAGGGGCGTCCGCCGCTGCTGCTGCTGCACGGGTTCCTGTCCAGCCGGAACCACTGGCAGCCCAATGCCGCCCTGTCGCGCCAGTTCCGCTGCATCCGGGTCGAGCTGCCGGGCCACGGCCTCAGCCCCGCCCCGGACGAGGCCGCCGCCTATCATCCCGATGCGCTGGTCGCCTCGCTCGAGGCGGTGCGCCGGGACCTGGGGATCGACCGGTGGTTCATGTGCGGGGCCAGCTTCGGCGCCGGGCTGACGCTGCGCTATGCGCTGACCCATCCTACGCGGGTGATCGCGCAGGCCTTCACCAATGCCAATGCGGCCCTGCGCCCGGACTGGACGGGCGAGATGCTGACCGCCCATGAGCAGCGCATCGACGATGTGGCACGCCACGGACGCGCGGCTCTGCGGCGCTTTCCCTATCACCCCGCCCATGCGCGGCGCTTTCCGCCCGAGCTGCGCGCCACCTTGGCCGCCGATGCGGATGCCTGCGCCGTGACCGGGATCCTGCATCTGATGCGCCAGGCCATGACGCGGCTGTCGGTCATGGACCGCTTCGCGCAGATGCCGGTCCCGACCCTGCTGGTCAACGGGCTGCGCGAACGCAGCTTTCAGCCCACCCGCGCCCGCGCCGCCACAGCCCTGCCCGCCCTGCAGGTCGCGGATCTGGAGGGCGGCCATTCCATCAATATCGAGGCGCCGGCGGCCTTCGATGCGGCGCTGATCCGCTTCTTCACCTCGGTCGATGCCCATGCGCCCCAGACAGCTGGTTGAGCCGGCGGCGATCTATCTCTGGGCCATCGCGGGCGGGGCGCTGTTCAACGCGATCGGCGCGCCGCTTCCCTGGATGATCGGGCCGCTGATCTTCACCGCGATCCTGTATCTGGCGGGCGTCACCCGCTTCGTCGTGCCGGTGAAGACCCGGCCCGTGGGCCAGATCATCGTCGCGGCCCAGGTCGGGCTGTCCTTTTCCCCCGCCGCCCTGGCGGTGCTGTTCGATCTGGCGCCGCTGCTGATCGGCATGGCGGTCGCGACGGCGGCCTGCGCGGCTTTGGCCTCGCTGGTGCTGGCGCGCCTGTCGGGGATGGGGGGCGTGCCCGCGCTGCTGTCCACGATCCCGACCAGCCCGGTCGAGGCGGCGGTGATCGCCGAGCGCCTGTCCCTGCCCACCGGGCCGATCATCTTCGCGCAGACCCTGCGCATCGCCTCGATCGTGGTGATCGTGCCGCTGGCGATCTATGCGGTCGAGGGCTGGCCCGATCGCGGCATGGCCATCGGTGGCCCGCCGGACATGGCGGGCTCGGCCATGCTGTTCGGCGTCGCGGTCGCGGTGGCGCTGCTGTTCCGGGCGCTTGGCATCTCGAACCCGTTCTTTCTGGGGGCGCTGGCGGGGTCGGCCGGGCTGACGGCGGCGGGCATCGCGCCCGCGCCCTTCGCGCCGGTGATCCTGGCGGCGGCGCAGGTGCTGCTGGGAACCTGGCTGGGATCGTCCTTCCGGCGCAGCCTGTTTGCCTCGGCGGGCCGGATGATCGGGGCCATCGTCGTCTCGACGCTGCTCTTCGTGGCGCTGACCAGCCTCGTGGCGGTCGGGCTGGCCGTGGGGCTGGGGATGAACTGGGAGAACCTGGTGCTGGGCGCCGCGCCGGGCGGGGTGACCGAGATGGCGCTGACCGCCAAGTATCTGGGCCTCGACGTGGCGCTGATCACCGCCTTCCATCTGGTGCGGATCTTCCTGATCGTGCCCTTCATCCCCGCCATCGCCCGCGCCCTGCACCGCCGTGGCGGCTGAGCCAACCACCCTGACCGGATGCCCATGCGGCGCTGGTCTTCGCCTCGAATGCTGCGCGCGTCGTGACCGGCCCCGAGATCGCCGTGGATGGCGGAATGGCCCGGCGCGTCAGCCCGGCAGGACCCCGCGCAGTTCCGAGGCCAAGTCCTGCAGATGCTCCAGCACCTCGCCGCGCAAGCGGGCCAGCGCTTCGGGGCCCGCCGCCATCCCGCAGTTCAGCGCCGCGACCACCTGCCCCCGCGCCGAACGCAGCGGCACCGCGACCGAGCAGAGCCCAGTTCGACCTCCTGATCAATCACGGCATGGCCCCGGCTGCGGGCCTCGGCGATGCGGGCCAGCAGCTCGGCCAGGTCGGTCACGGTCCGCGGGGTGCGGGCTTTCGGCGGATGGCGCTTGAGCAGCGCGCGGGACTGTTCCTCGGGCAGTTCCGCCAGCAGCACCCGCCCCATCGAGGTGCAATGCGCCGGCAGCCGCGAGCCCGGCATCAGCGCGATCGCCATCTGCCGGAGCGTTTCTGACCCGATCGGGTCGGCTTTCCCGCGGCGTTCGGGCGTCCGCGAAGGGCCGTCGCGGCGGGCTCATGCTTCGCGTGTTTCCCTCGCACGCAGATCCGGGGTGGTTCGACGAGGTCCGGCACGCCGGTGGCCTGCCCCTCAAAGCTCGTGAAGAACGGGTCGGACCCTGCAGACCCTCATGGCGATGTCGACCACATGGCGGTGATGGGTCAGGTAGATCGCCTGCCCGCGCCCTCCGATCGCCTCCATGACGCGGCAGGCGGCGCTGGTGCGGTCTTCGTCGAAGGTCTCGAAGATGTCGTCGCAGAAGAACGGCAGCGTCGTGCCCTGCGCGACCAGCTGTTCATGGGCCGCGGCGCGCAGCGCCAAATAAAGCTGGAAGCGCGTGCCCTTGGACATCTCGGCGGCGCGCTTGCTGGCGCCGGTCCGGTCGACGGCCAGCAGGATCTCGGCATCCTTCTCGATCTGCGTCGTCAGGGAGGGATAGGCGCCCTGCGTGAGGGTGGCAAAGCACTGCTCGGTCGCGGTCATCATCCCGCTGCGGTGGCTGTCGCGATAGCGCCGGATCGCGTCGGAGGCCAGCGAATGGCCCAGGGACAGCTCCAGATGCTGCAGGGCGGCCTCCTCGAGCTGCAATTCCAGCGTCGCCCGGCGCTCGACCAGGGCGGCGATCTCTCCGTCGCCCTTCACTTGCGACAGCGCATGTTCGGCCGTGGTCCGGTCCCGGATCGCCCCCGTCAGCCGGTCCTCGGCATGGTCGAGGTCAGACCGGTTGCCTTCCAGAGCCGCCTCCACATCCGCGACGGACCGCTCGGCAAGGTGTTCGCGGGCGGTGGCGATGTCGGGGGCGCCAAGCTCCAGCAGAAGGCTGCGCTGGCGAAGGGCCAGCGTGGCCCGGTCGGCGATGACCTGCTGCGCCCGGGCCGCGATCTGGCGCAATCCGTCGATGTCGGTCAGGCCGGCGGCGTCGGGGAAAACGGCGGCGATCGCCGCGACCTCCTGGTCGATCTGGCGCAGCCTGTCCTGGTTCCGGGCCCTTTCGGCGCTGGCGGCCTCGATGTCTTCACTCAGTTTCCGGGCCGCGTCCCGGGCCCTGCGCGCCTGATCGGCCAGCGTTTTCAGCGCGGCGAAGGTCTGGGCGGCGGTCGGCTGGACCTCGAGGGCATGGGTCCGGGCCAGGGCCGCGACCTCTTGGGCGAAGCGCGCCTGATCGGCCTGCATGGCGGTGACACGCTGTTCGGCGGCGGCGCGGGCCGCCTCATGCTCGCGCAGCACGCGCAGGGGTTCGAGCGTGCCCATCAGGATGTCCGGCGACACCAGATCCCCCAGATGCGCGGCGACCAGCTGCTGCCATGCCGCACGGGCCAGGCCCTCGGCATCCCGGGCGCCGGCAAGCCGTTTCCGACGCCTGGCCAGTTCGCGCTGGATCTGGCGCAGCGCCTCGTCGGCCTTGGCCTGCGCCTCGGCCTGCCGGCGATCCTTGTCCGCTACCGCTCGTGCCGCAGCCAGGGTGCTGGCAAGATCCACCGGGTCGAAGGGAAGACGGGCGGCCAGTTCGGCGCGCAAGGCGTCGCCGCGTTCCAGGACCGACCGGTTGACCTCCCGTGCCTCGCGCAGGGTGAGGGCGTCGTCCCGGGCCTGATCGTGCCGGACGACCCAAGCCAGCCAGTCCGGCGGCGACAGGGCCTCGGGAAACCCGACCTGCCGGGCCGCCTGTCCGACGGCCTCCTCGATCCGGGCGATCCGGGCCTGCAGGGCCGTGATCTTCTCGTCAGCCTGCGCCACATGGGCCTCCGCCTCGGCCGCCGCCTGTTGGATCTGACGCAGCTGTCCCAGGTCGCTGGCCCGTCCAAGGCGGGCGTCGGTCGCGGCGTCATGCCGGCGCAGGGCCTCGTGGAAGACGGCGGCGGTCGGAGGGTCCAGGGCCGCCAGATGCGCGGCCCACAGCGCGTCCCGCGCGGCGCGCAGAGCCTCGGCCTCGTCGTCGGAGACGAGATGCGCGCCCCGGATCAGCGCCTCGGCCTGCGCGTGGCGGGCGGCGCGATCGGCCCGGTGGTCGTCGCGCCGCGTTGTGGCCGTGCGCAGTTCGGATTGCAGCGCGTCGTGACCCTCGGCCCATTCCGTCGCTTGGACCCGGGACGGGGGGTGTTCGGGCAGATGGTCCAACCTGAAGGGGCCCTGAGCCAGTCCCGCCAGCGCCCTGTCGGCCTTGGCGCGTGCCGCGTCGATGGCCTGCAGGGCGGCGGCATGCCGGGGCGCCAGATCCTCGGCGTCGAAGCGCAGCAGGATATCGGCGATCCGGGGCGCGTCCTGCGGTTGGGCGGGGCCGTCCTCGACGGCCTCCGCCGCAGCCCGTGCCCGGTCCTGAAGGTCGTCCGTTTCCCGCGCCTCTGCCTCTGCCTGGGCCATCGCCGCGCGCAGGGCGTCCCGGGCGCCTTCGAGGGCCGTGATCGCCCCCGCCGGCAGGACCAGCGATCGCGGATCGACCCCGGCCGAGGCGACCCCGAGATCCCGGACCGCCGCGATCATGGCGGCCTCGGAGCTGCGCTGGTCGTCCTGGCGCCGCTCCAGATCCAGATGCGCCCCGCGATCCCGGGCACTCAGATCCTCCAGATCGTCCAGCGCGGTGGCCAGTGCGTCCAGCGCAGGCTCCACGGGCAGGCGATCGCGCTGTTCCGCCAAGGCCGTCAGCGCGTCGGTCAGGCGATCGACGGTCTGCGCGGCGATGCCGCGATCACTGCGCAGCACGATCAGCCGCTCGGGATCGAAATCCAGCTGCGCGGGATAGTCCGACCAGGGCGCAATCGCGTCGTGCAGGGCCGCGATCTCGGCCATCAGCGGAAGCGCGCGCTTCTGTCCCTCGATCCTCGCGCGGTCGGAATTCAGGGCGTTCCGCGCCGCGCGCGCGCCCTGCTCGGCCTCCTGCGCCTTGATCAGGTCCTTCTTAAGGGCCTTCCACGCGCTGGCGGTGACATCGCGCTCCTTGATCTGCCGCTCGACCTCGGCCAGATCGCGCTTCAGCTCGGCCATGCGGGTGGACCGGCTGCGCCGTTTCCACAGCGCGTCGGCCTGGTCCCGAACCCCGTCCAGAACACCGCTGAGATCGGCAACGCCCGCCGCAGCGGAAAACAGCAGTCGCCCGATATCGCCCTGGGCCGTGGCGATCTCTTCGCCGCCCCGTTCGATGGTCTCGTCGTCCAGGCACAGAAGACGGCGATAATCGTCCTGCGACAGGCCCGCCAGATGCGCCGAGAGGGCGGTTTCCGGCAGCGCCGTCCCCGCCTCGTCCACCAGCGAGCCCGCGCGCTTGGGCAGACGGGTGAACCGGCGCAGGGTGCCGCCGATCTCCAGCGTGGCCGAGACCTGCAGATTGCTGCGCGCATGCTTGAAGGCATAGTCCTCGCGCAGCGGAAACCCGTAGAAGAGCCGCAGCGCCGCCTCCATCGTCGTCGTCTTGCCTGCCTCATTGGCGCCATAGATGATGTGGAAATCCGCGCGAGCGCCGCCGGACCCGAAATCGAAGCTCCGGTCGGTGAAATGGCCGAACCGCTCGAGGGAAAGCTGACGGATGCGCATCAGCCGACCGCCCCCTTCATGCGGGCCAGAACAAGGTTGGCCCCGGCCCGGGCCAACCCGTCGGCCAGTGCGTCCCGCGCGGCCTCGCCCGGCATCAGCCGATCGCGCAATCCGGGCGGCAGGTCCTGCAGCACGGCGTCGACCTCGTCCCGGGCGGTGGCCGCGAATCCGGGCTCGCTGCGGATCTGGGTCATCATCGCCGCCAGCTCGTCGGCGGCGCCCGCGGCCCCTGTGCCCGCATCCGGCGGCGCAAGATCAAGCAGCAGCTTGTCGATCCACAGATCTCCTGCGGCCCGGGCAAGGTCATCCGCCTGCTCGGACCAGACATCGTGATCCCTCAGGATCTGCCAGTGGCGGTCCGGCCTGCCCGTCAGGGACAGCCGGATCACGCCGGTGGGCGCCGCGATGTCCTGGCGCAGCCCGGCCAGGTGCTGGCGCAGCATCAGGCGCAGGGCCTCGTCGCTGTCCGCCTCCGTCACGTCCAGCGCGCTCTGCACGAAGTCGACGACCGAGGTCCGTCTCTCGCTGACCTCAATGCGGCCCCGGTCGAGGGTCAGCAGCGTGACGGATTTCGACCCCGCCTCACCGATGTCGCGCCCCTGGGGAATGCCGGGCATGACGACCCAGGGCGCCTCGGAATGGATCTGGCGCTTGTGGACATGGCCAAGCGCCCAATAGTCGAAACCCAGTCCCGCCAGATCCGCGACCGTGCAGGGGGCATAGACGTCATGGCCCGCCGCACCGCCCAGAGAGCTGTGCAGCATGGCGATGTTCACCGCATTCCGGACCGGCGCCTTGAAGCGCGGCAGCAGGCTGTCGGGGGCATGACGGTCCGCGAAACTGACGCCGTGGATCCAGACATCGTCGCGCAAGTGCTCGCGGCCGCCCCGGGCATCGAAGACATGCACATGGGCGGGCAGGTCCAGCGTGCCGGTGATCGGGTTCTCGGCATCATGGTTGCCCTTGGTGTAGAAGACCCGGATCCCGGCCTCGCCGAGCCGGTCCAGCTCGCCCATCAGAAAGGCGCCGGTCCGCGCGCTGCGTTCCCGGCCGTCGAACAGGTCCCCCGCGATCAGCAGGGCCGCGACATCCTCGGCGATCGCCAGATCGACCAGCCGCGTGAAGGAGGCGCGCGTCGCGGCGACGACGGCCTCGCGCAGCTCGGGGTTTCTCAGGGCAAGGGATCGAAGCGGCGAATCCAGATGGATGTCGGCGGTATGCAGTATCTTCGTCACGCGCGACCCCTTTTTCCGGACATGACTGAACCAAGGATCTGCAATAAAAACAACAGGAAAGTTCGGGACGGGTGCGGGAGTGCCGCCGCCCGCCTGCCCCGTCCTCCTCGGCCAGCATCGGCAGGCCCGTCATTGGCGCCGCAATCGTCATGGCGGGTGACCGTGCCGGAAGGGTCCGAGGCGCGGTCGCCCGCCCTGCCGCCAGATCCGGAGGCCTGTCGACGGCCGACACCGCACGACGCCCCAGATGACGTTGACGTCTCGACTTGACTGGGTCCTCGTGAGCGCGCTGAAAGATCAACTCGTTGACTGCCGGATGTGGAGGCATCCCGCGGCGTGGCGATCGAGGGAGGGGCACGGGCGCCGTCACGGGCTGCCGGCGTGCCCATGCTGGAGCCGACGCTTGCGGATGCCACGGCACCACAGCCGGCCCTTTCCGGACTTCGGGATGACCAGCGCCATCGCGGGCCAGTTCAGGGGAGACCATGCATAACCGCAAAACCGACAGCCGATCGGGAGCGCATATCCGGTTCGACGCCGAAATGACACTGCCCCACGCCGTGATCCTGCGGGCCGATGTTGACAAGCCGTGCGACGCCGCTCCCCCCCCGTGCTGATGACGCACCTGGCCCTCTGACAAGGGCCGGGATTGAGGAGTATTTCGCGCGGTGCAGCATTCGGTTGCGGACCGGGCCGTGCGGACGGTCTCTCTGCCGGACGCTGCCCTCCCCTCGGATCATCCAATTCTGGCCACCGGCGTGTGCCATGCGGCGCCCCCGGTCGCGGGCTTCGACGGTCCGGACATCTTTGCCCTGCGCAGCGTGGCGGATGCCACCCGTCTGCGCGCGGCGCTGGACGGGCAGGCCCGCCGTCCTCTGGTCATCGGCGGAGGGTGCATCGGTCTGGAACTCGCGGCGGTCGCCGCTGCGGCGGGATGGCAAAAACAGGGAAGGTGCCGCGCCGATGACTGCCCCAGAGCCCGCCCCGCGCCCCTCGACCCCTTGAGCCCCGACGAGCGATTTTCGCCGTGGACACGGGTCCGCGGCGCCATCATCGCGATCCCCAAGGGCGAGATCGAGGCCGCCCGCGCGCTTGGCCTGGGCCCCTGGCTGCGGCTGCGGCTGGTGGTGATGCCACGCGCGATCCGCATCGCCTGGCCGGCCTATACGAACGAGGTGGTCTATCAGATCCAGGCGACCTCGCTGGTTTCGGTCATCACCATCATGGACATCACCGGGGTGACCCGCGCCATCGGCACCCGCGATTTCCGCTTCTACGAGGCCTTCGGCATGGCCGCCGCCATGTATCTGCTGCTGGTCTATGGCGTCCTGCTGATCGCCGCCCGGATCGAGCACCGGCTGGCCGCCCATACCCGCCGCAGCCCCGCCCCCGCCCGGCTGATCCCCGATCTGACACGCTGACGACAAGGACCCGCCCCATGCGCGACTTCCAGACCCCCGGCCGCTCGGCCGTCCGCACCACGCAGGGCATGGCCGCCACCTCGCATCCGCTGTCGACGCTGGCCGCGCTGGACGTGCTGCGCGAGGGCGGCACGGCGATGGACGCCGCCATCTGCGCCGCCGCCGTGCAGGCGGTGGTCGAGCCGCAATCGACCGGCATCGGCGGCGATTGTTTCGTGCTGCATTGCCCCGGCGGGGGCGAGCGGGTGCTGGGGCTGAACGGGTCGGGCCGCGCGCCGGGGGGCGCCTCGATCGAGGCGATGCGGGGCCTGGGCCTGACCGAGATGCCCGGCTTTGGCCCCCATTCCGTCACCACGCCGGGCGCCATCGACGCCTGGTTCCGGCTGTCGGCCGATCACGGGCGCCTGCCGATGGCGCGGCTTCTGGAACCCGCCATCGCTTATGCCGAGGATGGCTATGTCATTCATGACCGCGTGGCCTTCGACTGGCAGATCGCCGCCCCACTGCTGGCGCAGGACCCCGCCAGCGCGGCGATCTTCCTGCCCGGGGGCCACGCGCCCCGCATCGGCGATCTGCACCGCCAGCCGGCTTTGGCCCGGACCCTGCGGAGCATTGCGCAGCACGGGCGGGCGGTCTTCTACGAGGGCGCGCTGGCGCAGGCGATGGTCGCGCATCTGCGATCCCTGGGTGGGCTGCAGGATGCGGCGGATTGGGCGGCGACGCGCAGCGATGCGGTCACGCCCATCTCGACCCTCTATCGCGGCTACCGGGTCCATCAGGTGCCGCCCAACAATCAGGGGCTGACGGCGCTGGTCATGCTGGACATCCTGTCGGGCTTTGATCTGGCGTCCCTCGACCCCGACGGCCCCGAGCGGATGCATCTGGAGATCGAGGCCGCGCGTCTGGCCTATGCCGACCGCGACCGCCATCTGGGCGAGGACGGCGGCATTTCCGACCGCCTGCTGGCCCCCGATCACGCACCCCGCCTGCGCGCGGCGATCCGCCCCGACCAGCGCATCGAGACCCTGCCCCAGACCGCGCTGGCCCTGTCCGACACCGTCTATATCAGCGTCGTGGACCGGGATCGCAACGCGGTCAGCTTCATCAACTCGACCTATCATTCCTTCGGCGCGGGGATCACCTGCCCCGAGACCGGAATCATTTTCCAGAACCGTGGTGCCAGCTTCCGGCTGGACCCCGCCCATCCCAATGCGCTGGCGCCCGGCAAGCGGCCCCTGCACACGATCATGCCCGGGATGCTGACCAAGGACGGCCAGGCGATCATGCCCTATGGGGTGATGGGCGGCGATTACCAGCCGGCGGGCCATGCGCATCTGCTGGTCAACCTGCTGGACTATGGCATGGACCTGCAACAGGCGATTGACCACCCGCGCGCCTTCCATGACGGCCGCGCGGTTCAGGTCGAACGCGGCGTGCCCGCCCGCACCATCGCCGGCCTGCAGCAGCGCGGCCACGAGGTCACCTGCGCCGCCGAGCCGCATGGCGGCGCGCAGGCGGTCTGGATCGACCCGGCGCGCGGCACGCTGACCGGCGCCTCGGACCCGCGCAAGGACGGGATCGCCCTGGGGTATTGAGCGCGCCTATCGCGCGGGACGTTCGGCAGCCATGGCGCGCAGGTCGCGGCGCGCCTCCATCAGATCGACCACATTGGCGCGGGCATCGGCGATATGGGCGGTGATGACGGCGGTGGCGCGGGCCTCGTCGCGGGCGCAGACGGCCTCGACCAGCGCGCGATGTTCGGCCCGCGCCGCCTGCCAGTTGTCCAGCGCGGTCAGGTCCATCCAGACATAGACCTGGCAGCGGTCCAGCAGATCACGCACGATCCCCGCCAGCATCCGGTTGCCGCCCGCCTCGGCCAGGGTGCGATGCACCTCCATCCCCAGCTGGAACTCGCGCAGCTTGAAGCGCGGATCCTGTTTGGCCAGACCCTCGCATTCCGCGATGATGGCGCGCAGGGCATGGTGATGGCTGTCCGAGGCATGGCGGCAGGCCAGCACCACCGACTGCACCTCCAATGTGGCACGCAGGTCGAAGGCCTCGCGCGCCGTGCGGGCATCGAAGGCGGCGACGGCATAGCCGCTCTTGGCCCGCCCCTCGACCAGCCCGTCGCGCTCCAGCCGGTTCAGCGCCTCGCGGATGGGGGTGCGGCTGACGCCAAGCCGGTCGGTCAGCTCCGCCTCGGTGACCCGCGCGCCGGGGGGCAGCTGGCCGGTGATGATCAGCGATTTCACCGCATCATAGGCGGAATGGCGAAGCCGGATGGGGCTGATCGGGGTCATGGTCGGGCGTTCCCTGTGCAGGCCCGGCCAGCCTAGCCGATCCGGCAAGTCCGGGGCAAACCGTTATCGCCCCGGGGCCCCGGAGGGACGGGGCTTTGGTCCGCCTGCCGCAGGGCCGAGCGCTGCGGCAAAGGCCCGCGCCTCATCGGGGGCCGTGCCCAAGCTGCGCGCGGCGACCCGGCGGTGCCAGTCCTCGCCGGGCCATTCGGTCGCGGCAAGGTCCAGGAGATCGACCCCCGAGGCCAAGGCGCGGAGGCAGAGCGACGCCACCTGCCCCAAGGCCGCGACCCGGTCCATGCCCCGCGTCTCGGACAGCGCGAAGCTGAGCGCCTCGGCATGGATCGTGCCCTGTCCCGCGCCAAGGTCGCGCTGCATCGCGCGGGCATCGGGGGACAGCTTTCCCAGGACCTCGTCCGCCCGCAGCAGAAGGGCGCCGACGCCCAGGGTCAGGGGCGGCAGGGTCAGCCATTCGGTGAACCAGGCCGCGCCATCGCGGTTTTGGCGATGCAGGCCCGCGGCCCGGAACACATCCGCCAGCCCCAGGGCGTGGCGCGACAGGGCGACCATCGCCGAGGGGCCGACCGGGTTCTGCTTCTGGGGCATGGTCGATGACGCGCCCGCGCCCTCGATCCGGACCAGATCCAGCCCGGACTGGGTCATCAGCAGAAGATCCTCGGCCAGCTTGCCAAGCGACGCGGCCAGCGCGGCGCACCAGTCGGCCAGCACGCCCGGCCCCGAGCGGTCGCTGTGCCAACCGAATCCCGGATCGGCCAGATCCAGGGCCCGGGCCAGACCGGCGCGGACCTGCGGGCCCTCGGGCCCCATCGCCGCCAGCGTTCCCGCCGCCCCCGACAGCGACAGGCGCAGCACCTGGGACCTCACGCGGTCCAGATCCTGCCTGTGGTGCAGGAGCGGGCGGCCCCAGCCCGCGACGATGGCGCCGAAGCTGGTGGGCGTCGCCACCTGGCCATAGGTCCGCGCGGCCATCGCAAGATCGGCGTGATCGGCGGCCATCGCCGCCAGCCGTCCCAGCACCGCGTCCAGCCTGCTTTGCCACAGGGCCAGCACATCGCGCAGGCGCAGGGCCAGCGCGCTGTCGACGATATCCTGGCTGGTCGCCCCCCAATGAAGGTATTGCGCCTGCGGGCTGTCTTCCATCCGGGCGCGCAGCGCCGCGACCAGACCGGGCACCGGGACGCCGTTCCGCGTCGTGGCGGGTCCCAGAGCGGCAGGGTCCGGCGCCGCGCCGGCGCAGATCGCGGCGATGGCCCGGCCTGCCTCGGCGGGGATCACCCCCAGATCCGCCTGGACCTGCGCCAGTGCGGCCTCGACCCGGATCATGGCCCTCAGCTCGGCCTCGGGCGACAGCAGCGCGGCGCTGTCCGGGTCGCCGAACAGTCCCGCATAGATCGGGCTTTGCCCGGGGCCGGTCATGACATGGCCCCGGGCAGGCGGGCCATGCCCGGCAGGCTGTCGCCAAGCGGCCGGCGGATGATGCGGGGGTCAGACATCGAGGAACACCGTTTCCCGGTCGCCCTGCAGGTGGATGTCGAACCGATAGGCACCGTCTGCGCCGGTGGCGATCAGCGTCCGGCGGCGGCGGGGCGGTTCGATCAGCGACAGGACCGGATCGGCGGCATTGTCGCGATCGGGGAAATACATCCGCGTCTGAAGACCGGTATTGATGCCGCGCGCCACCAGCCACAGCGACAGATGCGGCGCCAGGAGCCGCCCCCCCGGCCCCGGCACCGCGCCGGGCAGGATCGTGTCCAGCGCAAAGAGGCCGGTGTCGAAATCGGGCACCACCCGCGCCCAGCCCGCAAACCCCGGGGCCGCCCCCGGCTGGCCGGGATAAAACCCCCCCGCATCCGCCTGCCAGACCTCGATCAGCACATCCGTCACCGGCGCGCCCATGCCGTCGAAGACGCGGCCCGTGACGCGGATGCGTGGGCCCGGCACCCCGCCCGGCACCCCGCCAAAGCCCAGGTCGCGGCCGGGACGGGCGACGCCCGCCGCCGCCGGCGCCAGCCCGAGATGCACATAGGGCCCGGCGGTCTGCGACGGGGTCTCCTTGAGGTCGTCCAGCACTTGCACCATGTCAGTTCCCCTCGGGCCGGTTCTCGAAGACGGTGGATCTGCGCCCGCGCAGCACGATGTCGAAGCGATAGACCAGACAATCCAGCGGCACCGCCTGATTGAGGTCCAGAGGCGCGATCAGCGCCGCGATCGCGCGCGGGTCGGGAATGGCGTTCACGATGGGACAGCGGGCGATCAGCGTGTCGCCCTCGAAATACATCTGGGTGATCAGGCGCTGCGCGAAGGCATGGCCGAAGACCGACAGATGGATATGCGCGGGGCGCCAGCTGTTCACCCCGTTGCGCCACGGATAGGCGCCGGGCTTGACGGTGCGAAAGGCGTAATGCCCCTGATCGTCGGTCAGCACCCGCCCGCAGCCGCCGAAATTGGGATCGATCGGCGCAAGGTAGCCGTCCTTCCTGTGGCGGTATCGGCCTCCGGCATTGGCCTGCCAGATCTCGATCAGGGTCTGCGGCACGGGGCGGCGGTTCTCGTCCAGCACGCGGCCATGCACGATGATGCGCTCTCCGATCGGGTCTCCATCCTTGGCATGATTGGCGATCAGGTCGGCATCGCCGGGGGCGATGTCGCCATGGCCGAAGCGCGGGCCGGTCAGTTCGGACACCGTTCCCTCCAGCGACAGCAACGGCAGACGGGGCGACCGCGCCACCGAGGTCTTGTAGTCCGGTGTCAGCGCCGGCGGATGCCAGCTGCGGTCGCGTTGATAGAGGGTCATGCGGGATCTCCGGTGCTGTCGGCTTCGGCGAAGATCCGGCGGGCCAGCGCGATGGCATGGTTGGCACGGGGCACGCCCGCATAGATGGCCACATGCAGCAGCGCCTCGGTCACGTCATCGCGCGAGGTGCCGGTCCTGGGGATCGACCGCAGATGAAGGGCCAGCTCGCCGTCATTGCCCAGGGCGGCCAGCAGCGCGATGGTCATCATCGACCGCTCGCGCAGCGGGATCGTGCCGCGTGACCAGACATGGCCCCAGGCCGCATCGGTGATCAGCGCCTGAAAGGGCGCGTCGAAGGAGGTCTGCGCGGCCCGGGCGCGGGCGATGTGATCGGCGCCCAAGACGGCGGTCCGCGTGGCGGTGCCCCTGTCCGTCAGATGGCTCATCGGCAATGCCTTTCCAGAAAGGGGGTCAGGAGGGCGGCCATGGCCGCCGGGGTCTCGACACAGGGCAGATGGCCGGTGCCGGGGATCAGGTGGAACGCGGCGCCGGGGATCAGATCGGCGGTCGCGCGCACCAGATCCGGCGGGCTGGCGCCATCCTCGGCGCCCGCGATCACCAGCGCCGGCAGGCGCAGCGCCGCCGGCGCCGCCGTCTGATCGGCCTCGGCCAGCGCTCGACAGGCCGCGACATAGCCCTCGGCCGGGGTGCGCGACAGCATCAGCCGCCAGAGCGCGACCTGCGGCTTGTCCCGGAAGGCGGGGGTGAACCAGCGCGCCATCACCGCCTCCGCGATGCTCTCCGGCCCGCCTGCGCGCACCGCGTCGATCCGCGCCTGCCAGCTGTCCGGCGTGCCGAGCCGGGCGGCGGTGTTCGACAGAACCAGCGCGCGGACCAGATCGGGGCGCCGGGCGGCCACCGCCTGCGCGATCAGCCCGCCGATCGACAGGCCCGCCACGACTACCGGCCCGCCCACCTCATCGATCAGCGCGATCGCATCCTCGGCGTGATCGGCGATGCTGCGGCCATCCCCCAGATCCGACAGCCCATGGCCCTGCTTGTCATAGCGCAGGATCCGCAGCCGCGCGGGCAGCAGCGGCATCAGCGCCTCCCACAGCCGCAGATCGGTCTCGAGCGAGTTGATCAACAGCAGCGTCGGCCCGTCCTCGGGACCGTCGATCCGGTAATGCAGCGCGCCCTGGGGGCGGGTCAGGACTTGCATGATCTCTCCCTTTGTCCATAACCTTAGCAAACGGAAACCGAGCGGAAAAATGCAGAACACGCCCGCATCCATAACCTGATGGTCATGCATCCCGCCATCAAGCTGCGCCATATCCGCGCCTTCCTGGACATTGCCGCCCTGGGCGGCCTGACGCCGGCGGCGCGCGCGCAGGGGGTCACGCAGCCCGCGCTCAGCCGCAGCCTGGCGGAGTTGGAGAGCCTCCTGGACGCGCGGCTGTTCCGGCGCGAGGGGCGGCGGCTGGTCCTGACCGAGGCGGGGCACCGGTTCCGCGACCATGCCGCCCGCGCGGTGCAGATGCTGGATGCCGGCGCGGCGGCCCTGCACCCGCAGGCGGCGGGGCGGCTGGTGGTGGGCATCCTGCCGACGGTCGCGACGCGCCTCTTTCCCCGGGTGGCGCTGCGCTTTGCCGCGCAGGTGCCGCAGGTGACGCTGGCGGTCGAAACCGGCCCGCATGCGCATCTGATCGGCCTGCTGCGTGACGGCCGGATCGGGCTGATGATCGGGCGGATGCCTGCGGCGGCGGACATGGCCGGCCTCAGCTTCCATCACCTTTACGAGGATCACGTGGCGCTGGTCTGCCGGCGGGGGCATCCGATGCGGGGGGCCCCGGCGGCCGAGGCGCTGGCCGCCTGTCCGCTGATCCTGCCGCCGCGATCGGCGCTGATCCGGCGCACGGTGGACGACTATCTGCTGGCCCGGAACCTGTCCGGCCTGCACCCCGCCTTCGAGACCGCCGCCCTCGCCGTGGGGCGGGGCATCGTGACCGGATCGGACGCGCTGTGGTTCATCTCGCAGGGCGTTATCGCGGACGAGATCGCCGCCGGCACCCTTGTCGACTGGCCGACCGGGTCGGCGGCCATGTCGGGCGCTGTGGGCATGACCCGCAGGCAGGCCCAAGGCCCGGATCCCGACCTGGACCTGCTGATGCGGCTTCTGATCGAGGACAGCCGACCCGGCGACGGGGGCTAGACGGTCCGACCGCCGCATGACCGGTCGCGGCCCCTGTCCTGCCTCAGCGCGGCGACAGGCGGGCGGCGCCGTCCAGGCGGATCACCTCGCCGTTCAGATAGGGGTTGGTCAGCGCCGCCCCGGCCAGCGCCGCGAATTCGACGGGCGCGCCAAGCCGGGGCGGGAACTGGATGCCGCGGGTGATCGCGGCCAGCGCCTCGGGGGACAGTTCCTCCATCAGCGGCGTGCGGAAGAGGCCCGGCGCGATCGTGACGACCCGGATGCCACACCGTGCGAACTCGCGCGCGATGGGCAGCGTCATCGAGACGATTCCGCCCTTCGAGGCCGCATAGGCCGCCTGCCCGATCTGCCCGTCATAGCCGCCAGCGAGGCGGTCTTGACGATCACACCCCGCTCTTCATCCGCCTCGGGCCCCCCGTCCCTCGCCGGAGCGGCCTGCATCCGTGCGGCAGCCAGGCGCCAGCACGTTGAAGCTGCCCAGCAGGTTGACGCGCAGGATCGCCTGGAACTGCGCCAGCGGCTGCGGGCCGTCGCGGCCCAGAACCCGGGCACCGCCGCCGATGCCCGCGCACATGACTAGCCCGCGCAAGGGCCCCTGCGCCGCCTCGGCAGCCTCCAGCGCGGCCATGACCTGCGCCTCGTCCGTCACGTCGGCGCAGACGGCAAGCCCGCCCATGCGGTCGGCCACCGCGCGGGCCGCACCGGCGTTGCGGTCCAGCACCGCCACGCGACCGCCCTGCCCCGCGATCCAGTCCGCCGTGGCGGCCCCCAGACCCGAGCCGCCGCCGGTCACCAGAAAGGCGTTGCCCTCAATCCGCATCGCGACCTCCCAGGCCCAGCAGGCGGGCCGCGTTGTCCTTGAGGATCAGGGGTCGCACCTCGTCGCGGATTGGCAGGTCCGCGAAATCGGCCAGCCAGCGATCGGGCGTGATCGCCGGCCAGTCCGATCCGAACAGCATCTTCCGCTTGAGGATCGTGTTGGCATACTGCGTGAAGATCGGCGGGAAATAGCGCGGCGACCAGCCGGACATGTCGATATAGACGTTTGGCTTGTGGGTGGCGACGGCCAGCCCCTGCTCGGTCCAGGGAAAGGACGGATGCGCCAGGATGATCGGCGTGTCGGGGAAATCGACCGCCACATCGTCGACATGGATTGGGTCGGAATATTTCAGCCGCATTCCCATGCCACCTCGCATCCCCGCGCCCACCCCGGTCTGGCCGGTATGGAACAGCATGATCGCGCCCTCCTCGGCGATCGCCTCGTACAGCGGATAGGCGGCGCGGTCGTTGGGAAAGAAGCCCTGCATCGTGGGATGGAACTTGAACCCCCGCACGCCGAAATCGCGCACCAGCCGCCGCGCCTCGCGCGCGCCAAGCCGCCCCTTGGCCGGGTCGATCGAGGCGAAGGGGATCAGGATGTCGCTGTTCTCGGCGGCCAGCCGGGCGATGTCCTCGTTGCTGTGGCGGCGAAAGCCGGTCTCGCGTTCGGCATCGACGCCGAAGATGACGGCGGCGATCCGGCGCTCGCGGTAATAGGCGGCGGTCTGGGGCACGGTCGGCAGCATCCCGTCCACCCCGGCGGGGTTGCGGAAATAGCGCGCCATGCCGGCCTGGAACTGGTCATAGCCGTCGTCGCGCGGGCAATTGCACGGCTCTTCGGCATGGGTGTGGATGTCGATGGCGACGATATTGTCCAGATCGATCATGGCAATCCCGCAATCTTGCGCAGCAGCCGCACGAGGTCCGCTTCCTCGTCCGCCGTCAGCGTATGGGTGAAATAGGCGTCCTGCCCGAAGAAGACGGCCCTGTGGCGGGCCACGAAATCCTGCCCCCCGGGCGTCAGGTGCAGATGGACCGAGCGGCGGTCCTCGGCCGGGATGCTGCGCGCCACGCGGCCCAGATCCTCCAGCCGGCGGATGATCTTGGTCATGTGCGCCGGCTTGATGCGCAGTGCCTGCGCCAGATCGCCCTGCCGCAGCCCGGGGTTCAGCCCGATCACCCACAGCACGGAAAACTCGCCCGGGCGCAGGTCCTGATCCTCGAACCGGGCGAAGAAGGCCTCGAAGGCCTCCAGCTGGCCGATCCGCAGCAGATAGCCAAGCGAGCGGCCCAGCTCTCCCATCTCGATGCCGGCCATCAGCGCGCCGCCGGAGGGGCGACCCTGCCCGTCTTGCGATCCAGGAAATCGCGCAGCCGCGCCTCGGCCTCGGGATCGGTGGCGGTGAACGAGGCGATGAAGCTTTCCATGAACAGCCCGTCATCGCGCGACATCTCGGCGATGCGGGGCAGCGCGTTGATGATGGCGTAATTCGACAGATGCGCATTGCCCGCCGCCTTCTGCGCCAGCGCGATCGCGCGGTCCAGCGCCTGGCGGGGGGGCGTCACGTAATGGACCAGCCCCCACCGCTCGGCCGTGTCCGCGTCGATGCTGCGCCCGGTCAGCATCATGTCGGTCATGCGGCTGATGCCCAGCAGGCGTGCCGCCCGGACCGATCCGCCGCCGCCCACGAAGATGCCGCGCGTGCCCTCGGGCAGGGCGAAGAAGGCCGTCTCGTCACAGACCCGCACCTGCGCCGCCGCCGCCAGTTCCAGCCCGCCGCCGACCGCCGCGCCGTGGATGGCCGCGAACCAGGGGATCGGTCCGAGCTCGATCCGGGCAAAGACCTCGTGCCAGCGGCGCGAGTTCAGCACGCCCTCGAACGGGGTGCGGGCGACATGTTCGGCCAGATCGAGGCCCGCGCAGAAATGCGCGCCATGCCCGTGAAGGACGGCAGCCTTCGCCTCGGTCCGGGCCCGTTCGATCGCCAGCGCCAGCGCCTCGACCACCCGGTCCGAGATGGCGTTGCGCTTGCCCGGGCGCGCCAGTCCCAGCACCGCCACCTGATCGCGGCATTCATAGCTGACCAGTTCTTCTGTCATGATCGCCTCCTGCTGGGGACCGTTCTAACGCAAGATAATATTCTTATAAACAGTATCCAAGGAAACTATCTTGCCGCGAGGAAGCCGTGGGAGGAGATCCGCGATGAAGGACAGGGAACCGACAGATGCCGCAACCGCACCCTTGCGGAAGGTCGCCGTCTGGACGCCGCACCTGCGGGTCCGGACCCGGCCGGACGGCACGCAGATCATCGCGCAGGCCGATCCTCTGGCCCCGCCTGCGCGCCACATGTCCGACCGGATCGCCCATTGGGCGGAAGCTGCGCCGGATCGCATCTGGATGGCGGAACGCGCGGCGGGCGGCGACTGGCACCGCCTCCGCTATGGCGAGCTGGCGGACCTGCTGCCGCGCATCGGGCAGGCGCTGCTGGACAGGGGGCTGTCCGTCGACCGCCCTCTGCTGATCCTGGCCGAGAACGGCATCGGGCACGCGCTGATGGCGCTTGGCGCGCAGCATGCCGGGGTGCCCTCGGCCGCGGTCTCGCCGGCCTATGCGCGGCTGGCCGAGGGGGCGAAGCTTCGCCAGATCGCCGGTCAGATCACCCCGGGGGCGGTGTTTGCGCCCGACCCGGACCTTGCCGGGATCGCGCGGGGGGTGCTGGCCGGCGTGCCGGTGCTGGCCGCCCTCCCCGAGGCCGCGCCGGGCCGTGTTCATCAGGTCCATGCCGCGCTGACGGGGGACAGCATCGCCAAGTTCATGTTCACCTCGGGCACGACGGGCGCGCCCAAGGCGGTGATCCAGACGCAGGGGATGCTGTGTGCCAATCAGGCGATGATCGCGGATTGCTATCGCTTCCTGACCGAGGAACCGCCGGTCTTCGTCGATTGGGCGCCCTGGAACCATGTCGCGGCGGGGTCCAAGGTCTTCAACATGGCGCTGCATTTCGGCGGCAGCTATCATGTCGATGCCGGCAAGCCGACGCCCCGCCACATGGCCGAGACGATCCGCAACCTGCGCGAGATCGCGCCCAGCTGGTATTTCAACGTGCCCATCGGCTATGACGCGCTCTGCGACGCGATGGAGGGCGACGCCGCATTGCGCGACCAATTCTTCAGCCGCCTGCGGATGCTGATGTATGCGGGCGCGGGCATGGCGCAGCGCACCTGGGACCGGCTGCAGGCGCTGTCGGTCGCGGCGACCGGGGCGCGCACGCTGATGGGCAGCGGCCTTAGCGCGACCGAGACCGGGCCCTTCGCGCTGGCCGCCGTCGCGGATGTCGCGGGCCCCGGCAATATCGGCCTGCCCGCGCGCGGCGTCACGATGAAGCTGGTGCCCCAGGCCGGCAAGCTGGAGCTGCGGCTGAAGGGCCCGAACATCACCCCCGGCTATTGGCGCGAACCCGAGCTGACGGCCGCCGCCTTCGACGACGAGGGGTTCTACTGCATCGGTGACGCGCTGCGCCCGGTCGATGCCGACGATCCCGCGCAGGGCTTCGTCTTCGACGGGCGCACGGCCGAGAACTTCAAGCTGGACACCGGAACCTGGGTCGCCGTCGGCGCCCTGCGCGCGGCTTTGGTCGATGCGCTTGGCGGGCTGGCGCAGGACGCGGTGCTGACCGGCGAGAACCAGCCCCGGATCGGGGCGCTTCTGGTGCCCGCGACGGCGCGGATCGCGGCCCTTCTGGGACCGGAGGCCACGCTGGACGATCCGCGCCTGACCGCCCTTCTGCGCGACCGGCTGTCGGATTTCGCGACGCGCGCCACCGGCTCGTCGACCCGCGTCAGCCTGGCGATGTGGCTGATCGATCCGCTGGACCCGGCGGCGGGCGAGGTGACGGACAAGGGCTCGGTCAACCAGCGGGCGGTGCTGGCGAACCGGCAGGCCCTGGTCGCCCGTCTTCATTCGGGCGGTCCGGGTGTCGTGGCGCTGTCCTGACCGGGACGGCCCGGCGCTTGCCGCACCGGGCCGCCCCCGACCTCGGCCCCCCGAAAGGCGCGCGCAGCCTGGCTTCCAGGGCGATGCTATCGGTGACGCTCCGGTCCAGCTTGGCGATCGCCTCCGGGCAATCGAAACCGGACTTCTCATAGACATAGCTGCAATAGCTGATGTTAGAGCTCAACTTCCACACAGCTTCCCGGTAGCCCAGATAGAGGTCCATCTCGATCCGGTCATCGGTGCCGTCCCGGTCTCGGACGACGCGCAGAGGGCCTGAGCGGCTGCCGGCCGGGGAAGGCGTCGATGCGGCCGCCCCCTTGGGTCAATAGGGCAGCCCCACGTAATTCTCGGCCAGATCGTGGCGCGCGGTCTCGGACTGCGCCAGATGGTCCAGCGTGGCGCGGCGCATCTGGGCGGCAAAGCTGTCCTCGCCCTCGAACCGGTGCAGCATCGTGGTCATCTGCCAGCTGAACCGCATCGCCTTCCAGATTCGCGACAGGGCGCGGTCCGAATAGCCGTCGATCCCCGCCCTGCCCTGCCCCCGCAGCGCCGATATCAGCGCCTGATGCAGATAGAAGACGTCCGAGGCCGCCAGGTTCAGCCCCTTGGCGCCGGTCGGGGGCACGATATGCGCGCTGTCGCCCACCAGGAACAGATTGCCCCATCGCAGCGGCTCGGACACGAAACTGCGCAGGGGCGCGATGCTTTTCTCGATCGAGGGATGCGGGGTCAGGCCGTGGGCCAGTTGCGCGGGGATGCGGCGGGTGAATTCGGACCAGAAGCGGTCGTCGGACCAGTCCTCGACCCGGTCCGCCTGCGGCACCTGCACATAGAGCCGCACCAGATGGTCGTTGCGCATCGAGGCCAGCGCAAAGCCGTGGCGCGAATTGGCATAGACCAGTTCGTCGGCAAGGGGCGGCATCGTCGCCAGGATCCCCAGCCAGCCGAAGGGATAGACCCGTTCGAAGGCGCGGCGCCGGTCCTCGGGGATGGTCCGGCGCGAGACGCCGTGAAACCCGTCGCAGCCCGCGACATAGGCGCAATCCAGCCGCTTGCGCTGGCCCTGATGGGTGAAGTCGACGATCGACCGGTCCTGGTCCAGATCGCCGATCACCACATCCGAGACCTCGTGCAGGATCGTCGTGCCCTGCGCCTCCTGCGCGTCGTAAAGGTCGCGCGTCACCTCGGTCTGGCCATAGACCATCACCTGCCGCCCGGTCAGCGCATGGATGTCGATCCGGATCAGATGGTCGTCGTCGGACAGGCAGAACCCGCCATGCGGGATGCCCTCGGCCTCCAGCCGCGCGGCCACGCCTGCCTCGCGCAGCAGATCCACCGTGCCGCTTTCCAGAACACCCGCCCGAATGCGCGACAGCACGTGATCGCGGGTGGCACGCTCCAGCACGACCGTGTCGATGCCCGCGCGGTTCAGCAATTGCGACAACAGCAGGCCCGACGGCCCGCCGCCGATGATGGCCACCTGAGTGCGGATCGCGGTCATGAAGCATCCCCCTTGTCATGTCGTCGACGACCCTAGCCTGCGGCGGCTGTTGAACGAATGGACGCGGGCGGCATAGGCTGGTACTTTTCGGGCATGGAGCCCCGCCCGCCGATCCCGGTCTTCACCCTTTTCGGAGAGACCAGCGTCTTTCCCGACGTGATCCATTGCGAACGGGTCCTGGACCGCGCGCGCCTGCATGACTGGGCGATCTCGCCCCACCGGCACCGGCAGATGTCGCAGATCCTGCAGATCGAGACCGGCGCGGCCAAGGCCCGCGTGGACGGGCGGGCGCTGGACCTTGGTCCCGGGGACTACCTCTATATTCCCGTGCAGGCCGTCCACGGCTTCGTCTTCTCGCAGGGGGCCGAGGGGACGGTCCTGTCCTTTCCGACCCCGGTCACGGCGGGCATGACGCCCGAGATGTCGTCTTGGCTGGCCCGACCGCAACAGGGCCGCCTGTCCGACCGGGCCGCCGGACTGATCGCGGATCTGCGGCAGGCGCATAGAACGACTGGCACATTTCGCGCGCAGCGCCTCGTGGGGCTGGCGCAGCTGCTGCTGGCCACGATGGCCGAGGACAGCCTGGACGGGATCGCGCCCACCCATGGCGCGGGGCGGCAGATGGACCGGCTGGACGCCCTGATCGCCGGGCATCTGGGCGAGGGCTGGACCGCGCGCGACTATGCCGGGGCGCTGCATGTCACGACCGGCCATCTGAACCGCATCGTTCGGACGGCCAGGGGATGCAGCCTGTCCGCGCATCTGGAGGCCGCGCTGATGGCCGAGGCCTGCCGGCTGATCGCCTTCACCCGCATGCCCGTGGCCGAGGTCGGGTTCAGGCTGGGCTTTGCCGATCCCTCCTATTTCTCGCGCCGCTTCCGTCTGCAGGTCGGAGAGGCCCCCGCTGCCTATCGCCGTCGCCTGCAGGACGCCTGACCGAGCCCTTTATGCGCCATCCCGCCAATTGACGAACGCCGATCCTCGGCGGGACGGCGATCTCCGATCCGCAAGGGATACCGGACAGCGGCCCGATGAATGTCCCACGGGGCGCCCGCAACGGGTTGCGCTTCCCATTTACGTTATGTAATCACATTCACGAACTGAGGAGCAGCGCAGTGGCAGAAGAGAATGCGGGCGGCGGCGCGGTCATCACCCTGTCGGATTATGGCAGCCATGCGGCGATCCATCACCAGAACGGATCGTTCTCGCCGGGGTCGCTGACCGCCATCGTCGGGCCGAACGGCTCGGGCAAGTCGACGCTGCTCAAGACCATCGCCGGGCTGCTGGCCCCGATGAGCGGGCGGTGCCGCAGGCGACCGAAGCAGACCATCGCCGATCTGCCGCAGCTGTCAGAACTGGATCGCGGCTTTCCCGCATGGGTGCGCGATCTGGTGGCGCTTGGGCTGTGGCAGCGGCGCGGGCTGCTGAGTCGCCACCGGATGCGGGACCGGGACCGGGTGGCCACGGCCTTGGCACAGGTCGGCCTGCTGGGCGTCGATCACCGGCCGCTGGACATGCTGTCGGTCGGGCTGCTGATGCCCCGACTGTCGCGCCGCGCCCACCGCACGGCCTGACCCCGAAGGACCCCCCCATAATCCTGCGCCTCCTTGCCGCCTTGCCGCTGGCCGACACCCATCATTCCGACGCGCTGTCGGGGCCCGACGGTCCCGCGCCCGACTGTCTGTCGATGATGCGCCACAACGCGCAGGCGATCACCGCGGCCTTGTCCGAATGACCCTTCCCAACCACAGGAGACGACCCATGATCAGAATCCTCACCGGTGCCAGCACGCTGGCCCTGATGCTGGCAGGCACCGCCATGGCGCAGGACAGCCCCGACCACGATCATGCCCACGAGGGCGACGTGACGCTGTATCGCCTGTTCGTGGGCGATCATGCGGGCGGTCAGGTCACTGCCATCGACCTTTCGGACCCCGACCGTCGCTGGACGTTCGAGACGACCGGCCAGACCAAGCTGTTCCCGGTCGCGGGCGGCGCCGTGGTGGCCGCCGTGCAATCCGACGATGACGCGGTGCATCTCTTCGACAGCGGCATCTCGTTCGAGGATCACGGCGATCATGCCGATATCGAGGTCACCGACCCGACCGCGATCGACACCGTCCTGACCGGGCCGCGTCCCTTTCATCTGGTCGATCACGACGGCCAGGTCGTCATCAACTACGACACCGGCGGCTATGCCGAGGTGATCGACGGCGCGGCGCTGGCACGTGGCCGGATCGACCCGCAGCGCTTTCCGCAGGCCCGCGCGCATCACGGCTTCGTCGCACCCCTGGGCGATGCCTGGCTGTCGACTGTTGCCTCGGACGAGGAAGTCACGGGCGATGCCTCCGTGCCGCGTCTCGGGTTGCAGGCGTTTGACGCCGAAGGGCAGCCCACCGGCGATCTGGCCCCCTGCACCGGCATCCATGGCGAGGCGTTTTCGGGCGCCTATCTGGTCGCGGGCTGCAAGGAGGGCGTGCTGGCGGTGACCACCGGATCCGATGGCCCGGTCTATGAGATGCTGGATTACCCTGCCGATCTGCCGCAGGACGTGACCACCGGCACGATCCTCGGCTCGAATGCGATCCAGATGTTTCTGGGCAATCACGGCCCCGACGGTCTGGTCGTGATCGATCCGGTCGACGAGCCGCATTTTACCCGCATCAGCCTGCCCTTCCGCCGCATCGACTTTGCGCTGGACCCGGTCAGGCCAGCCCATGCCTATGTGCTGACCGAGGATGGCAGCCTGCACCGCATCGACATGCTGGCCGGCGAGATCGAGGCCTCGGCGAACGTGACCGAGCCCTATTCGATGGACGGCCACTGGAACGACCCGCGCCCGCGCCTTGCCATGGCCGGGGATGAGATCGTCGTGACCGACCCGAACGCGGGCCTGATCCGGCGCATCTCGACCGAGGATCTGTCGGAGCTGGGCACGATCGAGGTCGAGGGCGCCCCCTACAACATCGCCGTCGCCGGCGGCAGCGGCGTGGTTCACTGACGCATCGGCGCCCGGTCGCAGGGCCGGGCGCCGCTTACAGGAGGGCATCTGTTCCCGGCGTGGCATTCGCTTTGCCCCGCTTCGCACTATCGCCTTCAAGGCGCTGCCGAAAGGTGATGGGCCAAGTTTGAGGGATAAGGATAGTCCCACATGAAAAATCGCCCGGCTTGAGAGCCGGGCGATGCCGTCGAACATTCGTTCCGCGCAAAATGATCGTTAAAGCCAAGACGTGCAGCCGCTCGGCTGCACGTCTAGGGTCAGGATGCATTGATTTCCTCCCTGTTGCGTGATTCACGGCTCGGAAAAACGGATCGGTGACATGAGCGACCTTTTCTGGCTGAGCGACGCGCAGATGGCGCGTCTGGAACGCTTCTTTCCGAAGTCGCACGGAAAACCGCGGGTCGATGACAGGCGGGTGTTGAGCGGGATTATCTTCATC
>NZ_SUNI01000014.1 GCF_005048225.1 Paracoccus gahaiensis
CGAGGTCGAGCTGATCGCCCCGATCGCGATGGAAGAGAAGCTGCGCTTCGCCATCCGCGAAGGCGGCCGCACCGTCGGCGCCGGCGTGGTCTCCAAGATCATCAAGTGATCCGCGCCCGAAAGGGCAGGGCCACATGAACCCACGACAGGGGCCGTCCGAAAGGGCGGCCCCTTCGGTTTGCGGGGGGGGGGGCACAAGCTAACGTGGCAGAGAATGCCGCTGTCGGGACCGGTCCGCCGCGCAAGGACATATCTCGTGCAGGCATGAAAACGCCCGGCAGGATCAACCTGCCGGGCGCTTCTGTCTGTCCACTCAATCTGTCGCGTGGCAGATCCTATTCGGATCAGGCCTCGGCTGCGGCCTTGTTCACGCCGCCTTCGGCGATCTTCGTCATGTGGACGTCGCCATGGCGCGTGCTGTCCAGGCATTCCTGCAGCACGGCCCCGTCGCCGTCCAGACCGAGGCGATTGGCGAAGCTGCGCACGCAGCCATAGCCCGCGATCGCGTAATGGGTCAGGCGCTGGTACTGGGTGATGATCGCTGCGTCGCGCACGTCATCGTCGCCGAACTTGGCGTCGATCGCATGCTTCTTGGCCTCGGTCACCAGACCCTCCATGCCCTTGCAATGCTCGCCCGTGGGATCCTCGCCATGGTCGTTGCACAGCTTGGCCAGCGATTCCATGCCGCGGCCGATGCCCTCGTTGCCGGCGATCAGCGCCTCGGCCAGTTCGCGCGAATGGGCGGCGCGGCCCATCTCGGTGACGATCGGCATCGATTGCTTGCAGGCCGAATAGAGGTCCTTCAGCTGGTCGATATAGAGGTCCTTGAGATTGTCGATGTTCATGTCCGTGCCTTTCGGTTCGTGATCTTGTCCCCAAACGATCCTGCCGGGCCCCTGTTCCGAAATGCGCGCCGCGATCAAGCGACCGTGACCGGCGCTTCCTGGCGGCCGCGCCTTGACAAGACCCGCCCGGCCCCACAGCACTGGCGCCGCAGCTGCATCTCCGAAAGGCTGGACCATGTTTGCCTGGTTCGAACGACGCATCGACCCCTATCCCGATCAGCCGCCGGTGATGCCGCCGCCGGGTCTGTGGCGCTTCGTGATCCATTACAGCCGCGGCTCGATGCCCTGGCTGGTGTTGCTGGCCATTGGCTCGGGGCTGATTGCGCTGATCGAGGTCATGCTGTTCGGCTGGCTGGGCGAGCTGATCGACCGCCTGGCCGACACCCCGCGCGAGGTCTTCTGGGCGCAGGAGGGTGGGCGCATCGCGATGATGGCGCTTGTCCTGCTGGTGGCGATGCCGCTGTTGAACCTGGTCAGCTCGATGATCATGCACCAGTCGCTGATGGGCAACTTCCCGCAGCGCATCCGCTGGCAGGCGCATCGCTGGCTGCTGCGCCAGTCGGTCGGCTATTTCCAGGACGAATTCGCGGGCCGCATCGCGCAACGCCTGATGCAGACCGCGCTGGCCGTGCGCGAGGTCGCGATGAAGATCATGGATGTGGGCAGCTATGTGCTGATCTACTTCCTGGGGGCGATGGTGCTGGCGGCGACGCAGGACTGGCGGCTGGCGGTGCCTTTCCTGCTGTGGGCCGCGGCCTATGGCGCGCTTCTGTGGCATATCGTGCCGCGCCTCGGGCGGGTGGCCGAGGCGCAGGCCGATGCGCGCAGCGCCATGACCGGGCGCATCGTCGACAGCTATACCAATATCGCGACGGTCAAGCTGTTCTCGCATTCCGACCGCGAGGAGCGCTGGATGCATGACGGGATGGACCGCTTCCTGCGCACGGTGCATCGTCAGATGCGGCTGTCGGCCCTGCAGGACATCCTGCTGAACCTGCTCAACGTCTGGCTGGTCGCGGCGGTCGCGGGTCTGGGACTGTGGCTGTGGTCCGAGGACCGGGTGGCGGTCGGCGCGGTGGCCGTCGCCGTGCCGCTGGCCTTGCGGCTGAACAACATGTCGCATTGGATCATGTGGGAATTCGCGGCGCTGTTCGAGAATATCGGCACCGTGCGCGACGGCATCACCTCGCTGGCCCTGCCGCGCGAGGTGCGCGATGCCCCCGATGCAGTCCCGCTGCAGCCCGGGCCGGCCGCGATCCGGTTCGATCGGGTGACCTTCCGCTATCAGGGCGCGCCGGGGGCGCCGGCGATGGCGGTGCTGGACGATCTGACCCTGCATCTGCGCCCGGGCGAGCGGGTCGGTCTGGTGGGCCGGTCGGGGGCGGGGAAATCCACGCTGATCAACCTGCTGCTGCGCTTTCACGACATCGACGAGGGGCGCATCACCATCGACGGGCAGGACATCCGCGCGGTGACGCAGGACAGCCTGCGCGCGGCGATCGGGGTGGTGACGCAGGACAGCTCGCTTCTGCACCGCTCGGTCCGTGACAACATCGCCTATGGCCGCCCCGACGCGACCGAGGCGCAGATCCGGGACGCCCTGAGGATGGCCGAGGCGGATGGCTTCGTGCCCGACCTGTCCGACAGTGCCGGGCGGCGGGGGCTGGAGGCGCATGTGGGTGAGCGCGGCGTCAAGCTGTCGGGTGGCCAGCGCCAGCGTATCGCCATCGCCCGGGTGGCGCTGAAGGATGCGCCGATCCTGATCCTGGACGAGGCGACCAGCGCCTTGGACAGCGAGGTCGAGGCCGCGATCCAGTCCCGGCTGGAGGCGCTGATGCAGGGCAAGACGGTCATCGCCATCGCGCATCGCCTGTCCACCATCGCCGTGATGGACCGGCTGGTGGTGATGGATCGCGGCCGCATCATCGAAGAGGGCAGCCATGGCGAACTGCTGGCCGCCGGGGGCCTCTATGCCCGCCTCTGGCAGCGCCAGTCGGGCGGCTTCCTGATCGCCGACGATCCCGAGGGGGGCGCCTGACGCAAAAAGGCCCCGGCGCGATGCCGGGGCCTTTTTAGGGATCGGGCTGGACTTATTGCGCCAGCAGTTCGGTGATCCGGCGCACCGAGGCGCGGCGGTTCTCGCGGATGTCACCCTCGGCCCGGATGCGCAGGAACTGCTCGCCATAGCCCTGGGTGACCAGATTTTCCGGCGCCACGTCGAAATACTCGGTCAGCGCCAGCGCCACGGTCTCGGCCCGGCGGTCGGAGAGGGCCAAATTGGCTGCGTCCGAGCCGACCGTGTCGGTGTGCCCTTCGATCATGAAGATCTCGCGCGGATTGGCGGCGATCTGTTCCTGGATCACCCGGCCCAGACCTTGCAGCTCCTGCGCCTGCTCGGGACGGATCGCGGCGGATCCGGTATCGAAGGTGATGCCGTTGATGTTCACCGGCGCCACCAAAGCCCGCACCTCGGCGATGTTGCGGATCTGGGACAGGGTGAAGCGACGACCGACGTTCGATTCGCGCTGCAGGGCGGCGCGCAACTCGTCCTCGTTCAGCGGCGCGGTGCCGGTCTGGACGGGAGCGGCGGCGGGCAGCTGGCCCACATCGACGGGCTGGACGTCGGTCGTGTCGTCGATCAGCTGCGTCGTCGTGCCATCGGCCGAGACCAGCGTGCGGCGCAGCACCTGCAGGTTGGCGTCGCGGATGGTGACCACCCGGCTGCCATCCTCGCGCGTCACGATGGTGCGCGACGAGCCGTCGTCGAAGTTCTCGGTCGCCACGGTCGCGCCGGGCTGGCGCAGCAAGGCGACCTCGTCCTTGATGACCTCCTGGCTGCCATCGGCGCGGGTGACGACCACCCGGTCCGGGGCGGACAGGGCCACCTGACGGTTGTTGTTCAGATAGCTGCCGACCGCAACGGCGCCCAGACCCAGCAGCAGAGCGTTGCGCAGGGTGTTGTCGTCATCGTCCTCCTCGCGCGCCTCGGGCTGCTGGCCGGTCGCCCCGGCCAAGGCATCGCGCAGGTTGGTCGCGAAATCCTCGGTCGACGACCGGGCGCTGTCCTCGGTCACCTGCTGTTCAGTCACCTCGCCCGCGCCTTCCTCGGCATTCAGGGCCGCTGCCGTCGAGGGCGTGCTGCCTTGGGCCGCCTCGCGCGAGGCTTCGGTCTCGGGCGCATCCTCTTCGGCGGCGCGCGGGACCATCTGGCCGTCGCTGACGCGGTACATCTGCGCGCCGGCGGGCGCCAGACGCAGGGCGCCCGAGCCATTGGGCTCGACCACGACGCCGCGCGGAGTCATGGCGCGGTCGCCATCGGCGCAGGGAAAGCTGCCACCCGACAGGCAGGTCAGCTGCGAGGTCTCGAGGCCCGCCGCGACTTCCTCGTTCAGCACATTCGCCAGGCCGGGCAGGTTGCCCGCCCGCTCGGCCTGCACACCGCCCGTTCCGATCGTCAGCGCCCCCGTGGCCGGCAGGGCCGCATCGGCCTCCGCGACCGCCTCGGGCGCCGCCGTGTCGGCCTCGGGGACGGCATCTGCAGAGGCTTCGGGGGCAGCTTCCGCGTCCGACCCGGCCCGCAGGGCTTCGGTCAGGGCTTCCAGCCCCGTGGCATCCTCGACGGGCGCGGCGGCCTCGTCGGGGCCGGCCTCGGGCTGCGCGCGTTGCGGATTGCGGGCAGGGGCCTGGCTGGCAGGAGCCTCCGGGGTCGGCGCAGCCTCCGGGGCGTCCTCTGCCGGGGCGTCCTCTGCCGGGGCGTCTTCGGCCGGGGTGTCCTCCGCGGCGCCGCGACCTGCCGGGGCCGGGGTGGGCCGAGTCTCGGATGCGCGATCGGGCGCGGGGGCAGGGGCCGTGTCGGCCTGGGCCTCGGGCCGGGGTTCGGGCGCGGTGCCCTCCGGCGTCTCGGGCCGAGGATCGGGCGTGGGCGTCGTCACGGCCCCGGGGCGCGGGACCGGCGGCACGTCGGCAGGCGCCTCGGGCGCGTCCGGGGTTTCCGCCTCGGCGGCGGGCACCTCGGTTTCGACAGGCGCTTCGGGTTCGGCCGGGGCCTCGGCGGCGGGTTCTTCTGCCGGGGCCTCGGCGGGTGCCTCGGGCTCGGCAGGCGCGGGCTCGGGTTCGGCGGGCTCGGGTTCGACGGGCGCGGGGGCCGCCTCCGGTTCGGCGACCGGCGCCGGCTCGGCCTCGGCAGGGGCTTCCTCGGCAGGGGCTTCCTCTGCGGGCGCCTCTTCTGCGGGCGTATCGGCGTCAGCCTCGGGGGCCGTCTCGCCTGCGGCATCCTCCGCAGGGGCCTCGTCGGCGGTCTCGTCGGTCGTCTCGTCCGCGGTCTCGGTCTCGGCGGGGGGCGGCGCCTCGCCCTCGGGGGCGGTTTCAGGCGCGGTTTCGGCCTGGGCCAGAACCAGCCCGGCGGCACCCTGGAGGCCCGCCTCGGGCAGGCGCGCCTGTGCCATGGACATATGCGGGGCCATGAGCGACAGGCAGGCCGCAAGGGCGGTCGTATTATGGATGATCCGGCGCATGAAGTTCCTCCTGGGGAATCCGTCTTTGGAGGCTTAACAGGAGCTTGCGCCAAGGGTTCCCAAACTTGCCGTGACCATCGCGTGATGGGCGGGCCCGCGCAGACAAAAGGCCACGCCCCAGGACGGGGCGCGGCCTTCATGGTCCGTCCGGACGGGGTCGTCTAGAGGCCTTCGCCGACGAAGGCCTTCTCGACCACGAATTCGCGCGGCTCGGAATTGGCGCCCTCGTGCAGGCCGAAGCCCTCCAGCACCGCCTTGACGTCGACGTTGAAGGCCAGGCTGCCGCAGATCATCGCGCGGTCCGTCTCGGGAGAGATCGGCGGCAGGCCCAGATCGGTCAGCACCTTGCCCGAGGTGAGGTTGTCGGTGATCCGCCCCATGAAGGGCGAAGGCTCGCGCGTCGTCGTCGGATAGTATTTCAGGCGGCTGGCGAAATCCTCGCCGTAAAGCTCGCCCAGCAGCGGATCGTGGCGCAGGTTGTTCACCAGTTCGGCGCCATAGACCAGCTCCTCGCCGGTGCGGCAGGTGTGCATCATGATGACTTGTTCATACCGTTCGTAGGTCTCGGGATCGCGCATCAGCGAGGCGAAGGGCGCGATGCCGGTGCCGGTGGCCAGGAACCACAGCCGCTTGCCGGGCAGCAGCGCGTCCAGGACCAGCGTGCCCACGGGCTTGGGGCGCAGGATGATCTGGTCGCCCGGCTTGATGTGCTGCAGCCGCGAGGTCAGCGGGCCGTCGGGCACGATGATGGAATAGAATTCCAGCTCGTCATCCCAGTTGGGCGAGGCGATGGAATAGGCGCGCAGCAGCGGCTTGCCGTTGTCGCCGGGCAGGCCGATCATCACGAACTCGCCCGAGCGGAACCGCAGGCTGGCGGGCCGGGTCACGCGGAACGAGAACAGGCTGTCGGTCCATTTCGTGACCGAGGTCACGGTCTGGGCGTCGGGGACGGTCACTTTGGCGGCCTCGGTCACGGGCAGATCCAGCGTCATTGGGAATTCCTTCAGTCTTCTAGTCGATGGGGCAGGCGGGCGAAAGGGTCGCCTCAGCCGGCCAGATGCGCCCGATGGTCCCAGGCCTTCCAGTCGGCGCGAGCGCGCCACTGATCCTCGGGCTGGCGGGCGGCGATGTCGGGGGCGACCTCGACCTCGTCGAAGCCCACGCGGCGGGCCATGGCATATTGATCCGCGATCAGGCGCCCGGTGGCGCGCAACCGGCCCTGATAGCCCAGTTCCCGCATCCGCCGGGCGAGGGAGAACCCGCGTCCGTCGTTGAAGGACGGAAAGTCGATGGCCACCAGCGGCAGGTCCAGATGGGCCGCTAGCTCTTCCAGCCCGGTGTCGGGGGACAGGGTGACCGCGGGCGCCTCGGTGACGGGGTGGAAGCCGTCGTCGCGGGCCAGGACGGGTTCGCTGTTCAACTGTTCGTTCATGCCGATACCTGCTTGCGGACCATGCGTCCGCCGATGAAATGGATGCCGCATTCGGATTTGGCCTGCCCGCGCCAGCGCCCCGAGCGAGGATCCTCGCCCGCAGCCACCGGAGAGGTGCAGGGCGCGCAGCCGATCGAGGGATAGCCCTGCGCCACCAGCGGATGCCGGGGCAGGCGGTTCTCGATCATGTAATCCTGCACGTCCTCGGGGCGCCAATGGGCCAGGGGGTTCACGCGCAGCCGGGCGGGCGGTTCGGGCTCGAAGAACTCCAGCGCCGCGCGCTGGCCGTTCTGGAAGCGCTTGCGCCCGGTGATCCAGGCGTCATAGCCCGACAGCACGCGCTCCAGCGGCACCGTCTTGCGAAAGTCGCAGCAGGCGTCGGGATTCGTCTGGTTGAGCGTCCCGTCGGGATCGTTGGCGGCGATCTCGGCGTCAGTGGCGGTGATGGTCTGCACATTGGTCAGCGCCAGCCGCCGCGCCACGTCGCGCTGATAGGCCAGCGTCTCGGGGAACAGCATCTGCGTGTCGATGAACAGCACCGGCAGGCCCGGGGCCACGACACTGACCATATGCAGCAGCACCACCGATTCGGCGCCGAAGGACGACACCAGCGCCACCCGCCCCAGATCGGGGTCGGTGACGGCGCGGCGCAGGACCTCGATCGCCGCGTGATGGCGATAGCGGTCGTTCAGCCGCCCCGCCCGCGTGTCGAGATTGCCGTCAAGCATGGGCCGGGGCCGGATAGAGCGCGGCCTTGAAGGGCGCGGGACCAAGCCGGCGATAGGCGTCGATGAAGCGTTCGGACGCGTCGTCGCGGACCTCGAGATAGGCGCGCAGCAGGCGGTCGATGGCAGGCACCACCTCTTCGGCGGGAAAGCCCGCGCCGGCGCGCTCGCCGATGGCCGGGATGTCATAGGCATCGCCGCCAAGGGTGATCTGATAGTTCTCGACACCGGCGCGATCCAGGCCCAGGATGCCGATATGGCCCAGATGGTGGTGCCCGCAGGCATTGATGCAGCCCGAGATGCGGATGTTGAGATTGCCGATCTCTTCCTCCAGCCCGAGGGCGCGGAAATGGTCGGCGATCTCCTCGGCAATGGGGATGGACCGGGCGGTGGCCAGCGCGCAGTAATCCATGCCGGGGCAGGCGATGATGTCGCTGGTCAGTCCGGCATTGGCGGTGGCCAGCCCGGCCTCGCGCAGCGCCGCGTAGAGCGCGGGCAGGTCGGACTTGTGGACATGCGGGAAGGCGACGTTCTGGTCATGCATGACGCGCAGGTCGTGATGGCCGTAGCGTTCCGCCAGATCGGCCAGCAGGCGCATCTGATCGGCGCTCGCATCGCCCGGCGTCTGGCCCGGCGCCTTGAAGGTCACCACGACGCTGGCATAGCCCTCGACCTTGTGCGGGTGCAGGTTCGTGTCCGACCAGCTGCGGAAGGCGGCATTGGCGGCGCTCTCGGCCTCGAAGCCGTCCACCGGGGCGTTGCGGAACGAGGGCGCGCGGAACCGGTCCTGAAAGATCGCCAGCGCCTCGCGGTCGGCGCCGTTGAAGGCGCGGCGGCGGGCGTGGAATTCTTCCTCGATCTCGGCGCGCATCACGTCGATGCCGCGCTCGTGGACGGTGATCTTGACGCGAGCCTTGTACTTGTTGTCGCGGCGCCCCGAGAGGTTGTAGGTCGCAAGAATCGCCTCGATATAGGGCAGCAGGTCCTCTTCGGGCAGGAAGTCGCGCACGACCTTACCCAGCATCGGCGTGCGGCCCAGGCCGCCGCCGATCCAGACCTCGAAGCCGGTCTTGCCGTCCTGCTCGGTCAGGCGCAGCCCGATGTCATGGGCAGCGATGACGGCACGGTCCTTCTTGCCGCCCGAGATGGCGATCTTGAACTTGCGCGGCAGGAACTGGAATTCCGCATGGTCGGTCGACCAGCTGCGCAGCAGTTCCGCATAGGGGCGCGGATCGACCAGCTCGTCGGCGGCCGCCCCGGCGAAGGCGTCGGTCGTGGTGTTGCGGATCGTGTTGCCGCTGGTCTGGATGGCATGCATGCCAACCTCGGCCAGCGCGTCCAGCATGTCGGGGATGTCCACCAGCTTGGGCCAGTTGAACTGGATGTTCTGGCGGGTGGTCCAGTGCCCGTAACCCTTGTCCCACTTCTCGGCCAGATGGGCGAGCGTGCGCATCTGGTCGGGGCTGATCGTGCCATAGGGAATGGCCACCCGCAGCATGTAGGCATGCAGCTGCAGATAGACGCCGTTCATCAGGCGCAGCGGCTTGAACTCGTCCTCGGTCAGGCTGCCATCCAGACGGCGGGCGACCTGGGCGCGGAACTCGGCGGCGCGATGGCGGACGTAATCGGCTTCGACGGGGCGAATATCAAACATGGGTGCTTTCCGTTTTCTGGGCCCCGGAGATCCGGTCGGCCTGGAGACCATGGAAATAGTTGGAGGGGCCGCGCTGCCGGAATTCCTCGCGGAAATGGACGGGCAGGGGGCCGTCGGGGCCGCGCTTCGCCTCGACCAGATAGGGGCCGACGACGCGATCGGCCTGACCGATCGCCTCCAGCAGGGCCAGATCGGCGATGGCCTCGTCCTCGAAGATCGTGGCGCGCAGGGGGTCGGGGGTCCAGCCGTCGTCGCACATCCAGACGTTGAAGCCTTCGCGCAGGTCGTTGCCGGTGATGACGCCGGGGTGGGCTGCCGTGGGGGTGAAGGCTTTGCTCATGACGGGAACCTCGTGATTTCTGACCTCTATATAGAATTTCCTTCTGGATTCGCGACAGTGCCCGGGCGAAATAAGGAAGGACGAGCCAAGGAGCGTATGATGCAGGAACCGATTTCCCCCGATGCGGGGCCGGGGCAAACGCCTGTCCGCCTGGACGAGGTGGACCGCAAGATCCTGTCCCTGCTGCAGCAGGATGCCAGCCTGTCGCTGGACCAGATCGCGGACCGGGTGGGGGCCTCCAAGACCCCGGTCTGGAACCGGATCCGCAAGCTGCGCGAGGCGGGGGTGATCCGCCGTCAGGTGGCGATCCTGGACCCCGAGGCCCTGGGGCTGGAGGCGTGCTTCTTCGTGCTGATCCGCACCAGCGAGCATGACAAGGACTGGGCGGCGCGGTTCCTCAAGGCGCTGCGTGACCGCCCCGAGGTGGTCGAGGCGCATCGGCTGGCGGGCGACATCGACTATATTCTGAAGGTGCAGGTGCGGAATGCGCGCGCCTATGACCGCTTCTATCAGTCGCTGATCGCCGAGGTGAAGATCCACAACGTCACCGCCCTGCTGTCGATGGAGGAGATCAAGGCGACCAGCGCCCTGCCCATTCCCGAGGCGGCGCGCTGAGAGGAATCAGGGCGCTGATTGCCGGGGTCTTGGCGCCCGGGGCCGGGTGTGCCGTCAGTCGTCGACGACGTTGAGGATCTTGGGCAAGGCCGGGCAGGGCAGCAGCTGGTTCTTGGCCACGTCGGCCAGCGTGTGGTTGTGCAGGAAGACATAGACATGCGCCGACAGGCTTTCCCACAGCCGGTTCGACAGCGTCTGCGCCCGCGATCCCGAGATCCCGCCCGAGGCGCCGGCGCCGATATGCATGGCGCTGACCGTCTCGTCCACGGCCTCGAGGATTTCCGCGACGCGGATTGTCTCGGGCGTGCGGGCCAGCCGGTAGCCGCCGCCCGGTCCGCGCACCGAGGCCACCAGCCCGGCGCGGCGCAGGCGCACGAAGAGCTGCTCGAGATAGGGCAGCGAGATGTCCTGGCGGACCGAGATCTGCGCCAGAGAGGTCAGGTCGTCGCCCTTCGCGATGGCCAGGTCAACCAGCGCGATGATGGCGTAGCGTCCCTTCGTGGACAGTTTCATGGCGCGATTTCCCCCGTTTCGACCGCAGGCGGGCAGCCTGCATTGACGGGCGGCGTCGTCGCGCGCTATGCCCGGCCCGACATGTTTCTTGCCAGAGATGCGCCCGCTGCCCATATACCCTCTAGAAGCCGCGCGGACAGGCGTCAAGAAACCCGCACATTCCGCGCGCAAGCCCCGTGAAGGACGACCATGCCCGAGCTGATTTTCCCCGGCCCCGAGGGCCGTCTTGAAGGCCGTTACCATCCCCAGCCCGGCAAGCCCGACGCCCCCATCGCCATCGTGCTGCATCCCCATCCGCAGTTCGGCGGCACGATGAACAACCGCGTCGTGTACAACCTGCACTATGCGTTCCACCGCATGGGGTTCACCGTGATGCGGTTCAACTTCCGCGGCGTGGGCCGCAGCCAGGGCGAGTTCGACCAGGGCATCGGCGAGCTGTCGGATGCCGCCTCGGCGCTGGATTACCTGCAGGCGATGAACCCGAATTCGAAGCATTGCTGGGTGGCGGGCTTCAGCTTCGGCGCCTGGATCGGGATGCAGCTGCTGATGCGCCGCCCCGAGATCACCGGCTTCATCAGCGTGGCCCCTCCGGCCAACATGTATGATTTCAGCTTCCTGGCGCCCTGCCCCTCCTCGGGGCTGATCGTGAACGGCACCGCCGATCGCGTGGCGCCTCCGAAGGACACGCATACGCTGGTGGGCAAGCTGCGCGAGCAGAAGGGCATCACGGTCACCCATGAGGAAATCGAGGGCGCGGACCATTTCTTCCGCGACGACGAGACTCACATGAAGCCGATGATCGATCTGGTGCAAGGCTATGTCAGGAAGCGCCTGACCGAGACCTCGCGCTGAGGGGGAACAAGCCGGGGCTCTGCCCCGGACCCCGGGATATTTCCGCCAAGATGAAGGGGCAGGCATGCTGGACGGGGCGATGGCCTTTCTGTGCGAGGCGGACCGGCTGAAATCGGTCGCGCGGGCGAATGTCCTGATGGACCTGTCGCGGCCCGAGAACAGCGCCGAGCACAGCTGGCACGTGGCGCTGTATGCGCTGGTTTTCGGGGCCTCGGACCGGGCCATCGCGATGATCCTGCTGCATGATCTGGTCGAGATCGACACCGGCGACCAGCCGATCCATCTGGATCACGACGCCCCCGCCCTGGCCTTGGCCGAGGCGCAGGCCGCGCGGAGGATCTTCGGTCTGGCGCCCAATGGCGCGCGTCTGGCGCGCCTGTGGCAGGATTTCGAGGCGCAGGCCGATGCCTGCGCGCGGGTGGCCAAGCGGATGGATCACGTCCAGCCGATCTTCCAGGTGCTGCAGGCCGCCGTTCCCTTGCCCGATCACGTGACCATCGTGCGGGACAATCTGCAGCATGGCCGGGCGGCGCGGATGGCCGGGGAATGGCCCGAGGTCGCCTCTGCCGTGCGGGCCCTGCTGGACGGCCACCCGCCGGAGCTCGGTGATCTGGCCGGGCAATTGGCCTTTCTGGCCGAAGCGGACCGGCTGAAGTCGGTCAGCCGCGCCTCGATCCTGCTCGATGGCAGCCGGCGCGAGAACAGTGCCGAGCACAGCTGGCATCTGGCGCTCTATGCGCTGGTCCTGGGCGGGCTGGCGGCGCCGGGCGTGGATGTCGGTCGGGTGATCCGCATGCTGCTGATCCATGATCTGGTCGAGATCGACGTGGGCGACGTGCCGCTGCATTCTGCGGGCGGGCAGGCGCATGGCTCGGAGGCGGTGCGTGCGGCAGAGGCCGCCGCGGCGCGGCGGCTGTTCGGCCTGCTGCCCGAGGCGCAGGGGGCCGGGCTGCTGGCGTTGTGGCAGGAGTTCGAGGCGGTGGAGACTCCGGATGCGATCTTCGCCAAGGCGCTGGACCGCTGCCAGCCCGCCGTGCAGAACCTGCGCGGTGGCGGGGCGGGCTGGGTCGAGTACGACGTGACCCTGCCGCAGATCGAGGCGCGTGTCGAGCCTTGGGTCGCCGCCGGATCCCCGGCCCTGTGGGACTGGCTGCAGGCCGGACTGCGGGCGCATTTCGCCGCCGCGTGATCGCGCCACCCGGTTTGGCATACAATCGCATACCGTCTTTTCAACGGGCCTCGTTCAGGCTATGAACGGGGCAACCGAAACCAATGCCAAAGGGGCCCCCATGTCGAAGATCAAGGTCGCAAACCCCGTCGTCGAACTCGACGGCGACGAGATGACGCGGATCATCTGGGACTTCATCAAGCAGAAGCTGATCCTGCCCTATCTGGACATCGATCTGAAATATTACGATCTGGGCATCGAAGAGCGGGACCGCACCGATGACCAGATCACCGTGGATGCCGCCGAGGCGATCAAGCGCTATGGCGTGGGCGTGAAATGCGCCACGATCACCCCCGACGAGCAGCGCGTCGAGGAATTCGGTCTGAAGAAGATGTGGCGCTCGCCCAACGGCACGATCCGCAACATCCTGGGCGGCGTGATCTTCCGCGAGCCGATCATCTGCAAGAACGTGCCGCGGCTGGTGCCGGGCTGGACGCAGCCGATCATCGTCGGTCGCCATGCCTTCGGCGACCAGTACAAGGCCACCGATTTCCGCTTCCCCGGCAAGGGCAAGCTGACGATCCGCTTCGTGGGCGACGACGGCGAGACGATTGAGCACGAGGTCTTCGACGCGCCGTCCTCGGGTGTGGCGATGGCAATGTACAACCTAGACGATTCGATCCGCGATTTCGCCCGCGCGTCGCTGAACTACGGGCTGTCGCGCGGCTACCCGGTCTATCTGTCGACCAAGAACACCATCCTCAAGGCCTATGACGGGCGTTTCAAGGACCTGTTCGCCGAGGTCTACGAGGCCGAGTTCGAGGATCAGTTCAAGAAGGCCGGCATCACCTACGAACACCGCCTGATCGACGACATGGTCGCCAGCGCGATGAAATGGTCGGGCGGCTATGTCTGGGCCTGCAAGAACTACGACGGCGACGTGCAGTCGGATACCGTCGCGCAGGGCTTCGGCTCTCTGGGACTGATGACCTCGGTGCTGATGACGCCGGATGGGAAGATCGTGGAATCCGAGGCCGCGCATGGCACCGTGACCCGCCACTATCGCGAGCACCAGAAGGGCAATGCGACCTCGACGAACTCGATCGCGTCGATCTTTGCCTGGACGGGGGGCCTGAAGCACCGCGCCAAGCTGGACGACAATGCCGAACTGCTGAAGTTCGCGGAGACGCTGGAAAAGGTCACCGTGCAGGCGGTCGAGGATGGCCACATGACCAAGGACCTCGCGCTGCTGGTCGGGCCGGACCAGAAATGGCTGACCACGATGGGCTATCTGGAGAAGGTCGACCAATATCTGAACAAGGCGCTGAACTGAAGCGCATCAAGACCACGAAGGCCGGGCAAACGCCCGGCCTTTTTGCCTCCGGCGGGGATATTTCAGCCAAGATGAAATCCGCGTGCCTTTCATCTTGGCTGAAATATCCCGGGGGGATCGCCGCAAGGCGATGGGGGGCTGGCCCCCCTTTCTTTGCCGGCCAAGCTGCGCTAAGGGCAGGCCATCCCCGTGTGCAGGAGTCCCGCGATGAAAGCCGCCGTCGTCACGTTTCCCGGATCGAATTGCGACCGCGACCTTGCCGTCGCGCTGGAGCGGGCGGGCGCGCAGGTCACGCACGTCTGGCACAAGGACAGCGCGCTGCCCGAAGGGACTGACCTCGTGGGTGTGCCGGGCGGGTTCTCCTTCGGCGACTACCTGCGCTGTGGCGCGATCGCGGCGCAGTCGCCGATCGCCGGCGCCCTGAGGGACCATGCGGCGCGGGGCGGCTATGTGCTGGGCATCTGCAACGGGTTCCAGGTGCTGACCGAGCTGGGGCTGCTGCCCGGCGCGCTGATGCGCAACTCGGGCCTGACCTTCCTCTGCAAGCCCGCCACGCTGCGGGTCGTGACGGCGGACAGCGCCTTCACCTCCGGCTATGCGGCGGGCCAGCAGATCGCGGTGCCCGTGGCGCATCATGACGGCAACTACCAGATCGCCCCCGAGGGGCTGGCGGCTTTGCGCGATCAGGACCGCATCGCCTTCACCTACGGGCCGGGGATCAACGGCTCGGTCGGCGATATCGCGGGCATCCTGTCCGAGAACCGGCGCGTGCTGGGCATGATGCCCCATCCCGAGCGGGCCGCAGACCCGGCGACCGGCGGAACCGACGGGCTGGCGCTGTTCGAGGGCGTCGTCTCGACCCTGGCGCATGCCTGACTTGAGCCGGACGTCACTTCGCCCTAGATTGCCTGATCGGATCTTGCAGGGCGGACCGGTGCGTGACCACTGACGACGACATCGAGGACAGTGCCGAACGCCAGCGCCGCCGGGGGCCGCGACTGGTCAATCCCTGGTGGCTGCGCGCCACCATCGGGCTGATCTTCCTGGCCGCCCTCGGGACCATCTGGACCACCAATGCCTGGCTGACCGACCGCTTCTCGGAAAACACCCGGGTGCGGTCCGAGTTGCGGCTGGCGCTCTACAGCGGCAACCTGATGTCCGAGTTGCAGCGCAACTCGGTCGTGCCCCTGCTGCTGGCGCGCGATCCGGCGCTGATCGGGGCGCTGAACGGCAACGACTTCTCGACCACCTCGGCCCGGCTGATGGCGGCGCAGAAGGAAATCGGCGCGGCCTCGATCCGGCTTCTGGACGCGTCGGGGCGGGTCGTGGGGGCCACCGACCGCTATCAGATCGGCACCAACAGCGTGGCCGCCCCCCAATATGTCGAGGCGCTGCGGTCGCGCGACACGGTCTTCACCGTGTCCGAACTGGCCTCGGGCATCCACGAATTCGCCTATTCGCGGGCAGTCGTCTCGGAGGGGCGGACGCTTGGCGTCATCGTCGTGGGCGCGGACCTGACGCGGCTGGAGCGGTCCTGGGCGGGCATCTCGGATGCGGTGGCGGTCACCGACAGCGAGGGGGTCATCATCCTGTCGACCGAGCCGCGCTGGCGCGGCCTGACCCTGCCCGAGGCGCTGGCGGTGCGCGACGCGCCCTCGGCGATCCGGCGGGCCTTCCAAGTGACGGCCGACTGGACCTCCAGCCCCGCCGACGCCTATGTGCAGGGCCGCGCGGTCATGCAGTCCGAGGCGCGGGTGCCCTTCCGGGGCTGGCGGATGATCAGCTTCACCGCCTATTCCTCGGTGCGCGAGCGCGTGAACGCGATCCTGGCCCTGCAGATCATGGGGTTCGCGATCCTGCTGGCGGGCGCGTTCTGGGTGCTGTCGCGTCGCGCGCGGATCCAGAGCCAGGCCTATATGCGCGAATCGGCGGACCTGCGCGCCCTGAACGCCCGGCTGACGCGCGAGATCGCGGAACGCGAGCGCGTGCAGAAGGAATTGCGCGTGGCCGAGCAGACCATGCAGCAATCCTCGAAACTGGCGGCCCTGGGCGAGATGTCGGCGGGCGTCAGCCACGAGCTGAACCAGCCGCTGGCGGCGATGAAGACCTATCTGGCGGGCGCGCGCCTGCTGCTGCAGCGCGGCCGCCCCGAGGAGGCGCTGTCCAGCTTCCAGCGCATCGACGATCTGATCGATCGGATGGGGGCGATCACCCGGCAGCTGAAATCCTATGCCCGGAAGGGCGGCGAGGCGGTCGAGCCCGTCGATCTGCGCGCCGCCGTCAGCAGCGCGCTGACCATGATGGAGCCGCAGCTGCGCACGCGGCCGATCCGCGTGGTGCGCCAGGTCCCGCGCGAGCGGGTGATGGTCATGGCCGACCGCATCCGGCTGGAGCAGGTGCTGATCAACCTGCTGCGCAACGCCGTCGATGCGGTCAAGGACCGGCGCGAGGGCACGATCGAGATCAGCGTCGAGGCCGGGGCTCACGCCTATGTGTCCGTGCGCGATAACGGACCGGGTGTCTCGGACCTGGAAAAGCTGTTTGAACCCTTCTGGACAACCAAGAAGCCCGGCGAGGGCACGGGGCTGGGGCTGGCGATCTCGTCCACGATCATGGCGGATTTCGGAGGCCGCCTGACCGCCCATAACGAAACCACAGGCGGCGCCGTCTTCCGGGTGGAGCTGCCGCTGCACGTCCCCGGCCAGCCCCGTCAGGCGCTGGCCGCCGAATGATGCAAAACGAGAGGAACAGGGAATGTCCCGCAAGCTGAAGATCGCCATCGTGGATGACGAACCGGACATGCGCGAATCGATCAGCCAGTGGCTGGTCCTGTCGGGCTTCGAGACCGAGACCTTTGCCAGCGCCGAAGACGCGCTGAAGGTCATCGGCGCGGACTGGCCCGGCGTGGTGGTCAGCGACATCCGCATGCCGGGCATGGACGGGATGGCCTTCCTCAAGCGCCTGATGGGGCTGGACAGCAGCCTGCCCGTCATCATGATCACCGGCCATGGCGACGTGCCCATGGCGGTCGAGGCGATGCGGCTTGGCGCCATGGACTTCATGGAAAAGCCCTTCAACCCCGACCGCATGACCCAGCTGGCCAAGAAGGCCACGCAGGCCCGGCGCATGACCCTGGACAACCGCGCGCTGCGCCGCGACCTGTCCGAGGGCCAGCAGGTCATGTCCAAGCTGATCGGCGCCAGCCCGGTCATGGACCGGCTGCGCGAGGACATCCTGGATCTGGGCCAAGCCGACGGCCATGTGCTGATCGACGGCGAGACGGGCACCGGCAAGACGCTGGTGGCCCATGCGCTGCATGCCGTGGGGCCGCGCGCCTCGAAGAAGTTCGTGCCCGTGTCCTGCGCCGCCTATAACGACGAGGCGCTGGCCGCGCGCCTGTTCGGCCCGCTGGAGGAGGGGCTTCCGGCGGTCGAGGAGGCGCGGGCGGGCACGCTGTGCCTTGAGGATATAGAGGCGCTGTCCGAGGCGCTGCAGGCCCGCCTGCTGGCCTTCATCAGCGAGCAGGGGGCGCCTGCCGAGACGCGGATCATCGCCATCTCGAATGCGCGGGGCGAGGGGCGCCGGGCCGAAGATTCGCTGCGTCCCGACCTGTTCTATCGCCTCTCCGCGCTCAAGATCACCCTGCCGCCGCTGCGCGCGCGGGGCGAGGACATCCTGGCGCTGTTCACCCGCATGACCGAGCAGTTCAGCGAGGAATACGGCTGCGAGCCGCCGCAGGTCAGCGCGCAGGAGGCCGCCCAGCTGCTGCAGGCCCCCTGGCCCGGCAATATCCGCCAGCTGATCAACGTGGCCGAACGTGCCGTGCTGCAGAACCGGCGCGGCTCGGGCTCGATCGCCTCGCTGCTGATGGCGGATGGCGACGACAACCAGCAGGCCACCACGACCGAGGGCAAGCCGCTCAAGGAATATGTGGAGAGCTTCGAGAAGATGCTGATCGACAACACCATGCGCCGCCACCGGGGCAGCATCGCCAGCGTCATGGAAGAGCTGTGCCTGCCGCGCCGGACGCTGAACGAGAAGATGGCGAAATACGGGCTGCAGCGCGGCGACTATCTCTAGCGACGCCAAAGGGCCGGGGCCAGTGCGGCCTCGGCCCGGTCATCTGGGTCGGGGTTTCGGATGCGGCGGGCAGGGTGTGTCCACGGCGAAACCCGATGACGACAGCCGGCCAGGGGCGACAGGCGCGCCGCCCCCGGCCTGATTTCGGATCCGGTCAATGATTAACAAGTCAAATCGGTACGCAGCAAGCCAGGCCGCAGGATCCGGTTGGGCATGGTCTTGATTTACACTCCGCAACATGCGGTTAGGACAAAAAAGCACTGATCGTTTCACGTTGGACCGGAAGCAAAGCCTCTCGATCTCGTTAACGATTTAACTCTTATGATGATGCAAATCCAACTGTTCTTTTGGGTAGGTGCAGATATTATCACCTTGAAATCAAGAGTTTTTCTTTCATATCATGCAATTTGTCGGCTGGCCGACAAAAGGGGCGCTGATCTGGCACGATTGTCGCCGCGACGGGGTGGGACTTGCGAAGCGGCCCGGCGGGCAGTAGGCCTTTTCGGGACAACGGAAAGGCAGCCCGCATGAGCGTTTCGTCCGACAAGACCCTTCATCCCCGCACCCAGGCCGTCCATTACGGCACCCGCCGCAGCCAGTATGGCGAGATGGCCGAGGCGATCTTCCTGACGCAGGGCTTCGTCTATCCCGATGCCGCCTCGGCCGAGGCGCGGTTCCAGGGCACCGGCCCGGACGAGTTCATCTATGCCCGCTACGGCAACCCGACCAGCCGCATGTTCGAGGACCGCATCGCCGCGCTGGAGGGGACCGAGGACGCCTTCGCCACCGCCAGCGGCATGGCCGCCGTCAACGGCGCGATGTTCGCCATGTGCAAGCCTGGCGATCATGTGGTGGCGGCGCAGGCGCTGTTCGGATCGTGCCTCTATGTGCTGGACCTGCTGGTGCGCTTCGGCGTCAAGGTCAGCTATGTCGACGGCACCGATCTGGAGCAATGGGCGGCTGCCATCACGCCGGGCACCCGGGCGGTGTTCTTCGAGAGCATCTCGAACCCGACGCTGGAGGTGATCGACATCCGCGCCGTGGCGGATCTGGCCCATGCGGCAGGCGCGACCGTGGTGGTGGACAACGTCTTCGCCACCCCGGTCTTCTCCAAGGCGGTCGAGCAGGGGGCCGACGTGGTCGTCTATTCCGCGACCAAGCATATCGACGGCGGCGGGCGCGCCCTGGCGGGGGTCATCTGCGGCACCAAGCATTTCGTGCGCGAGGTGGCCGAGCCCTATCTGAAGCATACCGGCGGGGCGATCAGCCCGTTCCACGCCTGGATCATGCTGAACGGGCTGCAGACGATGGACCTGCGCGTGCGCGCCCAGGCCGGGACGGCGGCGCAGATCGCCACCGCTCTGCAGGGCCATCCGCGTCTGGAGCGGGTGATCTATCCGGGTCTGGCCGATCATGCCCAGCACGATCTGGCGATGGCGCAGATGGGCTCGGGCGGGACGATGATCGCGATGGAGGTCGCGGGCGGCAAGGAGGCGGCCTTCGCCGTGCTGGACCGGCTGCGGATCATCGCCATCTCGAACAATCTGGGCGATGCGAAATCCATCGCGGTCCACCCCGCGACCACCACCCATTCGCGCCTGTCGGACGAGGACCGGGCCACCCTGGGCATCACCCCGGGGCTGCTGCGCCTGTCGGTGGGGCTGGAGGATGTGCGCGACCTGACTGCGGACCTGCAGGCCGCGCTGGAGGGCTGATCCGGGCCGGGCATCGCATCCTGCCTGCGACGGGCTGACAAAGGCCGTCGCAGGCCCTATATGGGCCCAGTCCGTCCCGGAGGCCCCATGACCGAGATCCGCCCCCTGACCCCCGCCTATCCCGCGCTGGCCCGCGATTACGACGCGGGCTTTCGCGTCGATCCGGCCTACAAGGACGGGCTGCCCGACCTGCAGAACGGCCCGGCCAGCCTGATCGTCGGCGCGCGCGCGGCGATCCAGCATGTCGGTATCTCGAACTTCCGGCTGCCGATCCGCTATCTGACCCGCGACGATGCCCAGGGCGCCGGCGGCGAGATCACGCTGGAGACCAGCGTGACCGGCACCGTCAGCCTGGAGGCCGATCGCAAGGGCATCAACATGTCCCGCATAATGCGGTCCTTTTATGTCCATTCCGACACGCAGTTCAGCCTGTCCGTGCTGGAGGCGGCGCTGGACGACTACAAGACCGACCTGGACGCGCTGGATGCGCGGATCCAGATGCGGTTCTCCTATCCGATGCGGGTGGACAGCCTGCGCTCCGGCCTGTCGGGCTGGCAATATTACGACATCGCGCTGGAGGTGATCGAGGCCGCGGGCACGCGGCTGCGGGTCATGCATCTGGATTACGTCTATTCCTCGACCTGCCCCTGCTCGCTGGAACTGTCCGAACATGCCCGCCAGACCCGGGGCCGGCTGGCCACGCCGCATTCGCAACGCTCCATCGCGCGGATCTCGCTGGTGATGGAGGGGCCTGACCGGCTGTGGTTCGAGGATGCGATCGAACTGTGCCGCCGCGCGGTGCCCACCGAGACGCAGGTGATGGTCAAGCGCGAGGACGAGCAGGCCTTTGCCGAATTGAACGCCGCCCATCCGATTTTCGTCGAGGACGCCGTGCGGGCCTTTGCCGCCCAGCTGATCGCCGATCCGCGCATCGGCGATTTCCGCGTCGTGGCCTCGCACCGGGAATCGCTGCACTCGCATGACGCGGTCAGCCTGCTGACGGGGGGGGCGACCTTCGCGCAGGCCTCGCTGGATCCCGGCACCTTTGCGGGGTTGACCGTCTAGGGGCCCTTTGCGTCCTGCGCCGGCGGGGGGCCGGCCCCCCGCACCCCCCGCCGGGAGGGGCTGCGCGCCCCTCCCGGGCCCACCCGGCGGGATATTTGCGGACCGTTGCAGGAGCGAGAACGGAGGGTGAACGGTGGGCTTTCCCTGCGGGCCGGGGAAGGGTATGGTGGGGGCATGGACCTGACCGACGACCCTGATCGCCCGACCGCCGTTCCCCTGTCGCAGCGCGCCGTCGCCGCGCGGCCCGCCCCCTATCTGGAGGGGCTCAACCCCGCGCAGCGGGCCGCCGTCGAGGTGCTGGACGGGCCGGTGCTGATGCTGGCGGGCGCCGGGACCGGCAAGACCCGGGCGCTGACCACGCGGATCGCGCATCTGCTGATGCTGGGCCGGGCGCGGCCGGGGCAATTGCTGGCGGTGACCTTCACCAACAAGGCCGCGCGCGAGATGAAGACCCGGATCGCGCGTCTGCTGGGGGATACGGTCGAGGGGATGCCTTGGCTTGGCACCTTCCATTCGATCAGCGTCAAGATCCTGCGCCGCCATGCCGAGATGATCGGACGGGACGGGCTGCATCTGAAGCCCAGCTTCACCATCCTGGACACGGACGACCAGATCCGGCTGCTGAAGCAGCTGATCCAAGCCGAGAACATCGACGAGAAGCGCTGGCCCGCGCGGCAGCTGGCGCATCTGATCGACGGCTGGAAGAACCGCTGCATCGGCCCCGGGTCCCTGCCGCGCGGCGAGGGCGAGGCCTTCGACGGGCATGGGGGCAAGCTGTACGCGGCCTATCAGGACCGGCTGCTGACGCTGAACGCGGTCGATTTCGGCGATCTGCTGATGCATTGCGTGACGCTGTTCCAGGCGCATCCCGATGTGCTGCGGCAATGGCAGGAGCGGTTCCGCTATATCCTGGTCGACGAGTATCAGGACACCAACGTGGCGCAATACATGTGGCTGCGTCTGCTGGCGCAGGCGCATCGCAACATCTGCTGCGTGGGCGATGACGACCAGTCGATCTATGGCTGGCGCGGCGCCGAGGTGGGCAACATCCTGCGCTTCGAGAAGGATTTTCCGGGCGCCGAGGTGATCCGGCTGGAGCAGAACTATCGCTCGACCCCGCAGATCCTGGGGGCGGCCTCGGGGCTGATCGCGGCCAATCAGGGGCGCTTGGGCAAGACGCTGTGGACCGATGCCGAGCCCGGAGAGCCGGTGCGCCTGATCGGGCATTGGGACAGCGAGGCCGAGGCGCGCTGGATCGGCGAGGAGATCGAGGCGTTCCAGGGCGGGCACCGCGCGGCCCTGGGCCGGGTGGGCCTGGACGACATCGCCATCCTCGTGCGGGCCAGCCACCAGATGCGGGCCTTCGAGGATCGCTTCATGACCATCGGGCTGCCCTATCGGGTGATCGGGGGCCCGCGCTTCTACGAGCGGCAGGAGATCCGGGATGCGATGGCCTATTTCCGGCTGGTCGTGTCGCCCGACGACGACCTGGCCTTCGAGCGGATCGTGAACACTCCCAAGCGGGGCCTGGGCGACAAGGCGTTGCAGACCATTCAACATGCGGCCCGGCAGAACGGCGTCAACCTGCTGGAAGGCGCGCGGATCGTGGTCGAGGAGAAGCAGTTGGGCGGCAAGGGGCTGGCCAACCTGCGCGATTTCGTGGGGCTGATCGGGCGGTCTCACATGGCGGTGCGCGACGGCGTGGGCCATGTCGAACTGGCCGAGCGGGTGCTGGACGAATCGGGTTACACGACCATGTGGCAGACCGACAAGTCGCCCGACGCGCCGGGGCGGCTGGACAACCTCAAGGAACTGGTCAAGGCGCTGGAGGAATTCGAGAACCTGCAAGGCTTCCTGGAGCATGTCTCGCTTGTCATGGACCGCGACGATGGCGAACAGACCGAGCAGGTCAGCATCATGACCCTGCACGGCGCCAAGGGACTGGAATTTCCCGTGGTCTTCCTGCCGGGCTGGGAGGATGGGCTGTTCCCCAACCAGCGCGCCATGGACGAGCAGGGCACCAAGGGGTTGGAGGAGGAGCGGCGGCTGGCCTATGTCGGCATCACCCGGGCCGAGCGTCTGGCGACGATCACCTTCGCGGGCAACCGGCGCCTTTATGGCCAGTGGCAGAGTGCGCTGCCCTCGCGCTTCATCGACGAGCTGCCCGAGGAGCATGTCGAGGTGCTGACGCCTCCGGGCCTCTATGGCGGCGGCTATGGGGCGGCGATGGCGATGGCCGGGGGCACCCGCATGGAGGAGCGGGTGCAAAAGGCCGACGTCTACAACTCGCCGGGCTGGAAGCGGATGCAGGCGCGGGCGGCGGACCGGCGCGGGCCGGTGCATCGCACGCCCGTCACCATCGACGCGGCCCCCGCCTCGCGGTTCACGGTGGGCGACCGGGTCCTGCATGCCAAGTTCGGCGAGGGCCAGATCATCGGCATTGCCGAGGAAACCCTGACCGTGCAGTTCGAGGCCGGGTTCAAGAACATCAAGGCCGCCTATGTTCAGCCGGCGGGCGGGGGCGACGACGTGCCCTTCTGAACCGCGCGCCGCATCCGGACGCCAAGGCCCCGGGGGGTGGTGCGGGCGCGGGCGAGGGCTTGGGCATATTCGGCGTCCATATCCAGATCGGGATGATCCTGGGCCAGCCGCAACAGGCGGAAATGGATCTGCGCCACGCCCTCGTAGTAATCGACGAAGGCATAGTTGATCGCCGCCCCCGTGACCGCACCCAGCACCGGCACCGCCTGCGCGCCCAGCTTGGTCGTCAGCCGCGCCGCGAATTGCGAGGCGAAGCGCGAGATCAGCGCGGACACCGTCTGGCCATTGGTCAGCAGGCGGTTGGCCAGGAAGGACTTGGCGGCGGCATCTCCATCCTCGCCCGGCTCGCCGAACTGGAACACCGCCAGACATTCCAGCCGCACCATCGGGTCGGTCGTGTCGAAGCCGTGCTGGCGCGCGACCTTCTGGATCGAGTTGAAGATCACCGTGGTCGAGGCGACCAGATCGGGCACGATCCCCGCCAGCCCGAACCAGCCCCCCGCCGCCCCGCTGGCCACCGCCGCCGCGCGATTGGCGATCAGCGGTGCCTGGCGCACGAGGCTGATGCCGTCGCTGCGCCCGGACAGGTCGTAGAGCTGCTTGAAGGCGCTTTCCAGGACCTTCTCCAGCTGGATGGGCGACATGCCCAGAAGGGTGGTCGCGGCGCCCTCGGTCAGGCGGCCCACCGCCTCGACCCCGCGCATCAGCACACCGCGACTGGCCAGCTGGCGGGCGGCGAGGCGGTCAAGCTCGGCGGTCAGGGCGGCCTTGGGGTCCAGCGGCAATGTCATGGGCGGGTCCTTTCCGATGTGCAGACAGATCTGGGGAGGCCGGGGCGCGTCGTCAATCGGCCCATTCGGGATCGGTGGTGAAGGCGATGGTCAGCCAGCGATGGTCGATGTCGCCGCCGATGGCGGTGCCGATCTCGTCGCGGATGGCGTCCCATTCCTCCAGATGCATGGGCGGCCAGCCGGTGGGGACGATGAAATACAACTCGATCTGGCGGCCCCGGCCCACGCGGGCGACATAGGCGCGATGGCCCAGAAAGCCGTAGCGGGCGCAGGTGGCCTCGGCGATGCGGTCGATCTCGGCCTTCATGGCGGGGGGCGTGATCAGCAGGATGTCGGCCAGAGCCTGCCGGATCGTGGGGACGGGCAGGGGGATCACCACCAGACAGACCAGCGCCAGCACCGCCGGGTCGACATAGGGGGACAGCGGCTCCAGCGGGGTGCCCCGGATCGCCCAACCGAAGACGAAGGCCGCCAGCAGCGCCCCCGTCAGCGCCGCCGAGATCGTCCAGCCCTTCACGTCCAGCGCCACGAAGCCCGACTTGATCCTGCGGTTGGCCCGGTGGTTGTGGATCGCCATGCCGACGGCCACGGCCAGCACCAGCGCGGCGTAAAGGATCGCCCGGCCGAAATCCAGATCGCGCCCCCCGGCCAGCAGGCTGCCCACCGCCGTCACCAGCGCATAGATCGCCGCCCCCGACAGCAGCACGCCGCTGAGGCCCAGCACCATCGGCTCCAGATGCCAGAAGCCCATGGTGAAGCGCTGGACCAGCAGCGCCTGGCGCCGCTCCGACAGGCGCGAGGTGATCAGGGTCGAGACCAGCAGCGCCACGGTCGTCATCATCGCGTCGGTCAGCGCATAGATCCCGTCGAAGGTGATCGAGGCCGAGCCCGACAGGATGCCCATGCCGATGCCCGCCAGGGCCACGGCGAAGGTCATCGCGATGGACAGTCTCAGCACGCTCTGTTCGGTCATGGCGGGTCTCCTTGCGGCGCAACACCCGAAGGGGGCGGCCGGTTTCCCGGGGCGCAGATGACGCCGGACCGGCGCCTTGCGCAAGGGCCCCGGGCTGCGGCTTCGGGCGACGGGGCATCTGGCCCCCGCCGCGGCCCCCGTGCTAGACCGATGCCCGAGGGATGCAAGGCGGCGGCGGCCGGGAAGGCGGGGGCTTCAAGGTGGCACTGATCCGGCTGTGGCTGGTCCTGTTCGCGCTGCAGGCCCTGTTCTATGTGCTGCTGCGCCTTTACGTGCGGTCGCAGCAGGTCGAGCGGCTGGAAAACCGGTGGGATGCCCGCCATCCCGACCAGGCCGGGAACGCCGCCGCGCGGCGGGCGTTCGTGGCCAAGGCGATGACCGGGTTCAACCGCAGCCTGCGGGCGCGGCTGACGCTTCTGGTCTTCGTGCTGCCGACGCTGGCCATCCTGGGCATCGTCATCTCGGTCAACTGGCAATAGGAGCTGCCTGTTCATGTATTATCTGCGCGTCGTCATCGGGGTCCTGTTCGGCGTCCTCATCTTTGCCCTGCTGGACTACACGCTGCCCTCGAAGAACACGGTCAGGATCTCCAACACCTACAACCGGCTGACCGAGATCCCGCCCTCGGCAACGATCTTCTGGGCCTCGGACAGCACCGGCACGGTCGAGAACGCCCAAGGCCAGCGCGACGTGCGCTTCATCGACACGGTGCGCCCGGGCGGCAGCGTCTTCGTCTATCGCAACGAGGATACGGGCTGGGTCTGGCCGCCCTATTTCAAATATGACAGCGCCAACCTGCAGGCCGAGGCGACCAACCTGCAATCGGGCACCGCCAGCCCGATCTGGGTCAGCGTGACGGCCTATGGCTGGCGGCTGCCCTGGATGTCGACCTATCCCAACGCCATCTCGATCAACACCGTCGCGGGGCCGGACGACCGGCCGCTGAACTGGGCGGCGATGATCATCTGCGCCGTCCTGCTGGCACTGCTTGTGCTGGTCTGGCGCATGTGGGGGCAGTTCCGCCAGCGCGGGATGCCGCGCCGGGGGGGCCGCGCATGACCAATCCCGGCACCGACCTGCGCCCCGACTGGTTCGAGGGGATCCGCATCAACACTCCCGCCGTGGAACGTCGCGCCGCGACCCTGCCCGCGCGGCGCAGCCTCAAGAAGGACCACCAGGCCGCCTGGCTGCTGAACGCGGTACGCTGCATCGACCTGACCACGCTGGCGGGCGACGACACGCCCGACCGCGTGGCCCGGCTCTGCGCCAAGGCCCGCCAGCCCATCGCGCCCGAGCTGCTGCAGGCCGTGGGCGTCACCGGCCTGACCACCGGCGCGGTCTGCGTCTATCCCACGATGGTCGCCCCCGCCAAGCGCGCCCTGGGGGACAGCGGCATCCCCGTGGCCAGCGTCGCCACCGGCTTTCCGGCAGGGCTGATGCCCCTGGACCTGCGGCTGGCCGAGATCCGCTATGCCGTGGATCAGGGCGCCGACGAGATCGACATCGTCATCACCCGCGCCCATGTCCTGCAGGCTAACTGGATCGCGCTTTACGACGAGCTGCGCGCCATGCGCGAGGCCTGCGGGACCGCGCGGATGAAGGCGATCCTCGCCACCGGCGATCTGAAGTCGCTGGAGAATGTCGCCTGCGCCTCTCATGTCGCCATGCAGGCGGGGGCGGACTGGATCAAGACCTCGACCGGGAAGGAGGGCGTGAACGCCACCCTGGCCGTCAGCCTGGTCATGTGCCGCACGATCCGCGACCACCACGCCCGCACCGGCGTCAAAGTGGGCTTCAAGCCCGCAGGCGGCCTGCGCACCGCCAAGGATGCGATCAGCTGGCAGGTGCTGATGGCCGAGGAGCTGGGCCGCGACTGGCTGGCCCCGGACCTCTTCCGGATCGGCGCCAGCAGCCTGCTGGGCGACATCGAGCGTCAGATCAGCCACCATGTCACGGGCCGCTATGCGGCCTCCCACCGCCTAGCGCCAGCCTGAGGTCCCGATGAGCCGAGTGAGCGAGATCATGGAAACCATGGAATACGGCCCCTCCGTCGAGGACAGCAGCGCGGTGCGCGACTGGCTGGCCGCCCAAGGGCGCTTCGGTCATTTCATCGACGGCGCCTTTACCGATGTCGGCGCGACCTTCGAGACGCGCGACCCGTCGACCGGCGATGTGCTCGCCCGGGTCTCGCAGGGCAGCGAGGCGGATGTGGCCGCCGCCGTCGCGGCTGCCCGCGCTGCCCAGCCCGGATGGGCCGCCCTGTCGGGCACCGAGCGCGCGCGCTATCTGTACGCGCTGGCCCGCCATGTGCAGAAGCGCGAACGCTTCCTGTCGGTGCTGGAGACCCTGGACAATGGCAAGCCGATCCGCGAGGCGCGCGACATCGACGTGCCGCTGGTCGCGCGGCATTTCTACCACCATGCGGGCTGGGCCGAACTGCGCGACAGCCAGTTCCCGGGCCATGCGCCCTTGGGCGTCTGCGGCCAGATCATCCCCTGGAATTTCCCGCTGCTGATGCTGGCCTGGAAGATCGCCCCCGCTTTGGCCGCCGGCAACACGGTCGTGCTGAAGCCTGCCGAATACACGCCCCTGACCGCCCTGGCCTTTGCTGAAATTTGCCAAGAGATCGGCCTGCCCGCGGGCGTCGTCAACATCGTCACCGGCGACGGGGTGACGGGGGCGGCGCTGGTCGCCTCGGAGGTTGACAAGATCGCCTTCACCGGCTCGACCGAGGTGGGACGCGGCATCGCGCTGGCGCTGGCCGGGACGGGGCGCCGCCTGACGCTGGAACTGGGCGGCAAGTCGCCCTTCGTGGTGATGGAGGATGCCGACCTGGACGCCGCCGTCGAGGGCGTGGTGGACAGCATCTGGTTCAACCAGGGCGAGGTCTGCTGCGCCGGCTCGCGCATCCTGGTGGCCGAGGCCGTGGCGCCCCGCTTCGAGGCGCTGCTGCGTGCCCGCATGGCGCGGCTCCGGGTCGGCGCGCCGCTGGACAAGTCCACCGATCTGGGCGCCATCGTCGATCCGGTGCAGAAGGACCGCATCCTGTCGATCTGCCAGGCGGCGGTCGAGGCCGGGGCCGAGCTGGTCGGCGGCCAGCCGCAAGATGGCTGCTTCATCGCGCCGGGCTATCTGCGCAACATCGCCCCCGCCAATCCGGGCATGGTCGAGGAGATCTTCGGCCCCATCGCGACGCTGTCGACCTTTCGCACCGCCGACGAGGCGATCGAGCTGGCCAATGCCACCCGCTATGGGCTGGCGGGCTCGGTCTGGTCGGAAAGTGCGACGGTGGCCACCGATCTGGCGGCGCGGATCAAGGCCGGGGTCATCTGGATCAACGGCGCCAACATGTTCGATGCCGCTGCCTCCTTCGGCGGAATGCGCGACAGCGGCTATAGCCGCGAGGGCGGGCATAGCGGGATGCGGGACTATCTGGCCGGCCCCAAGGTCGCGCCGATGACCACCCCTGCGTCCCCGGCCCCGAAGGCCGCCCCGCCCGCGATCGACCGCACCGCCAAGCTCTATATCGGCGGCGCCCAGAAGCGGCCCGATGGCGGGGCGATGTATGCCGTGCCCGGAGGGCTGGCGCCCCAGGGCAGCCGCAAGGACATCCGCAACGCAGTCGAGGCCGCCGCCAAGGCCGGAAAATGGGCGGCGATGGGCGGTCACGCCCGCGCGCAGGTCCTCTATTTCATCGCCGAGAACCTGGCCGCCCGGCGCGACGAGTTCGCCGCCCGCACCAGCCCCGCCGAGGTCGGGGCCGCTCTGGCCCGCGCTTTCCACTATGCGGCCTGGGCCGACAAGTTCGACGGCCGCACGGTCCAAGCCAAGCCCGGCCATCTGGTGACGGTGATCCCCGAGCCCCATGGCATCATCGGCATCACCTGCCCGGAGAGCCAGCCCCTTGCCGGGTTCCTGTCGCTGGTGCTGCCGGCCATCGCCATGGGCAATGCCGTTGTCGCGATCCCGTCCCCGGGCGATCCTCTGCCGGTCATGGACCTGTGCCAGGTCTTCGACACCTCCGACCTGCCGGGTGGGGTGGTCAATGTCGTGACCGGGGCGGCTGCCGAGCTGTCCCCGCATCTGGCCGGCCACGAGGAGGTCTCGGCCGTCTGGCATGCCGGGGCGGCCGAGGAACTTGCGGCGATCGACCGCGCCGCCAGCCACACCCTGACGCCGGTCTGGCCGGTTCCCGCGCGCGACTGGACGGGACCCCGGGCGCAGGGCGAGACCTTCCTGCACCACGCGACGCGGCAGAAGACGATCTGGCTGCCCTATGGCGCCCTGCCGGCAGGCAGCGGCGGTCAGGCCTACTGAGCGCAGAAAGGGGGCGCTCGCGCCCCCTCTTGGCCTTCGGCCAATTCACCCCCCGAGGATATTTGGGCCAAGATGAAATCCGCACGCATTCATCTTGGCCCAAATATCCCGGGGGGGTCGCCGTCAGGCGACGGGGGGCTGGCCCCCCTCAGCGGCCCCGGATGCGCGGATCCATGGCGTCGCGCAGCCCGTCGCCGATATAGTTGACGCAGAGCACGGTCAGCGAGATCAGCAGGCCCGGAAAGATCACCCGCCAGGGGTAGAGGACCATCTGGTCCACCGCGTCGAAGAGAAGCCGGCCCCAGGTGGGAAAGTCGGGCGGGAACCCGAGGCCGAGGAAGCTGAGCGCGGATTCGGTGATGATCGCGGTGGCGATGCCCAGGGTGGCGGCGACCATGATCGGCGAGAGCACATTGGGCAGGATGTGGCGGGTGATCATCTTGTGCGCCGGCGTGCCGATGGAGCGGGCGGCCAGGATGAACTCGCGCTCCTTCAGGCCCAGCACCTCGCCGCGCACGATGCGGGCCGCCTGCATCCAGCTGGTCGCGCCGATGGCCGTCACGATCAGGAAGAAGATGCCCAGAGCCGGACCGAAGGTCTGCGACAGCGTTTCGCGGAACAGGGTCACCATCAGCAGCAGAAGGGGCAGCAGCGGCAGGGCCAGGAACAGCTCAGTCAGGCGCATCAGCGGGCCGTCCAGCCTGCGGAAATACCCCGACATCACGCCGATCAGGCTGCCCAGGGTGATGGCGATGATCATCGCCGTCAGGCCCACCGCGATCGACACCTGCCCCCCCGCCATCAGCCGCGCCAGAAGATCCCGGCCGAGCTGGTCGGTGCCCAGGGGGTGGGACGCCGAAAAGCCGGAATTGCGGGCGCGGATGTCCACGAAGGTCGGATCGGTGGTCCAGATCAGCGGGCCCACCGACACGAAGAGCAGGATCGACACGAAGATCACCAGCCCCAGCATCGCGCCGCGATGGCTGCGGAACTGGCGCCAGACATCGGACCACTGGCTGCGCGTCGCGTCGGCTGCCGCGGGGGGCACGACGGGCGGGCTGGCGGCCTCGGGGGTGGCCGCGTTGCCGGCGGCGGCATGCAGGGCGCGGACGCGCTCTTCGGGGGTGTTGGTGTCAGTCATAGCGGATCCTCGGGTCCAGCACCCCGTAGAGGATGTCTGCGATCAGGGTGAAGACGACGATCAGGATGGCGAAGATGAAGGTCAGCGTCAGCACCATGGGAATGTCGTTGGCATGGATGGCCGAGATCAGCAGTTGTCCCAGCCCGTTCACGCGGAACACCTGCTCGGTGATGATCGCACCGCCGAAGACCGCCGGCAGGCCGAGCGCGATGACCGTCACCACCGGGATCAGGCTGTTCCTCAGCACGTGCTTCAGCACGACCTTGCGTTCCGACAGGCCCTTGGCCCGCGCGGTGCGCACATAGTCCTGCCCAAGGTTGTCCAGCATGGACGAGCGCATGAAGCGGCTGATCTGCGCCGCGTTGTAGAGCGCCAGCACCGTCACCGGCATCACCATCTGGCGGACCTGCTGCAGGAAGCTGTCCCAGTCATTCACCTCCAGCGTGGTGTTGTAGACGGAGGGGAACCACTGCAGGTTCACCGCGAAGATGATGATCAGCACGACCCCCGTGAAGAAGGTCGGCATCGAGAAGCCGATCATCGAGATGAAGGTGCCGATCTGGTCGAACCAGCTGTATTGCCGATAGGCCGACAGGATGCCGATCGGGATGGCGATCAGGATGCCCACCACATAGGACATGCCCACCACGGTCAGCGTCTGCGGGATGCGCTGCGCGATCACGTCGAAGACCGGGCTGCGCGACTGGAAGCTGATGATGCGCTGCGCGCCCTGGCTGAAATCTGTGCCGAACCAGCGGTCGGTCCAGTAGAGCGGCTCGACCCAGAAGAACTGCTTCAGCCACAGCAGGTAGCGGACGGGCCAGGGCTCGCCCAGGCCCAGGGCGGCGCGCATGCGTTCGCGAACCTCGGGCGGCACGGTCAGGGGCACGTCGCCCAGGGGGTCGCCCGGCGACGCCTCGAGCAGCAGGAAGATCACCAGCGAGATGAACAGCAGGGTTGGAATGGCCAGCAGCAGCCGGCGCAGGGTGAAACTCAGCATGGTGCCTCGATCCGTGGAAATGCGGGCGGGTCCGTCCTTCCGTCACGCGGCTGCGACGACGAAGGAGGCCGCCCCGACCGACAGGCGCCGGGGCGGCGGGACGTCTTACGGCGCGACGCGGGTCCAGTCCGCGATGTTCCAGATCTCGCTGTCCCATGCGTTCAGCTGCACGCCGCCAAGCGCGTTGGCATGGGCCGAGGCGGTGCCGCGATAGACCAGCGGGATGATCGCGTTGCTGTCCTTGGTCAGCATGTCGTTCATCGTGCGGCCCATCTGCGCACGCTCGTCCGCGTCGATGATGCCGTCCAGTTCCGACACCATGCGGTCGTATTCGGGATCGCAGAAGCGGCTGATGCCTTCACCCTGCCACTGGTTGGCGGGCGAGGGGGCCTTGTTGCAGGTGTGCTTGGCCAGATAGGGGGCCGGGTTGTTGCCGTCGAAGTTGTCGGCATACATCTGCACGTCGGCATAGAACTTCTGCAGCGTGTCGGGCGAGCCCGCATCCGAGCCGAAGAAGACCGAGGCATCGACGGTCTTCAGTTCCGTCTCGACGCCGATCTCGGACCACCACTGCTTGATCAGCGCCTGGAAGTCTTGGCGCACGGCGTTGACCGAGGTCTGGAAGACCATGTTCAGCTGCACGCCATCCTTCTCGCGGATGCCGTTGCCGCCCATCGTCCAGCCGGCCTCTTCCAGCAGGGCGTTGGCGCCCTCGATGTCCTGGGTCAGGCAATCCGTGTTGTCCGACGCCCAGGCCGCCGGGGCGGGGACATAGTTGCAGGTCGCCTGACCCGAGGTGCCGTAGCCGATCTCGACCAGCAGCTCGCGGTCGATGGCCATGGACAGGGCCTGCCGCACGGCGGGGTCCGACAGGAAGGGATGCGGATGGGCGGCGGTGGAGCGCTCGCCCTCGGGCAGGGACGAGGAGGGATCGGTCAGGTTCACGTGGATGCGCTCGACCAGGCTGCCGAAGGCGGCCGAGACCTGGCCCAGGCCCGCGGCCTCCATGCCGGCGATGACGTCGGGGGCCAGCTGGGTGTTCCAAGCATAGTCGAACTCGCCCGTTTCCAGGACCGAGCGCGCCGCACCCGCCGCATCGCCGCCGCCCTTGACCAGCACCGTCGCGAAGGCCGGCTTGGCCGGGTCGCGATATTCGGGATTGGCCTCAAGGCTGATCGTATCGTTGGTCAGGAACTGCGTGACGCGGAACGGGCCGGTGCCGATCGGGCCGAAGTTCTGGTCGGTGCAGGTGGGGGCATTGGCGCCCATGCAGTTCTCGAACTGCGCCTTCTGCAGGATCGGCGACTGCGAGCCCACGAAGGCCGAGAACGGATCGGGGCGCGGCGAGGCGAAGGTGATGCGCACGGTCTGCGGATCGACCGCCTCGACGGCGGTGATGCCCTCGAACTTGGCCAGCTGCGAGCAGCCGCCATCGGGGTCCATGCAATAGTCCGCGGTGAAGACCACGTCCTCGGCGGTCAGCGGCGTGCCGTCCGACCAGGTGATGTCGTCGCGCAGCGTCCAGGTGACCGAGGTCATGTCCTCGGAGATGCCGCCGTTCTCCAGCGACGGGATCTCGGTCACGAGGCGCGGATAGATGGCGCCCTCGGCATCGAAGCCGGCCAGCGGTTCCAGCGCCAGGCTGCCGGCGATCACCTCCTTGGTGCCGCCGGACAGGTAGGGGTTCATCGTCGAGGGCGCCTGCCACATGACGATGCCCAGTTGTCCGTCACTGCCGCGCTCGGCATGGGCGGCGGGGGCCATCGCCATGCTTGCGGCGGCGCCCATCAGAACGGTTCTCAGTTTCATTCATCTCTCCTGTTGGTCGAGCGGCCCGCGGGGGGGTCCACGCCACCTCCGGCCATTCTGGGGCCGGTTTTTTGTCTGTCATCCCGGGTGTCCGGGCGGGGTTCGTGTCGTCGTCATCCCTGCGGAATGGCGGCATCATCGAACGAAGCCCGCGCGAAACGCAAGTCCCTTCGCGCGCCGCGCCGGGCGCGGTTTCGCCTTTGACCTCTTCCAGGGCAGCCGCTAGCCTGCCGTCTTGGATCTTTCCGGGGGCCTGCCATGCTGGATGAAAAACCGCTTGTTTCCATTGAGAAACTTCGCGTCGAATTTGAAACGGGCGACGGGATCGTGGTCGGCGTGCGGGATGTCAGCTTCACCATCAAGCCGGGCGAATGCGTCTGCGTGGTGGGCGAATCCGGGTCGGGCAAGTCGGTCAGCTCGCTGTCGCTGATGCGGCTGGTCGAGTTCGGCGGCGGCACCATCGCGGGCGGGCGGCTGATGTTCGAACGGGGTGACGGTCAGGTGGTCGATCTGGCCACCCAGGGCAGCGCCGCGATGCGCACCATCCGCGGCAACCAGATCGGCATGATCTTCCAGGAGCCGATGACCGCGCTGAACCCGGTCTTTACCGTGGGAGATCAACTGGTCGAGGGGCTGATCGCCCATCGTGGCCTGAAGAAACACGAGGCCCGCGCCCGCGCGCTGGAGATCCTGCGCCAGGTCCGCATCCCCGAACCCGAACGCCGGCTGGACCAGTATCCGCACGAGCTGTCGGGCGGCATGCGCCAGCGCGTGGTCATCGCCATCGCCATGGCCTGCGAGCCGCGCCTGCTGATCTGCGACGAGCCCACCACCGCGCTGGACGTGACGATTCAGGCCGAGATTCTGGCGCTGATCGACCGTCTGAAGCGGGAAAAGCAGATTGCCGTTCTTTTCATCACTCATGACATGGCGGTGGTCGCGCAAATGGCAGATCGTGTCGTGGTCATGTATCGCGGCGACAAGGTCGAAGAGGGCTCGGCCGTCGACATCTTCGAGAACCCGCAGATGGATTACACCAAGATGCTGCTGGCCGCCGTGCCGCGCCTTGGGGCAATGACCGGAAAACCCGCGCCCGAGCGGTTGCGCCTGATGAGCGACGGCAGCCAGGGCGCGCCCGAGCCGATCATCGTCAAGGATCCCAAGCCGCTGTTGACGGTGCGGAACCTGACCACGCGCTTTGCCGTCAAAGGCGGCATCCTGCGGCGCACCGTGGCGCGCGTCCATGCGGTCGAGGATGTCAGTTTCACCATCAATTCCGGCGAGACGCTGTCTCTGGTCGGCGAATCAGGCTGCGGGAAATCGACCTGCGGGCGGTCGCTGCTGCGGCTGGTCGAACCCGAGTCGGGCACCGTCGATCTGGGCGGCACCGACATCATCGGGCTGTCGCAGCGCGATCTGCGCCGGGCACGGCGTGACATGCAGATGATCTTCCAGGACCCCTTCGCCAGCCTCGATCCGCATATGAAGCTGTATGACCAGGTGGCCGAGCCGATGGAGAACTACGGCATCGGCAGCAAGTCCGAACGCCAGGACCGGATCGCCGCGCTGTTCGACCGGGTCGAGCTGCCGCGCAGCTACATGCGCCGCTATCCGCACGAGATGTCGGGCGGCCAGCGCCAGCGCATCGCCATCGCCCGCGCGCTGGCGCTGAACCCCAAGCTGATCGTGGCCGACGAGGCCGTGTCGGCGCTGGACGTGTCGGTGCAGGCGCAGGTCCTGAACCTGCTGATGGAGCTGCAGCAGGATCTGGGCATCTCGATGCTGTTCATCAGCCATGACATGGCGGTGGTGGAACGCGTCAGCCATCATGTGGGCGTCATGTATCTGGGCCGCATCGTGGAGATGGGCACCCGCGCGCAGGTCTTCGAGAACCCGCAGCACAGCTATACCCGCCAGCTGATGCTGGCCGTGCCGGTGGCCGATCCGCGCCAGAAGAAGATCAGCGAGGATCTGTCCTTCCGGCCCATCCCCTCGCCCATGCACCCGGTGGACTACGTGGCCCGGCCCTCGGTCTATCGCGAGGTCGCGCCGGGGCACCGGGTGCTGGTCGATCCGGTCACCCATTCATGAGGCCGGCGCCGCCGATCGGTCCCGACACGGCCCCCGTGCACCGGGCCGATCTGCCCGAGGCGGCGGATGTGGTCGTGATCGGCGGCGGCATCGCGGGGGTGACGACGGCGCTTTATCTCGCGCGCGACGGATTGCGGGTGGTGCTGTGCGAGAAGGGCGTGATCGCGGGCGAGCAGTCCAGCCGCAACTGGGGCTGGATCCGAGCGCAGGGCCGCGACGAGGCCGAGATCCCGGTGATGCTGGACGCGCGGCGGCTGTGGTCCTCGCTGGCACAGGAACTGGGCGACCAGTTGGGGCTGGCGACCTGCGGGGTCAGCTTCCTCGCCCCCGACGAGGCCGCGATGGCACGCTACGAGGGCTGGCTGGACATCGCCCGCGCGCATGGGCTGGACAGCCGGGTGATCGGCCGGCAGGCGCTGGCCGACATGCTGCCCCACCGGGCGGGCTGGGCCGGGGCGCTGCAGACCCCCTCGGACATGCGGGCCGAGCCGAGGCAGGCGGTGCCCGCCATCGCCCGGCTGGCTGCCTCCGAGGGCGTGGTGATCCGCGAGCACTGCGCCGTGCGCGCGCTGGACCTGCAGGATGGGCGCGTCGCCGGGGTCGTCACCGAGGCCGGCACGATCCGCACCGACCGGGTGCTGCTGGCGGGGGGCGCGTGGTCGGGGCTGTTCGCCGGCAATGCCGGGCTGGCCCTGCCGCAGCTGTCGGTGCGCGCCACCGTCGCCGCGACCGACGCGCTGCCCGAGTTCTGGTCAGGCGCTGCCACCGATTCCAGATTCGCCTTCCGCCGTCGCACGGATGGCGGCTATACGCTGGCGCCGGGCATGGCGCATGATTTCTGGATCGGCCCGGCGGCGCTGCGCCACATGCGGGCCTATCTGCCGATGATCCGCCGCGACCTGCGCCTGACTCGGCTGCAGGGTGCCGCGCCCAAGGGCTATCCCGATGCCTGGACCACCCGGCGGCGCTGGCGGCCCGACGCGCCCTCGCCCTTCGAGGCGATGCGGGTCCTCTCGCCCGCGCCCAACAGCGCGCGCGTCGTGCGGCTGCAGGACGATTTCGGCGCGGCCTTCCCGCAGATCGGCCGCCCCCGCATCCGCGCGGCCTGGGCCGGGATGATCGACACGCTGCCCGACCAGGTGCCGGTGCTGGACCAGACGCCCCTGGGCGGGTTCTTCATCGCCACGGGCCTCTCGGGCCACGGCTTCGGCATCGGCCCGGGGGTGGGGCGGGTCATGGCCGACATGATGCAGGGCCGATCCTCGGCTCATGATCTGAGCCGTTTCCGCTTTGCCCGTTTTTCGGACGGATCGCCCGTCCGCCTGGGGCCGGACCTGTAAAGCCCGGCCCGCCCTCTTGCAGACCGTGCAGGAAATCGCCACCCTGCGCCCGAAGGAGACCATCATGCCCGTCAAGAACCGCTTTGCCGAACTGCTGCCCGAGATCACCGCCTGGCGCCGCGACTTTCACGAGAATCCCGAACTTCTGTACGAGGTCCACCGGACGGCGGGCCGCGTGGCCCAGCTGCTGCGCGAGTTCGGCTGCGACGAGGTGACGGAGGGCGTGGGGCGCACCGGCGTGGTGGGCGTCATCAAGGGTCGCACGGACAGCACGGGCCGGGTCGTGGGCCTGCGCGCCGACATGGACGCGCTGCCGATCCTGGAACAGACGGGCGTCGACTATGCCTCGAAGACGCCTGGCGCGATGCATGCCTGCGGCCATGACGGGCACACCGCCATGCTGCTGGGCGCGGCCAAGTACCTGGCCGAGACGCGCAATTTCGACGGCACCGCGGTCGTCATCTTCCAGCCCGCCGAAGAGGGCGGCGCGGGCGGCGAGGCGATGGTGCTGGACGGTCTGGTCGACCGCTGGAAGATCGACGAGTTCTACGGCATGCACAACATGCCCGGCATGCCGGTGGGCCAGTTCTCGATCCGGCCCGGCGCGATGATGGCGGCGGCCGACCAGTTCGACATCACCGTGACCGGCAAGGGCGGGCATGCCGCCAAGCCGCATTCCTGCATCGATACCACGCTGACGGCGGCGCAGATCATCGTGGCGCTGCAATCGGTCGTCGCGCGCAACATCGACCCGCTGGACAATGCGGTGATCTCGGTCTGCGTGGTCTCGACGGATTCGACGGCGCACAACGTCATCCCGCAAGTGGTCAAGCTGCGCGGCACCGCCCGCAGCCTGGCGCCCCATGTCCGCGACCAGCTGGAGGAGGGCATCACCCGCGTCGCCACCAACATGGCCGCCGCGATGGGCGCCACTGCCCATGTCGACTACCAGCGCGGCTATCCGGTCACCATGAACGACCCGCAGGCGACGGACTGGGCGGCGGATGTCGCCCGCCAGATCTCGGGCGGGGTGGACATGGACATGCAGCCGATGATGGGGGGCGAGGATTTCAGCTATATGCTGAACGAACGCCCCGGCGCCTATATCTGGGTCGGCAATGGCGACACCGCGATGGTCCACCACCCGGAATACAACTTCAACGACGAGGCGATCCCGGCGGGCTCCAGCTGGTATGCCGGCATGGTCGAGGCGCGTCTGCCGGCCGCCTGATGTCGCAGGCCGCGCCTTGGCGGTCGCGAATGTGATTGCCCTTTTGCGGCAATCGGTCGACATGTCCGGGGGGCGCAGGGCCGAGGTCCTTGCGCCCCCCGGCAATGAAGGGACGACCGACGCATGAAGACCTATACCCTGCGCGTGACCTGCGCCTCGACCCGCGGCATCGTCGCGGCCATCTCGGGCTTTCTGGCCGAGGCCCAGTGCAACATCACCGACAGCGCCCAGTTCGACGACGTGGAGACGGGGCGGTTCTTCATGCGCGTCAGCTTCCGGTCCGAGGGGCCGGCGGGCCTGGACGACCTGCGCGCGGGCTTTGCCCCCATCGCCGCCCGCTTCGGGATGGAGGTCGGGGTCACCGATGATGCGGTCAAGAAGAAGGTGCTGATCATGGTCAGCCGCTTCGGCCATTGCCTGAACGACCTGCTGTATCGCTGGCGCATCGGCGCGCTGCCGATCGAGATCGTGGGCGTCATCTCGAACCACCACGACTATCAGAAGGTCGTGGTGAACCACGACATTCCCTTCCACATGATCCGCGTCGATGCCGCCTCCAAGGCGCAGGCCGAGGCGCAGCAGATGGAGGTCATCGACCAGAGCGGCGCCGAGCTGGTCGTGCTGGCGCGCTACATGCAGGTGCTGTCGGACCGGATGTGCCAGCAGATGTCGGGGCGGATCATCAATATCCACCACTCGTTCCTGCCCAGCTTCAAGGGCGCCAATCCCTACAAGCAGGCCTATGAACGCGGCGTGAAGCTGATCGGGGCGACCAGCCATTACGTCACCGCCGATCTGGACGAGGGCCCAATCATCGAACAGGACACCGTGCGCGTCACCCATGCCCAATCGCCGGGCGATTACGTCAGCCTGGGCCGCGATGTCGAGGCGCAGGTGCTGGCCCGCGCGGTCCATGCGCATATCCATGGGCGGGTGTTCCTGAACGCCGCCAAGACGGTCGTCTTTCCGCCCTCGCCCGGCAGCTATGCCAGCGAGCGGATGGGCTGAGAGGGGGCTTCAGGGCAGGGGCGCAGCCTCGGGCGGGGCGTCCACGCCCTGCTCGGCCAGGACCCGGGCGGCATAATCGGCGGCCATCGGCGCGACGCGGGCATGGACCGGCGTGCGGGCGCAGACGTCCCACCACTGGCGGTAATAGTCCAGATCATGGGGCTTCAGGGTCTGATGCGCGTTCAGCGGCAGGGCGGGCAGGCCGGTGCGGGCCAGATGGTCCAGGACCTGCTGCTGCTGCTCCGAGGTCAGGCGCAGGTGATAGGGCTTGGGGATGCGGCCCGCGAAATGGATCACCGCAGGCGGCAGGGTGCGGTCCCGCCGCCCGGCATCGTGAAAGCGCAGATTGTAGCGGTCATGGGTCTGCGTGTAATCGCTGCCATGGGTCAGCGAGAACAGGCCCTGATCGCCGAAGGACAGGCCGATCTCCTGCGCCCAACGGCCGACCTCGACATAGTGGGCCATGGTCACGCCATCGCGCCGGAACTTGTCCAGGTTGAGGACGATCGCGCCGCTGTTGACGATGCCCCAGGACATGCGCTGCAGCTTTTCGGCCGAGGCGCCGCGCGCATGGGCCTGCCGGGCGGGACGGGAGATCAGCGGCGGGCGATGGGGATATTCACGGCAGGCCACCAGATAGCGGCCGAAGAACGGCTGATGCAGCAGCGGCAGCAGATCGTCGGTGACGATCATGTCCAGAGGGTCCAGATAGATGATCCGCGACATCTCGGGCGGCAGATGCAGATGCGCCGCCAGCCACAGGAAGCGCGCGCCGAAGGGCCGCCCGCCCAGCTTGCTCAGCAGGGCGAAATCCGCCTTTTCGGGCACCCGGACAAGCTGCAGGGTCAGGTTCGGCAGCCCTTCGCAGAAGGCGGTCAGCGAGGCCAGCTTCGCGGGGCCAAGGTCCAGGTAGAACATCCAGAAGGTGATGCGGTCCCGGGGATGGGCCTCGGACAGCGACAGCAGCAGCACCTGCAGCACATCCGCGTCATTGCCCCCGATCGCGGTCATCACGTCCAGCCGGGCGGGGGGGCGATCGCCGCCGTGGCGGCGCTGCTGGACCAGATCCAGCCCCGAGGTCCAGAGGCGCGGCAGAAGGCGATAGGCCCGCTTGGGAAGCGACGAGAGAGGGAAAAGCTTCATGGGAACCGCGGGATGAGGAAAGGGATCGTCGGGGGGCCGATGGCCCGCGCGCGGCGCGGGCCATCGATGGTCGGGGGGTCCGGGCCGGGGTCGGCCGGATCTATTGCGGGATCTGCGCCGTGATGCCCTCGACATAGAAGTTCATCGACTGCAGGTCATCGTCCGAGGCGGTCTCTCCCTCGGCCAGCCAGACCGAGCCGTCGGCCTTGTTCAGCGGGCCGGTGAAGGGGTGGTACTCGCCCGCGCCGATGGCGTCGCGCAGGGCCTCGGCCTCGGCCTTGACCTCGGCGGGGACGGCGTCGGTGATCTCGCCGATCACGACCTCGCCGTCACCGATCCCGGCCCAACTGGCGCCGCTTTCCCAGGTGCCGTCCAGCATCGCGCCGACGCGCTTGATGTAATAGGGCGACCATTCGTCGATGATCGAGGCCACGCGGGGGCTGGGCTTGAAGGCCGCCATGTCGCTGGCTTGGCCAAAGCCGATGGCGCCCGCCTGCTGCGCCTGTGCCAGCGGCGCGGTCGAGTCGGTGTGCTGCAAAATCACGTCCACGCCTTCGGCCAGCAGCGCCGAGGCGGCCTCGGCCTCTTTCGCGGGGTCGAACCAGCTATAGGCCCAGACCACGCGCATCTGCACGTCCGGGTTCACCTTGCGGGCATGGATGAAGCTGGAATTGATCCCCTGGATCACCTCGGGGATCGGGAAGGAGCCGATATAGCCGATGATGTCGGATTCGGTCATCCGGCCCGCGATGGTGCCGATCACGGCGCGGCCCTCGTAGAAGCGCGCGTCATAGGTGGCGACGTTGTCGGAGCGCTTGTAGCCGGTGGCATGTTCGAACTTCACGTCGGGAAACTTGGCCGCGACGTTCATCACCGGATCCATGAAGCCGAAGCTGGTGGCGAAGATGATGTCGTTCCCGGCCAGCGCCAGCTGGGTCAGGGCGCGTTCGGCGTCCGCCCCCTCGGGCACGCTTTCGATGAAGGTGGTCTCGACCCGGTCGCCGTATTCGGCCTCGATCGCCTGGCGGCCCAGATCGTGCTGATAGGTCCAGCCGCCGTCGCCCACCGGGCCCACATAGATGAAGCCGACCTTCAGCGGCTCGTCCTGCGCCAGGGCCGGGGCGGCCAGCGCCATGATCAGCGCCGAGGCGGTGGCCAGAAGTGTTCTGCGTTGCATGTTGTCCCTCTTGCGGTAATCGGCTGCGGTTCAGCGCAGCGCGTGGAAATTTGTGCCAAGCGATCCGGGCGATCCGCCGCCCGCGCGCCTGCTGTATTTCTGGCGGGCCGAGATGATGACCAGCACCAGGATCGTCGCCAGATAGGGTGCCATGGACAAGAGCTGCACCGGCACCGCGACGCCCGCCGCCTGCAGGCGCAGCTGCAGCACGGTGACCCCGCCGAAGAGCCATGCCCCCGCCAGCACGCCCGGCGCGGTCCATTTGGAAAAGACCACGATGGCCAGCGCGATCCAGCCCGCGCCCGCCGTCATGCCTTCCGTCCATTGCAGCACCGTGGCGATCGAGATGTAGGCCCCGCCGACCCCCGCCATGGCACCGCCGAAGGCGATGGCGGCGGTGCGGGTCAGCCGGACGTTGTAGCCGAGCGCATGGGCGGCCTCGTGGTTCTCGCCCACGCCGCGCAGGATCAGGCCCGCGCGGGACCGGTTCAGGAACGCCCAGATCAGCGGCACCATGATCAGCCCCAGCCAGACGATCCAGTTGATGCGCAGCGGGCCCGTGGGCATGGGCGGCGCCTTCACGCCCTCGAAGGGCTTGCCGAACATCGCGGCCAGGCCCAGCCCGAACAGGGTCAGCGCCAGCCCCGAGGCGACCTGGTTGGCCAGAAACAGCTGCGTCAGCCCCGCGAACAGCATCGAGATGACCGCCCCCGCCAAGGCCGCGACCAGGAACCCCAGGAACGGATTGCCGGTGGCATAGGCGGCGGCAAAACCGGCCAGCGCGCCGGTGATCATCATCCCCTCGACGCCCAGGTTCAGCACGCCCGCGCGCTCGGCCACCAGTTCGCCCAGGGCGGCGAACAGGATCGGCGTCGAGGCCGAGATCAGCAGCAGAAAGACGGACAGCGGATCGATCATCATGCGCGCAGCCTCCGCCGGATCCTGAACCGGGTCAGCACGTCGAAGCCCAGAAGGAAGAACAAGAGCATCCCCTGGAACACCTGCACGGTGGCGGCGGGCAGGGACATGGTCAGCTGCGCCAGCTCTCCGCCGATATAGGTCAGCGCCAGCAGCAGCCCGGCCAGCAGGATGCCCACCGGATGCAGCCGGCCCAGAAAGGCCACGATGATCGCGGTGAACCCGTAGCCCGTGCCCAGCTTGTCGGTGACCTGCCCGGCCGGGCCCGCGACCTCGAAGAGGCCCGCCGCCCCCGCCAGCGCCCCCGACAGGCCCAGGCAGAAGGCCACCAGCGTGGTGGGGCTGACGCCGGCGAAGCGCGCGGCGCGGGGCGCGGTGCCTGCGGCGCGGATGTGGAAGCCGCGGATATGGCGGCTCATCAGCACCCAGGTCGCCAGAACGGCCAGGGCGGCGGCGACCACGCCCCAATGCGCGCCGGTGCCCGCGATCAGCTCGGGATTCGCGGCCGACGGGTATTGCTGCAGGTTGCGCGAGCCGGGAAAGCCCATACCCTCGGGGTTGCGCATCGGCCCGAAGGCCATCCAGGCCGCAACGCGCTGCGCCACATAGACCAGCATCAGCGACACCAGAATTTCCGAGGCGCCGAACCAGTTCCGGAGCATCGCGGGGATCATGCCCCAGGCCCAGCCCCCGGCCAGCCCCGCCAGCACCATCAGCGGGAACAGCCACCAGGCCTCCAGCGGATAGAGCGCCAGCGCCACGGCGGCGCCGGTGAGGGCGCCGATGATGTACTGCCCCTCGGCCCCGATGTTCCAGATGCCGGCGCGAAAGCCGATCGCCAGCCCCGACGCAATCAGGATCAGGGGGGCCGCCTTGATCAGCAGCTGCGGGCGCGAATAGGAGGCGGCGGGCCCGAACAGCGGGTCCCAGAAGATCGTGCGGATCGCCGCCACCGGGTCATAGCCCATGATCGCGAACAGCAGCCCGCCCGTGACCATCGTGGCCAGCACGGCCATCACCGGCGTGGCGATCTGCCAGCCGTTCGAGGCGGTTTGCCGGGGCACCAGCAGGATCATGGGCGGGCCTCTTCCATGCCATGCGCGCCGCCCAGCATCAGGCCGATGCGGTCCAGCGTCAGGCCTTCGGTGGGGACGGGGGGCGACAGCCGCCCTTCGTTCAGGGCGCAGAAGCGGTCGGACAGTTCCAAGAGCTCGTCCAGATCCTGGCTGATGACGATGACGCCCGCGCCCTGGCGCGCCAGATCCAGCAGCGACTGGCGGACGGCAGCCGCGGCGCCCGCATCCACGCCCCAGGTCGGCTGGTTGACGACCAGCACGCGGGGGTCCTGCATCACCTCGCGCCCGATCACGAATTTCTGCAGATTGCCCCCCGACAGCGCGCGGGCGGGCACATGCGGCCCCGGGGTGCGCACGTCGAAGCCCTGGATGACGGCCAGCGCATAGTCGCGCGCGGCACCGTGGTCGATCATCCCGCGCCGCACCAGCCCCTTGCGGGCGCCGGCAGTCAGCAGGGTGTTTTCGGTCAGGCTGAAATCGGGCACCGCGGCATGGCCAAGCCGGTCCTCGGGCGCGGTCAGCAGGCCCGCCACGCGGCGCGGCTCGGGGCCCTGGGCGGAGAGGTCGGTGCCCTCCAGCACGACGCTGCCCGGTGCGCTGCGCACCTCGCCCGAGAGGGCGGCCAGCAGCTCCTCCTGCCCGTTGCCCGCGACGCCGCCGATGCCCAGGATCTCGCCCGCGCGCAGGGTCAGCGCGACATCCTTCAACGCCGTCCCTTCGGCATTCGGGGCGGGCTGGCTGAGGGCGGTGACCTGCAACAGAACCTCGCCCGCCTGACGGCCCGAGCGGTCGATGACGCGCATCTGCCCACCGACCATCATCGCCGCCAGATCGCGGGCGGAATGGGCGCGGGGGTCGCAGCTGTCCACGACCTTTCCATGGCGCAGGATCGTGGCGCGGTCGCAATGGGCGCGGATCTCGTCCAGCTTGTGACTGATGTACAGGATCGCGGTGCCGCCCGCCGCCAGCTTGCGCAGCGTGGCGAACAGCAGCTCGGCCTCTTGCGGGGTCAGCACCGATGTCGGCTCGTCCATGATCAGCAGGCGCGGATCCTGCAGCAGGCAGCGGATGATCTCGACCCGCTGGCGCTCGCCCGCCGACAGGGTGACGATGCGCCGCGCCGGGTTCAGGGGCAGGCCGAAGTCGTGGCTGACCTTGGTGATCCGCGCCGACAGCTCGCGCCGGGGGGGCGGGCTCTCCATGCCAAGCGCGATGTTCTCGGCCACGGTCAGCGCGTCGAACAGGCTGAAATGCTGGAACACCATGGCCACGCCCGCCGCACGGGCGGCGCGGGGATCGGCGGGCGCATGGAGGCTGCCCGCCAGCCACATCTGCCCGTCATCGGGACGCACGAGGCCATAGATCATCTTGACCAGCGTGGACTTGCCCGCGCCGTTCTCGCCCAGCAGGGCGTGGATCTCTCCGGCGCGGACGGAAAAGGACACGTCGTCATTGGCGCGCACGCCGGGATAGGACTTGCCGATCCCTTCGGCACGAAAGACGGCGATGTCGGTCAAGTCTGTCCCCTCGTGCGGCGCCCTGCCTGATTGGACGCAAATTGCGGCCCGCGCAATTGCGCTGTGCGGTCAGGCTGCGATACAGATCCCCTTATGGCCGCAAAATCCCCCCGATTCATCCATCTTCGCACACATTCCGAGCATTCTTTGCTGGAAGGTGCCATTCCGATAGGCAAATTGCCCGGACTTGCCGCAGATGCGGGCATGCCGGCGGTCGCGCTGACCGACACGAACAACATGTTCGCGGCCCTGGAATTCAGCGTGAAGGCCCGCGACAAGGGCATCCAGCCAATCGTCGGCTGTCAGGTGACCCTGGCCGCCGAGGCCACCGGCCCGGTCGTCCTGCTGGCGCAGGATCAGGCGGGCTGGCTGAACCTGATGGCGCTGTCCTCGTGCCTCTATCTGCGCGAGGGGGGCGCGCTGCCGCATGTCACGCTGGACGAGCTGTGTGCCCGGTCCGAGGGGCTGATCTGCCTGACCGGCGGGGCGACGGGGCCCCTGGGCCAGCTGGTCGCGCAGGGGCAGGGGCCCAAGGCCGAGGCCCTGGCCGACCGGCTGGCGAACGCCTTCCCGACGCGCCTCTATGTGGAGCTGCAGCGCCATCCGGGCGAGACCGGCCAGCTGATGGCCGCCGAGGCCGCCTCGGAGGCCGGACTGATCGCGCTGGCCTATGCGCGCGACCTGCCGCTCGTGGCCACGAACGATGTCTATTTCCCGAAATCCACCATGTACGAGGCGCATGACGCGCTGATCTGCATCGCGGAAAAGGCCTATGTCGACCAGTCCCAGCCCCGCCGCCGCCTGACGCCCGCGCATTACTTCAAGTCGCCCGAGGAAATGGCGATGCTGTTCGCCGATCTGCCCGAGGCGATCGAGAACACCGTCGAGATCGCCCGCCGCTGCGCCTTCGCGGTCGCCCGCCACGCCCCGATCCTGCCCAAGTTCGCCAATGACGAGGTGGCCGAGCTGCGCCGCCAGGCCCATGCCGGTCTGGCCGAGCGGTTGAAGGTCATCCCCCATTCGGTCACCCCCGAGGACTATACCGCACGGCTGGAGTTCGAGCTGGGCATCATCGAGCAGATGGGGTTTCCCGGCTATTTCCTGATCGTGGCCGATTTCATCCATTGGGCCAAGGAGCAGGGCATCCCGGTGGGACCCGGGCGCGGCTCGGGGGCCGGCAGCCTCGTGGCCTATGCGCTGACCATCACCGATCTGGACCCGCTGCGCTACAACCTGCTGTTCGAGCGGTTCCTGAACCCCGAACGGGTCAGCATGCCCGACTTCGACATCGACTTCTGCATGGACCGGCGCGAGGAGGTCATCCGCTATGTGCAGGGCAAGTACGGGGCCGACAAGGTGGGCCAGATCATCACCTTCGGCGCGCTGCTGTCCAAGGCCGCCGTCCGCGACGTGGGCCGGGTGCTGCAACTGCCCTTCGGCCAGGTCGACCGCCTGTCCAAGATGATCCCGGTCGAGGGGGTGAAGCCCGTCAGCATCGCCAAGGCCCGCGCCGACGAGCCGCGCCTGCGCGAGGCCGCCCGCGAAGAGGTCGTGGGCCGTCTGCTGGATTATGCCGAACAGCTGGAGGGGCTCTATCGCAACGCCTCGACCCATGCGGCGGGGGTGGTGATCGGCGACCGGCCGCTGGATCAGCTGGTGCCGCTCTATCGCGATCCGGCCTCCGACATGCCGGCGACGCAGTTCAACATGAAATGGGTGGAACAGGCCGGTCTGGTCAAGTTCGACTTCCTGGGGCTGAAGACGCTGACGGTGATCCAGAACGCCGTGGACCTGATCAACGGGGCAGGGCGCCCGCTGCATGTCGCCGCCGACGGGCGGCAGTTGTACGACCCGACGCCGGGCACCGAAAACCAGATCAACCTGATCCCGCTGGATGACAAGGCCAGCTACGATCTGTTCGCCTCGGCCCGCACGGTGGCGGTGTTCCAGGTGGAATCCTCGGGCATGATGGACGCGCTGCGCCGCATGAAGCCCACCTGCATCGAGGATATCGTGGCCCTCGTGGCGCTGTATCGCCCCGGTCCGATGGAGAACATCCCGACCTATTGCGAGGTCAAGAACGGGTTGCGCGATCTGGAATCCATCCATCCCTCGATCGACGATATCCTCGCGGAAACGCAGGGCATCATCGTCTATCAGGAACAGGTGATGCAGATCGCGCAGGTCATGGCGGGCTATTCGCTGGGCGGCGCCGATCTGCTGCGCCGGGCGATGGGCAAGAAGATCGCCGCCGAGATGGCCAAGGAACGCCCCAAATTCGTCACCGGCGCGGTGGCCAACGGCGTGCCCGACAAGAAGGCCGGCGAGGTCTTCGACCTGCTGGAGAAATTCGCCAATTACGGCTTCAACAAGTCCCACGCGGCGGCCTATGCCGTGGTCAGCTACCAGACCGCCTGGCTCAAGGCCAACCACCCGGTCGAGTTCATGGCCGCCGTGATGAACTGCGACATCCACCTCACCGACAAGCTGGCCGTCTACAAACGCGAATGCGACCGCATGGGCATCGAGATGGTGCCGCCCTGCGTGAACCGCTCGGCCCCCACCTTCACCACCGGGCCGGGCCGCATCCACTACGCCCTGGGCGCGCTGAAGGGCGTGGGCCTCGAGGCGATGCGCCTGATCCATGACGCGCGCCGCGCGGGCGAGGGGGGCGATCGGCCCTTCCGCGACCTCCACGACCTCGCCCGCCGCGTCGACATGAAGCGCGTGGGCAAGCGCCCGCTGGAAATGCTGGCCCGCGCCGGGGCCTTCGACATCCTCGACGACAACCGCGCCCGGGTGATGAAGTCGCTGGACGCGCTGGTCGCGTGGTCGGCAGCGGTGCAGGACCAGGCGGCCTCCAGCCAGACCTCGCTGTTCGGCGGGGGCGAGGATCTGCCGCCGCCCCGCCCGGCGCTGGCGGGCATCTGGCTGCCCACCGAGAAGCTGGCCGAGGAACACAAGGCCATCGGCTTCTACCTCTCTGGCCATCCGCTGGACGACTACCTGCCCGCATTGCGCCGCAAGAAGGTCCAGACCCTGGCCGAGATCAGCCAGGACGCGCTGCAGGGCCCGCTGGTCGCCCAGATCGCCGGCACCGTGGCGGCCCGGATGGAGCGGAAATCGGCCAAGGGCACGGCCTATGCCTTCGTCAGCCTGTCCGATCCGACCGGGCTCTACGAGGTCACCGTCTTCTCGGACCTGCTGACCGCCTCCCGCGACCGGCTGGAGCCGGGGCAGAACGTCGTGCTGCAGGTCAAGGTCGAACCCTCGGGCGACCAGATCAAGATGCTGGCCAATTCCATCACCGCGCTCGAGGATGCCGTGGCCGATGCCGGCGCGGGCTGCCTCGCGGTCGAGATGCAGGGCGCCGACACCATCCCGCGCCTGGTCGAGGTGCTGACCCGCATCCGCACCGACATCGTCGTGCCGCCCCGCTCGCGCGGCCCGATCCGCCTGCGCCTGCGCGAGGGCGACGACCTGATCGAGATCGAGGTCGCGGGCGACGCCCCCCTGACCACCCCCGCCCGCCAGGCCCTGCGTGCCGTCCCGGGCGTGCTGGATGTCCTCGAGGAGTGATCCCTTTCATCTTGGTTGAAATATCCCACGGGGGTCGCCGGCAGGTCACGCCACTGGTTCAAGGACCAGCCGGCGACGGGGTGTGAAACCCCCGGCCTTGCGGCATCCCCCCTAGGCAGATGTTCGCCCTTCGTGCTAACCCTTGGAAAAAATGAGGGCAGCATGAAGGTCTTGGGCATCGATCCCGGTTTGCGGAACATGGGCTGGGGGGTGATCGAGGTCGATGGCTCCCGCCTCCGCCACGTGGCCAATGGCACGATCCATTCGGACGGCGCCCAGGATCTGGGATCGCGCCTGTCGGTGCTGTTCCGCGGCCTCTGCGCGGTCATCGCCACCCATGCCCCCGACGAGGCGGCGGTCGAGCAGACCTTCGTGAACAAGGACGCGACCGGCACGCTGAAACTGGGTCAGGCGCGCGGCGTGGCCCTGCTGGCCCCGGCCGAGGCCGGAATCTCGGTCGGCGAATATGCCCCCAATGCGGTCAAGAAGACCGTGGTGGGCGTGGGCCATGCCGCCAAGGAACAGGTGCAGCACATGGTCCGCATCCAGCTGCCGGGCGTGATCTTCGACAGCCCGGACGCGGCGGACGCGCTGGCCATCGCCATCTGCCATTCGCGCCACCTGCAGGGCCGGACCCTGCGCGTGGCCAGCCCCAAGCGGGGCGCGGCATGATCGGGCGCATCGCCGGCGTCATCCTGCACCGGGCGCGCGATCAGGTGCTGATCGATGTGCGGGGCGTGGGCTACATCATCCATGTCAGCGAGCGCACGGCGGCGGGCCTGCCCCCGGTGGGGCAGGCGGCGGCGCTCTATACCGAGCTGCTGGTGCGCGAGGACCTGCTGCAGCTCTTCGGCTTTCCGACCATGCTGGAGAAGGAATGGCACCGGCTGCTGACCTCGGTGCAGGGGGTGGGGGCCAAGGTCTCGCTGGCGATCCTCAGCACGCTCGGGCCCGAGGGGCTGGGCCGCGCGATCGCGCTCGGGGACTGGGCCTCGGTCAGGAAGGCCAACGGGGTGGGGCCGAAACTGGCGCAGCGGATCGTGCTGGAACTCAAGGACAAGGCGCCCTCGGTCATGGCGCTTGGCGGCGCGCTGACGGTCGATGCGGGCGCGCTGATGGGGCAGGGCGCGGATGTACCGGGCATCGAGCCCGCCCCCATGGCAGCCCCGGCGCCGGGCGCCGATGCGGCCCCGGCCCCCGCCGCTGCGCATCCCGGTCAGGCGATGGCCGATGCGCTGTCGGCGCTGACCAATCTGGGCTATGGTCCCTCCGAGGCTGCCAGCGCCGTGGCCGAGGCGCAGGCGCGGGAACCGGCGGCGCCCATGCCCGCGTTGATCCGCGCGGCGCTGCGCCTTCTGGCGCCCAAGGACTGAATCGGAGGTCGGAAGATGGCAGGAAACGTCAAGGTCTTCATGCTGATGGCGGCGCTGACGGCGCTGGTGATGGCATTGGGCTGGATGCTGGGCGGTGCGGGCGGCGCGATGATCGCGCTGGTGATTGCGGGCGGCATGAACTTCTTCAGTTACTGGAACAGCGACAAGATGGTCCTGCGCCAGCAGGGCGCGGTGGAACTGGCGCCGGGGCAGGCGGGCGAGCTGTACGAGATGACCGCCGAGCTGGCCCGCCGCGCCGAGCTGCCGATGCCCAAGCTGTACCTGCTGCCGACCGAGCAGCCCAACGCCTTCGCCACCGGACGCAACCCCCAGAATGCCGCCGTGGCGGTGACGCAGGGTCTGGTCTCGGCGCTGAGCCGGGACGAGATCGCGGGCGTCATCGCGCATGAGCTGGCCCATATCAAGCATCGCGACACGCTGACCATGACCATCACGGCCACGATGGCGGGGGCCATCGCGATGATGGGCAACATGATGCTGTTCGCCGGGGGCCGCGAGGGACGCGGCGGCATGATCGGCAGCATCATTGCGATGATCGTGGCGCCGATGGCCGCGATGATGGTGCAGATGGCGATCTCGCGCGCCCGCGAATACGAGGCCGATGCGACCGGCGCCGCGATCTGCGGCCAGCCGCGCGCCTTGGCGCAGGCGCTGCAGCGGATCGCGGCGGCAGCGGGGCGCACCGTGAACGTTCCGGCCGAGAAGAACCCGGCGGCGGCCTCGATGTTCATCATCAACCCGCTGCACGCTTTGCGCGCCGACCGGATGTTCTCGACCCATCCCCCGACCGAGGAACGCATCGCCCGGCTGATGGCGATGGAGGGCGAGGCGGGCTTCGCGCCCGCCGCCGCCCCCTCCGCCGGCGCCACGGCCAGCCGCATCCCCCGCTCCGGTGCCCGCGCGCCCGGCCGTGCCCCCCGGGCCCCCTGGGGTCGCGGATGAGCGCATCCGACCCCGTCCTGCGTCCCGCTCCGCTGGAGGGCGATGCCGAGGACCGGGCCCTGCGCCCGCAGAACCTGTCGGAATTCGTGGGTCAGGCCGAGGCCCGCGCGAACCTCAAGGTTTTCATCGAAAGCGCCAAGATGCGTGGCAAGGCGATGGACCACACGCTGTTCTTCGGGCCTCCGGGCCTGGGCAAGACCACGCTGGCGCAGATCATGGCGCGCGAGCTGGGGGTGAACTTCCGCATGACCTCGGGGCCGGTCATCGCGCGGGCGGGCGATCTGGCGGCGATCCTGACGAACCTCGAATCGCGCGACGTGCTGTTCATCGACGAGATCCACCGCATGAACCCGGCGGTCGAGGAGATCCTCTATCCCGCGATGGAGGATTTCGAGCTGGATCTGGTGATCGGCGACGGCCCGGCCGCCCGCACGGTGCGGATCGAGCTGCAGCCCTTCACGCTGGTCGGCGCCACGACGCGGCTCGGCCTGCTGACCACGCCGCTGCGCGACCGCTTCGGCATTCCGACCCGGCTGGAATTCTACCAGATCCCCGAACTGGACCTGATCGTGCAGCGCGGCGCCCGGCTGATGGGCATCAGCGCCGATCCCGAAGGCACGATGGAGATCGCCCGCCGCGCCCGGGGCACGCCCCGCATCGCGGGCCGCCTGCTGCGCCGGGTCATCGACTTTGCGCTGGTCGAGGGCAACGGACGGCTGACCCGCGAGATCGCCGATATCGCGCTGAACCGGCTTGGCGTGGACGACCTGGGCCTGGATGGGGCCGACCGCCGCTATCTGACCCTGATGGCACAGCATTACGCCGGCGGGCCGGTGGGGGTCGAGACCCTGTCCGCCGCCCTCTCGGAAAGCCGCGACGCGATCGAGGAGGTGATCGAGCCCTATCTGCTGCAGCAGGGCCTGATCGCACGCACCCCGCGCGGACGGCAGTTGGCCTCGCGCGCCTGGCGGCATCTGGGGCTGGACATGCCGGTGGCGGCGGGACAGGCCAGCCTCTTCGACGGCTGATTGCACGGCGCGCAAAACCGCCCTAGCGTGGTGCCATGAGCCATGACCTGACCCTGCGCGTCTATTATGAAGACACCGATCTTGCCGGCATCGTCTATTATGCCAACTATCTGAAATATATCGAGCGCGGGCGGTCGGAATGGCTGCGCGCGCTTGGCATCGACCAGCAGGCGATGCATCGCGACAGCGGCCACGTCTTTGCCGTGCGCCGGATCGAGGCCGATTACCTGCGCCCCGCCCGCTTCGACGATCTGCTGACCGTCAGCACCGAGCTGGCGCAGGCCAGCCCGGCACGGCTGCGGGTGGACCAGCAGGTGCAGCGCGACGGCCAGCTGCTGTTCGCGGCCCGCGTGACCATCGCCTGCCTGGACCGGCAGGGACGGGCGGTCAGGCTGCCCGCGGTGCTGCGGACGGCCATCGATGGCTGAGCGGCGCATCGCCATGTGGTCGGGGCCGCGCAACCTGTCCACCGCGATGATGCGCAGCTTTGCCGCCCGGGGCGACTGCGCCTGCGTGGACGAGCCCTTCTACGCGCATTACCTGCTGCAGACCGGGCTGCCCCATCCGATGCGCGACGCGGTGATCGCCAGCCAGCCCGCCCGCTGGCAGGACGTGCTGGCCGCGCTGACCGTCGCGCCGCTGGACCACTCGGTTCAGTATCAGAAACACATGGTCCAGCACATGCTGCCCGGCATGGACCTGGGCTGGACGGCGGGGCTGACCAATGTCTTCCTGATCCGCGATCCCGACCGGGTCGTGGCCTCGTTCTCGGCCAAGCGGGGCCTGCCCGATCCGGCCGAGCTGGGCTTCGCGCGGCAATGGCAGATGTGGCAGGACATGGCGGCGCGGGGCCCCGCCCCGGTCGTCATCGACAGCGCCGACATCCGCCGCGATCCGGCCCGCGCCCTGCAGGCGCTCTGCGCGGCCATCGACCTGCCTTGGACCCCTGCCATGCTGGCCTGGCCTGCCGGCGCGCAGCCCTGCGACGGGGTCTGGGGGGCGGTCTGGTACGATGCCGTCAACCGCTCGACCGGCTTTGGCGGCCCCGAGGGTCCGCCCCCGCGACTGGAGCCGGCGCTGGCCGCGCTTGCGGCGCGGCTGCGTCCGTCCTACGAGGCGATTGCGTCCCACCGCCTGCGCATTGCGTAAAAGTGACGCCATTGTGTTGCCTTAGGGGATGAAACCTGCCTTGGGAACGCGATAAAAGGCGGCAATGCCGGGTTGCGGGATCGCCGTCCGGCCCATGTTGATGAGGCAGTGAAGATGGAACCCATTCAGGCCGCCGAGGCCATCGATTTTTCTGCCGTGGCGCTGTTCTGGCGCTCGTCGCTGACGGTGCAGGTGGTGATGGTCATGCTGATCGTCGCCTCGTTCTGGTCCTGGGCGATCATCGTGCAGAAGTTCCTGACCTTCGCGCAGGCCCGGCAGGAGGCGTCCAAGTTCGACCGCGCCTTCTGGTCGGGCGAGCCGCTGGACGATCTCTACGACCGCTTGGGCGACCGGCCCAAGGGCGCGTCCGAACGCATCTTCGGCGCCGGGATGACCGAATGGCGCCGCAGCCATCGCGATGACGGGCGGCTGATCCCCGGCGGCATCAGCCGCATCGACCGCGCCATGAACGTGGCCATCCAGCGCGAGGAACAGCGCCTGTTTAGGGGCCTGTCCTTCCTGGCGACCGTGGGCTCGACCGCGCCCTTCATCGGCCTCTTCGGCACGGTCTGGGGCATCAAGACCGCCTTCGAGGGGATCGCCCTGACCCAGGACACCAGCCTGGCCGTCGTGGCCCCGGGCATCGCCGAAGCGCTGCTGGCCACCGCCCTGGGCCTGGTCGCCGCCATCCCGGCGGTCGTCTTCTACAACAAGCTGTCGGGCGATGCCGAGCGCATCACCGGCGGATGGGAGGCGTTCTCGGACGAATTCTCGACGCTGCTGTCGCGCCAGATGGACGAGGGCTGAGGCGATGGCATCCTCGGTCGTCAAGCGGGCCAGCCGCAAGGGACGTCGGCGCAACATGCCGATGTCCGAGATCAACGTCACGCCCTTCGTGGACGTGATGCTGGTGCTGCTGATCATCTTCATGGTGGCCGCGCCGCTGATGACGGCGGGCGTGCCATTGAACCTGCCCGAGACCGCCGCCAGCGCCGTGCCCACCGAACAGGAGGAGCCGCTGGTCATCGCCGTGCCCGCCGAGGGTTCGATGCAGGTCATGGACCAGCCGGTGTCCGACGACCAGATGGTCACCGCCCTGCGCACAGCCCTGGCGGACCGCAGCACCGCCCGCGTGTTCCTGCGCGCCGACGGCACCATCCCCTATAGCCGCGTGGTGCAGATCATGGGCGCGCTGAACGCGGCGGGCATCACCGACATCGTGCTGGTCACCGAGACCGGCGGACCGCGCATGGACGCGGCCGGGACGGGCAACTAGGCCATGGAGGACCGCGAGGGGCGCATCGGCTATTGGGTCTCGGGGGTGGCGCACGGGTCGCTGATCCTCTGGGCGATCCTGGGCGGCGCGCTGTTCCGGCCCCAGCCCGACCATCCGGTGCGCACGACGCAGGTCTCGACCGTCAGCGGCGCCGAGTTCGAGGCGATGGCTGCCGCCGCACGCGGGGCAGGGCCGGTGGGCGCCGAGGCGACCGCGGTGGCCAGCCTGCCAGATCCGGTGGACCCCGACGAGGACGGGGCCGCACGCCCCGTCGATGCCGCGCCCCCGCAGACGGGCCAGGCCGAGGCGCTGCCGGCGCCCGATGCCGCCGAGGCGCAGCCCGACCTGAGCGATTTCGCGCCCACGATGCCCGTCGACGTGGCGACCGACCTGCCCGCGCCAAGCGCCAACCAGACCGCCGGGGCCGAGGCGCCTCCCGCGATGCCCGACACCCCCACAGCACCTCTGGCCGAGGCCCAGCCCACGCAGCCTGCCCAGCCTGCCGCGCCCATGGCGGACGCCCCGGCGGTGCCGGTCGCGCCGCGATCCGTCCTGGCGCTGGACGCCTCGCCCCGCCCGCAGGACCGGCCCGCCGGTCTGGTCGAGGCCTTCAACCGCCGCGTGGCGCAGGCCGAGGCCGAGCAGCAGGCGGCTTTGGTGGCGGAACGTGAGGCCGCCGAGGCGCAGCAGCAGGCCGCCGAAGCCGCACGGCAGCAGGCCGCCAATGCCGCCGCCGAGGCCGAACGTCAGGCCGCTGCTGACGCCGCCGCTGCCGCCGCGGCGGAGCAGGAACTGGCCGCCGAGCGTGAGGCTGCGGCAGAAGCTGAACGCCAAGCTGCCGCCGAGGCGGAGGCCGACGCGGCGCGCCAAGCAGCAGCGGAGGCGGAAGCACAGGCCGAGCGCCAGGCCGCCGCCGATGCGGCAGCGGCTGCCGAGGCCGAACAGCAGGCTGCCGCCGAGGCGGCAGCACAGGCCGCTGCCGACGCCGCGCGCCAGGCTGCAGCGGATGCCGCTGAAGAGGAACGTCAGGCAGCGGCAGAGGCGGAGCGTCAGGCCGCCGCCGACGCGGAAGCGGAGCGCCTTGCCGCCGCAGAGGCAGCAGCCGAAGCCGAACGTCAGGCTGCCGTCGACGCGGAAGCGGAAGCGGAGCGGCTTGCCGCTGCGGAAGCTGCGGCCGAGGCAGAGCGTCAGGCTGCGGAGGCTGCCGAAGCCGAGGCGGAACGTCAGGCGGCAGCCGAGGCCGCCGCTGAAGCCGAACGCCAGGCTGCTGCGGAAGCTGAGGCCGAGGCAGAGCGCCAAGCAGCAGCCGCCGAAGCGGAACGTCAGGCAGAGGCCGAACGCCAAGCTGCGGCTGCCGAGGCGGAGCGTCAGGCAGAAGCCGCGCGCCAAGCGGCAGCTGCCGAAGCGGAACGCCAAGCAGAAGCCGCGCGCCAGGCCGCCGCCGACGCGGAACGTCAGGCCGCCGCCGAAGCTGCTGCGCGGGCCGAGGCCGACCGGCAGGCGCTGGAGGATGCGCTGCGCGAGGCGCAGTCGGGCGGCGGGGGGCAGGACACGGCCTCGACCGGTCAGACCCCGGGCGGCGAGACGCAGACGATCGAGGGGGGCAGCGGCGCTTCGGCGGGGCTCGATCCGCTGGCCGCCGCGCTGGCGGGGGCGATGGCCGGGACCGGCGCCTCGGCGGATCCCGCGAACGATCCCTCGGGCCCGCCTGCGGACATGATGCGCCTGACCCCGGGCCCGATCGATCAGATCCAAACCACGCCGCTGGCCGATCCGGGGGCGGGGCTGCCGATGGGCGATCCGCTGACCCTGTCGGAGCGCGACGGGCTGCGCTTTGCCATCCAGAACTGCTGGAACATGGGCGCGCTGTCGGTCGAGGCCTCGCAGATGACCGTCTCGGTCGGCTTCACGCTGTCGCCCGACGGCCAGCCCGACCAGGACAGCCTGCGCCTTGCCGGCTTTCAGGGCGGCAGCGAGACCGCCGCCCAGCAGGCCTTCGAGGTCGCGCGTCGCGCCATCCTGATGTGCGGGCGTGCAGGCTTCGATCTGCCGGCCTCGAAATACGGGCGCTGGCGCGATGTCGTGGTCGATTTCCGGCCCGGCGGCGTCACGTTCTGAGAGCACGCTTGCGGCGGGCGGCCTTTCGCCCGCTGCCGATGAAAGGTAATGACCACGCCATGTTCCGACCCTCGATCCTTGCTTCCGCCCTCGCCCTGGCCGCAGCCCTGCTGCCGGCCGGACCCCTGCTGGCGCAGGACGCGCCGCTGCGCATCGAGATCACCGACGGCGTGATCGAGCCGATGACCATCGCCATTCCCGCCTTCCACGGCGATGCCGAGATCGCCGCCCGCGTCCGCGCGGTGGTGGCCGAGGATCTGACCGGCACCGGCCTTTTCCGCGAGATCCCCGCCGAGGCGCAGGTCGCGCGGCCCGGCAGCTTTGCCGAGGCGGTCAGCTACGAGGACTGGCGCGCGGTCGACGCACAGGCGCTGGTCTCGGCCGAGGTGCGGCAGATGGGCGAGAACATCAGCGTGCGGTTCCGGCTGTTCGATGTGGTCTCGGGGCAGCCGCAAGGCGACGGGATGCAGTTCGACGCCCGCGCCAGCGACTGGCGCCGCGCCGCGCACAAGATCGCCGACCAGATCTATGCCCGGCTGACCGGCGAGAAGCCCTATTTCGACAGCCGCGTGGCCTTCGTGCAGGAAACCGGCCCCAAGAACGCCCGCATAAAGCGGATCGGGGTGATGGATTACGACGGCGCCAACATCCTGTGGATGACCGACAGCTCGTCTTTGGTGCTGGCGCCCAAGTTCTCGCCGGACGGGCGGCGGCTGCTGTACACCAGCTATGACAGCGGCTTTCCGCAGATCCAGCTGATGGACGTGGCCAGCGTCAGCGCCCGGCCCCTGACGCAGGACGCCTCGACCATGGCCTTCGCGCCGACCTTCAGCCCGGACGGGCGGTGGGTGGCCTATTCGCGCGAGCAGGGCGGCAATACCGACATCTGGCTGATGGACGTGGCGACCGGAGCGCAGCGGCCGCTGACCAATTCGCCCGCCATCGACACCTCGCCCGGCTTCAGCCCGGACGGGCAGCGCGTGGTCTTCGAAAGCGACCGCTCGGGGACGCCGCAGCTGTACATCATGGGGCTGGACGGGGCGGAACCCGTGCGCATCAGCTTTGGCGAGGGGCGCTATGGCACCCCCGCCTGGTCGCCCAAGGGCGACATGGTGGCCTTCACCAAGCAGATCGGCGACCGATTCCATATCGGGGTGATGCGCACCGACGGCTCGTCCGAGCAGATGCTGACCGAATCCTTCCTGGACGAGGGGCCGACCTGGGCGCCCAATGGCCGCGTGGTGATGTTCACGCGTGTCACCCCGGGCGGAAACGGCCAGCCCCGGCTGCATTCGGTGGACATCACCGGGCGCAACATGCGACCGATGAATCTGGACTTTGCCGCCTCGGACCCGTCCTGGGGACCCCTGATGCCATGAGGATGACATGATGAACGCCGCCCCGACATCCGCCAAGACATCCGCCCTGCTGGCTGCCCTTCTGGCTCTGGCGGGTTGTGCCCAGCCCGCGCCGCCCGTGGCGGCCCCCGTCACCGATCCCTATGCCAGCACCGGCAGCGGGGCGGTGTTCCAGGGCGATCTGGCCGGCGGCGTCCTGGGCGCGCAGGCGACCACGCAGTATTTCCAGAGCGCGATCGGCGACACCGTGCGTTTTCCCGCCGACCAGACGACCCTGACGGCGGAGGCGCGAGAGATCCTGGCCCGGCAGGCCGGCTGGCTGTCCCAGCATGCGGGCTTCACCGCCGTCGTGCAGGGCCATGCCGAGGAAACCGGCACGCGCGAATATAACCTGGCTTTGGGTGCCCGCCGGGCCAGCGCGGTGCAGGAATATCTGGTGGCGCAGGGCGTGGCCCCCGACCGCATCCGCACCCTGTCCTTCGGCAAGGAACGCCCCGCCGCCACCTGTTCGGACGAGGGCTGCTATGCGCAGAACCGCCGCGTGGTGACGGTGGTGACAGAAGCCGCGCCCGCGGCCCCGATGGTGGTCTCTGCCGCGCCGCAAGCTGGTGGGGCGCAGACCGGCATCACCCAGACTGCCGCACCCCAAGCCATCGCGCCTCAATCCACCGCACCCCAATCCAACGCACCCCAATCCGCCACGCCCCGGATGGGGACGAGCCCGACCGGGATCGGCATGTGATGCGGCTGGCATCGGCCCTGATCCTGGCCTTGGCGCTGCCCTTCGGGGCCTTGGCGCAGGCGGCGCCCGATGCGGCGACGCTGGCCGACATGCGCCAGCAGGTGACCGAGTTGCGCGGCCAGTTGCAATCGCTGCGCGCCGAGCTGGTCGCCTCGGGCGCCGCCGGGTTCCAGGCGGCGGGCGGGGCCGGGGCCATCGACCGCATGAACGCGATGGAGGCGCAGCTGATGCGCCTGACCAACCAGACCGAACAGCTGCAGAACCGCGTCAACCGCATTGCCGGCGATGGCGAGCGGCGGCTGGCCGATCTGGAATTCCGCCTCTGCGAGGTCGATCCCGCCTGCGATCTGAGCGCGCTGACGGTGCCGCAGGCGCCGACCGGGATGACGCCGGAACTGGCGCCCTCGCAGCCCGCGGCGGATGGGGGCGGCGGGCCTGCCGCGACCGCCGCCGAGCGGTCCGATTTCGACGCCGCCAGTGCGGTGATGGCCAGCGGCGATCATGCCCGTGCGGCGCAGATGTTCGCCGATGTGGCCGAGACCCATGCGGGCGGTCCGCTGACCGCCGAGGCGCTGTTCCTGCGCGGCCAGGCGCTGGACATGGCCGGCCAGCCGCGCGAGGCCGCCACCGCCTGGCTGGAGGGCTTCGCCGCCGATCCCGACGGCGTGCTGGCGGGCGACAGCCTGCTGGGCATCGCCCGGGTGATCGAGGGGCAGGGCGAGGCCACCGCCGCCTGCCTCTATCTGGCCGAGATCCCGGCCCGCTTTCCCGGCAGCCCGCAGGCGCTGGAGGCCGAACAGCAGGTGACCCGGCTTGGCTGCGGCATCACCGATCTGGGCGCGCTGGACCCGCTGCTGGATCCCACGCTGGACCCCGAGGCGGCCGCCGATCTGGCCGAACACCAGTGACGGGCGACCCCGCCGGCCGCATCCTGGCCGCGCTGGACCGGCTGGCCGGAGATCTTCCGGCCCTGGGACTTGCGGTCTCGGGCGGAGGCGATTCGATCGCGATGATGCATGTGGCCGCCGAATGGGCGCGGGGCCGGCGGCTGATGGTGGCCACGGTCGATCACGGCCTGCGCGAGGGCAGCGCCGAGGAGGCCGACGAGGTCGCCCGCGCCGCCCGCGCCCTGGGCCTGCCCCATGCCATCCTGCTGTGGCGCCGCGACACGCAGCAAGGCAACCTGATGGCCCAGGCCCGCGACGCGCGGCTGCGGCTGCTGTCGGGCTGGGCACAGCGCAACGAGCTGCCCGCCGTGGCGCTTGGCCACACCGCCAACGACCTGGCCGAGACGCTGGTCATGCGGCTGGCGCGGGGCTCGGGGATCGACGGGCTGGCGGCCATGGCCGAATGGCGCGACGCCTTCGGGATGCGCTGGCTGCGCCCGATGCTGGGCGCGGGCCGGGCCGATCTGCGCGACTGGCTGAGTGCACGCGGCATCGGCTGGATCGACGATCCCACCAACGACAATGCCGATTACGACCGCGTGCGCGCCCGGCAGGCCATCGCCTCGCTCGGGCTGGACGTGTCGGGGCTGGCGCGGTCCGCCGGGCATATCGGCGATGCCCGCGACGCACTGTCCGCCTATGCCGCGCTGGTCTCGAAAGAGGCCGAGGCCGAGCGGGGCAGCCTGACCCTGTCGCGCGCCGCCCTGCGCGAGGCCCCGCCCGAGATCCGCCGCCGCATCCTGGTCGCCGCCTGCCGGTGGGTCACCGGGGGCGACTATCCGCCGCGCCGCGCGACCCTGCTGCACGCGCTGGAGGCGGTGATGGCGCAGGGGCGGGTGACCTTGGACGGGGCGATGATCTCTCCGACCGCGACCGGGTTGCGGGTCACGCGCGAGGCCGCCGCCGCGCAGCGTGCCGGGGCCACGACCGACAAAATCTGGGACCGCCGCTGGACGATCGGCGGTCTGGCGCCCGGCCAGCATGTCGCGGCGCTTGGCTTCGACGCGCTGTCGCGGCTGCCTTGGCGTGATTCGGGGCTCTTGCGCGACGAGGCGGCGGCCAGCCCCGCGATCTGGCAGGGCGAGGCGCTGGTGGCCCCTTTGCTGCTGCGCGAAGCGGCGGCCTGGACGATTCGGCCCCTGCGGGGCGCGGCAGATTTCCGCAGGCTGGTGAAGGCGCATTGAACCTGCGCGAATAATCCCTATTTTCTGTTCAAACCATATTCCGCCGGAGGACCCTTTTTGGGCAATGCACGCAACTTCGCCTTCTGGGTGGTACTGTTCCTGATGATCCTGGCCCTGTTCAACCTGTTCAGCGACGGGTCGAACACCATGAACAGCCGCCAGATCAGCTATTCCGACTTCATCCAGCGCGTGCAGAACGATCAGGTCACCGCCGTGACGATCGACGGCGAGGATGTCGCGATCACCGGCGTCGACGGCCAGCAATTCGCCACCGTCCGCCCGATGGGCGAGGATATCAGCGACCGGCTGATCCAGCAGGGCGTGGATGTGCGGGTCGTCAAGCAGCAGAGCAGCGGCTTCATGTCGATGCTGGGCGTGTGGCTGCCCTTCATCCTGCTGATCGGGGTCTGGATCTTCTTCATGAACCGCATGCAGGGCGGTGGCAAAGGCGGGGCGATGGGCTTTGGCAAGTCCAAGGCAAAGCTCTTGACCGAAAAGCATGGCCGCGTGACCTTCGACGACGTGGCCGGCATCGATGAGGCCAAGGAAGAGCTGGAAGAGATCGTCGAATTCCTGCGCAACCCGCAGAAGTTCAGCCGCTTGGGCGGCAAGATCCCCAAAGGCGCGCTGCTGGTCGGCCCTCCGGGCACCGGCAAGACGCTCTTGGCCCGTGCCATCGCGGGCGAGGCGGGCGTGCCCTTCTTCACCATCTCGGGGTCCGATTTCGTCGAGATGTTCGTTGGCGTCGGCGCCAGCCGCGTGCGCGACATGTTCGAGCAGGCCAAGAAATCCGCCCCCTGCATCCTCTTCATCGACGAGATCGATGCGGTGGGCCGGGCGCGCGGCGTGGGCATCGGTGGCGGCAATGACGAGCGCGAGCAGACCCTGAACCAGCTTCTGGTCGAGATGGACGGGTTCGAGGCCAATGAAGGCATCATCATCATCGCCGCGACTAACCGCAAGGACGTGCTGGACCCCGCGCTGCTGCGCCCGGGCCGCTTCGACCGCCAGATTCACGTGCCCAACCCCGACATCAAGGGCCGTGAGAAGATTCTCTCCGTCCACTCGCGCAAGGTCCCGGTCGGCCCCGATGTGGACCTGCGCCTGATCGCGCGCGGCACGCCGGGCTTCTCGGGCGCCGACCTGATGAACCTGGTGAACGAGGCGGCGCTGACCGCTGCCCGCATCGGTCGCCGCTTCGTCAGCATGGCCGATTTCGAAAGCGCCAAGGACAAGGTGATGCTGGGGGTCGAACGCCGCAGTCTCGTGCTGACGCCCGAGCAGAAGGAAAAGACCGCCTATCACGAGGCAGGTCATGCCGTCGTCGGCCTGTCGCTGCCCAAATGCGATCCGGTCTACAAGGCGACGATCATCCCGCGCGGCGGGGCCTTGGGCATGGTCGTCAGCCTGCCCGAGATGGACCGCTTGAACTTCCACAAGGACGAGGCCAAGCAGAAGATCACCATGACCATGGCCGGCAAGGCTGCCGAGATCATCAAGTACGGTGAGGAAGGCGTCTCGAACGGCCCCGCGGGCGACATCCAGCAGGCCAGCGCGCTGGCCCGGGCGATGGTCATGCGGTGGGGAATGTCCGACAAGGTCGGCGCGGTGGACTACGCCGAGGCGCATGAGGGCTACAATGGCAGCACCGGCGGCTTCTCGGTCTCGGCGGCGACCAAGGAGCTGATCGAGCAGGAGGTCCGCGACCTGATCGAGGAGGGCTATCAGGAAGCCTATCGAATCCTCATCGAGAAAGAGGTCGAATTCGAGCGCATGGCCCGGGGCCTGCTGGAATACGAGACCCTGACCGGCGAGGAAATCGCCCGCATCCTGCGCGGTGACGCGCTGGACGGCGGCGATGACGACACGCCGCCCAGCCTGATCCCGGCGGTCACGGCGATCCCCAAGACGGGTGCCGCGCCGAGCCCCGGCGGAGATCCCGCCCCGGCCTGAGAAAAAAATCACTGTCTGACAAAGGGAACCCCGGCCTGCGGCCGGGGTTCTTTTGCATATGGCCCCGGGCTTTTCAGCAGGACATCCTGTCTCGGGACCTGTTCAGGCCGTTGGCTGCCATATCCCGCGCAACTTTGTCCCTGCTCGGGGAAGTGATCGTTTTGTTCCGAGTCATTGTTTTCAAAGAAAATTCATCGGGCCTTTGCCCGGCGCAGCGGCGGGCCATGCCGCGCGCTAACATAGACTAAATGGTCCTGATTTTACGTGGAAGTTTCCTGTGCGATACAATATTGCAGACAATGCAACATCGGCCAGTCAGCCTGGCAGCGACCCATTCCGGAACGACCCCATGCCCCAGCAGCCTGCGATGCACGATTCTTCACCTTTTGATTGCACCCTGTGCTTCGAGATCTACGCCGCCAATCTGGCATTTGGTCGCATCTACAAGCCGCTGCTGGATCCCCTGGGCCTGACCTATCCGCAGTTTCTGGTCATGATGACGCTCTGGTCCGGGGATGGCCTCAGCGTTGGCGCGATCGGCGATCAGCTGGGTCTGGACAGCAGCACCCTGACGCCCCTGATCAAGCGGCTCGAGGGGGCCGAACTGGTCACCCGTCGCCGCGATTCGCGCGATGAACGCCGGGTGATCGTTTCGTTGACCGAAAAGGGCGCCCAGCTTGAGGGTCAGTCGGATCAGGTGCTGGCCAGCATCCGCGACGCGACCGGCCTCAGCGCCCGTGAGGCGGAAAAGCTTCACGACTCGATGCGGCAATTGCGCACCCGTCTGGCCGGGGCCCCGCTGGCCTAGGCACGGGGTTGCGATTTCCGTCCTCCCGGTGCATGGGACGGGAACGATGACACGGATCCAGGACATACCCGACATGGCCACCCTGCGCGTCGAGATCGACGCGCTGGATGCCCGGCTGATGGCGCTGATGGCCGAACGCCATGCGCTGATCGACCGTGCCGCGCAGATCAAGTCCGGAAACGGGATGCCCGCCCGGATCGACGCCCGGGTCGAGGAGGTCGTGGCCAATGTCCGCGCCCATGCCCAGGGCCATGGCTTGGATCCCGACCTCTACGACCGGATCTGGCGCCTGCTGATCGAGGCGGCCATCGCCCAGGAAGAGCGCCAGTTGCACAAGGATCGCCCATGACTGCCCAGATCATCGACGGCACGGCCTTCGCGGCCCGGCTGCGCGCCCGCATCGCCGCCCATGTGGCAAAGCTGGCGACTCAGGGCATCACCCCGGGCCTGGCCGTGGTCCTTCTGGGCGAGGACCCCGCCAGCCAGGTCTATGTCCGCTCCAAGGGCCGCATGACGCGCGAGGTCGGCATGGCCTCCTTCGAACATCGCCTGCCCGCCGACACGCCGCAGGACGCGCTGCTGGCGCTGATCGCGCAGCTGAATGCCGATCCGGCGGTGAACGGGATCCTGGTGCAGTTGCCTCTGCCCGCGGGCCTGGACGAGGCGGCGGTCATCAATGCGATCGCGCCCGAGAAGGACGTCGACGGCTTCCACATCCTCAATGTCGGCCGTCTGGCGACCGGACAGAAGGCGATGGTGCCCTGCACGCCGCTTGGCTGCCTGATGCTGCTGCGCGACCATCTGGGCAGCCTGGCGGGCCTCAACGCGGTGGTGATCGGGCGCAGCAACATCGTCGGCAAGCCGATGGCCCAGCTGCTGCTGCGCGACAGCGCGACGGTGACCATCGCGCATTCGCGCACGTCGGACCTGCCCGATCTCTGCCGCCGCGCCGACATCCTGGTGGCCGCCGTGGGACGCCCGAACTTCGTCACCGGAGACTGGATCCGCCCGGGCGCCACGGTGATCGACGTGGGCATCAACCGCACCGAGGCCGGGCTGGTGGGCGATGTCGATCGCGCCTCGGCCCTGCAGGTCGCGGGCGCCCTGACCCCGGTGCCGGGCGGCGTCGGGCCGATGACCATCGCCTGCCTTCTGGCCAATACCCTGACCGCCACGGCCCGCGCGAACGGTCTGCCCGATCCCGAGGGCCTGACCCCCTAGCTCGCCATCCGCGCCGCCAGCCGCAGCGCATGCGCGGGCTGGGTCGTGGCCACCGGCAGCACCGGATCATAGGCCGCCCGGATCACCCCCGCCAGCGCTGCCGAGGGCGCGATCTCGGTCGCGAAGGTCAGCATGGACTGCATCGTCACCCGCTCCGCCAGCCCCCCCGGATGGGCGCCTCCCAAGGCTCCACCCATGTTCAGGAACATCAGGCAGGCGCGGATCCCGCCCTCGGGGTCAAAGCGGAACAGCCGGTAATGATCCGCCCCCTCCCGCGCCAGCCGCTCGGGCAGGCCGGGCACCCCGGTCAGCCGGTCCAGATCCGGCACGCCCTCCAGCTCGGCCCAGTCCTGCACGAAGAACAGCATCAGATTGGCGCCCATCTCGGGATCGGTCTCGGCGAGGGGATGGCGCGCATGGGCATAGCCCGCCCGCAACGCTCCGCGAAAGACGTCCAAGCTCTCCTCGGCCAGCCCGAAGATCACCGGCGCCACCGGACGCCCCCACCGGGCACAGAGAAACCTGCCATCAGAGCTCGTGAACATCGCCTCGATCGCCGCTGCATCCATCCGCCTGCCCTTTCATCTTGGCACAAATATCCTAGGGGGAGTCGTCGGAACGACGACGGGGGGCAAGGCCCCCCGCCGACCCCATCCTCATGGCGCGTTCCTCAGACCAGCGTGGCCTCGGTCGCCGCGCGCAATTCGTCCTCGGTGACGCCCTCGGCCAGCTCCACGATCCTCAGGCCCCCCGGCACCACGTCCAGCACACCCAGATTGGTGATGATCCGGTCGACAACCGCCTTGCCCGTCAGGGGCAGGGTGCATTCGCGCAGGATCTTCGACTCGCCTGCCTTGTTGGTGTGGTCCATGACCACGATCACCCGGCCGACGCCCGCGACCAGATCCATCGCGCCGCCCATGCCCTTGACCAGCTTGCCGGGGATCATCCAGTTGGCCAGATCGCCGTTCTCGGCCACCTCCATGGCGCCCAGGATCGCGGCGGCGATCTTGCCGCCCCGGATCATCCCGAAGCTGGTGGCGCTGTCGAAATACGAGGTGCGGGACAGTTCGGTGATGGTCTGCTTGCCGGCATTGATCAGGTCGGGATCCTCGTCGCCCTCATAGGGGAAGGGGCCCATGCCCAGCATGCCGTTTTCCGACTGCAGCGTGATGTCCTTGTCGCCGACATAATTGGCCACCAGCGTCGGGATGCCGATGCCAAGGTTCACGTACCAGCCGTCTTCAAGTTCCTCGGCCGCGCGGGCGGCCATCTGGTTGCGGTCCCAGGGCATGGTTCAGGCCTCCTCACGCGGGCGGGTGGTGACTTTCTCGATGCGCTTCTCCTGCACCCCTTGGACGATCCGGTGCACATAGATGCCGGGCAGGTGGATCATGTCGGGGTCGAGGCTGCCGCGCGGGACGATCTCCTCGACCTCGGCCACGCAGACCCGGCCGCACATCGCCGCTGGAGGGTTGAAGTTGCGCGCCGTCTTGCGGAACACCAGGTTGCCGGTGTCGTCGGCTTTCCAGGCCTTCACGATAGACAGGTCGGCCACGATTCCGCGCTCCAGGATGTAATCCTGGCCGTCGAAATTCTTGACCTCCTTGCCCTCGGCGATGACGGTGCCGACGCCGGTCTTGGTGTAGAAGCCGGGGATGCCGCTGCCGCCGGCGCGCATGCGCTCGGCCAGGGTGCCTTGGGGGTTGAACTCCAGCTCCAGCTCGCCCGACAGGTACTGGCGCATGAATTCGGCGTTCTCGCCGACATAGCTGCTCAGCATCTTGCGGATCTGGCGCGTGTCCAGCAGCTTGCCCAGACCGAACCCATCCACGCCGCAATTGTTGCTGGCGATGGTCAGATCCTTCACGCCGCTCTCGACCAGCGCATCGATCAGCAGCTCGGGGATGCCGCAGAGGCCGAACCCTCCTGCCGCGATGAACATCCCGTCCTGCAAGAGCCCCTCCAGGGCCTCGCCCGCCGTTCCATAGACCTTCTTCATCGGTCCTCCCGTCCCTCGGATCACTCTGTCGGCCCAAGTTGTCGCCTGCAGCCCCCGCGCTGTCAATCGCAGGGGGTCCTGCTCAGCTCTCGTCGATCAGATCGTCGCCCGATGCATCGGGCGCGGGCGCCTTGGCCGAAGCCCGCTTCGCCGCCGGTTTCTTGGCGGCGGGTTTCTTGGTCGCCGCTTTGGGTGCAGCCTTCTTGGTGGCAGGCTTCTTGGCCGCCGCGGCCGGTTTTTTTGCGGCCGGCTTCTTCGCGCTCTTGCCTGGGGATTTCGCGGCCTTGGCGGCGATCAACTCCAGCGCCTGATCGACGGTCAGATCCTCGGGCGTCACGTCGCGGGGCAGGGTGGCATTCACCTTGGCCCATTTCACGTAAGGCCCGTATTTTCCGCCCATCACCTGGATCGGCCCGCCATCGGGATGCTCGCCCATCTCGCGCAGGGGCGCGGCGGCGGCTCCCCGTCCGCCACGGATCTGCTTGGCGGCCAGAACCTCGACTGCACGGTTCATGCCGATGGTGAAGACCTCGTCCACATCCGCGATATTGGCATATTTCGCGCCATGCTTCACATAGGGGCCGAAGCGCCCGATCCCGGCCTTGATCAGCACGCCATCCTCGGGATGGGGGCCGATCGGGCGAGGCAGGGCCAGAAGCTGCACGGCCTGGTCCAGATCCAGCTTGCCCGCATCCCAGCCCTTGGGGATCGAGGACCGGGGCGGCTTGGGCACCTCTTCGCTGGCCTCGCCGCGCTGGACATAGGGGCCGAAGCGCCCGGTCTTGAGGCTGATCTGGTCGCCCGCATCCTCGCCCAGGACCCGGTCGCCCACCGGCTCCTCGCCATCGGGGGCCGAAAGGGGGCGGGTATAGCGGCAGTCGGGATAGTTCGTGCAACCGATGAAGGCCCCGCCCGACCGCGCCGTCTTGAGGTTCAGCCGGCCCGCATTGCACAGCGGACAGATCCGGGGATCGCCGCCATCCGCACGGGGCGGGTAGAGATGCGGGGCCAGGGCCTCGTCGATCGCCTCCAGCACCTCGGTGATGCGCAGCTCGGTGGTGCCCTCCAGCGCCTTCGAGAAGTCCTTCCAGAACCGCCCCAGCACCTCGCGCCACATCAGGTCGCCCGCGCTGATCTCGTCCAGCTCGTTTTCCAGATTGGCGGTGAAGTCGTGACTGACATAGCGTGGGAAATACTTGATCAGGAACGTCGTGACCAAGCGGCCCTTGTCCTCGGGGATCAGCCGGTTCTTGTCCTTGCGGACATAGTCGCGGTCCTGGATCGTGGTCACGATGCTGGCATAGGTCGAGGGGCGGCCGATGCCCAATTCTTCCATGCGCTTGACCAGCGTCGCTTCGGTGAAGCGCGGTGGGGGCTGGGTGAAATGCTGGCGCGCGGCGGCCTGGGCCTTGTCGTTGACCAGAAGCCCCGGCGCCCCGCGCTGGCCCTGGGGCGCAGGGGTCGCATCGCCGCCCTTGTCGCGGGCGCGGGCGAACTCGTCGTCGAAGGCGGCGGCGACCAGCGTGGCGGCCTCGCCCTCGGTGATCGCCGGCAGGCGGGCGCTGTCCTCGCCATCGTCGTCGTCGCGGCCCTGGTCATAGACCCGCAGGAAGCCGTCGAACAGCATCACCTGGCCGGTGGCGCGCAGGCCGACCTGGGCGTCGGGGCTGGCGATCTCGACCGTGGTGCGCTCCATCCGGGCGGCCTCCATCTGGCTGGCGATGGTGCGCTTCCAGATCAGGTCATAGAGCTTGCGCTGATCGTCGGCCGACAGCGTCAGCCGGTCGGGCGACATCATCATGTCGGTCGGCCGGATGCATTCATGCGCTTCCTGCGCGTTCTTGGCTTTGTTCTTGTACATGCGCGGCGATTTCGGCAGGTATTTCTCGCCGAACTTGGCCTTGATCGCGTCGCGGGCGGCCATCACCGCCTCGGGCGCCATGTCGATGCCGTCGGTCCGCATATAGGTGATCAGCCCGGCCTCGTAGAGCCGCTGCGCCGCAGACATGCAGGCCTTGGCGCCCATGCCCATCTTGCGGCTGGCCTCCTGCTGCAGGGTCGAGGTCATGAAGGGCGGCCAGGGATTGCGGCTGGCGGGCTTGGCCGCGACCGAGGCGACCTTCAGATCGCGGCTGGCCACCGCGCTGAGCGCCATCGCCGCCTGTTCGGCGGTGGCCAGATCGAAGCGGTCCAGCCGCTTGCCGGCCAACGAGACCAGCGTCGCGTCGTATTCCTCTCCGCCCGGAGTGGCGAGGCGGGCATGGACCGACCAGTATTCACGGGCCTTGAAGGCCTCGATCTCCATCTCGCGGTCGACGATCAGGCGCAGGCAGACGGATTGCACGCGGCCCGCCGACTTGGCGCCGGGCAGCTTGCGCCACAGGACCGGCGACAGCTTGAAGCCCACCAGGTAATCCAGCGCGCGGCGCGCCAGATAGGCGTCGACCAGCGGCTGGTCGATCTGGCGGGGCCGGGCCATCGCCTCGGTCACGGCGGTCTTGGTGATCGCGTTGAAGGTCACGCGGCTGACGGCCGCGCCCTTCTTGAGCGAGGTCTGCAGGGCCGCTAGCAGATGCCAGCTGATCGCCTCGCCCTCGCGATCGGGGTCGGTGGCCAGGATCAGGGTCTGGTCGTCCTTGAGCGCGTCCTTGATCGCCTTGAGATGCTTGCGGCTGTCGGCCGCCACCTCCCATTTCATGTCGAAATCCTGGTCGGGATCGACGCTGCCATCCTTGGGGGGCAGGTCGCGGACATGCCCGAAACTGGCCAGGACCCGGTAGTCGCCGCCGAGATATTTCTCGATGGTCTTGGCCTTGGCCGGGGATTCGACGACGACGACGGGCATGTTGACCTCGGACAGATGCAATGGGGCGGCAAGATGGGTGCCGAGGCGCGCCGTGTCAACGGGGGGTGATGTCCCGGGATAATGTCGGGAGGCGGGGCAGGGGGCGCTGCCCCCGTCGCGCAGGGCGCGACTCCCCCGGGATATTTCCGGACCGCCGCAGGATCACGAGAGGGCGAGGCGGCCCCCGGCCAGGCGGGTGACGCGGCCCTGCAGCTCCAGCGAGAGGATCACCGCATTGGCGGTGGCGGCCGGCACGCCCAGGTCGCGGATCAGGTCGTTCTCCTCGGTGGGTGAGGGGGTGAGGCGCGATAGGATGCGGCTTTCCAGATGGATCGGGCCGCCGCCGTCGCGGGACAGCGGGGCGGCGGGACGCCGCGGTGGGGGGGCTGCGGAACGCAGCGGCGGCAGGGCGGCAGGTCTGGCCGCGGCGGGCGGCCGGTCCCCGGCTGCGGCGGCGGGACGCAGATTCGCCAGCGCATCGACCACATCGGCAGCACTGCGCACGAGGGTGGCGCCGTCGCGGATCAGGGCGTTGCAGCCGGCGGCGCGGGCATCCATCGGGTGCCCGGGCACGGCCATCACCTCGCGCCCCTGGTCCAGCGCGTTGCGCGCCGTGATCAGCGTGCCCGAGCGCTGCGCGGCCTCGATCACCACCACCGCCTGCGAGAGGCCCGAGACGATGCGGTTGCGGGTGGGGAAATGCCGGGCGGCGGGTTCGGTGCCCGGCGGCTGTTCGGACAAAAGGACGCCGCGTTCGGCGATCTGCGCAGCCAGGACGGCGTTTTCCGCCGGATAGATCACGTCGACGCCGCCCGCCATCACCGCGATGGTGCCGGTGGGCAGGGCCGCGTCATGGGCGGCGGCATCGATGCCGCGCGCCAGTCCCGCCACGACGGCCAGGCCCGCCTCGCCCAGGCCCGCCGCCATGCCACGCGCCATGCGCATCCCCAGGGACGAGGCATTGCGCGCGCCGATGACCGCGATGATGTCGCGCGACAGCCAGGAGGGATCCCCGCGCAGCCAGAGGACCGGGGGGGCGCCCTCGATCTGGCGCAGGGCCGGGGGATAGGCGGGATCATCGCAGCGCAGCAGCCGCGCCCCCACGCGGCGCCCGGCGGCCAGTTCGGCACTGGCGACTCCTTCGGGGCAGCAGCCGTAATCGGTGATGCCGGCCTGGGCGGCGATGCCCGGAAGCGCGGCCAGTGCCGCCCGGGCCGAGCCATGTTCCGCGATCAGCCGGTGGAAGGTTGCGGGCCCGACCCGGCGCGAGCGGATCAGCCGCAGCACGGTCAGATCATCATCGCCCGTGATGCGGCCAGATCCGGGGCTCGCGACCGGCGGGCGGGGGGTATTGGCTGGGGTCAGTCCGGTATCCATGATGCCTCCGTCCGCGATCTGGCATCAGGGATACTCCGTAGGGGTTAACAACCGGTTAGCGGTGCGGACCCAAGCGCGCCACCGGGGGCCGCGTCAGGCGGCCGAGCCGCCCACCGTCAGCCCGCCGATCATCAGCGTGGGCTGGCCCACGCCCACGGGAACCCATTGCCCCTGCTTGCCGCAATTGCCGATGCCGGGATCCAGCGCCATGTCGTTGCCGATGGCGCGGACCTTCTGCAGGGCCGTGGCGCCGTCGCCGATCAGGGTGGCGCCGCGAATCGGCTCGCCGACCACGCCGTTCTTCACCCGATAGGCCTCGGTGCAGGAGAAGACGAACTTGCCGTTGGTGATGTCCACCTGCCCGCCGCCGAAACCCACCGCATAGATGCCGTCGCGCAGGTCGGCCAGGATCGCCGCCGGATCGGCATCGCCACCCGGCATGTAGGTGTTGGTCATGCGCGGCATCGGCACATGGGCGAAGCTTTCGCGCCGGCCGTTGCCGGTGGGCGCGACGCCCATCAGCCGCGCGTTCTGGCGGTCCTGCATATAGCCCGTCAGGATGCCGTCCTCGATCAGCACGTTGCGGGCGGGGGGCGTGCCCTCGTCGTCGATGTTGATGCTGCCGCGCCGCCCCTCGATCGTGCCGTCGTCGATCACGGTGACACCGGGGGCCGCGACGCGCTGGCCCAGCAGCCCCGCGAAGGCCGAGGCCTTCTTGCGGTTGAAATCGCCCTCCAGCCCGTGGCCCACGGCCTCGTGCAGCAGGATGCCGGGCCAGCCCGGGCCCAGGACCACATCCATCACCCCGGCCGGCGCGGGGACCGAGCGCAGGTTCACCTCGGCGATGCGGACGGCCTCGTGGACCAGGGCCTGCCAATGCTCCGGCGCCATCAGCGGCTCCAGCGCATGGCGCCCGCCGCCGCCGGCGCCGCCGGTCTCGCGGCGGTCGTTGTTCTCCAGGATGACCGCGACACTCAGCCGCGCCATGGGGCGGATGTCGGTGGCCAGCCCGCCCTCGGGGCGCAGGATCGCGACCTCCTGGATGCTGCTGCCCATCGAGACGGTGACCTGCACCACGCGCGGATCCAGCGCCCGGGCATAGGCGTCGATCTCGCGCAGCAGCGCGATGCGCCGCGCGGTGGGAATGTCCGAGGCCGGGTCGATCGCGGGATAGAGCGCCACCGGCTGCATCGAGGGCGGCAGGGCCGCCGTGCCGCCGCCCCGGCCCACGGCCAGACGCGCCGTCTCGGCCGCGCGGCGCAACGCGGGTTCCGAGATCTCGGTCGAATGGGCATAGCCGGTCACCTCGCCCAGGACCGCGCGCAGGCCGAAGCCGCGCCCGGCCATGAAGCTGGAATTGCGCAGCCGCCCGTCATCGAAGACCAGCTGCTCGTGCTGGCTGCGTTCCAGGAACAGTTCTCCGTCATCGGCGCCGTCGACGGCGCCGATGAGGACCTTGAGGGCGCGGTCGCGGTCCAGATCGGCCGAGAAGGGATCGAAGGGCGGACGGCTCATGCGGGTCTCCTGACGGTGAGGGGCGGGGGGCGATCGGCCCCGGGGCAGGCGCGGCAGGGGGTCGCGTTCCCTTCCCGGTCGCGAATGATGTAGGTAAGCCTTGCCCGTGCGGGCCAGATATGGTCATAGAACGGACACTGTGAAAGGAAAAGGGGCAGCCTCCCGGCGGTCCCTGCGGCCCGTGAGGCCGAGCCACTGCAACGGGATGGAATGATGGCAAGAGCGATGATGGGCCGTGCATTCGCGGCAGCGACAGGGTTCGCAACTGCGGGCATGCTGGCCGGGGCGGCGGCGGCGCAGGATGTTCTGGGCGATCTGCCCACGATCGGCAAGCCGATCGCCGGCGGGATGGGGTTCCAGCCCGCCTCGACCGAGCTGGCGCGCGACCAGCAATGGCTGGATCAGTTCGTGCTGATCATCATCGCCTTCGTGACCGCGGTGGTCTGCCTGCTGCTTCTGTATGTCATCGTGCGGTTCAACAGCCGGTCCAACCCGGTGCCGGCCAAGTTCACCCACAACACCACGCTGGAGATCGGCTGGACGCTGGTCCCGGTGCTGATCCTGGTGGCCATCGGGGCCTTCTCGCTGCCGATCCTGTTCCGCAGCCAGGAAATGCCCGACAGCCCGGATCTGGTCATCAAGACGACCGGGCACCAGTGGTACTGGTCCTATGAATATCCCGAGAACGGCATCGCCTTCGATTCGCTGATGCTGCCCGAGGACGAGCTGGCCGAGTTCGGCTATGCCCCCGACGAATACCTGCTGGCGACCGACACCGCCGTGGTGGTGCCCGTGGGCCAGACGGTGCTGCTGCAGGTGACCGCCAGCGACGTGATCCATTCCTGGACCATCCCGGCCTTCGCCGTGAAGCAGGACGCCGTCCCGGGCCGCATCGCCCAAGCCTGGTTCAATGTCGAGCAGGAAGGCGTCTATTTCGGCCAGTGCAGCGAACTGTGCGGCATCAACCATGCCTATATGCCCATCGTCGTGAAGGCGGTCAGCCCCGAGGTCTTCGCGGCCTGGGTGGCCGAGCAGGGCGGCACCCTGGGCGATGAGCCCGCGCCGACCGCCAGCCTTGATGCCGATGCCCGGGTCGATCTGGCCCGCGTGGACTGACCCCGACCAGTGGCCCTTCCGGCATTCTGCCGGCAGGGCCAAGGAACCAGGATTGCAGGCGCGATGACCGATATCAATGCATACGAGACCGCCCCCGAGGCCCAGTTCGGCGACTATGTCGCCCTGCTGAAGCCCCGGGTGATGTCGCTGGTCGTCTTCACGGCCTTTGTCGGTCTGTTCGTGGCCCCCATCGACGTGCATCCCTTCATCGCCTTCTGCTCGGTCCTGTTCATCGCGCTTGGCGGCGGAGCCTCGGGTGCGCTGAACATGTGGTACGACCGCGACATCGATGCGGTGATGAACCGCACCCAATCGCGCCCGATCCCCTCGGGCCGGGTCGAGGGCGGCGAGGCGCTTGGCCTGGGGCTGGTGCTGTCGGTCCTCTCGGTGATGATGCTGGGGCTGGTCGCGAACTGGTTCGCGGCCGGCTTCCTAGCCTTCACCATCTTCTTCTATGCGGTGGTCTATACCGTCTGGCTCAAGCGCTGGACACCGCAGAACATCGTCATCGGCGGGGCGGCGGGCGCCTTTCCCCCGATGATCGGATGGGCCTGCGCCACCGGCGGCATCACGCTGGAATCGCTGCTGATGTTCGCGCTGGTCTTCTTCTGGACCCCGCCCCATTTCTGGGCGCTGGCGCTGTTCATGAAGGAAGACTACCACAAGGCCGGCGTGCCGATGCTGACCGTGACCCATGGTCGTCCGGTCACCCGCCGCCACATCTTCGCCTATACGCTGGTGCTGGCGCCCTTCGCGTTGTGGCTGGGGCTGACCTCGATCGGCGGGCCCCTGTACATGGCGGTGGCGGTGGTGCTGAATGCGGCCTTCATCCATGGCGGCTGGAGGATCCTGCGCCGGTCCGAGGAGCAGGCCGTGGCCGATGGCTACGCGGTCGAGAGGCAGGTGTTCAAGCTGTCGCTCTATTACCTATTCCTGCATTTCCTGGCACTTCTGGTGCAAAGCTGGATCGGAGGCTGGTGATGGCACTCAAGACCGAACACGAAATTCATGGCCGTCGCCGGTCCCGCAACGTGGGGCTGGGGGTGGTGCTGATCGGCTTCGTCGCGCTGGTCTTCGGGCTGACGGTCGTCAAGGTGCAGCAGGGCGGCCTGCTGGAGGCCTATGACCACCAGCCCCGCGTCTCGATGACCCCGGTCGAGCCCGTGGCGCCCCGCACCATCCCGCAGGAGGATCCGCAATGAAACGTCTCAGCCCCGAGGGCCGCACCGTTGCCATGCTGGTGGGTGTGGTCGTGACCATGGGCGCACTGGCCTGGGCGGCGGTGCCCTTCTACAACTGGTTCTGCAAGGTCACCGGCTTCGGCGGCACCACGCAGGTCTCGCAGAGCCTGTCCGAGGAGGTGCTGGACGAGATCGTGACGGTGCGCTTCGACGCGAACACCGATTCGAACCTCGACTGGACTTTCCGGCCCATGCAGACCCGCATGGACCTGAAGATCGGCGAGAGCGGGCTGGCCTTCTACGAGGCGACGAACACCTCGGACCGGCCCCTGACCGGCACGGCCAGCTACAACGTCGCCCCCGAGGTGACGGGCTATTACTTCATCAAGGTCGAATGTTTCTGCTTCACCGAACAGACCCTGCAGCCCGGCGAAAGCATGGAAATGCCCGTCAGCTTCTTTGTCGATCCCGACCTGGTCAAGGACCACGATGCCAGCCATATCCGCGACATCACGCTGTCCTACACCTTTCACCTGACCGAGCCGCGTCGTGCGGCGCTTGACACCGGCCCGGCCGACACCATCAACTGAGACGAAACCGAGGGAGCCGACGGGAATCCGCCATGGCGCATGCAAAGAACCACGACTACCACATTCTTCCGGCCTCGGTCTGGCCGTTCCTCACCGCCGTGGCGGTCTTCGTCATGCTGTTCGGCGCCACCGCCTGGATGACCGGAGAGGTCACCGTGATGGGCGCCCCGATCACCGGCCCGTGGATGTTCGCCATCGGCCTGATCGCGACCTGCTATGTCGCCTTCGCCTGGTGGGCGGACATGGTGCGCGAGGCCGAATCGGGCGACCACACCCCGGTGGTGCGGCTTGGCCTGCAATACGGCTTCATCCTCTTCGTGATGTCCGAGGCGATGCTGTTCGTCACGCTGTTCTGGAACTTCATCAAGCACGCGATGTATCCGATGAGCGAGAACAGCCCCATCACCGATGGCGTCTGGCCGCCCGACGGCATCGAGACCTTCGACCCCTGGCATCTGCCCTTCATCAACACGCTGATCCTGCTTCTGTCGGGCGTCGCGGTCACCTGGGCGCACCATGCCTGGGTCCACGAGGGGGACCGCAAGGTCGCCATCAACGGTCTGGCCATCGCGGTGATCCTGGGGATCATCTTCACCGGCATGCAAGCCTATGAATACAGCCACGCGGCCTTTGGCCTGGCGGACACGGCCTATGCCTCGGCCTTCTACATCGCGACGGGCTTCCACGGTCTGCACGTGGTCATCGGCACGATCTTCCTGGCGGTCTGCCTGCTGCGCTTCCAGCGCGGCCAGATGACCAAGGACCAGCATCTGGGCTTCGAGGCCGCCGCCTGGTACTGGCACTTCGTCGACGTGATCTGGCTGGTGCTCTTCGCCGTGATCTATGTCTGGGGAAGCTGATCCCGCCTTTCGCTGATCGGGACGCGCGGGGGACCTCCTCCGCGCGTTTTTCGTTGTCTCTGCTGCCCGGAGCCCGTCCATGCGCCGCTATCTGTTCCCCCTGATCCTCGGCATCGTCGGCTGCGCCGCACTGATCCAGCTGGGCCTGTGGCAGCTGGAGCGGCGCGACTGGAAGGAGGGGATGCTGGACCAGATCACCGCCGGCATCCAGGCCGAGCCGGTGCCGCTGCCCGCCGAGATCGACCCGTCGATGAAATATCTGCCGGTCACCGTCACCGGCACCACCACCGGGGCCGAGATCGACGTGCTGTCCCACACCCGCGAGCAGGGCGCGGGTTATCAGATCGTCTCGCGCTTCATCACCGATGACGGGCGGGCGATCCTGCTGGACCGGGGCTTCGTGCCGCAGGAGGCGCGGCACAGCGAGCGGCCCCCGGTGCGGCTGCAGGTGACCGGCAACCTGCACTGGCCGCAGGATGCCAGCTCGTCCACCCCCGCGCCGAACCTGGACGAGAACATCTGGTTCGCCCGCGATGTCGAGGCCATGGCGCTGGCGCTGGACACGCTGCCGGTGCTGGTCGTCGCCAGCTACGTCACCGGGGACGCGCAGGGGGCCGAGCCGATCCCGGTCGCCATCGAGGGCATCCCCAACAATCACCTGTCCTATGCCTTCCAGTGGTTCCTGATCGCGGCCACCTGGGCGGTGATGACACTGGCGCTGATCTGGCGTATCAGGCAGCGCAGCTACTGAAGGAATTCCGATGCGTTACGTCTCGACGCGGGGCCAGGCCCCGGTACTGGATTTTGAACAGGCCATGCTGTCGGGGCTGGCACGCGACGGGGGCCTGTATCTGCCCGAGACGATCCCGGTGATCGAGGGCCTGGACCGCCTTGATGGCCTTCCCTACGAGGAGGTCGCCTTCCGCGTCATCCGCCCCTTCACCGGCGACAGCTTCACGGACGCGGAACTGCGCGGCGCCGTTGAGCGGGCCTATGCCCGCATCGCCCATGACGCCCGCGCGCCCTTGGTGCAGCTGGCCCCCGGCCATCACCTGCTGGAGCTGTTCCACGGCCCCACGCTGGCCTTCAAGGATTTCGCGATGCAGCTGATCGCGCAGCTGTTCCAGATCGCGCTGACGCGGTCCGGCGACCGCGTGACCATCGTGGGCGCGACCTCGGGCGATACCGGCTCGGCGGCGATCGAGGCGTTCCGGGGCATCGACAACGTGGACGTCTTCATCATGTATCCGCATGGCCGCGTCAGCGAGGTGCAGCGCCGCCAGATGACCACGCCGCCGGCCGCCAATGTCCATGCGCTTGCCGTGACCGGGCATTTCGACGATTGCCAGGCGCGGCTCAAGGATCTGTTCAACGACCACGCCTTCCGCGACACGGTCGGGCTGGCGGGCGTGAACAGCATCAACTGGGCCCGCGTCATGGCGCAGATCGTCTATTACTTCACCGCAACCGCCTCGCTTGGGATGCGGCCCACGGATTTCTGCGTGCCGACCGGCAATTTCGGCGACATCCTGGCGGGCTCCATCGCGCGCCGCATGGGCCTGCCGATCCGCCGCCTGATCGTGGCCACCAACCAGAACGACATCCTTTACCGCGCGCTGACGCAGGGCGAGTACCGCACCGGCGAGGTCGAGCCCTCGATCAGCCCCTCGATGGACATCCAGGTCAGCTCGAATTTCGAACGCGCGCTGTATCTGGCCTATGGGGGCGATGCGGGCGCGATCCGGCAGCTGATGGACGAGCTGAAGGCAGGCGGCTTCACCATCAGCCAAGGCGCGTTGCAGACGCTGCGCGAGGAATATGCCTCGGGCCGCGTCAGCGAGGACGAGACGCTGGAGACGATCCGCTCGGTCCGCGCGCGCACCGGAGAGATCCTGTGCCCGCACAGCGCCGTGGGTGTCGCCGTGGCCGAGCGCCATCTGGAGCCGGGCGTGCCGATGGTGACGCTGGCCACCGCGCATCCGGCCAAGTTCCCCGATGCGGTCGAGCGCGCCATCGGCCTGCGCCCGGCGCTGCCGCCGCATATGGCGGACCTCTTCGACCTGCCCGAACGCATGACCCGCATTGAAAACGACGCCGAGGCGCTTAAGTCCTTGATTCTTGACCGGAGGACGATTTGAGCCAAGATCCCACATTCCGCCTGACCACCCTGCCCAACGGGCTGCGCATCGTGACCCGCCAGATGCCGGGGCTGCATTCGGCGGCCCTGGGCATCTGGGTCAGTGCGGGCGGCCGCAACGAGCGCGCCGACCAGAACGGCATCGCGCATTTCCTGGAACACATGGCCTTCAAGGGCACTGCCACCCGCAGCGCCCTGCAGATCGCCGAGGCGATCGAGGATGTGGGCGGCTATATCAACGCCTATACCTCGCGCGACGCCACCGCCTATTACGTGCGCGTGCTGGAGGATGATGTCGACCTGGCCTTCGACGTGATCAGCGACATCGTGCTGAACCCGGTCTTCGAGGAGCGCGAGATCGAGGTCGAGCGCGGCGTGATCCTGCAGGAGATCGGGCAGTCGATGGACACGCCCGACGACATCATCTTCGACTGGCTGCAAGAGGCCGCCTATCCCGACCAGCCGATGGGCCGCACCATCCTGGGCCCCGCCGAACGCATCAGCGCCTTCGGGCGGGCCGATCTGGCGGGCTTCGTGACCGAGAATTACGGCCCCGGCCAGATGGTCGTGGCGGCGGCGGGCGCGGTCGATCACGACCGCATCCTGCGGCTGGCCGAGAAGGTGCTGGGCCATATCGCGCCCCGCCCCCAGGGCGCCCGCGAGGAAGCCCGCTGGCAGGGCCTCGAGACGCGCACCGTCAAGCCGCTGGAGCAGGCGCATTTCGCGCTGGCGCTGGAGGGGCCGGGCTATCTGGCGCCCGATTTCTACGCGGCCCAGATCTTCTCCTCGGCGCTTGGGGGCGGCATGTCGTCCCGGCTGTTCCAGAAGATCCGCGAGGAACGCGGGCTGTGCTACACGATCTTCGCGCAGTCGGGTTTCCATGACGATACCGGCATGCTGACCATCTATGCGGGCACCGGGGCCGAGGATCTGGCCGATCTGGCCACCCTGACCATCGACGAGATCAAGCGCGCGACCGAGGACATGTCCGAGGCCGAGATCGCCCGCGCGAAAGCTCAGCTCCGCGCGGGCCTGCTGATGGGCCTGGAAAGCCCCTCGGGACAGGCCGAGCGCATGGCGCGCAGCCTGGCGATCTGGGGCAGGGTGCCCGACCCCGCCGAGGTGGCCGAGCGCATCGCCGCCGTGACCGCCGCCGATGTGCGCGCCCATGCCGAGCGGCTGCTGGCCACCGCCCGGCCCGCGCTGGCGCTCTACGGTCCGGTCGAGGGTGCACCCTCGCGCGAGGCCTTGGCCGAAAGACTGGCCGCATGATCCTGGCGCGGCGCCGTCCGTTCCGGCTGGATGCGGAACGGATCGTGCTGCGCCTGCCCCAGCATTCCGACTTCAATGCCTGGTCCGGGCTGCGCCATGACAGCCGCGCCTTCCTGACCCCGTGGGAGCCGGTCTGGTCCCCCGACCACCTGTCGCGGAAAAGCTTCACCAACCGCGTCTATTGGGCGGCGCGCTCGGCCCGGGCGGGGACGGCCTTCCCGCTGTTCGTGCTGGACCGCAACGAGCGGCTGCTCGGGGCGATCACGCTGGACAATGTCCGGCGTGGTCCTGCACAATCGGGCACCATCGGCTACTGGATCGGGCAATCCTTCGCCCGGCAGGGCTACATGCGCGAGGCCATCGGGGTTCTGGTGCATCACGCCTTCACGGGCCTGGATCTCAGCCGGGTCGAGGCCGCCTGCCTGCCCGAGAACGCCGCCTCGCGCGGGGTGCTTGAGAAATCGGGCTTCAAATACGAGGGCGTGGCGCAAAGCTATCTGCAGATCGGCGGGCGCTGGCGCAACCATGTCCTCTATGCCAACCTGCGCCATGACCGGCGCGGCAAGACCGAGGTGCGCTGAGCCATGCTGACCCCCGCCGACGCCGCCCTCGCCGCCCGCCTGCCGCAGGGCGTGCTGCGCGATCCCGGCCCCGCCTATACCGAGGAGCCGAGGGGTCGCCTGACGGGCCAGGTAGGGCTGGTGGCCGCCCCCCGCGACGTGCAGGAATGCGCCGCCATCATCCGCGCCTGCGCGGCGGCGCGCGTGCCGGTCGTCCCGCGCGGCGGCGGGACCGGGCTGGTCGGCGGCCAGATCATGTCGGAGGGCCCCGCGCCGCTGATCCTGTCGCTGGAACGCATGACCGCGATCCGCGACGTCTTTCCCGACGAGGGCGTGATGATCGCCGAGGCGGGCGTCACCCTGCAGGCCGCGCGCATGGCCGCTGCTGGGGTGGACCGGCAGTTCCCGCTGTCGCTGGCCTCGCAGGGCAGCGCGCAGATCGGCGGCGTTCTGGCGACCAATGCCGGCGGCGTCAACGTCCTGCGCTATGGCAATGCCCGCGCGCTGTGCCTGGGGATCGAGGCCGTGCTGCCCTCGGGCGAGGTGATGCACGATCTGAAGCGCCTGCGGAAGGACAATACAGGCTACGACCTTCGCGATTTGCTGATCGGGGCCGAGGGAACGTTGGGCATCATCACCGCCGCGTCGCTGGTGCTGGCCCCGGTGCCCGCAGAGCAGGGCGTGGCGCTGCTGGTGGTCGACAGCCCCGCCGCCGCGCTGCAGCTTCTGTCCCTGGCGCAGGCGCGCCTGTCGGGGGGCGTGACGGCGTTCGAGCTGATCTCGGGCATCAGCCTGCGGTTCCTGGACGCGGCCTTCCCCGACATGCGCCAGCCCTTCGCCGAGCGCCCTGATTGGCTGGTGCTGGTCGAGGTCGGCCTTCCCGCCGGCCTGCCCGCCGATGCCGCGCTGGAGGGGCTGTTCACCCAAGGGTTGGAGGCCGGGCTGGTCCATGACGGGGTGATCGCGCAATCGGGCCAGCAGGCCGCCGATCTTTGGGCCCTGCGCGAACATATCCCGCTGGCCAACCGCCATGTCGGCGCGATCGCCAGCCATGACATCAGCCTGCCGCTGTCGCAGGTGGCGGGCTTCATCACGGATGCAGATGCGATGCTAGCCGGGCGTGGCGACATGCGGGTGAACTGCTTCGGCCATCTGGGCGACGGCAACCTGCATTACAATCTGTTCCCCGCCGCCGGTCGCCAGCGCGAGGACTACGACGACATCCGCCGCGACCTGTCGCAGGGCATCCACGAGATGGTCATGGCGCGCGGCGGTTCGTTCTCGGCCGAGCATGGGGTGGGTCGGCTGAAGGTCGCGGATCTGGCCCGGTGGGGCGATCCGGCCCGCCTGACCGCCATGCGCGCCATCAAGGGGGCGCTGGACCCCCTTGGCATCATGAACCCCGGCGCGGTGCTGGCCTAGTCGCCCTCGAATGCGCAGAGCGCGTGGACGGGCATGTCCAGGCCCTCCAGCACTGCCCGTCCGCCCAGATCGGGCAGGTCGATGACGAAGGCGCAGCCGATCACCTCGGCCCCCAGCCTGCGGCACAGCTTGATCGAGGCCGCCGCCGTGCCCCCGGTGGCCAGCAGATCGTCCACGATCAGCACCTTTTCCCCCGGGCGCAGGGCGTCGTCATGGATCTCCATGATCGCCTCGCCATATTCCAGCGTATAGGCTTCGCTGATGACGGTGCCGGGCAGCTTGCCCTTCTTGCGGATCGGCACGAAGCCGGTGGACAGCTGATGGGCCACCGCGCCCCCCAGGATGAAGCCCCGCGCCTCCAGCCCCACGACCTTGTCGATCCGCATGCCCGCATAGGCGTGCAAGATCTGGTCGACCGCCATGCGGAAGCCGCGCGCATCGGCGAACAGCGTCGTCACGTCGCGAAAGATGATCCCCTCATGCGGGAAATCGTGGATGGAGCGGACATAGTCCCTGACGCTACGGCTCATTCCGGGCGGTCCATCTGGAACAGCTCGGTCACGGTGGCGTAATCCTTGTAGCCCAAGCGCGCGATCCAGCCGCCCGCCGCGCGCGGATCGAAGCGTCCGTCGATCACGCAATCGTCACGCATGTGGATCCCCGTCACCACGCCGAAGACGGCAAAGTTCGCCTCGCCCGCCAGGGGCACGATCTGCGTCATCCGGCATTCCAGCGCCGCTGCCGCCCCGGCCACGCGCGGGCAGTCGATGGTCGTGCAACCGGCGGCCTCGATCCCCGCTGCGCCGAACTCGCTGGTCCCCGCCGGCAGGGGCGCCGACGAGGCGTTGACCGCGTCGCGCAGGTCGCCGGTTGCGATGTTGACGCAGAACACCCCGGTCTCGATGATCTGGGCGACGCTGTCCTTGGTGCCCTGCCGGTCGCGCTTGGCCCCGGTCGAGGCGAACATCACCTGCGGCGGCACATAGGCGACCGCATTGAAGAAGGAATAGGGCGCCAGATTGTCCCCCTGCGCCCCCCGGGTCGAGATCCAGCCGATCGGACGGGGGGCGACGATGGCGTTGAAGGGATTGTGGGGCAGGCCGTGTCCGGCTTCGGGGCGATAGAACATGGGCGGCCTCCTTTGGCGTTGCGGCGCCAACCTGCCACCGCTTTTCGCGCGGCGCAATGTTCCGCCTGTCGCAAACCCGTGCTAAGTCGCCGCCGACAAGGAGGCGCAATGTACGAGATCTGCCCCGAACTGCCCGAGGATACGCCCGAGGTCGAGGCGCTCTATGATCTGTGCTTCGCGCCGGGGCGGACGGCGCTGTCCTCGTACCGTCTGCGCGACGGGGTGCCGCGCGTGGCCCGGCTGTGCCTGGTGCTGCGCGATCCATCACACGTGCTGATGGCGGCGATCCGCTACTGGCCCGCGCGGGTGGCGGGGCGACGGATCCTGCTGCTGGGTCCGGTCGCCGTCCATCCCACCGCGCAGGGCGAGGGCCTGGGCGGGTTGCTGATGCGCGACAGCCTGGCCCGGGCGCGGACGATGGGGTTCGCGCGGGTGCTGCTGGTGGGCGACGCGCCCTATTATTCACGCTTCGGCTTCCAGCGGCTGGACGGGGTCGAGATGCCGCCCCCCACCAATCCCGATCGCGTCCTGGGGCTGGAACTTCGCCCCGGCGCTTGGGTTGACGTGACTGGACCGGTCCAGCGCGAACCGGAACCGCCCCGCCCTGTTCCGACCGCGCCGGACCGAACGGCCTGTATTCAGGTCGACCCTCCGAAAGACCCCGCCTCATGACCGACAGCCGCCATCTGATCCTGCCGCCGATCACCGATCCGCTGCTGCATGCGCAGATCGACCGGCTCGCTCGCCGCCATCTGGAGGCCGCCGGAACCGGCATGCAACTGATGGCCCGCATCGGCGCAAGCGCCGAGGGGCTGATCGAGCGCCTGCCCGCCTTCGTCCGCAACCGGCTGGACGGTGTCACCCGCGCGGCCCTGACGCGCGCCTTCGGAGCGGCCAGCCGGTCGCGCCGGGTGGTCCGCGACCGGGGCGACCTGTTCAACCGCCTAGCTTCGACGGTCAGCGGTGCGGCGGGGGGCGTGGGCGGCTTCGCGGGCGCCCTGGTCGAGCTGCCCTTCACCGTGACGCTGCTGCTGCGCGCCATGCTGGACATCGCGGTCGAACACGGGCTCGACCCGGACAGCGACGAGGTCCAGCAGGAATGCCTGCGCATCTTCGCCGCCGCAGGGCCGATGGCCGACGATGACGCGACCGATCTGGGGCTTCTGGCCGCGCGCATGTCGGTCACCGGCCAGACCGTGCAGGGGCTGATCAGCAAGGTCGCGCCCCGGCTGTCGATCTCGCTCGGCCAGAAGATGGCCGCCCAGGCCGCCCCGGTCCTGGGCGCTGTGGTCGGCGCCTCGATCAACTACACCTTCGCCCGCTACTATCAGGAGGTCGCCCGCGTCCATTTCGGGATCATGCGGCTTTCGCAGGAAACCGGCCTGCCGCGCGAGGCCCTGACCGAGGCCCTGCGCCTGTCGATCCAGCGCCAGTCCCCGCCCGCCCGGACCTGAGCCCGGCTCGCCCCTTCATCTTGGCGGAAATATCCTCGGGGGTCCGGGGGCAGACAGCCCCCGGCCTTGGCCGGACTCACGCTTCTTCGGCATCCAGCGCCAAGGGTGCCACCGGCGCGATCAGATCGTCTGTCGTCAGCGGCCCCGCAGGCCGTGCCAACCGCGACTTGGTCACCCAGTAGAGCCGCTCCTGCGCGCGGGTGATCGCCACATAGGTCAGGCGCTTCCACAGCGGCACGCCCGCCTCGGACCGATTCGACCAGGCGGCGGCGGCGATGTCGGGGCCGAAGACCTGCACCTCGGGCCATTGGCTGCCCTGCGCCTTGTGGATGGTCACCGCCGCCCCGTGCAGGAAGGCCGCGCCCATGCGGGCGGCGAAGGGGATGAAGGGCTCCTCGGCATCGGGCATCTCGATCTTGACGATGCTGGCCGCCGACAGGCGCGGATCCTCGGCGCCGATCACATGCAGGCGCGAGAAGCCCGGTTTGCGGCCCGGGCCCAGATAGACGACCTGCGCGCCCTTGATCAGGCCGCGCGCCTCCAGATCGATGCGCTTCTTGCGATGCTTGACGGGCAGCTCCAGCCCGTCGCAGACCAGCGGCTCGCCCGGCAGCAGCGCATCGCCCGGCGCGCCGAAGGCGGTGCGGAAGGCATGGATCAGCCGGATCCGCGTCGCATTGCGCCAGACCAGCACCGGGCTGCGGGCCATCAGGTCGCTTTCCACCCGCTCCGCCCAGACCACCCGGTCGTCCTTGCGGGCGGCCTCGCGGACCAGCCGCTCGAAAGCGTGAAAGCCCAGCTGGTCGTCGGCCAGCGCGTGGGCCAGGTCCAGAATCGGGCTGTCGTCGGCCTGCCGGTGGATGCGGCTCAGCATCAGGCGCTGCGGGGCGGCCAGCTTGTCAAAGACCATCTCTCCGGACAGGCCCACCGGGGCCAGCTGCGCCGGATCCCCGAACAGGACCAGCACCGGAAAGATCTCGCGCAGGTCCTCGAACTGCTTCTCGTCCAGCATCGAGGCCTCGTCGACCAGCCCGACATCCAGCCCTTCCTCGCGCCGCGTCCAGCCCTTGATGAAATCCGACCCGCGCAACCCCGCCGTGGCCAGCGCGCCGGGGATCGAGGCATGGATGTCATAGAAGGCCTTGGCCTTGTCCAGCGCCGCGTCGGGCAGCGCGTCGGTCACCGGACGCTCGCCGGCACCGGTCAGCCATTCGGCGATCTTCTCGTATTCCGGATCGTAGAGGGGCGTATAGAGGATGCGGTGGATCGTCGTCGCGGGCACGCCGCGCATGCGCAGCACGAAGGCCGCCTTGTTGGTGGGCGCCAGGATCGCCACGCTGCGCCGGTCCTTGCGGCGCCGGCCCTCGTAATCGGGGCTGATCAGCTCGACCCCGGCACCCAGCAGGGCCTTGGTGATCTGCGACAGCATCAACGTCTTGCCGGAGCCGGCCTTGCCGATCACGGCCATCACCCGACCTTTGCCCGACTGGGGCGGATGCAGTTCTTCTGCGATGATGTCGATGCCGGCCGCGCTGAATGTCTCGGTCAGCGCGTCCCATGCATCGGCCTGATCGGGCGAAAGGGTCGGGGCGGGGGCGGGGTGTGTCATGATCGACCCTTAGCCTGCCTTGCGCGGCAAGGCAAAGCGCCGTGCAACTTTTCCCGCCCGCCCTGCGTGTGTCCCGATGTCCGCGCGCGGCGGGCCGCTCTCGAAGGAATGTCGCGATGATCGAACTGTTCTTCGTTGCCTGCCTGTTGACCGACCCCGAGACCTGCACAGACCACAGCCTGCTGTTCGAAGAGCAGAACGGCCTGTTCACCTGCATGCTGCAGGGCCAGAACGAACTGGCCCGATGGAGCGAGACTCACCCGACCGTGCAGGTCCGCGAGTGGAAATGCCGCTATGCGGACCAGGACGAGCGCAAGGCCTGAATTGCTGCAGCGCAGCGCAAAGGCCGCGCAATCTGCCCGACCGGTGGGCATCCCGCCGGAGACGGCCCCCGTCGGCTGCGGAAGGATTCGGTCGACCGCGCCGGATATGAGATGATGACGGACGGGGAGGGCAAACGGATGGTGTTGCCCATGATCGAACTGCTTTTCGTCGTCTGCCTGTCCAGCGAACCCGCCAGCTGCCGCGACCGCAGCCTTCTGTTCACCGAAGAGATCGGTCTGATGGGCTGCATGATGGGCGCCCAGACCCAGCTGGCCAAATGGGTCGAGACCCACCCGCAAGAGCGTATCGCCAGCTGGCGCTGCAAGCCCGCCGGATCGCCCGAGCGCGCGGCCTGAACAACCCTGATGAAAAGGCCCGGCCTTCCCGGGCCGGGCCTCCTCATGCGACGCGCCTCAGCGGCGACCGGCGTCCAGCGCATCCTCGAAGGTGCGCAGGCCCGGGACGGGGGATTGCACCAGGACGGACATGTTGCCCGGCTTGTGCTGGTTCTTGTACATCTTCATATGCGCCGCCGGAATGTCGGCCCAGGGAAAGACCTCGGACATGCAGGGGTCCAGGCGACGTTCCAGCATCAGCTGGTTGGCGGCGCTGGCCTGCTTGAGATGCGCGAAATGCGATCCTTGCACGCGCTTCTGGTGCATCCACAGATAGCGCACGTCGAAGGTGCAGTTGAACCCGGTGGTGCCGGCGCAGATGACGATCATGCCGCCCTTCTTGCAGACCAGGGTCGAGACGGGGAAGGTCGCCTCGCCCGGATGCTCGAAGACGATGTCGACATTGTTGCCCTTGCCGGTGATGTCCCAGATGGCCTTGCCGAACTTGCGCGCCTCGGTGAACCACTCCTTGTATTCGGGGGTGTTCACGGTGGGCAGCTGGCCCCAGCAGCGGAATTCCTTGCGGTTGATGACACCTTTCGCGCCCAAGCCCATGACGAAGTCGCGCTTGTCCTCTTCGCTGATGACGCCGATGGCATTGCCGCCCGCCGCGTTGATCAGCTGGATGGCATAGGACCCCAGGCCCCCCGAGGCGCCCCAGACCAGCACGTTCATGCCGGGCTTCAGCTCATGCGGCTCATGGCCGAACAGCATGCGATAGGCGGTGGCCAGGGTCAGGGTGTAGCAGGCCGATTCCTCCCAGGTCAGGTGGGTGGGGCGGGGCATCAGCTGCTGGGCCTGCACGCGGGTGAACTGGGCGAAGCTGCCATCCGGCGTCTCGTAGCCCCAGATCCGCTGCGTGGGCGAGAACATCGGGTCGCCGCCGTTGCAATGCTCGTCGTCGCCGTCATCCTGGTTGCAATGGATCACGACCTCGTCGCCGACCTTCCAGCGCTTGACCTTGTCGCCCACCGCCCACACGATCCCAGAGGCATCCGAGCCCGCGATGTGATGGTCCGCGCCGTGCCCGTCGAAGGGGCTGATCGGCTGGCCGAGGCCCGCCCAGATGCCGTTGTAGTTGACCCCCGCGGCCATCACCAGCACCAGCACCTCGTTGCTGTCGATGGACGGCGTCTCAACCACCTCCAGCTGCATCGCGGTGTCGGGTTCGCCGTGACGTTCCCGGCGGATCGTCCAGGCATGCATCTGCGCGGGGACATGGCCCAGGGGCGGCATTTCGCCCACGTCATACAGATCCTTGACGGGTGCGTCATAGGGGGCGATCGGGGTCGGGGCGTCGAGGGCCATCTGCGTCTCCTGTCCAGTGCTGCGGTGCGGAATCACCGCGCCGATTTGCCCCGTTCTACGATTCGCAAAGCAACAATGCAACTATAAGAGATGATAAATCGAAATATTATGTCGTATAAGACAGATCCGTGCCGCGCTGCGGCGAATTGACGGCGCAGCTATGTGTCTGTATTCAGATCGACAAGGACATAATCTTTCGAGGATCCGTGATGGCCGACAAGGACAAGCCCTGGCTGTTCCGCACCTATGCGGGCCATTCCACGGCGGCGAAATCGAATGCGCTCTATCGCACCAACCTGTCCAAGGGGCAGACCGGCCTGTCGGTGGCCTTCGACCTGCCGACCCAGACCGGCTATGACAGCGACCACCTTCTGGCCCGGGGCGAGGTGGGCAAGGTCGGCGTGCCCGTCTGCCATCTGGGCGACATGCGCACGCTGTTCGACCAGATCCCGCTGGACCGGATGAACACCTCGATGACGATCAACGCGACGGCACCGTGGCTGCTGTCGCTGTACATCGCCGTGGCCGAGGAACAGGGCGCCGATGTCAGCCAGCTTCAGGGCACGGTGCAGAACGACCTGATCAAGGAATACCTGTCGCGCGGCACCTATATCTGCCCGCCCAAGCCATCGCTGGCGATGATCACCGATGTCGCCGCCTACACGCGCGAACACCTGCCGCGCTGGAACCCGATGAACGTCTGCAGCTATCACCTGCAGGAGGCCGGGGCGACGCCCGAGCAGGAGCTGTCCTATGCGCTGGCCACCGCCATCGCCGTGCTGGACGACCTGAAGGGCAAGGTGCCCGCCGACAGCTTCCCCGAGATGGTCGGGCGCATCAGCTTCTTCGTCAATGCCGGCATCCGCTTCGTGACCGAGCTGTGCAAGATGCGCGCCTTCACCGAGCTGTGGGACGAGATCACCCGCGACCGCTATGGCATCATCGACGAGAAATACCGCCGCTTCCGCTATGGCGTGCAGGTCAACAGCCTGGGCCTGACCGAGCAGCAGCCCGAGAACAACGTCTATCGCATCCTGCTGGAGATGCTGGCGGTGACGCTGTCCAAAAGCGCCCGCGCCCGCGCCGTGCAATTGCCCGCCTGGAACGAGGCGCTTGGCCTGCCGCGCCCCTGGGACCAGCAATGGTCGCTGCGGATGCAGCAGATCCTGGCCTACGAGACCGACCTGCTGGAATATGGCGACCTGTTCGACGGCAACCCGGTGATCGCCGCCAAGGTCGAGGATCTCAAGCAGGGCGCGCGGAACGAGCTGGCGCTGCTGGACCAGATGGGCGGGGCGATCGCGGCCATCGACCACATGAAGGCGCGGCTGGTCGAATCGAATGCCGCCCGGCTTGGCCGGATCGAGACGAACGAGACGATCGTCGTCGGCGTGAACCGCTGGCAGCAGGCCGAACCCTCGCCCCTGACCGCAGGCGACGGCGGGATCATGACCGTCGATCCGGCGGTGGAACAGGACCAGATCGACCGCCTGCAAGCCTGGCGCGACGCGCGGGATGCCGGGGCGGTGCGCCGCGCGCTGGAGGATCTGCGCGAGGCGGCGCGCACCGGGGGCAACGTCATGCCCGCCTCGATCGCGGCAGCGCGGGCCGGGGTCACGACGGGCGAATGGGCCGGGGTCATGCGCGAGGTGCATGGCGAATATCGCGGCCCGACCGGCGTCTCGTCCAGCCCGTCGAACCGGACCGAGGGTCTGGAACAGATCCGCGAGGCCGTGGATGCGGTCAGCGTGCGGCTGGGGCGGCGGCTGAAGTTCCTAGTGGGCAAGCCCGGGCTGGACGGCCATTCCAACGGGGCCGAGCAGATCGCCTTCCGCGCCCGCGATTGCGGCATGGACATCACCTACGAGGGCATCCGCCTGACCCCCGAGGACATCGTCCGCCGCGCCCGCGAGGAAGAGGCGCATGTCTTGGGCCTGTCGATCCTGTCGGGCAGCCATATGCCGCTGATCGAGGATCTGATGGCACGGATGCAGGCCGAGGGGTTGTCCCATATCCCGGTGATCGTCGGCGGCATCATCCCCGACGACGATGCCCGGCGCCTGACCGAGATGGGGGTGGCGCGGGTCTATACGCCCAAGGACTTCCAGCTGAACACCATCATGCTGGACATCGTGGAGCTGGTCGAGCCGGGGGCAGCGGCCGCCTGACGATTGGCAGAGCGGCGCTTTATTTGGTAAGCGGACGGCGCCGGGGTGAACCCGGCTGCGTGCAGGCCGTTGGGCTGCTTGGACAATCAAGGCTGCCTTCATGACCGACCAGACCCGGCGCGCCAGCGCCATCGACCCGTTGCGCCTGCTGCTGGCGCTCAGCGTCATCGCCCTGCATGCCGGATTTCCCGAGGCCGCCCCGGCGCTGGTCAAGCAGGGGCTGTTCAACGGCCTCTATCGGCTGGCAGTGCCGGTCTTCGCGCTGATTTCGGGCTACTTCTTCCTGTCGCCGCTGCGCTCGGGGCGGGCAGGCGCCTATCTGCGGCGCATCGCGGCCCTGTATCTGCTGTGGATGGCAATCTATCTGCCGATCTATGGGCCGGATTTCTCGGGGCCCGGCCATGTGCTGCAGACGCTGGTCTTCGGCTATTTCCACCTGTGGTTCCTGCCGGGGCTTCTGGTCTCGGCCGCGTTGGTCTGGGCGCTGCGGGCGCCGGGGCGGATCGCGGTGGTGGCCGGGCTGATGGCGGCTGTCGGGCTGGTGCTGCAATATCTGGTGCTGTCCGGGGCGGTCCAGATGCAGCTGGACCATTACCGCAACGGGCTGTTCACGATCTTTCCGTTCTTCGCCACGGGCCTGCTGCTGGCCCAGGGCTGGGGCGCGCGGCTGACCCGTCTGGCGCTGCCTCTGGCCGGGCTTTCGCTGCTGGCAGTCATCGGCGAAAGCCTGATTTGGTACCGCATCGCGGGGGGCGGATGGGGCATCGACATGATGGTCTCGCTGCTGCTGGCGGCGCCGCTGCTGTTTCTGGCGGCGCGGCAGCTGCAGGGCGGGTGGGACGGCAAGCGGCTGGCCAGCGTGGCGGCCTTCGTCTACTTCTCGCATATCCTGATGATGATCACCGCCAGCCGGTTCGGGCTGGAGGGCGACACCAAGGCCCTCGTAGTCATGGGCCTTTGCCTGGGGATCGCGCTGTGGCTGAGCGTCGGCGAGCGGCGCCGGGTGCTGGCCTTCTTCACCTGACCCCCGAATGCGGAACGCCGCCCCGAAGGACGGCGTTCGCGGTGTCGATGTCGGCAGGGATCAGAAACCCAGGCCGGCGTATTTCGACTTGAACTTGGACACGCGGCCACCGGCATCCATCAGGCGGCCCGAGCCGCCGGTCCAGGCCGGGTGCGAGGTCGGATCGATGTCCAGCGACATGGAATCGCCCTCGGCGCCCCAGGTGGAGCGCGTCGAATAGGTCGTTCCGTCCGTCATCTTGACCGAGATCAGGTGATAATCGGGGTGAATCTCTTTTTTCATGGCGTGACCTCTGCTCAGGCTTTCGCGTCCGACAGCGGACGATAATTGGTCTTCTCGACGATGCGGGCGGATTTGCCGCGACGGTCGCGCAGGTAGTACAGCTTGGCGCGACGGACCTTGCCACGGCGCACGACCTCGATCGCGGCGATGTTGGTCGCATACAGCGGGAAGACGCGTTCCACGCCCTCGCCGAAGCTGATCTTGCGCACCGTGAAGCTGGCCGCGATGCCGCTGCCGCCCTTGCGCGAGATGCAGACGCCCTCGTAGTTCTGGACGCGGGTGCGGGTGCCCTCGGTCACCTTGTAGCCGACGCGGATCGTGTCGCCGGCCCGGAAATCGGGGATGGTCTTGCCGAGCTCTGCGATCTGCTCGGCTTCGAGTTGTGCGATCAGGTTCATCGCTTGGGTTCCTTGTCATGCTCGCGGTATATCCGCGATTGGTCTGATGCGCCCGAGCGCTGTCGGTCCTTAGCCGGGTCCACATGCGTGTCCGCATATGCCCGCCACAGATCGGGGCGGCGTTGCTTTGTCAGCCCTTCGGCCTCACCGGACCGCCATGTCGCGATGGCTGCATGATTGCCCGACAACAGCACGGGCGGGATCTCGCGGCCATCCCAGAGGGCGGGCTTGGTGAACTGCGGCGCTTCCAGAAGACCCCGGTTGCCGATGGAAAAGGATTCCTCGGCCAGGGAATCATGATTGCCCAGCACGCGCGGTATAAGCCGGACCGTCGCGTCGATCAAGACCTGAGCGGCGATCTCTCCTCCGGTCAGGACATAATCTCCGATGCTGACCTCCTCGACCTGATGGGCGTCCAGCACGCGCTGGTCGATCCCCTCGAAGCGGCCGCAGATCAGCGTGACGCCGGGGCCTGCCGCCAGTTCGCGGGCCCGGGCTTGGGTCAGGGGCCTGCCGCGCGGCGACATGTAGATGACGGGCAGGGGCTGGCCGCGCCCGGCCTCGCGCAGGGCCGCGTCCATCACGTCGGCCCGGATCACCATCCCCGCGCCGCCCCCCGCCGGCGTGTCGTCGACATTGCGGTGCTTGCCCATGCCGAACTCGCGCAGCGGGATGGTCTGCAGGTTCCACAGCCCCTGCGCCAGCGCCTTGCCGGTCAGCGACAGGCCCAGGATGCCGGGGAAGGCCTCGGGGAACAGCGTGATGATCCGCGCGGTCCAGGCGCCTTGGACCTGCGGCTCGGCCATCAGCTCGCGCGGCTTCAGGCTGGGGCGGATGGACAGCCGGCCATGGGACTTCGGGCCCGTCGCGGGGGATTGGGGCCCGTCCGGGGGGGCCGGATCGGTCATTCTTCGCCCGAGCCGGGAGGATCGGCCTCGCCCGAGCCGGGCGGATCCGCCACGATGCGGCGCGCGGCCAGATCGACGGTGGGCACAACGGCGCGGGTGAAAGGCAGCATCAGGATCTGGGCGCCGCCCACGATCTCGATGATGTCGCCGGCGCCGTGATCGTAGAGCGCGCGCACCCGGCCCAAGGGCTTGCCGCCGGTATCGACGACATCCAGCCCGATCAGGTCGGCATGGTAGAATTCATCGTCGGGCAGCGAGGGCAGGGCCGCGCGCGGTGCCCAGAGGGTCACGCCGCGCAGCGCGTCGGCATCCTCCTTGGAGGCGACGCCCCTGATCCGAGCGCCCAAGGCGCCCGAGACCTCGCGGGTCAGCGAGATCTCGAACCGGCGCGTGCCGTCTTCCGAGGTCAACGGCGTGTAGGTCGCGATGTCGGCCGGGTCCGAGCAGAAGCTTTTCAGCCGCACCTCGCCATGGACCCCGAAGGCTCCGGCGATTGCGCCGACGCAGATGCGGTCGTCCGTCATGTCACACCTTTGCGAAAGGGTCCGGCGGGGGGCGACCCCCCGCCAGCGGGGATCACTCGGCTTCGGCGGGAACTGCGGCCTTCTTGGCACGCTCGTCGGCGCGGGCCTTGGCTTTCTTGCCGGGCTCGGCCTTCTTCATGTTCTTGCGCTCGGCCTTGTCCTTGACGCCGGCGGCTTCCAGGAAGCGCGAGACGCGGTCGGTCGGCTGCGCGCCCTGGCTCAGCCAGTACTGCACGCGCTCGAGGTCCATCTTGACGCGCTCTTCGCTGTCCTTCGCCAGAAGCGGGTTGTAGGTGCCCAGCTTCTCGATGAAGCGGCCGTCGCGGGGCATGCGCGAATCGGAGGCCACGATGGCATAGTGCGGGCGTTTCTTGCTGCCACCACGGGCAAGGCGGATCTTCATGGACATGGGGTCGTCTCCTTGGGTTTTGGGGTCCGGTCAGGACTGGTATTGTTCGTGATGCCGGATGACTTCGGCGATCACGAAGGTCAGGAACTTGCGCGCGAAGGCCGGATCGAGATCGGCCTCGCGCGCGAGGCGTTCCAGCCGCTCGATCTGCTGCGCTTCGCGCGAGGGATCGGACGGCGGAAGGTCGTGCCGGGCCTTGAGGCGGCCGACGGACTGGGTGTGCTTGAACCGCTCGGCCAGGGTATAGACCAGGATGGCATCCAGCCGGTCGATGCTGGCGCGATGTTCGGCCAGCAGATCGGCGGCACGGGCGGGGGCGTCGGTCATGCGGCCTCCGGGGCGGGATGGCGGTAGACGACGCAGGGCGTGTCGAACTCGGGCTGCGGGGCCAGCCGGTCCCGGATCGCACCGAGCCGTTCGGCCAGCGCGATCGAGCGGGCGTTGTCGGGGTGGATGTAGCTGACCGCCGTGGTCCAGCCGAGCGTCGCGAAGGCATGGCCACGCGCGGCGCGGGCGGCCTCGGCGACCAGCCCCCGGCCCTCGGCGGCCCCCGACCAGGCGGTCCAGCCCAGCTCGCCCTCGGGCCAGCCCTCGGGGAACCACGGGCCGGTCATGCCCAGGGGCGTGTCGTCGCCCTTGAGCGTGAAGACGAACATTCCGAAACCGCGCATGGCCCAATGCCCGATGACATGGCCGAAGGCGCGCCAGGAGGTTCCGGTCTTCTGATCCGCGCCGCCGCCGATGAAGCGGGCGCGGTCGGAATGGTGAAAGCTGCGCCAATGCGGCCAGTCGCTGCCCTGCGGCGCGCGCAGGGTCAGGCGGTCGGTGGTCAGGATGGGGGTGGGGTCGAGGCGGATCATCGGGTGTCTCGCTTGGATGGCGTCGGAGCGGGGGCTGTCTGCCCCCGCACCCCCGAGGATATTTTCCCCAAGATGAAAGGACAGGGCTGCCGCGCGGGCAGGAGGGAGGAGGTCGGGCGGGTCATTTCTTGCCAAAGAGCCCGCCGAGGCCGCCGGGCAGGCCCGCGCGACCAAGCTGGCCGCCCAGGCCCTTGGGGTCCGAGAGCATCTTCTGCGCCTCGGCCATCTTGGCAGGGTCGAGATTGTCCATGTCGGGCAACCCGCCGCCCTTGCCGGTCATGGCGCGCATGGCCTGCTTCATCATGCCGCCCTTGCCCATCTTGCCCAGCTTCTTCATCGTGTCGGCCATCTGCTTCTGCATCTTCAGCAGCTTGTTGAGGTCCGAGACCTCCATGCCGGCGCCTGCGGCGATGCGCTTCTTGCGGCTGGCCTGCAAGAGGTCGGGATTGGCGCGCTCGCGCTTGGTCATCGAGTTGATCAGCGCGATCTGGTGACGGACGACCTTGTCGTCATAGCCTGCGGATTCGGCCTGCTTGGCCATCTTGGCCATGCCGGGCATCATGCCCATCACGGACTGCATGCCGCCCATCTTCTGCATCTGTTCCAGCTGGCCGCGCAGGTCGTTCATGTTGAACAGGCCCTTCTGGAAGCGCTTCATCATGCGCTCGGCCTGCTCGACCTCCAGCACCTGCTGCGCCTTCTCGACCAGGGCCACGATGTCGCCCATGCCCAGGATGCGGCCCGCGACGCGTTCGGCGTCGAAGGTTTCCAGCGCGTCCATCTTTTCGCCCAAACCTACGAAGCGGATCGGCTTGCCGGTGACCGCCCGCATCGACAGCGCCGCGCCGCCGCGCCCGTCGCCGTCCATGCGCGTCAGCACGACGCCGGTGACGCCGACCTTGGCGTCGAATTCGGTGGCGACGTTGACGGCATCCTGACCGGTCAGGCCGTCGACGACCAGCAGCGTCTCGCGCGGGCTGGCGATGTCGCGGACCTGCTGGACCTGCGCCATCAGCGCCTCGTCGATATGCAGCCGGCCCGCCGTGTCCAGCAGCACCACGTCATAGCCGCCAAGGGACGCCTGCGTCTTGGCGCGCTGCGCGATCTGCACCGCCGTCTGGCCCATGACGATGGGCAGCGTGTCGACGCCGATCTGCTGGCCGAGGATCGCCAGCTGCTCCATCGCGGCGGGGCGGTTGGTGTCGAGAGACGCCATCAGAACGCGCTTTTTCTCGCGGTCCTTCAGGCGCAGGGCCAGTTTCGCGGTGGTGGTGGTCTTGCCCGAGCCCTGCAGGCCGACCATCAGGATGGCCGAGGGCGGGTTGTCGATGCGCAGCGCCTCGGGGGCGTCCTCGCCCTGCAGCACGCGGATCAGCTCGTCATGGACGATCTTGACGACCTGCTGGCCGGGGCTGACGGATTTGGTGACCGCCGCGCCCGTCGCCTTGGCGGTGACCGCCTTGACGAAGTTGCGCGCGACCGGCAGCGAGACATCGGCCTCCAGCAGGGCCACGCGGACCTCGCGCATGGCGGCGGTGACGTCATCCTCGGACAGGGCGCCCTGCTTGGTCAGCCGGTCGAAGACGCCGCCCAAACGGTCGGAAAGGTTCTCGAACATGGCCGGGCCTCCTGCTGGCGCCAAAACGATGATGCCCCCGTGGGCGCAACGCGCTGACGGGGGGCGATCCCCGTGTCGGACGGGGACCGGAAGACGGTGCTTCCGGGAATTGGGCAAGGATATACGCGGAACGGCGGTCCGTGTCAACGCGGGTTGCGCCCTGACCGGGACGACCCTCGGGCCGTCCCGGTCAGGGTGCAGGGATCAGGCCGCGATCTGGTCCAGCACGGCCTGGGCGCGGGCCATGCCGGCCTCGCGGTCGAAGGCCAGGCCGTCTGCGGGCACGAAGGTCACGTCGGTGATGCCCATGAAGCCCAGCATGTGGCGCAGGTAGCCCGAGGCATAGTCCAGATCCGAGCCCATGGGCGTGCCGGCGGCGGTATAGGCGACGATGGCGCGCTTGCCGGTCAGCAGGCCCTCGGGGCCGTCGGCGGTATAGCGGAAGGTGACGCCAGCGCGGGCGATCTGGTCCAGCCAGTTCTTCAGCTGCGCGGGGATCGCGAAATTGTAGACGGGCAGGCCGATCACCAGCACATCCGCCGCCTGAACCTCGGCCAGCAGCGCGTCCGAGGTGGCGATGCGGTCCTGCTGCGCGGGGGTGGGGGTCTCGGTGCCGACGCGCACGGCCTGGAACCAGGTCGTGTCGATGGCGGGCACGCCCTCGTTCAGGTCGCGATAGGTGACGGTGGGGCTGCCTTGGGCGGTCAGGCGGGCCATGATGTCGGCGGTCAGCTGACGCGAGACCGAGGCATCGGCGGTGATGGCGCTGTCGAGGTGAAGGATGTGCATGGCAGGCTCCGATTGCTGAATTCTGGGCTTGTCCCCATTTATGTCTATGCACCTGCGAACGAAAGGGTGATAACCGCGCAGTCTTTGTGCGGGGATGCACATGCAAATCGAATCTTGGGATGATATCCGCGTGGCCCTTGCGGTCGCGCGGACCGGAACGGTCAGCGGGGCCGCCGCCGAGTTGGGCGTCCACCATGCCACCGTCATCCGGCGCATCGACGCGCTGGAGACCGCCCTGCGCGCCCGGCTGTTCCAGCGCCACACGCGCGGCTATGCGCTGACCGAGGCGGGACGGACCCTGCTGGCGGCGGCGGGGGCGGCGGACGAGCGGTTCTCGCAGATGGCCACGCAGATCGCAGGCGCAGGCGAGCGGATCGAGGGCGACCTGATCGTGACCTCGCTGCTGGAGTTGACGGATCTGGTGATGCCGCGTCTGATCGGGCTGATGACGCGCCATCCGGGCCTGCGCCTGACCTATGCCACCGATGCGCGCCTGTTCCGGCTGGATGCGGGCGAGGCACATGTCGCGATCCGGGGCGGCCCCAAGCCCACCGAGGCCGATTACGTCGTCAGCGCCATGACGCGCGCGCCGCAGGTGCTGTATGCCTCGGCAGCCTATCTGGACCGCCACGGGCCGGTCACCGATCCGCGCGACCATCGCTTTGCCCTGCCGGGGCCGGATGCGCGGGGGGCGCCGCTGATGCGCTGGCTGCAGGACCGCATCAGCCCCGACAACATCCTGCTGGTCGCTGCCGAGACCGACGCGCGCGAGGCGGTGATCCGGGCCGGTCTGGCCATCGGCGCCCTGCCCGAGGGCCGGGCCCATGGGCTGGTCCCGGCGCTGAGCCTGCCCGAATGGGATTCGCATCTGTGGCTGGTCACCCATGTCGATCTGCACCGCACCCCCAAGGTGCAGGCGGTGCTGGCAGCCCTGCGCGGCTGAGGTCAGGGGGCCCGGCCTGCGGCGGGTTTCCTTTGGCAAGGGCTGTCGCTAGGTTTTCGCCACGGAACGGGGCAGGGGGCGGCCAGTGGCGCATATCATCGTCGTGGGAAACGAGAAGGGCGGCTCGGGCAAGTCCACCACCTCGATGCATGTGGCGACGGCCCTCGCCCGGATGGGCCACCGGGTCGGGGGCCTGGATCTGGACCTGCGCCAGCGCAGCTTCGGCCGCTATCTGGAGAACCGGGCGGCCTTCCGCGCGCGGGCGGCGATCGACCTGCCGATGCCGGCCCTGGGGATGCCCGCGGAGGGGCCGGATCCGCTGACACCCGCCCTGCGGCAACTGGAACGGGATTGCGACTTCATCCTGCTGGATTGCCCGGGATCGCATACCCGGCTGAGCCAGATGGCCCATGCCATCGCGGACACGCTGATCACGCCCCTGAACGACAGCTTCGTCGACTTCGATCTGCTGGCCCGCATGTCGCCCGAGGGCGAGGTGCTGGGCCCGTCGATCTATGCCGAGATGGTCTGGGGCGCCCGGCAGATGCGAGCGCAGGCGGGGGCGGGGGCGATCGACTGGCTGGTGCTGCGCAACCGGCTTGGCAGCCAGCAGATGCACAACAAGCGCAAGGTGGGCGGGGCCTTGGCCGAGTTGTCCCGCCGCATCGGATTTCGCGTGGCGCCGGGATTTTCCGAACGCGTGGTCTTTCGCGAGCTGTTCCCGCGCGGGCTGACGCTGCTGGACCTGAAGGATGTCGGAACCGAGACGACGAGCATGTCCCATATCGCCGCACGGCAGGAACTGCGCGACCTGGTCGCGGAACTGCACCTGCCCGGGGTCGTGGTCAATTTCTGAGCGGGAACGAGACCGGCCCCATGCCATGGGACGGGACCGGTCGGGGGCATCAGGCGCCGGACTTGCGGCGCAGGCCTTCCTGGCGGCAGATCGAGACCGCTTCGGCCTCGTCCAGGGCTTCGGGATAGGACAGCGGCTTGTCCCACATCACCAGATCAGGGGAGTAGAGCTGGCAGGTGACGGGACCGTCCGGTGTCGCCACCTCGACGGGCGGCGTTTCGTATTGTTGGCTGCAGGCGGTCAGGGATCCGACAGCGACAGCCAGAAGAGCGAATTTGTAAGACATGAGCAACCTTCGCATCCGAGGGACCAGAGTGAAGATGGCCCGCTTGGGAACGGAGGGTTGCCAGACGGCCATCACCGGCAAAGCTAGAAAGCTTTGCCGGTGATGTCCATAACGCGTTGTTTCTAAACGGTTTAGGCCAGCATCCCGATCGGGTTCTCCAGATGGCTGACGATGGCCTCCAGCAGCTGCGCGCCCAGGGCGCCGTCGATGACGCGGTGGTCGACCGACAGCGTCATGGACATGACGTTGCGGACCACCACCTCGCCGCCCTCGACGACCGGCGTGGGGATGCCCGCGCCCACGGCCAGGATGGCGCCATGCGGCGGGTTGATGACGGCATCGAAGTTCTCGATCCCGAACATGCCCAGGTTGCTGATCGCGAAGCTGCCACCCTGATATTCATGGGGGGCCAGCTTCTTGGTCTTGGCCCGGCCCGCCAGATCCTTCATCTGCGCCGACAGCGCGGACAGGGACTTCTGGTGGGCGTCCTTCAGGACGGGCGTGAACAGCCCGCCCTCGATGGCCACGGCCACCGCCACGTCCGAGGGCTTCAGCTTGAGGATGCGATCCCCGGCCCAGACCGCATTCGCGTCGGGCACCTGCTGAAGCGCCAGCGCGCAGGCCTTGATGATGAAGTCGTTGACCGACAGCTTGACGCCGCGCGCCTCCAGCTGCTTGTTCAGCGTCCCGCGGAAGGCCATCAGCGCGTCCAGCTTGGCCGAGCGGCGCAGGTAGAAATGCGGGATGGTCTGCTTGGCCTCGGACAGGCGGGCCGCGATGGTGCGGCGCATGCCGTCCAGCTGAACCTCCTCGGTCTCGCGGTCGGCATACATCTTGAGCACGGTCTCGGTCGACAGGCCCTTGGGGGCCGCTGCGGCAGCCGGGGCAGGGGCGGCGGGAGCCGCTGCCGCTGCCGGAGCGTCGGCCTTGGCCTCGGCCGGTTTGGCGCCGGGCTTGGCCGCCTCGACATCGGCCTTGACGATGCGGCCATGCGGGCCGCTGCCGGTGATGGCTGACAGATCCAGCCCCTTGTCCGCCGCGATGCGGCGCGCGAGGGGCGAGGCGAAGATGCGCTGGCCGTCCTTCGACGGGGCAGGGGCCGCGGCCTTGTCGTCCGCATCCTTGCCGCCCGCATCCTTGACAGAGCCTTCGCCCGCCACGGGGGCGCCGATCGGGCCGCCATAGCCCTTTTCCGCGGGTCCGGGTTCCGCGCCCGCATCAGCGGGCTTGGCGTCAGGCTTGGGTGCCGGCGCCTCGGCGGCCGAGGCATCCTCGCCCTCCTCCAGCAGGACGGCGATGGGGGTGTTGACCTTCACCCCCGACTGGCCCTCGGCGATCAGGATCTTGCCCATCACGCCCTCGTCCACGGCCTCGAACTCCATCGTGGCCTTGTCGGTCTCGATCTCGGCCAGGATGTCGCCCGACTTGACCGCATCGCCTTCCTTGACCAGCCATTTGGCCAGCGTGCCTTCCTCCATCGTGGGGGAGAGGGCGGGCATCAGGATTTCCGTAGGCATCGCACAGCTCCCTTACTTGTAGGTGACTTTTTTCACGGCTTCGACGATCTCGGCGGGCGTGATCAGCGCGTGCTTTTCCAGATTGGCGGCATAGGGCATCGGCACGTCTTTGCCGGTGCAGCAGATGACCGGCGCGTCCAGATAGTCGAACGCGTTCTCCATCAGATAGGCCGAGATGTGGTTGCCGATGGCGCCCACGGGGAAGCCCTCCTCGACGGTCACGCAGCGGTTGGTGCGCTTGACCGAGGTCAGGATGGCGTCGTAGTCCAGCGGCCGCAGGGTGCGCAGGTCGATCACCTCGGCCTCGATCCCCTCTTCGGCCAGCTTGGCCGCCGCCTCCAGCGCATGGGCCACGCCGATGCCGAAGCTGACCAGCGTCACGTCATCGCCCGCGCGCACGGTGTTGGCCTTGCCGAAGGGGATGGTGAAGTCCGGCAGGTCCGGCACCTCGAAGCTGCGCCCGTAGAGGATCTCGTTTTCCAGGAAGATCACCGGGTTGTTGTCGCGGATGGCCTGTTTCATCAGGCCCTTCGCGTCGGCGGCCGAATAGGGCATCACGACCTTGAGGCCGGGAATGGCCGAATACCACGCGGCATAGTCCTGGCTGTGCTGCGCGCCCACGCGGGCGGCGGCGCCGTTCGGACCCCGGAAGACGATCGGGCAGCCCATCTGGCCCCCCGACATGTACAGCGTCTTGGCGGCCGAGTTGATGATGTGGTCGATGCCCTGCATGGCGAAGTTGAAGGTCATGAACTCGACGATCGGGCGCAGGCCGGCCAGCGCGGCGCCAGTGCCGATGCCGGCAAAGCCCATCTCGCTGATCGGCGTGTCGACCACCCGGCGATGGCCGAACTTGGCCAGCATGCCCTGGGTGATCTTGTAGGCACCTTCGTATTCGCCGACCTCCTCGCCCATCAGGAACACGGTCTCGTCGCGCTCCATCTCTTCAGTCATGGCCTCGCGCAGGGCTTCCCGCACGGTCATGGTCTTCATCTTGGTGCCTTCGGGCCAGTCCGGGCTGCGCGGCGCGGGCTGAGGGGTCTTCACCTCCTCGATGGCCGACTTGCCGGGCTGGGCGCCCTCGTCCTTCTTGGGCGCCTCGGTCTCGGGCGTCTTGGCTTCGGCGGGCTTTGCCTCGGCCTTTGCCTCGGCCTTGGGGGCGGGGGCTGCGTCGGCATCCTCGCCCTCTTCGACCAGAACGGCGATGGGGGTGTTCACGGCGACGCCCTGGGTGCCCTCGGCCACCAGGATCTTGCCCATGATTCCCTCATCGACGGCCTCGAACTCCATCGTGGCCTTGTCGGTCTCGATCTCGGCCAGGATGTCGCCGGACTTGACCTCGTCGCCTTCCTTCTTCAGCCATTTGGCCAGGGTGCCCTCCTCCATCGTGGGGGACAGGGCGGGCATCAGGATTTCAATTGCCATGTGTCGGGGCCCCCTCAGGCGTGTTCTTCGGCGCTGCCCTGCGGCAGTTCGTCGGCATAGATGTCGGTCCACAGCTCCTCGAGCGCAGGCTCGGGGCTGTTCTTCGCGAACTCGGCCGAATCGTTGACGATCTCCTTGATCTCCTTGTCCAGAGCCTTGAGTTCCTCGTCGGTCGCGTGGCTTCCGGTCAGCAGCAGGTCGCGGATGTTCTCGATCGGGTCGCGCTCGTCACGCATCTTCTGCACCTCCTCGCGGGTCCGGTACTTGGCCGGGTCCGACATCGAGTGGCCGCGATAGCGATAGGTCATGACTTCCAAGATATAGGGGCCCTTGCCCGCGCGGCAGTGGGCCACGGCCTTCTCGCCGGCGGCCTTGACGGCCAGAACGTCCATGCCGTCGACCTGCTCGCCGGGGATGCCGAAGGCCTCGCCCCGGTCGAAGAAGGTCTTGGACTTGGTCGAGCGGCTGACCGACATGCCCATGGCATACTGGTTGTTCTCGATCACGAAGATGACGGGCAGGTCCCACAGCTCGGCCATGTTGTAGGTCTCGTAGACCTGGCCTTGGTTCGCGGCGCCGTCGCCGAAATAGGTGAAGGTGACGTTGTCATTGCCCAGATACTTGTCGGCAAAGGCCAGGCCCGCGCCAAGCGGCACCTGCGCCGCCACGATGCCGTGGCCGCCGTAGAAATGCTTTTCGCGGCTGAACATGTGCATGCTGCCGCCCTTGCCCTTGGAATAGCCGTCCTCGCGGCCGGTCAGCTCGGCCATGACGCCGCGCGCCTCCATCCCGCAGGCCAGCATGTGGCCGTGGTCGCGATAGCTGGTGATGCGCTTGTCGCCTTCCTTGGCGCAGGCCTCGAGGCCCACCACCACGGCCTCCTGGCCGATATAGAGGTGGCAGAAGCCGCCGATCAGGCCCATGCCGTACAGCTGGCCGGCCTTTTCCTCGAATCGGCGGATCAGCAGCATGTCGCGGTAATATTGAAGCAGCTCGTCCTTGGAGACGTTCGACGGCGCCTCCGAGATGGGGCTTGGTTTCTTGGCCATGCGGCACATCCTCCTGGAAGCGTGGTCGGATAGTTCAGCGTTAAACTATCCGTAGCGCATCGCTGCGAGGCGTGCAATCCCGCCGGAAACGCGCCCGGAGCGGCCCTAGCGCAGCAGCACCTCGTCGGCGCGCAGAAGCCCCAGGACCTCGCGGGCGCGTTCGTCCAGCAGGTCCAGATCCAGATAGGCGTCGGAGAGGCGGCGGGTCAGGTTCTGCATCTGCGCCACCTCGTCGCGCAGGGCGTCGCGCTGCGCGGCCAGCTCAGCCGTCTCGGCCTCGATCTGGATGCGGCGCAGGATGCCCGAGGGGCCCTGCACCGCCGCATAGGAAAAATACAGCCCCAGAAGGACGGTCAGGACCAGAAAGACGGTGGCGCCGATGGACAGGCGTTGGGGCATGGGCAGTTCCTTGTCACGGCGAAGATCATGCCACAGCGCGGGATCGGGGAAAATCCCCTCTGTCAGGGTCAGGCGCGGTCGCGATAGGTCCGTTCCAGCGCCCGGGCCTGATCGGCCAGACCCCAGGGCGCATTGAGGATCCACATGCCCGACCCGATCATCGCATGGCCGGGCCGCGCGGGGGGGAAGGCCACTTCCGAGATCAGCGCCTCGGGGAAGTCGGTGGCCAGCTGCGCGGTCATGCCGAAATGCCGGTGATCGGTCAGGATCGGATACCACAGCGCGATGACACCCACGTTCCATTTGCGCGCGATCAGCCCGATCTGGCGCGGGATCGCGACATAGTCGGTCTTGACCTCGTAGCTGGGGTCGATCAGCAGCATCCCCCGGCGCGGATCGGGCGGGCAGATGGCCTGCGCCATCTGGAAGCCGTCCTGCTGGTGCAGGGCCGCGAACCCCGCCACGCGGCGCAAAGCGGCGAATTCGGCGGGATGCAGCTCGGCCAGATGCGCGCGGTCGTCATAGCGCAGGAAATGGTCCGCGATCAGGGGCGATCCGGGATAGACCTGCGACCCCCGGCTGGCGCGGATGGCGGCCAGCGCCCGGATCAGTGGATGATCATCGGGCAGCCATACTTCGGCCAGCGCGCGATCGATGCCCTGCGCGGCCTCGCCCGTCTTCTGCGCCTCGGGGGCGGTCAGGTCATAGAGGCCGCGCCCGGCATGGGTTTCCAGATAGGACAGCGGCTTGTTCTTGCGCGTCAGGTAGTCCATCGCCGCCGCCAGCAGCGCGTGCTTATGCAAGTCGGCCAGGTTCCCGGCATGATAGGCGTGTTGATAACTGAGCATCCCGCTCCCTTAGCGCGCGCCTGCGGGCGGGGGAAGGGATCAGTTCAGTCAGCGCGGCGCAGTTCGGACTTGCCCTTCAGCACCTGATCGCCGTCCTCTTGTTCGATCAGGTAGGCGGGATCGTCCTTGCTGGCCTTGCGGGTGATGTTGCTGCCCTTGATCGTCTTCTCGACGTCCTCGGTGAAGATCTCGGCGATCTTGCCTGTGGCGGTGCTGCCCGACCAATCCCATTCGACCCGGGTTCCCTTGCGCAACATGATCTGCCCTCCGACGGCTCGTGTCGGGGCAAATGCGCGGCGGGGCAGGGTGGTTCCAAGGGGGAAGAAGGCGCGGCGACCTCCAGGGAGGAGGAGGGAGGTCGCCGCTGAACGCTGGCCCAGGGAGGAGGGAGGGGCCGCGTTTGGGGTGCGGTCCTGGCCAGGGAGGAGGAGGGCCGGACCGCCAACGCCGGGTTCCAGGGAGGAGGAGGGAACCGGGCGCAACCGTGTGCCGCGAATGAGACGGCTATGAGAGTGCGGCGACCTCCAGGGAGGAGGAGAGAGGTCGCCGCCTTGACGCGCGGATCCGGGGAGGAGGTCGGTTCCGGCGCAGTTTGGGGCAGCATCCCTCAGGGAGGAGGAGAAAGGGATGCCGCCAGATCCAGGCCCTCGGGAGGAGGTAAGGGCCGGGAATGGGAATTCTTAAGAGGCCGAGCCCCAGGCCGCTTCGTGGGCCAGGCGGGTGATCATCGAACGGCTGATGCCCAGATCATCAAGATCGCGGGTGGTCAGCGCGTTGAGTTCACGCACGGTCTGGCGGTACACGGCGCGGCGGGCGCGGTTTTCCTGCATCCGCTGGATCGCGGTCAGCAGGCGTCCACGCAGGCCGGCTTCGGCGGTGGTGCTGCGTGCTTGGGCGATAACAGCCATGGTGGTATCCTTTCGGTTCATCTCGTCTGCGCCGTTCCCGGATTGGCCCGGCGTTTCGTTGGATTGAAGATGGACCTGCCAGGGCCTTTGCACAACGGATTGTTTCGGAATGCTGCCATGCAGCAATTGCATGACTGAGGCTGACCTATCGCCCTCCTCGGCACTGATAACTTGTCATAAAATTGAAACGATACATCCGTTAGCGGTCACGCCGCAGACGCAAAAATCCCCTGTTTTGAAGGCGTTTCGGGGGGTTCCGGCATGGATTGTCGCAGGGGGTGTTGAGCGCCCGGGATCTATGCTTCATGCTGCCGGACACACAAGACACAGGTTGGTCACATGTCCCTTTCGCGCGAAACGGTCCTTACGGCACTCTCGGATATCCCTCTTCCGCAGGGGGGAACACTGGGTCAGGCCGATCTGATCCGGGCCCTGTCGATCGACGAGGGCACCGTACGATTCGTCCTCGAGGTCGAGAATGCGGCCACGGCCACGGCCCTTCAGCCGGTCGAGGCCGAGGCGAAGGCGCGTCTGGAGCGTCTGCCGGGCGTGACCAAGGTGCAGATCGTGATGACCGCCTCGGCCAATGCGCCGCCGCCCAAGGCGGTGTCGGGGCAGGGGGCGGCGCCGTCCCTGAAGATCGGCGGCCATGCCAAGCCGCAGGCCGGCCCGCAGGCGATCCCCGGCGTGCGCCATATCGTGGCCATCGGCTCGGGCAAGGGCGGCGTGGGCAAATCCACCGTCACCTCGAACCTGGCGGTGGCGCTGGCGCGGGCGGGGCGCAAGGTTGGGTTGCTGGACGCCGATATCTACGGCCCCTCGCAGCCGCGCATGATGGGGGTGTCGGGGCGCCCTGCCAGCCCGGACGGGCAGCGCATCGATCCGCTGCACGCGCATGGCGTCACCGTCATGTCCATCGGCCTGATGCTGAAGGAGGGCGAGGCGCTGGTCTGGCGCGGCCCGATGCTGATGGGCGCGTTGCAGCAGCTGCTGCAGCAGGTGAACTGGGGCGAGCTGGACGTGCTGCTGATCGACCTGCCGCCCGGCACCGGTGACGTGCAGCTGAGCCTGTGCCAGAAGGCCCCGGTCACCGGCGCCATCATCGTGTCCACCCCGCAGGACGTGGCGCTGCTGGATGCGCGCCGCGCCATCGACATGTTCACCAAGCTCAAGACCCCGGTCCTGGGGCTGATCGAGAACATGTCCACCTATATCTGCCCCAAATGCGGTCACGAGGAGCATCTGTTCGGCCATGGCGGCGTCGCCGCCGAGGCCGAGACCCTGGGTCTGCCGTTCTTCGGAGAGTTGCCGCTGCAGTTGGAAGTTCGCCTTGCGGGTGATTCGGGGAAACCCGCCGCCCTGGGCGACGGAAGCGTCGCGCAGGCCTATGCGCGGCTGGCCGAGCGGCTGATTCAGGGCGGAATCGCCTGATCCGGGAATTTCTGGGACATCTGGGAATGCATGGGCGCGAGAGGCCGAAAGACCTCTCGTTTGCGTGATCTGTCGTGAAGATGACACCAATGTTTTAGGGTACTGCCGCCAATTTGGACTTGCTCCACCCGGAACTGTGCTGATTTCGCCGCAGAAATCGAAATATCCGCCTCTGTGACCTGCTTCCAGATCTGGTGTTGTTTCTGAGCAACGCCACCATTTGTGGCAGGCAAATCGATCTTAATCGACGCGTTCTCGATTCGACCATGTGCAGGATCCCGCGCGGAATGCAGCCCATCCACCATAAATGCCGTTGCTTCCCATGAATTCCCATGGCACAACGAGATCACGAAAACGGGCAGCAAATGGGGCGATCAAGACCCCGCTAAGGCGAAGCAGAACTTCATACAGGCAACCGTTTTCCAACATAGCCGACCCGCGCGTGCGAGCAGCACCTCCCCCAGGTGGCGCGTGAAGGGTCGGCAACCACCCCGCAAAGGGGCCCGGGTAACGGGAACGAGGGCGGCGGATCGGGCAGTGGCAGCGGCCCGATCCGCCCTTTCTCTTTCGGACCCCCCGAAAGAGCAGGACAGTGAGGGCGGGTGCCAGGTGGCGCGGAAGTTCAGAGGCACCGAAAGCGTCAAGGTCGATGGCAAGGGGCGCATGTCGATCCCGGCCCGCCTGCGCCGCGTCTTCGATGCCGGTGACCCGTCCTTTGCCGGGGCCAATACCGGTCGCACCCAGGTCGTCGCCGTCTATGGCCCCGACTGGTGGAACTGGATCGAGCTGTATTCCATCGAGGCCATCGAACAGATCGACGAGCAGATCGACCGCCTGACCCGCGGCAGCCAGGAACGCCGCTGGCTGGAGCTGCTGATGAACGGACAATCCACCGATCTTGAAATCGACCGCGAGGGCCGCCTGGTCCTGCCCGCCAAGCTGCGCGAGAAGCTGGGCTTTGCCGAGGGCACGGAAACGGTCTTCGAATCGCGCGGCGATTACGTGCAGGTCTATCACCCCGACTCCCGTCCCAAGGATGTCGAGGCGCTGGAGGATTTCGCCGCCAGCAAGGGCCCCGAATTCGATCCCCGCGCCTTCCTGCACCAGACGGACGGGATCTGACCGATGGCCGGTCCGCATATCCCCGTCCTGCTGGCTCCCCTGTTGCGCGCCGTCGCCCCGGTGACCGGCACCTGGCTGGACGGCACCTTCGGCGCGGGCGGCTATGCGCGCGGGCTGCTGGAGGCCGGGGCCGATCTGGTGATCGGCGTCGATCGCGATCCTGCCGTCGTCGCCATGGCCGAAGGTTGGCGCGCGCCCTATGGCGACCGACTGCGGCTGGTCGAGGGGACGTTTTCCGACATGGACCGCCTGGCGGGGCAGATGCTGGACGGGGTCGTGCTGGATCTGGGCGTCAGCTCGATGCAGCTGGATCAGGCCGAGCGCGGCTTCTCGTTCATGCGCGACGGGCCCCTGGACATGCGGATGGGCGGCGACGTGCCCTCGGCCGCCGATCTGCTGAACACTGCCGAGGAGGGGGTGATCGCGGATGTGCTGTATCATTACGGCGAGGAGCGCGCCTCGCGCCGCATCGCCAAGGCCATCGTCGCGGCCCGTCCGCTGACGCGCACCGCCCAGTTGGCCGAGATCGTGGCGGGCTGCCTGCCGCGCCCCAAGCCGGGCCAAAGCCATCCGGCCACGCGCAGCTTCCAGGCTATCCGCATCTGGGTGAATGACGAGTTCGGTCAGCTGGTCGCGGGGCTGTCGGCGGCGGAACGCGCGCTGAAGCCCGGCGGGCAGCTGGCGGTGGTCAGCTTTCATTCGCTCGAGGACCGGATCGTGAAACGCTTCATGCAGGCGCGCTCGGATCAGGGGGGCGGCGGCAACCGCTATGCGCCGGTGCAGGACGTGCTGGAACCGGGCTTCACCCTGCCGTTCCGCCGCGCCATCGGCCCGGACCCCGACGAGCTGTCGGGCAACCCGCGCGCCCGCTCGGCGCTGCTGCGCGTGGGCATCCGCACCGAGGCCCCGGCGGGCACGGTCGAGGCCAAGGCGCTGGCGATGCCGCGCCTGCCCGGACAGGAGCGCGGCTGATGCGGTCGCTGACCTATCTGGGCTGCGTGCTGGTGGTCATGGGTCTGGCCTTCTGGGCCTATCGCGAGAATTACGCGACCCAGGCCTCGATGGGCCAGATGTCCCAGGTCCAGCGCGAGATCGCGGGCCTGCGCGAGGAACTGGGCGTGCTGAGGGCCGAATGGGCCTTCCTGAACCGCCCCGACCGGCTGAGCCAGCTGGTCGACTTGAACTTCGACCGGCTGCAGCTTGTCCCGGTCGAGACCGGCCAGATGCTGGATCTGGAGCATGTTGATTATCCCAAGCCGCCCCCGCCGCCCGATCCGCTGACCGACCCCCAACCCGAACTCTCCGAGGAACCAACGCCATGATCCGCACCCCCCTGCGCCCCCTGGCCCGCATTCTTCGCGCCCGTGACCGTGGCGAGAATCCCGACGAGATCGAGGCCGAGAACCGCCGCCTGCGCCACGAGAAGATCCAGGACCGCGCCCGGCGCCGGGCCGAGGGACGGCTGGTGGTGATGGCGGGCTGCTTCCTTCTGGCCTTCGGCACCGTGGCGGCGCGCATGGGGACGCTGGCCTCCAGCGCGGCGGCCGAGCCGCAGGGGCAGGTCCTGTCCGCGCAGATCATCTCGCAGCGGGCCGACATCATCGACCGGCGCGGCCATGTGCTGGCCACGAACCTGCTGACCCATTCGGTCTATGCCCATCCGCACCAGATGGTCGACCCGGTGGGCACCGCGCAGGGGCTGGCGCGGATCTTCCCCGATCTGGAGGTCGAGCGGCTGACCCGCGACTTCACCGGCGACCGCAAGTTCATGTGGATCAAGCGCAAGATCAGCCCCGAGCAGATGCAGGCCGTCCATGATCTGGGCGAGCCCGGCCTGCTGTTCGGCCCGCGCGAGATGCGGATCTATCCCAATGGTGACATCGCCAGCCATGTGCTGGGCGGCTCGGGCTTTGGCAACGAGGGCGTCAGCAGCGCCGAGGTGATCGGCATCGCCGGCGTGGAAAAGGCCTTCGACGCCTGGCTGCGTGATCCCGCCAACGAGGGCGCGCCTCTGGCCCTGTCCATCGACCTGACCCTGCAGCAGGCGATGGAGGACGTGCTGTCCTCGGGCATGAACGTCATGAATGCCAAGGGTGCCACCGGCATCCTGATGGAGGTCAAGACCGGCGAGATCGTGGCGATGGCCAGCCTGCCCGATTTCGACCCCAACGACCGCCCGCGCCCGCTGCTGACCGGCGAGCCCTCGGACAGCCCGCTGTTCAACCGCGCGGTGCAGGGCCAGTACGAGCTGGGCTCGACCTTCAAGATCTTCCCGGTCGCGCAGGCGCTGGATCTGGGGCTGGTCAACCCGGCCTCGGGGATCAACGCGGCGGCCCCCATGCGGATCGGGCGCTTCCTGATCAACGACTTCCACAATTACGGCAAGGAGCTGAGCGTCACGGACGTGATCGTGAAATCCTCGAACGTGGCGACGGTGCGGATCGCGCAGATGATCGGCCCCGACCGGCAGAAGGATTTCCTGGAGAAGCTGGGCCTGTTCGCCCCGACCCCCATCGAGATGGTCGAGGCGCCCACCGGCCAGCCGCTGGTGCCCACCCGCTGGCCCGCCGTGACCTCGGCCACGGTCAGCTTCGGCCACGGGCTGGCGGCCAGCCCGCTGCATCTGGCGGTGGCCTATGCGACCATCGCCAATGGCGGCAAGCGAGTGACGCCGACCCTGATCCACGGCCGCCAGCGCCCCGAGGGCGAGCAGGTCCTGTCGCCCCGCGCCGCCGCGATGTCGGTGGACATGCTGCGCCAGGTGGTCACGCGCGGCACCGCGCGCCAGGCCGAGGTGCCGGGCTATGAGGTGGCGGGCAAGACCGGCACCGCCGACAAGCCCCGCTCCTCGGGCGGCTATTACAAGAACAAGGTCATCGCGACCTTCGCCTCGGTCTTCCCGGCCAGCGATCCGAAATACGTGCTGATCGTGGCGCTGGACGAGCCGACCGCGCAGATCGGCAACGGTCAGGAAAGCCGCACGGCCGGCTATACCGCCGTGCCGGTCGCCGCCGAGCTGATCCGCCGTGTGGGCCCCCTGCTGGGGCTGGATCCGGTGACCGACGAAAACCTGCCGACGATCGCCGCCCGCTTCGAACCGCGTGTTGAACCTGTGCAAGGGCCTGAGATAAAGCTCGTCGCAAATCAATGACGGGTGAGACTGTGGACAAGGATCTGGTGACGCTGGCGCAGCTGGGGCTGCGCGCGCCGGGCGGGCGCGACCCCGCGATCACGGGGCTGTCGCTGGACAGCCGCACGGTCAAGCCCGGCCATCTGTTCGCGGCGCTGCCCGGATCGGCGGTTCATGGCGGCGAGTTCATCCAATATGCGCTGCGCATGCAGGCCGCCGCCATCCTGACCGACCGGCAGGGGGCGCAGATCGCCGCCGAGCTGTTGGCGGACTGGGACGGCGCGTTGGTCGTGGCCGAGGATCCGCGCGCGGCTTTCGCAAGTGCTGCCGCGTTGTGGTTTCGCGACCAGCCCGACCACGTCGTGGCGGTGACCGGCACCAGCGGCAAGACCAGCGTGGCCAGCTTTGCCCGCCAGATCTGGCAGGCGCTCGGCCACAAGGCGATCAGCCTGGGCACGATGGGGGTCGAGGGCGATCACCAGGCCAAGCTGGCCCATACGACGCCCGATCCCCTGACCCTGCACGGCGTGCTGGCGGATGCCGTGGGCGCGGGCGTGACCCATGCCGCGATGGAGGCCTCCAGCCACGGGCTGGACCAGCGCCGGCTGGACGGGGTGCGGCTGGAGGCCGGGGCCTTCACCAATTTCAGCCAGGATCATCTGGATTACCACGCGGATTTCGACGCTTATTTCGCGGCCAAGGCGCTGCTGTTCAACCGCGTGCTGGAGGACGGCGCCAGCGCCGTCATCAACATCGACAGCCCGCGCGGCCGGCAGATGGCCGATATCGCCAAGGATCGCGGGCTGGCGCTGACCACGGTCGGGCAGGGCGAGCAGGCGATGCTGCGCATCCTGGGCCAGCGCTATGACGCGACCGGGCAGGATCTGCGCTTTTCGGTGATGGGCCAGCCCTATCTGGTGCGGCTGGCGCTGATCGGCGGGTTCCAGGCCGAGAACGTGCTGGCCGCGATGGGCCTGGCGCTGGCCACCGGCGACGCGGCCGAGGACATCCTGCGCGTGCTGCCGCATCTGACCACCGTGCGGGGCCGCATGCAGCTGGCCGCGCAGCGCGAGAACGGGGCGGCGGTCTTTGTCGACTATGCCCACAAGCCCGGCGCGGTGACGGCGGCGCTGGAGTCGCTGCGTCCCCATGTGATGGGCCGCATCGTCTGCATCATCGGCGCCGGCGGCGACCGCGACCGGGGCAAGCGTCCGCTGATGGGGCAGGCGGCCCGCGCCCATGCCGACCAGATCATCGTGACCGACGACAACCCCCGCACCGAGGACCCCGCCCTGATCCGCGCCGCCGTGATGGAGGGCGCCGGACCCGAGGCGACCGAGGTGGCCGACCGCGCCGAGGCGATCCTGCGCGGTGTCGATGCGCTGCAGCCGGGCGATGCGCTGCTGATCTGCGGCAAGGGCCACGAGACCGGCCAGGTCGTGGGCCAGGATGTCTACCCCTTCGACGATGCCGAACAGGCCTCAGTCGCCGTGGCGGCGCTGGATGGCCGGATATGACTTCTGCTCCGATCCTGTGGACTGCGGTTGATGCCGCTTCCGCCACCGGCGGTCGCGCGCAGGGCGACTGGACGGCCTCGGGCGTCTCGATCGACACGCGCACGCTGGCGCCGGGCGATCTGTTCGTCGCGCTGACGGATGCGCGCGACGGGCATGACTTCGTCGTGCAGGCGCTGCAAAAGGGGGCCGCCGCCGCGCTGGTCAGCCGCATCCCCGAAGGCGTTGCACCAGATGCGCCGCTGCTGGTCGTCCCCGACGTGCTGGCGGGGCTGGAAGCCCTGGGCCGCGCCGGGCGTGCCCGCATGACCGGCAAGGTGATCGCGATCACCGGCTCGGTCGGCAAGACCTCGACCAAGGACATGGCGCGGGCGGCGCTGGCCGGGCAGGGACGCATCCATGCCGCCGAGGCCAGCTACAACAACCATTGGGGCGTGCCGCTGACCCTGGCGCGCATGCCCGCCGCCACCGATTTCGCCATCATCGAGATCGGCATGAGCCATCCCGGCGAGATCGCGCCCCTGTCGCGCATGGCCCGCCCGCATGTGGCGATGATCACCACCGTCGCCGCCGCGCATCTTGAGGCGTTCGGCGCCATCGACGGCATCGCGCGCGAGAAGGCCGCGATCTTCCAGGGGCTGCAGCCCGTGGGCCACGCGATCCTGCCCGAGGATCTGCCCGTCACGCAGATCCTGCGCGACGGGGCCGATGCGGCCGGCGCGGTCGTCATCGGCTTCGGCGATCACGGGGCGGCCCGCCCGCTGCGGATCACCGCCCGGGACGGCGCGCTGGCCTGCCATGCCCGCATCACCGGCGAGACGGTGACCTTCACCTTGGCCACGACAGGCCGCCATTTCGCGATGAACGCGGTCGGCGTCCTTGCGGCGATCTCGGCGGCGGGCGCCGATCTGCCGCAGGCGGCGGCGCATCTGTCCGACTGGCAGCCCCCGAAGGGTCGCGGCGCGATCGAGGATCTGGGCGACATCCGCCTGATCGACGACGCCTTCAACGCCAACCCGACCTCTCTGTCGGCGGGGCTTGCCATGCTGGTGGCGCTGGAGGGCGGTCGCCGCGTGGCGATCCTGGGCGACATGCTGGAACTGGGCGCGGACGAGATTGCCCTACACCGCGCCATCGTCGATGATCCGGCCATGGCCCACGTCGATCTGGTCCATTGCGCGGGCCCGCTGATGCGCCATCTGCACGAGGCCCTGCCCGAGGACCGGCGCGGCCTCTGGGCGGCGACGGCGGGCGAGCTGGCCGCCCGGGGCCCCGACCTGATCTCTGCCGGCGACATCGTGCTGGTGAAAGGCTCGAAATCCTCGCGGATTTCCATGGTGGTCGAGGCGCTGCGTGCCCGGGCCGCCCAAGACAAAGGATAATGCCATGCTCTACTGGCTCAGCAACCTCTCCGAGGGCGGGGATCTCTTCAACCTCTTCCGCTATATCACCTTCCGGGCGGGGGCGGCGTTCTTCACGGCGCTGTTCTTCGGCTTCATCTTCGGGCGCCCGCTGATCAACTATCTGCGCCGCGTCCAGAAGAAAGGCCAGCCGATCCGCGACGACGGTCCGCAAAGCCACCTGTCCAAGGCCGGCACGCCCACGATGGGAGGCCTGCTGATCCTGTCGGCGCTGCTGGTCTCGACGCTGCTCTGGGCGCGGCTGGACAACGGCTATGTCTGGATTGTGCTTCTGGTGACGGCGGGCTTTGCCGGGATCGGCTTCGCCGACGATTACGCCAAGGTCACCAAGCACAATACCAAGGGCGTCAGCTCGCGCATCCGCATGGGGCTGGGTCTGGGGATCGCCGCGCTGGCGGCGCTGGCCGCCTCGCTGCTGCATCCCGAGGCGCTGACCAATCAGCTGGCGCTGCCGATCTTCAAGGATGTGCTGGTCAATCTGGGCTTCATGTTCATCCCCTTCGCGATGATCGTGATCGTGGGATCGGCCAATGCGGTGAACCTGACCGACGGGCTGGACGGGCTGGCGATCATGCCGGTGATGATCGCGGCAGGCACCCTGGGGGTCATCGCCTATACGGTCGGTCGGGTCGACTTCACCGAATATCTGGGCGTCCACCATGTGCCGGGCACCGGAGAGATCCTGATCTTCGTCGCGGCCCTGATCGGCGGCGGGCTGGGGTTCCTGTGGTACAACGCCCCCCCGGCGGCGGTCTTCATGGGCGATACCGGCAGCCTTGCCCTGGGCGGCGCCCTCGGCGCCATCGCGGTGGTGACCAAGCACGAGATCGTCCTGGCCATCGTCGGCGGCCTCTTCGTGGTCGAGGCGCTGTCGGTCATCATCCAGGTCCTCTACTTCAAGCGCACCGGCAAGCGCGTCTTCCTGATGGCCCCCATCCACCACCATTTCGAGAAGCAGGGCTGGGGCGAGGCGCAGATCGTCATCCGCTTCTGGATCATCGCCCTGATCCTGGCCCTGATCGGCCTTGCCACGCTGAAACTGCGCTGACATTCATCTTGGCAGAAATATCCTCGGGGGTCCGGGGGCAGACAGCCCCCGGCCTTCGCTTACAGGAGGCCACCCCATGATCCCCGTCCAAGGCGTCGACGCCCAGACCATCGCCGTGCTCGGCCTCGGCCGCTCAGGGATGGCCACCGCCGCCGCCCTGACCGCAGGCGGCGCCACCGTCATTGCTTGGGATGATGGCGCCGACACGCGCGAGGCCGCCGAGGCGCAGGGCCTGCATCTGGTGGACCTGACCCGCGACGCCGTTTGGCAGGGCGTCTCGGCGCTGATCGTCAGCCCCGGCATCCCGCATCTCTATCCCCGCGCACATCCGGTCATCGCCAAGGCCTATCAGCTGGGCATTCCGGTCGACAACGACATCGGCCTCTTCTTTCGCAGCTATGCGACCGAGGACTGGGACGGCTTCGACCGCGCCCCCCGGGTGATCGCCGTCACCGGCTCGAACGGCAAGTCGACGACGACCGCGCTGATCCACCATATCCTCGAGGAATGCGGGCGCCCCAGCCAGATGGGCGGCAATATCGGCACCGGCGTGCTGTCCCTGCAGCCCGCCATCGACGGCGAGGTCGCGGTGCTGGAGCTGTCCAGCTACCAGACCGAGCTTGCCCGCGCCCTGACACCGGACGTGGCGGTCTTCACAAATCTCTCGCCCGACCATCTGGACCGGCACGGGGGCCTGGGTGGCTATTTCGCGGCCAAGCGGCGGCTGTTCGCGGAAGGCGGCCCGGACCGGGCGGTGATCGGGGTGGACGAGCCCGAGGGGCAATATCTGGCCGGGCAGCTGGCGATGGGCCCGTCCGACGACCGGGTCATCCGCATCTCGGCGGGGCAGAAGCTGGACGCCGCCGCGTGGTCGGTCTTTGCCCGCAAGGGGTTCCTGTCGGAATACCGCAAGGGGCGGCAGGCGGCCTCGATCGACCTGCGCGAGATGCGCGGGCTGCCCGGCACGCACAACCACCAGAACGCCTGCGCCGCCTATGCCGCCTGCCGCGCCGTGGGCCTCGCCCCGCGCGAGATCGAGGCGGCGCTGCACAGCTTCGCGGGCCTGCCCCATCGCAGCCAGACCGTGGCCGAGATCGGCGGCGTCCGCTATGTCAACGATTCCAAGGCCACGAATGTCGATGCCGCCGCCAAGGCGCTGCAGGCCTTCCCGCGCATCCGCTGGATCGCCGGGGGCCTGGGCAAGGAGGGCGGCATCGCGGCCTTGGCCCCGCATCTGGGTGCCGTGGTGAAGGCCTATCTGATCGGCCATTCGGCCCGCGACTTCGCGCTGGAACTGGGCCAGACCCCCTCCGAGATCGCCGAGACGATGGACCAGGCCGTGGCCCGGGCCACAGCCGAGGCCGAACCCGGCGACACGGTGCTGCTGGCCCCCGCCGCCGCCAGCTTCGACCAATATCCGAACTTCGAGAAGCGCGGTGAGGATTTCGTCCGCCTCGTCGAAGCTCTGGCCCGAACCTAGGCAATAGGCCCGCAGCCGGGCAGGGGGGACGCATGACCATCGTCATGGACAAGGAAGCGCTGAACGCCTTCCTCGCGCGGGAGTTTCCGCAGATCGCGGGCAGCTTCGCCGTCGATCACGTGGGCGAGGGCGATCTGGTGGCGCGGCTCACGGTCGGGCCCCAGCATCTGCGCCCGGGCGGCACGGTCAGCGGGCCCTCGATCTTCGCCTTGGCCGACCTGGCGATCTATTGCGCGATCCTGTCGCGCCTCGGCCCGGTGGCGCTGGCGGTGACGACCAATGCCTCGATCGACTTCTTGCGCAAGCCCGAGGCGGGGCGCGATCTGGTGGCGCAGTGCCGGCTGCTGAAGCTGGGCCGCGTGCTGGCCGTGGCCGAGGCGCTGGTCCGGTCCGACGGGCTGCCCGATCCGGTCGCGCGCGCTTCGATGACCTATGCGATTCCACCAAAAGTGTGACATCCGAGGGTCTTCGAATGAGGTATTCAGATACCTAAGTTGCAATCCATTGCTTTGACTGTCGAATTTCGCCGCCCGCGCACTTGACGCTGGGCGGGCGATCTTCGATATACCGCCATCTCTTGTGATTACGACCCTGAAGGGACGACAGATGAAGACCTATACCGCGAAACCGGCGGAGATCGACAAGAAGTGGATCCTGATCGACGCCGAAGGCGTCGTTCTGGGCCGCCTCGCCACGATCGTCGCCAGCCGCCTGCGCGGCAAGCACAAGCCCACCTTCACGCCGCACATGGACATGGGCGACAATGTCATCATCATCAACGCCGACAAGGTGCAGATGACCGGCAACAAGCGTGAAGACAAGAAGTACTACTGGCACACCGGCCACCCGGGCGGCATCAAGCACCGCACCGCGCGCCAGATCCTGGAAAGCGCGCATCCCGAGCGCGTCGTGGTCAAGGCCGTCGAGCGCATGATCAGCCGCAACAAGCTGGGCAAGCAGCAGATGACCAACCTGCGCGTCTATGCCAGCCCCGAGCACCCGCACGAGGCCCAGCAGCCCGAAGTTCTGGACGTGAAAGTCCTGAACAAGAAAAACACGCGGAGCGCATGATCATGGCCGAAGACCTCAAGACTCTGGACGATCTGAAATCCGCCGTGACGGGAACGCCTGCCGCCGTCGTCGAAGCCGCCATCAACCGCGAGCCGCAGATCGACGATCTGGGCCGCAGCTATGCCACCGGCAAGCGCAAGGACGCGGTCGCCCGCGTCTGGATCAAGCCGGGCACCGGCAAGGTCACCGTGAACGGCAAGGACGTAAACGCCTATTTCGCGCGCCCGGTGCTGCAGATGATCCTGAAGCAGCCCTTCGAGGTTGCCGGCGTGGTCGGGCAGTATGACGTGCATGCCACCGTCAAGGGCGGCGGCCTGTCGGGCCAGGCCGGCGCGGTCAAGCATGGCGTCAGCCAGGCGCTGCAGCTGCACCAGCCGCATCTGCGCGCCGCGCTGAAGGCCGCAGGCTTCCTGACCCGTGACAGCCGCGTGGTCGAGCGCAAGAAGTACGGCCGCGCCAAGGCTCGCCGCAGCTTCCAGTTCTCGAAGCGCTGATTTTACCGAATCCGCAAGACGAAGGCGCGCCCCTGTGGCGCGCCTTTTGCGTTTCCGGATGCCGAATCCCGCCCCTTCGGCCGCCCGACTCGCCCGGGAACGGGTGGTGATTCCTCATCCGGCGGTCTCACGATGTCGGCAAATCATGCGAATGCCTGATCTCGCCGCAGAAATAGTTCTGCAAAACCAGTATGATGACAGAATTATGGCAGGGCGGCGCATTTTCCTGTTGCGGGGAACCGACGCCAGGCCTAAACACCGCTTCACCGAAGGCGGGAACGCTGGAGGGGCCGGGAAGACGGAGCGCTGCGAGGCGCTTTTGAGAGACCGGGGTGAAATTTGGGAATGGATGACCGGGTGAGGCGTCGAGTTGGCGC
>NZ_SUNI01000015.1 GCF_005048225.1 Paracoccus gahaiensis
ACCATCACCGACAACCACAACGAAGGAGAAAGCTGACCAGAAAACAGCCTCGAAAAACGCCAACCCCACCGCCCAAAAACCGGCCAACGTGGTTGTCGCTCAAGGACAAGATGGTTGACGCGCTACAACCGCCCTTGCGCGAAGGTTTGGTCAGCCGGTTATAGCCTGTGTAACCATCGATTTGCAGAATGCCATCGAAGCCTGTCAGGAAGGTCTCGGCATTCTCGCCTGCGCGGCCGGGGGCATAAAAGTAGACCACGCCGGGCGGGTCCTCGCCGCCCCACGGCCGGTCATCGCGCGCCAGTGTCCAGAGATATCCGGTCTTTGTGGTCCCACGCCCCGGGTCCAGCACCGGGGCCGTTGTTTCGTCCATGAACAGCTTGCCCGACCGTTTGAGATGCTCGGCCAGCCGGTCCACCACCGGCGTCAGATGGAACGCGGCCTTGCCCACCCAATCGGCCAGAACGGCGCGGTGCAGATCAAGGCCCGCCCGCGCCAGGATCTGGCTCTGTCTATACAACGGCAGATGGTCCGCATACTTGCTGACCAGCACATGGGCGAGCGTCGCCTCGGTTGGCAGCCCGCCCGTGATCAGGCGGGAAGGTGCTGGTGCCTGAGTGACGCCGTCGGTGCAGGACCGGCAGGCATATTTCGGGCGGACGGTGACGATGACGCGCAGCTGGGCAGGCACGATGTCCAGCCGCTTGGCTCGCGGTCTTCACCGATCTTGTGCATGATGCCGCAGCCGCAGGGGCAGATCAGGCTGGCGGGCTCGATGACCTCTTCGATACGCGGCAGTGCAGCCGGTAGGTTGCCGATATTGCGCTTCGGCGCGGGCCTGGTCGCCCCCTTGTCCGTCCTGGTGGCCTGCGTTTCCCTCGAAGCCTCGACCTCGGCCAACGCAATGGACAGGTCCTCGAAAGCCAGCTGCCGCTCATCCTCGGTCAGCTTTTCCGACCGCTTGCCATGCAGGGCATGGTTCAGCTCGGCGATCAGATGCTCCTGGCGTCTGGTGATGTCCTTGAGAGCCGCCACCTCTTCCAACAACGCCTGAACCGCCGCACGCTGCGCGTTGGGAATGGCGGAAAGATCGAGAACAGAGGCTGCGAACATGCTCTGATTTTATCAAGGATCTCCGGCAAAAACATGGAAAATCAGGCAACTGATTCATTCTGCCGCAGCAGGGGGGCGGGTTTCCAGAGCTTTGACCTTGCGCCAGTCGAGCCCGGCAAACAGCGCCTCAAACTGGGCATGGTTCAGCGCCATGATCCCGTCCTTGATGGCCGGCCAGGTAAAGGTTGTATCCTCCAGCCGCTTGTAAGCCATTACCAGACCGGTGCCGTCCCAATACAAAAGCTTCAGCCTGTCCGCCCGGCGCGAGCGGAACACGAACACCGTGCCGGTGAACGGATCCTTGCGCAGCACCGACGACACCAGTGCAGCCAGGCCATCATGCCCCTTGCGGAAATCGACGGGTTTGGTCGCAACCATGATCCTCACGCGGTTGGAGGGGAAGATCATGGGGTAGCCGCCAGGGCGCGCACGACCATGGCAATCCGCTCCGCCGAGGCCCCGGCTTCCAGACGGATCACCACCGCGCCCGCGACGATCTCCGGCCGGGCCACGGCACCGACATCGGCCCGCGGCGCATCTTCAGCGGGGCCGAGCAACAGCGCCGCAAACTCCACCGGATCTTCAGGAGCAGGCAGCACCAGTCGCCCTTTCCGCGCCAGCGTCCGCCAAGAAGAGACATGGTTCGCCGGCACCCCGTGCCGCCGCGCAACGGTATTCACGGTCACGCCCGGCATCAGCGTCTCCGCCACAATCCGCGCCTTTACCTCATCCGGCCACTTCCGGTTCCGACGGCCGCGGCCGCCAGCCGGGAGAAGCTCCAATGCAGACTCCATGGAGAAACTCCGTCACAACAATCATCACGGTCCAATGAACCGATCAGAATGCCGCGCGGAAGGTGGGGGGCAGAGAACGCTTACGGTCATACCGGAAAGAAGCAGAGAATAAGCGCGGTTGATCAGCCCTTGTTCAGACTTCCGCGCCACAGGTCACAGGGAAAGGCGACCCTGCGTCCAGTTGGTAGGTCTGATCGCCAGCGGTCAGGTCTCAGTAGCTTTTTCTCATGCAAATGCAGGTGCTGCGTAAAGAGCCAGGATGCTTGCCGTAATCAAGGTCTTCATTCCGCATAATCCTGGATCATGGCGTCCAGACTTGAAAACCACGCAGGCTCGATCTGCCCAAGCAGCAATGCCGATTTGGGCGCTTTGTTTCCATTCCTGACCGTTGCCGCAATCGCCCGGATAACCTGAGGCTCAACCTTCATCGTGATCCGGTGGCTCCATTCTGCAGGGCCGCTCACCTCTGTTGATTGGGGAACATAGCGCGGCTCTATCGTGATCGTGGGCATGTTGGCGTAGGCAGCTTTCAGCACCGTTGCGCGGGGGGTGCCTTCGGCCTCAAGTCTCTCCAGCGCATCGGCATGGCGCTCCAACACCCTCAGGCGGAGGGTATGCGGCGCACCTGGCTTTGATCCGGCACGCCGTGGAATGACGAGATGTGCGAGACGATGGGGTGACGGATTGGTCTTTGCCTTGGGTGATGGGCCTGTCTCGCGGTCGCCGCTGTAAGACGCTTGTTCGACTTCCTTCTGAGTCACATCAGGCTCCGCATGGGCATGTCCCATGTCACCGTTGCGATTGGTGCTTTCCAAGGCAGGCGGCGCAACCGCTGGCTGCGCCTTGAAGCTCTTGATCGCATCGTCGCTGATCGTTTCCAGCTCGGGCCGTTGTGACCCCGCAGTAACGGCTTTTCCAAACCCGGTCGCATCGGGGCGAAGGGTCTTTATTCTTTCACGCGCCATGGGACGGCTCCATTTTTGTCCCCTCGATGATGTTGTTCATCAGATCGATGGCATGGGCCAGGGCGCTTTCATAGTGAAGTGCTTGCCCCTTGTCGCTCCACTGCCCGTTGCGGCACCTGTTCATGATGCCGCCAAGCAAACCTTGCTCATCCATTTCCCGATACTGCGGTCGCTCCGGGACCATCGTGGACAAGGGATTGAACTCGGCAACAATCTCATAATGGCGGTCGAAATCGCGGGTGGTGATGTCTTTCGGCTTCGGCAGGTCGCTTTTGTGGCGGACCATGACCGGCGGGACGCGGGTGAGGACAACCTGCAAGGGGGGGATCTGATCTGCGGAGACGACGCGCTTCTTGAGGTCATCGTGCCAGGCAATCGTTTCGCGAGTGCGGTCGCGATCAGGGTTGGCATTGGTGCAGGGCACGACGATCCGATCCACGACACCGGCCAGGTCATCCGCCCATTCGGCACCCTCTCCCTTGGTGTCGATAATGATGAAATCGACCGTGTCATCATTCTTCGCGACGATCTCATAGAGATCCTCTGCAACAGTCGTGGCGCGAACCATGATCTTTTCATCGTAATGGCCGTTGCTCTCAGCCCTGGTCCACCATTTGAGAATATCCTCGGCGGGATCGAGATCGATCACCAGACACTTCTTTTTGGAGTGCGCTATGGCTGATGCCAATAGCTTCGTGAGTGTCGACTTTCCGGCTCCGCCCTTGCGGTTCATCAATCCTATGACGATCGCCATGATGTGCTCTGTCCCTGTTCATGTCCGCGGCGAGACAATCATGCGCACGCTGCGTCCATCGTCCTGATTTCCGTTCTTCATTTTGACATGGCAGCAGTTTGTCAAGACGCACGGGTTCGTTCAGCCATTTAATCATGCATGTTGTCAATCTATTCGTCAGTCATTTCGTCATGCTGTCAGTCATCGTAAACGTCATGCGTTATGTCATTCTTTAAGCCGCCGTAACGCCATCCGATTATCGTGTTGCTTGGGCTCTGCGACCGCCTGTCCGCTGGCCAGAGGCGAGATGACGGAGCCCGAAGAGTTGATGGGCGGTCCTGAGTGCTTCAGCGCCCGCTATTTCGGCCGAGGAGCGGCCACGTAGGCCTTTCTCTTTCACCTACCCGCCTAGAGTCGCGACCTGCCCCCCTGAGGGCCCTCTGCGCGCCTCTGCCGCAGCTCTTCGGCCGCATGCGGCGCTGCGACCTCAGTTCGAGCGAAATTGAATTCATCTATCGGCTCCGCCCAGGCTTCCTTGACAGTCCCCCGGTCAGAGCCGATAGATGAATGAAGATGTGGCAGGAAATGTTATTGTAATTTTTTACACTATGGTCATGGTCGGAAGAACGAAGAAAATCACGCCTGGCGACGAGAAGAAGATCGTCGCGTCCGTACGGTCGGGCGTCCCCGTGGCCGTCCTGGCAAAGACCTATGGCGTCACGCGGCCCACCATCTATCGGGCCATCCGCAGCTTCCACGACAAGGCGCAGGAGGTTCATCTCGAGACTGCGGCCGTCTCGTTCACCGTCGATCGGAGCACCCTTCTGGCGTTCGATGCCTTCACCGAACGGCTTGGCTTGAAGAGCAGGGCCAATGCGTTGCGTCGCGTGTGTCGGGTTCCCGCCGGCTTTCTGTCGCCCGATCCGGACCTTGCCGACGCTCTGCGGGACGTTGCCCTCGAGCTATCCGCCATCGGGCGGAACGTGAACCAGCTGGTGGCCACCAAGAACTATGAGGTTCGCAGGGGCGCGAGGCTTAAACTGACCCGTCCGCAGCAGCAGTTGCTGAGTGATCTGCTGGTCCATATCGACGGGGTATCGGCGCAGGTGCGCCAGTTGGAGGCCAAGCGCGCCTCGGAAACCTTCCAGCGCTTTGTGGATGGCATGACGGGGGTGGTTGATGGGCCGGAGTGATGCTGTTGCCGGTGTTTCCACCAGGCTCTTCGAGGAGGGTTGGGAGAAGATCGGCGGGGGGCGTCCGTTCGCTGACGCCCGGCATATGGCCCGCGCGGCACAGGGAGCGTCCCCTGCGGTCTTCAAGATGATCCGTACCGGTGGCTGTGCATCAAAGGGTCAGCTGACGGCGCAGTTCAGCTACCTGTTCAGCAAGAGCGTGGATGTTCATGATTCACGTGGACTTCTGGACGGCGAGAAGCGTCTGACGCCCGAGCAGATCGAGCGTGCCGTGTCGCGCTGGACGGAGGAGTGGCGCGGCCAGATGAATGCGGCGCGGACAAGCCACATGATCATGTCGTTTCCGCGCGGGGCCAAGTCCAATCATGTCAGCCTGATTGCCGGGGAAATCTGCAAGGAAAAGCTGGGCGGGCGGTTTGATTACATGATCGCCGTGCACACGGACAGCCCGAACAAGAACCCGCACGCCCATGTCATCGTCAATCGGCGGGGAAGGGAACCGGGGGATTATTTTACCCTCCGTCAGGGCACGGAATACACCTACCAGGCCTTCAAGGAGGCGATGGTGGATCATGCTGCCCGGTATGGCATCCAGCTGGAGGCCACATCGCGTTTGCAGCGGGGGCATCTTCATTATCCCCCCACTGACGGCGAATGGCGTCGGGCACAGGAACAGGCCGCCGAGACCGGCACCGCCTTCGAGGCCCCTTCGGGCAAGCCGCGTACCGGCGATGCGCTCCACCGGGCTGCCGAGGAAATCCGCGACTGGTCGCTGCGCTATCGCGACTTGGCGAGCTACGCCTCGCTGGCAAATCTGCAAGATCTGGCGACCGCATTTGAAAAAGCATCCGCCGTCCTCGCCGAGGGCGGCGCCATTATCTCGATAGGAGACCCCTACATGTCTGTAGAGGAAGATTTTGACAAAGCCGCAGCGAATTTGAGGCGCGCAGTCGATGAGGCTGAAGTGCGGATTTCCGACGCCGCGCCGAACCAGCGTCCTGCCATGGAGCGCAAGCTGTCCGAGGCGCTATCCTCGGTCGCGCATCTGCAACCGCTTGGCGCCCGGTCGCGCGACCTGAGCGAAGCGGCCAGCGAAGAAGGCATTTATTCCGCCCAGAACGTCCAGGAAGTGAACACCCGTTTTGCGCTGGAGGGTCGCGACAAGCTGAGTGCCGCACTGGACGGCACCGGCATCGATCCGATCGAGGTCGAGGCCCGGATGCGGGTGGCGGCCAATTCCGCGGCGCTGGAAGCCCGGTGGGTTCAGCAGGATCTGCAGAGCGTGGCCGATCTGCGCGGCCTCGATCTGCGCGATGACGCCCAGCTGCAGCAGGCCATCGCGGTGGTCGATACCGCCTATGACCGGGTGGCCGCGGACTACGGTGTCGATGACGCCATCTATCAGCGTGCGAGCGGTCAACGCAGCGCGGCGCTGGAGACCTCCGAGCGGGGGCATGAGACCGCCGCGCAGATCGAACGGGCACGTGAGGCCGACGCTCAGGAGAGGGCGCCCGTCACGTCCATCGGGTCGCGCGACGCTGCCATCACCGACCATGCTGACTTGGCACGATATGCCAATCCTGTCGGAGCCGAGGACGAACGTCGCCTGCGCGAGGCTGTCGAGCGGTCGCTGACGCGCGAGGAACTTGTGGCTCTGAAGAATGGCGACGCGGCGGTTCTGCGCGGCGTCGGCGATCGGGAGGATCAGCTGACCCTGGCTCGCGATTACCTGCGCGCCAGCAACGATCCGACTGCGCTCGAGGGCATCGACCGGGTGAACGACGAACTCAACGCTGAGCGGGATCGCCTGCGTCAGGAACGCGGTCATGAGGGAGGCGGGCATGAATAGGTTGCGCATCCTCGGGGGCGCGTTGCTCTTCGCCCTGATCGGCACCGGCTTTGCCTATGTCATCGCGACCGGGTTTCTCTCCTTCCGGTATGGGCTGAACGGGCAGTATCTGGATTGGACGCTAATTGCCCGCGAAAATCTCGCAATGCGCTACAAGGACCCGCAGGCGTTTCAGATCATTGGATTAATCTGGGGCGGCTTCATTATCCTGTCGCTGCTGTTCTCGGCGAAGGTTCTGACGGAAAGCTTGACCACGTTCGGGCGTGCTCATTGGCAAAGCCGGCGGGAGCTGAAAGCCAACACGTTTTTCCAAAAGCCCGGTCGGGGATTTGTGGTTGGAAAGCTCGGCGCGCCGAAAGGCAGGGGAAAATTTCTCTGCTCCGCCTCCTTTCCTCACTGTCTTCTGGTGGCCCCCACAGGCGCGGGTAAGGGTATCAGCTTCGTGATCCCCAACCTGTTGCTGTTCCAGGGCAGCGCCGTGGTCCTGGACGTGAAGGGTGAGAATTTCGAACTGACCAGCCGACATCGGCGGTCCATGGGCGACAGGATCTGGCGCTTTGCGCCCCTTGATTGGGACAAGCCGAGCCATCGGTATAATCCCCTCGACCGGATCAATGCCCTTCCCAATCCCGATCAGCGACAGATGGAAATTCGCCTGCTGGCCGAGCTGTTCCTGCAGACCGAGGACGACAGTGCCAAGGGCTTGCTGGACGGTGGTATCGACCTGTTCGTGGCCTGCGGTATCTTTGCGATGGAGCGGGGCACGCCGACCCTGGGCGAGATCTACCGTCTGGCGTCCGCCGGGGGCGACAAGCAGAAGCAGTATCTGTCCTATGCAGACAAGGTGCAAAGCCCTGCCGCACGTTTGATGTTCGAACGGCTCGCATCCACCAATGACAAGACGTTGACGTCCTACCTGTCGCTGTTGATGACCTCGGGTCTCAGCCTGTGGTCGAACCCGGCAATCGACCGGGCGACCGAGACGAGCGATTTCAGTTTCCACGATTTCCGCCGCACACCGCAGACTGCATATTTCGTGGCACCGCCGCACGACAAGATCAGGGCGGTGGCACCTCTGGTCCGGCTGTTCTTCTCTGACCTGCTTTCCAGCCTGCACAGCCATCTGCCCGGCGCGGAAGAGCCGTGGCCGGTGATGATCATGCTGGACGAGTTCGACATGCTCGGCCGCATGCCGAGCGTGACCGACAGCATCAAGACGTTGCGCGCCTATGGCGGACACCTGGCAATCGTGACCCAGACCATTCCGGCGCTGGACAAGATCTACGGGGAAGATACCCGGTTGTCGCTGCAAGGCGGGGCAGGTGTGAAGATCTATCTGGCGCCGTCCGAGCAGCGCACGAAATCGGAGTTGTCTGCTGCGGTCGGCAAGACCACGCACCGGGTGACCTCCAAGTCAAAGACCATCGGAAAGGGTCCCTTCGCAGGGGTCAACATCTCTGAGCGAAGCGAAGACCGTGATCTGCTGACAGAAGACGAAGCTGGCCGGCTGCATGAAGACACGGTGATCATTCTCGCCAACGGTCAGCACCCGATCAAGGCGCGCCGGATCAAGTATTTTGACGACAGGGTGCTGAAACCCATTTTCCTGTCGCAGAAAGGCCAGCTGCCGGCGCCGGATCCGAAGGACGCGGAAATCCGTGACCTGCACGGTAACATGGTTCGCGCGACCGCGCGGATTGATGACCTGTCGGAGCGTGTGCAATCATTGTCTCAACAGCGCAGCCGTATCCGGCCAGTCCTGCCCGAGGGCTTGCTTGGTCACGGGTCGCAAAAACCTGATGAGGTAAAGCAATCCGAAGGTGCATTGGTTGCCGCAAAGGAAACCCGCAAAGAGCCGCCGACCCTCAAGCGAATGCGGAAGGTGAATATGTCGATCCGACAAGAGGACATGATTGGGAGCGGCGATGACAATGTCCGGGCACTCAGCCGAGCGACGGGCGAAGTCGACCAGATCACTGCCCAGAATGATAATGGCAGAACAATGGTCGCTGCCGAATAGCGAAACGGGCGGCCGATGGCCGCCCGTCTTTTTAGACTTGGGATGATTACTTGATCAGCAGATCATCGAGGTTGCCCCCGGCATCCAGATGACCCTTCACCCAGAGTGGCTGCCGCCCCCGGCCCGTCCAGGTCGCAGACGTGTCGTCGGGGTTGGCATATTTGGCCGCGACGGACGATTTGACAGATTTGCTGGCCCCAAGCAGCTCCTTCAACGAATAGCCATGCTCTTCAGCAGCCTGTTGAACCGCCGCCTTGGCTTTGTCTTTCTGCTTTGTCTCATAACCGTCGATCTGCCGACCAACCGTCTTGTGCAGGTCCCGAAGTTCCTTGAGCGACATGTTTTCGAGATCAATACTCATGTAAGTTCCTTTCGATAAAATGAGGACAGCCAAGGCCGCCCTTTTGTCTTTCGCTAATGCGATTATTTCTTTCCAAGCATTCGGGCTTTGTCTTGCATCCTATTTATCGACTCTGCAACCCCTGTCGAAGCTTGAAAAACAGTTGGATGGGCGGCGAACGCCTGACCGGCCCGACCAACAGCATTCTCACCTCGACGGGTTTGGCCGGGCGCGGAGGCAATAGCCGAGCCCGCAGAGCCAATAGTTTTACCTGTCGATATAGCCCCCTTGCCGGCATTCATGACGCTTCTCCCCTGCCCCATGAATTTGTTTCCCGCAGTGACAACGCCGAGCAATTGAAGGTTTCCTGACACACTCCCTACGATCATCGGCAAGAAACCAATACAAAGTAAAATCAGGATCATCAGAACCATGAACGGAAGAAAGTCCCCGATGCTTGCATACCCGGATGTACCGATGCGATTGATCAAGTCATTACCCATGGAAATCATGATCGAGAAAATCGATGCAATGAAGACAGGATAAAGGGACCAGCTTAAACAGGCGGACAGCCAACGTTCAAAAAAGCCTTTGGTTGCCTCGAATAATGTCAGAGCAATCATGATCGGGGCGAGGCCCAAGAGCACAGTGATGACGACCTTGGGAAACAGGATCATCAATGCGGATGCCGCCGAGATAAAACCCATGAGAACCAGACAAATCCCGGACACGATGCCTGTCACGAACCAGCCGCCCATTTCAGCTGCAATATTGGTCGCCGCCTCTGCAAATTGATCCATCATGCGATCAATAGCGGCCGCAAACCCGTCGGTGATGGTGGCCCCGCTGAGGCCATTTCCACTCGATGCAAGTATGCCTCCGGCGACCGCCTCGATTGCGGCCAGGATCCCGTTCGCGACGGTCCAGAACTGGTTCCAGTTCCATGCGAATATCCCAATCAATGACAGCTTGATCACCAGGCTGAGACATTGGACCCACGCCATGGGCCGCAGCTGCACCATCATATTGACGCCGACCAAAGCGACCGCGAGGACTGCCATGTAGCCAACAAGGGTTCCAGACGCCTCGACAAGTCCCAGAAAAGTTGATCTGGCGGCATTCTCCAGAAACCTTTCAGCTGACTCTATGATCGGTTGAACCGCTGGCATGTCAGCGACCTCGCCATGCCCTGCAGATATCGATGGACGCTTTCAGGTTTCTGCGCACCAGGCGGCTGACTTCATCTCGCATGACAGGGATTTCGTCCAAACCCCAACTTGCAACCACCGCTTGATATGAGGCGTCAGCTTCGTCCCATGATGGATACTCAACTTCGCATGGGCAGCTGCTTGTCTGGACGATATTTTCGTATCTGAAATTGTCGTAAAGGGCTTTCAGCAAGAGGGCTTGCTGCGCGTCTTCTGGTGGGACATTGGCCGCCCATGCCGGTTCCTCAGGCTTGACGCATCCGTGTCGTGTCAGATTTTGGCCCGGCGCGGCTTCAGCCAGATCGGGCGTGGTGAAGTCCATGAAGTTGCGATCTGCCTGGGACACAGGCGGCTCCCTCTGGATCTCTGCCATTTGCGGCTCAAGCATTCCGTCCATGGCAGCCAGCATCGAGTCTCTTTCCGTTTGGGTCAATAACGATGGTTCTGCGCGCGACGGGGAGCCGGCATAATATAGAACCCCTGCACCGCCGATGATTGTGCCAAGGATTACTGTTGCCGCGCCTGCCAAGGCTGAGTTGCGATCAATCATGGTTTTGCTCTCCATTGTCCCCGCTCTCGGGGATGTAAAATTCCAGCACGCCCCGATCGCCGCCGGCGCGGCCGGTCTGGATCACCACGTCGATCGAACTGCCGATGTAGCGCAGCGTGTCGGTATAGGTCAGCGGCAGCTCTGATTTCAGCGCCATGATGGCGAGTTTCGACAAGGCCAGCCTCGGGGTTTCCGCATGGATCGTGGTCATCGATCCGCCATGGCCGGTATTGATCGCTTCGATAAAGGTCATGGCCTCCTTGCCGCGAACCTCGCCGACGATCAGCCGGTCGGGCCGCATCCGCAGACAAGACGTCAGCAGTATGTCCGGCGTCCTGGTCCGGCTGTCGCGGTCCGCGATCAGCGTCACCACGTTGGGCTGTGTCGGGACCAGCTCGGAGGCGTCCTCGATGGTGATCATCCGTTCGCTGTCGCTGACATAGGACAGCATCTTGCGGGCGAAGACCGTCTTGCCGCTGTCGGTCGCGCCCGCGATCAGGGCGTTCATCTTGTGACCGACAATGAACGCCATGGCCGCGTCAATATCCCCGGAGGCCGCCAGATCTTTCAGTTCGCGTTTGGTCTCCGCGCGGGCCTTGTCCACCGAGTACTCCTGGCCATGCAGGTATTTCACCTTGATCTGGTCGAGAGGCAGAGACGAGAAGAACCGCATCGAGATGGCCGCACCCGACAGCACGGCAGGTTCTGCCACCACCTGTGCACGGATCGGACGGCCCCGGTAATCCACGGAGGTCGAGATGATCGGGGCGTCCCTGCCGAGGGTCAGCTTGCCCGCGCTGGCGATGATCCGGCCCAGGTCGGTGACTTCCTGCCGGTTCATCGAGTCGCGGGCTACCAGCTTCATCGCCGGATCGCCGTGTTCCAGCGACCAGATGCGGCCGTCCGGATTGATGGCGATTTCCACCAAGGCGGGGCTGTCGATGACAGCCCCGATCCGGGCCAGGGCTTCGTCGAGATAGCTGCCATGGGTCATAACGTTCATGCTCAGAATATCTCCAGATCGCGGTCCACCATCACGGTGATCCGGGTGCCCTGGGCCACGCTGATGGTCGGCGGCATCGACACATACTTGCCGATGGCCGAGTTGGTCGCACCGCCGAGAGCGTCGGAGACTTCGGTCGCGGCATCGTTCGATCCTCCCGTGGAAATGGTCACGCCGCCATCGTTGGTGTCGTTTTCCACAAGTGATGGGATGGCCGAGATCGTGGAGATCAGCGCCGCCGCCCCGAAGCGGCGGACAAAGTGGTTGTTGACCTTGCCGGTGGTCCCGGAACGGCCCAGAGCATCGCCGCCGAACGAGCTGATCTGCACCGACTGGTTGTCGGGCATGATGATGCGTTCCCAAGCCACCAGAAGCCGGTTTTGACCGGTATCCACGTCAGCGGAGTAGCTGCCGATCAGGCGAGATCCGCGCGGGATCAGGATGCGCGAGCCGTCATGGGCGACCACATCGGTGGTCACGAGGCCACGGATCGGACCTTCCAGCGTCGAGTCGATGGCCGTTTCCAGCACCGCCTGAATCATCGTGCCCTGCGTGACGGTGTTGGACGGATTGACGATGATTTCCGCGCGTTGCACCTGAACCGGACGACCGGCATCCCGCACAAACTGCGCGTCACTGCTCAGCCGTGCTGCCTGCTGTGCAGCTGCCCCGTCACCCAGACCCGCCGCTCCCGCGCCAGCACCCGCCGCGCCACCGCCTCCCCCGCCAAGTGCGACCATGGACGACTGCCGCCGCGCCTGTTCCAGCTGCCCGGCCTCATCCGCCGATTGCCGGCGCTGCGTTAGCAGATCGTCAGTGCTGCCCGGCATCACGCTTTGCCCGGTTTGCAGGCGCATCATGTCCATCTGATTGTTCAGCCCGGCGATTTGCAGGTCACGGCTGCTCAACGCATCCCGCAGTTCCTGTTCGCGGGACTGCGCCTCTTCGCGCAGCTGTTCCAACTCACCACGCATCTGCTCGAGAGCTTCGGTATCCAGGACAGGTTCGACATCGCTCTCTTCAGCCGGGGCATCCGCCAGGCGGTCGATCTGGTCTTGCAGCCCCCGGATCAGGTCAGCCAACTCGGAGCCCTCGTTGACCGGGGCAGGCTCAGGGGTGGTGTCCGGCGCAGCCATCAGCACCGGTTCCGGGGCGGCGTCGGGAGCCAGGCGCGGCGCGCTGTCCAGATCGCCAAAGCCGCTGCCCTCGCGCTGGAACTCGCTGGCCCTGCTGACATCGAGGTCCGCCGCACCTTCCGGCTGAGAGTAGACATAGACCAACCCGGCAATCAGCGCCCCGCCGCAGAGCAATCCGGTCATCCTGGCGGCATTTGCCGCAGGACGCGCCTTCCGCGCTGCCTTGGGGTCCGATTTCTCCAGCCCTGCCAAGCGTTCGCGCAGGTCGATGCTGTCCTGATCGCTCACTGCACCAACCTCACGGCTTTCATCATCCCCACGGTGGATTCAACCGAACCCAAGCGCAGCATCCAGAATGGGCTGGTGCCCGTGACCCGCACCACGCCATCGGGCAGGGTCTGGGAATTGACGGTGACTTCCTGACCCGCCGTGACCTTGAAGATCGCCGGCAGTTCGCCGTTGCGGCGGAAGGCGAAGTAGGTGAAGGCCCCGTCATCCCAGACTTCCGTGGGCGTGGTGCCGTTCACGATGCTGCCGCCGTAATCATGATTGAGCGGTCCGCGGGCCACGTGGCGGTTGGCGGGCGTGGTGCCGCCCGAGCCTCGCGGATAGGTGAAGCGGACCACTGAGAACTGCGCCGAGGCGCTTTCAGAGACTTCGAAGTAGTATTGCCGCTTGTTGGTGTAGACATTGATGTTCGTGGCCGCCCCGCTGGTGGTGGGCTTCATCACGAAGGCGCTGCCGCCCGGCACTGCATCGAAGTTGAAGCTGACGGTATCGCCTGCGACGACAGAGGTGATCTGCTCATCGGGGCCGAACTCCACGGAGGTGACCCGGCCAACCTGCGTCTGGACCCGGTAGACCTGTCCATCAACCCATTGGGCATAACGCACGCGGGCATCGAGATTGCCCGCCCGGGGGGTGACTTCGGCCAAAGCGACCGAGGCCCCCATGCAGACCGCGCACAAGGCCACGGCAAAACGAATACCCCGCATCACTGGACCTCCAACCTGTCAGAGGTGATTGCGTATTCGTAGACGGAGAAGCCAAACGGGTTGGTCCAGACCTCTTCCAGCGACCGGGCCTCGCTGGTCTCATAGCGGAGCGCCAGGGTGACGGTGAACAGCCCCTGGGTCTCCCCGTCATCGTTCTGCAGCCGCTTGCGCAGCCGCACCTGTGCCCGGTCATTGGTGATCAGCGTTACCGAAAGGACCTCCACATCCATGCGGGCACGCGGCCCGTATTTGCGCTGCGGATAATCCGGGTTCTCCGAGGCCCAGAGGCTGCGCATGGAGTGCAGGGCTGCCCCCGAGGACCGGGCCAGCACCAAGCGGACCCGCAGATCGTTGTCGAGCATGCTGTAGGTTTCCCGGTCGCGGACATAGGCATGGACGAGAGATTGGACGACCGCATCGCGGTTGCTGACGGAGATCGTTTCCAGATTGACCATCGGCAGGGCCATGCCGCTGCTCGGATCGAACGGCACCAGGACTGGGGCCGGGGACTCGAGGCTGGCCGCGATCACCGCCGCCATGATGCAGCCGACGGCGCCGAAGCCCCAACCCGCCACGCCGAATTTCTGCCAGAAGGCCCCGCGCCGGCGCTCGCCATAGATCAGCTCTTCTTCCGTTTCACTGACTCTCCGGTTTGCGACGGCGACGGCTTGCGCCATATTATTTTTGCGATTGAACATCGGTGGCCTCACTGCAAATCCGGCATGGTGAAATCGAGCATCTGCTGCTCCTGCGCCCAGGCACTGGCCTGCGACACGTCTGACATGCCCATCCCGTAGCTCTGGATGGCGAGCAGCTGGTTGTTCTTGATCAGCTCACTGACCGCCTCGCCCATCATCCGCGTGTTCAGATCTATGGCCTCCTTAATGCCGGTTTGCTGCGGGATTTCCCCTACCAGACTGTCGAGGCGCTGCAGGCTGACCGCTGTTTCCCGCTGCGCGGTGTCGGCCGAGGCTGCCACCAGCGCCCCGGTGGTGGCTTGGCCTGCGGCGCGTCTTTCCGCCACGGTGCCGTCCCGGCCCATGGCTTCGACCCGCGCAGGATCGAGGCCTGCCCCGATCATCGTAGACTGCGCGGCGGCCTGGATTTGCTCGCGGTAGCCTGACGACAGGCCCGACCAGTCGCCCGAGGATGCCGAGTTCGCCGTCTGCAGGATGCTGGTCATTTTCGGATCGAGAACCGCATCCAGCCCGCCGCCCATGAGAAGCCCCTGAATGTCGGCATTGCCGGTCAGGACGGCATAGATCTGCTGCAATTCATTCGTCTGCGATTGCAGTTCAGCTAATTGCTCAATGAATTGGTCCAGCATGTCGCTCTGAATGCCGTAATCTTCCAGCATCCGCCGGATCTGGATGATCTGCTGCGAAATGGACTGAGTATCAACGGTCGGCACCCCTTGCGCCGTGACCGGCGCGGGCAGCGCCACAGACAGGCACACACCCGCGCCGGCGATCAGTCCCTTGACTGCGTTTCGCATCTTACAATCCCCCTTGAAAGTTCATGAAGGCGCGTTCCTGCGCAAAGGCTGAGGCTGCCCCGACTTCAGTCGCGGTCATCGGCTTGGAACGGACCGCGACCAGTCGCGTCCTGATGATCAGCAGGCGCACGAACTCGGCCCGCATATAGCTGTTCAGCGCCATGGCCTCAGCTGCATTCGTTGTGTCTCCAAGACGCGACATGGCCTCGTTCAGGCGGTCCATCGCCAGCCCCATGTCCTGCCCGGCCTCATCCGCATATTCGGCCGTGGCCCCACCGATCATCGCCCGGTCGGCATTGGCCATATAGCTGGCTTCGATGGAGCCGATCTGGTCGGCAGCACCGAGGGCGGCCATGTATTCTCGATACTTGGTCGGGATGATCTGAACGTATTTCCGGGTTTCCGGGAAAGGCGGCACGCCGCCATGTCGGCGCACATTGCCCGCCCCGGCATTGTAGGCCGCCAGCGCCAGGATCATCTCGCCGTCAAATTCGTTCAGACGCTGCGCCAGATAGCGCGCACCACCCTCTGCCTGAATGTAAGGGTCATTCCGATAGGTGTTTCTGATGCCCAGATCACCCGCCGTATCAGGCATGATCTGGGTCAGGCCGTAGGCCCCGACCGGCGATTGGGCATGCGGGTTGAACCGGCTTTCCTGCCAGACCAGCGCCTGCAACCAGCATCGCCACTGGATCGGCGACAGTCCCGCGCGCTGCATGTGGTGGGTGTCTGCCGCCGCGCGAATGATGATCTGTTCCACGTTTTCGCGCGCGCCACTGAACAGGCGGTCGGCAGCGGCGCTGTTCTCGGTCGCATACACATCGGCTACCGGGGCCGCGCCGTCCTCAAGGCCACTCATCATGTCCTCCGCCCCGGCGCCGTCATCGGGCAGGGTCATCCCGCCCGTGACGGCCTCAAGTGCCGCGACCTGCTCACGGTCGGCTTCAAGGCGCCTGCGCCCTTCCTCGGCCTTCTGCCGTTGCAGAACCAGGTCCGCCTCCAGCCGCAGGGTGATTTCCGCCTCACGGGCATTCTTGGCCGGATCGACCACCGGCACACCCTGCGCCATCGCAGTGCTGGACAGCATCAGGACAAGAAGAGGCACGCGCAGAGCCAACCGCAGGATGCCCGCCGGCCCTTGCTCGTTCCTTGACGTCTCGCGCGGGCCTGTCCCCAACGTGGCATTAGTATCACCGTTGCGCATAGGGACCGTCCTCGACCGCGCCTTCATAGACGCCCACCTGCCGCACGGCATCCCGGCGCGCTTCGCCCCAGAGTTCCGGCAGGGGGCGCAGGTCGCAGGTCAGATCGCCGCGCGCATTGAAGCATTTGCTGCTGACCGGCTGCGATGGGGTGCCCGCGCAAGCCGACAAGGCCAGGGTCGCCAAAACGGCGCAGAGGGTATGTTTACGCATCATCAAAACCTTTCCAGAAATCGGGGCGGGTCCGGTAGTCCGCGCCCACCAGCGCCTCACCGGCCTTCATGCCGCCGAGGATGGTCAGGAGCGGGCCGAGAGCCGACAGGTCGGTGTCGATGACGTGCGATCCGTCATCGGAGCGCAGCAGGGCGATGCGCGATCCGGGGTTCACGCCCATGAGGATTTCCAGCTCCTTCTGGTTCAGACCGAGACCGGCATAATCTTCAGGATTGGCTTCCTTGTTCGGCAGCAGCATCTTGGTGGGCAGCGCCTGCAACAGGGTCCGCCCGTGGGCGGAGGCGTTCAGCTGATGCGCAAACTGCGTCATCATCACCACGACCGTGTTCTGCTTCCGCGCTGTCACCAGCCAGTTCTCGATCCGGCCCGCGAAGTAGGTGTTATCCAGCGCCTTCCAGGCTTCATCGATGATGATGATCGTCGGGCGCTTGTCCTCGATCTGCCGTTCGATGCGCCGGAAGATGTAGGACAGCACCGCCATGCGGGCCCTCGGATTTTCGCTGTCCAGAATGTCGGTCAGGTCAAAACCCACAAACTGCCCGTCCAGCGAGAAGTTGTCCTCGACCTCGCGCCCGAAGATCCATCCGAAGCGATGCCCCTCTGTCCATTCGTTCAGCCGGTCTGCCAATGCCCCGCCGTCATGGGTGGAGCCGACCAGCTGCGCAAACTGTGTCCATGTCCGCAGGTTCGGGTTTCGCGCCTCGGCGTTCTGGCGCACGGCGTTGCGCACCGCGCGGGATTGTTCGGGCTGAAGTTGACTATGGCCGGTTTCCATCAGGTGGATGAGCCAGTCGCTCAGCCATTCCTGCCCGGACGTGTCCGTCTCCACCCAGAGCGGGTTGAGGCCGGTGCGTTCACCCGCCTTCAGTTCCGAATACCGACCCCCGAGGGCGCGCACGGCCATTTCCAGGCCCCGGCGATAGTCGAAGACAAACACCCGCGCGCCCACGCGCTGTGCCTGCGCGGCCAGAAACGCCGCCTGCACCGATTTGCCCGATCCCATCCGACCCAGGACCAACGTATGGCCGTTGCTCGGCTCCTTGGTCGGATCGCCCGCCTCGTGGAAATTGAACCGATAGGCGCTGCGCGAGATGGTCGGAAACCAGGTGATCGGCGTGGCCCATGGCACATTGTCGCCGCTCTTGCCCATCGCCGCACAATGCAGGGCGGCGAAGTCGGTAAACTGTTCGTTGGTGATCGCACCTTCCCGGATGCGAAAGGCCCGGTTGCACGGATGCTGGCCGAAATAGACGGTGCGCGCCGTGTAGCCCTGCGACACCAGCTTGACGCCCGCGGTCACCGCGATGTTGCGGATCATCGAGCTGATCCGGGCCAGCTCTTCCTCGCTGTCGGCGTAGACGGCGACGGCCATCTGATGTTGCCCGAACGAGATTTCTCCCGAAGCCAGCCGGTTCTGCGCCTCGCCCAGGGCATCGATCAGATTGGCGGCCTTGTCGTTGATTGCGGCGCGGCGGCGCAGTTCCCGCGAGATCCGCTCTTCCATGATGCCGTTGTTGACCGGGACATAGTAGTTCGACACCACCATATCGACGGGCAGGTCCAGTTCATCGAACATGGTCACGAAGGAGTCGCGGGGAAATTCCTTGATCGAGTAGATCATCCCCACCCGATCCGGCAGGCTGCCCCCGGTCAGATAGATCTTGTCGCCCTTGAAGGTGACGCGGGTGTTGGACACAGTCTCCGCAATGGACCGGTCCAGCGCCGTGTGGAAAGTCGGCACCTCGATGCCGGTGTTGATGCTTTCCAGAAACCCGAGCAGTTGGCCGCTCGATGCGGTCAGCACCTGCGGGTCCATGTGCGACAGGGCCGAACAGAGAAATTCCACGACTTCCTGCAGCTGGCCCACTTGGCCGTCGATCTGCCGGGCGAGCAGTTCCTGCGATTTGCGCGGCGTGTAGGGGATCTTCGACAGCACGTCAGGCCGCTTGATGACGGTGATGGTGATTGTGTGCTCGCGCAGGTTGGCCCGGCGCATATGTGCCTGCCAGCGCCGATCGATCCGGGCGGCAAGCCCGTCACCCATGACGGGCGGCAGGTCTGTCTCGATACGGCGCGAGACCTTGTGGACGGTATAGGCAAACTTGTCGCCGGTCTGGGCGATGATGCTGGCAAAGATCTCCTTCATCCGGTCCAGCATCTCGTCGGCGACCGTCAAACTGTTCAGCCCGGCGACGCGAATGCACTGGAACAACTCGTTGCCCCTGGTGCGGATGGTCAGGTCATCGATCAGCGAGACATAGGGCAGCATCGAGGCCACCGACTGTTCCCGGCTGGCCCATGCGGGCAGGGCATCGAGGGCGGCAGGCCCGATCCGAAGATCACGGTTCATAGCTGTCAGCCCCCCATTGCTCGCGGTTTGTGGTTCGGCGGGTCTTCTTGCTCACCACTGTGACCACATCGAAGAAATGCGGGTCCCATTCCGCGGCAAGCCAGAAGGCCGGATAGGTCAGCGCCGTGAATGTGAGGGTCCAGAAACTTTGGACCCACACGAAAGCCAGGACGGACCCCATCGACCAGATCACGAAATAGAACATCGGCAGGCCCATGACGCGGGCCGGACGAATGAGACCGAGGAAGAGCGGGGACCGTTTGACCATGAGGATTACTGACCCCACATCGCGTTCACGATGACGCTGGCACCGGCGACGATGGCGATACCGGCGACGACATAGACGACTGTGCGGAAATCGACATAGCCCATCAGCCAGGCAGCCCCGATGCCGATCACCGCCAGCGTGGCCATGGCCCGACCAAGCGGGCCGGTCAGGGTGGTGGCGATGCCGGTCAGAATGTTGGTGATCGGGCTGAGGTCCACCGTGCCCTGGGCCAGTGCAGGCGAGGTCATCAGCACGAGGAGCCCGACCGCCAGCAAGGAAAACAGCAAAAGGCTCATTGCCGGAACTGGCAGGGATCTGGTCATAAGGTATCTCCGTTCAATCGGGTAAAGACGGCCATGACCTTGCGGACGTGACCTTGGGTCTCGCGGTAGGGCGGAATGCCCCCGTGTCGCGAAACAGCATCCGGGCCAGCGTTATAGCCAGCCAGCGCCAGCTCCTTCGATCCGAAGCGGTCGAGGAGAAGGAGCAGGTATCGGGCAGAACCGTCGAGGTTCTGATGCATGTCATGGGGGTCCACACCAAGCGTGGCGGCCGTGCCTGGCATCAGCTGGCCGAGGCCGATGGCCCCGACATGGCTGCGCGCCCGAGGGTTGTAGGCACTCTCGATCTCGATATTGGCGCGATAGAAATGCCGCCATTCCATGACCGACATGTCCACTTTGCGCAGGGCGACGTGACCGCCGTAGCGCATCGCCGTCTGATCAATGGCATTGAGGACGTCTTCGCTTCCGAAAACAGCGCGCGGTGCAACAAAACCGCTGTCCGGTTCTGAAAGAAACGACATGGTATCTTGAGAAGGAGAGGCCGAGCGTTCCGCCTCTGGGATTATTGGTTGCCCGTCTGATCCGAAATGGCGGGCGAAACCGTTACTCTGTTCCCGGTATTGAAAGGTCCCATCGGACCCCGGCACAAGAACCATGCCCTGCCCGAGGCACGCAGTTGCATTAACTGTCAGCCCCGCGAAAAGGCAGGCAAATGCCGCCGGGGAGAGGCCATCGAGAAAACGCCGTGTTGGGGCTTCAGCTCCCGCTCTTGTCCGAAGGGTTTTTGGAAAGTGCCTGGATCGTTCGGCCCCCGGAGAGGAAGGGAATATCCAGATGCGTGAAACCAGCTTCGTGCATGAATGACGACAGGCCGTTAATGGTTTTGAAGACCCTGATCTTGATTTCGTCCATGTCATCGACCCGCCGCGGCGTGGTGACAAGAAGTTTTTCGATCGTCCTGTCTGGATTGACGACGCGGACGGTCCATTCGCCATACCAAACGGACGCTTTGCGATATGCCGCAACCTGGCACACCACCTCAGCGAGGTAGCCGCTGGCGATGAGCTTTCTGAACCGGGGTTCGGTAACCACATTCGGCGTTTCTTTTTCTAACTCTATTTCCACGCCGGTGGCCCTCCCATTGGTAGGACCCGGCACCCTTCTCGAGTGCCTGTGTCCTACGATATTATAATATTGGCAGCAACCCTATAGAGTCACTGACTACTGATTTTAGATCGCGCGGCCATCAGTAGGGTGAAGCACTCTGAAATCAAAGCTCTTTCGAGCGACGTGGGCTGCGCGGACAACGAGAATGGCGGCATGTAGGCACGCCTGCCTCCTGCCGCCGACGTCCTTGCCGCGATCCTGGGATTTCCCATGTGCCGCTTCGCCGGGTCGTTCCGAACGATGCCCCGACGGCAAGGACGGGGGCAGGCATTCTAAGACATGATTTATGATACAATTTCAGTGGTGTAGAGCCGAACCTGAGAACTTTGCAGAAGACGGCCGCTGATCCCCCGGGGGCGCGAAAAGCTCAGAAGGACGAATGTGAGGTATCTGAAACGGCAGAGAAGCAGGCTGGCCCGAACAACCAGCCTCCTTCTTATGCGTCCGGACTTACACCTTGGAGATCACAACATCCGTCACTCGTAAATGACGCTTTCGCATCTCTCGCCCTTCCACATCACTGCGACCTGACCGGTGTTCCACCTGTAGAGCCATCCCACAACTTTCCGCGACTCCTGATCGAGGACGCGCTTGATCGGGTATGCCTGTTCTCGGTCACCGAGCACTCCCACCATGTCGCTCTCGGCGGACATCATCTTGCTGCCTTGTAGACCCATCTTTCAGCTCCCACGGGTTTTGCGGTCCGGTGACGCAACGCGCGTCTCGGACAAGCCATTTGTTCATTGCTGGTTAATGAACTATGGCTTCTGCCCTGATCACGGCATGATGCGAAATTGAGCGAAATACAACGAAATGAAATCTCGTAATACACTGTCAAATAATGAAAAATTTATGTTCCTCCCGATGGTGATGGCAAGGATTTCAAGACGCTCTTCAACCATCTCGCAGCTGCCGGTGCCGGGCGACCCGTCGACGAGCACGGGTTTCCACAAGGTCCGTGGACCCCAGACCTTCTGACGGAGGCAATCTCACAGATCGACGCGAACCAGGCCGGGATCGAGCTGCGCACTGTCCAGCTCTGGTTTCAGGACAATGACAAAGGCATCAGCCCGGACAATATCCGGTGGCTGGCGCGCATCTTCGGATGCGACAACCCCGAGGCCACAAGCGCATGGCAAGTTGAACTGAGCAGCTCCCAAACGCGATTGATCGCCCAGAGGCGGCAGCGGCGACAGCCATCGGCCAGCTGTGATCAAGGCGTGGACAGCAGCGAGGAACCGGCAGCCGCCGGTGACGACACGATTGTCCTGGAGGCACCAGATGATCGGTCGTCTGACATCCGGCCGATCAAAGGCTTCAGCCTTGCTCGGAAGTCTGAGGAAATCTTTGGCGGGGGATCATTTCTGGATCTGCCGGCATCGGTCTTCGCGGGGGCAATTGCGCTTGGATTCATGTCTGTCTTCTTGGGCGTCCACAGCATCAGCTACGCCGAAGGCAACGGTACTCTCAGGCAGGTCGGATTTCTTTGGGCCCCCAACTGGACCCTCCTGTTCATGATCTTCATGCCTCTTTTCCTCGGCTTCTCGAGAGAGATTTTGGCCTACTGGAAGAATGAGGGCCGGGCGCAACTCGTTGCATCCAATGGCGGCGCAGGGGGCGACGATGGGTGGAGAACGAAAGTCGAGGCTTCCCCCCTCACCTACTGGGCGGTCTTTCTTGTTTGTATAGGATTTGCGGGTATTTTTCAGTGGATCAGCGTTCGTTTTATCCCCTTGCTGGAAGGGGGTGGTGATTATGCAGTTGATTGGGGATCCATCGGTATCTTGAGGCCTGAAGTCGTGTCCATCTCCGCAGAGGCAATATTTACGGCACTCACCTACCTGTATATGTGCCTGTGCTTTTACCTCTTTTTTGTCGGCCTTATTCTGATTTACACGATGGTGTATGATTATAAGAATATCAGGAGATTGGTGGATACGTCACGCGACAGGATATTTCCGGATATCGGCATATCTATCGGCGAGAGCATCATGCGCGGTATTTTCAGATGCACTCTGTCGGGTGTCCTGATTGCGATTTGCATGAAGCTCCAAGCCATTTACCTCTTAACGAACAGTGGAAATATTCTGGAGTGGCTAACTCAGGATTTCACGTCGGTGGTGATTGGGCAGGGCCATGGAATTAGTTTGCACGATTTTACTGCCCCAACACAATATACAAGCCTTCTGATCATTTTGGTAACCTGCTTCGTCTTCGTCTCTGCCCTTACCCAGATCAAAATTAATGTTGACGGTGGTGCAAGCTCCATGAAAATGGCGGCAATCATCGCGCTGTTGGTCGTATCTTATCTCGCGATAGGTGCATTTCAGGGCTTTTCAATACTGTTGGGAGCTTCGGTTCTTCTTGCAATTTACGGGCTGCTTGATCCGAGGCTAGGATCAGGGCCCAAGAGCAATGGAGCACGCGTCATTGTATCATAGCTGGCTGGATCGTTGGGACGATCGGCGCGCGCAGCGGGGAAACGCGGTGAAAGAAAGAACCGCGTTCCGTCTGGATCCGGAACTCGCTTTCCCTTTTTTCCAAAAGGAAGAAATTGGCATTGAGGGCTTCTGCGATCTTGCAGACCAAGCCGTGGCAGACGCTTCATTCTTTTATCAACCTACAGGGTCTGGTCTGATCTTCGAGTGGCAGAATGGTTGGATCGAGTTTCCATCCGATATTTCAACGGACACCGCGGAAAACAACCTTGTCAGGGCAAAGGTAACCGAGAGTAAGTCACAAAAACACGCGCTGATCATTTTCCATCATTGGAATGCAAGCGCTCGATATCGTCAGATCGCCAGATTTTTCTCGAGACGGGGTATCACGGTTGTTGAGATCGCGATGCCCTATCACTTTGAGCGCAGTCGCCCGGGGTCCCGATATGCGGACGCCCTGCTCAGTCCGAACCTGGGTCTTACCATTCAGTCAGTCCGCCAGGCGGTCGTGGATGGACGGAAGCTCATACGCGTCCTGGAGCGCCGAGGCTATGAGCAGATTTCGGTCATGGGCCTGAGCCTGGGATCCTGGGTGGCCGGCCTCGTCGCAGCCAATGACCCGGCAGTCCAAAAGGCTGTGCTGTGTCTTACGGCCGGAAGTCTCGCCGATATGGTCTGGACCGGGCGCGCCACAGAGCACATTCGCGCCAGCCTGGCAGGACAGATTGATCTGACCCAGCTCAACCGAGCATGGAGTCCGTTGAATCTGGAAAACTACATAGGACAGCTGGCGCGCCCCGATCTGGAGCTTCAGATCGTGCTGGCGCAACGCGACACGGTGGTGTTGCCGCATCTGTCACAGCCGCTGATAGCAAAACTGGCGGAGGCAGGAGCCCGGGCTGACATCCTGGAGCTGAACTGTGGACACTATTCGTTTGCCCTTCCACCCTACATCCTGCGCAGCGGCCTCCGCACCTTGCGGCTGCTGACAGGATGATCCGTCAAAGAATGACTTCCTAGGCGTTGCCAAACCGCTTCCCTGGGCTCTATACGATCTTATACTGATGACAGTCATCGTATAAATTCGTCCGTTCTGGGAGAGTGGCTATGTGTCGAAACCTGAGCCCAGGCATGTTGGGTGTGATGACTGTGGTGGCAGCGGGGTTCGTGGCGCCATCAAGTGGTGCCGCTCAGCCCTACCCTATCGACTGTGCGATCCTCCTGTGCATGGCCGGTGGGTTTCCGCATTCGGCCGAGTGCACAGCGGCCCAGATCGAGGTCATCCGGCGCGTGACCCCTTGGCCGATCGAGCCGCCGTTACAGCTCTGGAATTGCCCAATGGGTGGGGGCGGGTCGATGCCCGGTCCCAGTCTGGGCTCTGATGGGATCACCCCAGAGATCAGGCAGTATCGTGACGCTGTTGAGGTCTGGGAGCTTTCCAAGCGGATCGAGAACAGCAGTGGTGGCCGCAATGTGTCCGCGACTGCGATCCGGAATTTCTACAACAGTGACGGCGAATTCGTCCGGCAGGCTCAGAGCAATGTTCCAGCTTGGGTGAGCGCAGCGGTTGCGGAGCATACAGGGAGCACCTTCACATCGGACCATATGAGCTTCCGGGCCATTCTGCTCCGGATGCAGGACCATACCGGTGAGTATTCCACCGAATGGGTCAGCTACTGATGCAGGTAGGTCGCCGCCGACCGCAACACAAAGGACCGCCACATTCGTGAGGCGATCGTCAAAATGCCTGCATAAGGACGAGGAATGAACATCACTAGATAAACCACGACCCCAAAAGTAAAACCCCCCGCGCGGGGGTCCGCACGAGGGGGCTTGGTTTTGGTAACACAGGTTTGGCGACCTGAATTAGCACCGTTCCATGTGCTATAGTTACCCTCCAACTCCCAAAAATCAAGAGCAAAAACGCATCTGTGCGGACGGATACGGCTGGCCTGCGGACACCGCGCTTCTTGATCGAGGAGCAACAGATGACTACCGGGATGACCGCTACGCGCGGCAGATTTTTCCAACGCATAGACAGCGTTATCGAAGAAACGCGAACAGAGGGCTGCGCAAGGCAACGTCCGCCCCTACACCGCAATTCGCGCCGGGCAGGATCGTGCGAAGCGTCGTTCTGGCGCGGGACGTCACGCCAGGATGTTCAGAAGGTGCTGATGGCTGCCCAGAAGTATGAGCGGGAGAACCGCGCACCTGGCAAGCGCAACGGGCCCCTCGGCGGCATTGCCCTGGAGGTTCTCGCCCTGTTTGCCAATCTGGTGAACTTCAAGTCTGGGCGACTGGACCCGTCCCTGGACTATATCACCGATAAGCTGCGCCGGTCGCGGGATGCGGTTGTGCGGGCATTGAAGGCGCTGCGCGATCACGGGTTTCTGGACTGGTTGCGCCGGTTCGAGCCAACACCAAACGACGGCAAGGGGCCGCAGGTGCGGCAGGTCAGCAATGCCTATCGGCTGTCCGTCCCAAGGCGTGCCCTGGCGCTTCTAGGGCGATGGGCTGGACGCCCAACGCCACCGGATGACGACCAAGGTGCCCGCGCTGATCGCGCCGCCATGGAAGCCGAGCATGTTGCCACCCTCGATCTGGCCGGATTTGCTACGTTCCATATTGAGGATTCAGACCTTGCGAAGGCGCTGGCCCAGATAGGAAAAGCCATCGATTTACGCGAGTCTGCCAAGCGGACTGAATCCCAATCTACCTCTTGTTCTTATGCCGGATCATGAAGCAGACGCTGCGCACATGAAGCCTCATGCTTGCCTGCGGAGGTTCCAATTCGTGAAAGGGGGCCGGGCAACGGCACCCAAAGCACCCTATACTCAACCGTTAGCTGCGACGGCACTGTCGTATGGCTGAGGAAAACAATCTGTTGAGAGGATGGCACTGTAGCGATCGACCTCACCGCGTTCCCCCCCCTCTGGCCTCGGTTATTTGATGTCCAATCACCCTCATCCTGAGAAGGCTGAAGGAGATCGGCGACACCTTGCGGTTAAAAGACCAAAGCGGCCTTGCGAACGGGACGTTGCACTGCATCCGCCCCGCCTGCTTGCCTCAAGGGCACGTCTGGTCATGCAAGAGACAGGTTCACCGCGCTCTCGCGATTGTCTCGGCCAGCTTCGATATCAAAGCTGACCTTCTGTCCATCTGCCAGAGAACGAAGGCCAGCGCGCTCGACAGCTGAAATATGGACGAAAATGTCCTTGTTGCCGTTATCGGGCTGGATAAAGCCAAACCCTTTTGTTTCGTTGAACCATTTCACAGTTCCGGTTGCCATTTTGTCTTCCTTGATTAATTTGTGCAGCAAAGCTGCTACTCTCAAGAAAACCCGTTGATGAACACTTGTCGAGACGCAACATGCAGCGGATTGCAAGCCGGCAGTATGATTCCGGAGCGGACGGCAGACTAAACTCGGACGCCGCGCATCTCGCTCTGGATAGATTGATCCGGCATCAGGGTGACCACCCGCCTCTGCATTCCCAGGTAGCGGGTGGGCACTGGGCGCGACAGAGGGGACCCCACCGCCCCTCCGCTCAGCCCGGCTTTGCGGCGGCCAGCCACTCGTCGAGCTTTGACCAGCGGCGGCGCCCCGAGGTGTTTTTGACGGCGATGGCCACGGCCCTCTTCTGCCCCACCAGGACAACCAGCTTCCTGCCGCGGGTGACGCCGGTGTAGATGAGGTTGCGCTGCAGCATGGCGTAATGCTGGGTCATCACCGGGATGACCACCGCTGGATACTCCGAGCCCTGGCTCTTGTGGATGGTCGCGGCGTAAGCCGGCACCAGCGTGTCCAATTCCCCAAAGGCGAACACGACGGTGCGGCCGTCGAAGTTGACGGCCACCTCGCCTTCATTCAGATCGACGTCCTCGATCGATCCGATGTCGCCGTTATAGACCTCTCGGTCATAGTCATTCTCGATCTGCATGACCTTGTCGCCGGGGGCGAAGGTCCATCCGAACCGCTCGACCTTTTTGTCGCCTGCCGGGTTCAGGACGGCCTGCAGTTCGATGTTGAGCGACCGGGCGCCGACACCGCCCCGGTTCATTGGGCAGAGCACCTGGATGTCCCTGATCGGATCGAGGCCGAACCGGCGAGGGATGCGTTTGCTGACAAGCTCCACAATGCGCTGTACGGCCTGCTCCGGGTCCGCCGCCGGCACGAAGTAGAAGTCAGCCTCTGCGTCCGGTGGTGTGAGATCCGGCATCCGGCCAGCGTTGATGGCGTGCGCCGTGGTGATGATCTTGCTTTGTGCGGCTTGCCGGAAGACTTCCGTCAGCCGAACCACCGGCACGGCACCGGAGCCGATGATGTCTGCAAGGACCTGCCCGGGCCCGACAGAGGGAAGCTGGTCGATGTCGCCGACGATCAAAAGCGCTGCCGTGCCCGGTACGGCCTTCATCAACGATTGCATCAGGAGCACGTCGACCATCGAGCTCTCATCGACAACCAGCAGATCGCAATCGAGCGGGTTCTCGTCACTGCGCTTGAAGCCAAAGGCCTTGGGGTCGAACTCCAGTAGCCGGTGAATGGTCCTGGCCTCCATGCCCGTGGCCTCGGACATGCGTTTGGCGGCGCGTCCGGTCGGCGCGCACAGCAAAAGCTTCACGGCCTTGGCGTGCAGGACGCGGAGGATCGAATTCACGATCGTGGTCTTGCCCACGCCGGGTCCCCCGGTGATCACCAGGATCTTGGACCTCAGCGCCAGGCGAATGGCCTCTGCCTGACTGGCCGCAAGGGTCAGACCCGTCTTCTGTTCGATCCACGGCAGGGCCTTGTCGGCGTCGATTGCCGACCAGGGCAGAGGCGCCCTCCGGATCCGCTGGAGGTGCTCGGCGATTGCGCGCTCTGCCTGGTAGAGCCCGGCCAGGAAGATGCACTCCGCATCCCCGACCCGATCTGCGATGACCGTGCCCTCGGCAAGCTCCTCGTGCAGGGCGCTCTCGATCAGCGTCGCGGGCACGTCGAGGAGCTTTTCCGCAAGCGTAATCAGCTCCGCGCGTGGCAGGCCGCAGTGGCCGTTGCCCATTGCCTCTGCCAGCGCAAACGACACCCCCGCGCGCAGACGTATCTGGGCAGTTTTCTCGATCCCGAGCTTTTCTGCGATTGTGTCTGCCGTGCGAAAGCCGATGCCGCGGATGTCCCTGGCTAGGCGATACGGGTTCTCGCTCATCACCTGCACGGCGTCGGTGCCGTAGGTTTTGAAGATCCGCACCGCGCGCGCTGTCCCCACAGCGTGCTGATGCAAGAAGACCATGATCTCGCGAATGACCTTCTGGTCCGCCCAACCCGTGGTAATCTTCGCCGCCCGCAGAGGACCAATGCCTTCGACCTCGCGCAGACGTTCCGGTGTCGCCTCAACGATATCAAAGACGTCGGTGCCGAACTGCTTGACCAGCCGCCGGGCATAGACAGGCCCGATCCCGCGGATCATGCCGGAGCCCAGGTACTTTTCGATCCCCTCACGGGTGGAGGGTGCATGGGTCTTTAGAAAGTGCGCCTTAAACTGCAGACCATGGGTGCGGTCGTTGAGCCAGATGCCGGACGCCGTGATCCACTCCCCTGCGGAGATCATCGCGGCATGTCCCACGACGGTGACAAGATCCCGATGCCCTCGCGCCTTGACCCGCAGGACGCAAAAGCCAGTCTCGGCGTTGTGGAACGTGACCCGCTCGACCAGGCCCGCCAACACTTCTGTTCCGCTGTCGGCCTGCGACGTCATGCGCGGCGCATCCCACGGCTCCCCTACTCGGCCGCGTCAGTTCCTTCGGCGACCACCTTTGGTTTACGGCCCCGCTTTGCCTTGGGGACATCGCCCTCCTCAGCCATGGCTTTCGGTTTGCGGCCCCTGGTCGCTTTCGGGGCATCTGCCGAGGGCTCGGTGCGTGCCTCGGCTGCCGCCTTGGGCGGCCGGCCGCGCTTCGCTTTCGGTGCTTCCGCGACCTCGCTCCCGGATGTCGCCGCCTTGCGCCCTCGGCTTCCAACCTTTGCGGCCGGTGCGGACGCTCGTGCGCCTTCCTCCGCCGCAATCTCGCGTTCGGCCTGCGACCAGTGTTCGGCATCCTGCCCCTGTGGACGACCGGCTTGCTCCCAAAGAGCGTGCGCCCGATCCCGGACCTTTTGTGTGCGTTCGTCATCCATGATGAAACTCCATCTTTACCACCGCAACTATCCCGTTTTCCTGCCCAGACCGCAGGATAGTAACGCCTCTCGTTGAAGATCTGCAGTTCAGCGTGCCACGGCGACACGGCGTTTCCAAGAGATCCCTCAGCGCAAGGCTGGTCATGGATCTACGGTGCACTGTGCCGCTCCATCGCCCTCTGCGCAACCGGTGAACCGCCACCCGCCTCCTAGGGCAAGATTGCCTTGAGGCACCGGCGCTGTAGAGTGTTTATGACCCACGAGAGCACTGGTATCGCCAACCCATGTCCAAGAAGACCCTGAACAAAGAAAATCTACAGAAGCTGGGTTCGGAGACGCTAGCCGGACTGGTGATGGATCTGGTGCAGGGTAGCGCGACACTTCAGCGACGCGCACGGATGGAACTCAGCGCTGCACAGGGGCCAAAAGACGTCGCCGCCGATATCCGGAAACGCTTCGCCTCGCTCCGGCGCTCGACCAGCTATATCGACTGGCGCCAGCAACGAGCGCTGGTCAAGGATCTCGATGGCCTTCTGGGCGCAATCGAAAGCAACATAGCTGCAGTGGACGCCAGCGAGGCCTTTGAACTGCTCTGGTCGTTTCTGCAACTCGCTCCTTCGATTTACGAACGCACAGACGACAGCAACGGCGCAGTCGGGGGCGTGATGGCTGAGGCTGTTGATCTGATTGCCGCGATCGCACCTCGGTTGTCGCCTGACCCTGAAACATTGGCAGAGCGGATACTCGAAGCCGTTGCAGAGGCAGCCTATGGCGAGTTCGATGGGATCATTCCAGCGACGGCAGAAGCCTTGGGAACCGATGGCCTTGACCACTTGAAGCAGATCACCGAGGCGTGGGCAGCACAGCCGCCCACCACCCAGGATCTGGACCGATACGCAGGCTACGGCTTTTCAAGCTCGCCCGAAGAGATTGCTTATCGGCAGAAACAGGGCACCAGGTCGATTATCCTGGCCGATATTGCGGACGCCCAAGGTGATGTCGACGCCTACATGGCCCGTTACTCGGAAGAGCAGCTGACCTACGCAACCATTGCGCCCGGCGTCGCCCGCAGATTGCTGGATGCGGGCCGCATCGAAGACGCCCTTGGTGTCAGCGAGCGCGCAAAGGCGGCCGAAGGCGCGACGTCATTCATGATGTACGACGACAACCTCGACGAGGTCTACGAGGAGTGCCTCGAGAAGCTGGGTAAGGCGGACGAGCTGAAGGACCACCTGTGGAACGCCTTCCGGGAGAACCTGAGCAAACGCAGCCTCCGGAAATACTTGAAGCTGCTTCCCGACTTCGACGATATCGAAGCAGAGCAAAAGGCTTTGGATCTTGTCGAAGCTTTCTCGCACACTGACACCGCCATCAGCTTCCTCATTGAGTGGCCAGCTCATGAGCGTGCGGCGAAGGTAGTGCTGGCGCGGGCGAACGATCTGGATGGAAATTCCTACCATATATTGACGACAGGGGCCGCCGCCCTTGAACCCCAATATCCGTTGGCTGCAACATTGATGCGTCGCGCCATGGTTCAGGACACGCTGGATGGGGGGAAGTCCAAGCGATACCGATACGCGGCGCGTCACCTAGCCGAATGCCAGTCCTGCGATGCGTCCATCGATGATTACGGCGGTTTCCCCACACACGAGACGTTTGTTCAGGCTCTCAAGCAAAAGCACGGGCGCAAATATGGGTTCTGGCAACTGGCTGACGGGTAACGGCCATTTTTGTATTGCATCACCCTGTCGGCTTTCGCGCGAAGTTGCCCGGTACGGCTGAAACTCATGAGCCACAAAAGCGCGCTGGATCCTGATCCGGGTTCCGCTTTGATACGTAGTTCGGCTCGTGCCGGCGCAAGGAAAATCTGCAACTCTAGAAAATTCTCTGCATTGGCAAGATCCCGCCGCAAGGCACGCAGGGCCAGCTGATAGTGCGAGATCAGCTGGCGAAAACGGGCTGGTGCGCCTATACGCCAAGCTACTATGCAACGGCATCAATGTGATAATGCAATAATGCCTGCACATCGACCAGCGTGACAGTAGCTTCAACTGCGTGCGCGTGGGCATCTGCTAGGCAGATTGCCTGGTTTTTCTCTTCCCGCTCGCCTAACGAGCTCCTAGCGAGGCATCATGACTGAGTCATACAGCAGGCAGCGTCAACAGGCGGAGATTGCTTTCGCTAAGACACAATTGCCGCTAACTTCCAGAGGACGGGCTTTTGAAGAACTCGATGCGCTCAAGGTCACGCGCGAGGAAAAAACCCTGAGGCTGCGCGAAGCTCGTCGTGCCAAGGAACTGCAGGATAATCCCGAGCCCACAGCCACATCAGCCTTCAAAAATATGCGACCTTGAAGATGAGCTCATAGCTCATCCACGGACACCGCGATTTCTTAGCTGGCGGCGTCCAGCGTATCGGTAAAATCGCCCGTGGCAAAGCCCTTCGTAGGCGCGTTTCTCGCTTTATCGGGATCCGAAGCACTTGAAGCTAACCCCACCGCGGCGGACCGCCCCATTCCAGTTGCGATTGCCAGTGCCAAAAATAGCCCCAAGTTGGCCTTATTGCTACATAACAAAGCTTATTCCGCTCTTCCCTGTTAGCGGGGTGGGTTCTACACTGAGACGCGAAAATCTATCATTTGCTCGCTTTTGTAGATCGACGAACATCCCCTCGGCCTAACATCTCTACCCTTCCCGAGCACCGCATCATTGCAGGTATGTGGCGCAGACGTTCGTTCGACTCGACCGCATGCAAAGCTGTCTTCCCGGATCAGAATTATCCTTAACCAGCCGATACGTAGCCACCGCCAATGCTGTGGGCGTGCAGCGACGTGTAGAGCCATTACAGGCTTCATCAGCTACCTAGGCAATGGAGCGGGTTGGCCATCTAATTTCCGCTGGAGCGCCTCATGCTCCAAGTGCTCCGAGCGAGCTGCCCTGCTTTTTTTTGCTCGCGTTCCCGGCGGGCAGCAAGCCGTGCCTTGGCGGCCATCGACCGGGCAGGATCGTCTCGGGCGAAGATTGTGCGAAGCACAGGCGCTGAACAAAGGACCTCTGCCTGTCTTTCGTTGATGATCGCGGTGCTTACTAGCGTAGATTTAGTCGAAATCTTCTTTTTCGAGGACGCGTCCGGGTTCAGCCGCGCCTCGATCGCATCAAGGCGGTGCATGATAGCCGCGGAAATCTGCGCCCCCGCTGCGTCCTCGAAAAGCTCGGACAGATCTAGGACATCTTCGCCCTCCACGTCATCCAGCAGCGCCGCTCGATTGACGGCAGCCACGTGATGCCGTCCCAGGCCAATGGCGGCTTCAAGGATCAATTGCTTTCGAAGGCCCGAGTTCTCCGGGCGCAGGAACAGTCCTTTCATGCTCTCAAAATTCTGCATGAAAATGCCGGTATTTGCGCTGGCCTTGAAGGCAGACAGGCGGACACGCGGAGATTTCGCTGTGCATAGCTGGACGATGAAGGCTCTAACATCCGGATCATCCGCGTGAAGGCTGGATGCGATCGTCGTGAATTTCTCGATCAGCGACGTATTTTCACTTTGCCGCGCGAAAATGCTCAGCATCAACTCGTGGAGTTCGGTGCGGGAACCGGTGATGCTTCTAAGGAAGTAGAACAGGTCGGTGCGCTTGGTCAGGTCAATGTCGTCGGCGAGCAGCTTCTGGCAAAGGATTGCCGCAGTCTCTTGGTCGGCCTTTTTCAGGATCGAGTGCCTCTCGGGCCGATTTCTATAGCGTTCATGCAACCAGCCGGAGATTTCGAAGGGATCGCCTTCGAGCAGTGTTCGATACATGCGGACGGCCATCGGGTTTTCTCTGAAAAGCAAAAGCTCTCGGTAGTAGGTCGCAAAGCATGATCCTTGGAGGTCGGCTCCATCGAAATTGGTGCTGCCGTCGAAGATGACGTCGGCACCGTAGCCGCCTCGCAGGTCTGCGCCGCGAAAGTCGAACCCGCGCAAATCGGCCCTCGAAAAGTCAGTATCTCGAAGGTTGCTGAAGCGAAAGTCCCGCGCGGGGTCTAGGCACAGCGCGACGCAAACTTCCGAGAATTGCCCAGATGTCACGGCGACGCCTTCGAAGGCCGCTTCAATATCTCCGGGATCCAAGAGCTCCTGAAGACTTGCCTCACTCCTCATCTGGTAACTCAATATTCGCGGAAGACAACGTGATTTCGCCAACGTATTTGCCGGATCCCCGAAGCGCAGAATCTATCGATTTCGCGATGAAAATGTCTAACAGCCGGCGCTGTGTCGTGCTGAACCTTTTGAAATACCTCCAGGAAATGGGGTCCCTCACGACGTTGCCTATTGTGACATCCCTCTGCTTCACAGTCGCACGCGCCAGCACAGCTGTTCGATTTGCTCGCTCCGTGCGAGTAAACCGCACTAAGCTGTCACTTTCCAAGTAGGTCCCGTCAAGCTGGCTGTCGTCTGCTTCTCTGACTTCCCAACGGAGGTTCGGCATCGCCTTTACTCGGTGGTGCACGAGGCGGTCATGTGTGGTCAGGACGGTTTCCCGCCGCACCGACGCCTCCACCTGGCCTGAGGCAGAGCTTCCAAGCGTTGGACCGGTTATGTCAAGATTTGCCTTTGCTGACGCTTTGAAAGCTGTCGCTACATCATTTCCCTGGGTGACCACCCTGTCCATCTCGGAGGTCGGCTGTCTGCGGGGCTCGCCGAAGCGGCTTCCGGGCACGGGCGTCGCTCCTTCAAGGGCGAGGGACAGCGTCAACTTCGATATCGAGATTTCGCAGGTCTCGTCACCCAGATCTACATCTCCGGAGGCGAGCCGCAACTCAACGATGCAGTCCAGCTCACATTCGCGCGCGGCCGAAGGTTCCACGCGGATGACCAACTCGCACAGCTCGGAAACAGCATTCCTGGTATTCATATGACCTCCGCGGCTACCGCCAGTATTAAACCCTAAAAAGCGATCGACACCCCCGCTTGCTACGTCCTACGTGGTGCATTTCTGCTCTTCAGCCGGTTCGACCAGCGGCTATGGGCTTAGGCTATATGGGAATTGGCCGCGCCGGAACTTCGCACTGCGCCTATGAAGGTTCTAAGAGGGTATGGTATGTCGAGCAGGCTAGAGATCGCTTCTAGACACGAAGCAAACCTACGTTGACATACTTAGTAATGAACTCTATATATCTCCTTGTGACCCGTCATGCCGCGTGCAGGGCGAGCGCAGCGGTGACCCGGGCCTTCAACGAGGACGGTTGCCAGCCGCACACAAAAAGCTGCTCCTATGGGGCAGCTTTTTGTGTATTCAGACTATACGGATCTTGTAATTCTGCCGCAGTCCCTCCGCGTTCTCCTCGCCTCGGCGAATCCACATGCGCGCATATGCAACGACATCGGCTAGCTGAAGCATCCTAGACGCAGCCGAGTCGATCTGCGTGGCATGCGTCACGGCACGAAATCGACCGTCCCGCTTCTGGGCTGTCGCGATTGCCGACATGAAGTCTGGATGGGTGTTCTGTTCGTTCCGGTCCAGAATGAGCTCCACGTTTCCGATGTTCCGGTCGCGGATATTGTTTTCGTCTCTGAACTGCTTTGCGGCAATCTTGACAGCTTCGACGACGTCGTTCGCATAGATCTGCGGCGCCGTCCCGACAGTCGACGTGCCCAAACGGTTCAGCATCACCATTCCATTTGGTGTCTCCGTCTGCGCAAAGCGCGCCAGCAGGCTCTGCAGATACTCATGCTGGAGTCCTGCTGCGTGCAGTTCATTCACGTTCGGCTCCAGAAGGTCGCTAAGCGACTTGTCTGCCCTGCCTGCATCCCGTGCCCATAGCATGACACACCCCAAGGCGAAGTTCGGCTGTCCTGCCGTTCCGCATTCGTCGATGAAGCACAGGATCTTTTTGTTAAGCCGTGCCATTAATAACCCCCGTCCGCGCTCGTGTGCGCTTGGGTGCCTCGACAACAGATTTGAGCGCTCTCCTCTCCTCGCGCTCTTTCTCAAATTTCGGCTGCAGTCTCTTCAGCTTCGCGATCAGGCCGTCAAGGTGGTAGGTGTTCGAACTCCAATCCCCGAAGGATGTCAGCTGCTGCTCCCGCCTAATCAGACCACGGTCTTCGAGTTTCTTGATGTTAATGCGGAGGGTGTCAGTCGTGATGCCCATCCGTTGCGCCAACTCCTCCTTTGATGGAAAGGGCGGGCGGTCGGGATTGATATAGTAGCTTAGGAGTTGCACGATGATGTTGAACTGCGTCGTATTGATCCCGAGCGCTGCTTGACTGCGAACTAGGATATTTGGGATCGCCGTGTAGCCGTGGTCCCAGACCTTCGCTCCGAAGATCTTTGCGCCCGAGGACATTACACGTTTCGCGGTCGCCTTCGCGGCGGGCTGGGGTTTCGTAGGTTTAGGTGGTGTTGTTTTCTTTGCCATCTTGGGCCTCCTGACCTTTGGATCTACGCAGGTCAGAGGCAGCGCTCAATGCAGCAAACGCATCTCGCGATGCCGGGTTTTCGCCCCCACCGGAACTATATCTATCCCGCTATCTTAAATCCCGCTGCTTGTACACACGCTACTTAGATGCTGGGTTTTCGGGGAGGGGGTGGGGGCGAGAATCACGCAGGTGGTGGCCATGAAAACCTCGCATCGATAGATGTCGATTTTTCGGCTAACGCTTGGTCTCAGGCCTGATTTTAGCACAGTTGGCGGCAGGCTCAACGACAACCAGCCTTGCGTGTCCCACCTTAAACGCAGCAAGAGGTCCAATTAGGCGCGCTTGAGTGGAGCGGAGACGCGGCTGTCCTTCGGATCACGATTGCGGCCACTACTGCGATCACCGGAGCAGCTTCCGATGCAACAGGGAGCCTTTTCCAGTCATTCAGCTACACGCCCAGCCACGCCAGCCCTGCGAAGGCCGCTACACCAACGGCCATGGTCGCGATAACATGGTTTGTCATAACGGCAGCGCCAAGCGCCACTCCAGCGGCCATCCAAATCAACAATGATTGGCCGGCGAGTGGAGATGCGACCAAGCTGACCACGATCAGTCCCGGCAATTCATCCAGCATCCAGGCGTGTCGTGATGCCCGGATTCGGCCTCCCGTATGCAGTCCCGCTAAAACTGAGCCGTTATGGCAGTCTGACGGTCGGTCACACCAACAACCTGTGCCTGACCTTCATTGCATCGGCTATCAGTTTCGGGAGAAGGCTAAGTAACAGCCTCCGCAAAGGATGAGAGGTGTGCCGACCCATGTCGCGGCCATCGGAAGTTCGTGTTGGCCTACCGCGCACAAAGCGCGTCTTCAGGGCTCGCTCTTAATAGCCTTCGTAGCCAAGCTCGTTCCGCATTGAGCAATAACCCAACCGGCGCGACGTCTACATCGTTACCGCTAGGGCAACCTGACAAGTCGGTCTCTATTCCTAGATGAACCGTAACCGGCGGCTAAACCTCACATTGCTTGGCTGACGCGCTGCTGCGAAGTCCTTTCATCGGTTGACAAGGACTGTATTCAACAGTGCGTGCCAACAAGTCACAACGCCGCTTGGAAAATTTCCTGGACTTCGTCCACGCTCATGTCGCGCGGGTTGTTGTCCATCAGCCGTCGGATTGCATAAGCATCACTGGCGAACTGAGCCAACTGATCTTGGTTTGCACCATGTTTGGACAGCGACATCTGAATACCAAGAGACCTGCAGAAGGTACGTGCTTCATTTAGAAGGCCCTCTTCTTCAGACTGTGCCTTGAAGCCAAGCGCTGCGGCGACCTCGGCGGTCTTTGAGGGGACGGCGCTGAGGTTGAAGGCCAGTACATGCGGAAAGATGATCGCATTCGCCAGCCCATGCGGCAGGTTCAGCCGCGTGCCCAGGGGATAGGCCAAAGCGTGTCCCGCCGCCGTGTTCACCGGGCCCAGGCAGATCCCGCCATAGAACGAAGCTAGCATCATCCCCTCGCGCGCCTCGGTGTCAGAGCCGTCGCGCACAGCGCGGGCCAGATAGCGCCCCACAAGGTCGATCCCCATGCGTGCGAAGCCGTCGATGACCGGATGGGCGTTTTTGTTGGTGAATGCCTCGACGCAATGGGCCATGGCATCGACGCCGGTTGCGGCGGTGACGGCGGGCGGGACGGAATAGGTCAGGACCGGGTCCAGTACCGCCAGATCGGCGATCAGATGCGGGCTTTCCACGGCGATCTTGGTCTTGGCGACTGGATCGGTGATCAGCGCTCGGATGCCCGCCTCGGAACCGGTGCCGGCCGTCGTCGCAACCTGCACCAGCCGTGTCCGGCGGCGTGCGACACGGTTCGGTCCGGCCACCTCGGCCAGCGTCTGAGTACCGTCCCACATCGCCGCGACCAGCTTAGCCACGTCCAGCACCGACCCGCCGCCCAGGCCCACGACCAACTCAGGCCGCGCCGCCCGCGCCGCCGCCAGCGCGGCGTCCAACGTGCCGGTGTCAGGTTCGCCCGGAATGTCGTCAAAGATCGCGATGGCACCGCGCAGGCTCAGTTGATCCACGAACCCGGCGGTGATGGGCGAGGCGATGACCAGAACGCGCTCCGCATCCCCGGCCCATTCCCCGACCCGGGCAGCAGAGCCTGCCCCGATCTCAAGCCGTGCAGGCTGATGCAGTGTAATGATGCGGGCGGGCGTCATGCCGCACCTGCCCTAGCGTGCAGCCGGTCCATTTCGGCCCAGACCTCTGCGCGCTCAGCGTCGTTCAGAGCCGTGAAGGGCGGATGGATATTTAACCAGCCGTCGTCGCCCCGCCGCTTAGCGATCATCGCCTTGACGGTCGGCAGCTGGACATAGCTATTAGTCAGAGTGCGCCACGCGACGATGACATCCTGCGCCGCGCTCACCTCGGCCGCGCGGGTGGGGTCTTGCCAATGGTCGAAGACGGTGCGCAATTCGCGCGCGACCAGATTGGACGTGGCGGTGATGCAGCCCGCCCCGCCCCCCTGCAACACCGGCAGCAGCAGCGGATCGGCGCCCGCCAGCACCGCAAAGCCGGGAAAGCGCGCCGAGATGGCGTGCATGTTCTCGATCTTGCCGTCGCTGTCCTTGATCCCCACGACTGTGTCGGGGAATGCGTCGGTCAGCATAGCAATCAACTCGTGGCTGATCGGCACGCTGGTCAGGGCGGGGATGTGATACAGCACCACCTTCAGCCGGTCATCGGCAACCTTTTCGATGATTGAGGCATAGAACCGGAACAGGCTCTGGTCCGTGAACGCAGTATAGTAGAAGGGCGGTAGCAGGACGACGGCCTTGACGCCTGCCTGCACGGCGTGGGTCGTCATCTCGACCGCTTCGGTGACTGCGCAGGACGAGGTGCCAGGCATTAGTTGGCTGGGCAGGGTGCCGCCTTCGATAGCCGCATCCAGCAGGGCCATGCGCTCGCGAGCGGAAAAGCTGTTTGCCTCTCCGGTGGAGCCCAGCATGGCGATACCGTGACAGCCCTCGTCGATCAGTGCCTTTGTATGGGCACCAAACAACGCCAGATCCGGAGTTCCGTCCGCTTTCAATGGCGTGGCCGAGGCGCAATAGACGCCCTCGATGGAAAAGCTCATGTCCGTCCCCCCGCGACCAGCTTGCGCGCATAGGCGATGGCCGCATTCATGTTGCCGTGATTGGCCAATCCCTGCCCCGCGATGTCGAAGGCCGTTCCGTGATCGACCGAAGTCCGGTCGATGGGCAGTTCCACCGACACGTTTACTGCCGTGTCGAAGGCCACCAGTTTGATCGGTATATGGCCCTGATCGTGATATTGTGCGACGACGAGATCGAAGCCGCCGGAATAGGCGCGGTGAAACACCGTATCGGCCGAGATCGGCCCTTGCACATCGATGCCCTCGGCGCGGGCGGCGGAGACGGCGGGAGCGATGTGGTCGTCATCCTCGGTCCCGAAGAGGCCGTTCTCGCCGCAATGGGGGTTGATGCCGGCCACGGCGATGCGCGGCGCGTCGATGCCGATGCGCCGTAGATGCGCGTGCCCCGCCCGGATCGTGGCCAGCACCCGTTCTGGCGTAGCGCGCGCGATCGCGTCCTTGAGCGAAACGTGGGTCGAGACGTGGATGACCTTCAGCCGCTCTGATGCCAGCAGCATGTAGGCGTGATCCGCCCCGGTCAGGCTGCGCAGCATACCCGTGTGGCCGTCGTAATGATGCCCGGCCAGATTCAGCGCCTCCTTGTTGATCGGCGCCGTCACGATGCAGGCAATCGAGCCGGCCTGCGCGTCGCGCACGGCCTTTTCGATGAAGCGGAACGCCGCATCGCCCGCAACCGGCGACAGTTGTCCCCACGGCAGCGGCGCGCCCTCCAGGGCCAGATCGACCACGTGCCCGTCCAGTTCGACCTCGACGCCCACTGCCGCCCGTGCGGCCTGCAAGGTGGCCATGTTGCCGTAGATGCGGGTGCGCGCACGGTTTATTGGCGACATGTCAGCCAGCGCTTTGATGCAGATTTCGGGGCCGACGCCGCAGGGGTCGCCCATGGTGATGCCAATGATGTCGCTCATGCCGTTTCCAGTGCTGCGAAGGCCGCGGGGGACAGGCGCACATGCCTGATCGCCCGGCGGTGATAGGTATAGCTAAGGTGGAGGGTGCCGTCGGCGTCCTGCACGATCCAGGGATAGGACATTTCCATATTCCGCCCGTCGGTCGAATCGTTCGACAGACAGGTGCCCGGCCCATCCTCGATCATCAGGCGCGTGGGGAAGGTCTGCCCCTCGTCATCGGAAATCGCCACCACAACGGGCGCGCGCGGCACGCCCCAGATGGGCATGCAACCCCCGGCGGGGTCGGCATTGGGGCGGTCGTCATCCTCCCCCAACTCGTCATACAGTGACGCGCGGCGGGCGGACGACATCTGCGCATTGACTGGGTTGCAGATCATCGCGATCCGCCCGTCCTGCAGCCGAATCGCCGCGACCGAGGAATTGTTGTTCGGCACATCCGTGGCCTGCGCCACCGACCAGCTGCTCCCGCCATCTTCGCTATCGGAACGGTGGACATGATCGGCCTGTCGGCGACGATAAAATGCCGCCATCCGCCCATTTCCCAGCAAGACCGGCCCCATATGCACGCAGCCAAGCGTGCCCTCGACCGGCTCCAGCCGCCACGTTTCGCCCTGATCGGTCGAGATGCCGACCGCCGCGTGATCGTGGCTGCCGTTCCATTTCTGCCCAGGCCGCGAGGTGCAGACAAAGATCGGCAGCAGCCAAGCCTCATCGTCCCGCAGCGTGACATTGCCGCGCACGAAGCAGCCGCGCGGCAGGTCCAGATAGCGCCCCTGATCCGACGAGATCTGCGTGGGGTCCGCCGGGTCGCGCAGCAGCCGCGCCATGCGGATGCGGCATTCGTCCTGATTGCCCGAGGGCTGCGAGGTGTGGAACAGCCAGAGCACGCCATCGGGCGCGGCAAAGATCACCGGGTTCTGTTCGGAATGGACCGGATCGTCCGACAGGGTCTGCGCCGGACCCCAGCTGTCCGCCCCGCGTGGCAGGATCGAGGCATGGATGGAAATGTCCGACTTGCCCTCCAGCGTGCCGCCGAACCACGCGCAGATCAGGTCGTCCCCCGGCAGGACGTAAAGGAACGAGGCATGGTTCTGGATCTTGGGCGAGGGCAGGAACGCCTCGTCCCGGCCCGGCGCGGCGGCAGTCAGGCGGCCGTCCATGCGGTGCGCAATCTCTGTTGGGTTCATCGGTTCTCCCCCCCTTCGGTTCTGGAGAAACAAGCCCGTCGTCACAGCAGTTGTCAAGTTATTTTAAATATAGCTATGGATGATTTCCCCGGTTGGTTGCACGAAAACCTTGTTTTAACAGTGTGTTATTCGGATAATCTTTAGGCATTTCACCAAATTCTAAAATTAAGTTGACAAGTAATGGGTCATTCAACCAATCTGGGGCAACCCCCGTCACTCGTGAATGGGGGTATGGGAGGGGCGGCGATCTGAGCCGACGGCAGTCGAGCTGCGGCGGACATGTCGCGGGCGCTGGACGTGCCAACAACACTAGGGAGGATACCTGATGCGACTTACTGGCTTGATGATGGGCGCCGCTTTCGCGGCCTGCGCGGCGGTCCCCGCCTTGGCGCAGGATGCCGACCGCGATCTGCGGATCGTCGTTGCCGAAGAGGTGGATCTGCTGGAGCCGTGCATGGCGACGCAATCGACTATCGGTGCTGTGCTTTTGCAGAATATCAGCGAAACGCTGACCTATCTCGACGTGCGCGGAGAGTCGGAGCTGACGCCCAAGCTGGCCGAAAGCTGGACCCAGAACGACGACGGATCGTGGCGCTTCAATCTGCGCCAGGGAGTCACGTTCTCGGACGGGTCTGCCTTTGATGCGGCAGACGTCAAGCATTCCTTCGACCGTATGATGAGCGATCAGATCGTCTGCGAGGCCAAGCGCTATTTCGGAGGCATGGAGGTTCAGGCAACGGTCGTCGATGACCACACCATCGATTTCACCGCCGATCCGGCACAGCCGATCATGCCGCTGCTGCTGTCGCTGATGGCGATCGTGCCGTCCGAGACGCCCATCGAATTCACGCGCGAACCCGTGGGTACCGGGCCATATGTCCTGTCGGACTGGACGCCGGGCCAGCAGATCGTGCTGAGCGCGCGCGACGATTACTGGGGCGATGCGCCTGCAGTGACCAGCGCGACCTGGCTGTTCCGGTCCGATCCCGCCGTCCGCGCCGCCATGATCCAGACCGGAGAGGCCGATATCGCGCCCTCCATCGCCGTGCTGGACGCCACCAACCCCGAGACCGACTTCAGCTACCTAGACAGCGAAACGATCTATATTCTGCTGGATGACGCCGTCGCGCCTACCAACGACGTGCGGGTGCGCCAAGCGATGAATATGGCAATCGACCGCGAGGCATTCATCGGCACGCTGCTGCCGCAGGATGCTCTGCTGGCCACCTCGCTGTTCCCACCTTCGACCCTCGGGTGGAACCCCGATGTCGCGGTCACCCCCTATGATCCCGAGGGCGCCATCGCCCTGCTGGAAGATGCACGCGCCGATGGCGTGGCCGTGGATACCCAGATGACGCTGCTGGCCCGGACCGCCAATTTCCCGAACATCGTTGAGGTGATGGAGGCCCTGCAGCAGATGTTGCAAGAGGTCGGACTGACCGTGGACCTGCGCTTCCTCGAGGTGGCCGAATACCAGCGGATCTTTAAGAAGCCATTCCCCACCGAAATGGGTTCGGTGCTGTTCACTGCGATGCACGACAATTCGAAGGGCGATCCGTCCTTCACGATGTTCTTCAAATACGCTTCGGAAGGGCCACAATCGGGCACTGACGACCCCAAGGTCGACCAGCTTATTGAGGATGCGTCGGCGGCGACCGATGACGATCGCGCGCGGCTGTGGTCGGAACTGCAGGCCTATCTGCATGACGAGCTGTATGCCGATGTTCCACTGTTTCACACGGTGGGATATGCACGGGTCGCCCCGCAGATCGACTGGCGGCCGACCATCGCCACAACCTCGATGCTGCCCCTGGGCGAGATCGGGTTCAAGTGACCCCCCGGCCGGGCGATCCGTCGTCCGGCCCTTTCCTGACCGGAGCCAGGCATGTCCAGTTTCATCCGCAAGCGCGCCTTCGCCAGCCTGATCTCGCTGATCGGCCTCGTAGTGATCGTGTTTTTTCTGTCGCGCCTGACCGGCGATCCGACGGATCTTTTCCTGCCCATCGAAGCCCCGGAGGAAATGCGCCAGCAATTCCGCGAGCTGAACGGGCTGAACGACCCGCTGCTGGTGCAGTTTTGGAATTACTTGGGCGACATCGTCCGGCTTGATTTCGGTGTTTCCCTGCGCCGAGCGCAGCCGGCGATCGACGTAGTCCTGCCCGCCTTCCTGTGGACGCTGCAACTGGCGGCCATCACGATGGCGCTGGTCACCGGGGCGGCGATCGTCGTGGGATCGCTGGCGGCCTTTCGGGTGGGCGGCATCTTTGATCGCATCGCGTCCTTGACTTCGCTGATCGGGGCGTCGGCCCCGGATTTCTGGGTGGCGATCGTGGCGATCGTAGTCTTTGCGGTGGGGCTGGGCTGGCTGCCGACATCGGGCACCGGGACCGTCTGGCATTGGATTCTGCCGGTCGGGGTGCTGTTCATACGCCCCTTCGGGCTGATCGTGCAGGTGGTGCGCGGATCGATGATCTCGGCCCTGTCCTCGGGCTATGTCAAGACAGCGCGAGCCAAGGGCGTCAAGTCGCGGGCGATCATCTTCGTCCATGCGCTGCGCAACGCAATGCTGCCGGTCATCACAGTCATCGGCGATCAGGCGGCGGCGCTGCTGAACGGCGCCGTCATCGTCGAGACCATCTTTGGCTTTCCCGGCGTCGGCAAACTGATGATCGACAGCGTCCTTCAACGCGATTTCAACGTCGTGCTGGCCACCATCATGATCACCGCACTGGCGATCTTCATCATGAATCTTCTGATTGATCTGACCTATGCGCTGCTTGATCCGCGCATTCGGTATTGAGGACGCGCCATGACCCATGACCCCGACATCATTCCGGCCGAACCGGGCACCCTGACCCGGTTCCGGAGGATGCTGATGGCCGACAAGTTCGCGCTTGCAGCAGTGATCTTCCTGACCATCGTCGTGCTGATGGCGATCTTGGGGCCGATGCTGCTGGACGCATCTGCGCAGCGGCAGAACCTGCGAGGCCGCAACGCGCCGCCCTTTGATTTGGATCAGGGCTGGCTGATGATCCTGGGCGCCGACGCGCTTGGCCGGCCGCTGCTGTCGCGCATCGTCGTCGCAGCCCAGAACACCATCATGGTGGCCGCAGGTGCTGTGGTGTTCTCGGCCCTCACCGGCACGCTGCTGGGGTTGCTGGCGGGCTATTCGGGGCCACGCACCAGTCAGGTGATCCTGCGTATGGCCGACGTGATCATGTCGTTTCCGTCACTGCTGCTGGCGGTGATCGTGCTCTATGTGCTGGGGCCGTCGGTGGTGAATCTGATCATCGTGCTGGCGATCACCCGCATCCCCGTTTATCTGCGCACCACTCGCGCCGAGGTGCTGGAGATCCGCGAGCGCATGTTCGTGCAGGCCGCGCAGGTTATGGGCGCTTCGCGCTGGCGCATCGCCATGCGCCACATCCTGCCGGTGGTGTTCCCGACGCTGATGACCATCGCCACGCTGGATTTCGCCTTCGTCATGCTGGCCGAAAGCGCGCTGTCCTTTCTGGGTATCGGCATCCAGCCGCCCGACATCACCTGGGGCCTGATGATCTCTCAGGGCCGCCAATATCTGACGACCGCATGGTGGCTGTCCTTCTGGCCGGGCCTTGCGATCATCCTGACCACCTTGTCGCTGAACCTACTGTCGAACTGGCTGCGCATCGCGCTGGACCCCACGCAGCGCTGGCGTCTGGAAATGAAAGGCCGCAGATCATGACCGACCACCTGCTGGAGATCCGCAACCTCTCCGTCGAATTCCACACGGCGGCGGGCACCGTCCACGCGGTGCGCGATGTCAGCTTTCATCTGGACCGCGGGGAGACGCTGGCCATCCTGGGCGAAAGCGGATCGGGCAAGTCCGTCTCGGCTTCAGCGATCATGAACCTGATCGACATGCCGCCGGGGCGCATCACCTCGGGTCAGGTGCTGTTCGGCGGGCGCGACCTGCTGCACCTGTCCGACGAGGCGCGCCGCGACATCAACGGCAGCCAGATCGCGATGATCTTCCAAGACCCACTGAGCCACCTGAATCCAGTCTATGACGTGGGCTGGCAGATCGCGGAAACGATGATTGTCCACGGCACCCCGCGCGCCAAGGCCAATTCCGAAGCGCTGAGGCTGGTGACGCGCGTGGGCATCCCCAACCCCGAAGGTGCGCTGCGCAAGTATCCGCACGAGTTTTCAGGTGGCCAGCGCCAGCGCCTGATGATCGCCATGGCTCTGGCGATGAAGCCAGACCTCTTGATTGCGGACGAACCCACTACCGCGCTGGACGTAACCGTGCAGGCCGAGGTGCTGTCCCTGCTGCACGAATTGCAGCAGGAAACCGGCATGGGCGTGCTCATCATCACTCATGACTTGGGCGTCGTGGCCGAGATCGCCGACCGCGTGGTGGTGATGAACGCGGGCGAGATCGTCGAGGCGGGCATCACCCGCGAGGTTTATCACAACGCCACCCACCCCTATACTCGCAAACTGATTGGTGCAGCCCCCGGCAAGGGGCGGATGCACCAGCCGGGCGCGGAAGCGGAACCCGTGCTGCAGGTCCGCGACGTGGTCAAGGATTATGCGGGTTTTCGGGCGCTGGACGGGGTCAGCTTCGATCTGATGGCGGGGCAGACACTTGCCGTGGTGGGCGAGAGCGGGTCGGGTAAATCGACGCTGGCGCGCATCCTGCTGCGCCTGGACGAGGCCAACAGCGGCACCGCGCTGTGGAAAGGACGCGATCTGTTCACCATGCCCCCGTCCGAGCTGTTCAAGATCCGCCGCGACCTGCAGATGGTCTTCCAGGACCCGACCCAATCGCTGAACCCGCGGATGAGCGTCTATCAGCTGATCTCAGAGGCTTGGGCGATCCACCCCGACATCCTGCCCCGTGCCCAGTGGAAGGCGCGCGTGGCGCAACTGCTGCAACAGGTGGGCCTGCGCCCCGACATGGCCAATCGCTATCCGCACCAATTCTCGGGCGGACAGCGTCAGCGCATCGCCATCGCCCGCGCACTGGCGCTGGAGCCCAAGCTGATCGTCTGCGACGAGGCCGTATCGGCGTTGGACGTCTCGGTGCAGGCGCAGGTGATCGCCCTGCTGGACGATCTGCGCAAGACCATGGGCATTGCCTTCATCTTCATCGCACATGACTTGCCGGTGGTGCGAGATTTCGCAGATCACGTCATGGTCATGCAAAAGGGCCGCGTGGTCGAGTTGGGGACCGTTCAGCAGGTCTTCGACGCGCCCCAGCAGCCCTATACGCAGGCGCTGCTGGCGGCGGGGCTGGATCCCGACCCCGACGTGCAGACGCAGCGGCGCGAAGCGCGGCTGGCCTTGGCCGGGGCATGAGTCACGCAGTGTCAGCCCAGATTGACACTCACCGTGCCAAGGGGCCCCAGATCGGCGGAGACGCGGCGCGCATCGCCCGTCATGGGCAGCTTGATCCGCGCACCGGTGATCACGATGTCGCCTGCCGTCAGGGGCAGGCCCCGCGCCGCCGCGTGACCCGCCAGCCAGGCCAGCGTCGTCAGGATCTGGTCCCAGCTGGCGCCGGTGGCCACGCTATCCTGCCGGTCGTCCACCTGCAGCCCGATGACCAGCGCGGACAGGTCGGGCAGACCCTCCACCGCCACCGCAGCGCCCGTGATGACGGCAGCGTTGTTCTGTGTGTCACCCAGCCTCAGCATTGGCACGGCCTGATCGCGGTCCGACAGGGCAGAGCTGCACAGCTCGATTGCGGGACGGACATTGCGGATGCGTGCGGCGATCTCGGCCGGCGGCCACGGGGTGTCACGGGCCGGCAGGTCTGCGGACAGCTCGACCGCCACCTCGGCCTCGGCCAGATAGGCCAAGGGGCAGGCAATGCGCGCGCCATCGGCGTAAAACCGGTCGCGCGGCAGGGGCGAGGTCTGCGGCACGTCTGCACCCCCAGCCAGCACCTTCCATCCGCCTGCACCTCCGTCGTGGGTAATCATCGCGTTCTGCAGCGCATACGCCTGATCGAAATCGGTGGGCACCGTCACGATGCTGCCCGAGACGATAGGGCGATGCGCCTTGCGCGCGGTCGCAAGCAAGCGGGCTGTGTCAAGGAAAGGCTGGGTCATGCTTCTCTCTCTGCGAAGGTCAGGGGCATGAGACACCTTTTTTCTAACAAAGGACAACCGTCCGGGACTTGGATATGACAGAGCAGTCGCAGGATTTTCACGGAAAGACCGCCATCGTCACCGGCGGGGCGCGCGGGCTTGGCGCGCAGATCGTCGGCGGGTTGGCCCTGGGCGGCGCGCGGGTCTTCGTGGCTGACGTTTTAGACGCGGACGGCACTGCACTTTGCAAGGCGCTGACAGCCGGAGGGTGTCAGGTCTACTATCATCATTTGGATGTTTCGAACGAAAGATCATGGCGCGGGCTGGTAGAAAGCGTGGCCGATCAGGTCGAACAGCTGGACATTCTGGTCAACAATGCCGGTATTATCATCCGTAAGACGCTGGATGCGACCACACTAGACGAGTGGAACCGCGCCTTTGCTGTCAACGTCGCGGGGGTATTCCTAGGCATGCGCGATTGCCGTGCGCTGCTGGAACGATCTGCCTCCGGATCAATCGTGAACATTTCCTCCACGGCGGGTCTGATTGCGCATTCCGATCCTTCGTATACGGCCAGCAAATGGGCGGTGCGCGGGCTGACGAAATCGGCGGCATTGGACATGGCCCCGCGTGGCATCCGCGTAAATTCCGTTCATCCGGCGACCATCGCCACGCCGCTGACCGCTGCAGCCCCTGCGGGGCATCTCGAGGCAAACCGCCACGCCATCCCCCTTGGCCGCGAGGCGACCGCTGCGGAAATCGCCCAGATCGTGCTGTTTCTGGCCTCCGAGCGCGCGTCTTTCGTCACGGGGGCCGAAATCGCAGCCGACGGCGGACTGGTGACCGGGGGTGTCGCGCATATGCGCGAGGCGTTCCAACGCGCCTTCGTGGCTGACATCTGAACATCGGAGGATATGAGAATCATGAATCAGGGCAGACACGCATTCGTCTCAGGGGTCAGTTCGGGTATTGGCCTGTCCATCGCACAGACACTGCTGGAGGGGGGATGGCAGGTGACCGGGATCAGCAGGCGGGCGCCTGAGATCGCCCATCCGGGCCTGCGCCACCTGCCCGCCGATCTTATGGATGTTGACGCGTTAAGCGCGGCGCTGGCCTGTGTCGGGCCGGTGGATGCGATCATCCATGCCGCCGGTGTGTTGCGCGTGGGCCATCTGGGGCAACTGGACTCCGAGAATGGTCGGACGATGTGGCAGTTGCACGTCGTAGCCGCCGAACAGATCATAAATGGGCTGGTTGGCAGTATGATCGATGGCGGGCGTGTCGTGCTGATCGGCAGCCGCACCGCTGCGGGATCCGCGGGCAAGTCACAATATGCAGCCAGCAAGGCTGCGATGGTCGGCATGGCGCGATCCTGGGCGGCTGAGTTGGCATCGCGCCGGATCTGCGTCAATGTGGTCGCCCCCGCAGCCACCGACACGCCGATGCTGCGCGATCCGGGGCGCGCAGGCGTGCAACCCAAGTTGCCACCAATGGGACGTCTGGTGACGCCGGAAGAAATTGCCGCGACCGTTGCCTTCCTCCTGACGGACGGTGCCCGCAGTATCACCGGTCAACAGATCATCGTTTGCGGTGGTTCGTCGCTGTGATGGGCCGCCCCCGGCTGTGTATCATCGCTGACGACCTGACCGGTGCCCTAGATGCGGCCGCACCCTTCGCGACGCGCGGCCTGTCCGTGCATGTTGCAACGCATCCGGCGGCGCTGGACCCAACGTCTGGCGCGGATATCCTGGCCGTCAGCACCAACTCCCGGGACGGCACCCAGAACGCGGCGCGCGATGCCGTCGCACAAGTTCTGTCGCGCCTGCCAGTCGGAGTACTCCTGTTCAAGAAAGTTGATTCCCGGTTGAAGGGTCATGTTGCGGTCGAATTGGATGCGCTCTGGTCCGGGCCGGTGCTGGTCGCCCCTGCCATCCCGGAATTTGGCCGAGTGACACAGAGTGGTCACGTTACGGGCTTCGGTGTGGAAATTCCGATCTCAATCGCAGACATCCTTGGGCCCTTGGCGCACCGTGCTGAAATCCCCGACACGCTGACTACCCAAGACATGCGCCGCGCAGCGGACGCGTTGCCCGACACGACCTTGCCCGTCGGTGCGCGTGCGCTCGCCGAAGCTCTCGCCGCGCGTATGACCGACGACGTTGCGCCTCTGCCATGGCAACCCCCTCGAGGGCCGGTCCTGATTCTTGTCGGATCGCGCGATCCAATCACGCTGGACCAGGTGGCCGCCGTGGCACGGCAGGGCGCAGCGCATGTCATTGAGGCGCCCTCGGGGCATCTGCCTCCCCTGCCCGACGATGCCCCCGGCCCGGTGCTGGTCGTGGCGCGGCCCGGCGGTGTCCCGGCGTCGGGCGATGAGGTCGCGGATCGGCTGGCGCACGGTGCGCATCCGGCCCTGACTGCGGAACGTCCGGTGCTGGTGCTAACCGGCGGCGCCACGGCGCAGGCCATGCTGGCGAGGCTGGGTGTGGACCGGCTGACCCTGATCGGGGAATGCCTGCCCGGCCTTCCAGTTGCACAGGCCGGAGGCTTCACGGTGATTGCCAAGTCGGGTGGGTTTGGCGATACCCGGACCCTTGTCACACTACTTGCCAAGTTCGTCGGAGAGTCCTGATGTCAGTCCCGGAAAAAACTGCGCGCCGTTCCCTTGCGGAGATCGTGTTCGACCGGATGGAGCGGGCGATCAAGTCGGGCTCCTATCGCCCGGATGAAAAACTGCCGACCGAGTATGATCTGGCCGCCGAGTTCGAGGTATCGCGCCCCGTAATCCGTGACGCACTCCGCCGGTTGCGCGAACGCGGCCTGATCTATTCGCGCCAGGGGGCGGGCAGTTTTGTGCGTTCTGCGGGATTGCGCCGCCCGCTCGGATTCGGAGCGCTGGAAAATGTAGCCGACCTGCTCAGCTGCTACGAGTTTCGGCTGACCCTGGAACCGGCAGCGGCGCAATGTGCCGCCGAGCGGCATGATGCAGCATCATTGGCTGAGATCGCCGTCGCGCTGGACAAGATGCGCGATGCGACCAATCGTGCCACCCACCGTGAGGATGCTGACTTCCAGTTTCATCTGGCCATCGCGCGCGCCAGTGAAAACACGTATTTCGCAACCGCGATGGAGGCGTTGCAGGACCATATCGCCGCCGGGATGCGCTTTCACGGCGCCTCGGTTAAGCGCGAGGCGCAAGGGCTGGAACGGGTGCTGGAGGAACACCGCTGCCTGTTCGAAGCGATCCGTGCGGGTGATGGCACCGGCGCACAGGCGCTGATGCATGTGCATCTAACCGGTTCGCGCGAGCGGCTGTTTGAGCGACGCAAGCCAAGCGCCAATGCAGATATCAATTCCTAGCGCGAGCCTCGGCCGCGGATGGCGAGCGCAATGACCATGCCGTAAACCAATATGGCGGCGCCGATTGGTGCAAGAACGCCCGACAAGCCAAACGACATGGCCTGTGTCATCCAGACGAAGCTAGGTCCCGCATGACCAGCAGTCAGAGGCTTTTCGCGTCGATGCTGTTCTAAGCTGTGAAACCGCTTTCCGAAGAGATGTGGTGATTGCGGCAACCGCAATCGCCGATCCCGATGGCAGCTCGTGAGTGTCAAGCAAAAACGTCATTTTGACCTTTTGTCGGACCAAAAGGTCATACAGCTTTCTTAGGCGGGCAAAACACAGTCACATGCAGCCGTTCCATAGCTGCAACGCGGATCAACGAATGCCTGCCTCCCCTGCCCCTTTTTCAAAGTGTTCAAAAACGATCCAGACCGTGTGAAAACTTGGGGAAGTCTGATGGTGTGCAGGGGTTTCGGCTGGATCGGAGATTTTCCTTTAGAGGATCCGGATCAAACGCTTAATCGTGGGTTTTGGGGTCCTGTGGGGATCTCTGAAGGCAAATATGGGCTGACACTTAAGAAAATGGGGAGCCTTTACAGCCTGACAGCCGCAATCAACGCCGGAATGCCGACAAGGCTGATCGCTCGACGCAAATTGTAGGCGATGGCCGTCAGGCTGAACTCAGCGCGCACGTTCTCCAGCCTGCGCATCAGGAATGCACCCTGGCCCATCCATTGCTTCACGGAGCCGAACGGGTGCTCGACGCTCTCGCGCCGCTCATCGAGCACCCCGGGCCGCGCGGCAAGCCGTTTCGCCATCCGGTCCAGCACGGCCTCGTTCTCATAGCGCGCAACCTTGCGGTAGGCCGCGGTGGTGCAACGTGTCTTGAGTGCGCAGGACTTGCAGGCAGCGGCATTGGCATAATCGAACACGCGGATCTCGCCACGAACCGGGCGGCTGTGCACATGGCGCAAAGCCGCGCCGCCCGGGCATGTGTAGATGTCTGCCTCGGCGTCATAACGGAACTGGTCCTTGGGAAAAAATCCCTTGGCAACGGCAGATCCGCGCTGCGGTTTGGGAACGTAAGGGACGATGCCTGCCGTTTCGCAGGCCTCGATATCTTCGATCTTGAAGTAGCCCCGGTCGGCCACGGCATCGATCTGCGCAACATCGAGGGTCTCACGCGCAGCCTTGGCCGTCTCGGTCAGCAGGCCCAGGTCGCTGACCTTGTTGTGGACCTGCTGCTCCGCAATCAGTTTGTGCTTGGTATCGACCGCAATCTGGACGTTATAACCGACCCCGACGCGACTGTTGGAGTGCATCGCGCGTGCGTCCGGGTCGGTCAGCGAGATCTGGTCCGCGCCGCTGTCTGCAAGGGCTTTGCCATGATCATCAAGCCGTTCACGCCGCTTGCGGAGCGCTGCGATCTTTTCCTGCAGCCTCTCGACGGTGCCCCTCTCTGGCGCGTCCTCACCGTCCTTGTCGGCCTCATCGAGCTGCTTGAGATACCGCGCCAAGCGCTCATCGCTTTCCGCTATCGCTTTGGCCAGCTTGGCCTTGGTGAAATTCCGCTCCCGGCTGTTCACGGCCTTGATCCGGGTGCCGTCGACTGCGATCAACTCTCGTCCGAACAAGTCGAGTTCACGACACAGCAGCACGAACTCCCGGAACACCTGGCGAAACGCCGTTCTGTTGTCGCGTCGGAAGTCTGCGATTGTCTTGAAGTCGGGGGTCAGGCGGCGGAGCAGCCAGATGACTTCAAGATTGCGATGCGTCTCTACCTCCAATCGGCGGCTGGACCGCACCCGGTTCAGGTATCCGTAAATGTAGAGCTTCAAGAGATCGGCCGGATCATATCCCGGTCGACCGGTACTTTTCGCCTGGACCCGCCCAAAGCCAGCTGCCCTCAGATCGAGCCCGTCAACGAAAGCATCGATAAACCGGACAACATTGTCCGGCCCCACATAGTCGTCCACAGAGTCCGGCAAAAGCAGGAGTTGGGACCGATCACCGCCTGAAATATGTGCCATGCCCAAAAATACCATGGCCGCTCAGTGCTGGGAATCCGGTTCGTGTTTTCACACGGTCTGGATCGTTGGCGCAACAGTGTCAAACGTGCTGCAAAGGCCGTCGCAAAGGCGACTTTTGCGACATGTCCATTACGGGCTGGCTTTTGCAACTTTGGGAAAGCATGCGATGGCGGCAGTAGGCTATCCCATGGCATCGACCAGCGGTCAGGAGCATCGGCTGCAACACGATGCTCTGAACGCGGCAGGATGCGACTGTATTGCCTCAGAGGCCGAAAGCGGCGCGGACGAAAACGCCCGGCCTCGGTTGCAACGCCTGCTAGCTAACCTGTCGGGCGATGACACCCTTGTCGTCAGGCGGCTTGATAGGCTGGCGCAAAGCGTCAAAGAGCTGATCACAGTTGCCAACAGGCTTTCCGAACGGAAGGTTTGCCTGCGGTCTTTGAACGGACAGATCGACACCACGACGCCGCAAGGGCGGATGATGTTTCATGTCTTCGCCCTGATCGCACAGTTCGGGCGTGACCTGATCGCGGAACGGACACGGGCCGGACTGGAAGCTGCCCGCGCCAGTGGCCGCATCATAGGACGCCGGCGCCTCTTGGCGCCTGCCCACATTACCCAGGCTCAAGCATGGTTAACGTCCACGCAAGTGACGCAAGCTCAGGCGGCTAAGGCCTTTGGGGTCAGTTGGCCCACCCTCCTACGGGCGCTTTCTCCCGCCAAGGAGCTGAGCGAATGATCGGCGCCGTCGCGATTTTGGCTTTGTCGCAGATGATAGGACCTGGCGCTCTACCAGCCACGCCTCAAGCCTTACATCTGTGTCTGTTCCCGGAAGATCCTATCGTCAATGAACGAGCCCTAGCCGATTACGGGATCTCGCTGAAAGATGAATATGATAGATATTTCAGTGACCTGAACGCATACCTCATGTGCCTTCAACGGTCACATGCTGACACGATCGAACGAGGCACCGTTTGGCACAATCGCTACAAAGAAGCGTTCCCAACCAACATAATTGAATGATGCAAGATTTCATTTGCCTGGCATGGTGATGTTCTCATGTGCTGTCGCACCCCAAAGGAGGTTCACGATGAGATTGAAAATTCTGGGAGCTGCAGCCTGCGCCGCAGCCCTGGCGTCGGCACCAAAAGCTGACGCCTATGCAATTGATTGCGCAATCCTGCTGTGTCTGGCAGGCGGCTTTCCTGCATCAACCGAATGCACGGCAGCCAAAGTCGAAATGATCCGTCGCGTTACGCCGTTTCCCATCGAGCCGCCTTTGCAGCTTTGGAACTGCCCTATGGGCGCAAGTGGCATGCCACCGCTTCCCAACATTGGCAGCGATGGTTTGTCCGACGAAATCCGGGGCTACCGTGACGGCCTCGAGATTTATCACGTCGACTACGAAGGCCAGCGCAACAGCGGTGGCGTCGATGTCAGAGATTCGACGCAAGAAGGATTTTACGACGAGAACGGGGACTTCCGTTGGGTTGGAACTAGCCTCGGGGGTACCCCGTCATGGGTTCAGGAGACCGTCGGCTATCGCAGTATCAACATGAGCATGACGATCCAAGGGATCGCCATGCGGACCAGAGACTACGAAGGTCAGGTTTCTGAAATCATATGGCAGACCTACTGATGCGGATAGTTGACCGCCTATCGCCCCTTAATCAGATACCGCGTCTGTCCCTATCACGTAGGTTGTGCAGCAAAATGCCCACCAAGGGGGGAACGAGTGTAATCAAATAAATCCACTAACCAAAAGGAAACCCCCCGCGCGGGGGTCCGCACGAGGGGCTTGGGTTTCGTAACACAGGATTGGCGTCCTGAATTAGCAGCCATATCACAGCTGCTATAGTTACCCTCCCACTCCTGAAAATCAAGAGCAAAAGCGCATTTGTGCGAACGGATACGGCTTGCCTGCGGACACCGCGCTTCTTGATCGAGGAGCAGCAGATGAATACCAAGACAGCCGCGGCAAGCGGCGAATTCTTCCAGCGAATAGACAGCTCTATTGATGGCGCGCGCGCCGGTGGCCGTGAACCAGACGGCAAACCCATCCACCGAAACTCGCGTCGTGCAGGAACTTGTGAGGCTTCTTTCTGGCGTGGAACGTCACGCCAGGACGTACAGAAGGTCTTGATGGCCGCGCGCCAGTACGAGCGGACCAAACGCGCGCCCGGCAAACGCAACGGGCCCCTCGGAGGCATCGCCCTAGAGGTGCTGGCGCTGTTCGCCAATCTGGTGAACTTCAAATCGGGCCGACTGGACCCGTCACTGGACTACATCACCGACAAGCTGCGCCGGTCCCGGGATGCAGTTGTGCGAGCGTTGAAAGCGCTGCGCGATCACGGCTTTCTGGATTGGTTGCGCCGCTTCGAGCCTGTGCCCAATGACGGCCGAGGGCCGCAGGTTCGCCAGGTCAGCAACGCCTATCGTCTGTCGGCGCCAAAGCGCGCTCTGGCGCTTCTCGGGCGATGGGCTGGGCGACCAGCTGCGCCGGATGATGACCAAGCTGCCCGCGCAGAGCGCGCTGCTATCGAGGCCGAGCATGTCGCCACACTCGATCTGGCCGAGTTCGCCACGTTCAAAATCGAGGATTCACGACTTGCGAAGGCTCTGGCCCAGATGGGGAAAGCCGTAAGTTTACGCGAGTCCGCCAAGCGGACTGAATCCAAATCTATCTCTTGTTCTTATGCAGGGTCATGATGCGGACGCCGCGCACCGGGCCGCTATCGCGCCCCTGCGGCGCTTCCGAGCCGTGAAAGATGGGCCGGGCAATGGCATCCAATCGACTACAAAACCAATCCGCAGTTCCGGCGGAACTGCTGCATGCCTATGGGAAACAGCCTGTGGAAGCCGTGGAGCGATGCAAGCACGTTTCAAGACAGAAAGCGCTGAATGAGCAGGATTTTCGCAATTGCCGCACTGTGTTCCGCGCTGGTAGGACCGGGCTTTGCCAAGGGCGATGGGTACCACCAGACTGCGCTGCATGTGTTGCAGATCGTTCAACTCATGCAAATTATACGCGGAGGGCATCATCTTCACCAGAGACTATCGGAGCGCGCCAGGGCATCCGGCAGCCTTTCGTGAAATGATGTTTTGGGAACCCGTTCAGCGAACATGATGTTTGCTCAGCAAATGGGATGCCGATTGATTTTTTGTGTGACATCATTTACACAAGGGCGTCTCCAACAAGGAATAGTCAGGTGACACCTGTTGCGTCGAAAGTCCTCGCCACTGTCAACGCGCCCTACAGCGTGGCAGTGACGCCTGAGGAACTAGCAGAAAAGCTCGCCGACATGGGAAGTGCTTCTTCTTTTGACGCGGCGGCTTTTGCTTTCCTGTCCGAAGTCAGTCCGACGTTACAGGCACAGTTTCTATTAGAGATGGGTGTCGAAAGGGCGTCCGTGTCAGAGGTTGCAAAAGCCTATTCTGAGTTAGCGGGCTATTTGCTTCCGCTGGCGGCTTGATCTCCCCGCCCACAATGAGCCGCTGGTCTGATCTTTTCGACGAGACTCTACGCATCATCGACCAGGCTAATGACAGCGGAATCGACATGCATGATTGGAGCTTCGGGGGCGGCACCGCACTCATGCTGCAGATCGGTCATCGCGATAGTTATGACAGCGATATTTTCATCTCGGATCCGCAATACCTTCCATACCTCAATCCGACCATTCAGGAATATGACCTTGACCTCGAGCCCAGCAGCTATGAGGGCGACGGTACTCGGGCCCTGAAGATCATCTTTGATGGGGTCGGCGAAATCGACTTCATCAGCTGCGCGGCTGTCACCGATGCGCCTACGGAGATCACTGAAGTTCGGGGGCGTTTCGTAGCTCGGGAAGTTCCAAGCGAGATCCTCGGGAAAAAGCTGGTGTTCCGGGGATCAGCACTGCAGCCGCGTGACATGTTTGATATCGCTGCTGCAGCGCAAGTACTGGGTGAAGAAAAGATTATCACCGACCTTTCGCAATTCCATGATGCAGCGAAGACCACCCTTGAAGTCGTCCAGAAAATGGATCCCGACTTTGCAGCGGCAATCATGGGACGTCTCATGCCATGTGATGGCTTTGAGCAGCTGCACAAACGTGCTCATGGCATCACCCGCCGGGTACTTGAAGCTGCGATTGAGCGGGCTGAGAGCTTGGCTTGATGTGAATCAGGTGATCAGAGCTGGACGTTGATTGCGATCATCTCAGATCCAAGCGACTGAAGCCGGCGCGACATCGACTTGAGGTGTTCCGCTCGTCCAAGCAAAAGGACGTTCCATATGCGGCCTTATGCGCCGAAGTGCCGCGGGGAGATCGCGACGGGCTGTGGGACGAGGGGAATGGCCGACCAACAAACAGAGACCTGCCTCGGCGACCCAAAAGACTATGCTATGCCCTAAGATCAAGCAGCGTGCCGCCGCCCGCCGCTGTCAGAGCAGCCATAAAGGTGACGCGCACCGGGTCCAGCTGCACTTGGCTTGCCACCATGATTATTCAGACGGGGATCGCGCTACTCTGAGACGCGCTGTCGTCAGCACTGTCCCATCTTCCGCGCAGGTGAGTCTGACGCGCCACCGAGGGGACACAAACGTCAGGCGAAGCTTGCCTGTATCGTCTCCGGTGCCCCTCTCCAACCCAGTGCTGATGCTGCCGGACTGCATCAACACTTGAAAACCGATCAAATCGAGATCCATCAGAGGGGCAATCAGTGCGGCATCGACAATGGGCTGCCCGTCTGCGAATTCGACCTGCATGACCGGGTTCGTCACTACCTTCCCCATCAGGCAGCCAACTGTTCATCTGCCGGGCCAAAGAATTCGTAGTGGATACGATCGGCAGGAACGCCCGCCTCCCTCAGGCCAGCCACGAAGTAGCGGAGGAACGGGCGTGGTCCGCACAGGTATATGTCAGCCTCGGCCAGCGGGGTGCTGGTTTGCAACCATTCCATGCTGATCCGTCCGGGATGGGCCATGGTCTCTTCAGCGCTTTCGTAAAAGGTTTCGACCACGATGTTGCCATGCCGCGCAGATGCCTCCTGCACCTGCCGGACAAGCGCATGATGCGCAGGGCTGCTTGTCCCATGGACGTAGTAGACCGGTACATCACGATGCTGCTCGGCCAGAACCTCCAGCATACTGACCATGGGGGTCAGACCGACCCCGCCCGACAATAGCATCACCGGACGCGGAAGATCGTTGGCCAGGTGGAAATCCCCGGCGGGCGGTGTGGTTTCCAGAACCGTTCCCACCACGACATGTTCATGCAGGAAGCTGGATCCCTCGCCGTCCGCCTCACGCTTGACGGTGATCCGGTAGCATTCGTCGTTCGGACGACTGGAGATCGAATAGTTGCGCTTCACGCCCGACAACCCCGCCTCGTCAAAGCGCAGAGTCAGATATTGGCCAGGCCGATGCGCGATGACGGGCCCCCCATCCTCGGGGCGCAAGACGAACGACACGATCCCCTCGGCCTCGACTTGCCGCTCGGCAACCGTAAAGCGGCGCCAATCGGTCCAGCCCCCGGGCTGGGCCTCGATGCCCTCACGGATCACGGCTTCGCGGGCGATCAGCAGGTCTGCCAGGAACCAGTAGGCCTCGCCCCAGGCCTCGAGGATTTCGGGAGTAGCGGCGTCGCCCAGAACCTCCTTGATGGCGCCCAGAAGGGCCTCGCCGACAAACGGATAATGCTCCGGCAGGATCGCGTAGCCGATATGCTTCTGGGCAATCCGCTCGACCGCCGCGCCAAGAACCGAAAGGTTCTCGATGTTGCGGGCATAGGCGAGCACGGCATGGGCCAGCGCCAGCCGCTGTGTACCCTTCTGCTGGTTCGCCTGGTTGAACAGGGCGGCGATGTGATTGTTGCGAAACAGCCGCCGGTACATGGTCTCGGTGATCAGCGGTCCGTGCTGTTCCAGTGCGGGAACGGTGGCCTTCACGACAGTGATGGTCTGCTGGGACAACGGGCGGGCCATATGATTCTCCTAAACATGCATTCTTGGTACATCTATACGCCTCTATACATGCGATGCAAATACTTCTATCTCTGCATCATGAAACTGAGCCGCTACACCGACTATGCCCTTCGTGCGCTGATCTACCTCGCGGCCAGCGATGGAGGGCTCGTGTCGATCCGCCAGATTGCCGAAGCCCATGGCATTTCCCAGAACCACCTGATGAAGATCGTCCAGGACCTTGGGGGGGCAGGCTTCATCACGACAACCAGGGGACGCCGAGGCGGCTTGCAACTGGCGCGGCCGGCGACGGAGATCACCATTGGCCAGGTCGTCCGCCATACCGAAGGGAATGAGCCTTTGGTGGATTGCAGCACCTGCCGCATCGCCCAGGGCTGCGGGTTGCCGGCCGTCATCTCCGAGGCCAGAGAGGCATTCATGGGCGTTCTGGACACATGTCGGCTGTCAGACGTGGCACGGATGCCAAATGCTTTCCAGCATCTGTTCGTAGTTCAGGACCGTCCTTAGGATTTCGTTTCCTGAGACCCCTGCCTTCCATCTGCTCATGTCTTGGGCATATTGATTGCCAATCGTGCAACTGGACCGGAAGCATCACAGTGCCACCCTCTCTGATCAGTGCTTTGCGGGCTTTGGGACCGTCAGTTGCCTCAGTACCGCTGACCGAGGCGGTCAGGGCGGGCATCGGCGCCGTGGTGGGGCTTGTGTTCGCCGGGCTGTTCGTGCTGTCGCCTGCGATTGACAGCCAGCTGGGCCTCTATTTGATCGCACCGTTCGGAGCCAGTTCGGTCCTGCTGTTCGCCGTCCCGAACAGTCCCCTGGCACAGCCTTGGGCGGCGATCGTGGGCAATACTGTGGCGGCGCTGATCGGCGTGGCGGTCTGCCTGCACATCGCCGATCCGGCGCTGCGGATTGCCTTAGCCGTAGGCCTTGCCATTACCGCGACGATCCTGTGCCGCGCGCTACATCCCCCCGCGGGCGCGGTGGCAATGACTGCAGCCATGAGCCCTGAAGCGATTGCAGACCTTGGGTATCGCTTTGCGCTGACGCCGGTCGCGGCGGGAACGTTGCTACTGGTTCTTGTCGCGACCCTCTATGCCCGGCTGACGGGGCGCCATTATCCAATGCGACAGGTCGACGACCGGAATGCCAACCATACCGTTGACTCCTCCCCGAGTACGCGGGCTGGGCTGTCTGCGGCACAATTGAATACCCTTCTGGAGCGCTATCGACAGAACTTCAATCTTGGCGCGGGGGATCTCGCGCGATTGGTCGGCGCCGCCGAACTGCAGGCTGCCGCACAACAGGTGGGACCTGTCACGGCGGGATCGATCATGTCGCGGGACCTGGTGACGGTCGAGCCTGATAAGAGCGTGCAGGACGTGGCAGCGCTGTTTCGGCGGCATCGGTTCACCTCGATCCCGGTCACCAGCAAGGGCCAGCGTTATCTTGGTATGATCTTTCAAATCCATCTGATCACGGCAGACACGGTGCCAATCGGTCCCGCCAGGGTTCTGATGGAAACGAGCGTGCCTGTGGCCTTTATGGACACACCGCTCGGCACCCTTCTTGCGCTGATGGCCGACGGTGAGGTCGACGCCGTTCCGGTTCTTACAGGCCAGCAACTGGTCGGTGTCGTGACCCGCACGGACCTGATCAGCGCTTTCGCCCGCCACAGTATGTCCTGATGATTGGTCGGACACATGCGCTCTCCTCTTCAAGTGCTAATCTGAGAGAGCTGAAAAGTCCTGTCGCTTCATGTCCAGAACGTTGTGACAGCCTGATGGTGGAGTTTACGAAGACCAGTCGACGGCCGACAAGCAACCGAAACCGAAAATCGTCGATCAAACACCTGCGCCACGTTCAGTCGAGCATTCCCTTAGATCCCAACCACTCCACGAGGAGATCGGGCCATGCCTCCGCCGGCATGTCGCGAACCATGCGTAGCGAGAAGCCGTGTCCACCTTGTTCGAACTGGTGCAACTCGACGGGAACGCCAGCCTCCCTCAAGGCAGTCACAAAGCGGAAAGTGTTCTCCGGAATGACCGCGTCGTCGTCATTGGCCCCGAAGATGAAGGTCGGCGGCATCTCGGCTGTGACAAGCTTGTCGATCGAGTGGGCCTCGAGCGTAGCATCATCAGGTGTGGTGCCGAGCAGCTCCTCACGCGACTGCGGGTGAGTGATGCCCTCCTCCATGCTGATCACGGGATATCCAAGAGCGAGAAAGTCGGGGCGGGCAGATGCCGTATCTGTCTCGTCGACAGGCTCGTAGGCGTCGAGAGTGGGCGCGGCTGAAAGCCAGGCCGCCAAGTGGCCGCCGGCTGAGAAGCCCAGTACGCCCACACGCGAGGCATCCAGACCCCACTCAGCCGCATTGGTGCGGATCAGCCGCATCGCCCTTTGCGCGTCTGCGATCGGCGCGCTGGTTGCCTGCCCGCCACCTGGGAGCCGGTAAAGGAGTCGAAACACTGTGATCCCCGCTTCGTTCAAAGCCGGCGCGATCTCATCTGCCTCCTTGTCGTAGACAACTCGCGCATAAGCGCCGCCCGGTGTCACCAGCATTGCAGATCCATTCGGGTTCTCGGGCAGGTAGACCATGAGGTCGGGCGTCGTGATGTTGAACGCCGCCCGGTCCTTCACGGCAGGGTCTTCCGACCGCTCGCGGATCTCTTGCGGCTCTTCGAACGTGGCGGACCCCACCGGCGTATCCGGCCAGACCTCGATCTGCATGCGATCTGTCAGCGGTTCAGCATGTGCAGCAGCGCCCATTATCCATATGCCGAGCGTCACGATCGCGAGGTTGCGTTGGATCATGTATCTCGACCTTCCATGGTGACGCGGAATTGCCCGGGCCTTCACGATAACAGCTTCACTATTGGGCTGTCGGCGTCCAGTCATGCAAGTTGCTTCCGGGACCAAATGATGAAGATCGGTAGAGCCCTCTGGTATAACGACCGGCGGCTATGGACTGTAAGCTATGGCCGATTTTGGGTGATGGGGTCTGAGAAGGCGGCGTATCGTGGTGGGTGTCAAAGCTCACCAGAACCTCTCGAAGGAGCGATACGCGTTGGAAAACGATATCACGATCACCTCGCTTCAGTAGCCCGGATCTGTCATTGATCCCCTTACCAAGATCGCACGTGACAGCGCCCGGCAGATGCTGGCTGCGGCGCGCAGGGCTGAGGCCGCGAGTTTTGTCGCGCAGTTTGCTGAGGAGTGCCTGCCCGATGGCCGGCCGCGCGTTGTCCACAACGGCACCGGCCCTCAGAGGAACATCCAGATCAGGATCGGGCCTATCCCGGTGCAGAGACAGGAGGTGCGCGACCGAGCAGCTGATGCGCCGCAGGAGGAGAAGATCCGGTTCAGTTCGCGTATTCCTCCGTAGTGGGCGCGCCGGGCTACCTTCGACGATATTGAAGCAGAGTAAGAGGCTTTTGATTTTGCCAAAGCTGTCTTCACGCCGATGCCGCCATCGGTTTTTTCTTGACTGGCCGGCTCATGAACGTGTGGCAAGGGAGGTGCTGGCCTGGACGAACGATCTGGACGGAAACTCCTTTCGCGTATTGACGAAATCGGCGGCCGCTCTCGAACCTCGATATCCATTGGCTGTGACATTGATGCGTCGCGCCATGGTTCGGGACACGATGGATGGGGGAAATCCAAGGTATACCGAAACGAAGGCGTTAATTTGCCGACTGCCAGTCATGCGATGCATCCATCAATAACTACGGCGGTTTCTTCAAGCCCGAGACTTTTGTTCAGGCTCTCAAGCAAAAGCACGGGCGCAATTTTGGGTTCTGGCAACTGGTGGAGGGGCAGTGGCTCTTTTTGTGAAACATCACCCTATCGCCTTTAGCGAGAAGTGCCCGGGGTGGAGACCTAGCCGTTTGGTACTCAAAACTCGGGCTGGTTCTATATGCGCCATTATTCTAGCACCTGACCACCAGCCTCGGCGCCATCACTGCCAACCAGGTTGTGGTGGCGACGGGCGGCTTTGACAGCCCCATTGTGCCGCCCTATGTGGCGCGGATATTGACGCGGCAATCATGCATTCGCGCGATTACCTGAGGCCGCCGCGACTGCCCGAAGGTAGCACACTAACTGCGGGCACCGGCCAGTCGGCTTGCAGCTCCCCCAGATCATGAGATCGCCAGCGTCACCGCCGGCACCTTTAACACCCGGAAGTGCTATACATCGCCGTCCGTGGTGTTGATGCAGTCATGCCACCCAGCATAGACGCCAAACTAAGCGCATTTGCTAGGCATTATTGGCGTCGCAAGACGCTTGCAGTCGATGCACTGCAACTTTGGCGTGGTACATGTTCGTGGACCCCCCGCGAGGGACCAATACGTATGGCTGCCTTCCATCTTGGTAGAATAATCGGGCACCAGCCAAACGCTCCTACTCATGTATAACTTTATTTTTTTGCACAGATGGACCGTTCCCTCTCACAACCTCCCGTAGGGCATCAGACCACACCGCGCAAAACTATTGACAGCCTTCATCTTTGTATAACATATTGCCGATGCTGTATGACATCTGGGGAGGTTCGGGTGATCAGCAGACATGGGAGGATACAATGACTGGACCCACGCGCCTACGCCTGATCGCCACTGTCTCGGCTGCTGCCTTGGGCCTGTCGGCCCCGGTGGTGCTGGCGGAAACACCTGACGACCAGCTGGTCGTCGGGTTTTCCATGACCAACATTCTGACACTGGATCCCGCTGCGATCACCGGCAAGGAAACGGTGCAGGTCCTTGCCAACGTGTATGACGGGTTGGTCCAGCTGGACCCCGTGAACCGTACCGAAGTGCAGCCTGACCTCGCCGAAAGCTGGGAAGTCGCACCAGATGCCATGTCGATCACCTTCACCCTGCGCGACGGGGCCGAGTTCGCGTCGGGCAACCCGGTCCGGGCCGAGGATGTGGTCTGGTCGTTCCGCCGCCTGCTGACGCTGAACCTGGCGCAGGCCAGCTTCCTAAAGACCTATGGCTTTACCGCCGAAGGGGCCGAACAGGCATTTGCCGCACCTGATGACCGCACTGTCGTCGTGACCCTGCCACAAAAGATCAACCCGCAGCTGATCATCGCAACGCTTGGCATCGTTGGCCCCGGCTCGATCATCGATTCAGTTCTGGTGACCGAGAACGAGGTGGATGGCGATCTGGGAGCGGCATGGCTGGCGCAGAACTCAGCCGGGTCGGCGGCCTTTACGCTGCAGCAATGGCAGTCGAACAATCTTGCCCTGCTGACCCGCAACGACAATTTCTGGGGCGAGCCTTCGACCATGCGCCGGATCATCTGGCGCCACATCCCCGAATCACAAAGCCAGCGACTGCAGCTGGACCAGCACGATCTGGACATCGCCTTCCAGCTAGCGCCTGCCGATCTGGCCGCGCTGGAGACGACCGAAGGAGTCCAGATCCAGACCACACCCTCGGCCGGGTTCTATTACTTGGCCATGTCGATGGCGGACGAGCGGTTCCAGAACCCCAAGCTGCGCGAGGCGATACGCTATCTGATCGACTATCAAGGGGTGAACAACGCGATCTTGCCTTATTTCGGCGAGATGCATCAGCGGCCCATTTCGGGCGGGTTCTTCGGCCTGTTGGACGATCCCGGTTATACGCTGGACCCCGAGAAGGCCAAGGCGTTGCTGGCAGAGGCGGGATATCCCGACGGCATCGACGTGACCCTGCGCGCGCTGTCGGACGATCCGTTCCTGAACCTGGCCACCGCAATGCAGGGATCGCTGGCTCAGGGCGGGGTGCGGGCCGAGGTCATCACCGGATCGGGCGAACAGATCTATGGCGCCATGCGGGAACGCAATTTCGAGATGATCGTCGGGCGCGGGGGCGGCGGGCAGTTGCCCGATCCGGACAGCAATATGCGTGCGCTGATCTATAACCCCGACAACTCGGACGAGGCGCGGCTGACCAATTTTCAAGGCTGGCGCACCAGCTTCAGCGATCCCAAGCTGAACCAGATGATCGACGCCGCCGCCGCCGAGGCCGATGACGAGGTCCGCCGACAGCTCTATGCCGACATCCAGAACCGTATCGAAGAGGTCGTGGCTCCGATCATTCCCTTTTCCGAGGTGGTGACCTCGGTCGCATATCGCGATGATCTGAACGGGTTCGTTCTGAACCCCTCGTGGTCCACAGATCTGGCGACCGTGACCAAGACCCGCTGAAGGACCGGGGCCTTTCTGGCCCCTGTCCACAACCTCTGGAGGGAAGGCAGGCATGTCACCGACATCGCGCATGACCGGGTTCGCCCGGCAACTTGGCACCATCGCCATCACATTGCTGGGCCTTCTGGTCCTGACCTTCGCGATCGGACGGCTGATGCCTGCCGATCCGGTCCGCGCCATCGTTGGCGAAGAGGCCACGCAGGACACCTATATGCAGGTCTACACCCAGTTGGGGTTCGACCGGCCCCTGCCGGTGCAGTTCCTGATGTATCTGCGCGACGTGCTGACCGGCGATTTCGGGACCTCGATCCGGACCGGCCAGCCGGTCATCAACGACATCATGGCGGTGATGCCCGCCACGCTGGAGCTGGCGACGCTGGCCATCCTGATCGGCGCTGGTCTGGGGATTCCCCTGGGCGTGCTGGCGGCGGTCAAGAAGGACCGCTGGCCCGACCATGTGATCCGCATCTTCAGTCTGATGGGCCATTCGATGCCAATTTTCTGGACCGGGATGATCGCGCTGCTGATTTTCTATGCGGCGCTTGGCTGGGTCGGCGGTGGCGGGCGGATCAGCGATTATTACATCGGGCTGGTGCCGCCGGTCACGAACTTTATCGTCATTGACGCAATGCTGGCCAGGGAATGGGATGTGGTGCGATCCGCGCTGAACCACCTGATCCTCCCGGCCAGCCTGCTGGGTTATTCCTCGTCGGCCTATATCACCCGGATGACGCGCAGCTTCATGCTGGATCAGATCAATCAGGAATACATCACCACCGCACGGGTCAAGGGCCTGTCCCGGCGCCAGACGATCTGGAGGCATGCGTTTCTCAACATCCGGGTGCAGCTGGTGACCATCGTGGCGCTCGCCTACGGCGCCCTGCTGGAGGGGGCGGTCCTGATCGAGACGGTGTTTTCCTGGCCAGGCTTCGGACAATATCTGACCTCGAACCTGATGACCGGCGACATGAATGCGGTGATGACCTGCGTGCTGCTGGTGGGCGTGATCTTCATCGCGCTGAACCTTTTGTCCGACGTGCTCTATCGCGTCTTTGATCCGAGGACGCGCTGATGATGACCGACGACCTGCCCAAGGCCCGCAGCGTGCCCTTTGCCGCGTTGGCCCCCCTCGGCCGCATCCTGCGCTTTCTGATGCGCCAGCCGACCTCCGTCTTCGGGCTGGCGGTCATCGCCCTGCTGGTTTTGGCGGCCATCGCGGCGCCGCTGCTGGCCACCCATGCGCCCTATGCGCAGGACCTGTCCAACACGCTGGCGCCCCCCTCGGCACAGAACTGGTTCGGCACCGACGAGCTGGGCCGCGATATCTGGAGCCGCCTTGTCTGGGGCAGCCGCATCACTCTGTCGATCATCGCATTGGTGACGATCGTGGTGGGGCCCATCGGTCTGGCGGTGGGCACGGTCGCGGGTTATTACGGCGGGCGCATCGACACGGTGATGATGCGCATCACAGACATTTTTCTGTCCTTTCCTAGTTTGATCCTGTCGCTGGCCTTCGTGGCCGCCCTTGGCCCGAACCTGAGGAACGCGATCATCGCCATCGCCCTGACCTCGTGGCCGCCCGTCGCGCGGCTGGCGCGGGCCGAGACGATGACCTTCCGCAACGAGGATTACGTGTCCGCCGCCCGCCTTCAAGGCGCGTCCGATCTGCGCATCATCTGCAAGTCCATCGTGCCGATGTGCCTGCCCTCGGTCATGATCCGGCTGACGCTGAACATGGCAACGGTGATCCTGACGGCGGCAGGTCTGGGCTTTCTGGGGCTTGGCGCGCAGCCGCCGCTACCGGAATGGGGCGCGATGATCGCCACAGGCCGGCGCTACATGATCGACAGCTGGTGGCTGGTGACCTTCCCCGGCGTGGCGATCCTGTGCGTGAGCCTGGCCTTCAACCTGATCGGCGACGGGCTGCGCGACGCGCTTGACCCCAAACAGATGAACCGGAGGTGACATGAGCGTGATCCTGGACGTCCAGAACCTGTCCGTCGCCTATCGCGGCGCCCTGTCTCCTGCCGTCAACCGCGTCTCGTTCCAGCTGGGGCAGGAACGGTTGGGCATCGTCGGCGAAAGCGGCTCGGGCAAATCAACCGTGGGCCGGGCGCTGCTGAGGCTGCTGGACAGCGCCGACATCACCGCCGACCGGATGCAGTTTCAGGATGTGGACCTGTTGGCCGCATCGGAGCGGCAGATGCTGGGCATCCGCGGCAAGCGGATGTCAATGATCCTGCAGGACCCGAAATTCTCGCTGAACCCGATCCGCAAGGTGGGCGATCAGGTGGCCGAGGCTTGGCTGGCCCATAACCGCGCCTCGCACAAGGAAGCCCGCGCCCGGACGCTGGAGATGCTGACGAGCGTGTCGATCCGCGATCCCGAACGGGTCTATGACATGTATCCGCATCAGGTTTCGGGTGGGATGGGGCAGCGGATCATGATCGCCATGATGCTGCTGACCGACCCGCAGCTGGTCATCGCGGACGAGCCGACCAGTGCGCTGGACGTGACCGTGCGTATGCAGGTCCTGTCCATTCTGGACCGGCTGGTGCGCGACCGGGGCATCGGGCTGATCGTCATCAGCCACGACCTGAACCTTGTGCGCAATTTCTGCGACCGGGTGCTGATCATGTATGCGGGCCGCGTGGTCGAAAGCCTGGCAGCCTGCGATCTGGATCGCGCGCAGCATCCCTATACGCAGGGCCTGCTGGCCGCCCAACCCCGCATCGGAGGGCCGCGCCGACCTCTGCCAGTCCTGCAACGCCGTCCCGAATGGGCCGAGGAGCCGTCATGAACCCCATCCACGTCCGCGATCTGTCCATCACGCTTGGCGCGGTGCAGATCCTTCATGGCATCAGTTTCGACGTCAGGGCGGGGGAGTGCTTTGGTCTTGTCGGCGAAAGCGGATCGGGCAAGTCCACCATCCTGCGCTGTCTGTCGCTGCTGATGTCCTCCTGGCAGGGCGAGGTGCTGATCGGGGGCGAAAACCTGCGCGCCATGCCTCTGGCCCGCCGCTGCAAGACGGTGCAGATGGTGTTTCAGGACCCCTATGGCTCGCTGCATCCGCGCCAGTCGGTCCGCACCACCCTGTCCGAGCCGCTGCGCATCCACAGCATGCCCGACCGCGAGGCGCGGATCACCCGCACGATGATCGATGTGGGCCTGCCATTGGCCTTTTTGGACCGCTTTCCGCATCAGCTGTCGGGCGGCCAGCGGCAGCGTGTGGCGATTGCCCGCGCCCTGATCCTGGAACCCGAGATCCTGCTGCTGGACGAGCCGACCAGTGCGCTGGACGTGTCGGTTCAGGCCGAGATCCTGAACCTGCTGTCCGATCTGCAGGCGCGGCGGGGCTTCACCTATATCATGGTCAGTCATGATCTGGCGGTGGTGGACCATATGTGCGACCGGTTCGCGGTCATGCAGAAGGGCCATCTGGTCGAGACCCTGACCCGCGGCGCCCTGACCGGTATCCCCGAGGAACAGGCCCGCCACCCCTATGCCCGCGAGCTGATCGACGCCTCGATCGCCTATGACCGCGCCATGTGACGACTGGCCTGAGGACTGGCGGCGGCGACTGAAGGCTCCGCTGCCTCTGGCGCATGGCGCGCCGGACTGGCACCGCCGCATCCGCGCGGCATGGGCGGCGGCAATGCCCGCCTCCGACCCCGTCGCCGGTTTTCAGGACGGCGCGCTGCATTTTGCCAGCGGCAAGCAGGCAGCGGGCGTGATGCTGATCCCCGACCGCATCACCGGCTGCGCCGTCCTGATGCTGCACGACCATGGTGGGCGCTTCGATCTGGGCTGGCGCAAGATGGTCACCGACCCGCAGGGGTTCTATGGCGGACCGCCGGCGCAGCGGCTGGTCGCGGCGGGGCATCCGGTCTTCTGTTTTGATACATTGGGCTGGGGGGACCGGCAGTTGCCGGGCGACCAGCAGGCGCTGGCCTGCACAGCGATGGGCCTGGGCACTAGCCTTGCCGGGCTGGTCGCGGGCGAGGATCGCGACATCGCCGCCTGGATCGCCGCCCGCCCAGAGGCGCGGCTTGGCCTTGCCGCATGGGGGTTTTCCTTCGGCGCCTTCCGGGCTTGGCAGGCACTGGCCACCAGCGATCATGTCACGGCAGCGGTCTCGATCTCATGGATGGCGTGGCGGCGGGACTTGCTGCGGTTGGGGGCGCCCCTCAGCGCGGGGCAGGCCGCCTTCTGGATGCTGCACCCGTCCCTGACCGGGCTGGCCGACTTGCCCGATCTGGCCATGGCGGGCGCGCCGAAGCCGCTGTTCCTGCGATCCGGCGATGCCGATCGACACCTGCCGCTTGCGGCCGTCGCCCCGGCATTCGCGCATCTGCACCGCATTTGGGGCGGTCGGCTGGATGCAGAAATCTTTCCCGGCGGGCATGTCTGCCCGCCAGACGTTCAACAGCAGGCGATCGCCTTTCTCAGGTGACACGGTTGTTCTCGATGAAGTCGAAGTTGATATCCTCGCCGATGCCGGGACGGTCAGGGACATGGACCCAGCCTTGCGCATCCATGGGATCGGACAGCTGGTTGAGATAATCAAAGCCGTCGTCATATTCCAGGAACGGATGCAGCAGCCCGCGCTCGTACCAGCGGCAATTGCGCGAGGCGGCGCAGACCGCAAGGTTCATCGCCGTGTTTCCATGAACCTCGCAATCCATGCCGAAGCTTTCCGCCATGCGCATCGTCTTCAGCGCGGGCGTGATGCCGCCGACATCGTTCACCCCGGTCCGCAGGATGTCGCAGGCGCCGTGGCGGACCCATTCCGCCCGGTGCCAGTGCTTGCCCCCCGCGCTTTCGGGGCCGACCACCGGGATGTCCAGATTGTCCGCCAGCCATTTGTAGGAGGACATCGACTGTTCGTCCAACGGCTCTTCGATCCAATCGAAACCCAGCTTCTCCAGGCCCCTTCCCAGCTCCAGCGCATCGACGCGCGAATACCAGTGAAAGGCGTCGATCATCAGATGGATGTCGGGGCCGACCGCCTCGCGAACAGCAGCGCAGGCCTTCAAGTCCATGCGCACATCGGGCGCCCAGCTGACCGGCGGCATCCAGGTGTGCAGCTTGATCCCGGTATAGCCGCGCGCCACCAGCGTCTCGGCGAAGCGGCCGTAATCCTCGGGCGTGGCCAACCCGCCCTCCAGCTCGTCCCCGCACATGATCGAGCCATAGGCCCGGACCTTGTCGCGATAGGCGCCGATCAGCTTGTATACCGGCTGGTTCAGTGCGCGCCCGGCCAGATCCCACAGCGCCACATCGACAGCGGCCAGCGTGCGATCGCTCAACTGGGCGGCCGATCCGCGCTGCCAATGCGCCAGTTCCTGCCACAGACGTTCGCGGTCCCGGTGATCCTGACCGATCAGGACCGTGCGGACGAACTTGTCTATCAGGTGCGGGCGGACGATTTCGGGAACGGTAAAGCTGTGGCCTTCATGGCCGTCCTCGGTCCGGATCGTCAGGATCGACGTCTTGACCTGATGCGGCGGACCGGGATGGGCGTGACCGGCACTGTCGGAATGCCGTCGCGTGGTGCTGAGAAAATGGCGCACCTGCACGTCTGTGATGATCATCTTGTCCTCCGCTGATTGCGAGGACCATAGAAAAGTTGTCCTACACCTGTCAAGAACCTGTATGATTGGTTTCGTGCAGAAGCGCCCGGTAGCGCGCCAGGCTGCCCTTAAGATGGGTGCGCATCGCCTCGCGCGCGGCGCTTTCGTCGCTGGCAAAGATGGCGCGGCAGATCGCGTCATGTTCCCCCTGAAGATGGACGTTGTAGTCACGGGGCCGCACGTCATCCTGTCCGGTCTGCAGCTTGCCGCGCGGGATGATCCCAAGGCGGATCAGGGACAGGAATTCGGCAAAGCGCGGGTTGTTGGTGGCCTGCGCGATAGCCAGATGAAAATCGAAATCCAGATCGCGCGTCGGCTTGCCCGCAGCTAGGCAGTCGATGACGGCATGATGCGCGATGGCGATCCGTTCTTCCTGCATTGGGCTGCGGCGCAGCGCTGCAAAAGCGGCGCTTTCCACCTCGACGGCGATGCGCAGCTCCAGAAGTTCGATGATCGAGGACACGCGCCCCGCATCAAGGTTCACGAAGGGGCCGCCGCGCGCCTCTTGCGCGAAAACGCCTGCGCCCTTGCGCGCCTCGACCAGCCCCTCGAAGGACAGGGTCGCGATGGCCTCGCGCACGACGGTGCGGCTGACGCCATGGATCTCGGTCAGCCGGGATTCCGAGGGCAGGCGGTCACCGGGCTTGACCCTGCCCTGGGCGATTTCGCTGCGCAGGGCATCCGCCACCTTGGCGGACAGCCGTTCCTTGGGTCTGATCATTGCACCACCTCTACCTGTCCAACATGTCTTATACAGGATGGCCAGATATGGCAAATTTTCCGGTGATCGGATGACGGGCTGGCATCGACCCAAGGAAGCCCGAGATCAGCTCGGAAAGAACGGCGCCGGCATCAGAATGCTGTTCTTTTGAGAGATGAGGTTCCCCGCTTCGGCGCTCATCTTCAGATAAGCGGTCCATGCGGGATCCTGTTGCAGGCTCTGCCGGCGCCGGTCGCGATCGGCGGCATTCTGATAGGTCCAGATATGAACATAGGCGTTCACGTCCCCCGTTTCGGTCGCCGCAAAGACCACCGGGTCGCCTAGGTGACGCCTCTGTGTCGGCCAGCCATGTTCCGCGTACATGGCCAGCTGTTTTCTGATCGTGCCGGGGCGGCAGGTATAGGTGCGATGGTCATAGATCATGTCAAAGGCCCTTCGTTCGGGATCCGCGAATTCCGATGACGCTCCCATTATTTGCTTCCCAACACAAGTATTAATATATATGGTTTGAGACCAGCCAGCTTGGCTGCCGGGAGGAGACCGGCGGGCAAGCCGTGCCCATGGTCCGTGCAGGCCGGCGAGATTGCCCGCGCCCTGTGCTGACCGCCTGATCGCAACGGAGGAGGATCGACATGAATTCCGCAACTCTTATGGCCCTTGCGGCCAGCTGTGCCGTGATGGCCACGCCCCTGGCGGCGCTGGCCGATTACCCTGAACAGGACATCCGTGTCGTCGTGCCATGGGGCGCGGGCGGAGGCACGGATGCCATCGTCCGCAAGCTGACCCTGCTGGCCGAGGCCGAGATGGGCGGTACGATGTATGTCGAGAACATCGACGGTGGCATCAGCGCGACCGGCGTCAATCAGGTCATGCGCGCCGAGCCGGATGGCCATACCATCGTGGCGCTGACCTATGACAGCGTCGTGACCATCCCGTGGCAGGAGATGCTGCCGGGCTATGACATGGACAAGCTCAAGCTGATCGCCCGCGTCACCAGCGAGCCCGACTCGGTCGTCATCAACTCGGGTTCGAAATACCAGACGCTGGACGCGCTGATCGCCGCCGCCAAGGACTCGCCGGACACCATCCGCATCGCGATCCAGAATATCGGCGGCCGGGTGCATCTGGCGCTGCTGCAGCTGGAACAGCTGTCCGGCACCAAATTCAAGACCGTGTCCTATCCTGGCGGCGCAGGTCCTCAGAAAGAGGCGATCCTGTCGGGCGAGGCCGAAGGTGCCGTCACCTCGCTCGGCGATTTCGCCAACCTTCTGGAAGATGACACGGTGATCGGGCTGGCGGAATTCTCGTCCACGGCCAATCCGACCTATCCCGACGTGCCGCTGGCCACCGATCTGGGCGTCGATCTGCAGATTGGCAGCTTCATCGTCATGGCCGCCCCGGCAGGGACGCCCGACGATGTCGTGGCAAAGATCGAGGCGGCCTATCAGGCGGCCTATGACAGCGCGGAATTCCAGGAATGGGTCGCCAACGTGGGCGTCACCCCCGACTGGCTGGGCAGCGCTGACGTGACGGCCTGGGCGGAAGAGACCCAGACCGAGTTGTTCGGCCAGATGGATGCGCTGGTCGAGGCGGGCGTGCTCTCCAAGTAACCAGGCCCATCGTGCCTTGCGCGTCGGGGCCCCTGCCCGACGCGCCCCCTTTCCCATGGAGACGCACATGACCGGTCGCCACAGGCTTCTGACGATGGAATTTGCCCTGCCGGCATTCTTTCTGGTGCTGACGACGATTTATCTGGCCCAGACCTTCGCGATCCGCGGACAGAGCGGGGCGTTCTGGCAGGGACCGCGCGCCATGCCCATCGCCGCCTCGGTGTTGATGTATGCGCTGCTTCTGGTGGTGCTGGTGCGGCAGGTCCGGCAGGACACGACCCCCGATCAGCCGGGAGAGATCCTGCGGCCGCTTTTGGTGATGCTGGCCACCGGTGCCTATATCTTCTTGTTTCAGCCCCTGGGTTACGGCCTGTCGACGGTGCTTTTCGTCTCGGCCCTGTTCGTGATCTTTGAATTCAGGACCGCGCAGCCGGCGGCATTCGCGCTGTACGCGCTGATCGTGACAGCCACCTTCTACATTCTTTATGCGGTGATCTTCGGCGTAAGACTGCCGCAATTGTTCGGGGTCATCTGATGGACACCTTCCTCAGCTACTTCAACGGCTTCGCGGCCCTGACGGATCCCTTGAACTTTGCGATGCTGGTGGGCGGGTTCCTGATCGGAACGTTCTTCGGCGCGATGCCCGGCCTGACCTCGGTTCTGGCCATTGCCCTGCTCTTGCCGGTGACCTATCAGATTGACGTCGTCCCGGCGCTGATCATGTGCGCCTCGATCTTCATGTCGGGCATGTATTCCGGTTCGATCACGGCAATCACCATCAACATTCCGGGCGCGCCCTCCTCGATGATGACCGCGCTGGACGGCAACAAGCTGATGCGGCGCGGCAAGGGGGCCAATGCGCTCGGTCATGCGGCATTGGGATCGATGATCGGCGGAACGCTTGGGGCGGTGCTGCTGATGGCCTTCATGCCGATCGCGGCCAAGGTGTCGCTGCTGATCCAGACGCCGGGCAAGTTCGCACTCATCTTTTTCGCGTTGGTCGTCATCGTCATCGTCGAGAAAGGCAATCTCGCCAAGGCCGCCATCGCCATGCTGCTGGGCCTGATGATCGCCACCATCGGGATCGACGATCTGCTGTCCGTGCCCCGTTTCACCTTCGGCACCGAGAGCCTGATCGAAGGGATCGACCTGATGCCGTTGGTGATCGGCGCCTTTGCCATCAGCGAGATCCTGGTGCAGGCTCAGAACTGGCGTCTGGACAAGGCGATCGATCTGGACGCCGTCAACAGGATCAAGATCACGCGGCGCGACTTTATTCCCCTGTGGTCCGAGGTCCGTGAAATCGGCATCTGGCTCTATCTGAAAAGCACCATCATCGGATATCTGATCGGCATCCTGCCCGGTGCAGGGGGATCGATGGCTGCCTTCGTGTCCTATATCGAGGCGCGGCGGTCGTCCCGCAAGCCCGAGGAATACGGCCAAGGCAGCCGCGAGGGGATCGCTGCGGCGGAATCTGCCAACAATGCCATGTGCGGTGGCGCCTTCGTGCCCATGCTGATGTTCGGAATTCCCGGGGATCCGACCACGGCGATCGTGCTGGGGGTTCTGGTCATCAACGGGTTGCAGCCCGGCGCGCGGCTGCTGGAAAATCAAGCCGACCTGATCTCGCCGATGTTCGCGGCGCTGATCGTCAGCGCGCTGATCCTGATCCCGCTGACGCTGTACCTCTTGGGGCCGCTGTTTCTGAAGATGGTCACCATCTCGCGCGGGCTTCTCTACAGCGGGATTGCAGTAGTGGCGCTGGTGGGCAGTTATGTGGCCACGCTGTCGGTCTTTCAGATGTCGCTGTCGCTGGTGCTGGGCATTCTGGCCTTCTACATGCGCCGCCAGAACTATTCGACCGTGGCAATGCTGCTGGGCTTCATTCTGGGGCCGGATCTGGAACAGTATTTCAGGCGCGCCATGTCGCTGTCTGATGACAATCCGCTGATCTTCCTGACCAGCCCGGACAGTCTGTTCTTCCTGCTTCTGACCGCAGCCTTCGTCTACATGATCGTGATCCGCAAACCGAAATCCCTGCCTGCCGCATAACGGTCCGGCCCTGACAAGGGCCGGACGATCCTCCCCCGCTCACAAGGAACCAGACATCATGCGACATGGCGGACAAATTCTGATCGACCAGCTGAAGATCCAGGGCGTCAGCCGCGTCTTTTCGGTGCCCGGAGAGAGTTTTCTGGCGGCGCTGGACGCGCTGCATGATGCGTCGATCGAGAACATCGTCTGCCGTCAGGAAGGCGGGGCCGCCATGATGGCAGAGGCGCATGCCAAGCTGACCGGCCAACCCGGCATCTGCTTTGTCACGAGGGGGCCAGGTGCGACAAATGCCTCGGCAGGGGTTCATGTGGCACGACAGGATTCGTCGCCGATGATCCTGTTCGTGGGCCAGATCGACCGCGCCCACCGCGACCGTGAAGCGTTTCAAGAGGTCGATTACCGCGCCATGTTCGGGCCGGTCGCCAAATGGGTGGCCGAGATCGACCGGATCGACCGCCTGCCGGAATACATCTCTCGGGCCTTCCATGTCGCGATGTCGGGGCGCCCCGGCCCCGTGGTTCTGGCCCTGCCCGAGGATATGCTCTCCGCCCGGGCCGCTGTCGCCGACATCCCGGCACGGGCGCCGGTCCCTTCCCCGGTCAGCCCCGCCCAGATCGACGCCGTGACCACGGCGCTGTCGCAGGCCCGGCGGCCCTTGCTGATGGTGGGCGGAACACTCTGGGACCATCAGGTGGCCCGCGATCTGGCCAGCTTTGCCAGTGCCTGGAACCTGCCGGTGGCTGTGCCCTTTCGCAGGCAATGCCATCTGGACAATCGCCATCCGACCTATGCGGGCGATCTGGGCATTGGCATGAATCCCAAGCTGGGCGCGCGGCTAAAGGATGCCGACTGCCTTGTGATGATCGGCGGCAGGCTGGGCGACAGCATGACCCGGGGATACGAGCTGATGGACCCGGCTGATCCCGGCAAGACGATTGTCCATGTCTATCCCGACGCTTCAGAGTTGGGCCGCGTCTATCGCCCCGATGTCGGGATCGTGGCGCCCGCCGCCGGGATGCTGGCGGCCCTTGCTCAGACTGTGCCGGACGCCGTCGTCTGGAACGATTGGACTGCCGCGGCGCGCGCGGATTACGAGGCCTGGATCACCCCGAGGGAGACTCCCGGCCGCGTCAAGATGGAACAGATCATCCACTGGCTGTCAGACAACCTGCCCGAGGAGTCTATCCTGACCAACGGCGCTGGCAATTACGCGGCATTCCTGCATCGGTATTTCGTCTACAAGCAGCCCTTCACGCAGCTGGCGCCGACCTCGGGCAGCATGGGATATGGCTTTCCCGCCGCCGTCTCGGCGGCGATCGAACACCCAGGCCGTACGGTCGTCTGCCTTGCAGGCGACGGCTGCTTTCAGATGACCCTGAACGAAATGTCCACGGCGGTGCAATACGGGGCGGTCCCGATCGTCATCGTTGCCAATAACGGCCAATATGGGACAATCCGTATGCATCAGGAACGCCATTATCCCGGCCGCGTTTCGGGCACCGCCCTGACCAACCCGGATTTCGCGGCGCTGGCGCGGGCCTATGGCGGCTCGGGTGAGATCGTCCATGACACGGCCGACTTCCCCGCAGCCTTCGCGCGGGCCCAAGCGACCGGCACGCTGGCAGTCATCGAACTGCGCCTGGACCCCGAGGCCCTGTCGTCGGGCGCCACCCTGTTCCAGATCAGGGCGCAGGGCGAGCAGGCGCAAAGATAGCCGGTTCGATCCGGACAGCCACAAACCCATGCCACAAGGAACGTAGATGAGCAGATCGTCCCTGAAGGACTGCACCGGGCTGCATGTCGTCGCCCAAACCCCGTTCCATGCCGAGGGCACCGTGGATCTGGACAGCATCGACACGCTCTCGGCCTTCTATTACAGCCATGGCGCGCGGGGCCTGACCATTCTGGGCGTCAGCGGAGAGCAGGCCAAGCTGACCCCCCAGGAGGCGATCGCGGTCGCCCGGCGGTTCATCAGGGTCGCCGACGGCCATCGGATCATCGTCGGCGTGTCCAGCCCAAGTCTGGCGCAGCTTGTCACCGTGACCCGGGATGCCATGGCCGAGGGCGCCGATGCCGTCATGATCTGCCCGCCGCGCGGAACGCAGACGGATGAGGATCTGATGCGGTATTTCGCTGCCGTCTTCGCCCGCATCGGCGAAACCCCGACCGTCTTGCAGGATTTCCCGATGCATTCCGGGGTCAGGATGTCGCCGCCGCTGATTCGCCGGCTGGTGGACACGTTTCCCCAGATCGGGGTCATCAAGGAAGAGGATCTGCCAAGCGTCACCAAGATCACCCGGCTGCGCGACGAATTGGGGGACCGGGTGCGGATCCTGACCGGCAATAACGGTCTGTATCTTCCGCAGGAACTGGCGCGGGGGGCGGACGGGCCGATGGCGGGCTTTTCCTTTCCCGAGATGCTCTCCGGGGTACATGATCTTTTCACCGCCGGTGATCTGCCAGCGGCGCATGATCTGTTCGAGCGATACCTGCCGCTGTTGCGCTACGAGGCCCAAGGCGAATGGGGCATCGCGATCCGCAAGGAGGTGATGCGCCAGCGCGGGGCGCTGAGGTGTTCGGCCCTGCGCATGCCCGGACCTGTTTTGTCGGCGGTGGACAAACGCGAGATTGCGACGATGATCGAACGCCAGAACACGGATTTTCGCTTTGACGCCGGAAGCGCGGATTGAAATAGCTGCGCCTGTCCCGTTACTGGGCGGTCAATCCACATAACCGGCGTCAAGCCACCTCCACGAAACGAGACAGCATGAGCAAGGCGCGTGAAATTCCGGCAGGTCTGTCCAGGACAGGAGAGATCGCCGGGCATGGAAATGTCGCCTCGCAGCTCTACGACGATCTGCGGCGGAGGATCATCTCGCTGGACCTGCCGCCCGGCACGGTCCTGCTGCGGGCCGAACTGGCGGCAGAATACGGTGTCAGCCAGACTCCCCTGCGCGAGGCCCTGCAACGGATCGAACAGGACGGCCTGCTGCACGTCCACCCGCAATCCAAGACGGTCGTCAGCAAGATCGACATCGCCCAGATCTACGAGGCGCATTTCATGCGCGTCGCCCTGGAAACCGAAGTCGTGCGCCACCTGGCACACCAATCCTCCAAGGAGACGATGGCCGATGCCATGGCGATCATCCGCATGCAGGAAGCCATTGCGGACGATCAGGATCAGTTGCGCACCTTTCAAGAGCTGGATGACAGCTTTCACCGCGCCCTTTTTGGGGGCGTCGGGCATCAGCGCCTGCATCAGCTGATCAACGCCCGTTCCGGGCACCTCAGCCGCATGCGCAAGATGCAGCCGCACGACGATCGTAAGATCCGTCATATCCTGGATGGCCACAAGAGCATCGTCGCGGCCATCCTGTCCGAGGACGAGGACAAGGCCATGGCGGCCATGCGCGCCCACCTTAGCGAAACCGTCACGAACGCCCCCCAACTCCGCGATAAGCATCGCGACTTCTTCACCTGACACCGCCCAGACCATCGGGCGCGACACGATCCTCGTTCTCCCTCGATCTTGCGACAAAATAGCCGCGTTTCAGGCCCGCCTCGCTTGACGGTCTGCTCAAATTGAAATATTAGTATTTATGCGCACAAGGGCACTCTGCGCCCTGTGATAGGCATCATTCACTCAAAGGACACACCATGGACGCGAAAAGCGCGACGACCGCCCCGCATGGACAGCACCTGATCGCGGGTGAATGGGTCGGGGCAGAGGGCAACTTCACCTCCGACCCCGCGACCGGTCCGGCCTTTGCCTATGCAACCGGAACCGTCACCCTCGTGGATCGCGCCTGCCGTGCTGCCGAAGAGGCGTTCGAAACCTATGCCCATGTCAGCCGCGACGACCGCGCCGCGTTCCTCGAGGCCATTGCTGATCAGATCGAGGCCCGTGCCGAGGCGATCACCGCCATCGGCACCTTGGAAACCGGCCTGCCCGAGGCGCGGCTGCAGGGGGAGCGCGGCCGCACCACCGGCCAGCTGCGCCTGTTCGCGGAACATCTGCGCAAGGGCGATTATCTGGACCGCCGCGTGGACCCGGCACTGCCCGATCGCCGGCCCGCACCGCGCCCCGAGCTGCGGATGATCCAGCGGCCTGTCGGGCCTGTCGCGGTGTTCGGCGCGTCGAACTTTCCTTTGGCTTTTTCGACCGCCGGGGGGGACACGGCGGCGGCGCTGGCGGCCGGCTGCCCCGTGGTGGTCAAGGGCCACAGCGCTCACCCCGGAACCGGCGAGATCATCGCCGAAGCGATCCTTGCTGCCATTCAGGCCACCGGCATGCATAAGGGCGTCTTCAGCCTGATCCAGGGGGGACGGCGCGATGTGGGCCACGCGCTGGTCACCCATCCGCTGATCCAAGCCGTAGGGTTCACGGGATCCCTGGCGGGAGGGCGCGCGCTGTTCGACCTGTGCGCCGCGCGCCGCGATCCGATCCCCTTCTTCGGAGAGCTGGGATCCGTCAACCCGATGTTCCTGCTGCCCCACGCCCTCGCTGCGCGGGCCGCCGGGATCGGCGCCGCATGGGCCGCCTCTCTGACCATGGGGGCCGGGCAATTCTGCACCAATCCCGGCATCGCCTTCGTCCCGACGGGTGCCGAAGGAGACGCCTTTGTCACCGCCACCCGAGATGCCTTGGCCGCAACCGGCCCGCAAATCATGCTGAGCCGGGGGATCACCGCCGCCTATCACGACGGCGTCGCGCATCTGTCAAGCAGGGCGAGCCCAGTGCTGACCAATCTCGGTGAAGGGCGCGAGGCGCGGCCCAATCTGTGGCAGGTCGATGCCGCAACATTTCAGTCGGACACGACGCTGGCCGAAGAGGTGTTCGGCCCCGCGGGCTTGATCGTGCGGGTCGATGACACGGACCAGATGCTGGATCTGGCCCGCGCGCTGCGGGGCCAGCTGACCGCTACGCTGCACATGGATGACGACGACAGTGATCTGGCGCGTCGCCTGCTGCGGGTTCTGGAACGCAAGGCGGGCCGGGTGCTGGTCAATGGCTTTCCGACCGGCGTCGAGGTGGCCGATGCGATGGTTCATGGCGGCCCCTATCCCGCCTCGACCAATTTCGGGGCCACCTCGGTCGGAACAATGTCGATCCGTCGCTTTCTGCGCCCGGTCTGTTTTCAGAACATCCCCTCCAATCTGTTGTCCGCAGATCTGGCCTGACCAATTCCAAAGGAGACTACCATGATCCCCCCCCATGAGCTGCGCGAGATCATCCGCCACGGCCTGCTGTCCTTCCCCGTCACACCGTTCGACGCTGCGGACAATTTCGCCCCCCGACCATTTCAGGCGCATCTGGAATGGCTGTCGCAATACCCCGTCGCGGGCCTGATCGTGGCGGGTGGCACCGGCGAGATGTTCTCGCTTAGCCCGTCCGAGATCGTCGATGTCGTCCGTGCCACCCGCGCGGTGGCAGGTAATGCCCCGGTAATTGCGGGCTGCGGATACGGCGTGCGCATGGCCTGTGATCTGGCCCGCGAGATCGAGGCGGCCGGCGGCGACGGCATCCTGCTGCTGCCCCATTACCTGACCGAGGCCCCGCAGGACGGAATCGCCGACCGCGTTCGTCAGGTCTGCAACGCCACCAAGATGGGCGTCATATTTTATAATCGCGGCCAATCGCGCATGTCTGTCGAGGCCCTGGCTCGGCTGGCCGAGGAATGCCCGAACCTGATCGGCTTCAAGGATGGCACCGGCGATATCGACACGGTGCGCCGCGTCACGGCGCTGATGGGCGACCGGTTTTCCTATATCGGCGGCATGCCCACGCACGAGTTGTTCGCGCAGGCCTATCGCGGCGCGGGGATGGCCACCTATTCCTCGGCGGTGTTCAACTTTGTCCCTGAAACCGCGCTCGAGTTTCATCGCGCTTTCAAGGCCGGGGACGACGCCGCCTGCGAGACGCTGCTGCGCGACTTCTATTACCCTTTCGCCGCGATCCGCGACCGTAAGGCGGGCTATGCAGTGGCGGCAGTCAAAGCAGGCGTCGCCCTGCGTGGGTTCGAGACGGGCCATGTCCGTGCGCCACTGACCGACCTCACAGAAGAAGAGGTCGCGATGATGCAGGCCCTCATCGCCACTCGCAGCTAGGGCGCTGTAGCCACTTGAACATCCGTGTTCGCAGGCAGCCTCGCCAACGCGTTGCTCACTCGATTTGAGCCTTTGGTGAGGCAGGAATGCCAGTGTCATGTTTGCCGTTCACGCCGACGCTGCATGCCTGTAGCACTCACGAGTGTGCTACAGGCCGATGTCCCTTATACCGCGCAAGCCGACCTGAACATCCGGCTCGCAGATGTCCCAGGCAACGTCCGGTTCCATATGGGCCTTTAAGAAGTTCCACAGTCTCTGCAACTAAACAGCTCGTTAACCTAATGGTCAAAAAGCAGGAGCCGATAACGTTTTGCTTAAATGATGCCTTCGACTGAGGGCCTGGGACGAAGCGCAATTGCAGCAAGGACGGACCATGACGTCGAGGTAAGCTGCTTGCCGACGTCGTGTGTATTTTCCGGCTGACAACTTAAGGCCACAGAATTTTAAGTATGTGACATTTCGGGAGCGGAGACAAATCGCCATGCACGCCGAGGACCTGCCATCACATTGAGATAATACAGCTCGAACCCGTAGGGGGCGGCGCATGGATGATGGCCGCGGGGGACGAGGACGACGTCGTGGTCGCGCACTGCCATAACTTCGTCGAGTTCGCCGTCGTCGGTGTAAACTCGCTGGACTGCCCATCCCTGCGCAGGGTTCAGGCGGTGATAGTAGGTTTCCTCGAGATAGGTGATGCGGGGGAAATCATCCTCGTCGTGCCGGTGGCTGGGATAAGAGGACCAGTTCCCCGCCGGCGTAAAGACCTCGGTCACTAGCAGGCTATCGCAGTAATCTTCGGCCTCCATGGCGATGTTGTTGATCCAGCGTGTATTGGTGCCCTCTCCGCGCTGCGTCAACGTGATCCCGTCGGGGCCGATCCGGCGTGCCTGATGCCCTCCCCGGCCCGGCGCGCTGCAGATGGCGATGGCGCAATCAGTTACTGCTTCGGCCGTCCAGTCCTGCCCGTTCGGGAGGTAGAGACAGTGCGGCGGCGTCTTCTCGAAGACATCCATTCGCTCGCCCAAGGTACCCCAGTCCCGGCCGGCGGCCTGAATGGATGCCTTCCCCTCAACCATGACCAAGATGACTTCGCGATCGCCGGTCGTTTCGGCCATCCGCTCGCCCGCCCGGAGGCGATGGAGCGAGAAGCCAACATAACGCCAGCCGGCATCTGTGGACGTAATGCGATGCACCTCGCCGTGTGCACCGAACGGCTTGCGCAGTAGGTTTGCCATGCCAGCTTCCTTCTCTCTGATACTTCAGGCCGCGATCGATTGATCCAGACCAGCCTCGCGCGCCGCCGACTTGAGAGCGTTGAGCCCCATCGACTGGTAGTGGAGCGGGTTGCGCAACTCGGGATCCTGCTCCGCCTCTATGACCAGCCAGCCATCATAGTGGGCTTCCGCCAGGATGCGCAGCAGCGGGACGAAATCGATGGCTCCTTCCGGATCGCCCGGGACGGTGAAGGCACCGGTCATCACGCCCTGGATGAAGGACAGCCTTTCAGCCCGGACCCGGTCACAGACCACACGGCGAATGTTTTTGGCATGGAAATGTGCCACCCTGCCCGCATGGCGGCGCAGCACTTCCTCGGGGTCGCCGCCGCCGAAGGTGCAGTGGCCAGCATCGAACAGCAAATGCGTGGAGGGGCCAGTCGCGGCCATGAAGGCGTCTATCTCAGGCGGGCTCTCAACCACGGTCCCCATGTGGTGATGATAGGCCAACGTGATGTCCTGCTCCGCCAGGTAGGCCGCGAACTCCTCCATCTTCGCGCCGAAGTCGGTCATCTGCGCTTCCGTCAGGCGCGGCCGGTCGTTGACTGCTTTTGCCGGATCGCCATGCACGGTGTTCGAGCATTCGCAGACGATGCAGACCTTGCAACCGTTCGCCTTCAGCTTGGCCAGATGCGGCTGAACCGACACGATCTCTTCCTCGACCGAGCGGGTCAGCAACTCGGTCGAGTACCAGCCCGAGATGAAGCGCAGCCCGTAGCTGCCCAGCAGATCTTTCAGCGCTTGCGGGTCGTCGGGCCAGCGATGGCCGTTCTCGATCCCGTCGAAGCCGATGATACGGCCCGCCTCGCGCAGGATCTGCTCGGTCGGGATATGAGCGCCGATCGACTGGTCGTCGTCATTGGCCCAGGCAATCGGATTGGTGCCGTAGAGGATCATGTCTCTGCCTTCAGTTGATCAGGGCCTGCTGCGCAACATGCTCGATATAGCGCGCATAGGCTTGTTTCAGTTTGTCCGTATCGCCCACTGCGGGAACGGCCACGTCCCAGAAATGCCCGGCCGTCTCCAGCCCGTCGCCGGGGCCGGGTCGGGCGGTGGTGTCGATCACGATGACGGTGGGGACGTCGCGGTCGCGTGCGGCGCGGATCTGGTCCTGCAGATCTGCCAGATCCCCAGCCTTCACCGCATGCGCCCCCATGCTGGCAGCATGAGCGACATAGTCGATCTGTGGCTGAGTCTCGATCCGGCAATCGACATACATGTTGTTGAAGGCCGCACCGCCGGAATGAGCCTGAAGGCGGTTGATGCAGCCGTAACCCCGGTTGTCGGTCAGGATGACCGTGAAGGGGATGCGGCGCATCACCGCCGTCGCCAGCTCACTGTTGGCCATCATGTAGCTGCCGTCGCCGACGAAGCACAGCACCTGACGGTCAGGGCGCGCAAGTTTGAGGCCCATGGCGCCCGCCACTTCGTAGCCCATGCAGGAATAACCATATTCCATATGGTAGCCATGCTGGCTGGCCTGCCACAGCAACTTTAAGGCCCCGGGCATGGTGCCGGCGGCGCACATGGCAATACCATCGGGCGCGGCCGCCTGCACGGCTCCGATCACCTGTGCATCTGTTGGCAGCCCTTCAGGTGCCGTGGTACAATGGGCGTCGACCGCCGCGAGCCACGCATCGCGCGCCCGGGGATCAGCCGCGTCGAAGCGAAGATCGCCCAACTCGGCCGACAGCGCCTCCAGCGCCACACGCGCATCGGCGACAAGACTGGTGGCGCCGTGCTTGCCAGCGTCACGAGGCTGGACATTCAGTGCCAGGATCCTGGCCTGCGGAAACAAGGTGCGCGAGCCGGTGGTGAAGTCCTGCAAGCGCGTGCCGACTGCGATCACCAGGTCCGCCGACTGCGCCGCGGCATTCGCCGCAGCCGAGCCGTCAACGCCGGCGGCTCCGAAGTTCATCGGGTGCGCCTGCGCCAGCGCAGATTTTCCGGCCTGGGTCTCGATCACCGGGATGTTGAGCTGGCTGGCGAATTTGTCCAGCGCCTCCTCGGCGCCTGAGTAGATCACGCCTCCGCCACATATCAGGATCGGCGACCTCGCGGCGCGGATCAGGGCAGCGGCGGCGGCGAACTCGTCCGCATCGGGGGCGGGACGACGGATGCGCCAGGTGCGCGGCTGGAAAAACGCCTCGGGCCAGTCATGGGCCTCGGCCTGCACATCCTGGCAGAAGGACAGGCAGACAGGCCCGCACTCGGCCGGGTCCGTCATCACCCGCAGCGCACGGGGCAGCGCGGTCAGCAGCTGCTCGGGCCGGGTGATGCGGTCGAAATAGCGCACGACGGGGCGGAAGCAGTCATTCGCGCTGACGGTGCCGTCGCCAAAGCTTTCGACCTGCTGCAGCACGGGATCGGGCCTGCGCGTGGCAAACACATCGCCCGCGATCAGCAGGACCGGCAGCCGGTTCACATGGGCCAGCGCGGCGGCCGTCACCATGTTCGTCGAGCCCGGCCCGATCGAGGCCGTCACCGCCTGCGCCCGCCGTCGGCCCTTGCCCTTGGCATAGGCGATGGCGGCATGGGCCATGGTCTGCTCGTTCTGTCCCCGCCAGGTCGGCAGGGCCTCCCCGATCCCGTGCAGCGCCTCGCCCAGACCGGCAACATTGCCGTGGCCGAAGATCGCCCAGACCCCCTCGATGAAACGCTCGCCGTCCTCGGTCATCTGCACCGACAGCCAGCGCACCATGGCTTGGGCTGCCGTCAATCGTATCGTTCCGCTCATCGTCAGCCCTCGTGTCGGTTCTGTCGTCGAGGGCGACGCATCGCCCTGGGGGTTCCGTGTCATTCGACAGCCTGAGCGGCGCGGGCTTGGTCCCACAACCCGCACAGCCGCCCATAGCGTTCGGCCATCCGGGCGACCGCCGCCGCATCGTCGCTGTTTCCGGCCATCCAGTCCCGCGCCACTTCGCCAAAGATCGTGCGGCCGACCGCAAAACCGCGCACCAGGGGAAAGGCCGCAGCAATCCGGAAGCTGTCCGCCAGTGCCTTCTCGGGCGCATCCAGGCCCAAAACCACGATGCCGCGGGTGTGGCGATCGTTTTCCTCGATGGCGGCGATGGCTGTCGACCAGGCGGTGCGACTGGCCAGAGCTTCCAGCTTCCACCAGTCCGGAAAGATGCCCGCCGCGTAGAATTGCCGGATCAGCGTTGCGGTGGTGTCGTCATCCACCGGCCCCACTTTCGAGGGGATGATCTCCAACAGGAACTCCAGCCCATTGCGGCGGGCGGCGGTGAACAGGCGCCCGACCGTCGCCTCCTGCCGGGCGCGTAAGTCGGGCGCGTCGTCCGGATGGCAGAAGCACAGCACCTTCACGACCTGCTCGCGCGGCCATTCGCCAAGGCCCCCGCAATCCGGGCCCAGCTCCGGCTCCAGCTCCAGCGGACGCGAGCCCGGCCATTCCGCAGGCCGGCCGATCCACAGGCCGGAGCCGCTGGCCGCATGCAGCGCCTCCCGGCCGATGCGGTCGTCGCAGAGGATGCCGTAGCCCCCCTGCCCGTCCTTGACCTGCAGCGCCGCCTCCAGGCACAGGCGCTTGAACGCGCTGCCCTTGGCGGGACTGTATCCCTCCATCTGTTCCAGCTGCATGCGGTGATCGAAGGCGAAGACGCGCATCGTCGTCCAGTCGCCGCCCATCCGGCCCTGCCGGTTGGTCGACCAGTGCAGTTGCTCCAGGTCGGCATCGTTGCGCAGGTCCGGCCGCACCACGCCGCGATCCAGAAAGAAGCGCAGTTCCTCGAGGCTGGGATAGGCGGGCGTGCAGCCGTGGCGGCTGACCGCGAAGGCCCCGCAGGCATTGGCGTATTCCAGCGCTCGCGGCCAGCTCTCTCCGTCCAGCCAGCCCTTCAGAAGGCCCGAGAAGAAGCCGTCCCCGGCGCCCAGCACATTGAAGACCTCGATCGGAAAGCCGGGACCGGCCTCGCCCGCGTCCAGGCTGTCGGGGATCTCGCCGGTGAAGGCGACGGCCCCCTTGGCGCCCCGCTTGCAGACCAGGGTGGCATCGCTGACGCCGCGCACCGCGCGCAGGGCGGCGAGCGTGTCGGTGGTGCCGCCGGCGATGTGGAATTCCTCCTCGGTGCCCACGATCAGGTCGAAGAGATGCAGCGTCGTCTGCAGGCGCGCCGTCACGGCCTGGCTTTCGACGAAGCGGCTTTCGCCGTCGCCATGACCTGCCACGCCCCACAGGTTCGGGCGATAATCGATGTCAAGCGCCGTCCGCGCGCCATGCGCACGGGCCAGTTCCAGTGCGCGCATCACCGCAGCCTCGGTTCGGGGGTTGGACAGATGCGTGCCGGTCGCCAGGACGCAGCGCGCCGAGGCAATGAATTCCTGGTCGATGTCATCCTCGGACAGGGCCATGTCGGCACAGTTCTCGCGATAGAAGATCAACGGAAAGCTGTCCTCGTCGCGGATGCCCAGGATCACCAGCGCCGTCAGGCGCTCGGGGTCGGTGGCAACGCCACGGACGTCCACGCCCTCGCGCAGCAGCTGCTCGCGGATGAAGCGCCCCATATGCTCGTCGCCCACCCGCGTGATCACCGCTGATCGCAGGCCCAACCGAGCCGTCCCGCAAGCGATGTTCGTGGGGCTGCCGCCGATATACTTGGCGAAGGACCCCATGTCCTCCAGCCGCCCGCCGATCTGGCTGCCGTAGAGATCGACGGAACTCCGCCCGATCGTGATCACATCAACAGACTTCATCCCGTCACTCCTTCAGCGATTGTCGATGGGCGCGAACGCCCACCGTCCAGGTCAGGCCGCAGCCTGGATATGGCCGATGCTGTCCTTCAGCGCGGCTTCGGGATCGGCCGCATCATGCACTTCGGCCGCAAAAGGCTCGAAGCTGAAGGGGCCGTCATAACCCGCCTCCAGCAGCGCCTTGATCTGGGGCAGGTTCTCCAGCCGGTCATCGCCGTCCACCAGCACGCGATGGGCGTCCAGCATGTCTTCCACAGCGACATGCTGGTCCGTCACGCCCGAGATGTGCACGAGGCCGGTCCATTCGGGGAAAAACTCGGTCTCTCCGGCCAGATGATGGTGGAAAGTGTCGTGCATGAGCTTGTAAGCGCCTTCCCCGTCGGCTGCCTTGATCGCCTCGATCGCGGTGGCCTTCCTGCGCAGGGACGAGACGGGAAAGCCCAAGGGCTCGACCAGTCCGGTCAGGCCGCGTTCCTGCAGGATCGGCTTCATCGCCTTTAGTGCCGCGACCAGGTCGTCAAAGGCGACCTCGGTCCCGTCGTTTAGCGGGCACATCACCACCGCGCGCGCCCCGCAGGCCTGGGCGTAGTCCGCCATGGCCACTGCGCGGTCGGGCAGATCACCCGACCAGACGTTGAAGGGATACAGTGCGTTGATCGAAAGAATGGTGACGCCCTGGCGCTCGGCTTCGGCGCGGACCTCGGCCGGGTCCATGCTGCCCATTACGTCGGGCAGGTCGTTGCGGATCTCGACCTCGGTCGCGCCAAGCCGGCGGGTCATGGCGAAAAATTCCGCCAGACCGAGTTTCGGCGCCGAGATATGGTTGATGGCAAAACGCATGGTGTGATCTCAGTCGTAAAGCGCCGGGCGGGCCGGCAGGGTGATGGGAATGATCTGGCCGGTCTTTTCCTGCGCCTCGACGCAGGCGTCCGAGCTGATGGCGGCAACATAGCCGTCCCAGCTGGACGGACCCGAAGCGGTGCCCTGCGACGCGGCCTTGATAAAGTCTGTCAACTCGACGTCATAACTGTCGACGAAGCGGTCCTTCCAGTCGGTCATGATGGCGTTTTGCAGCGTGGCGTTCTTGCGCAGGGTGATGGCCATCGGCTCTGGGAGATTGGCCAGCCCCTCTTCGCCCACTACCTGGCACTGGATGTCATAGCCATAGCGGCAGTTCACGAAGATCTCGACATCGATGCGCACGCCCTTTGCGGTCTCCAACAGCACGATCTGCGGGTCTGCCAGCTGCGCATGGGCGTGGGACGACTTGCGCGGGAACACAACCTGGGCCGAGACGTAGTCGTCGTCCAGCAGCCAGCGGAACACGTCGATCTCGTGGATCAGCGTGTCGTGGATCGCCATCGGCGTCAGGTATTGGTCGGGCACGGTCGGGTTGCGGTGCGCGGCATGGACCATCAGCGGCGTGCCGATCTGGTTGTCCACGACCTCCTTCAGCATCCGGTAGCCCGCATCATAGCGGCGCATGAAGCCCACCTGGACCAGACGCTTGCCTGCTGCCACTTCGGCATCGACGATGCGCTTGGCGCCGTCCGCAGTCGTGGCCAGCGGCTTTTCGCAAAAGCAGGGCTTTCCGGCGGCGATGGCGGCCAGGACATAGGCCTCATGAGTCGATCCGGTCGAACAGACCAGCACAGCATCCACTTCGGGAGCTGCGATCAGATCCTCGCCCTTGTCATAGACGGTGGCGTTGGGCGCCAGATCCGCCTGCACGGCCCGGGCCGCATCCGGATTGTAATCACTGAGGGCTACGATCTGCGCCCCCGCCAGCACTTGCGCAATGCGCCGTGTGTGGTCGCGGCCGATCATGCCGGTTCCGATGACACCGATCTTCAGGGTCATGTTGTCTTCCTATTTCCAGTATTTCGCGACGTATCGCTTGGTTTCGTCCAGCATGAAGCGGGCGCTGTCCTCGGCCCGGTCTTCCCACCCAAAGACACAGTTTGACAGCACGCCGTCGAACTTCATGTCGGCAAGGGTGGCAAAGAAGATGTCCCAATCGATCTCGCCCTGCCCGAAATCCAGATGCTGGTGTACGCGGACATTCGACCCCGGAGGGTTCACGACGTAGCGCAGTTGCGACGACTTGGTATGGTCATAGGTGTCCGCCAGGCGCACATGGACCAGAAGGCCCTCGGTCGCACGCAGGTTGGCAACCATGTCGGGTCCATAGAAGAAGGTGTGCGGCGCAATGAACGACGCCTTCACCGCCTTCGAGTTGATGGTCCTGATGATGTCCATCGCAGGCGCGATTTCTTCCAACCAGTCCTCGGGATGCGCCTCCAGCGACAGGATGAGACCCTCCCGCTCCAGGATCGGCACGAGAATGTCCATCGCGCGGAAGAATTGCGTCTCGCAGGTTTCAGGACGATGCAGGCCACTGCGGTCATTCAGGCTGCGGTCGGGGCTGCCGCCGCGACCGAATTCCGAGACGAACATCGGGCAGTCCATCTCGATCGCGATCTCGATGGCCCGCTTCCAGTTCTCGATGGCCGCGTCCCATTCGTCGGGATAGGGACTGGCCCACCGGTACATCGGCTGCAGCGTGGCAAGGCCAAGCCGGTGATCCTTCAGTGCCTTCTTGAACCCTGCAATCCGCTCGGGCCAGACCTTGGGCCGGGTCCACCACGACAGAAAATCCGGGCGGGGAGAAAGTTCGACATGGTCATAGCCCAGATCAGCGACCTTGCGGCAGGTATCCTCCAGGGACAGATGTCGGATCATATGAGGGTCGAGCGTGTGTTTCATCTTGAGCCCCCGTCAGGTCTTCTTGACGCGCTTTTTCTGGCGTTGGGTGTCGATCACCACGGCGGCCACGATGATGACGCCCTTGATCATCTCCTGGTAATAGGCGTCCAGCCGCAGGAAGGTGAATCCCGAGATAATGACGCCAAAGATCACCATCCCGATGGACGTGCCCACTATAGAGCCGCGTCCCCCGGCCAGCGAAGTGCCGCCAATGACCGCCATGGCAATAGCGTCCAGCTCGTACATCATGCCCATGCCGGCCTGCGCGGTCTGGCCGCGCGCTGCGACCACGATCCCGGCCAGCGCGGCCAAGACGCCGGCCACCACATACAGCTTGACCAGATGCCGCTCGACGTCGATGCCCGAGACACGGGCGGCCTGCGGATTGGCCCCGATGGCATAGGTGTACTTGCCGTAGCGGGTGTATTTCATCGCCACGTGAAAGACCGCCGCCACGCCCAGGAAGATGAAGACCGGCATCATGCCCGATCCCAGACTTGCAAAGCTATCGGTCGGGAAGCTGACCGGCTGGCCCTTGGTATACCATTTGGCAAAACCCCGCACCGCGACCATCATCCCAAGAGTGGCAATGAAGGGTGGGATCTTGGTATAGGCGATCAGCCAGCCGTTGATGAACCCCGCCACAGCCCCGCAGAAAAGCCCGATCAGCACCGGCACAATCACCGGCATGTCCGTCAGTGCCGGATAGACCGCCCGGGCGTAGTCGGCAGCCTGCGCGAAACTCATCGCAACCATGGCCACCGCGCCCACGATGGATCCCGAACTAAGGTCGATCCCGCCCGAGATGATCACCTGCGTCACGCCCACCGCGATGATCCCGATAACCGAGACCTGCAGGATCATGATCTTGAGCCGTCCAATATTGCCCAGGAACGTTTGCCCCTGGAAGATCCAGCCCAGGATTTCGAAGATCAGGGCAATGCCGATCAGGACTAGCAGAATGTTGATCTCGGACGGCAGCTTGCGGTGCGCTTTGGGTGCCGCGCGCTCGTCGAATGTCTGTGTCGCCATGTCGGCGTTCCTCCCTTATTTCGCCGCCAATTCCATGACACGCACCTGATCGGCCTCGGCGCGGTCCAGAAAGCCGCTGACGCGGCCCTCGTGCATCACCATGATGCGGTCCGACATGCCCAGCACCTCGGGCAGTTCCGACGAGATCATCAGGATGGCCACGCCCTCGGCGGCCAGCTGCGTGATCAGCCGGTGGATTTCCGATTTCGCCCCCACGTCGATGCCGCGCGTGGGCTCGTCCAGGATGAGGATGCGCGGCTTTGTCAGCAGCCAGCGGGCGATCAGCAGCTTTTGCTGATTGCCCCCCGACAGGTTGGCGACGGTCTCGGCCAGGTTCGGTGTCTTGACGCGCAGCTTCGCGCAGAACTCCTCCGCCAGCCGGTTCACCTCGCGCTGGTTGACGAAGCCGCGATTGTCGACCTTGCCGCTCGACAGCAGCGCGACCTGGATGTTCTCGATACAGTCAAGGTTCAGGAAACATCCGGTTTCCTTGCGGTCCTCGGTCAGGAAGGCCATCCCGTGCCGCATGGCGACGGGCGGCGACTTGATGTTCACGACCTCGCCGTCGATCAGGATCTGCCCGCCGGTCGCGGGGCGCACCCCGAAGACGGCCTCTGCCACATTCGACCGCCCCGACCCGACCAGGCCCGCCACGCCCAGGATCTCGCCCCGGCGCAGCGAGAAACTGACATCGCGGAACACGCCGGGCAAGGTCAGATCCCGAACCTCCAGGATCGTCTCGCCGATCTCGCAGTCGATCTTGGGGAACATGTCGGTGATCTCGCGGCCCACCATCATCTTGATGATCTGGTCGCGGGTAACATCGGCGGCGTTCACCGTTGCGATGTACTTGCCGTCGCGAAAGACGGTCAGCTCGTCGGCGATCTCGAACAGCTCGCTCATCTTGTGGGTGATGTAGACAATGCCCACGCCCTTGGCGCGCAAATCACGGATGATGCGGAAGAGGTGCTCGACCTCGGTTTCAGTGATGGCGCTGGTCGGCTCGTCCATGATCAGCACATCGGACTTGTAGGATACCGCGCGGGCAATCTCGACCATCTGCTTCTGCGCAACGGTCAGGTCGCCCACCATGGCCAGCGGGTCCAGCCGGATGCCCAGATCGGCAAACAAGGCTTCGGTCATTCGTGTCATCTGCCCGTGGTCGATCAGCCGAAAGGAGGACTTCGGCTCGCGTCCGATCCAGATGTTCTCGGCGACGGTCATGGTGTTCATCAGGTTCAGTTCCTGATGGATCATCGCGATACCCGAATTCAGCGCGTCCAGCGGTGTGCGAATGTTCAAGGGCCGCCCGGCAAAGCGCACCTCGCCCCGGTCGGGGGTGTACACGCCGGCGATGATCTTCATCAGCGTGGACTTGCCCGCGCCATTCTCGCCCATCAGGGCATGGACGGTGCCAGGCCTCAGCCTCAGTTGGACGTCGTCCAGCGCCACGACGCCCGGAAACTCCTTGCGGACATTGTCCACCTCCAGGATGTAGTCGCCCGCGTGGACGGCGCGCGCGGGCGCGTCTGCGTGATCAAGCATGATGGATCCTCCCCAGGAACAGGCCGGGCCGGCAAGGCGGCCCGGCCAAGCGTTCAGTTCTGGTAGTCGGCCAGGTTCTCGGGCGTCACCAGTTCGAAGGGCACGAAGACCTTCTGTTCGACCTCTTCGCCGCGCGCCAGCTTCAGGGCCGCGTCGACGGCGCCCTCGCCCTGCCCCGCAGCGTTCTGGAAGACGGTCACGTCGAGATCACCTGCCTCCATCGCGGCCAGAGCATCGGCAGTAGCGTCAATGCCGCCCACGATGACCTCGTCCATCGCCACGCCGGAGGTTTTCAGTGCCTGGATCGCACCGATCGCCATCTCGTCATTGTTGGAAATCACGGCGTCGAATTCGATCCCCGCCGACAGCCAGTTGGTCATCAGGTCAGTGCCTTGGGTCCGCGACCACATGGCGGTCTGTTCCTCGACAATCTCGATGAAGCTGCACTCGTCGGTGGCAATCACATCCTTGATGTCCTGGGTGCGGATGCGGGCAGCCTGATTGGACAGTTCGCCCATCATGACGACTGCGCGGGCACCCTCGCCCTTGCCCTGTTCCTGCAGGAGCCGACAGATCTCCTGCGTCTGCAAAGTTCCCGACTCCAGCTCGTCCGAAGCGACGAAGGCCTGACCTTCGGGCAGTTCGTCCAGATTGACCGGCTGGCGGTTCACATAGACCAACGGGATGCCCGCCTCTGCGGCCAGATTGGACATGGCGATGGTGGCATCCGTGTCGACCGGATTGACGATGATCGCATCGACACCCGAGGCCACGAAGTTCTGGATCTGGTTCAGCTGGCGGCCCACGTCGTTCTGGGCATCCTCGATCTGCAGACTGACGTCGTCCAGCGTCGCAGCATAATCCTGCATACCGCCGCGCAGCACGGTCAGGAAATTGTCGTCGAACAGTGCCATCGACACACCGATGTTCTCGGCAGCGGCAGCAGAGCCCAGACTGGCCATCAGGGCCGTGGTCATCAGGAATTTCGTCACGTCGATCTCCTCCTCGAGTGGCGCATCGGCGCCGGTGTTGCCTGCAGGCAATGAGCATCCGGACGCCCAAAGGCGCTGCAAACGGAGTGCTTGTGCAACAGGGGCGAGGGACCTCCACGTCCCCCCGCTGGACAGGAAGATGCCCGGAGTCAGGACAATCGGTCAACGATCATCACCGGCAGATAACATCAATGGTGATGTAAACGTGCCGCCTCGATGATGTAATTACCTCATCATATCGCTTTCCGGGGTCCAGACCTCGCAGGGCAGAAAGCGCTGGCCTGGAACCGCGGCCATGCCGTTCGTCTGGATTGACTGTGCCATCGCGATCACTTGCCCGGCCACGTCGCGCATGGGCGTTGCCAGCACGATGCTGAGAACCCCGTCCTGCAGGCCCGCCTGCGAGTCGGGAGTCAACTCGTTCACGATCAGCACCACGCGGTGGCCCGCCTGCATTTCCCGAACGGCCTGGATCGCACCCTCCATCCCGCCGCCCGCCACGTAAAAGCCGGCCAGGTCGGGATGACGGGTCAGCAGGTTGATCGTTGCTTCGTAAGTCAGTTGTCGGGTTTCCAGGTTGATCTGCGTGTCAAGCAACTGAAATCCGCCCGCTTCGTCACGGAAAAAGCTGCGAAACCCCGTCTCGCGCAGTTCATGCCCATGAAACCGCGAGCCCCCGATAAAAAGCCCGACCTTGCCCTGCTGCACCGAGAGCTTTGAGATGAACCAGCCAGCGATGCGCCCGACCTTTAAATTGTTCATTCCGAAATAACTTTCGCGTACGCCCTGCGCGAAATCCGACAGCAGCGAAAAGACCGGCGTTCCCGCATCGCGCAGCACTTGCACGGCCTGCGTCACCAGATGATGATCCTGACCGGTGGCGGCGATGGCATCGACCCGCCCCTTCAGGGACAGCAGCACTTCGGCCAGTTCGGAGGCCTGCGTTGTCTCAAGGAAGCGCGGCAGGATCTGCACCCTGCTTTCCGTGTTCGCGCGCGCTTGGCGTTCGAAGGTTGCCAACGCCTCCTGATAGAATTGATGGCGCGGCTTTTGCAGAACCAGCCCCAAACGCAATTCGGGCCGGTCGGCCAGCATCCGTTGCCGGATCACGTTTGCTGCGTGGTATCCGATCTCTTCGGCGGCTTGATGGACGCGCCGGACGGTTTCTTCTCGCACATTTGGGCGGCCGTTCAGGACCCGGTCGACGGTGGCGGTACTGACCTTGGCGGCTTGGGCCAGGTCAGAAATTGTAGGTCGAGCCATCATGTCCTGCCAAAATGATCTGATGTGAACATATCATCTGTGCATAGCGCCATCGCAAGACCTCATGCAGCATCAATGGCTTTCGCATATGCGGACTATTCGGCTGATCCGGCTTTTCCTCATGACCTGCCCCCCATTAGTCCCTCGTTCATAACGAGAGGCTGCCGGACCGTGCGCTGCTCCCCAACCTTGGACCGCCGGATGCTGGAGTTTTCCGGCTCGGTCATGGCGACGGGCTGGCTGCGCCGCCGGGATAATGCAGGGCGATCGGGACGTTATATCCGATCGCACTATGAGGTCGGTCCTCGTTGTAGTGCCTACGCCAAGTCTCCAGTTTTTCCTGCGCGTCCGCAAGGCTCATGAACCAGTGCGCGTTCAGGCATTCGGACCGGAGCTTGCTGTTGAACGCCTCGATAAAGCCATTGTCAGTAGGCTTTCCAGGGCGTGAGAAGTCCAGGGTAACGTCGTTGGCATAAGCCCACAGGTCGAGATCGCGAGAGATAAATTCGCTGCCATTGTCGACTCGGATCGTCCTGGGATAGCCGACCTCGGCACAGACCCGTTCCAGGGTCCGGACCACATCCTCACCGCGGTAAGCAAAGCGCGGGTCGGCTGCTGGACAGAAACGGGAATGCGTATCCACGATCGTCAGGATCCGCAGCTTGTTGCCGAGGGCGAGTTGGTCATGAACAAAATCCATGGCCCAGACATCGTTCGGTCCGACTGCCTCCTGGCGATCATCGCGCAGCTTCGCCTTCACCCGACGTTTTGGATTCTTGTTCCTGAGCTGCAGACCCAACTCATTGTAAATCCTGCGCGTCTTCTTGATGTTCACCTGCCAGCCCTCCCGTCGCAGCAAGACATGGACACGCCGATATCCGTAGCGCACCCGTGTTTCGCATATCTCCCGGATCCTCAGTTCCAATGCGGCCTGCCCGGTTCGGCGGGATTTGTAATGGTAGCTCGACGGGTCAAAGCGCAGGGCCTCACATGCCCGGCGGATCGATATGCCCCAGCTCACTAACATCCCGTCGACCAGTTCCCGTGTCCGGGCAGGCCTCAGAGCTTTCGGCGGATGACATCCTGCAGCATTTCCCGATCCAAAGTCAGGTCGGCCACGATCTTCTTCAACCGGCTGTTCTCGTCTTCCAGCGCCTTCAGCCGGCGCATCTCGTCAGGCAGCAGCCCGCCATACCGCTTCTTCCAGTTGAAGTAGGTCGCCTGGCTGATCCCCGCCTTCCGGCAGACCTCGGCCACCGGCGTGCCTTCCTCGCCCTGCCTCAGGACAAACGCCTTCTGCGCCTCCGTGAACCTCGATGCTTTCATCGTTCTCAGCTCCTCTCCCAGCCAGGGAAGGTTAACCGAAAACTCCAGTTTCAAACGGTCCAGTTTTCAGGGAGCAGAGCAACCGTTGCGCTGCTCCCCAACCTTGGACCGCCGGATGCAGAACTTATCGCCTGGTTCATTCTTTTCTGGCCAGACGCTGGACGAAGGTTGCCGAGTAAGAACCTCCTTATTCTTGGAGCGTTGACACCACGGAGGGCCCAGATCGTCGATATGCGCAAGCGGCTTGCAGCGCAAATCAATGCGCGGAAGAAGCAGAGCGTTCCTGCCGATGTCGAAAGCCTGGATGAGGATCTCAAGACCGTGTTGAAGATCCAAATTGGTACCCTTGATCGCCGGAGCGAGAGCGTCATCGCGCAGGAAGAAACTTCTGCCGCCAAAGCGAAACTCCTGCGTTCAATTCCCGGTATCGGCCCGGTTTCTGCGGTCATGCTGATTGCGGACAGGCCGGAACTTGATGGGATGACCGCCGGTGAGGTCGCAGCCGTGCCACACTATAGTGGATCGATGCGAGGCAGGCGGGGCGATCGCCGGAGGGCGCCGAGCCGTGCGGCATGTGTTGTACACAGACGCACTTGCCGCCACTTGTCACAATCCGGTTCTTATGCCGGTCGCATTGCGGCTTAAAACGCGGGGCAAATCGCACAAGCTCATTATTGACGCCATCACACGCAGACCCGCAACCATCGCAAACGCCATGCCTTAAATCAAGCATCCCATGGCAAGCAAAGCCTATCAGTTAGACACAATTGCTATACGGCCTAAGAATTAGGAATATCTTTTAGATAAAGTACTTTAGTTTCTTTTCCATTAACCCGAAGGGGGCGATGCTCACCTGCAGGTAGAGACAATTCCAAACGATCCCACGCGGGAAGCCAATGTCCAGCGGCAGTCAGGGTAACGTCGAGGACATCGCTGCGACCGGTTAAGGTTATGCACAGGCACCAGTGATTGCCATCCAGGGCATCGGGGGACTGTCCGTCATCTTCGTAAAGGAGGCTTTCGTCGTGAAAATTTCCCGGCGCGGGAAAGACGGCCAATCTGCGGCCTTGGTCGCAGGACGGGTCGGCTCGCATGGCACCTAGGGACAATGGCAGCACGGCTCCTGCACGCACAAACACTGGCATCGTGTCCAGATTGACGGGCATGCTTAGCTGCTGTCCGGGGGCATGATATTGCCCTGAGTGAATATCCCACCAGCCCGTACCGTTTTCAGGCAGCCACAGGTCGCGCGCAGCCGCGCCTTCCTCGATCACGGTAGCCACCAGCAGGTCGCGCCCCAACAGAAACTCGTCATTTTCCTGACGGCAGCGAGGATCGTCAGGGTGATCCAGAAGGGTCGGGCGCAGCATCGGCTGATGCTGGGTCACTGCCTGCCACAGGAGAGTGTAGAGATAGGGAATAAGTTGATAGCGCAGTGCCAGCGCCGCACGCATTTGCGGTAGGATCTCCGGATACATCCAAGGCTCGTTCACCGTGGCGTCGTCGTTCCAAGAATGAATCGTGAAGCGGGGGTGGAAGATGCCGTTCTGCACCCATCGCAGGAACAGCTCGGGACCCGGTCTTGGTCCGGAAAAGCCCCCCACGTCATGCCCGATGTTGAAGATGCCTGACATGGACAGGCCAAGGCCCATCCGGTTGTTGTAGCGCAGCGTCTTCCATTCCGTCCGGTTGTCGCCCGTCCAGGTCTGCGCATAGCGCTGGATCCCCGGCGCGCCCGAGCGGCTGATCAGATAGGGCCGCACCTCGGGGGCATGGGCCACCTGCGCATCGCGCGAGGCGCGTGTCATCAGCACCGGTTGCAGGGGGCGGATCAGCGCGATGTCGATCGGCTGTCCGAAGCCGTGGCAGCGGGCGCCGCGGTCCCAGATTTCGTATTCGTTGTTGTCGTTCCAAGTCGAGCCAATGCCATGGTGCAACAATTCGCTCGTGATGTTATCCTTCCACCAGTCCAGCGTGGCGGGGTTGGTGAAATCCAGATGCGAGCCCTCGTCATCCCAGAAGACCGAGATCTCGGGTCCGTCCCCCTCGCTGTCGCGGATGAACAGCCCTGCCTGCGCGGCGGCGGCATAGCGGGGATGGTCGTGCAGCAGGCAAGGCTTGATATTGGCGATCAGATGCATGTCAGCATCCGCGAACTGCGCGGTCATCGCATCAATGTCGGGGAACTTCGCCAGGTTCCAGTGGAAGACATATCGTTTCGGACCGATCGAGGTATAGCCCGAGGACATCTGGAAGCTGTCGCAAGGCAACTGATGGGCGGTGATCTGGTCAAGGAAACCAGCGACCTGCGCCTGCGCATCCGGCGCATCGGTATAGCTCATGGTCGAGCCAGAATACCCAAGTGACCAGCGGGGCGGAAAGGCGGTGCCGCCGGTCAGCCAGGCCTGCTTGCGGGTCAACCCGGCCAGATCCGGCGACCAAGCCATGTAATAGTCCAGATCGCCGTCCTCGGCGCGATAGACCCGATAAGCGGTGTGGTAGTTGTCCAGCTCGTTGCCCAGATCGAACCAGCAATTGGCGAGATTGTCGTAGAAGACGGACCAGCAGCCCGCCTCGGGGGTCCGGGTCAGGGTGAAAGGAATATGCTTGTAAAGCGGGTCTGTCGTTTCCGCGTCATAGCCCATCGCGTCCAGATTGCGCATCTCGAAGCGCCGTCCGGAGCGTTCCAGATCGCCTGCCTTTTCCCCCAGTCCATAGACCAGCTCGGCGGGGTCTCGGCGCAGGAAATGCGCATGGGCATGATCGCGAGTCCCGGCCATATAGGCGCCGGTGGGGCGGTCTGCGGCGAAGACGCGCCAGCCGTCGTCCAGATGTACCTCCCAGATGAGCTGCAGGGGCCAGGCGACGGTCAAGCGCAGCGTCCCGGTCGTCAGTTTGAGCCCGGCCTCGGCCTCCTCCAGCGCGAAATCGGGGCAGGTGAAGCCGTCCAGCAGATCGCGATGCCGCCCCTCGAAGGGCACGTCCTGCTGCGGGGCGACGGACCAGCTGCGGTCCAACCGCCAGCCCTCAGCCCCCAGAACTGAAACCCTGATCAGGTCCTGTTCCAGCACGCTGATGCGCATCCAGCGACCGCCCTGCAGGGAGAGGGTGACGGTGGCCCCCTCGCGCCCGGCCAAGGTCCAGTTCTTCAAGGTCTTCATTGTCTCAACCGCCGTAATTCAACAGCCAGCGCGGCAGGGCGAGGCTGATTTCAGGAATGAAGGTGACCGCTACCAGCAAGACAATCATCGCAGCATAGAGCGGCAGCATCGGGCGGATCACCCGGGCGATCGGAACGCCACCCACCGAACACCCCACAAACAAGGCTGACCCGACCGGGGGCGTACAGATCCCGATGGACAGGTTCAGCGTCATCATGATGCCAAAATGCACGGGATCCATGCCCAGGTCGGTGACTACGGGATAAAAGATCGGCGTGAAGATCAGCAATGCGGGGGTCATGTCCATGAAGGTGCCGATGACCAGCAGCGCCACGTTGATGATCAGAAGAATTACCAGCGGATTGTCCGACAGTTGCAGCAGATAGTCCGACAGCACGAAGGGGATATCCCCATAAGCCATCGCGCGGGACATTGCGATCGAAGTACCGATCATGAACAGGACCACAGTCGTCGTCACTGCGCTATCCAGGAAGATCCTCGGAAGGTCGCGCAGGCCGATCTCGCGATACCAGACAAGCGCCAGCAGCAGCGAATAAAGGACTGCCGCCGCCGATGCCTCGGTCGCGGTGAAGATACCGCCGATGATGCCGCCCATGATGACGATGATCAGCCCCAAGGGCAGGATCGCGTCCAGCGTCTTCCGCTGCACTTCAGCCAGGCTGGGGCGCGGCGCTACCGGATAGCCGCGCCGCTTTGCGATGATGCCCGCCACGATCATCAGCGACAGCCCCAGCAGGATCCCTGGGACATAGCCCGCTACGAACAGCGCCGAGATCGACGTGCCGCCGGTGATCAACGAAAAGACGATCAGCGTGGTCGAGGGCGGAATCAGCAGGCCCGTCGGGCTGGAGGCGATGTTGACAGCCGCCGAAAAGGCGGGGTCGTAGCCCTCCTTGCGCTGCAAGGGAGCCATGACCCCTCCGACCGCCGCGGCGGACGCCACGGCTGATCCCGAGATCGCCCCGAACATCATATTGGCGATGACATTGCAATGCGCCAGCGCACCCGGCAACCGCCCGCCCAGGACCTTGGCGAACTCGATCAGTCGAAGCGCAATGCCGCCCCGGTTCATGATGTTTCCCGCGAGGATAAAGAACGGGATTGCCAGCAGCGAAAAGCTGTCCATCCCCGATACCATCTGTTGGGCAACGATGAAGATCGTCTGGTCGACCGACATGAACAGCAGAAAGGTCATGGCCGAGGCGATACCGATGGCGAAGGCAATGGGAACCCCAACGACCATGAGCGCTCCAAAGGACCCGAACAGAACGAGTGCAGCCCAATTCATGGCGTGGTCTCCGTCGAAGGGGCAGGGATGTCCTCAGGTGGATTCAGCGTAGTGCCGCCCTGTGAAATGCGGATTAGATTTGCAACCGCATAGGCAATGATGATCAGCCCTGACAAGGGTACGGCCGCATAGACCCAACCCATCGGCAGCTGCAGCGAGGGGGAAATTTGTCCCGAGGAAAGGGTTCTCTGAACCAACTGGAAGCCTCCCCAGATCATGACGACCCCCGCGAAGGCAGCGATTAGCAGGGTGATCAACGCCTCGTTCAACTGGCGGCGCCGTCCGCTGAGAGCGGTCGGGAGCATGTCGATCGCCAAATGACGCCCCTGCCCATAGGTATATGCGCCCCCGACCAGAGCCAGCCACATGAACAGAAACCGCGCCAGTTCGTCCGTCAAGGTCGAAGGCGTTCCCAAGGCATAGCGGCTGACGACCTGCCAGCTGACGCAACCCAGCAGGACCGCGAAGACGGCGATGATGCCAAGGCGCAGGGTGGCATCTGCCAGACGTCTCATGGTTGGCCACCCACAAGTATTCGAATGTTGATCACGATGCGATCCTCCCCCTTCGAGCATGCCCGATTGGGCCGCAGGATGGCGCTGGCAGAAAAATTGGTCAACCTATTTATCAAATTGGTTGACAACCGCCGCCGATGACCGGTCAGACTGCTCCGACATGGCGGCGGTCTGAAGGACCGGATACATGCCAGAGTTTAAAGGGAGGATCCTATGACCATCGCGACAAAGTTTGCCTGTAGCTCTGCCTTGGCCCTGCTGGCGCTGAGCGCCACTGCAGAGGCCCGCACGCTACGCCTAAATCACAATAACCCCGAGGATCACCCGGTGCATTTGTCCATGCAGCGCATGGCGGACGAGGTTGAGCAGGCGACCGACGGATCGGTGACGATCCGCATCTATGCCAACAGTCAGTTGGGCACGCAGCGCGAGTCGACCGAGCAGGTCCAGAACTGCTCGCTGGACATGGCGCGTTCGAATGCGGCTGAACTTGAAGCCTTCGTCCCGACCTATGGCGTTTTCAATCTACCTTATCTATTCGAAAGTGAGGATCATTTCGATCAGGTCGTCGCTGGTGAGATCGGGCAGCGCATCCTGGATTCCGGTATTGATCAGGGCATCCGCGGTCTGGCCTATTACACCGAGGGCGCGCGGTCTTTCTATGCAACCAAGCCGATCCTGTCGCCCGCTGACCTGCAAGGCATGAAGATCCGCGTGCAGCCCAGCCCCTCGGCCGTTCGCATGGTGGAACTGTTGGGCGCCAGCCCGACCCCTATCGGATGGGGAGAGCTTTACTCGGCCCTGCAGCAGGGCGTCGTGGACGGTGCCGAGAACAACCCGACGGCCCTGACTACCGCTCGTCACGGCGAGGTCGCAAAGCACTTCTCGCTGGACGAACATACCCTGATCCCTGCCGTGGTCTTCATCTCGAACTGCGCATGGGATGAGATGACGGCCGAGGAACAGGCTGCCTTGTCGACAGCGGCGCGCAATTCGATGCTCTCGCATGCCGAAGAGTGGCGGGATGCGGCGACCGCAGCCGTCGAGGCGGCCAAAAGCGAGATGGGTGTCGAGGTTCACGAAGTCGACAAGGCTCCTTTCATCACAGCGGTGCAGCCGATGGTTGATGAAGCTCGGGCCAGCAGCGAGGACATGGCCGAGCTGATTGACCAGATCCGCGCCCAAGCCGAGTGATGCTTCCGCGCGCCGCACTTGGTCAGCGTCTTGCGAGACAGGCGATTGCAAAGGCGGCGCGCCTTGCGTGCGGATGGGGGTCATGATGACCCCTGCCCCTCAGCGGCGCTATCAGGACGTTGCCGCAGAACTGCGCACCCTGATCCGCGCCAAGGGTCTTCGTCCCGGCGACCGTTTGCTGACTGAACGCCAGATCGCGCAGCGTCTGGATGTGGGGCGCAGCCTCGTGCGCGACGCGATCGTGATGCTCGAGGTCGAGGGGCTGGTGCAGGTCCGGCAGGGGTCAGGCATCTACTTGATCAAAAGTCCCGTCACGACGGCATTGAAAGTCGACGATGACATTGGGCCATTCGAACTCCTTGAGGCGCGCATGGTCCTGGAAAGTGCCGTGGCTGGATTGGCTGCAGCGACTGTGACCAAAGCCGATATCGCTGCATTACGAAGGACACTTGAGCAGGAGCGTCGCAGTATTGAGGAAGGCGACGGGGATTACTCTGCCGATCGCAACTTTCATCTTCTCATCGCCGAGGCGACGCAGAATGGCGCTTTGGTCGGCATGGTGACCGATCTTTGGGACAGGCGCGCCCGGAGCCGGATGTGGGCCAAGCTGCACAGTCGGATTTTCGACGGAACCTACCGCAGCAGGTGGCTGGGTGATCATCAGGATATCTTTGAGGCACTACGCGCGCGAGACAGCGTCCGCGCTCGCAAATCGATGGGTGATCACATTGCCCGCGTCAGTCATACCTTGATGCAGCTTTCAGATCCTGACGATCCGAGCTTCGACGGATTTCTGTTTTCAGCCATACGTGCGCGGCAGGCATTGTAAGCCCTGGCAATCTGGCTATTGGCGATGCATAGAGCCATCAGGGCCGCCAATATCATAGTCGGTACTAAGTAGTCCGGCCTGAACAACATTTAACCATTTAGATTTGTTTGCTTATTCTCCCAAAGCGATAGCGGGGAATTGCAAGGTTTCGTATGCTGGTACTTGAAACCTTGCGAATTTCCGGAGCTGTGATGAAGCCTCGTCCGCGCGCTGAAGAGCAGGATGATCTCCTGCGTCCCCGCCTGACCGACATGATCGATCTGCGCCATGAACTGGCGAAACTGGCCGCGCTGATTGACTGGGAGTTCTTCGAGACCGAATGGGCGGGTTTCTTTCCCTCCCCGACAGGGCGGCCGGCAACCTCGCCGCGGCTGGTAGCGGGCCTGCTGTATCTTCAGCACGCCTATCGGCTCTCTGACGAGGCCGTCGTCGCTCGTTGGGTTGAGAACCCCTACTACCAGCATTTTACCGGTGAGACGTTCTTCCAGCACAGCCCACCGATCGACCCATCCTCCCTGACCCGGTGGCGCAAGCGGATCGGCGAAGAAGGTGCGGAGTGGCTGCTGACCAAGACGATCGAGGCCGGGCGCAGATCAGGCGCGGTGGAGGATCGCAGCCTGTCGCGTGTCGCCGTGGATACGACGGTGATGGAAAAGAACATCGCCCACCCGACCGATGCGCGCCTGTATGAGACCGCACGTGGAAAGCTTGTCGCCCTCGCCAATGAAGGCGGGATCACGTTGCGGCAGAACTACAATCGTCTCGCGCCGCGCCTGGCGGTGCGGATCGGGCGCTACGCCCATGCCCGGCAGTCCAAACGCATGGGCAAGGCTCTGAAACAGCTGAGGGGATACACCGGTCGTGTCCTGCGGGATATTCGCCGGCAGTTGGACGGGATTGCGGAGGGGTCCTTCCGCGAACGGGTTCTGGACACTCTCGTGCTCGTCGGTCGTCTGCTCCATCAGACCCCCAAAAGCCGCGGCAAGATCTACGCCTTGCATGAGCCCGAGGTCGATTGCATCTCCAAGGGCAAGGCCCGCAAACGCTACGAGTTCGGCACCAAGGTCAGCCTGGCCACCACCATCGACGAGGGCTTTGTCGTGGGCATGCGTGCCCTGCCGGGCAATCCTTACGATGGCCACACTTTGCCCGAAGCCCTGGAGCAGGTGGCCATCCTGACTGGCAGGACCCCGGAGCTGGCCGTCGTGGACCGCGGGTATCGCGGCCATGGCGTGTCGGAAACGAAGGTCCTGATCAGCGGCACCCGCCGCGGCCTGACGCAAAAGCTGAAAGCGCTGCTGAGGCGACGCAGCGCCATCGAGCCCGAGATCGGACACATGAAGACAGACGGACGCCTGTCGCGCTGCCCACTGAAAGGCACGTCCGGCGACGCCATCTTTGCCGTGCTCTGCGGCTGCGGCCACAACATCCGCAAGATCCTGGCCCATCTCAGGGCTTTGTTGGCCCTCATTCTGACCGCTATCTTGCAAGTGATCAGGACAGGAAATGGTTATCTCGCCCACGGGCAGCGTTGTTCAGCCTGAACTAAGTAACCGGCCGAAGCCTGCCGCAATCTGCTAATACCAACAGCCCTGAGCTCTGACCCGGGGGATTCCCTTCGACCTGAAAATCTGAATCATCGCCATCAAGAGATGGAGGTTTTGATGGCGGTTGAGATCACTCGAACGGATATGTCGACAAGCGAGCTTCGGGCGGCGGCGGCGCGCACAAAGGATGCGAAGGCGGTGCGGCGGATCCTGGCGATCGCTCTTGTTCTGGAGGGCGCGGATCGCAAGACGGCGGCGGAGGCCTGCGGCATGGATCGGCAGACCCTCCGCGATTGGGTTCATCGCTACAACGCCGAGGGGATCACCGGTCTGTCGAACCGGTATTGGGCAGGCCCGACGCCGCTCCTGAACTCTGAGCAGAAAGCGGAACTTGCCCGGATGGTCCGTGAAGGGCCTGACCTTGAGGCCGACGGGGTGGTCCGTTGGCGCTGCGTCGATCTCAAGCGCAAGATCGAAGATCGCTTCGGCGTGGTCATGCACGAGCGGACGGTCGGCAAGCAGCTGGCAGCCCTTGGCTTCCGCCGCCTTTCGGTGCGCCCACAGCACCCCAAATCCGACCCGTCGGCACAGGAGGCATTTAAAAGAACTTTGCTGCTACGGTAAAAGCTGCCCTGCCGAAGACGGCGCACGGGAAGCCATTGGAGGTATGGTTTCAGATGCTATGAAGCGGGGCTTCGGGGATAGTGACGGGGTCCCTCATGCCCTTGGAGCTGATCATGCGAACCATCGACAATACCGCCGACACGACTGTCTATGTTGCGCTCGAACTTAGTCGGGCGATCTGGCTTGTCGCCGTGCGACTGCCTGGCGTCGAAAAGCTCGTTTTTCATCGCCTGAAGGCGGGGGATACGGGAGCGCTGCTCGCCTTTGTCGCGGCGCATCGCACACGCACCGAGGCTAGCCTTGGGGCACCCATCACGGTCGCCTCCTGCTTCGAGGCGGGGCCGGACGGCTTTTGGCTGCATCGGCTTCTGGACGCGAACGGCATCGACAACGTCATCGTGGAGCCCACCAGCATACTCATCAGCCGCCGATCGCGACGCGCAAAGACGGACCGGCTTGATGCACAAGGGTTGCTGCGAGTGCTGATGACCCGCCATCGGGGCGACCACCATATCTGCAGCGTCCTCCGCGTTCCCACTCCCGAGGAGGAAGACGCCAAGCGGCCGCATCGGGAGCGCGAGCGTCTCGTTCAGGAGCGCGTCCGGATCGAGAACCGCATAGAGGCCCTCTTGCTCACTCAGGGCATTCGCAAGCGCCCCTCCCTGCGTCGTTGGGATGCCGAGATGGACGCTTTGCGGACAGCGGACGGTCGCGCCATGCCGCCGCTTCTTCGTGCGGAGATTGACCGCCTGAAGCGCAGGCTCACACTGACCCAGGAGTTGATCCGGGAGATCGAGGCAGAACGGTCAACAATGCTGGCGAAGGCGCCCTCCGATGACACCTCTCGCAAGGTCGCGGCGCTGTCGCGCGTCCGAGGCGTGGGCGACAACTTTGCAGCCGTGCTCACGCGTGAGGTATTCTATCGCCACTTCGATAACCGCCGGCAGCTTGCGAGCTATGTGGGCATTGCCCCGACACCGCATCAGAGCGGCGCTATGGATCAGGATCGTGGGATCGGACGTGCAGGGAACGCTCGAGCGCGGACAACGCTGATACAACTCGCCTGGCTCTGGCTACGCTACCAGCCAGAAAGCGGGCTGGTCGCCTGGTTCCGTGAGCGTGTCGGCGCCTTGGCCGGACGTAGCCGACGTATCGCAATCGTCGCCGTGGCGCGCAAACTACTCGTCGCCCTGTGGCGCTACGTCGAGACTGGTGTGCTGCCGGAGGGTGTAGAACTCAAGGCGTAAGAGAATCGACGCCGGCAGGACGCTGGCTGGCGTCGAGAAGGACGCGCGACCGTTTTCGTCATTGGCGGCCAATTTAAACCGCCGAGTTTCAGGTTGGTCGCATCTCGCCGGGGAAGGCCTCGTGAATGAGGCAACGTGGTGCGGGTGAAAACTCGACCGTATGTAAGGTGATGCAGCCGCGGCTGCTAAAGCGATCGACCCCGGACCTTTATCGACAAAAACAAAGCTCCACTCAACGGATCGAAGGGAAACCAAAACCAGAGATTGACTATCGAACCCTCATGTAAGGATGAAGCCAGAGTGGGCCAGCAGGGGACGCTCACCCGGACCTGGGCCGAGTGCGGAACCCGACCTCGCGCGCCGCGCGACACCCGCTACAAATGGGCCTATATTTTTGGCGCCGTCTGTCCATCGCGCGCCACGACTGCGGCACTTGTCATGCCACGTGTTAATATCTCGGCGATCAACGCCCATCTCGCTAAAATCGCGAAAACCGTCGCGCCGGGCGCCCATGCCGTGCTCGTCATGGACGGCGCCGGCTGGCATAACTCCGGCGCTCTGCGCATCCCCGACACCATCAGCATCGTGACGCTTCCGCCCTATGCGCTAGAGCTGAACCCGACTGAGAACCTCTGGGCTTATCTGCGCGCAAACTGCCTCGCCATCACCGTGTTTGACACCTATGACCGAAAAGACGGGCCGCAATCTGGAGGCCGGGATCAGCTATGCTGCCACCGACATGTTCGCCGCCGGGGATCAGGTCTCGGCCAAGCTGACGATCTTTCGCAACCATATCCACGACCGGATCGAACGCACCAACGCCCACTTCCCCACGCCCGCCTATGTTAACATCGACCGCGCCTATCTGCATGGCGGCGAATTCGAGGCCAGCTATGTCTCGGGCGGCTGGACCCTGGGCGCCGCCATCGCCGTGGTCGGGGGCGAGGATCAGGACGGGGCGGATCTGAACAGCCTGCCCAACAATCGCCTGACGGCAAATGCATCCTGGCAGGTCAGGCCGTCCTGGCGGGTGGGCGCCCTCAGAACCTTTGCCGCAGGGCGCGACAAGCCCGATGGAAGCCGCCGGGCGGGCTATGGCGTGCAGGACATCTTTGCCACCTGGTCGCCGCAGGCGGGCACCGCGCAGGGCATCGAGGTGACCCTCGGCATCGACAACGTCACCGACCGCTCCTATGTCCCCGCGACCTGGCTGACCGGCCCTGCACCGGGCCGCAACGTCAAGGTCACGCTGACCCGCGCGTTCTGATCCGGGCGCACCGGTCGTCTGCCGGACGGCTCAAGGTGCCGCGCCCCGCCTCCTGCCGGGCGCGGCATGCCGGATCGGTCCGGGAATGGCCGCGCGGCCGGGACGATGTGAGGACCAGGCCATCTCAGCCCGCATGGGGCCCGGGCGCCGATCAGGGCCCGCTTGTCCGTGTCGGGCAGATGGCCAGCCTTCGCAGCATCAGGATGGCCAAAGGTGGCAGGACCGCGCCGAGGCCGAACAGGAATCCATAGCCCGCATGCTGGGCAACGACGCCAGCCGTCAAGCCCAGGGCCATGCTGACCGCTCCGTCCAGGCATTGGAACAGGGTGAAATCCACCCCGCCCTGATCCGGATCAGACCAGCGCATGAACTGGGCATAAAGCCCGGTGAACCCGAAGGCCGACAGCGCCGATCCCGATACAAGCGCCGCCGCGACCGGCACGGCAGGCGGCAGGGCCACCCCCGCCCCGGCAAGGGCCAGGCAGGACATCAGCACGGCCTGCAGGGCCAGGGCCATGGTCATCGTCGTCCGCGCGCCCCATCGCTGGACCGCCGCCCCGCCCAGCAGCGCCCCCGCAAGCCCAAGGACAAGGCTGCCAAATCCGTTGAGCAGCCCCACCATCCCAAGCGAATTGCCCCTGTCGATCAGGAACGGCCCGAGCATGCCCAGGGACAGCTTCTGCGCGATGACGAAGATCGCCGTCAGCACCAGCCCCTCGCGGATGTCGGGGCGCGCCAAGGCGCGACGCAGGCTGGGCCGGCTCCGCGCCGCAGGGCCGGGGCCGGCCGCCCGCGCCGTCAGGGCGAACCATGCCAGCAGGATCGCCACCAGGGCAGCCATCGACCACACCGCGCCCGTCCAGCCGATCCGCGCCACCACGACAAGCAGCAGCCCTGCCCCGATGGCCGATCCGACATAGGCGCCTCCGACCTGGGCGGCATTGCCCCAGCCATGCTGATCTGACGACAAGACCCCGACCGCATGTCCGTCCACCACGATGTCCGCCGTCGAGGTGGCAAAGGCCACCACCATCAGGCAGGCCAGCGCGGGCATCAGCGGGACCAGCCCCACGGCCCCGGTGGCCAGCAGCCCCAGAACGGCGATCAAGCCGAACAGGGACACAAGCACCGCGCTGCGCGGCGCACGCCCGGGCGGCAACCGCCATCTTTCCACCATGGGGGACCACAGGACCTTCAGGGCCCATGGCGCGATCAGCAGCGACAGCAGGCCGATCCTGTCAAGCGGCAAGCCCTGGTCCCGCAGCACGGCGGGCAGCCCGCCCCAGGTCAGGCCGCCGATCACGCTTTGCGCGACATAGGCGGCCCAAAGCCCGGACAGGATCAGGCCCCGTCCGGGCAACGCGCCTGACACGCTCATCAGAAGCGACGGCTGACGCTTGCCGTCCAGATGCGGCCCTCGTCGCGATAGCAATACCCGGCGGTGCAGGTCTGCTTTTGCTCGTCAAAGAGGTTCTTGACGTTCAGCTGCATGCGGACCCCCTGCAGTCGGGACGGCTGATAGCTGACCCCCAGATCGACAAAGACGCGATCATCATTGGCGATGACATTCGCGTCGTCGCCATAGCTGTCGCCGACATATCGCAAGCCCGCTGCCAGTCCGAGGCCCTGGGCCCACCCCGCCCCGACATCGTACTTGCCCCACAGCGACAGCGTGTCGTTGGGGGTCCCGGACAGCTCGTTCCCATCGGTGCCTGCCGCACCCCGTTCGATCTGGACGCGCTGATGGGCATAGCTGGCGATCAGGTTCCAGCCATTGTCCCAGTTTGCCTGCGCCTCCAGCTCGACCCCGCGGCTGGTCAGGTCCAGCTGACGCTGGCGGTTCTCGCCCGTCGAGACGTCCAGGACGGTCCCATCCCGCTGGTCGATGTCGAAGATGGCAGCAGAGAGCAGCAGGTTGGTCCCATCGGGCGCATATTTCAGGCCAATCTCGCGCTGCGTGGATTGCGTGGGCCGCGCTGCGCGCTGCGTGCTGTCATCGCCGGGATCGTCATAAATGAAGCCGATATTGGGTGCGAAAGAGGTCGAGACGCTGCCATAGGCCATGATGCCGTTGTCCCAGCCATAGCTCAGGGCCAACCGCCCGGATCGGCCGCTCTCTTCCTGTCGGCTGCTGGAACGGTCGGCCGTCGTGGTGGTGGTCTCGACATTGTCCCAACGCGCGCTCACGAAGCCCTCCCAACGGCCCCATTGCATCTGATCATGCAGATAGGCGCCCAGCTGGCGCTGCTCTTGCGCACCGTCGAACGGCACGGCAGCCGCGGCGGTCTCGGCCGCCGAGACATAGCCGATCGTGCTGTAGGTCTCGTAATCGGCCCGGGTCATGTCGATGCCGACCAGGATCTCATGGGACACCGCGCCGCTGTCGACGCGCCAGCGCAGGCCGTTGTCCAGCGCCAGGGTGTCGATATCCTCCTTATAGTGCCCCCAATAGCGCGCCAGCCCGGCGCCCAGGGCATAATGCCCGCTATATTCCAGGTCGATGTCCACGCGGGCGGCCCGGACGCTTTGGCGCAGCGTCACGCTGTCGTTCAGATCGTGTTCGACCTCGTAGCCAAGGCGCCATTGGTCCTGATCGAAATCGTTGTATTCGGGATCGCCCTGATACAGCGCGGAAACCTCGCCATAGGCGGGGTTGTGGAAAGCGGCAGTGCCGCCCGTCATCGAATTGGACAGCTCGGCCAGAAGCGTCGCCCGCGTCACGCCATTGTCCCAGGACAGGGCCGGGGCGACATAGGTCTTGTCGTCGGCATAGCCCGGAAGATCGCTGTTCGCCTGCCGCACGAGGCCGGTCAAGCGATAGCTGAAATCGCTGCCATCCGACAAGGGACCCGAAAAATCGGCGGCGATCTGGGCGCGGTCATTGGCGCCTGTCGTCACATCGATCTCGCGGAAGCGGTCGCTCTTGGGGCGCTTGGTGATCAGGTTGACGATGCCGCCCGGCCCGCTGACGCCATGAAGTGACGAATTGGGTCCCTTGAGAACCGCCACGCCTTCCAGCCCGTAGGGCTCGGTCTTGAACCAGGCTGTCGGGGCAGTGTACTGGCGCAGCCCGTCGCGGAAATAGCCGTTGTAATAGGCCGGAAAGCCGCGCAGGAAAAAGGCATCGAACCGGGTGTCGAAGCCGTAATTGTTCGGGTTCGCACCGGCGGAATAGCTCAGGGCCTCGTTCAGGGTGCGCGGGGCCTGATCCTCGATCTGGTCCTGCGTGATGATCGTGACGGCCTGGGGGATCCTGCCGACCGGGGTGTCGAGTTTCGTCGCCGAGCGGCTGATGCCGGGAACATAGCCGTCCTGCGCAAGCGTTGTGTCGCTTTCGGATTCCAGCGTGATCTCGGGCAGCAGGATCGGGGATGCGTCCTGGGCGCCAGCGGGAAGGGCGGCAACGCCGGCAAGCAGGCAGGCAATCATCGGATGTTTCATCATGGGTCCTTGGGCGACACGCGTGAATTCGGGTCATGGGGAAAAGCTGCATGCCTGCACTTGATCGACGCGCAACATGGCTGGCTGTTCTTCCGTTAGGATTTCCGATTCAATCTGTCAAGTTTGGGGAATTTTGACCTCCTGCCAAAGCCCCCCCGTTCCGATGGTCCCTGACAGGCTGCGTTTCGCTCGAGGCTCGTCCCGATGTGCGGAACATGATTCACTTGTGATACGGAAAGGACAGGGGGTGACGATGCGAGGAACGGACGAGGCCGGCGGGTTCCAGACGCGCATTCGCCATTTCGAAAGCTCCGGTGCAAGGTATGTATCTGCGAAACGTTGATCAGGCCGTTCAATCGGCTCTTGCAAGTCAGGCTGCCGGCGTCCTTCTGGGTCCCCGACAGGTGGGCAAGACGCCCCTTGCTTGGCGCATCGCAGAACATCAACCATCGGTCTACCTCGATCTCGAACGCGACTCCGACCGGCAAGTCCTGACCGAACCCAATCTGTACCTGGACGAACAGGCCGGAAAGCTGGTCATTCTTGACGAGGTTCAGCAAATGCCGGGCCTGTTCAGAAGCCTGCGTGGCCAGATCGACATGCGACGGCGCAAGGGGCTTCGGACGGGTCAGTTCCTCTTGCTGGGATCTGCCTCGAACGTACTGCTCCGGCAGTCGGCAGAGTCGCTGGCCGGGCGTGTCCGCTAGAAACTGTATCTGTCAGGTCGTCGTGGCGATCCATTTCTGACGGCTTTTGCACAGAGCGTTGGCGATGGTGACCAGCTTTCTCGCGACGGCGGTAATGATGACCTTGTGCGGTTTTCCGGCGTGGCGGAGGCGATCTGCGAAGGACCTCAGGCTCGGGTTGTGATGTGCCGCGACTAAGGCCGCTTGGAACATCACGTGCCGCAGGGCACGGCGACCACCCGCGATGGTTCGTTTCCCGCAAAGGGTTCCGCTGTCATGCGCGACCGGGGCCAATCTGGTGAGCGCGGCCGCTTCTTCGCCGGTGATGGTGCCGATCGGCGCTGTTGCAGAACTCGGCCTGCCGGAGGATTCACGTGGGCGGACTGGTAAGGTAAGCGTCTCGGAATGAGCAAACCAAAAGCTGCCCGCTACCGCACGACGAACTGGACGTCCTATAATGCCGCCTTGAGGCGCCGTGGGTCACTTCTGATCTGGCTGGACAAGGACATGGTATGGCTGGCCTCCAAGGCAGGACGTCCAGGCCGCCCGCCGGTGTTCTCGGATGGCAGGGCCAATTAGAAGCACTGGTCCGGCTACCACGTCCAAAGTCGGATCAAGGCAAGAATGCGCTGCTTCAAATCCTTCGGCGAGCGTATCGCATCGCGAAACCCAGATAGGCAAGCCGCCGAGGTCCACATCCGCATCTCCCTCATGAATCGCTTCAATGCACTCGGCACTGCCGAGATCGAGCGCGTGGCATGAGCTTAACGGGGTAAGGCAAAGCCCTCCTTCAATGCCGAGTTCTGCAACAACGCCCATAGGATGCGACGCGGCGATGCAGCCTAGGAAAGGCCGGCAGGTCCATCAAAGCCCCCGGCCCTTCCAGCCGGCGGACAGCCCACTGCGCCAGACGCAACGCCTCAGGGTCCGATGCGGCGCGTGCCTCCATCAGCACGCGGCCGATCTCGTCTCGACCCAGCATCAGCCCTTGCGCCCGCAGCATCGCCTCGACCTCGAGATGGATCAGTCGTTCGCATGTCCCAGCAGCCTCCGCTGCGGGCAGCGCCAGCAACGTGGCCTCCAGCCGCCCAAGGTCGCGGGCCGCATCTGCCAGTGCGGAGGCCTGAGCCACCTGCGCGGCAAGATAGGGCTGGAACTGGGGCTGGGGCTGGGGCTGGGGCTGGGGCTGGGGCTGGGGCTGGGGCTGGGGATCAGCTAAAGAGTAACTGGGGCAGATTCCCGGGCATGATCGTTGCGCTCTTGATCTCGGTCTGATTCAAGATCGTATGAACCCGCTTTTGGATGATGGATCTGCGCCACTGTCCCCCGACGCCCTGCGTCGGCTCGCTGTGGATCTGTCGCAACGGTTTGGGGCGCTCGAGGCACAAGTCGCCCACTTGAGAGGCGAACTTGAGAAATCCGAACTTGCCCGGGCTGCTCTGCAAGCCGAAAACCAAGACTTGCGCGACGAGATTGCGCGGCTGAAGAACCTGCCACCGCGCCCCCCTTTCAAGCCGTCCGGCATGGAAAAGGCAACGAACCGCGACCTTGGCAAGGCAGCCGGGACGGCTCAGCGAAGGGGACCCAAGCGCGACACAGACCGTGTCACGCGTGAAGAGGTGCTGAGAACCGACGCTCCGGCAGGATCTCGCTTCAAGGGCTATGAAACCCTCCTGGTCCGTGAGCTGGTCATGTCAGCCGAACTTGTCCGCTATCGGCGGGAGCGGTGGCTGACGCCGGAGGGCAACACAATCATCGCGCCCTTGCCGGCGGGATTGATCGGCGGCTTTGGCGCTAACCTGCGCCGGTTCTGCCTTGTCCTTCATGCCCAGGGGCAGGTCACGACAGAGCGGTTGACCTCGATCCTGAATGGGATCGGCATGGAGATCTCCAAGCGGCAGGTCGTGCGGATCCTGACCAGCCGACTTGAGGATTTCGTGGCGGAAGATCGGGCGGTTCTGAGGACTGGCCTGGCGACAGCACCTTTCATCAGCGTGGATGACACTGGCGCCCGCCATGCCCGCCGCGACGGGATCACCACGCAGATTGGCAGTGCCCGCTTCACCGTGTTTCGGACAGGGCGCTCGAAGTCACGATTGAACTTTCTATCTTTGCTACAGGCTGGTGGCGAGGATTACGTCATCAACGACGCAGCGCTCGAATACATGCGCCGTCGCAAAGTGGCGCCGGAGGTGGTGGCCAGGCTCGCCGGCCAC
>NZ_SUNI01000016.1 GCF_005048225.1 Paracoccus gahaiensis
ATAGGCGCGGAATTCGCCGAAATACTTGGTGATCGCCGCGGTCAGTGTCGTCTTGCCGTGGTCGACATGGCCGATCGTGCCGATGTTGACGTGCGGTTTGTTCCGTTCAAACTTTGCCTTGCCCATGGGATGGCTCCTTGTTCTTCGATGCGTGGTGTGTGGCGGGGCTGGTGCCCCGCCGCAGGATCAGGCGTATTTCTTCTGGATCTCGTCCGAGATGTTCTGCGGCACGGCCTCGTAGTGGTCGAACTGCATCGAGAACACCGCACGACCCGACGACATGGAGCGCAGGTTGTTGATGTAGCCGAACATGTTGGCCAGCGGCACGAAGCAGTCGATGACGTTCGCGTTGCCGCGGCTGTCCTGCCCCCGGACCATGCCACGACGGCTGGTCAGGTCGCCGATGATCGAACCGGTATATTCCTCCGGCGTGACGACCTCGACCTTCATGATCGGTTCCAGCAGCTTCGCACCGGCCTTGCGCAGACCCTCGCGCATCGCGGCGCGGGCCGCGATCTCGAAGGCCAGGACCGACGAGTCGACGTCGTGGAAGGCGCCGTCCGTCAGCGCGACCTTGAAGTCGATCACCGGGAAGCCGGCCAACGGGCCCGAATCCATCACCGACTTGATGCCCTTTTCGACACCGGGGATGTATTCCTTGGGCACCGCGCCGCCCACGATCTTGGATTCGAACGAGTAGCCCTCGCCCGGCTCGGTCGGCGTGATCGTCAGCTTGATGCGGGCGAACTGGCCCGTACCACCGGTCTGCTTCTTGTGCGTGTAGTCGATGTCGGCCTGCTGGCTGATCGTCTCGCGATAGGCAACCTGCGGAGCACCGATATTCGCCTCGACCTTGAACTCGCGCTTCATGCGGTCGACCAGGATGTCGAGGTGAAGTTCGCCCATGCCCTTCATGATCGTCTGGCCCGATTCAAGATCGGTTTCCACACGGAAGGACGGGTCCTCGGCCGACAGGCGCTGAAGGGCCAGGCCCATCTTTTCCTGGTCCGCCTTGGACTTCGGCTCGACGGCGATCTCGATCACCGGCTCGGGGAAGGTCATGGTCTCCAGGACCACCGGCTTGGCCGGGTCGCACAGGGTGTCGCCCGTGGTCGTGTCCTTCAGACCGGCCAGCGCGATGATGTCGCCGGCAAAGGCTTCCTCGATTTCCTCGCGGTTGATCGAGTGCATCATCATCATCCGGCCGACGCGCTCGCGCTTGCCCTTGGTAGCGTTCAGCAGCTGATCGCCCTTCTTCATCGTGCCCGAATAGATGCGCGTGAAGGTCAGCGAGCCGACGAAGGGGTCGTTCATGATCTTGAACGCCAGGCCCGAGAAGGGCATGGAATCGTCCGCACGGCGTTCGATGTCGCGCGTCTCGGTCTCGTCGCCCGGCGTGAAGCCCATATAGGCGGGCACGTCCAGCGGGTTCGGCAGGAAGTCGATGACCGAGTTCAGCAAGGGCTGCACGCCCTTGTTCTTGAACGCGGACCCGGCGGTGACCGGGAAGAAGGACAGCGACAGCGTGCCCTTGCGGATCAGCGCGCGCAGGGTCGCCTCGTCGGGCTCGGTGCCCTCCAGATAGGCTTCCATGGCAGCGTCGTCCATGTCGACGGCCAGCTCGATCAGGTTCTTGCGCCATTCCAGCGCCAGGTCCTGCAGCTCGGCCCGGATCGGACGGCGGAACCAGGATGCGCCAAGGTCTTCACCTTCCCACACCCATTCCTCCATCTTGATCAGGTCGATGATGCCTTCCAGCTTGTCCTCGGCGCCGATCGGCAGGGCGATCGGGCAGGGGGTGCCGCCGGTGCGGTCCTTGATCATCTTCACGCAGTTGAAGAAGTCGGCGCCGATCTTGTCCATCTTGTTGACGAACACGATCCGCGGGACCTTGTAGCGGTCGGCCTGACGCCAGACGGTCTCGGTCTGCGGCTCGACGCCGGCATTGGCGTCCAGCAGGCAGATCGCACCATCCAGCACCGCCAGCGAGCGTTCGACTTCGATGGTGAAGTCGACGTGGCCGGGGGTGTCGATGATGTTGAAACGGTACTTCGTGTCGGACGTCCCCTCGGTGGTGGGGTCCTCCTGACGCTGCCAGAACGTGGTGGTCGCGGCAGACGTGATCGTGATGCCGCGCTCCTGCTCTTGCTCCATCCAGTCCATGGTCGCGGCGCCGTCATGCACTTCGCCGATCTTGTGCGACTTGCCGGTGTAGTAAAGGATGCGTTCCGTCGTCGTCGTCTTGCCGGCATCGATGTGAGCCATGATGCCGAAGTTGCGATAACGCGGAAGCTGATATTCGCGTGCCATGAATTGGATCCTTTCGCCTTACCAGCGGTAGTGGCTGAACGCCTTGTTGGCGTCGGCCATCTTGTGCGTGTCTTCGCGCTTCTTGACAGCGGTTCCGCGGCCGTTGACGGCATCGGACAGCTCGCCCGCAAGGCGCTCTTCCATCGTGTTCTCGTTGCGCTTGGCCGCAGCCGTGATCAGCCAGCGGATGGCCAGCGCCTCGCGACGGATCGGACGGACCTCGACGGGAACCTGGTAGGTGGCACCCCCGACGCGGCGCGAACGCACCTCGACGGACGGTTTCACGTTTTCCAGCGCCTCGTGGAAGACTTCGATGGGCTCGCGCTTGAGGCGGGTCTCGACGCGCTCCAGCGCGTTGTAGACGATCCGCTCGGCAGTCGACTTCTTGCCGTCAACCATCAGGTTGTTCATGAATTTGGTCAGCACGCGATCGCCATATTTGGCGTCGGGCAGGACTTCGCGCTTTTCAGCGGCGTGACGACGGGACATGGGTGCCTCTCCTTATTTCGGACGCTTCGCGCCGTATTTCGAACGACGCTGGCGACGATCCTTGACGCCCTGGGTATCCAGCACACCGCGCAGGATGTGGTAACGGACACCCGGAAGGTCTTTCACGCGGCCGCCGCGGATCAGCACGACGCTGTGCTCCTGCAGGTTGTGCTTTTCGCCCGGAATATAGGAGATGACCTCGAAACCATTCGTCAGGCGCACCTTGGCGACCTTCCGCATGGCGGAGTTCGGTTTCTTCGGCGTCGTGGTGTAGACGCGCGTGCAGACACCGCGTTTCTGCGGGCAGCCCTGAAGGTGCATGGATTTAGACCGCTGCACTCTCGGCTGCCGCGGCTTGCGGATCAGCTGTTGGATCGTCGGCATTCGGTTCCCCGTCTTGCTCTGTCAATACTCGCAACCGATCGGTTGCGCCGCTTCTCGACGGTGCCTCGCGCGAATCGCAAAACACCAAGCCCGACCGGCCCTTACAGGGCTGGCGGGCATCATTCCAGAGGATCGGGGCGTTTCGGCCCGGATCGTGACCTCACAGGTTCTGGTACCCGTTGCGGTTTCCCGCCGGGTCGCGTGGCTATAGGGGGATTTCGCGGCCCTGTCAACCGGCGCCCCCTGCCCCGCCGCCCGTCCCGCCGCCTGCCGGAGCCTCGTGCAGCTGCCGCGCCAGATCGACCAGATCGCCCCGCGCCAGCCCAAAGCGCAGGCGCAGCAGGCGCTTCATCGCGCCCTCCTCGGGATCCCAGGGCAGGCCCGGCCCCATGTCGCCCGAGTCGCTGTCGCCATGGATCGAGCGGATGAACATCAGCGGGCGCGAGATCTGCACCCCGGGCATCCAGCGGGCCAGCTGCGTGTGGTTGTAATGCAGCGCGGTGTCGGGGATCTCGGGTTTCAGGAAGACGGTCAGCGCGACGCCCATGTTGTGGCAGATGCGCGGCGTGATCCTCAACTTGCCGCCGCGGGCCTCGATCATCAGCCCGCGCCCGTAATCCAGAGACAGCCTGCCTTCGGGCCGCCACAACTCCTGCACGCTGGCGAAATCGCGGCGGGTCGCGGCGACATAATCCAAGGCCACGGCATCGTCGTCGTCATGGCGGAAATGCCCGATGACCTCGGCCACTGGGTCGACATGCGGGGCCACGGCGGCGCGGCAGGCCTGCAGGTGATAGTCCATGGGCGGGACCAGCGACAGCTGCAGCTGCGGCACCCGGTCGCACAGCTCCTGCAACCGGCCCAGCCAGGGCTGCGGCAGGTCCGGCCCGGTCATGATCACCAACGTGAAATCCGGGTCGGTCTGCGCCAGCCAGCCCGGCAGGGCGACAGTGGTGAACCACAGCCAGCGCCGCGCCAGACGATCGGGATCATAGAGGTAGGCCCGCCGCGCCGCGATGCTGTCATGCTCGACCTGATAGCCCCGCAGGCCCAGATAGGAAAACCGGCACAGGCCCAGCATCTGCACCCGCATCACCGCCGCCTCCCCAGCTGCGCCTCGCGCCAGATCGTGTAGATCCCCGCGCCGACGACCAGCCCGGACCCGACCCAGGTCCACAGGTCCGGCCAGTCGCCGAAGATCAGCATCCCCAGCACGATCGCCCAAAGAAGCGAGGTATAGCGGAAGGGTGCCACCGCCGAGATCTCTCCGATCCGCATGGCGGAGACGGCCGAGAGATAGCCCACGGTCAGAAACAGGCTGCTCAGCACCAGAAGCAGGATCTGGGACCCCGAGGGCAGGATCCAGCCCTGCCCCAGGCTGAGGACCAGCCCGATCAGGGTGACCGCCACGGCGGCATAGAAGGCGATTGTCGCAGAGCTGATCTCGCGCGAGAAGCGCCGGGTGGACAGGTCGCGCAGCGCCACCATGACCATCGCCCCAAGCGCTGCCAGCGACCAGATGCCGAAGGTGCCGCTGCCGGGCCTGAGGATCACCAGGACCCCCGCCATCCCCACCATCACCGCGACGATGCGCCGCCAGCCCAGGGTCTCGCCGAAGAACAGCGCCGCGCCCAGCATCACCACCAGCGGCAGCGATTGCATCACCGCCGTCAGGTCGCCGATGGCCATGCGCTGCAGCGCATTGAGGAACAGCAGGGTCGAGCCGACCTCTCCGATCAGGCGCAGCGCCATGGGCCAGCGCGCCGAGGGCGCGATGCGCAGGCGCAGCCCGCCGCCGCGTTGGGCCAGCAGCATCAGCGCCAGCATGACGAAGCTGCCGCGCAGGGTGATCGCCTGATACAGCGGCATGTCCTGAGTCACGAACTTGACGATGGCATCGTTGCAGCCGAAGCCCATCATCGACAGGGTCATCAGCCCCGCCCCGCGCAGGTTGTCGCCCGGTTGCAGCGGCTCGGGCCGGACCGAGGCGGGCCGGGTCCGGCGCAGGGGAGAGATCAGGGGCGCTACCATGGGAAAGGGTCCGGGGGGCTTGAGAGCGTCGGGAAGGGCGGTCAGGCAGGCGGGAGGGCGGGGTCGTCGCCCGGCAGGGGCCGGTCCAGCGGCAGGGTCAGCGCCGCGCGCAGATCCGCCAGATCCAGGTTGAAGCGGCGGTCCAGCAGGCGGGGCAGCGCCTCGGAATCGGCCGGGACGCGGTGCTTGCCGATCAGGTGCCCGCGGCTGTCGTTCACGTCGTGATGGCCGCGGATCCACATGACCGGGCCGGGCAGCGTCACGGTCGGCACCTTGGCCCAGACCTTGTCATGGCGATAGTTCATCAGCGACCGCACCTCTCCGCCCGGGAAATAGAAGGTCTGCGCCAGGCCCCAGTTCTGCGCCATCTCGGCATGCAGGCTCAGATCGCCATCCTCCAGCCGGGCGACGAGGCCGCTGGTATAGTTCACCACGACCGGATGGTGCTTGTGGGTCATGTGGATCGTCAGGCGGTGGTCGGCCCGGATATGGGCGACATAGTCGATGGCCACCGCGTCGTCGTCATCCATGCGGAACTGCGCCACCACATCGGCTGTCGGATCGACATGGCGGGACAGGGCCTCGCGGCACAGCGGCGCGTGGCGACCGGCGGGCAGGCATTCGATGCGGATCTGCGGAACGATCTCGGCCAGGGCCAGCAGGCGCCCGGCCCAGGGCTCGGGCAGGTCCTCTCCGGTGACGACGATGAGGGTGAAATCGGGATCGGTCTGCGCCATCAGCGGTGGCACGCAGAGCGTCTCGAACCAGCGCATCCGGCGTTCCAGCCGGGCGGGGTCATAGAGAATGGCTCGGTTGTCGTCCAGATCCTCGCCGGTGGTCTGGAAATCGCCCTGCACCAGCAGCGAAAATCGACACAGGCCCAGGACTTGGATGCGCATCTTGGTTCCTTGAACGACTGGCGCAGTATGTGCGCCGGGCAAGGGCGGTCAACCCGAAAGACGAAGGCCCGGCACTGGGTGCCGGGCCTTCGCGGTGGTCAGGGGCTAAGGATCACTCCTCGCCGTTGGTCTCGGGCAGATCGGCGATGGCGCTGTCGGTCATCGTCTCGGGCGCGGTCGTGCCCGTGGTGGGCTCGGGCGCGGCCAGGGCGGCAGCCGCCTCGGCCTCGGCGCGACGTGCCTCGATCACCTCGGCATCGCGCTCCGTGGCGATGCGACGGACCCGCGAGGTCGCGCCACCGGTGCCCGCCGGGATCAGGCGGCCCACGATGACGTTCTCCTTGAGGCCCACAAGCTTGTCGCGCTTGCCCTGCACGGCCGCCTCGGTCAGCACCCGGGTCGTCTCCTGGAAGGACGCCGCCGAGATGAAGCTGCGGGTCTGCAGCGACGCCTTGGTGATGCCCAGCAGGACCGGCTCGCCCGTGGCGGGACGTCCGCCGCGTGCCTCGATCTTGGCGTTCTCCTCGTCGAACTCGTCGCGCTCGACGTGCTCGCCCTTCAGCAGCGTAGTCTCGCCGCTGTCGAGGATCTCGATCTTCTGCAGCATCTGGCGGACGATCACCTCGATATGCTTGTCGTTGATCTTCACGCCCTGCAGTCGATAGACGTCCTGCACCTCATCGATGAGATAGTCGGCCAAGGCCTCGATCCCCATGATGCGCAGGATGTCATGCGGCGCCGGGTTGCCGTCCATGATGTAGTCGCCCTTCTGTACGAAGTCGCCTTCCTGCACCGGGATGTGCTTGCCTTTCGGCACCATGTATTCGACCGGAGCGACGCCTTCCTCGGCGGCCTCGATGCTAATGCGGCGCTTGTTTTTGTAGTCCTTGCCGAACCGCACATAGCCGTCGATTTCCGCGATGATCGCGTGATCCTTGGGACGACGGGCCTCGAACAGTTCCGCCACGCGGGGAAGACCCCCGGTGATGTCTTTGGTCCGGGCACCCTCGCGCGGGATCCGTGCCACCACGTCGCCCGGCTGGATCTCCTGGCCTTCCTCGATCGACAGGATGGCATCCACCGACATCGGATAGCTGACCGGGTTGCCCTGGTCGTTGCGCACCGGTTCGCCGCTGGCGTCCATGATGATGATCTCGGGCTTCAGCTCGTTGCCTTTGGGCGCCGAGCGCCAGTCGGTCACGATCTTCTGCGTCATGCCGGTCGCATCGTCCGTCTCGTCGCGGACCGAGATCCCCGACATCAGGTCGACGAACTTCGCCGTGCCGCCCTTTTCCGCGATGATCGGCAGGGTATAGGGATCCCATTCGAACAGCTTGGCGCCGCGGATGACCTTGTCACCGTTCTTCACGAACAGCTTCGAGCCGTAGAACAGCTTGTGGCTGGCGCGTTCCTGCCCGTGCTCGTCGACGACGATCAGCTGCATGTTGCGCGACATGACCACGTTGTCGCCGCTGGCATTGCCCAGCAGGTTCTCGTTGCGGAACTGCACGAAGCCTTCATGCGAGGCCGCCTGGAACGACTGCTGGCCACCCTGCGCGATGCCGCCGATGTGGAAGGTCCGCATCGTCAGCTGCGTGCCGGGTTCGCCGATCGACTGCGCGGCGATGATGCCCACCGCCTCGCCGATATTGACCAGCGTGCCGCGCGCCAGATCGCGGCCATAGCACAGCGCGCAGATCCCGTCTTCGGATTCGCAGGTCAGCGCCGAGCGGATGCGCACGGTCTGCACGCCCGCCGCCTCGATGGCGTCGGCCTTGCGTTCGTCGATCACCTCGTTGGCACGGATGATGATCTCGTCGCCGCCCGGAACCAGCACATCCTCGGCCACGGTGCGACCCAGAACCCGCTCGGACAGCGGCGAGATGACCTCGCCGTCGTTCACGGCGGCAGAGGCCGTGATCGCGCGTTCGGTGCCGCAATCATGCTCGCGGATGATGCAGTCCTGCGCCACATCCACCAGACGCCGCGTCAGATAGCCCGAGTTCGCCGTCTTCAACGCGGTGTCCGACAGACCCTTCCGGGCGCCGTGGGTCGAGTTGAAATATTCAAGAACGGTCAGACCTTCCTTGAAGTTCGAGATGATCGGCGTCTCGATGATCTCGCCCGAGGGCTTGGCCATCAGGCCGCGCATGCCGCCCAGCTGCTTCATCTGGTTGACCGAACCCCGGGCACCCGAGTGGGCCATCATGTAGACCGAGTTCGGCTCCTTCTCGGCGCCGTTCTCGTCGAACTTCTTGGACGAGATCGTGGTCATCATGGCCTCGGTCACGCGGTCGTTGCACTTCGACCAGGCGTCCACGACCTTGTTGTACTTCTCGCCCTGGGTGATCAGGCCGTCCAGATACTGCTGCTCGAACTCTTTGACCTGCTCCTGGACCTCGCCCACGATCGGCCACTTGCTTTCGGGAACGACCATGTCGTCCTTGCCGAAGCTGATGCCGGCCTTGAACGCCTCGCGGAAGCCGAGCGTCATGATCTGGTCGCAGAAGATCACCGATTCCTTCTGGCCGCAGTAGCGGTAGACGGTGTCGATGACGACCTGAACGTCCTTCTTGCGCAGCAGCTGGTTGACCAGCTCGAACGGTGCCTTGGCGTTCAGCGGCAGGATCGCCCCCACGCGGATGCGGCCCGGCGTGGTCTCGTAGCGCTTGAGGACCTCGTTGCCGTTCTCGTCGATCTGCTTGATGCGGGCCTGGATCTTGGCGTGCAGATGCACCTCTCCGGCGGCGAGGGCGTGTTCGACCTCGTCCACGTTCGAGAAGATCATCCCCTCGCCCTTCATGCCTTCGCGCATCATCGTGACATAGTAGATGCCCAGGACCATGTCCTGCGACGGCACGATGATCGGCGCGCCGTTGGCGGGCGACAGCACGTTGTTCGTCGACATCATCAGGACGCGCGCTTCCAGCTGCGCCTCAAGCGACAGCGGGACGTGCACGGCCATCTGGTCGCCGTCGAAGTCGGCGTTGAAGGCCGAGCAGACCAGCGGGTGCAGCTGGATCGCCTTGCCCTCGATCAGGATCGGCTCGAACGCCTGGATGCCGAGACGGTGCAGCGTGGGCGCGCGGTTCAGAAGAACCGGGTGCTCGCGGATGACCTCGTCCAGGATGTCCCAGACCTCGGGGCGTTCCTTTTCGACCAGCTTCTTGGCCTGCTTGACGGTCGAGGACAGACCCTTCGCCTCGAGCCGCGAATAGATGAACGGCTTGAACAGCTCGAGCGCCATCTTCTTGGGCAGGCCGCACTGGTGCAGCTTGAGTTCCGGGCCGGTCACGATGACCGAACGACCCGAGAAGTCGACGCGCTTGCCCAGAAGGTTCTGGCGGAAGCGGCCCTGCTTGCCTTTCAGCATGTCCGACAGCGACTTCAGCGGGCGACGGTTGTTGCCCGTGATGACGCGGCCGCGACGGCCGTTGTCGAACAGCGCATCGACCGATTCCTGCAACATCCGCTTTTCGTTGCGCACGATGATGTCGGGCGCGCGCAGCTCGATCAGCCGCTTGAGGCGGTTGTTGCGGTTGATGACGCGACGATAGAGGTCGTTCAGGTCGGACGTGGCGAAGCGGCCGCCGTCCAAGGGGACCAGCGGGCGCAGTTCCGGCGGAATGACCGGGATGACGGTCAGGACCATCCATTCGGGACGGTTGCCCGATTCCAGGAAGCTCTCGACGATCTTCAGGCGCTTGATGATCTTCTTGGGCTTCAGCTCGCCGGTGGCGGCCTTGAGGTCCTCGCGCAGCTGGTCGGCAGTGCCGGCCAGGTCGATATTGGCCAGCATGGCCCGGATCGCCTCGGCGCCGATATCGGCCTGGAACGCGTCGGCGCCATAATTGTCCTGCGCGTCGAGGAATTCCTCTTCGCTCAGCAACTGGCCATAGCTGAGGTCGGTCAGACCCGGCTCGATGACGACATAGTTCTCGAAATAGAGGATCCGCTCCAGATCGCGCAGCGTCATGTCCAGCATCAGGCCGATGCGCGAGGGCAGCGACTTGAGGAACCAGATATGGGCGACGGGGGCGGCCAATTCGATATGGCCCATCCGCTCGCGGCGGACCTTCTGCAGGGTCACTTCCACGCCGCATTTCTCGCAGACGAGGCCGCGATACTTCATGCGCTTGTACTTGCCGCAGAGGCATTCGTAGTCCTTGATCGGACCAAAGATGCGCGCGCAGAACAGGCCGTCACGTTCCGGCTTGAACGTGCGGTAGTTGATCGTCTCGGGCTTCTTCACCTCGCCGAAGGACCAGGCGAGGATCTCCTCGGGCGAGGCCAGCGAGATCTTGATCTCGCTGAACTGCCGCGGCGTGGCCAGCGGGTTCAGGTGATTGGTGGCGAGTTCCTGGTTCATTTTCAATTCCTAATGAAGGGCACGGGATGGGGCGAAGTGAAGGCTTGCGCCCTCACTCCTCCTCTTCCGCATCCAGGAGTTCCATGTTGAGGCCCAGACCCCGGACCTCCTTGACCAGCACGTTGAACGATTCCGGGACGCCGGCCTCGAAGTTGTCCTCGCCCTTGACGATGGACTCGTAGACCTTGGTCCGTCCGGCGACGTCGTCCGACTTGACGGTCAGCATCTCCTGCAGCGTGTAGGCGGCGCCATAGGCTTCCAGAGCCCAGACCTCCATCTCGCCGAGGCGCTGGCCACCGAACTGCGCCTTGCCGCCCAAGGGCTGCTGCGTGACCAGGCTGTACGGACCGGTGGACCGGGCGTGCATCTTGTCATCGACCAGGTGGTGCAGCTTGAGGACGTACTTCATCCCCACGGTGACCTGACGCGCGAACTGCTCGCCCGTGCGGCCATCGAACACCACCGACTGCCCCGAGGTGTCGAACCCGGCACGCGTCAGCGCGTCGTTCACGTCAGCCTCTTTCGCGCCGTCGAAGACCGGCGTGGCGATCGGCACACCCGTGCGCACCGTGTCGGCGTGCTCGCGCAGCGTCTCGTCATCCATGCCGTCGAAGGTGTCGGCATACAGGTCGTCGCCATAGCCGATGCGCATCGCCTCGCGGACCGGGGTCATGTCGCCATTGCGGCGATAATCCTCCAGCGCCTCGTCGATCTTGAGGCCCAGGGCACGGCTGGCCCAACCCATGTGGGTCTCCAGGATCTGGCCCACGTTCATGCGCGACGGCACGCCCAGGGGGTTCAGAACCAGGTCGACGGGGGTGCCGTCCGCCAGGAACGGCATGTCCTCCATCGGGACGACCTTGGATACGACGCCCTTGTTGCCGTGACGGCCGGCCATCTTGTCGCCGGCCTGCAGCTTGCGCTTCACGGCGACGAAGACCTTGACCATCTTCATCACGCCCGGCGGCAGGTCGTCGCCCTGGCGGACCTTCTCGACCTTGTCCTCGAAGCGCGCGTCCAGCAGCTTCTTCTGGGTGTCGTACTGACCGTTCAGCGCCTCGACGTCCTTGGCGACGTCCTCTTCGCTGACCGCCAGCTGCCACCACTGGCCGCGGGACATGGTGCCCAGCAGGTCCTCGGTGATCTCGGTGCCCGAGCGAATGCCCTTGGGGCCCTTGAGCGCCGTCTTGCCCAGAACCAGCGTCTTCAGACGCGCATAGATGTTGCGGTCCAGGATCGCCTGCTCGTCGTCTCGGTCGCGCGACAGACGCTCGACTTCCTCGCGCTCGATCTGCAGCGCGCGCTCGTCCTTGTCGACGCCGTGGCGGTTGAAGACCCGCACCTCGACGATCGTCCCATAGGCACCCGGCGGCAGACGCAGGGACGTGTCGCGCACGTCGCTGGCCTTTTCGCCGAAGATGGCGCGCAGCAGCTTCTCTTCCGGCGTCATCGGGCTTTCGCCCTTGGGGGTGATCTTGCCCACCAGGATGTCGCCCGGTTGGCATTCCGCACCGATATAGACGATGCCGGCTTCATCCAGATTGCGAAGCGCCTCTTCGCCCACGTTCGGAATGTCGCGCGTGATCTCTTCCGGGCCCAGCTTGGTGTCGCGGGCCGCCACTTCGTATTCGTCGATATGGATCGAGGTGAACACGTCGTCGCGGTGGATCCGCTCGCTGATCAGGATCGAGTCCTCGTAGTTGTAGCCGTTCCAGGGCATGAACGCGACGACCACGTTGCGGCCGATGGCCAGCTCGCCCCGGTCGGTCGAGGGACCGTCCGCGATGACCTGGTTGGCCACGACCTTCTCGCCCACCTTGACCAGCGGACGCTGGTTGATGGTCGAGGACTGGTTCGAGCGCTTGAACTTGCGCAGACGATAGATGTCCACGCCCGCGTCGCCCGCACCCATATGCTCGGTCGCCCGGACCACGATGCGCTGCGCATCGACCTGGTCGATGATGCCGCTGCGACGGGCCATGATGGCCGCACCCGAGTCGCGGGCCACGGTCGCTTCCATGCCGGTGCCGACGAAGGGCGCCTCGGCCCGCAGCAGCGGAACCGCCTGACGCTGCATGTTCGAGCCCATCAGGGCGCGGTTGGCGTCGTCGTTTTCCAGGAACGGGATCAGCGCCGCCGCGACCGAGACCAGCTGCTTGGGCGACACGTCGATCAGGTCGATCGCATCCACCGGGTTCAGCATGAAGTCGCCCGACTGGCGGGTGCTGATCAGCTCGTCGACGAACTTGCCGTCGGCGTCCAGCGTCGCGTTGGCCTGCGCCACGGTGTGGCGCATTTCCTCGGTCGCGGACATGTAGACGACGTCGTCGGTCACATGGCCGTCGACCACCTTGCGGTAGGGGGTCTCGATGAAGCCGTACTTGTTGACCCGCGCAAAGGTCGCGAGACTGTTGATCAAGCCGATGTTCTGGCCTTCCGGCGTCTCGATCGGGCACATCCGGCCATAATGGGTCGGGTGGACGTCGCGCACCTCGAAGCCAGCACGCTCGCGCGTCAGACCGCCCGGCCCCAAGGCCGACAGGCGGCGCTTGTGCGTCACTTCGGACAGCGGGTTGGTCTGGTCCATGAACTGCGACAGCTGCGAGCTGCCGAAGAATTCACGCACCGCCGCCGCCGCGGGTTTCGCATTGATCAGGTCCTGCGGCATGACGGTGTCGATCTCGACACCGGACATGCGCTCGCGGATGGCACGCTCCATGCGCAGCAGGCCGACTCGATACTGGTTCTCCATCAGCTCGCCGACGGAGCGCACGCGACGGTTGCCCAGGTGGTCGATGTCGTCGATCTCGCCCTTGCCGTCGCGCAGTTCCACCAGCCCGCGGATGCAGGACACGATATCCTCGTGGCGCAGCGTGCGTTGGGTGTCGGGCGCGTCCAGGTTCAGACGCATGTTCATCTTGACCCGGCCCACGGCGGACAGGTCATAGCGCTCGCTGTCGAAGAACAGCGAGTTGAACAGGTTCGAGGCGGCCTCGACGGTGGGCGGCTCGCCCGGGCGCATGACGCGGTAGATGTCCATCAGCGCGCCTTCGCGGCCGAGGTTCTTGTCCGCCGCCATGGTGTTGCGGATGTAGGGACCGACGTTGACATGGTCGATGTCCAGCACCGGCACGTCGGTGATGTCGTTGTCCAGCAGCACCTTCAGAAGGCCGCCCGACAGGTCGCCTTCCTTGTTGTAGTCGGCGGTGATCTCGTCGCCCGCCTCGGCATAGATGAAGCCGGTCTCGTCGTTGACGATGTCCTTGGCCACGAAGCGGCCCACGATCCGCTCGAACGGAACGTAGAGGTTCAGCTGCTCTTCGGATTCCTGCAGCTTCTTGACCAGGCGCGGGGTGACCTTCTCGCCGGCCTTGGTGATGACTTCGCCGGTCTCGGCGTTCACCAGGTCGAAGGCCGGACGGGTGCCGCGCACGCGCTCGGGGAAGAAGCGCGTGACCCAGCCCTGCTCGCGGCCCGAACGGCGCAGGGTATAGGTAACGGTCTCGTAGAAGGCGTCCATGATCGCCTCCTGATCCATGCCCAAGGCATAGAGGAGCGTCGTCACGGGCAGCTTGCGGCGGCGGTCGATGCGCGCGAACACAAGGTCCTTGGCGTCGAATTCGAAGTCCAGCCACGAGCCGCGATAGGGAATGATGCGGCAGGCGAACAGCAGCTTGCCCGAGGAATGGGTCTTGCCCCGGTCATGGTCGAAGAACACGCCGGGCGAGCGGTGCATCTGGGACACGACCACGCGCTCGGTGCCGTTCACGATGAACGTGCCGTTCGTCGTCATCAGGGGCATGTCGCCCATGAAGACGTCCTGTTCCTTGATGTCCTTGACGGATTTCGCCCCGGTATTCTCGTCCAGATCGAAGACGATCAGGCGCAGGGTGACCTTCAGCGGCGCGGCATAGGTCATGTCGCGCTGCTGGCACTCGTCCACGTCGTATTTCGGGCGTTCCAGCTCGTACTTCACGAATTCCAGCGTCGCGGTCTCGTTGAAGTCCTTGATCGGGAACACCGACTGGAACACGCCCTGGATGCCGTCGCCATCGTTATGACCGCTTCCCTCGCCCGAGTTCAGGAACAGGTCATAGGAGGATTTCTGAACCTCGATCAGGTTCGGCATCTCCAGAACTTCACGGATGTTGCCATAATAGCGGCGGATCCGCTTCTGGCCGACATAAGCTTGCGCCATGGGGTCTTGTCACCTTTCGTCTTCGCGCGCGTCCGGGTCGGGGGCCCCCGGGACGCGCCTACGAATGCAGGGGTGAGGTTCCATTCGTGCCACGCGTCCCACCGCGCGGCTCCCGAACCTCGAACATGCCCTGAGGGGAGGTCTGACACCCAGACCGACCTTCAAGACAGGTTCGGCAGGGACCGGGAAACCCCGGACCCTGCCTGATCGTCATGGCCTGTCGGCCAATTACTTCAGCTCGACCTTGGCGCCAGCCGCTTCGAGCTTCTTCTTCACTTCCTCGGCATCAGCCTTGGACGCGCCTTCTTTGACTTTGCCACCGGCTTCGACCAGGTCCTTGGCTTCTTTCAGGCCCAGACCGGTGATGCCGCGAACTTCCTTGATCACGTTGATCTTGTTCGCGCCGGCTTCCAGCAGGACGACGTCGAACTCGGTCTTCTCTTCGACGGCTTCGGCGGCAGCAGCCGGGCCAGCCATCATGACGGCGCCGCCAGCGGCGGGCTCGATGCCGTACTCATCCTTCAGGATGGTCTTCAGTTCCTGAGCCTGCAGCAGGGTCAGGCCCACGATTTGTTCTGCGAGTTGTTTCAGATCAGCCATTTTTCCGTTCTTTCCAGTTAATGTTCCAACGTCGGGTCTTCAACCACCAGACGGGATCAGGTTGCTTACGCAGCCTCACGTTCCTCGAGGGTCGTGAGGATGCTCGCGATGTTCGAAGCAGGCGCGCCAATGGCACCGGCGATGTTGGAAGCAGGCGCTCCGAGGCAGGACACGATCTGAGCGATCAGCTCTTCACGCGACGGCATCGAGGCGACGGCTTTCACACCGGCCGGATCCAGGGCCGCATCACCCATTGCACCGCCCAAGATCACGAAACGCTCGTTATCCTTGGCGTATTTGTCGGCGATCCGCGCGGCAGCGGTCGGATCCTCCGAATAGGTGAGCACGGTCATGCCCGTCAGATAGTCGGCGATGCTTGCGCAAGGCTTTCCCTCCAGGGCGATCTTGGCGAGCTTGTTCTTGGCAACGCGAACGGAACCCCCGGCTTCGCGCATGCGCGAGCGAAGGTCCTGCATATGTGCAACCGTCATCCCCTCGTAGTGGGCAACCACCACGACGCCAGAGCTTTCAAAGATCTGGCCGAGTTCGTCGACCAGCTGTTCTTTTTGTGCTCTATCCACGGTTTCACTCCAAGTTGGGGGTTTCCCCCCGGCTCTCACTTTCCCGGTCTCGAATGGGACCGGGTCGGGTCCGTTCAGGGCAAGATCACCCGAAGGTCAGAACCTTCGGAAAAACGCTTCCCCATCTCAGGAAGGCAATTAAGCGGGGTTTCCCCCACACCCTCCGTCTCGGACAGGACAGGGCCTTGCGGCCCCGCCATCCCCGGCCCGAAGACCGGGGAATTTCGCGGGATGGGGTCGACCCCCACCCCTGGCCTCAGCTGGCGGTTGCCGACACGACATCCACCGACACGCCCGGACCCATGGTCGAGCTGATCGAGACCTTCTTCATGTAGGTGCCCTTGGCACCCGTCGGCTTGGCGCGGCTCACCGCGTCCACGAAGGCGCGCAGGTTCTGGGCCAGCTTGTCCTCGTCGAACGAGACCTTGCCGATGCCCGCATGGACCACGCCGGCCTTCTCGGCCTTGAACTGGACTTCACCGCCCTTGGCCGCGTTGACCGCAGTCGTCACGTCCATGGTCACGGTGCCGACCTTGGGGTTCGGCATCAGGTTGCGCGGGCCCAGGATCTTGCCCAGACGACCGACCAGCGGCATCATGTCCGGCGTCGCGATGCAGCGATCGAAGTCGATCTTGCCCGACTGGATGCTCTCCATCAGGTCCTCGGCGCCGACGATGTCGGCCCCTGCGGCCTTCGCCTCGTCAGCCTTGGGACCGCGAGCGAAGACGGCGACGCGCACATCCTTGCCGGTGCCGGCGGGCAGCGTGACCACGCCACGGACCATCTGGTCCGCGTGGCGGGGATCGACGCCCAGGTTCAGCGCGATCTCGATGGTCTCGTCGAACTTGGCCGAGGCCTGCGACTTGACCAGCTTGACGGCGTCCTCGACGGTCAGGTTGGTCTTGCCTTCGAAGGCGGCGCGGGCGGCGACTTTTTTCTTTGACGTGTTTGCCATGACTTAGCCCCTCACCTCGATACCGATCGACCGCGCCGAGCCCAGGATGATCTTCATCGCGGCTTCGACGTCGTTCGCGGACAGATCCGCCATCTTGGATTCGGCGATCTCGCGCACCTGCTTGACGGTCACCGACCCGGTCGGGTTGCGGCCAGGCTTGTCCGAGCCCTTGGCGCGGTTGCGTTTGCCCACGGGCTTCAGGCCGGCAGCCTTCTTCAGCAGGAAGGACGCGGGCGGCGTCTTCGTCTCGAAGCTGAACGACTTGTCGGCGTAATAGGTGATCACGACGGGCACGGGCGAACCCTGCTCCATCTCCTGCGTGCGAGCATTGAACTCTTTGCAGAAGGCCATGATATTGATGCCGCGCTGACCCAGAGCGGGGCCGACGGGGGGCGACGGGTTCGCTTGGCCCGCCTTGATCTGCAGCTTCAGGCTGCCAACAACTTTCTTGGCCATCTGGCCTTCTCCTTCATCATCACGCCCCGCAGGGGGGCCGATTTAGCGGTACGGCCTTCCGGCCTCCCGCAACGTCTCACGAGGTCTTGGAGACCTGCGTGAATTCCAGTTCGACCGGCGTCGGCCGGCCAAAGATCGACACGGTGACCTTCACGCGCGACGAGATCTCGTCCACTTCCTCGACCATGCCCGAGAATCCCTCGAACGGGCCGTCGGTGACGCTGACGCGCTCGCCCACGTCGAAACGGATCAGATTGCGCGGGGCGGCGGGAACGCCGTCGCCCGAGCGGTTCAGCATCGTGTTCACCTCGTCGTCGCGCATCGGCATCGGCTTGCCCTGCGCGCCCAGGAACCCGGTGACCCGGTTGATCGAGTTGACCAGGTGATAGGTCCGGTCCGACATGTCCATGTGGACGAGGACGTAGCCGGGCATGAAGCGCCGCTCGGACGTGACCTTCTTGCCGCGACGGATCTCGATCACTTCCTCGGTCGGGACCAGCACCTCGTCGATCTGCTCTTCCAGCCCCTTCTCGGCGACGGACTGGCGAATCGCCTCGGCGACCTTCTTTTCGAAGTTCGACAGGACGCTGACCGAATACCACCGTTTTGCCATGTCTGGATCGATCCCTGCTCTTCTGTCGGGAATCACGCGGATGCCGCGCCAACCCCTTGAATTCCATCATGTCCGAAAAAATCGAAATCGGCGCGCACGAGAATCCGTTGCACGCCGTCTTCCGGACAGTCGGGGGCAAATACCGCCCCTGACCGCCAATTGCAAGCCCCGATCAGCCGCTGATCAGGCGCAGCCCCTGGGTCAGGCCCGTCCGGATGGCCAGATCGACCAGGAAGAAGAACAGGCTGGTGATCGAGGCAAAGATCAGGACCATGATGGTCGTGGTGATCACCTCGCGGCGCGTCGGCCAGGAGATCTTGGCCGCTTCGGCGCGAACCTGGTTGATGAACTGGACGGGGTTGGCCACGGGCAGGCTCCTTGGACGAGTGCAGACGCGGGTCTAGCCGGGCAAGCGGGGCTTTTCAACCCGGAACGCGTCACGCCCCGAGGGGCACTGCGGCGCGATCAGGTCTGATGGAAGGACCTGGCAGGGGCAGGGGGACTCGAACCCACGACCCTCGGTTTTGGAGACCGATGCTCTACCAACTGAGCTATACCCCTGAGGTCGGGCCTGATTAGAACCGCCCCGCCCGCCCGTCAAGCAGATAACCTGCAGGGGGCCCTCACAGCACGCGCGGGAATTCGATCTTGGGGCAGCGGTCCTGGATCACCGTCACTCCGGCGGCCCGACCACGCGCGGCGGCCGCGTCGTCGCGGACCCCCAGTTGCGTCCAGATGACCTGCAGATCGCGCAGGTGGGTCAGCGCCTGATCGACGATGCCGCCCACTGCCTCGGACCGGCGGAAGATGTCGACCATCTGCACCCCCGCCTCGGGCGGGATGGACGCCAGGTCCGCATGGACCTTCTCGCCCAGGATGGTGCTGCCGGTATGACCCGGATTGACCGGGATCACCCGGATGCCGCAGGACTGCAGATAGCGGGCGACGCCCCAGCTGGGACGCGCCTCGTTGGGGGACAGGCCCACTATCGCCACGACCTTGACGGTCCGCGCGATCCTGGCAATATCGTCGTCCACGGTGGTCTGGATGGTCATCGTCTTCCCCCTGTCGCATGGCGCGCCCGGCCACAGGCTTGCACAAAAAAAGCGCCCGGTCCACAAGATGGCCGGGCGCAAGTCACGGAACGAGGGACAGTGATCTGAACATGACCGTTCCGGGGTCATGTCCTCCAAGGTAAATGGGCATCAGTCGGGAAAGTTCCACCCCCATCGCGCATTCGTGATTTTTGGGATCTCAGCGGTACAGCGCGCGGGCCTCGTCGGTGATCCCGCGCGGATTTTCCTGCAGCTGCCGTTCCGCCGCATCCGAGCGCAGCAGGTACAGCCGCCCGCCCACCACCGCGAAATGGCGCGGATCGCCCGGCTGCGGGCGGCCCTCGAGGATCGAGATCGGGCACATCCCGTCCAGCGCGGGGGCATAGGCGCGGGGATCGGCCTCGAAGCGGGAGCGGTTTTCCTCGGTCGCGAAATGCCACAGCTGGCCCTTCCACATGGTCGAGATGTCGCTGCGCCCCGGCAGGGCCCGGCCCGAGGCGGCATAGCCCACCGGGTCGAAGCCGCCCACCGCCCAATCCTGCGCCACCGCCGGAAGGGCGGATGTCACGGACAGCAGCAGGGCAAGGCACAGGGGGCGCATGGGGATCCAGGGGTCAGGGTCCGGTCTACTTGACAGCAGGCGGGACGAATCTCAACGCGGCAGAGGGAAACGTCGCAGGGATGTGATCTTCATGCCCGCCCTGCCGCATAGAGCGCCACCGCTGCCGCGTTGGACACGTTGAGCGATCCGAAATCGGCAGCGAAGGGCACCCGGGCGACATGGTCGCAGGTCTTCATGGTCAGCTCGCGCATCCCCGGCCCCTCGGCGCCCAGCACCAGGCAGATCGCCCGGCCCGACAGGCGCTCCATCAGGTCGGGCAGCGGCACGTCGCCGGTGCCGTCCAGGCCCACCAGGATGAATCCCATGTTCTTCAGCTGCGTCAGCGCCTCGGCCAGGTTCGGCACCCGCAGATAGGGCTGGCGTTCCAGCGCGCCCGAGGCGGTCTTTGCCAGCGCGCCGGTCTCGGGGGCGGAATGGCGGGCGGGGGCGATGACCGCGCGGGCGCCGAAGACCTCGGCCGAGCGCAGGATCGCGCCGACGTTATGCGGGTCCGTCACCCGGTCGAGCGCGACCAGCAGCGGACGCGTCGCGCCCGGCGCCTCGCGCAGCGCCACCTCGGACAGGCTGCCCCATTTCAGCGGCTTGACCTCCAGCGCGGCACCCTGATGGACGCTCTCGGCGGCCAGCCCCACGGTCTTGTCGAAGATGCGCGGGTCGGTGATCTCGGGCTCCATCCCGTGCAGGTCGCCAAGCCGGGTGACGGCGTTCTGCGTCACGACCAGGCGCATCTTCTCGCGCGCGGGGTTGGCCAGCGCGTCGCGCACGGCATGCAGGCCGAACAGCCACACCGTCTCGGCGGCCGAGGCGCGGCGGGCACGTTCCTTGTCGATGACCCAGGTGGGCTTTTTGGGGGTCCTCTCGGCCATGCGCGGTCTCCTGTCCTGTCGGGGTCTTCTCTGCGCGGGATGGGCCGTTGGTGCAAGCCCCGGAAATCCGCTTGACGCCCCCCGGCAGGGCCGCTAATCACCCCCCACGCCGAAAGCGATCGGCGGGCGACGTGCTGCAAGGTGCGGCAGCGGACTGTAACTCCGCCGGGGAGACCCACGCCTGGTTCGATTCCAGGGTCGCCCACCATTCCCCCCCCACTTACCTAAACCGTTCATATCTAAATGAGACTTTCCTGCCTCGGCAGCGCTCTCAAATGCATAAAATGCGCCCCGCTTCTGCTCGAAGGGGTTTTGCTGAACCCGTTGCAGGTCTAGGCTGAGGACCAAGTTGGAAAAACGGGGGTCCCGGTGGCTGCGCTCAAGAACAAGCAACCCAATCTGCTGATCGTCGCCCAGTCCGGACGGTTGGAATACGAGGCGGTCATCTTCATGGCCAGCCTGCGCGCGCACGCCCCCGACTGGACCGGCAAGGTGATCGTCGCGGAACCGCTTCCCGAAGGCGCCTGGAGCGAGACGAACACCCGCATCTCGGACCCCTGCCGCGCGCTCCTGACCGAGCTTGGGGCCGAGATCACCCCCTTCGTCGCGCATCATTTCGGCGCCGCCTATCCGCAGGGCAACAAGATCGAGGCGCTGGCCCTGCTGCCCCCGGACGAGCCCTTCGTCTTCTTCGACACGGACACCGTGATCACCGGCCCGCTGGACCGCGTGGCCTTCGATTTCGACCACCCCTCGGCCTCGATGCGACGCGAGGGCACCTGGCCGCTGCCGCCCCTCTACGGGCCCGGCTATGGCGAGATCTGGAAGTCGATCTATGACCGGTTCGGCGTTCCCTTCGAGGATACGCTGGACCCCACGCAGCCCGACGAGCATTGGGAACGCTACCTCTATTTCAACGCGGGCTGGTTCTTCGGGGCCGATCCGGCGGAATTCGGGCAGCGGTTCCTGGACTGGGCCCGCGCGCTGCGCGACAATCCCCATGACGCCTTGGCCTGCCAGGTGATGGAGCCCTGGCTGGATCAGGCGGTCCTGCCGGTGGTCATCCGCTCCTTTGGCGGAGGTCGCCCCGGCCCCGAACTGGCGGGCCTCGACGGCGAGGTGACCTGCCATTATCGCAAGCTGCCGCTGCTCTATGCACTCCAATCGGACCATGCGATCACCGCGCTGGAGGCCGCCGTGGCCCCCAACAAGATCAAGCGCGTGCTGCGCGAATGGGAGCCGGTCCGCAAGCTGGTCTATCAGGAAAAGGGCCGCGACAAGGTCCGCCCGGTCTTTGCCGACCGCACCGGACCCAAGCCCGAGCGCATGATCCGCAACCAGCTGAAGGCCAAGGGCTGGTGGCTGGTCTGACCTAGGCCCCCTGCCCGTCTTTGGACAGGGCCCGGATGGCAGGCCCTAGCGCCCCTCCCCCGGAGGCACGTCATCGACCGCCGCCAGCCGGATCGGCCCGCGCGGCGCAGGTCCGGCCGGCTGGCCCTTCTGCATGACGCGGATACGGCCCTCGCCGGCCAGATCCAGCGCCGCCTGACGCAGGGGCGCCATCAGCGGGCGCCAGTCCGTCGCCAGATCGCGAGCAATCTGGCTGGGGCAGCAGGTCGTGCCGGGCCGCAGCCGTCCGACCTGCGCAAGGATGGCCTCACGCAGGCCGGCATCGCTCACCCCAGCACCGAATCGCAGCGGGCGCAGACGCCCGGATGGCTGTGCGTGCCGACATCGGGCAGGATCTTCCAGCAGCGCAGGCACTTGTCGCCCTCGGCGGTCTCGAAGACCACGCCGATGCCGGGCGCCTCGGCCATGCGGAACGCCTCGCTCGGCGCCGGATCGCGCGTCAGCGACAGGTCCGAGGTGATGCAGACATCCGCGAAGGCCACCGAGGTCAGCGCTGCCAGCATGTCCGCATCCTCGACATGCACGACCGGCGCGGCCTCCAGGCTGGCGCCGATGGTCTTGTCGGTCCGCTTGACCTCCAGCGCCGCCGTGACGACGCGGCGGGCGCGGCGCACATGCTCCCATTTCACCGCCAGGGGCTCGTTCAGCCAGTCGGCCGGCGTCGTGGGGAAGTCGTGCAGATGCACGCTGTCATCCTCGGAGGGGAAGCGCGACAGCCAGACATCCTCCATCGTGAAGGGCAGGATCGGCGCCAGCCAGGTGACCAGCCGGTGATAGAGGATGTCCAGCACCGTCCGCGACGCGCGCCGGCGAGGGCTGTCCGCCGCGTCGCAATAGAGCGCATCCTTGCGCACGTCGAAATAGAAGGCCGACAGATCCACCGTGCAGAACTGGAACAGCGTCTGGAACACCCCCTGAAAGTCGAACTGGTCATAGCCCCTGCGGACTTGGTGATCCAGCTGCGCCAGCCGGTGCAGCACCCACTGCTCCAGCTCGGGCATGTCCGCGGGCGCCACGCGCTCGGCCTCGTCGAAGCCGTGCAGCGCGCCCAGCAGGAAGCGCAGCGTGTTGCGCAGCCGGCGATAGCTGTCGGCGGTGCCCTTGAGGATCTCGGGACCGATCCGCTGGTCGGCGGTGTAGTCGGCCTGTGCGACCCAGAGGCGCAGGATATCGGCGCCGTATTGCTCGATCACCTTGGCGGGCACGATGGTGTTGCCGAGCGACTTGGACATCTTCATGCCCTTCTCGTCCAGCGTGAAGCCGTGGGTGACGACATTGCGATAGGGCGCGCGGCCCTTGGTGGCGCTGGCCTGCAGCAGCGAGGACTGGAACCAGCCGCGATGCTGGTCGGTGCCCTCCATGTAGACATCGGCGATGCCGTCGGGGGCGCCATCCTCGCGGTCGCGCAGCACGAAGGCATGGGTCGAGCCGGAATCGAACCACACGTCCAGCACGTCCGTCACCTTGTCATAGGCCTCGGGGTCAGCGATGCCGTCCAGCATCCGCGGTTTGAAGTCGTCGCGATACCAGACATCCGCGCCCTCGGCCTCGAAGGCCGCCACGATGCGCGCGTTCACGCGGTCATCGCGCAGCAGGAAGTCGGGATCGGTCGGGCGGGCGCCCGCCTTCACGAAGCAGGTCAGCGGCACGCCCCAGGCCCGCTGGCGCGACAGGACCCAATCGGGCCGGTTCTCGACCATCGACTGGATGCGGTTGCGCCCCGAGCGCGGCCACCAGGTCACCAGCTTGTCGATCGAGGTCAGCGCCCGGGCCCGGATCGAGGCGCCGTATTGCCCCATCCCGTCCTCCAGCGGCACGTCGATGGCGGCGAACCATTGCGGCGTGTTGCGATAGATCAGCGGCGCCTTGGACCGCCAGCTATGCGGGTAGGAATGCTTGATCTTGCCCTTGGCCAGCAGCGCGCCCGCCCAGGCCAGCTGCTTGATGACGCTGACATTGGCCGGGCCGTCCTTGCCATCGGGCTGGATGATCGCCTCGCCCCCGAAGATCGGCAGGTCGCGGCGATAGCTGCCGTCGGGCTCGACGTTATAGGTCATCGGCAGCCGGAAGCGCAGCCCCAGCTGGTAATCGTCGTCGCCATGGCTGGGCGCGGTATGCACGAAGCCGGTGCCCGCCTCGTCGGTCACATGATCGCCGGGCAGCATGGGGACGTCGTAATCCCATTCGCCCGCGCCCCCCTCGACCCCGCGCAGGGGATGGGCCAGCACCAGCCCCTCCAGATCGGAGGCGGTCACGTCTGCGACGCGGCTGAAATCCGTCACCTTGGCCTGTGCCATCACGCCCTCGGCCAGCGCATCGGCCAGCACCAGACGCTCGCCCAGCTGCGCGGTCGAACCCTCGGCCACCGCGCCGACCTCGTACATCCCATAGGCGATCGCCGGGTTGAAGGCGACGGCCCGGTTCTGCGGAATGGTCCAGGGCGTCGTGGTCCAGATGACCACCCGAGCGTCATTCTCCTTTGAAAAAATACCCGACCCGCTCACCACCCCGAACCGCACCCAGATCGTGTGGCTGGTATGGTCGTGATACTCGACCTCGGCCTCGGCCAGGGCGGTCTTCTCGACCGGGGACCACATCACCGGCTTGGATCCCTGATAGAGCGCGCCGTTCATCACCAGCTTCATGAATTCGGCCGCGATCACCGCCTCGGCGTGGAAATCCATCGTCAGATAGGGCCGGTCCCAGGCCCCGGTGATGCCCATGCGCTCGAATTCCGCGCGCTGGATCTGAACCCAGCCCTCGGCAAAGCGGCGGCATTCCTGGCGGAACTCGACCACGTCGACGGCATCCTTGTCGCGGCCCTCGGTGCGGTACTTCTCCTCGATCTTCCATTCGATCGGCAGGCCGTGGCAATCCCAGCCCGGCACATAGCGCGCATCGCGGCCCATCATCTGATGGCTGCGCACGATGATGTCCTTGATCGTCTTGTTCAGCGCGTGGCCGATATGCAGATGCCCGTTGGCATAGGGGGGGCCGTCATGCAGCACGAAGGGCGCGCGGGTCCCGTCCGCCGCGGCGGCCTTCTCGCGCAGCCGGTCGTAGATGCCGATCCGCGCCCACCGGGCCAGCCAGTCCGGCTCGCGCGCGGGCAGTCCGGCGCGCATGGGAAACTCGGTCTGGGGCAGGAAGACGGTGTCGCGGTAATCGGGGGCGTCGGTCGGCATGTCGGCAGCCATCGGGGCGTTCCTTTGAAAGATGTTCGGACAAGGCTGACCCGGCGGCGCGAAACCTCACGCCGCCGGGCTGCTAATTCGAGATCCGAACGCCGGAAATTTCATGCGCCCTCTATAGAAAGCGCCGCTTGGGGCTGCAAGCGCCGAACCTTTGTGTCGGGCCGCGTCCCGGGTTAGGCTGTTCCCGACTCCCTGCCGCAGGATCGCCATGCCCCCCGCCCCCCTCCGCACGCGCCAGTCCCGCCGAGATGCCGCGCTTGGCCGCTTTGCCGCCCGCCGCTACGGGCTGCGCGGCACCTGGTCGCTGCACCGCCACGCGCTTGGCGCCGACCTGCTGCGCGCGCCGCTGAACGTCATGCTGGCCCCGGTGGCGCTGCTGATGCAGCTCATGGCCTGGGTGCTGGGGCGGCTTGGCGCGGCCCGCGCGGGGGCCTGGCTGCGGTCGCGGCGGGTATTCCTGCGCTCGGACGTGTCGCGGCAGATCGAGGACGACCTTAGCGCGCTGATCACCCAGCTGCAGGCCGAGGGGCTGGGCCCCGACGCCGCACCCGCGCAGATCGAGACCGCCCTGCGCCGCCATGCCGAGACGCGCAATGCCGTGGCCGAGATCACCACCTCGCTGATCGTGCTGGGGCTGGGGCTGGCGCTGTTCCACCGCGCCACGCCGGGGATGATCTCGCTGGCCGGGCCCATGGCCCAGATGCGCGCGCACGGCGCGGCGGTGCGCGACTTCGCCCTGGGGGACACGCTTGGCCGCGCCTGGTACTGGGCCTTTCCGGTCGAGATCTCTCCGCTGGCCATCGTCGCCACAGGGCTGGCGCTGGCGGTGGCGGGGTCGCTGATCACCACCTTCGCGGGGCTGATCGCGGATCCGGTGCAGCTGTGGACCGGCATCCATCGCCGCCGCCTGTCCCGCCTGATGGCCGGGCTGGACCGCGGCACCGACAGCACCGCCCCCGAGCCCGAGCATCTGATGGCGCGCGCCGGCGATCTGGCCGACACGCTGTCGATCATCTGGCGGTCCTGGCGCGGCTAGCCGCGACCGCGATAGCCCGGCACCCCCTGGTCGGGCAGCCACAGCCCCGCGGGCGGCGCCCCCGTCTGCCAGAAGACGTCGATCGGCATGCCGCCGCGCGGATACCAGTAGCCGCCGATCCGCAGCCAGGCGGGATCCAGCAACTCCGCGATGCGGCGCCCGATGCCCACCGTGCAATCCTCGTGGAAGGCGCCGTGGTTGCGGAAGCTGCCCAGATACAGCTTCAGCGACTTCGATTCGACCAGCCAGTCGCCGGGCACATAGTCGATCACCAGATGCGCGAAATCGGGCTGGCCGGTCAGCGGGCAGAGGCTGGTGAACTCCGGTTGCGTGAAACGCACCACATAGGTCTGGCCGGGCTGCGGATTGGGCACCCGTTCCAGCACGGCCTCTTCGGGACTGGCGGGCAGGCGGGTCTCGGCGCCAAGCTGGGTCAGCGCGTCGGTGTAATGGCTCATCGGGGGCTCCTGTTTTGACCGGGTGGGCTGCGACCGGTGCGCCTGCCATAGCACCGCCGCAAAACCCCTTGCAACCACGCAGCCCCTGCCCCAGATGCGGGTCATGGACCCCCGCTTCGACATCACCGAGCCCGAGATCGCGCGCGCGATCGCGACCTTCTACGCCGCCGTGCGCCGCCACGAGGTGCTGGGCCCGATCTTTGCCGAACATGTCGGCGACTGGCCCTCGCACGAGGCCCGCATCACCGCCTTCTGGGCGAACGCGATCCTGCACAAGGGAGGCTATGCCGGCAGCCCGATGCGCGCGCATCTGCAGGCGGGCAATGTCCGCCCCGAGCATTTCGCGATCTGGCTGGCGCTGTTCGACGAGTCCCTGCGCCGCACCCTGCCCCCTTGGTCTGCGCGCGCATGGTCGCAGATGGCCCATCGCATCGGCCAGGGCCTGAAGGCGGGCGTGCAGAACATCGCGGCCAGCGACGGCCCCCCGATTTTGCGATAGGGAGGGCCTGCGGTGATCCTGGGCCCGCGCTAGCCGCGCGTCCGGGGCGGGCGGGGGCGATAGACGGGCAGCCGCCAGCCGAACCACAGGCTGCCCGCCCGCAGCCCCCAGACCACCAGCGCCCCGGCGATCAGCGCCTGCGGCCGCGCCAGCCCCATCCAGTCCAGCGTCACCGCGACCAGCGCGCCGCCGAAGGCCGCCGTCAGGTACAGCTGCCCCTGTTTCAGGACCAGCGGCACCTCGTTGCCCACCACGTCGCGCATCAGCCCGCCGAAGGTGCCGGTCACGACCCCCATGATGATGACGATGACGGCGCCGAACCCGCCCTCCATCGCCACGCCCGCGCCGGCGGCGACCGCCACGGCCAGCGCGACGCTGTCCAGCCAGACCAGCCAGTCATAGCGGCTTTCGAACAGATGGGCGGTCCAAAAGACGACCAGCGCCGCCCCCGCCGCCAGCACCACATAGGCCGGCTGCGCCACCCAGAAGACCATCTCGCGCCCCAGGATCAGGTCGCGCAGCGTGCCGCCGCCCACCGCCGTCAGCGCCGCCATGAAGATGAAGCCCACCGGGTCCAGCTGCGCCCGGCTGGCCACCAGCGCCCCGGTCAGCGCGAAGATCAGCACCGATCCGTAATCCAGCGCCGCGACCAGCGCGTCCGGGCTCATTTGAAGGGCGCCATGCCGGCGCGGGCCAGCTCGTCGGCGCGCTCGTTCTCGGCATGGCCCGCATGGCCCTTGATCCAGCGCCACTCGACGGTATGCGTGGCCTGCGCCGCATCCAGCCGCTGCCACAGCTCGACATTCTTGACGGGCTTCCTGTCGGCGGTCTTCCAGCCGTTGCGCTTCCAGCCGTGGATCCACTGGGTGACGCCGTTCTTCACATAGGCGCTGTCGGTGACGATCACGATCCGGGTCGGACGCGTCAGCACCTCCAGCGCGCTGATCGCGGCCATCAGCTCCATCCGGTTGTTGGTGGTGGCGGCCTCGCCCCCCGCCAGTTCGCGCTCCTTGACGACGGTGGCGCCGTCCAGCGCGCGCATGAGCACGCCCCAGCCCCCGGGCCCGGGATTGCCGCTGCAGGCGCCGTCGGTCCAGGCGAACAGGTCAGTCATCGATCCTCACATGCCCCGGCAGGGCCGCAACCCGGTCCAGCCAGGCCTGCAGGGCGGGAAAGCGATCCATCTCGAACCCGCCGCGAGGTCCGGCGCTGTGCGTATAGGCATAAAGGCAGATGTCCGCCAGACTGGCCGCATCCCCCGCCAGCCAGTCCCGGCCCGCCAGCGCCGCCTCCATCACGCCCAGCAGGGCATGGCCGCGCTCCAGCAGATCCGCCAGCCGCGCGGGCGTCGCATCGGCGGCGCGATGGGGATAGGTGACCAACGCCTGCCGCACCGCGATGACCGGCTCGTGGTTGTACTGCTCCCAGAACATCCAGCCCAGCATCTGCGCGCGGTTCACCGCATCCGCAGGCCAGAACGCGGTCCCCTCGCCCAGATGGCACAGGATCGCATTGGATTCGGCCAGCACGACGCCACCCTCGACCTGCAAGGCCGGCACCTTGCCAAAGGGCAGCGCCCCTCGGGCCTTCGCCGCCTCCAGCGCCGCCGAGCGAAATTCGCAATGGACCGTCTCCAGCCGCAACCCGACCATCGCCGCCAACAACCTGACCTTGTAGCTGTTGCCCGACGAAGGCATCGAATAAAGCCGCATGCCCAGCCCTTTCATCTTGGCGCAAATATCCCGGGGGTCGCCGGATGGTGCGCCACTGGTCCGAGGACCAGCCGGCGACGGGCAGGCCCCCGGCGCGCTCAGACAGCCTCGCGCAACACCCGGGGCACCTTGAACTCGACCCGCTCGACCGCCGTCTCGACGATCTCGACGGTCACGTCATAGCGGGCGCGGAAGGCGTCGACGACCTCGTTGACCAGCACCTCGGGGGCGCTGGCGCCGGCGGTGACCCCGACCGAGCGGATGCCCTCCAGCGCCCTCCAGTCGATCTCAGCCGCGCGCATCACCAGCTGCGCATAGGCACATCCGGCGGCCCGGCCGACCTCGACCAGTCGCTTGGAATTGCTGGAGTTCTCCGCCCCGATCACCAGCAGCGCATCGATATGCGGGGCGACCGCCTTGACCGAGGCCTGGCGGTTGGTGGTGGCATAGCAGATGTCTTCCTTGGCGGGGCCGATGATCGCGGGGAAGCGGGCCTGCAGGGCGGCGACGATTCCGGCGGTGTCGTCGACCGACAGGGTCGTCTGGGTGATGTAGGCCAGGCGGGCGGGATCGCGGACCTGGACGGTCGCCACATCCGCCGCCGTCTCGACCAGGACCACCTCGCCCTCGGGCAATTGTCCCATGGTTCCAAGGACTTCGGGGTGGCCTTCGTGGCCGATCATGACCATCTGCAGGCCTGCCGCGTGGTGGCGCTCGGCCTCCAGGTGGACCTTGCTGACCAGCGGGCAGGTGGCGTCGACATAGACCATCTCGCGGCGGGCGGCCTCGGCGGGAACGGCCTTGGGGACGCCATGGGCCGAGAAGATCACGGGGCGGTCACCGGGCACCTCGTCCAGTTCCTCGACGAAGACGGCGCCTTTTTCGCGAAGCGTATCAACGACATACTTGTTGTGCACGATCTCGTGGCGGACATAGACCGGGGCGCCCCACTTGGACAGCGCCAGCTCGACGATCTTGATGGCGCGGTCCACGCCCGCGCAGAAGCCGCGCGGGGCGGCCAGATACAGGGTCAGGGGGGCTTTGATCTGTTCCATGTCCCTCAGGTAGCGCGAAGACCCGGTTTCGTCCAGCACCCGAAGGTCACATCCGCAGCACAACCCGTGCACAGGGCGTACACCGACAACGCGCGGCCCGTTAACCTATCGCGCAACGGCCAGAAGGGCCGCGACATCCAGATGCGCCTCCAGATGGTCGGCCAGATCATCCAGCGCGGCATCGACCCCCGCCTCGAATCCCGGACGCGAGGTCGCGCCCAGACGCGCCAGAAAGGCCGCGCGGAAGGCGTCGTCGGAAAAGAGCCCGTGCAGGTAGCTGCCCGTCACCCGGCCATCGGCGCTGGTGGCGCCGTCCGCCTCGGGGACATGGGCAAAGGGGCGCGCGCAATCGGGACCGGTGGTGCGGCCCATGTGGATCTCGTAGCCCGAGACGGGCTGGCCCAAAGCGGTGCCCGTCACCCGCTCCAGCCGTTTGTCGGGCGACATCACCGTGGCCACGTCCAGCAGGCCCAGCCCCGCGACCTGCCCCGCCACGCCATCGGCGCCCGAGGGGTCGTCGATCACCCGGCCCAGCATCTGATAGCCGCCGCAGATGCCCAGCACATGCCCGCCGCGCCGGTGATGGGCCGCAAGGTCGATGTCCCAGCCCTGGGCGCGCAGGAAGGCCAGATCGCCCAGCGTCGATTTCGACCCCGGCAGGATGACTAGATCCGCGTCGCCCGGCACCGCCTGACCGGCGGCCAGCATGGTCAGGCGGATGCCCGGTTCCGCCGCCAGCGGGTCCAGATCGTCGAAATTGGCGATGCGCGACAGGGTCAGGCAGACGACATGCAGCCCCTCGCCCCGGCTGTGGCGCAGATCGACCGCATCCTCGGCGGGCAGGCGGTGGGCGCCCGCGAACCACGGCACCACGCCGAAGCCGGGCCAGCCGGTGCGGGCCTCGATCATCCGGTAGCCATCGTCGAAGAGGCGCGGATCGCCCCGGAACTTGTTGATCAGGAATCCCCGGATCATCGCCGCGTCGCCCGCGTCGATCACCGCCTGGGTGCCGACGATCTGGGCGATGACCCCGCCCCGGTCGATATCGCCTGCCAGCACCACCGGCACCCCCGCCGCCCGGGCGAATCCCATATTGGCGATGTCGCGGGGGCGCAGGTTGACCTCGGCGGGACTGCCCGCCCCCTCGACGATGATCAGGTCATGGGCGGCAGAGAGCCGCGCGAAGCTGTCCAGCACGCCGGTCAGCAGGCGCGGCTTCAGCGCCTGATAATCGCGGGCCTGCGCGCGGCCGATGGCGCGGCCCTGCAGGATCACCTGCGATCCGGTGTCGGTCTCGGGCTTGAGCAGGACCGGGTTCATGTCGGTCAGAGGCTCCAGCCCGCAGGCGCGGGCCTGCAGGGCCTGGGCGCGGCCGATCTCTCCGCCGTCCAGCGTCACGGCGGCATTGTTGGACATGTTCTGCGGCTTGAAGGGGGCGACCGACAGGCCCCGGCGCAGGGCCGCGCGGCACAATCCCGCGACCAGAAGCGACTTTCCGACATTCGAGCCGGTGCCCTGGATCATCACCGCCGTCATGGGACCATCTCGCTTGCCATCACCTCTTGTGGTGACTAGATAGGCCCGTCCGCAAATGAAAGGCCGAAAGCCGTGGAAAACGTCATTCTGACCGTCCATCTGATCCTGGCAGCGACGCTGGTCGGGATCGTCCTGCTGCAGCGTTCCGAAGGGGGCGGGCTGGGCATGGGCGGCGGCGGTGGCGGCGCAGGGGGTGGCGTGATGTCGGGACGGGCCGCCGCGAATGCGCTGAGCCGCCTGACCTGGATCCTGGGCGTGGCCATCTTTGCGACCTCGATCACGCTGACGATCCTGGCGGCGCGTCAGGCGTCCAACAGCTCGATCATGGACCAGTTCGGCGGCACGGCCGGCCAGCAGCAGCCCGCAGGCAGCCTGCCGGGTCTGCCCGCCTACACGCCCCCGCCGACGACCTCGGGCAATCCGCTGGTGCCGCCCTCGCCCGACGCACCCGATGCGGGCGCGGTCGAGACGGCGCCGGCAGGTTCCGGGGCGGCAGATCCCGTGACCCCGCCCGCGACCGAGGCGGCACCCGTGACGGAAACCCCGGCTGTGGAGGCCCCGGCGACGGCGGCCCCGGAAGCGGCGGCCCCCGAAGCGGTTGCGCCCCCGGCCCCCGAGGCCGAGGCGGTGACGCCGCCGGCCGCATCACCCCCGGCCCCGGCAGAGCCCGCAGCCCCCGCCGCCACCAACTAAACCGGCGGCTACCAGAATTTGGGGCGATCGCGCGATCGCCCCACATCAACTTGCGGTCGGTTGTGACCACGGGGCGAATCGGTTATTCTGCTACTCCCGTGATGCTGGTCGTTCCAAGACGACCCGCACGCCGACTGGTTTTGCATTTCAGGACGTGGCATCCACGGCCTGCACATCACGGGGGCCTCATGGCGCGATACATCTTCATCACCGGCGGCGTGGTCTCGTCGCTTGGCAAGGGGCTGGCCTCGGCGGCACTGGGCGCGCTGCTGCAGGCGCGGGGCTTCACCGTCAGGCTGCGCAAGCTGGACCCCTATCTGAACGTCGATCCCGGCACGATGAGCCCCTTCGAGCATGGCGAGGTCTTCGTCACCGATGACGGCGCCGAGACGGATCTGGACCTGGGCCATTACGAGCGCTTCACCGGGGTGGCCGCGCGGCGCACCGACAGCATCAGCAGCGGCCGGGTCTATTCCAACGTGCTGGAAAAGGAACGGCGCGGCGAATATCTGGGCAAGACCATCCAGGTGATCCCGCATGTCACCAACGAGATCAAGGACTTCCTGGCGATCGGGGATGACGAGGTCGATTTCATGCTCTGCGAGATCGGCGGCACGGTGGGCGACATCGAGGGCCTGCCCTTCTTCGAGGCGATCCGCCAGTTCACCCACGAGCGCCCGCGCGGCGAGTGCATCCTGATGCACCTGACGCTGCTGCCCTATCTGGCGGCCAGCGGCGAGCTGAAGACCAAGCCCACGCAGCACTCGGTCAAGGAACTGCAGTCCATCGGCCTGGCCCCCGACGTGCTGGTCTGCCGGTCGGAACATCCGATCCCGGAAAAGGAGCGCGCCAAGATCGCGCTGTTCTGCAACGTGCGGCCCGACAGCGTGATCCCGGCCTATGACCTGAAGACGATCTACGAGGCGCCGATGGCCTATCACCGTGCCGGTCTGGACCGCGCCGTGCTGGACGCCTTCGCGATCAGCCCCGCGCCGCGCCCGGATCTGTCGCGGTGGGAGGACGTGATGGACCGCCTCTACAATGCCGAGGGGCAGGTCAACATCGCCATCGTCGGCAAGTACACGCAGCTGGAGGACGCCTACAAGTCGATCTCGGAGGCGCTGACCCATGGCGGCATGGCCAACAAGGTCCGTGTGAAGGCCGATTGGGTGGACAGCGAGCAGCTGGAGGGCGAGGGCGCGCATCTGCTGGACGGCTATCACGGCATCATCGTGCCCGGCGGTTTCGGCGAGCGCGGGACCGAGGGGATGGTGACCGCCGCCCGCTATGCGCGCGAGAAGAAGGTGCCCTATCTGGGCATCTGCCTGGGCATGCAGATGGCGGTGATCGAGGCGGCGCGCAACCTGGCCCAGATGCCGGATGCTGGGTCCGAGGAGTTCGACCACGAGGCGGGCAAGACGCGCTTCACGCCGGTCGTCTATCACCTGAAGGAATGGGTGCAGGGCAACTATACCGTGCAGCGCAAGGTCGGCGACGACAAGGGCGGCACGATGCGGCTTGGCGCCTATACGGCGGTGCTGGCGGAAGGCTCGCGCATCTCGGACGTCTATGGCGGTGCGCTGGAGATCGAGGACCGCCACCGCCACCGCTATGAGGTCGACGGCACCTATCGCGTGCAACTGGAGGAGGCCGGGCTGCGGTTCTCGGGCATGTCGCCGGATGGCAAGCTGCCCGAGGTGGTCGAATATCCCGACCACCCGTGGTTCATCGGCGTGCAGTCCCATCCCGAGCTGAAGTCCAAGCCCTTCGCGCCGGCGCCGCTGTTCGCGGGCTTCGTGCGCGCCGCGATGGAGGAAGGGCGGCTGGTCTGACCGACGCCCCCATCCTGTCGCCGCTGGCCGCCGCGCTGTCCCTGACGGCGCGGCGCTATGCGTTCGAGCGGCAGCGTCCCGTGGCGGGCAGCGCCTTCGCGTCGTTCTTTCGCCGCGATGTGGCGGCCGTGGCGCGGGCGCTGACGGACCGGCGGCCCGAGCGGCTGCTGGTGCGCGCCAGCACTGGGGCGCCGGGCTGGGCCAGCATTCCCTGGCTGGCCTGCTTTGCCCCGCATGTGACGCGCAGCATGCGGCACGGCCTTTATGTCGTGATCTTCATCGACCCGGTGGGCGAGCGGATCGTGCTGTCGCTGCAGCATGGCGCCGCCGATGCCCTGACCCGCCATGGCGCGACCGAGGGGCGGCGGATCCTGCGCGAGGCCGCCGCCACCACCCACGCGGCGCTGGCCGGTCGCGGGCACGGGTTCTCCGACGCGCCGATCACGCTGAATTCGACCGCCGCCCTGCCCTTGGGCTATGAGGCCGGATGCGCCCTGTCGCGGGTCTGGCAGGCCGATGCGCTCGACCCAGCCGGGCTGGAGGACGCGCTGTCGCGGATGCTGGATCTGTATCGCGATCTGGTCGGGGGCGGCTGAGGGGGCTTGCCGCGGCCATGTCGTTTCGATAGTTCCAGAAGGATGGAAGACAAGGCCGCCCTCGATACCCTCTCTGCCCTTGCGCAGGAGACCCGCCTGTCGGTGTTCCGCCTGCTGGTCGTGGCGGGCCCCGAGGGGATGCGCGCCGGAGAGATCGCCACGGCGCTCGGCGCCCATGCCAATACCATGTCCACCAACCTGTCGATCCTCGCCGCCGCCGGGCTGGTCCGGTCGCAGCGCGAGGGCCGCGCGATCCGCTATGTCGCGCGGATGGAGGGGATGGCCGCGCTTGTGGATTTTCTGCTGAAGGATTGCTGCGGCGGTCATCCCGACCTCTGCGACCCGCTGGCCTTGCGACTGACCCGCCCCGCCTGCCCCCCGCCCCCGACTTCGAAGGCCGATCCCGATGACCGACGCCCCTGATCCCGACCCCGCCGCCCTCGGGCCGTTCGAGCGCTGGCTGACCCTGTGGGTGGCGCTGGCCATGCTGGCGGGGCTGGTCGTCGGCAACCTGGCCCCGGGGCTGGTGGGCGCGGTGGCGGGGGCCGAGGTCGCGTCGATCAACCTGGTCGTGGCGGTGCTGATCTGGGCAATGGTCTATCCGATGATGATCGCCGTCGATCTGGGGGCGGTGGCGGGGGTGTGGAAGCAGCCCCGGGGCCTGCTGATCACGCTGGCGGTCAACTGGCTGGTCAAGCCCTTCACCATGGCCCTGCTGGCGGTGCTGTTCTTCGAGCATGTCTTCGCGGCCTGGATCGACCCCGAGGATGCGCAGCAATACATCGCCGGGCTGATCCTGCTGGGGGCTGCGCCCTGCACGGCGATGGTCTTCGTCTGGTCGCAGCTGACGCGGGGCGATGCGACCTACACGCTGGTGCAGGTGTCGGTGAACGACCTGATCATGGTCGTGGCCTTCACCCCCATTGTTGCGCTGCTGCTGGGGGTCACCGACATCGTGGTGCCGTGGCAGACGCTGATCCTGGCCACGGTGCTTTACGTCGTGCTGCCGCTGGCGGCAGGGCTGCTGACGCGGCGGATGCTGGGATCGCCGGCCGCCATCGACGCCTTCGGGCGGCGGGTCAAGCCCTGGTCGGTGACGGGGCTGATCGCCACCGTGGCGATCCTGTTCGGCCTGCAGGGCGAGGTCATCCTGGACCGGCCCCTGATCATCGCGCTGATCGCCGTGCCGATCATCATCCAGAGCTATGGCATCTTCGCCCTGGCCTATGGCGCGGCCTGGGTGATGAAGGTGCCGCACCGGATCGCCGCCCCCTGCGCGATGATCGGTACCTCGAACTTCTTCGAACTGGCGGTGGCGGTGGCGATCAGCCTGTTCGGCCTGAACTCCGGCGCGGCGCTGGCCACGGTGGTGGGCGTGCTGGTCGAGGTGCCGGTGATGCTGACGCTCGTGGCCTTTGCCAACCGCACCCGCGCCCGCTTTCCCGAAAGGCCCCAGCCATGACCGACCTGCCCAACATCGCCCCCGGGCTCCTGCACCCCATCGAGGCCGCCTCGCTGCGCCCCGCCCTGCCCGCCACCCACAGGCCGCGCATCCTGATCCTCTACGGATCCCTGCGCGCCCGCAGCTTTTCGCGCCTGACCGCCGAGGAGGCGGCGCGCATCCTGCAGGCCCTGGGGGCCGAGACGCGGATCTATGACCCGCGCGAGCTGCCTTTGCCCGATGCGGTCGAGGCCGATCACCCCAAGGTGGCCGAGCTGCGCGACCTGGTCGGCTGGTGCGAGGGGATGGTCTGGTCCAGCCCCGAACGGCATGGCGCGATGACCGGGGTGATGAAGGCGCAGATCGACTGGATCCCGCTATCCCTGGGCGGCGTGCGGCCCACGCAGGGCAAGACGCTGGCGGTCATGCAGGTCTGCGGCGGCAGCCAGAGCTTCAACACCGTGAACCAGCTGCGCATCCTGGGGCGCTGGATGCGGCTGTTGACGATCCCCAACCAGTCCTCGGTCGCGAAGGCCTGGGACGAGTTCGACGACGATGATCGCATGAAGCCCTCGCCCTATTACGACCGGATCGTGGACGTGATGGAGGAGCTGGTGCGCTTCACCGTCCTGACCCGCGACATCCGCAACCAGCTGGTCGACCGCTATTCCGAGCGTGTCGAGGATCACGCCGCCCTGTCGGCCCGGGTGAACCAGACGAAGGCGGTCTGAGGGGACATGCAAAAGGCCGCCCCGGGGGCGGCCTTTTTGGTCGATCCCGGGGGACCTTTGGTGCCGGTGAAGGGACTCGAACCCCCGACCCCATCATTACGAATGATGTGCTCTACCAGCTGAGCTACACCGGCATCAGATGGTGACGGGGCGATAGCATCTTCCCTTGCCCGGGGGAAGAGGGCGCGGGCGATTTTTTCGCCGCGCGCCGAGGGGTCGGTTTCGGGTCAGGGGCGCGTGCGGTCCTTGTCGGGATCGCTGCCATCGCTCGGTTCCACATCGGGCCGGACCATCACCGGCTCGGCCTCGGTGATCGGGCGCGCGGCCTCGTCGAACCGGCCATCGACCTTGCCCTGGGGCCGCGCGCTGGCCTCGAGCTGGCGCGGCGTGATGACCAGCGGCTCGGACGGCGTGGGCGGTGCGGGCTCGGGCGTGGTGACGGTCGCCGAGGGGTCGTCCATGCGGCGATAGTCGCTTTCACGCGGCACGATTCCCGGCGGGACGGCGGGCAGGTCCAGATCTCGCGCCGAGCGCGCCGGGGCAGCCGGGGCGCCGGTCGACAGCGGGGCCGTCTTCGCACCGGGCGTGGCGGGGCCCGACGGTTCCGGTTCGGCGGGCCCGGGGGGATGCGGGACGACCGGATCGGTCAGGTCGGGCACCTCCTCGGTGCGGTCCGCCTTTGGCTCGGCAGGGGCAGGCTTCGGGGCGCCGACCAGCAGCGGCAGCATCTCGGCGCCGGTGGCCGAGGGGGTGGTGCGGACATTGTCCGGCTCGCGCCAGGTCAGGGTGTCGAAGCCGCCGCAGCTGTCGCAGACCGGCGCCCATTCGTGCATCACATTGTGGCACTTGTCGCAGACCCATTGCGGCCCGCGCGAGGCGGTCAGCGCGCGGGTCAGCCAGCCGCGCACGACGCTGTCATCGGCGCCCTCGCCGCGTTCGATGGCGGCCATGATCGACAGGGTGCGCACGGTGGGTTGCGTCTCGGCCAGATCACCCAAGGCGCGCCGGGCGCCGGGGAAATCCTCGACCGACAGCAGCAGCTCGGCCTTCAGCAGGCGCGTCTCCAGATGGTCGGGATTCTTGCGGATCAGGTTGTCGAAGCGCTTGAGACGGGTGTCGGGCTTTTCATCCGGCACGATCTCGGCATAGGCGGCGGCGACATCGGGATGCGGGCGCACCGACCAGGTCTTTTCCAGGATGCGCGAGGCGTTGCGGTAATCCTTCTGCGCGGCATAGCTGCGCGCGGCCAGCACGGCGGCGGGGATCAGGTCGGGCGAGGCCTTGGCGGCCGAGATCGCCGCCTCGCGGGCGCTGATCGAATTGCCCTGCGCCAGCACGTCGCTGGCCTCCTGCAGGGCCAGGACGGCATCGCGGCGCAGCGCCACGTCCTTGGGCAGATCGCCCTGGGCGCGCTTGTCCTTGAGCGTCTGGCGGGCGCCCTTCCAGTCATGTTCCCTGGTCTGCAGCTCCAGAAGCGTGTCCTGGACCTCCTTGTGGCGCGGCTTGAGCGCATAGGCCTTCTGCGCCAGCAGCAGAGCCTTGTGCGTCTCGCCCTCGGCCAGCTTCTGGCGCATGAGGCCGCGGATGCCGACAAAGCGGGTGCGGTCGTCTGACAGCAGGTCGCGATAGATCTCGATCGCGCGGGTCCGGTCGCCTGCCGTCTCGGCGGCCTGCGCCGCCAGCAGGTTGGTCAGATGCGGCTGGTTGAGATATTTCGCGGCCTTGGTGGCCTTGTCCTGGGCCAGCTTGCCCTCGCCCGAGGCGACGGCCAGCATGCCCTCGCCGAAGGCCGCATAGCCGCGCTTCTCGCGCGAGCGGGCGAAATGGCGGTTGATCGCGGTCTCGTCGCCCACCAGGAAGCGCAGGACCGCCAGCAGCAGGCCCAAGAGCTTGAAGATCAGCCAGGCCACGACCATCAGCACCAGCAGCGCGACCAGCGCCTTGACCGGGGTCAGCGCGATCTCGGTCCCGCCATATTCCAGGCGCAGCATCTGGCCGGTCTCGGACAGCTGCACCGCACCCAGGGCCAGGGCCAGGACGATCGCGAAGAACAGAAGGATTTTCAGCAGGGATAGCAGCATCTGGCGGCCCTCAATTCGTGCCCGAGGACAGGTCGGTCAAAGCCGCCCGTGCCTGGGAATAAGCGGTTGCGCGGGACAGCCAGTCGGCCATGGCGGGGGCGGCAAGGGCAGGCTCGGACAGGGTCTGCACCTCGGCCAGGGCGGCATCGATCTGGCCCGCCTGCACCTCGGCATCGGCCCGCGACAGGACGGCATCGGGGTCGTCGCCCTCGCGCGGCTCGACCGAGCGGGCGCCGGTCTGGGCGCGCAGGAAGTTGGTCAGCACGTTGCCCTGACCGCTGGCGCTGGTCTCGCGCAGGCTGGCGCGCAGGGCGGCACGGGCGGCTTCGGGAAAGTCCGTCTGCAACTCGGTCAGGCTGGGCACCTGCGCCTGCAGGGCCTCGGGCGTGTCGATCCCGGCGCCCTCCAGGGCGGCGCGGGCCTCTTCGGGGGTCACCCCCTCGTCCAGCGCGGTCTGCAGCGCGGCGATGGCGGCGACGGCCTCGGCGCGGCGGGTGCCTTCGGCGGCGGCGTCCTGAAGCTGCTGCGCCTCGGTCCGGGCGGCGTCCAAGCTGGCCTGCGCCTCGGCGGCGGCGGTCTGGATGCGCTCCTGCGTCTGCTGGACCTCATCGGCGTCGAATTCGGGGCGGGCGGCCAGCTCGTCCAAGCGGGCCTGTTGTTCTTCGAGGCGGGCCTGCTGGTCCTCCAGCCGTTGCTGCAGATCGGCCAGAAGCGCCGGGTCGATGGCGGGGGCGGCATCCTCCTGAGGCTGGGCCTCTTCGGCGGGGGCGTCCGGGGTGCCGTCCTGCGGTTGAGCATCCTCGGACGGCGCGGCGTCGGTCGGCGCGGCATCCTCGGCAGGGGCGGGCTGTGCCGGTTCATCCTGAGCCGCTTCGCCCTGCGCCGGTTCCTCTTCGGCGGGGGCCGCCTCGGGGGCTGCCTCCTGCGCGGGGGCTTCCGAGAGGGCGGCGGTCTGCTGCTCCAGCGCCTCGATGCGCGGCGTCAGATCCTCGGGCAGCGCATCCAGCGCGGCCATGCGCCCGGCCTCTTCGGCGGCGGCGATCAGCTCCTCGCGGTCGGGGGCCTCTTCGGTAACGGCCGCCGTGTCCTGCGGCACCCAGCCTTCGGGCAGGTTCGGCAGGGCATAGATCGTGGCCGCAGCCCCCAGACCTGCCGCAACGGCGCCGCCCAGAGCCAGGGGCCAGAAGCCGCCTTTCCGGACAGGGGCCGGGGCCGGACGCGATCCGCCGGTGCCGCCTGACCCGCCCGTGCCACCACTCCCCGACTTGGACGGAGGTGCGGACGACGGGAAGGCAGAGGACGAGCTTGCAGCGGCAGGCGTCGCGGATGCCGGGATTCCGGACCCGGCAGCGGCGGGCTTGGCCGGGCTGTCGGATCCCTTGGCCGGGGTTTTCGACCCCGAGGACGTCGAATCGGGGGATTTCGAGCTGGCGGATTTCGGGGCGGCGGATTTCGGGCTGGCCGCCGGGGCGCCGCCGCTGCCCTGCCCGACCAGGGTCGAGTCGGCAGGCGTGACGGTGCCCGGCTGACCGGCCTGCGCTGGACGGCCCGCGTCCACGGGAGTCGAGGCAATGACCCCGGCATCGGCCGGGATCTTGCGGATCTCGGGCTGGGGCATGTCGGGCTTGGCCGACGCCGGGCCGGTCCCGGTGACGGGTCCGCTCACCTCGGGTCCGGTCGCGTCGGAGGCGGCGGTGTCGGTCTTGCGGCCATCCGGGCCGCCGGTCTTGCTTTTCGGTGTTTTCACGTCCCTGTCCCCGTCTCGGTGCCTGCTCTGGTGTCCCTGGTCCCGGACGGTCGCGCGCGCGTCGTCCCGGTGGCCGCCCGCAGGCGCATCTTCCCCAGCCTACTCAGGCCGGGCGCGACGCTCAACCCGTCGTCGTCAGCTTTGTTCCGCAAGCATGATCTGCGTGATCGCCGCCTCCATCGCCGCCGTCGTGGGCTGCGCGGCCAGCAGGCAGCGGGCGGGCGCGGGACCGGCCCAGGCGGCGGCGGCGGCGGGGCTGATCGCCACCAGCCAGAGGGGGGCCGGCGCGGACGGGGGGTGCGGCGCCTGGTCCGCCCCGACCGCCTGCCCCAGAAGCCGGGCCGAGCGGGGCGAGAAGACCGGGACGATCACCGGCGCCCCGCCCGCCAGCAGGTCGCGCGCCTGCCGGGTCAGCGGCAGCGGCTGCTGGTCATAGACGACGATCCCCGGCACCGGCAGCGGATGGGCCAGGTGGCGGCCATGGGGATGGATCAGCGGCACCGGGCTGGCGGCGATCAGCGGCCCCAGCCCTGCCGCGTTTCCCGGGCCCTCGGTCACCGCGAATCCCGCCGCCCGCGCCGCATGGGCCGTCCGCCCGCCCACGCAGAGCGCCGGGCGCCCCCGCCCCGGCCCCGCCGCGCCCACCGCATGGGCCGAGGTGAAGACCAGCCCCGGCGCCTCGTGCAGGGGCGCGGGGTCGTGATCCACCGCCACGATGCGCAGGATCGGAGAGATGACCGCGGGCCATCCGTCCATCCGCGCCGCGAAACGCTGCGAATCGGGCAGGGGCCGGGTCAGCAGCAAGGGCGGGCGGGGATCGGGTGGCATTGGCATCCTCGGCGGCGGGTGCTAGGCCCCTCAGGGGTAAGCGTCCCCCTCTATCCGGGCAAGAGCGATGACCGACATGATTTTCTTGGGGATCGAAAGCAGCTGCGACGATACGGCGGCGGCGGTGGTCACCGGCAACCGGCGCATCCTGTCCAGCGTGGTCAGCAGCCAGACCGCGCTGCATGCCGATTTCGGCGGCGTCGTTCCCGAGATCGCCGCCCGCGCCCATGCCGAGCGGCTGGATCTGGCCGTCGAGCAGGCGCTGGCCGAGGCCGGGCTGGGGCTGGGTGCGCTAAGCGGCATCGCGGTGACGGCAGGCCCGGGGCTGATCGGCGGGGTCATGGCGGGGGTGATGTGCGCCAAGGGGATCGCGGCGGGCACCGGGTTGCCGCTGGTCGGCGTGAACCATCTGGCGGGCCACGCCCTGACCCCGCGCCTGACCGACGGGGTCGACTTTCCCTATCTGATGCTGCTGGTCTCGGGCGGGCATTGCCAGTTCCTGCGGGTGGACGGGCCCGACGCCTTCACCCGGCTTGGCGGCACCATCGACGATGCGCCCGGCGAGGCCTTCGACAAGCTGGCCAAGCTGCTGGCCCTGCCCCAGCCCGGCGGCCCCCATGTCGAGGCCGAGGCGGCGCAGGGCGATCCGAAGCGATTTCCCCTGCCCCGCCCGCTTCTGGACCGCCCCGGCTGCGACATGTCCTTCTCGGGCCTCAAGACCGCCGCCCTGCGCCAGCGCGATGCCTTGATCGCCGAACACGGCGGGCTGCAGGCGCAGGACCGCCGCGATCTCTGCGCCGCCTTCCAGAGTGCCGTGGCCGAGGTCCTGGCCGAGAAATCGCGCCGCGCCTTGGCGGCCAGCCCGGTGCCCCTGCTGGCCGTGGCGGGGGGCGTGGCCGCGAACGGCCTGATCCGCGCCGCGCTGGAACAAGTGGCGGCCGAGGCCGGCGCCCGCTTCCTGGCGCCGCCGCTGCGGCTCTGTACCGACAATGGCGCGATGATTGCCTGGGCGGGGATCGAGCGGTTCCGCCTGGGCCATCGCGACGGGATGGAGCTGGCCGCACGGCCCCGCTGGCCGCTGGACGGCCATGCGGCGCCGATGCTGGGACATGGCAAGCGGGGGGCCAAGGCATGATCGGAATTCTGGGCGCGGGCGCCTTCGGCACGGCCCTGGCGGTGGCACTGACCGCCAACGGGCCGGTGACCCTCTGGGGCCGCCGCATCGACTGGACGGACGAGAACCCCCGCCTGCCCGGCGTGACCCTGCCCGAGGGGCTGACCGTCACGCAGGATCTGGACCGCGCGCTGCAGGCCGACACGATCCTGCTGGCGCTCCCCGCGCAGGTGCTGGGCGCCTTTCTGGATGACCATGCCGGGCGGCTGGACGGCAAGTGCCTGGTCAGCACCGCCAAGGGGATCGACCTGCGCCACCTGACCGGCCCCTCGGCCCTGATCGCCCAAGGCTGCCCCAGGGCCACGGTGGCGGTGCTGACCGGCCCCTCCTTCGCCGCCGACATCGCGCGGGGCCTGCCCACCGCGCTGACGCTGGCCTGCGCCGATCCTGATGCCGCCGAGGCGCTGCAGCAGCGGCTGTCCACGCCGGTGCTGCGACTCTACCGGACCACGGATGTCATCGGCGCCGAACTGGGCGGCGCGCTGAAGAACGTCATCGCCATCGCGGCGGGCACGGTGATCGGCGCGGGCCTGGGCGACAGCGCCCGCGCCGCCCTGATCACCCGCGGCTTTGCCGAGATGACGCGGCTGGCCGGCCATCTGGGCGCCCGCCCCGAGACGCTGACCGGCCTCTCGGGCCTGGGCGATCTGACGCTGACCTGCACCTCGGGCCAGTCGCGCAACTTCCGCTATGGCTGCGCGCTTGGATCGGGCAAGGATTTCGACAGCGCCACCACGGTCGAGGGCGCGGCCACCGCCCGGGCGCTGGACCGCATGGCGCAGCGCGACGGGCTGGACCTGCCCATCGCCGCGATGGTCGCGCGCCTTGCCGAGGGCGGGCTTTCGGTGGAAAAGGCCATGGACCGACTGCTCAGCCGACCCCTGAAGGAGGAATGATGCCGCTTTTCGCCGTGATCTGCCGGGACAAGCCCGGCGCGCTGCAGACCCGCCTGGACACCCGCGACGCCCATCTGGCCCATATCCGCGACAGCGGCATCGTGGCCATGGCCGGCCCGCTGATCGAGGAGGGCGAGATGGCCGGTTCGCTGGTGATCCTCGACGCACCCGATCTGGCCGCAGCCCAGGCCTGGGCCACAGCCGACCCCTACAAGGCCGCGGGCCTCTTCGCGACCACCCAGATCACCGAATGGAAGAAGGTGATCGGCTGATGGCCCTCTGGCTCTTCAAATCCGAACCCGATGTCTTCGGATGGGACGATCTGGTCGCCAAGGGCGCGGCCGGCGAGGAATGGGACGGCGTGCGCAGCTATCAGGCCCGCAACAACATGCGCGCCATGCAGATCGGCGACCGGGGCCTCTTCTACCACTCCAACATCGGCAAGGAGGCCATGGGCATCGTCGAGGTGATCGCGCTGGCCCATCCCGACAGCACCACGGACGATCCGAAATGGGAGTGCGTCGACATCCGCGCGGTCCGCAAGCTGCCCCGCCCCATCTCGCTCGACGAGGCCAAGGCCGAGCCCCGGCTCAAGGACATGGTGCTGGTCACCAACAGCCGCCTCTCGGTCCAGCCGGTCACCGAGGCCGAATGGTCCGTCATCATGTCGCTCTCCGGCGCCGGGGACTGACGCCCCCTTTCATCTTGGCAAAAATATCCACGGGGGTCCGGGGGCAGTCGGCCCCCGGTCCTTGCCCCCCTCCCTGCCCGGATCGCCGGCAGGGGCGCGGCCCCGCCCCCGAATCCGCTTCACGCCCGCCCCCCGCCGCGCTAGGTTTCCGCGCGTCCCGCACCCCTCAGGAGGTCCCATGAGCCAACGCCTGCATCTCGTCTTCGGCGGCGAACTCGTCGATCCGCAAAGCACCAAGTTCCGCGACACCAAGAACATCCACATGGTCGGCATCTTCCCCGATTACGACAGCGCCTATGCCGCCTGGAAGACCGAGGCGCAGCGCACCGTCGACAGCGCCCAGACCCGCTATTTCATCGCGCATCTGCACCGCCTGCGCGACGAGGAGCGCGAGGTCAGCCCGACCGAGGAACTGGGCGGCTGATGAGCGGCCCGGGGCTGGGGCAACTGGGGCTGGGGCAGCTGGGGCTGTGGCTGCATCTGCGCAACCGCCGCGGCCAGACCCCGGGCCTTCCGCCCCTGCCGCCGGGCAATGGCCCGGTGCTGATCCTCCATGTCGCCGCCGATGCGCTGGCCGCCGCGCCGCAGATCCTGCACCGTCTGACCCGGGCGCGGCCGCTGCTGCGCCTGGTGCGCCTCGGCGCCGAGGAGGCCGGGGGCGACGATCCCGCCGACGATCCGGTCCTGGTGGCCCAGCTTCTGGACCAGGCAAAACCCGGGGCGGTGCTGCTTCTGGGCGCGACCCTGCCCGCCGCGCTGATCGCCGCCGCCACAGCCCGGCGCATCCCCGTCCTTCTGGCCGAGTTCCGCATGAGCGCGCGCGATCTGGCTTGGGGCCTACAGGGGGGCATGCGCCGCCAGCTTCTGACGCAGTTGGCCTCCGTCATGGTGACCGACGCGGACAGCCTTGCGCAGGCCCGCCGCATCTCGCTGCCCGCCGCGCGGATGGCGATGACCGGCCCCGTCTCGGAGATCCGCGAGCCGCTGCACTGTTCGGAAACCGAGCGCGTCTCGATGGCCCAGCAGATGAACGGCCGCCATGCCTGGTTCGCCGCCAGCCTGCCCGCCCCCGAAGAGGCCGTGGTGCTGGACGCCCATCAAGCCGCGCTGCGCCGGTCGCATCGCGCGCTGCTGATCCTGGCGCCCCGCGATCCGGCCCGCATCGACGGGCTTGCCCGCGACATCGAGGCAGGCGGGCTCAGCGTCGCGCGCCGCAGCGAGGACGAGGATTTCGGCGACGAGATCCAGGTCCTCTTGACCGACGGCCCGACCGAGATGGGGCTGTGGTACCGCCTGGCCCCGGTCAGCTTCATGGGCGGCACGCTTTGCGGCGACGAGGCCGCGATGCGCCATCCGTTCGAGCCGGCGGCCTTAGGCTCGGCCATCGTCCATGGCCCCGAGGCGGGGGCCTTCCGCACCGAATGGCAGCAGCTGGACGGTGCCCAGGCCGCCCGGCAGGTGCGCGGCCCCGAGGACCTGTGCCAAGCCATCGCCGATCTGACCCAGCCCGTTCCCATCGCCACGCTGGCCAGCAATGCCTGGACGGTCAGCACCGGCGGGGCGGATGTGGCGATCCGCATCGCCGAGAGGGTCCTGGCCGCGATCGACGCGCCCCGCCCCGCAGGTCCGGCCCGCGAAAGCCTGCCCGCATGACCCGCGCCCCCGGCTTCTGGTTCCTGCGCCCGCCCAGCCTGCGGGCGCGCCTGCTGGCGCCTCTGGGCGCCGTCTATGCCCGCGCCACCGCCCGCCGCCTGGCGCAAGGCGCTTGGGCGCGGGTCGGCGTGCCGGTGATCTGCGTGGGCAACCTGAATGCGGGCGGCACCGGCAAGACGCCGACGGTCATCCACCTGCAGATGGCGCTGGCCGCGCGCGGGGTGGCGGTGCATGTCGTCTCGCGCGGCTATGGCGGTTCGGCCAAGGGGCCGCTGCGGGTCGAGGAACGCACCCATGACGCTGCCCTGACCGGGGACGAACCCTTGCTGATGGCGGCCTTCGGCCCGGTCTGGGTCTCGGACGACCGGCTGGCCGGCGCCCGGGCGGCGGTTGCCGAAGGCGCGCAGGCGATCCTTCTGGATGACGGGTTCCAGGATCCGGCGCTGACCCATGATCTGTCGCTGGTCGTGGTCGATGCCGCCAAGGGCTTCGGCAACGGGCTGTGCCTGCCCGCGGGCCCCCTGCGCGAACCGGTGGTCCCGGGGCTGGCGCGCGCCGACCTGCTGCTGTCCATCGGCCCGCCCACGGCACAGGCGGGCTTCGCCCCGCCCCCGGGCGCGACGCCGCATCTGCGCGGCCATCTGGCGCCCCTGCAGATGGGCTTCGATTGGCGCGGCCACCGGGTGCTGGCCTTCGCGGGCATCGGCCATCCCGAGAAGTTCTTCGCCACGCTCCAGTCCCTGGGCGCCGAGATCGTGCGTGCCGAGGGGCTGGAGGATCACCAGCCCTTCACCCCCGCCCTGCTGACCCGGCTGGAGACCGAGGCCCGCCGTGCGCGCGCCCAGCTGGTCACCACCGAAAAGGACGCCGCCCGCCTGCCCCGCGCCTTCCGGTCCAAGGTCATGGCCCTGCCCGTGCGGCTGGCTCTGGACGATGACGGGCCGCTGGCGGCGGCGCTGGACCGGCTCTTTCCGCCGCCCGTTTGAAATCGCCGCCGGGATGCCGATATAAGGGCCTGCACGCCCCGCGAAAGGATGCCCATGTCACGCAATGCCGGAAGTCGGCTGAGCTTTTACCTGCTGCTGCTGCTGACGCTCTATGCCTCGATGGCGGGCGCGGGCTGAGGGCATCATGGCAAAGCGCATCACGGGGCGGTTCTCGCCCGAGAACCTGCTGAAGAACAACCTGCCGGGGTCACCGCCCCGCCCGGCCCTGCCGCCGACGCCGCGCCATCCCCATGAGGGGCGGCCGAAATGGATCACGCTGGCGGCCTCGCCCTTCCTGCTGGGGGCGTTCTTCCAGGGGGCCACCGGCATGGTCACCGATCTGGCGGCCTTCGGGCTGGTGGCCAGCGGCATGTACATGACCCGCGAGGGGCTGGTGGCGCAGGCGGCCTATCAGGCCCGCCGCGTGGCCAAGCGCCCGGCCATCCCCAGGAAGCTGTTCGGCGGGGTCACGGCCGCCCTGGGCATTGGCTTGGGCGCCGCCGAGCCGGGGGTCTGGGCCGAAGCCGGGCTGATCGGCGCGGCGGGGCTGGCGCTGCACCAGCTGTCCTTCGGGCTGGACCCCTGGCGCGACAAGGGCCGCGAGAACGTCGACAGCTTCCAGCAGGGCCGCGCCGAGACGATGATCGACGAGGCCGAGGGCCATCTGGAGCAGATGCGCGAGGCCATCGCGCGCAGCGGCGACCGGCGGCTGGAGGCGCGGGTGGCCGAGTTCGACGCCAGCGTGCGGCATCTCTTTGACCGGGTGCGCGAGAATCCCGGCGGGTTGGCCTCGGCCCGGCGCTATCTGGGGGTCTATCTGTCGGGCGCCCGCGATGCGACGATCCGCTTTGCCGACCTGTATGCGCAGACCCAGGACCGGCAGACCCGCGCCGCCTACGAGACCTTTCTGGACGATCTGGAAAAGGATTTCATCGCGGTCGCGGACCGGCTGCTGGATGGCGACCGCGATGCGCTGGACATCGAGATGTCGGTCTTGCGCGACCGTCTGGCCCGCGAGGGGCTGACGGGCGCCGCGACCCGCGTCGCCCCCGAGGATCGCCCCGCCTTGCAGAGCCAAGAGGCGCAGACGCTGGACGAGCTATTGCGCATGCCCATCCCCGCGCCGAAGGTTCCGCGCGACTGATGCCGCGCTTTGCCCTGCAGGTCGAATATGACGGCGCCCCCTTCGCCGGGTGGCAGGCGCAGGCCGACCAGCCCTCGGTGCAGGGCGCGCTGGAGGCGGCGCTGGCGCGGCTGGACCCGAACTTTGCCGGGCGCCGCATCGCCGCCGCCGGGCGCACCGATGCGGGCGTGCATGCGACGGGACAGGTGGCCCATGCCGATCTGGACCGGGACTGGGATCCGTTCCGCCTGTCCGAGGCGCTGAACTGGCACCTGAAGCCCGCCCCCGTGGCGATCCTGCAGGCGGCGCGGGTGGACGATGACTTTCACGCCCGGTTTTCGGCGCAGGAGCGGCGCTATCTGTTCCGGCTGGTGGCGCGGCGGGCGCCGGTGACGCATCTGAAGGGCCGGGTCTGGCAGGTGCTGAACCCGCTGGACGTGGACGCGATGCGCGCGGGCGCGGCGCATCTGATCGGGCGGCACGATTTCACCACCTTCCGGTCCTCGCTGTGCCAAGCGGCGAGCCCGGTCAAGTCGCTGGACGAGATCCGGATCGAGACGGCCGAGGTCCCGCAGGGGGTGGAATACCGCTTCTCGCTGCGGGCGCGGTCCTTCCTGCACAATCAGGTGCGCTCGATCGTGGGCACATTGGAGCGGGTGGGCGCGGGGTCATGGCCGCCCGCGCGGGTGGCCGAGGCCTTGGCGGCGCGCGACCGCGCGGCCTGCGGTCCGGTCTGCCCGCCGCAGGGGCTGTACCTGACCGGGGTGGGTTACCCGCGCGATCCGTTCGACTTGCGGGCGCGCGGCGAGGGGCCGACGGGCAGATAGGTCTGCGCGCCCCGGCGGCGGCGCGGGCGTTCGTCCTTGCGCGAGATCACGATCTTGAGCGTGCTCCACAGGATCCACAGGTCCAGCCGCATGCTGCGATGGCGCTGATAGATCAGGTCGATCTTGAGCTTGGCGGGCAGGCAGCGGCGGTAATAGGCGGCCTCGGTCGCGGCGGCGGACTTGCAGCGCGCCAGGATCCGGTCCTCGTGGCGGTGATAGATCAGCGTGGCGAGGCCGGTGACGCCGGGGCGCGAATGCAGCACCTGCGCATAGACGGCGGGGAAACGCTCGACATATTCGCGCAGCGGCGGGCGGGGGCCGACAAAGCTCATGTCGCCGAAGAGGATGTTGAACAACTGCGGCAGCTCGTCGATGCGCGAGCGGCGCAGGAAGCGGCCCATCGGCGTGATACGCCAGTGCTTGTGCGCGCCGGTGGCGCCGAAATCGTCCTCCTCGCACAGCATGGTGCGGAACTTCCACTGGGTGAAGGGCTGGTTCGGCGCGCGCATCCGGTGGGCGGCATAGAGGATCGGGCGGCCCTGCAGGATCAGCAGCAGCCCCGCCACGCTCAGCATCACCAGCGACAGGGGCATCAGCAGCAGCAGCGCGAGGGCGATGTCGAAAGCGCGCTTGGAGCGGGGCATCGGATTGATGCCGGGCGCCTTCGCCTCGCCGATGAACCACGCCATCTTGGGTGAGGTCAGCGCCCGCAGCTGCGTCGCGTCCGTATTGTCCCAATCATGGTGGATCGTCACGACTTCTGCCCGCCTTGCTGCTTGGAGTGGCCCTTGGGGCCTTCCCGGCGCTAGCACAGCTTGGCTGGATTGGAAACCGCCCCGGCGGAAAGGCGCGCACTCCCTTGCGCGGGCATGGCACATCGGCCACTGTCCCAAGGTACAGACAAGGGACGGCGCCGAGAGCAATGCGGAAATTTCTGGTCCTTCTGGACGACAGCCGGGAATGCCTGAACGCGATGCGCTTCGCCGCGATGCGGGCAGCGAAATCCGAGGGCGCGGTGGTGATCCTGTCGGTCATCCCGACCGAGGAGATCCAGCATGGCTTCGGTGTGGCCGACGTGATGCGGGCCGAGGCGCGCGAGCGGATCGAGGCGCATTTCGAGGTCTTCGCCAAGTGGATGCGCTCGCGCCCCAAGATCGAGCCCGAGCTGATCATCCGCGAGGGAGACACCGCCGAGGCGCTGCTGGCGCAGATCACCGAGGATGGCGAGATCGGCGTCGTGGTGCTGGGGCTGTCTGCCGATAAAAGCAGCACCAATCCGGTGCTGACCCGGCTGATGCGCGATCCCGCAAGCCTGCCCTGCGCGATCACCCTGGTCCCGGGCGACCTGTCCAAGGACCGGCTGGAAGCGATCACCTGAGGGGCGGCGCGGCTTGACCCGAGGGCCCCCGATGGCCATATCAGGGATCAAAGGAGCGCCCCCATGTTCATCCAGACCGAGACGACGCCGAACCCCGCGACCCTGAAATTCCTGCCCGGTGAATCGGTGCTGGGCAGCGGCACCGCCGATTTCCCCTCGCCCGACACCGGAGCCTCCTCGCCCCTGGCGCGGCGGATCTTCGCCGTCGAGGGCGTGACCGGGGTGTTCCTGGGCCGCGACTTCGTGACCGTGACCAAGGCGGACGGCGCGGCCTGGGATCATCTGAAGCCCTCGGTCCTGGGCGCGATCATGGAGCATTTCCAGTCGGGCGCCCCCGCCATCGAGGGCGCGGCCCCCGAAAGCGCCGGGCACGCCTCGCATGAGGCCGGACCCGATGCCGAGATCGTTGTGCAGATCAAGGAATTGCTGGACACCCGCGTGCGGCCCGCCGTGGCGCAGGATGGCGGCGACATCACCTTCCACGGCTTCGACCGGGGCATCGTCTATCTGCACATGCAGGGCGCCTGTGCGGGCTGCCCCTCCTCGACCCTGACGCTGAAGATGGGGATCGAGAACCTCTTGCGCCATTACATCCCCGAGGTGGTCGAGGTCCGGCCCGTTGCCTGACCGGATCGTTCTGGGCTTTGACACATCGGCCGCGCATTGCGCGGCCGCTTTGCTGCGGGGCGACGTGCTGATCGCCACCCGCCACGAGGACATGGCCAAGGGGCAGGCCGAACGGCTGATGCCGCTCATGGAGGAGATGCTGGCCGGTGCGGGTCTGGGCTGGCGCGATCTGGACGCGATCGGGGTCGGCACCGGGCCGGGCAATTTCACCGGCATCCGGATCGGCGTCGCGGCGGCCCGCGGGCTGGCGCTGGCGCTGCGCATCCCGTCCATCGGGGTGGGCGCCCCCGAGGCGCTGGCCTGGGGTCTGGCGCGGCCCTGCCGGGTGGTGATCCCCGGTCGGGGCGGCGAGGTGATCTGGCAGGATTTCACCGGCCCGCAGGAGGGCGAGGCGGAGGGCCGGCCGCAGCAGGCTGCGACCGGCGCGCTGCCGCCCGGCCCCGCGCCGGCGGAGCCGGTGGTGGGCATCGCCGAGGGCGTGGCGCGCCTGGCGGCCCTGCGCTGCGACCGGCCGCAGCCGCGCCCCGCGCCTCGCTATCTGCGCCCGGCGGACGCAGCCCCCGCCCGCGAGGCGCCTCCGGTCATCCTGCCGTGAGGCCGCCCGACATGCGCCCGGACACGGACGGGCAAGACCTTCCGCCAGCGGCGCCGACCTCTCAGGCCCCCCTCGGCCCTGACCCCTCTGCGCAGGCGCTGGCCCTGCTGCATGCGCGCTGCTTCACGCGGCCCCGGCCCTGGTCGGCGGCGGAGTTCGACAGCCTCATCGCCCTGCCCGGCTGCTTCCTGCTGACACTGCCCCAGGGCTTCCTGCTAGGCCGCACCGTCGCGGACGAGGCGGAACTGCTGACGCTTGCGGTCGCGCCCGAGGCTCGGCGCGCGGGGCTGGGGCGGCGGCTGATTGCCTCGTTCGCAGGCAGGGCGCGGCAGATGGGGGCAGCGACGGCCTTTCTGGAGGTGGCGGCGGACAATCCGGCGGCCCGGGGCCTCTATGCGGGCACGGGCTGGGTGGAAGCCGGCACGCGGAGGCGATATTACGGCCCTGCGACGGATGCGATCGTGATGCGCCTGACGCTGCGTGCCACCCAAGAAGGCGGTTGACCGACCCCGACCGATGCGCCCTAATCGGGCCATCGGCGGGCCCGTTGAATCGCCCGTGAAAAAACAGGATGAGGTTCCTTGATGTCCCTGATGAAATCGCTTCTGGCGGGTGCGGCCCTGACCGGTCTGACGGCGGGCGCGGCCCTGGCCGACCCGGCCCTGATCTATGATCTGGGCGGCAAGTTCGACAAGTCCTTCAACGAGGCGGCCTATACCGGCGCCGCCCGGTGGGTCGAGGAAACCGGCGGCACCTATCGCGAGCTGGAGATGCAGTCCGAGGCGCAGCGCGAGCAGGCCCTGCGCCGTCTGGCGGAATCGGGATCGAACCCGATCGTCATGACCGGCTTTGCCTTCGGCGACGTGCTGACCCAGGTGGCGGGCGATTACCCGGATACGAAATTCGCGATCATCGACATGGTGGTCGAGGCGCCGAACGTGCAGTCGGTCGTCTTCACCGAGGAACAGGGCAGCTATCTGGCGGGCATCATGGCCGGCATGGCCTCGGACAGCGGCACCGTGGGCTTCATCGGCGGCATGGACATCCCGCTGATCCACAAGTTCGAATGCGGCTTTGCCCAAGGCTTCAAGTCGGTCCAGCCCGAGGGCAGCGTGCTGATCAACTATACCGGCACGACGCCCGCCGCCTGGAACGACCCGGTGCGGGGCGGAGAGCTGACCCGCGCCCAGATCTCGCAGGGCGCGGACGTCATCTATGCGGCGGCCGGCGGCACCGGCATCGGCATCCTGCAGACCGCCGCCGACGAGGGCATCCTGTCCATCGGCGTGGACAGCAACCAGAACGCGCTGCATCCGGGGCAGGTGCTGACCTCGATGGTCAAGCGCGTGGACAATGCCGTCTACGAGGCCTTCGTGGCGGGCGCCGATCTGGAGCCGGGCATCCGGGTCATGGATCTGGCCGCCGAAGGCGTGGATGTGGCGGTGGACGAGTCCAATGCCGATCTGGTGACGGCCGAGATGCAGGCCGCCGTGGACGAGGCCAAGGCGGGCATCGCCTCGGGCGAGGTCGCGGTCCATGACTACATGACCGACAACACCTGCCCGGCGTCCTGATGACCACAGCAGGCGATGCGATGGGGGGGCGGCCCGCTGCGGCCGCCCCCGCTGCCATCGAGCTGCGCGGCATCTCGAAGGCATTCGGTGCGGTTCAGGCGAACCGCGACATCAATCTGACCGTGCCCAAGGGCACCATCCACGGCATCATCGGCGAGAACGGCGCGGGCAAGTCGACGCTGATGTCGATCCTCTACGGCTTCTACAAGCCCGATGCGGGCGAGATCCTGGTGGGCGGTCGGGCGATCACCATCGCCGACAGCCAGACCGCGATCCGCGCGGGCATCGGCATGGTTTTCCAGCATTTCAAGCTGGTGCAGAACTTCACCGTGCTAGAAAACGTCATTCTGGGGGTCGAGGACGGCGCCCTGCTGCGCCCGTCTTTGTCCAAGGCGCGCGGCGTGCTGAAGCAGCTGGCCGCCGACTATCAGCTGAGCGTGGACCCCGACGAGACGGTCGAGAACCTCTCCGTGGGTCACCAGCAGCGGGTCGAGATCCTCAAGGCGCTGTACCGGCAGGCCGACATCCTGATCCTGGACGAGCCCACGGGCGTGCTGACGCCGGCCGAGGCCGATCACCTGTTCCGCATCCTGGAAGGGCTGAAGGCCGAGGGCAAGACGATCATCCTGATCACCCACAAGCTGCGCGAGATCATGGAGATCACCGACAACGTCTCGGTCATGCGGCGGGGCGAGATGGTGGCCTCGGTCAAGACGTCCGAGACCAGCCCCGAGCAGCTGGCCGAGCTGATGGTGGGCCGCAAGGTCCTGCTGAACGTGGACAAGACCCCGGCGCGGCCCCAGGCCCCGGTGCTCGAGGTCCGCGACCTGACAATGCGCGATGCCGAGGGCGTCGAGCGCCTGCGCGGCATCAGCCTGGACATCCGCGCCGGAGAGATCCTGGGCATCGCGGGGGTCAGCGGCAACGGCCAGACGCAGCTGCTGGAGATCCTGGGCGGGTATCCCGAAAAGGGCGCCAAGGTCGGGGGCGATGTGCGCATGAACGGCGCCCCCCTGCCCCTGTCGGGATCGGGCTGCGACGCGGGCCAGCGGCGCCGCGACGGCGTGGGCCATATCCCCGAGGACCGTCAGGTCGAGGGGCTGATCATGGATTTCACCGCATGGGAGAACGTGGCCTTCGGCTGGCATGACGCGCCCGAGTTCAACAAGGGCTGGCTGATGGACAATGACGCCATCCGCCGCGACGCGCAGGCCAAGATGGAGCGCTTCGACGTGCGACCCCGCGACTGCCATCTGGCGGCGCGCAACTTCTCGGGCGGGAACCAGCAGAAGATCGTCGTGGCGCGCGAGATCGAGCGCAATCCCGACCTGCTGCTGATCGGCCAGCCCACGCGCGGCGTCGATATCGGCGCGATCGAGTTCATCCACAAGCAGATCGTGGCGCTGCGCGATGCGGGCAAGGCGATCCTTCTGGTCTCGGTCGAGCTGGACGAGATTTTGGCGCTGTCCGACCGCGTGGCGGTGATGTTCGACGGCCGCATCATGGGCGAGCGCCTGCCCGGCCAGACCACCACGGGCGAGTTGGGCCTGCTGATGGCGGGCATCACCGACACCGACCACACCCCTGCCGAGGCCGGCATTCCGCCCGAGGTCGCCCATGACCTGCCACAAGGACGCGCCTGATGGACAAGATGCCGAAATGGGCCGACGTGATCCTGACGCCGCTGATCTCTTTGATCCTGGCCATGGGGATCTCGGCGCTGGTGATCCTGGCCATCGGGGAAAGCCCCTGGATGGCGCTGACCACGATGGTCGAGGGCGCCTTGGGCTCCAGCTATGGCTGGGGATTCACGCTCTATTACGCGACGAACTTTGTCTTCACCGGGCTGGCCGTGATGGTCGCCTATCACGCCAGTCTCTTCAATATCGGCGGCGAGGGTCAGGCGGCGATGGGGGGCCTGGGCGTCGCGCTGGTGCTTTTGTACCTGCCGCTGCCGCATTGGGCGATCGCCCTGCCGGTGGCGATGGTGGGGGCTGCGGCCTTCGGCGCGGCCTGGGCCTTCCTGCCCGCCTTCCTGCAGGCCAAGCGCGGCAGCCATATCGTGATCACGACGATCATGTTCAACTTCATCGCCGCCGCCCTGCTGAACTATGTGCTGGTCAACCAGCTGCGCCCGGTGGGCAGCATGGACCCGGCCTCGGCCCGCTTTCCCGAGGCGACCAACCTGCCCGCCCTGACCGACATCGCCGCCGCGATGGGGTTTGACTGGGGCCGCAATTCGCCCGTCAACGTGACCTTCCTGGTGGCGCTGGCGGCCTGCTTCCTGATCTGGGTGCTGATCTGGCGCACGCGGCTTGGCTATCAGATCCGCGCCTTCGGGCGGTCCGAGCCGGGCGCCGTCTATGCCGGCATCAACCCGGTCACCATCACCGTCATCGCCATGCTGATCTCGGGCGGGCTGGCGGGCATGATGGCCATCAACAACGTCATGGGCGAGGCGGAACGTCTGGTCCTGAACGCGGTCGAGGGCGCGGGCTTCATCGGCATCGCGGTGGCCCTGATGGGCCGCAACCACCCGCTTGGCATCCTGCTAGCGGCGCTCTTGTTCGGGTTCCTCTATCAGGGCGGCGGAGAGCTGGCCCTGTGGACCTCGATCCCGCGCGAGCTGATCATCGTCATCCAGGCGCTGGTGATCCTCTTCACCGGAGCCTTGGACAACATGGTGCGGATGCCGCTGGAGCGGCTGTTCCTGACCATGCGCCGCACCAGCCGGGGGGCGGTGAAATGAACATCCGCGAATCGCTGATCGCGATCCTGGTGCTGGGGATCTGCGTTTTCTGGGCACTGGCCGATGGCGCCGCCGCCCAGCAGGGCATCGGCAGCGCGCTGCGCCTGATGACGCCGCTGCTGCTGGCCTGCCTGGCGGGGCTCTATTCGGAACGCGCGGGCGTCTTCGACATCGGGCTGGAGGGCAAGATGCTGATGGCGGCCTTCACCGCCGCCTCGGTCGCCTACATCACCGGCAGCGCTTGGCTGGGGCTGGCGGCGGGCATCGGCGGGTCGCTGGCCCTGTCGCTGATCCACGGGCTGGCCTCGATCACCTTCATGGGCAACCAGCTGATCTCGGGCGTGGCGATCAACTTCCTGGCCTCGGGGCTGACGGTGCTGATCGGGCAGAACGCCTTCGGCCTCGGCGGCCGCACGCCCGCCCTGACCGGCGACGGCCGGTTTGGCCCGATCACCCTGCCCGGGGCCGAGGCCGTGGCGGACGTGCCGCTGCTGGGACCGATCTATTCGGGCCTGATCTCGGGCCAGACGATCCTGGTCTATGTGGCCTTCGCGATGGTGCCGATCACCTGGTGGGTGCTCTACCGCACGCGCTTCGGGCTGCGGCTGCGGGCGGTGGGTGAAAACCCGGCCTCGGTCGACACGGCGGGCATCTCGGTCACGCGGCTGCGCTACACGGCGGTGGCCATCGCGGGCATCCTCTGCGGCATCGCGGGCGCCTATCTGGCCACCGGCCTCTCGGCGGGCTTCGTCAAGGAGATGACGGCAGGCCGCGGCTTCATCGCGCTGGCCGCGCTGATCTTCGCCAAGTGGCGGCCTTGGCAGGCGCTCTTCGCGACCTTCCTCTTCGGCCTTCTCGAGGCGATCGCCAACCTCTATCCCAACCTCGATCTGGGGATCGTGGTGGTGCCGTCGATGTTCATGAACGCGCTGCCCTATATCCTGACGGTGATCATCCTCGCGGGTTTCGTGGGCCGCGCCATCCCCCCCCGCGCCGGAGGAGAGCCCTATGTCAAGGAGCGCTGAGCTGGCCGCCCTGATCCGCGCGCGCGCCGGGGATCAGGCGCCCGAGTACGGGCTGATCCTCGGCTCGGGCCTGGGCCATCTGGCGGCGCAGGTTCAGGGCGTGGCGATCCCCTATGACGACCTGCCGGGCTTTCCCCATGCGGGCGTCTCGGGCCATGTCCCCCAGCTGGTCATCGGCGAGCTGGAGGGCAAGCGCGTCGCCGTCTTCGGCGGTCGGTCGCATTACTACGAACAGGGTCGGGCGGATGCGATGCGCCTGCCCTTGGAAACCCTGGCCGCGCTCGGCTGCGAAAGACTGATCCTGACCAATGCGGCGGGCTCGCTGCGCGCCGACATCCCCACGGGCGGGCTGATGCTGCTCAACGACCACATCGCCTTCGCAGGCACCAACCCCCTGATCGGAGAGGCGACCGACGCCCGCTTCGTCCCCATGACCGACGCCCATGACACCCGGATGCGCGCCGCCCTCTCGGCTGCGGCGCAGTCCGAGGGCGTGGACCTGCCCGAGGGCGTCTATTGCTGGTTCTCGGGCCCCAGCTTCGAGACCCCGGCCGAGATTCGCGCCGCCCGCATCCTGGGCGCCGACGCGGTCGGCATGTCGACGGTCCCCGAGATCATCCTGTCGCGCTTCCTGGGCCTGCGCTGCGCGGCCATCTCGGTCATCACCAACATGGGCGCGGGCCTCTCGGACGAGGCGATCAGCCACGACCACACCAAGGCCATGGCCCCCCTGGGCGCCGCCAAGCTGGAGCGCCTGCTGCGCCGCTTCCTCCGCGACGCCGCCTGAGGACCCGCCCCCTGCGGCGGTCCATAAATATCCCCGCCGGAGGCATCAAGGCCCGCCACAAGCGCCGCCCTCAGCCGCCCAAGCGCCCCAGCCCGGCCTCGATGGCGCCGGCGGCGGCGTCCAGATCCACCAGCGTCTCCAGAACCACGGTCCCGCCGCGCCCGTCCTCGTGGCGCATCCGGTGGCGCTGATAGCGCGGGTCGTAATGGTGGCGCAGCAGCCCCTCGGACAGAGCCTGCCAGTCCTGCCGGGCCAGCATCGCGCGCCAGTCCTCCAGCCGCTCGGCGGGATGCAGGGGCGCCAGCAGGTCCAGGATGCCGGCCACGCGGGCGGGATCCTCGACCATGTCGCCATAGCTGGCGGCGGTGAAGGCGGCGCGGGCCTCGACCGGCACCTGCATCTGAAGGCGCGGCGCGGCGCAGATCGCCTGCCACATCGCTTTGGGGACGTTGACGACGCCGATGCGGCTGCTCTCGGCCTCGACCAGCACCGGGCGGGCGGGGTCCAGCCCCTCCATCGCCAGGGCCAGGCGTCCCTCGAACATCTTCTGGCTGGGCTGGCCGCCGGGCATGGCGCCGAACAGGCTGCCGCGATGGTTGGCCAGCCCCTCCAGGTCGATCACCTGATGCCCCCGCGCGGCCAGCCGCTGCAGGATCGCGGTCTTGGCGCTGCCGGTATTGCCGTCCAGCACCACCACCGGTGACGCCACCGGGCCGTTCTGCACCCGGTCGACCACCAGCGCGCGCCAGGCCTTGTAGCCGCCCTCGATCCGGCCCACGCGCCAGCCGATCTGGCCAAGGATCGTGGCGAAGCTGCCCGAGCGCTGCCCGCCCCGCCAGCAATAGACCAGGGGACGCCACGCGCCGCCCCGGTCCATCAGCGTGCCGGTGATGTGGCGGGCCGAGTTCGCCGCGACCAGCGCCGCGCCGATCTTGCGGGCGTCGAAGGGCGAGACCTGCTTGTAGATCGTGCCCACACGGGCGCGTTCCTCGTCATCCAGCACGGGCAGGTTGATCGCGCCCGGCAGGTGATCCTCGGCAAATTCGGCGGGGGCACGCACGTCGATGATCTGGTCGAACCCCGCCAGCGCGGGGTCCGACAGGCCGGCCAGTCGCAGCGACAAGGTCAGAAGACGTAGACGGGCGTGCCGAGCGGCACCTGGTCGAAGAGGCTGATCACCGCCTCGTTGCGCATCCTGAGGCAGCCGTTCGACACGGCCTGGCCGATCGAGCCGGGTTGCGTCGTGCCGTGGATGCGGATCGCGGTGTCGTTGCCGCGATCATCGTACAGGTACAGCGCGCGGGCCCCCAGGGGGTTCTGCGGCCCACCCGGCATGCCGTCGGCATATTGCTGATAGGCGTCGGGGTTGCGCTCGATCATGTCGTTGGTCGGGCGCCAGCTGGGCCATTCGACCTTGCGCCCGATGGTGGCCTTGCCCTTCCAGACCAGCTCTGCCGTGCCCACGGCCACGCCATAGCGCACCGCCCGGCCCGGCGCCGTCACGTGGTACAGAAAGAAGTCGCGGCTGACGACGACGATGCTGCCGACCTCGAAATCGTCGCGGATGGCGACCTCGACCGGCGCATAGGGATCGACCGCGGGGGTCGCGGCGACGGCGGGCGCGGCGGGGGCGGCCTGCGCCATCGCCAGCGCCGGGGCGGCGGCCAGCAGGGCGGCCAGGGAGATGATCTGACGACGGTTCATGGCGGGGTCCTCGTCCGGTTGTCGTTATTCCCCCGGATACAGGCAAACCGCCCCCGCCCGCAACTCACGACGCTGTTGCGGGGCCATTCGGGACCCGGCGGGCTTGACCGGGGGGCCCTGCGGCCACATCTTGAGCTCATGAGCTGCCCCCATGCCCGTTCCGCCCCCCAGGCCTGCGCACCCGACCGGCGCGTGGCGACCCGGCCTGCACATCGCTGCCGGGGCCGGGGCGACCGGGCCTGCCGCTGCCACGTGACCGCCCGGCCCCGGCTGGCGCGGCCCGTGCCCCTGCCCCGGCCTCACCGGAACTGGCACCTTGCGGCCCCGACCCGCCGCGACCTGCCCGATCTGGCCCCCCTGCGCCCGCAGGCGCCCCCGCGTCCCTGAAGGATCTGCGCCCGACCCGCATCCTTGAGGAGACCCCTTGCCATGACCCCAACGACCCGTCTTGACCTGCCCATCCCCGACATCAGCTGCGGCGCCTGTGCCGCTCGCGTCACCCGTGCGCTGACCGCCCTGCCGGGCCTTGGCGAGATCTCGGTCAATCCCGTCACGAAACAGGCCCGTCTGACCCTGGACGGCGCCACTTTGCCGCAGGTGCAGGTGGCGCTGGCCGATGCGGGCTATCCCGCCACCCTGCCCGTCACCCGGCTAAGCATCGAGGGGATGAGCTGCGCCTCGTGTTCCGGCCGGGTGGAGCGGGCGCTGTCGGCGCGCCCCGACGTGGCAGAGGCGCAGGTGAACCTGGCCACCCACCGGGCCCGGGTGACCCATGCCCCCGGCCTGACCCCGCAGGCGCTGGCGCGGATCGTCACCGATCTGGGCTATCCGGCAACCGTGATGCAGGATGGCCCCGCCGCGCCGCCGCCGGACGAGGTTCCCGCGCTGCGCCGGGCGGTGCTGACCGCCGCCCTGCTGACCCTGCCCGTTTTCGTGGTCGAGATGGGCGGCCATCTGGTCCCCGCCTTCCACCACTGGCTGCACGATCTGGTGCCGATGCAGGCGCTGTGGCTGGCGCAGATGGTCCTGGTGCTGGCGGTGCTGGCCGGGCCGGGGCGGCGGTTCTTCACCACCGGCATCCCGGCGCTGCTGCGCGGCGCGCCCGAGATGAACAGCTTGGTCGCACTTGGTGCCGGGACCGCCTTCGCCTTCTCGGCCGTGGTGACGCTGGCGCCGCAGCTGGTGCCCGAAGCCTCGCGGCAGGTCTGGTTCGAGGCGGCGGCGGTCATCGTCACGCTGATCCTGACCGGCCGCTGGCTGGAGGCCCGCGCCAAGGGACAGGCGGGCGCCGCGATCCGCGCGCTGGTGGCCCTGACCCCGGACGAGGCGACCGCGCTGCGCGACGGCCAGCCGGTCAAGGTCGCCGTGGCCGATCTGCGCCCCGGCGATCTGGTCCGGCTGGCCCCCGGAGAGCGCGTCGCGCTGGATGGCATCCTGACCGAAGGCTCGGGGCCGATCGACGAATCCATGCTGACCGGGGAACCGGTGCCCGCCGCCAAGGTGCCGGGCGATGCGGTGACCGGGGGCACGGTCAACGGCCTCTCCGCGCTGACCTATCGCGTCACCGCGACCGGGTCGGACACGGTCCTGTCGCGCATCGTGGCGCTGGTCGAGGAGGCGCAGGCCGCGCGGCTGCCGGTGCAGGCGCTGGTCGACCGGGTGACGCGGGTCTTCGTGCCCATGGTCATGGCGCTAGCGGCGCTGACCTTCGCGCTGTGGCTGGGCTTCGGCCCCGATCTGGCCCATGCGGTCGTGGCGGCGGTCTCGGTCCTGATCATCGCCTGTCCCTGCGCGATGGGGTTGGCGGTGCCGGTCTCGATCATGGTGGGCAGCGGGCGGGGCGCGCAGCTGGGCGTGCTGTTCCGGCGCGGCGATGCGCTGCAGAAGCTGGCCTCGGCCCGCATCGTGGGCTTCGACAAGACCGGCACGCTGACGCAGGGGCGGCCCCGCGTCACCGCGATCTGGACCGAGGGGATCACTCGCGACCAAGCCCTGCGGCTGACCGCCGCCGCCGAGGCGCGGTCCGAGCATCCCCTGGCCGCCGCCATCCTGGCCGAGGCGCAGGGCCTGGACCTGCCCCCGGCGGATGAGGTGACGGCCGCACCGGGCCAGGGTCTGACGGCCAGGGTCGAGGGGCAGGCCCTGCGCATCGGCAACCGCGCGGCGCTGGAGGCCGCAGGCATCACCTCGGACCCGGGCCTGATGACCCAGGCTGACAAGGCGGCCTCCGAGGGCGCGACCCCGGTGCATCTGGCCGTGGACGGCCTCCATGTCGCCAGCTTCGCGCTGGCCGATCCCGAACGCCCAGAATCGGCCAAGGCCGTCGCCGCCCTGCAGGCGATGGGGTTGCAGACCGTGATGCTGTCGGGCGACCTGCCCGCCACGGCGCGGGCCGTGGGCGCGCGGCTTGGCATCAGCCGGGTCGAGGCGGGCCTCTCGCCCGAGGACAAGCTGACCGCGATCCGCGCGATGGGCCCCGGCAGCGTCTTCGTGGGCGACGGCATCAACGACGCCCCCGCCCTGGCCGCCGCCGAGACCGGCATCGCCATCGGCACCGGCACCGACATCGCCATCGAATCGGCGGATGCGGTGCTGATGTCGGGCGATCCCACCGGCGTGGTGCGCGCCATCCGCCTGTCGCGGGCGGTGATGCGCAACATCCGCCAGAACCTGTTCTGGGCCTTCGCCTATAATGTCGCGCTGATCCCGGTCGCCATGGGGGTGCTGGTGCCCTTCGGCGGGCCGCAGCTGTCGCCGATGCTGGGGGCGGGGGCGATGGCGCTGTCCTCGGTCTTCGTGGTGGGCAATGCCCTGCGCCTGAGGCGCGCCGCATGACCCTGACCCGACGCCATCTTCTGGCGCTGACCGCCACCCTGCCCCTCGCCCGCCCGGGCTGGGCGCAGCCGGCCCCGCTGCCCCGCATCCTGTGCTTCGGCGACAGCCTGACGGCGGGCTATGGGCTGAACCGGACCGAGGGGCTGGTGCCGCAGCTGTCAGACTGGCTGGCCGCCGCCGGGCGTCCCGCGCAGCTGATCGATGGAGGGCTGTCGGGCGACACCACCCCGGGCGGTCGGGTACGCATCGCATTCTCGATGCGTCGCCACAGGCCCGATGCGGTCATCGTCGAGCTGGGCGGCAACGACATGCTGCGCGGCTGGCAGCCCGCGGAGGGCGAGGCGAACCTGGACGCGATCCTGACCACGGCGGGTGCGGGCGGGCGACCGCTGCTTCTGGTGGGGATCCACGCGCCGGCGGGCGATCCCGCATGGCGGCGGGGCTGGGCCGAGATCTGGCCGCGTCTGGCCGCGCGCCACGATGCGCTGCTGCTGGCCGATCTTTACGCGCCGCTGGCCGCCGTGGCCCCGGACGACCGGGGGCCTCTGCTGCTGCGCGACGGGGTTCACCCCTCGGCGGCGGGCGTCGAACTGCTGGTGGATCATCTGGGCCCGGTCGCGGCCGAGCTGGTCGCGCGGGTCGGGTAAGCGGTGGGGGCGGCCCCGCGCGGGACCGCCCCCGGACCTGTCAGTGGCCGGCGTGCGGATCGGCCTCCGAGGCCGCCGCCGCATCCTCGGGGGAGCGCTGGTTGTCGACGACGGCCTCGGCCTCTTCGGTGCCGCAATCGCCGAAATCCAGGGTGAGGGTCAGGCTGTCGCCATCGGTCAGGGGATCGGTCAGGCCCAGCAGCATGACGTGATCGCCCCCGCGCGCCAGATCATGGGTCTGGCCGGGTTCGACTGGAATGCCGCCCTCGATCCGGCCCATCTTCATCACGCCATCCTCTTCCAGATGGGTGTGCAGCTCGGCCCGCTCGGCGGCCTTGGTGGTCACCGAGTGCAGGGTGCAGGGCACCTGCCGGTGATTTTCCAGCTGCAGGAAGACCGCACCCACCTGGGGGTTGGTGCTGCGGACATAGGCGTCGTTGATATGCATGCCGTCATGGGCCAGCGCGGTCACGGGCAGAAGGGCCGCGATCGCGGCAAGGGTCAGGGTTTTCATGTCAAATCCTTGGGTATTCGTTCAGGGAAGGGTCAGGCAAGCCCCGCCCCCGGCGGGTCCCTCACCCGGACCGGCCCCTGCCGTTCGGACCCCTGCCCCGCGCCCCGGTCCGGCAGCGCCTCCTGACCATGGGCCACGCGCAAAGGCAGCGCCACATCGGCGGGACCGATCGCCGCCAGAATCGACAGCGCCATGTCGGGGCACAGATGGGTGCGGCTGCCCTGGTCGCCGGGCAGCTCGATGGTGACGATGCCATGCCCGGTGCAGAGCACGATCTGCTCGCCCGACAGCACCGTGCCCCGCGCAGCCCCCAGCCCGATGCTGGTCAGCATCACGACAAGGATCAGGATCAGGGGCAAGGGTCGGATCATGAGCGGCAATCTAGCCCGGGGGCGCGGCAGGGTCAGCAGCCAATCGGTCGCAGCGCGGGCAGGCCCCGCACGAACCACATGCAAAAGCCCCGCCGGATCGGCAGGGCCATGCAGGATTGGACAGGCGTCGGATCAGGCTTCGGCGGTCGCCGCGGCTGCCTTGACCAGGTCGCGCTTGATCTTCATCGCGCGGTCCGACAGCTCGGCATCCTTGGCCTTGGCCAGGAACGCGTCCAGACCACCGCGGTGATCGACCGAGCGCAGCGCGGCAGCCGAGATCTTGAGCGAGTAGCCGCGGCCCAGTTTCTCGGACAGCAGGGTGACCTCGTTCAGGTTGGGCAGGAACCGGCGACGGGTCCTGTTGTTGGCATGGCTGACATTGTTACCGCTCATCGGGCCTTTGCCGGTCAGTTCGCAGACGCGCGACATGGTGTGTTCCTTCGTCTCGGCTATGCGGGTTTTCCCGATCCGGGTCGACCCAATGTGAAAGGGCGCCGCGAGGCAGCGCCCGGAATTCCGTTCGCGGGTGGTTACAGCGCCGGAAGGACCGCGTCAAGCCTCATGGGGCAATTCCGGGGCCGCGCCATAGGCCCGTTCCAGCGCGATCAGCCGTTCCTTGCGCCACAAACCGCCCGCATATCCGGTCATCGTGCCGTTCGTGCCGATCACCCGGTGGCAGGGCACGACCAGCGCCAGCCGGTTCGCGCCATTGGCCGCCGCCACCGCGCGGACCGCCGTGGGGCGGCCGATGGCGATGGCCAACTGGGCATAGCTGCGGGTCTGTCCGGCGGGAATCGCCTGCAATTCCTGCCAGACGCGCATCTGGAAGGGCGTGCCGTGCAGATGCAGCGGCAGGTCCAGCCGACCCTCGCGCCCTGCGAAGAAGGCCTGCAGCGCGGCCTCGGTCCGGTCGGTGACGGCGGTCCGGCCCAGCCCGATGCGCCCGCCCGCCCGCGCCGACAGCCGCCGCAGCCCCTGCGGCAGCGCCTTGCGGTCGGTGAATTCCAGCAGGTGCAGCGCCGCGTCGTCGGCGATCGCGATCATTCCGCCAAGCGGAGTGTCGATCCAGTCGGCGCGCAGATCGGACGCCCCGCGCATCAGATGCGGCGGATGCCCGAAGAGCCGCGCGAAAGCCCCCCGGAACCCCGAGGCCGAATCGAATCCCGCCTCCAGCTGCGCCTCGATCATCGCATCCCCCCGTGTCAGGGCGGCCATCCCCTGTCGCAGCCGCGCCGCCCGCGCCATCTGCAGGAAGCTTTGCCCCAGATGCTGGCGAAACACCCGCCGCACGGTCGAGGGATCGTGCCCCATGGCCAGCAGATCGCCCTCGGACCAGCGATGCCCCGGTCGTGCGGCCAGGGCTGCGGTCAGCTGCGCGACCAGAGGCGGCACCCCGTCCCCGGGATGGCAGCGCAGGCAGGGGCGGAACCCGGCGGCGGCGGCCTGCGCTGCCGTCGCGAACCAGCGGCAGTTCTCGGGGCGCGGCTTCCTGGCCGGGCAGGTCAGCCGGCAGAAGATCCCGGTCGAGGTGACGCCCACCAGCGCCACCCCGTCATAGGCCGGGTCGCGCGCCAGCAGGGCCGCATAAAGTCGGTCATGGTCGGTCAGATCACGCATCGCCGGTGCCTCCTGTCCCGTCCACCCTGACCGATTCGCGTGGCCCCTGGGGCGCCAAATCGGGCAGGACATCCGAAGGGGCGTCGGGATGGGCCAGCCAGTCCAGCATCTGCCGCGCCGCCACGCTTGGCGGCACCGCGCCTTCGGCCACGCGCCCGCCCAGATCCGCGATGCGGCGGCGGGCGGCGGGGGTCTGCAACTGCGCGAGCAGGCCCTGGCGCAGCTCCGACAGGAACCAGTCCTGCGCCTGGCCTGCCCGGATGCGGTCCAGATGGCCGTGATCGCGCCGCCACCCGGCCAACGCCTGCATCTGCGCCCAGGCCTCGTCCAGCCCCGCCCCGGTCGTGGCCGAGACGGGCAGCGCCTTGGGAAAGCCCTCGGGGTCCTGCACCCGCTTGCGCAGCAGCCGCAGCGCACCGGCGTAATCGGCCACCGTGCGCCGGGCGGTGGACAGCAGGTCGCCATCGGCCTTGTTCACCAGGATCAGGTCGGCCATCTCCATGATGCCGCGTTTCACGCCCTGCAGCTCGTCGCCGCCCGCGGGCGCCAGCAGCAGCACGAACAGGTCCGACATCTGGGCCACCAGCGTCTCGGACTGGCCCACCCCCACCGTCTCGATCAGCACGATGTCATGGCCCGCCGCCTCGCACAGCCGGATCGCCTCGCGCGTGCGCCGCGCGACGCCGCCCAGATGCGCGCTGGAGGGGCTGGGCCGGATGAAGGCGCGGGGATTGCGCGACAACAGGTCCATCCGCGTCTTGTCGCCCAGGATCGAGCCGCCCGAACGGGCCGAGGACGGGTCCACCGCCAGCACCGCGACGCGCAGGCCCTGGTCGGTCAGGCGCATCCCGAAGGACTCGATGAAGGTCGACTTGCCGACCCCCGGCGTACCCGACAGGCCGATCCGCAGCGCCTGCCGGTCGGGCAGCGCGGCGATCAGCGCCTCGGCCCGGGCGCGGTGGTCGGGGCGGGTCGATTCGACCAGCGTGATCGCCCGCGACAGGGCGCGGCGGTCGCCCCCGGTCAGGCCTGCCAGCAGATCGTCCATCGCGTGCCCTACATCCTCATTGCCCGGCCGATACGTTTGCCGGGGCAGAGTGTACCAGCCCGGCGCGGGCGGCAATCCCCGTCCGCGCCGGGCTGGTGCGCGCCAGACTTGTGCGCGGCCCGACGCACGCGTAGATTCGGGAAAGTCCCTTGTGCGGAGTCCGACCATGCCCGCCATGTCCCGACGTCTGGCGATCCTGTCGGCGCTGTCCCTAGCGATCCTGCCCGGCCTTGCGCGGGCACAGGGCCCCGCACCCGACTGGCAGGCGCATCCCTGGCAGATGATGATGGTCGGGTCAGACAGCTGCCATTACTGCCGCCGCTGGCAGGCCGAGATCGGCCCGGGCTATGCCGCATCCGTCGCAGGCCGCGCCGCGCCGCTGTTCCAGGTCGATGTGGACGGCCCCTATCCCGACGGCCTGGCGCTGGACCGCCGCCCCCGCATCACCCCCAGCTTCATCCTGCTGTCCCAAGGCACCGAGAGGGGCCGGGTCGAGGGCTATGTCGGGCAGGCGCATTTTTATCCGGTGCTGACGGCGATGATGGCGCGTGCCGGGCTTTTGTCGGCGGACGCGGTGCGCTAGGCAGGCGGCACCGCAATCTGCCGTGAAGGTGCCGCCATGCATGACATCCGTGCGATCCGTGACAATCCCGACGCCTTCGAGGCCGCGCTGGCCCGCCGCGGCCTGACCGGGCTGGCGGCGCAGATCCTGTCGCTGGACGAGGCCCGCCGCGCCCGCATCCAGGCCGCCGAGACCGCGCAGGCCGACCAGAACCGCGCCAGCAAGGAGGTCGGCGCCGCCAAGGCGCGCGGCGACGAGGCCGAGTTCGACCGCCTGCGCGCGTCGGTGGCCAAGACCAAGGCCGACATCGCCGGGATGCAGGCCGAAGCCGCCGATCTGGACGGCCAGTTGCGCGACCTGCTGCTTGGCGTGCCGAACCTGCCCTTGGACCTCGTCCCGGACGGCGCCGATGAAAACGACAATGTGGAACTGCGCCGGTGGGGCACGCCCGCCACGCCCGATTTCACCCCCGTCGAGCATTTCGAGATCGCGGGCGTCCGCCCCGGCATGGATTTCGAACTGGGCGCGAAACTGTCGGGCAGCCGTTTCGTGGTCCTCAAGGGCGCCGTCGCCCGCATCCACCGCGCGCTGGCGCAGTTCATGCTGGACCTGCATGTCGACCGGCACGGGTTGCAGGAGACCTGGACCCCCGTCCTGGTCCTGGAGGAGATGATGCTGGGCACCGGCCAGCTGCCCAAGTTCGGCGAGGACAGCTATCAGACCCGCGAGGGCTGGTGGCTGGTCCCCACATCGGAAGTGACGCTGACCAACACCGTGCATGGCGATCTGGTCGATCACGCCACCCTGCCCCGCCGCATGGTCGCCCACAGCCAATGCTTCCGCTCCGAGGCGGGCAGCGCGGGCCGCGACACGACCGGCATGCTGCGCCAGCACCAGTTCGAGAAGGTCGAGATGGTGTCGATCACCGATGCCGAGACGGGCCTGGCCGAACACGATCGCATGACCCGCTGTGCCGAGGCGGTGCTCGAGGCGCTGGAGTTGCCCTATCGCACGCTGGTGCTGTGCACCGGCGACATGGGTTTCGGCGCCCGGATCACCCATGATCTGGAGGTCTGGCTGCCCGGCCAGAGCCGCTATCGCGAGATCAGCAGCGTCAGCTATTGCGGCGATTTCCAGGCCCGGCGCATGAATGCCCGCTATCGGCCCGAGGGCGGCGGCAAGCCCGAATTCGTGCATACGTTGAACGGATCGGGCCTGGCCGTGGGCCGCGCGCTGATCGCGGTGCTGGAGAACGGCCAGCTGGCCGACGGCTCGGTGCAGTTGCCGCAGGCGCTGCATCCCTATCTGGGCGGCGCCACGCGGCTGACGGCGCAGGGGGCGCTGGCCTGAGAGCCGGCCCCAAAACCGACCTCGGATCTGGCGCCGGACAGGATTGCGCGAGGCGGGAAACTGCCGCTGCCGGCGCGCGTTGGCCTGCATGACACGGCTCGGCACCCTCCTGCAGATTTCGGCCTCGGCGATCTTCGTGACCGCCGGGCTGGTCTATGCCTGCTGCGCCCCCGATCCGCTGTCCGCCCGGGCCGACCATCTGATCGGGCCCGACCTGCCCCATGGCTGGCCAAGCGTCGTGCTGTCCATCCCGCAGATCTATCTCAACCCCGGCAACCCGCTGATGTGGGCGCTGCTGGTCAGCGTCTGGATGATGGTGCTGCTGGATGCTGTGGGCCAGTGGCTGGACCCGTCCGACGAGCCGCTGTCACGGGCGGGGCGTCCCCGCGTCTGGCCGCTGACGACGACCGCGATGCTCTGCGCGGCCGCCTGGCCGCTGATGCTGGACCAGCCGTTGCTGCTGACCGTCGCCACAGCCGTCAGCGCGCTCTGCGCGACCGTGGCGGCCCGGCGCGCCGCCGGTCGCCACCGCCCGGCGGTGGGGTTCTTCGCGGGCTGGGCCACGGCGATGACTTCGGCAGCACTGGCGGGGCTGATCTCGGACCGCTTCGGGCTGCCCCTGCAGGCGATCTCGGCCCTGGCGATCCTGCCCGGCGCGGCGGTGGGCATGGCGGCGCAGATCTGGATCGGCCCCAGCATCGGCTATTCCGCAGCCCTCATCTGGGCCTTCTGCGCGCTCACCGTGACCACGATGGGCAGCGACCCGATGATCGCCCTGGCCGCGATCCTGGGCATCTCGGCCATGGCCGCCGTGCTGGTCCGCGCCGCCAGCTGACATTCATCTTGGCCGAAATATCCTCGGGGGGAGTTCGGCCCATGGCCGGACGGGGGGCGGACAGCCCCCCTTTGCTGTCGATCGATCAGCTGCCCTTGGGCTTCTGGCGGTTCTTGTGCTTGGACAGCGCGCCTGACTGCACGATCTTGGTGGCCTTGGCCTTGAAGGGGTTTTCCCCGCCCTGGTCGCGGAAGAACAGCCGGATCGGCGTGCCCGGCATGTCGAAATCGGCGCGCAGCCCGTTGATCAGATAGCGCTGATAGCTGGTCGGGATCTGGTCCGTATGCGTGGCCTTGACGATGAAGGCCGGGGGCCGCGTCTTGACCTGCGTCATGTAGCGCAACCGGATCCGCCGGCCGCCCGGCGCCGGGGGCGGATGGCTTTCGGTCATCGCGCCCAGCCACTGGTTCAGCCGCGCGGTCGGCACGCGGCGGTTCCAGACCTCATGCGCCTTGATGACCGCATTGTGCAGCCGGTCAAGCCCCTTGCCGGTCTTGGCCGAGACGGTCACCAGCGGCGCGCCGCGCAGCTGCGGCAGGAGCTTCTCGAAGCTGGCGCGCATCTCGTTCAGCTTGTGGGACTTGTCGTCCTCGGTATCCCACTTGTTCACCGCGATGACGACGGCCCGGCCCTCGGTCTCGGCGAAATCGGCGATGCGCAGGTCCTGCGTCTCGAAGGGGATCTCGACATCCAGCAGGACCACGACCACCTCGGCGAAGCGCACGGCACGCAGCCCGTCGGCCACCGACAGCTTCTCCAGCTTCTCGGTCACGCGGGCGCGCTTGCGCATCCCCGCGGTGTCGAAGATCCGCATGGGCGTGCCCATGAACTCGGTCGTCACGCTGATCGAATCGCGGGTGATCCCGGCCTCAGGGCCGGTCAGCAACCGGTCCTGCCCCAGGATCTTGTTGATCAGCGTCGACTTGCCCGCATTCGGGCGCCCGATCACGGCCAGCTGCAGGGGCCGCGCCTCGGTCGGGCGCCAGTCCTCGGCCCCCTCGCCCGATTCGGCCTCGGCCTCCGAGATGTCCAGATCGGTCACCGCCTCGATGGGGGCGGGCCGGTCGGCCTCGATCTGGTCGGCGAGCGGCATCAGCACGCGGTAGAGATCGTCCATCCCCTCGCCATGCTCGGCCGAGATGCGCAGGGGCTCGCCCAGGCCCAGGGCATAGGCCTCCATCGCGCCCGCCTCGCCGGCGCGGCCCTCGGACTTGTTGGCGGCGACGATGACGTGTTTCGCGCGGCGGCGCAGGATTTCGGCGAAATATTCGTCGGCGGCGGTGATGCCGAGGCGCGCATCCACCACGAACAGGCAGATGTCGGCCTCGTCGACGGCGCGTTCCGTCAGGCGGCGCATGCGGCCCTGCAGGCTGTCATCCTCGGCCATCTCCAGGCCGGCGCTGTCGATCACGATGAATCGCAGGTCGCCAAGACGCCCGGCGCCTTCGCGCAGGTCGCGGGTCACCCCGGGCTGGTCATCGACCAGCGCAAGCTTCTTGCCGACAAGGCGGTTGAACAGGGTGGACTTGCCGACATTGGGCCGTCCGACGATGGCGAGTGTGAAGGTCATCTATACGCATGCAACTGGCCGTTGCGGGCAACGACGTAAAGGGTTTGACCGGCAACCGCAGGGGCCGAGGCAGCCCCACCGGGGATCTGCGCCTGACCGACCAGCGCGCCGGAGGCGGGATCGAAGCTGCGCAATGTGTCATCGCTGGAGGCGACATGCAACCTCCCCCCGGCCAGCACCGGTCCGTAATGCGCATGGATGGCATCCTGACGGCGCACGCGGTCGGTGGTGTAATAGGGCAAGGGCTGGCGCCAGACGACCCCGCCCGTCGCCGCATCCAGCCGCACCAGCTGCGCCTGGTCGTTCACCGCGAAGACCGATCCGCCCGCCACCACGACCGGGCCGGTCGCGCCCTCGCGCGCCGTCCAGTCCTGCAGGCCGGTCGCCAGGTCGACGGCATCCATGCGGCCCGACGAGGTGCCGGCATAGACCCGCCCGCCCGAGATCACCGGATCTCCGGTCACGTCGCGGATCACCGCGATGGATCGACCCGGCCGGGTGCCCGCGATCTGCGCGCTCCAGTCGGTCAGGCCGCTGTCGCGGTCGACCGCCAGCAGCTGGCCCGACGAGAACGGGAAGATCACCGTCCCGCCCTGCACGGCGGGCACCGACACGCCCATCACGCCCGAGCCCGAGGGCGTCCCCGAGGTCTGCCACAGGACCCGCCCGTCCGAGGCCCGCACCGCCCAGCCCACGGCATTGCGCGCCGCGACATAGACGACACCGTCCTGCACCGCAGGCCCTCCGGCGATCGAGGCCTCGACGCGCTGGCGCCACAGCACCGCGCCCGAGGACGCATCCATCGCGACCAGTTCGCCGAAGCCGGTGGTGGCGTAAATGCGCCCGGCCTCATAGGCCAGCCCGCCGCCCGAGGCGCTGTCGGGATCCTCCAGCGGCGGGGTGATGTCGGTGGACCAGGCCCGGCCGCCGTTCAGCGCCGTCGCGGTGACCCGGGCGCGGCTGTCCATCGTGAAGATGCGACCGCCCGCCACGACCGGATCGGCGGTGATGCGGTGACGGCGGCTGTCGCCCTGCCCGATGGGCGCGGACCACAGCCGCGTGCCTGCGGTCCCCAGGGCGGAATGGCCGGGGGAATGGGCGGCATTGCCGCCGCGATGGGTCCAGTCGGCATTGGTCACGGGGGCCGCCAGCGACAGGGCCGTGCCGGTGATGCCCGGGGGGCCGTCGACGGCGGGCCCGTCGGGCGAGGTCACGGCGAGGGGGTCCAGACGCTCTCCGGGCAGGATGACGTCACGCTCGCCGCAGGCGGCAAGTCCCAGTGCGGCGGCCATCGCCAAGGTCAGTCGCAACATGGCGGTCATCCCGGCCTCTCTCCTCGTGAAGTCATTCCCGTCCGCGCGTCAGTTCGCGGCGGGCGTCATTTCGGCTGCCGTCATGTCGGCGGGCGTCATGTCGGGCGGCATCATGTCGGCGGGCTCGGGGTCGACGCCCAGGGCGATCATCATCTCGGACAGGCGCAGACGCAAGGCCTGGGACACCCCGTCCTTGTCCTGGATCTGGCGGATCAGCGTCACCGCATCGTCGGGCCGCCCCGCGCCGATCAGGGCGACCGCCTTCTGTTCCAGCGCCAGCAGCTCGAACGGAGCACCGGCGCGGGACAGCCGCGTCAGCATCTCGTCGCGCGTCGAGGGGTCCATGTTCGGCCCGTCCAGCATCACCAGTTTCAGCTGGGCTAGTTCGGCCAGCGCGCCTTGGGGCTGATCGCCCCCGACCGTGCGCAGCGCCTCGGCCGCGGCGGAGGGCTCGTCGGCCTGAAGACCCGCGGCCAGAAGGCCGGCCAGCGCCTCGCGCCCTGCCGAGCCCTGCGGGTCGATCGCCAGAAGGGCCGCCGGATCGCCGCCCTCTTCGGCGGCCAGCACCGCGTCGCCCCAGGCCTGCGCCTCGGCCCGTTCCTGGCCCCGGCTGTATTCGCGCCAGGCTGTGGCGCCGACGATGGCCAGGATGACCAGGATCACGATCCAGCCATAGCGGCGCATGACGCCGTAGAGGCGGTCGCGCCGCAATTCGTCGGTGACCTCGTCGATGAAACTGTCGTTCTGATTGGCCATGGCCCGCCTGTCGTCTGATCCGTTCTGCGTTCCCGTGGTCTTATACCGGGGCGCGCGGAAAAGCCAATGCCGGCGCGGGGTCATGCGAAAGGCCCGACGCAGGTGCGACGGGCCGATCTGACGTCAATGTCCGGTGGGGATCAGAGGCGGGCGGCCACGTTGTCCCAGTTCACCAGTTTGTCCAGGAAGTTTTCCAGATATTTCGGACGCGCGTTGCGGAAGTCGATGTAATAGCTGTGCTCCCACACGTCGCAGCCCAAGAGCGCGGTCTGGCCGAAGCAGAGCGGGTTCACGCCGTTCTCGGTCTTGGTGATCTCCAGCCCGCCCTCGGGCGTCTTGACCAGCCAGACCCAGCCCGATCCGAACTGGCCGACGCCGGTTTCGGTGAACTTCTTCTTGAAGTCCTCGACCGAGCCGAAGCTGTCCTTGATCGCGGATTCCAGCTCCGGCGGCATGGCGCCGGGGTTCGGTCCCATCATCTCCCAGAACTGGGCGTGGTTCCAATGCTGGCTGGCATTGTTGAAGATGCCGTTCTGGGCCACGGCACCCTTCTGGTAGGTGCCCTTGACGATGTCCTCAAGCGGCTTGCCGTCCCATTCGCTGCCCGCGACCAGCTCGTTCAGCTTGGTGACATAGGCGTTGTGGTGCTTGTCGTGGTGGAATTCCAGCGTCTCGCGGGACATGCCGCCGGCTTCCAGCGCATCGTGGGAATAGGGAAGATCGGGAAGGGTGAAGGCCATTTTGCGGTCCTTTCGAAAGGGTTGGAAGATCGTTCGGCGCGCACGGTCGCGCATTCGCAGGGTCAACGCAAGGGGGCGGGCGGGGTTCCGACCGGGGTCGCGCGGGCGGGTGCGGCAAGGGGGCGCTCGCGCCCCCTCTTGGCCGTGCCGGCCAATTCACCCCCGAGGATATTTGCGGACCAATGCAGGAGGCAGGGCCGTCCTCAGCGCGGCGCCAGCCCGCTGCCCGGCAGGGCCGCGTTGGTCAGGATCAGTTGCAGGTAATCGGCAGTGGAGCGGAAGCCCGTCACGCGGAAGCCGCCCGGGATCCGCCAGATCGCGGCGGCGGTCTGGGCCAGGCGCGTGCGGCGCAGATGCCCCTCGGGCAGCATCGCGGCATCGACCGGGGCCAGCTTGGCGATCACATCCGCCGCACGGGGCCCGGTCACGTCGAAGACCGCGCGGGCGTCTGAGACATCGACGGCCAGCCCGTGTTCGCCCATCAGGGCCTGGGTCAGGGCGTGCAGGGCCTCGTTCCGCTCGGCCAAAGGCAGCACCAGAAGCAGCTCGTCCGGGGACATCCAGGCCAGCATGCGGGACCCGTCGGTGGTCAGGCCGGTCCTGTCCGGCAAGGCCAGCCCTGCCCCCTCGGCCAGGGCTTCGCCGGCGCGGTCCAGATCGGCGCGGATCGTGATCATTCCGAAGCCGGTCACCGGGGTGATCAGGGCCAGCGGCGTCAGGTCCTGCGTGTCAGCCATTCAACCGGCTCCCTTCGCTGTCATAGAAGACCGGATCGACGATCCGGGCCTGCATCACCTCGCCCGAGGGCATGGGGAAATCCAGCACCTCGCCCATGCGGTCGGGGCCGCGCCGCACCAGCCCCATCGCGACGGGCCGGTCCAGCACCGGCGAGTGGTAGCTGGAGGTGACGCGGCCCTGCGTGTGGCGCTGGCCGTTGGGGTTGTGGCCCGGGGCCACCGCATAGGCGCCGTCGGGCAGGACCTTGCCCGACAGGCTTTCCAGCCCCACCAGCTTCCATCGCTCGGGATCGGTCATGTGGCTGCGGGCCTGCGCGCGCTTGCCGATATAGTCGGCCTTCTTCTTCGAGATCGCCCAATCGAGGCCCAGATCCTGCGGGATGACGGTGCCGTCGGTCTCGTCCCCGATCATGATGAAGCCCTTTTCGGCGCGCATGACATGCATCGCCTCGGTCCCGTAGGGGGTGATGCCCAGGTCCTGACCAGTGGCATGCAGGCGGTCCCACAGCTCCAGCCCGCGGCTGGCGGGGACGGCGACCTCGAAGCTGAGTTCGCCCGAGAAGCTGATGCGGAAGACGCGGGCGGGGATGCCGGCGATCTCGCCCCCGGTCCAGGCCATGAAGGGCAGTGCCCCGGGCGACAGGTCGATCGTGCCGGGCAGGCGCTCCAGCGCGGCGCGGGCCTTGGGGCCGGCCACGGCGATCTGGGCGTACTGTTCGGTCAGGTTGGCGGTCCAGACCTTCCAATCGCCCCATTCGCATTGCAGCCAGTCCTCCATGTGGCCGTGGATGCGGTCGGCGCCCCCGGTGGTGGTGTGGCAGAGCCAGCTGTCGTCAGACAGGCGCGCCACCACGCCGTCATCCATCAGGAAGCCGTTCTCGCTGCACATCAGGCCATAGCGGCATTTGCCCACCGGCAGCGTGGACATCATGTTGGTGTAGAGCATGTCGAGGAACCGCCCCGCATCCGGCCCCTTGACCAGGATCTTGCCGAGCGTCGAGGCGTCCAGCGTGCCGACGCCGCCGCGCACGGCCAGGATCTCTCGGGTGACGGCGGCATGGCGATCCTCGGCCCCGCGCGGATAGGCATAGGGGCGGCGCCAGAGGCCCACCGGCTCGAAGCTGGCGCCCTGGGCCTGGTGCCAGCCGTGCATCGGGGTCTTGCGCAGGGGCTGGAAGGCGTCGCCCTTGGCCTCGGCCGCGATGGTGGCCAGCGTCAGGGGCGTGTAGGGCGGGCGGAAGGTGGTGGTGCCGGTGGCCTGGATGGGCTGGTTCAGCGCCTTGGACAGCACCGCCAACCCGTTGATGTTGCTGAGCTTGCCCTGATCCGTCGCCATGCCCAATGTCGTGTAGCGCTTGGTATGTTCGACCGAGGCATAGCCCTCGCGCGCGGCCAGTTCGACATCGGTGACCTTCACGTCGTTCTGGAAATCCAGCCACATCTTGGCGCGCAGCTTGTAGGGCGCGCGGGCGGGCATGACCCAGACGGGCAGCGTCGCGCCCTCGGGCCGTTCCAGAGCGCCGGCGCAGCGCAGATCGCCGTTGGCGGCGCCCGTGGCGGTCACGTTGCCCTTGCCATCCGCGCCCAAGGGCGGGCGGTCGGGGTCGGGGCGGAACATCGACTGCGCCTCGTCCCAGAGCAGCTTGCCGCCGCAATGGCTGTAGAGATGCACGACCGGCGACCAGCCGCCCGACATGGCGACCACGTCGCAGGCGATGGTCTGCAGGGGCCGCCCCTCGCCGGACTGGTCGCAGAGGATGACGGCCTCGACATGCTTGCCGCCGGTGACCTTGGCGATGCCGGCGCCGGTCAGGACGGTGATGCCGGCCGCGCGCGCCGCCTGCGGCAGGGCGCCGTCGGCCACCGGGCGGGCGTCGACGATGACGGGCACGTCCAGCCCCGCCGCGCGGGCGGCAAGCGCGGTGCGATAGGCGTCGTCATTGGTGGTGACCACCACGATGCGCCGGCCCGGCGCCACGCCGTAATCCGCGATGAAGTCGCGCACGGCGCTGGCCAGCATCACGCCCGGCACATCGTTGCAGGCGAAGGCCAGGGGCCGTTCCAGCGCGCCGGTGGCCGCGATCACATGGCCCGCGCGGATGCGCCACAAGCGCTGGCGCGGCAGGCCCAGATTGGGGTCGTGATCGGCCAGCGCCTCGCGGGCGATCAGATAGCCGTGGTCGTAGAGCCCCGTCGCCATGGTCGCGCGGCGCAGGGTGACGGTGTCGCGGGCGCGCAGGTCGGCCAGAAGCGCGTCGATGGCGGCCTGGCCCCCGGCATGGTCGGTGGGCGTGCGGCCGCCCCAATGGCTGTCCTGTTCCAGGACCAGCACGGTCCCGCCCGCCTTGGCCGCCTCGCGCGCCGCCGTCAGGCCGGCGATGCCGCCGCCGACCACGACCGTGTCGGCAAAGCCGTAGGCCTGCTCGTAGCGGTCCGGATCGGGATCGGTGGGTGCCGCGCCCAGGCCCGCGCTGCGGCGGATGATCGGCTCGAACAGGTGCTTCCAGAAGGGGCGCGGGTGGATGAAGGTCTTGTAGTAGAAGCCCGCCGGCAGGACCGGCGACAGGGCACCGTTGATCGCGCCGATGTCGCTGTCCAAGGACGGCCAGCAGTTCTGGCTGCGCAGGATCATGCCGGGCACCAGCGCGGTGGTGGTGGCGCGCTGGTTCGGCTCGAACCGGCCGCCCTGGCCCAGACCGAAGAGGGCGTTGGGCTCTTCCGCGCCGGAGGCCAGCGGGCCGCGCGGGCGGTGATACTTGAAGGACCGGCCCATCAGCATCTGGCCATTGGCCAGAAGCGCCGAGGCGAGGCTGTCGCCCTGCACCCCGCGCAGATGCCGCCCGTCGAAGCGGAAGGCCTGGGGATAGGCGCGGTCGATGCGGCGGCCCTGCATGGACAGGCGGAAGGGGGGCGTGTGGGTCATTTACGGGGTCGTCCAGTCAGAGGTCCAGTCTGGGGTCCAGTCGGGGCGGGCGGCGCGGATGGCATCGACGATCTCGGCGGGCGGATGCGTCGTCTGCGCGCTGTAGGTGCCGAAGACCTGCAGCGTGGCGGTGCAGCGGGCGGCCAGGAACCACTTGCCGCAGCCATAGGCATGGCGCCAGCGTTCGAAATGCACGCCCTTCACGTTCCGGCGCGCGAAGAGGTAGGATTCGAAGGCCGCATCGTCTCCCTCGGGGCCGATCCGGACCAGATGCGCCTCGCCGCCCGGATGCAGCTCGGTTTCCTCGGCACGGATGCCGCAGCAGGGACAGGTCAGGGTCAGCATGAGGCGTCCTTTTGCGGGGGCGTGGAAGCGGGAGGGCGAAGGGCGGTGCCGGGGGCCACGCTGCCGAAAGCCGGACATGCGGACGCGCCGCAGCAGCGGGTGCTGGCGGCGCGCAATGTCCGGTCTGCAACCGGAAGAAGGCCGGGGGCTGACTGCCCCCGGACCCCCGTGGATATTTGCAGACCGAAGCCATGGGCCGCCGCGCGGGCGGCCCGGTCGGTGCAAGGTTCAGTTGGCCGGAGCGGGAACAGGAGCGGCAGGCTCGGCGGGCGAGTCGACAGCCGGGGGCGTGTCGGTCTCGACCGTGACGGGCGGGGTGCCGGTGGCCGGATCGGCTGCGGGCGTCTCGGCCGAGACATCGGTGTCGCCGCCCGCGACCGGATCGGTCGTGGCCACGCCGGTGTCGCTGCCGGACATGAAGAAGAACAGCAGCGCCACGACGACGACGATGCCGCCGATGATGAAATAGAGGCGGTTGTTGTTGCGGTCAGCCATGATGGACCCTTTCGGTCTGGACAGTGATGACTGCACAATCCACAGGCGAAGTTCGCGGTTCCCATGCTCGGCGCCATCGGCATCCCCCCGCCTAATGCGCGACGCCGGCGGCGACCGATTCGTCGATGAACCGTCCCTCGCGGAAGCGGTTCAGCCCGAATCCTTCGGCCAGCGGCCCGGGGGTGCCCTTGGCGACCAGTTCGGCCATGGCCCAGCCAGATCCGGGGATCGCCTTGAAGCCGCCCGTGCCCCATCCGCAATTGACGAAGATGCCGCCCACCGGGGTCGTCGACAGGATGGGCGAGCGGTCGCCGGTCATGTCCACGATGCCGCCCCATTGGCGCAACATCTTCAGCCGCGACAGCATCGGGAAGGTCTCGATCAGGGCGCGGACGGTCTCCTCGACATGCTGCCAGGACCCGCGTTGGGTGAAGTTGTTGAACCCGTCGGTGCCGCCGCCGATCACCATCTCGCCCTTGTCGGATTGCGACAGATAGCCGTGGACGGTGTTGGCCATCACGACGACATCCATGCAGGGCTTGATCGGCTCGCTGACCAGCGCCTGCAGCGCGACGCTTTCGATGGGCAGGCGGAACCCGGCCATTTCGGCCAGCTGGCTGGAATGGCCCGCCACCACGATGGCCAGCTTGTCGCAGCCGATCTCGCCCTTGGAGGTGGTGACGCCGCGCACCTGCCCGCCCTCGGTGCGGACCCCGGTGACCTCGCAGTTCTGGATGATGTGCATGCCCATGTCGGAACAGGCCCGCGCATAGCCCCAGGCCACCGCATCATGGCGCGCCGTGCCGCCGCGCGCCTGATAGAGCCCCCCCAGCACCGGATAGCGCGGCCCGTCCAGATTGAGGATCGGCACCTTGGCCTTCAGCTGCTGCGGGTCCAGCCATTCGGTCGAGACGCCCTGCAGGTTGTTGGCATAGACGGTGCGCTTGTAGCCCCGGATCTCGTGTTCGGTCTGGGCCAGCATGATCAGCCCGCGCGGGCTGAACATGATGTTATAGTTCAGGTCCTGCGACAGGGTTTCATAGAGGCTGCGCGATTTCTCGTAGATCGCGGCCGAGGGGTCCTGCAGATAGTTCGACCGGATGATGGTCGTGTTGCGCCCCGTGTTGCCGCCGCCCAGCCAGCCCTTCTCGATCACCGCGACATCGGTGATGCCGAAGTTCTTGCCCAGGTAATAGGCCGTGGCCAGCCCGTGGCCGCCCGCACCCACCACGATCACCTTGTAGCGGTCGCGGGGTGCCGGATCGGCCCAGGCCCGGGTCCAGCCTGAATGATGGCGCAGCGCCTCGCGGGCGATGGCGAAGACGGAATAGCGGCCGGAACGGGGGGCGGCGGGCATGGGGGCTTTCCAACATGAGACTGCAGGCACCATGGCGGTGCGGGGCCCTTCGCTCATGGCAGCTTGCGGCAGATTGCGGCCAAATGCGACATGCGACATTCGGACTGCCCGTCGCATTTCCCGCGCGGCGCGCTTTCGGTCGGGGGCCAATCGCGCTAGGACGCTGTGCAACGGAGGATGCCCATGTTCTGGATTGTTGCCGCGGCGATCACTGCCCTTGTCAGCCTTGCCATCCTGGGGCCCCTCTGGCGGGGCCGGGAGGGCGGGAGGTCGGTGTCCGAACCCGCCGCCGCCTATGACCTCAGGGTCTATCGCGACCAGCTGACCGAGGTCGAGCGCGACCTGGAACGCGGCGTGATCCAGCCCGAGGACGCCGTGCGCCTGCGCACCGAGATCGGCCGCAAGGTGCTGGAGGCCGATCGCCGCCTGTCGCAGACCGCCCCCGCCACCGGGCGCGGCGGCATGCTGGGGGCCGCGCTGGTGCTGGCGCTGATGCTGGCCGGGGCGATCGTCCTCTATCTGCGCGAGGGGGTGCCCGGCGCCCCCGACATGCCCCTGGCCGAGCGCTTCGCCGCCGCCGACGCCGCCTATCGCGCCCGCCCTGCCCAGGCCGAGGCCGAGGTTGCGGCGCCGGCCCGCCCCGCGCCGGACCTGTCCGAGGCCGATCCCGACTATCTGGCGATGGTCGATCAGTTGCGGGCCGCCGTGGCGCGCAATCCCGACGATCCGCAGGGCCAGCAGCTTCTGGCCACGCATGAGCTGCGCCTTGGCAACCTGACAGCCGCGCGGCAGGCTCAGGAGCGGCTGGTCGCGCTGGCGGGCGATCAGGCGGATGCGGGCCAGCTGATGCAGTTGGCCTCGCTGATGGTCGAGGCGGCGGGCGGTCTGGTCACCCCCGAGGCCGAGGCGCTGCTGGCCCGCGCCCTCGCGCTGGACCCCGGCCAGCCGCAGGCGCGCTATCTGCAGGGCGTGATGCTGATCCAGAACGGCCGCCCCGACCGGGCCTTCCCGGTCTGGCGCCGTCTGCTGGAGGAGGGGCCGGAGAGCGCGCCCTGGATCCCGTCGATCCGCAGCGCCATCGTCGAGCTGGCCTGGCTGGCCGGTGACGACGAATACCAGCCGCCCGCCCCCGCCGCCGATCTGCGCGGCCCCGATGCCGAGGCGCTGGCCCTGGCCGAGGACATGACCCCCGAGGAGCGGCAGGAGATGGTCGAGGGCATGGTCTCGCGCCTGCAGGACCGCCTGGCGACCGAGGGCGGCGCGCCCGAGGAATGGGCGCAGCTGATCGGATCGCTGCGCCTTCTGGGCCGCGACGACCAGGCCGGGGCGATCCTGGACGAGGCGCGGCAGCGCTTTGCCGGGGCGCCCGAAGCGCTGGCCGTGATCGAGGCCGCCGCCGAAGGGCCCGGCCCGGAGACCATCCCCGAGACCGCAGCGGAGCCTGTCCCGGAGACCGCCCCGTGATCCACGAGGACATGATCGGCTTTGCCGCCACCCTGCCCCGCCATGGCGCGCTAGCGGGCCTCGATCTGGGCACCAAGACCATCGGCGTGGCCGTCAGCGACGGGATGCGGCAGGTGGCCTCGCCCATCACGGTGATCCGCCGCGCCAAGTTCACGCTGGATGCGCAGGCCCTGCTGGCCCTCGCCACCGACCGCGCGCTGGTCGGGCTGGTGCTGGGCCTGCCGCGCAACATGGACGGCTCGGAAGGGCCGCGCGCCCAGGCCACCCGCGCCTTCGCCCGCAACCTGACGCGGCTGACCGACCTGCCCATCGCCTATTGGGACGAACGCCTGTCCACCGTCGCCGCCGAGCGCGCGCTGCTGGAGGGCGACACCTCGCGCAAGCGCCGCGCCGAGGTCATCGACCAGGTCGCGGCGGGCTATATCCTGCAGGGCGCGCTGGACCGTCTGCGCTACATCGCGGACCGGGCCTGATGGGCGCGCAGATGGACATGGGGACCGCGTGCCTGCGCGCGGCCCGGGGCCAAACGGCAGCGTCCGGGGCGGGCTCTGCCCGGCCCGCGGCCTTGCGCGGCATAAGGGGAATGCCATGATCGACAGTCCCTGCATCAGGCTGTGCCGGATCGATCCCGACCGGGCCCTGTGCCTGGGCTGCTGGCGGACCCTGGACGAGATCGCCGCTTGGGGGGCGATGACCCCCGAGGCCCGCCGCGCGGTGATGCGCGACGTGCTGCCCGCCCGTCAGGCGCTGTCGGACATGCCCTTGCGGGGATCGTAGGCGTTCTCGCGCCGCCAGGTCTCGAAGAAGGCGGTCAGCTCGGCATCGACCTGCGCCGGCATGGCGATGCGCAACTCGACATGCTGATCGCCGCCATTCACCCCGCGCCCCCGCAGCCGCAGCCGCTGACCCGAGGTCGCGCCCACCGGGATCGTCAGGTTGACCGGCCCGTCGATGGTCGGCGCCGTGACCTTGCCGCCCAGCACCGCCTCGTCCAGCGAGATCGGCAGGACCAGCAGGATGTCGTCGCCTTCGCGCGCGAATTGCGGATGTTCGGCGACCCGCACCTCCAGATGCGCATCGCCCGGCGCGCCCCGACCGAGCCCTGGCGCCCCCTTGCCGCGCAGGCGGATCACCTGCCCGTCGCGCATGCCCTTGGGGATGGCCACGTCCAGCGTGCCCCCCTGCGGCAGGGTGATGCGGCTGCGCCCGCCCCGGACAGCCGTCAGGAAGTCGATCTCGACCAGCAGCCGCACGTCGTCGCCGCGCTGGTCGGACCGCGAGGCGCCGCCAAAGCCCCCGAACCCGCCGAACCCCGTCGTCCGCGCGCCCGCGCTGCGGCCACCCGGGCGATGGCCGAAGAGGTCGGCAAAGACATCCGACAGGTCCGGATCGCCGCCATGGCCGGGGGCATCGCCGAAGGGGTTGCCCCCGGCATGCTGGCGCTGGCGCCAGCGCATGCCCTGGTCCTGGCCCTGGTCATCGATCTCTCCGGCATCGAAGCGGCGACGCTGGTCGGGATCCTTCAGCAGGTCATAGGCCGCCGTCGCCGCCTTGAAGCGCGCCTCGGCGGCCGGGTCCTGAGTCAGGTCCGGGTGATCGGTCTTGACGATGCGCCGATAGGCTTTCTTGATGTCCTCGGCACTGGCGGAACGCTGCACGCCCAATGCCGAATACGGATCGCCTGCCATATCTGGCCCCTCTGCTGTCTCTGTCTGTCTGTCGGTCTGACCGGAAAGATAAAGGCGGAACGCCCCCGATCAATAGGCCGGGCGGAATACCGGCCTGTTCAATATGGCAGGGGATGGGCCCGGTGCAGCCGCTCGATGCCCCGGCGCAGCTCGTCGGGCAGGTCGCGCCCCAGCCCGGCGATCAGGTGGCGCAGCTGTTCCATCGTGGTCGCGCCGATGATCGGCACCACCTTGAAGGGCCGCGTTAGCTGCCAGGCGATGGCCATGTGGACCACGTCCCAGCCATGTTCGGCGGCCAGCGCGCCATAGGCCTCGGCCGCCGCCAGACCGCGATCGGTCTTGCGGCCGCCCAGGTTGCCCTGCCCGCCGGTGGCCTTGTCGACCGCCGCCCGGCTGCCCTCGGGCAGCGCGCCACCCGTGTACTTGCCGGTCAGCAGCCCGGCCGCCAGCGGCGAGTAGGACAGGAGCGTCACGTCCTCGTTCACCGCCGTCTCGGCCAGATCGGTGTCATAGAGGCGATAGAGCGGCGAGTATTCGTTCTGGATCGCCGCCATGCGCGGCCCGCCCGTGCGGTCGGCCACGTCGCACCAGCGCGCCAGCCCCCAGGCCGATTCGTTGGACAGGCCCACGGCGCGCAGCTTGCCCGCCGCGACCGCGTCGGTCATCGCGCCCAGCACGTCCTGCATGTGGTCCAGCGTCGCCGCCTTGTCCTGCCCCGAGGGGTCATAGGACCAGTTCTGCCGGAAGCCGTAGGATCCGCGCACCGGCCAGTGCAGCTGATACAGATCGATCCGGTCGGTCTGCAGCCGCCGCAGCGAGGCGTCAATGCCCGCGCGCACCGCCGCGCCGTCGAAGGGGGCGCCGTCACGGACCATCTGGCTGGGACCGGTGATCTTGGTGGCGATCTCGACCTGGTCGCGATGGCCGGTCCGCGCCAGCCAGCGACCGATGATCTCCTCGGACAGACCGATGGTCTCGCGCCGGACGGGGTTCACGGGATACATCTCGGCGCAGTCCATGAAGGTCATCCCGACCTCCAGCGCCGCGTCCATCTGCGCATGGGCCACGGCCTCCTCGGTCTGGTTGCCGAAGGTCATGGTGCCCAGGCAGATGCGGCTGACCTCGACCTCGCTGCCGCCCAGTGTCACACGATCCATCCGATAGCCCCCTTGCCCTGAATTGCGCGCAAGCTAGCGGACGGGCCGTCAGGTGCAAGCCCCACCGGACACCGGATGAAAAAGAGGGCGCCCCGAAGGACGCCCCCATTTCACCATGAAAACGCGGGTCATGCTGCCCGAAACCGATCAAACGGGTCCAAGCGACCCGCTCTCCCACCTAGGTCGTGCCCCGCCCCGCGGCTATAGCCCCATAAGGCTATGTTGCGCTTGAGCCACGTCCCCCCGCCCCGGCGCAGTCGGCTGTTGTGGCAGGGCGCGGCGGCGCATTATGGACCCCTCCGATCCCCCTCCCCGTTCCAACAGGTGACAGCGCCCATGACTTTGCCCCCCCAAAACCGGGCCACGACCGCACGTCTGGAAGAGATCGAGGAGGCGCTGGCGCAGCTCGCCCCGCGCGGCTTCACCCTGGGGCTGCACATCCGCTATTCCCGCCCCGTGCGCCGGGTGTCCACCTATCCCTCGCAGTGGATCCAGACCTACACGCAGCGCAATCTGGGGGTGGGCGATCCGATGATGATCTGGTGCGTGATGCATCAGGGCAGCATCGCGTGGGGCGACCTGGTCCGTCTGATGCCCGATCCGCTGGACGTGATGGGTCAGGCCCGCGCGCATGGGCTGGCCTTCGGCGTGGCCCTGTCGCATGGGCCGGCCATGTCGCGATCCTATATCGGCGCCGCCCATGCCGACCGCGACTTCACGGCGACCGAGATCGCCCGGGTGGGCGCCCTGCTGCGCGAGGCGCATGACCTGCTGGACCGGGACACGGCGCTGCGCCCGATCCTCGTCGCCGCGCTGGAGACGATCGCCTGTGGCATGACCTACGAGCAGGCCTGCGAGGCGCTCGGCATCTCGCGCACGGCGCTGCGCTATCGGCTGCGCAAGGCGCGCGAGGTGCTGGGCGCCGAGGACAACCCGCAGGCCGTCAGGAAGGCCATCGATGCGGGGCTCCTGAACGGGATCAGCCTGTCGGGGCTCAGCAAGGGGATGCCGACCGGGCCCGAGGGCGGGGGCGACTGATCCCCCGCGCCGGTCTGGCGCCGCCGGCTCAGGTCTTCGCGCGCTTGCGCCGCCAGGGACGGTGGCGGGGCCAGTGCCATTTGCGGAACAACCCGCGCTTGCCCAGGGGCTCGAAGATCTTGTCGGGCCCCTCGGGGTCCAGGATCTCGTTGTCGGCCAGCCAGGTCTCGAATCCCGACAGTTCCGGGATCTCGTAGGGGATCAGCGTGCGCCCCTGCCCGCGCGGGCCGCGCGCCGCCTCGATCGTGGCGATCAGGCTGTGGTCCTGCGCCGCGATGGCCTCGGCCACCGCCGCGTGATCCCGGGCCAGATGCTCGGCCAGCAGGTCGTCGCGCAACTGCAGGATGCGGCGACGCGTCGCCTCGGCCCCGGGCCGTTCGGCGGCCAGCAGCACGTCGCATTCCGTGTCCAGCCGCAGCGAGCGGTTGTTGAAGTTCGACGAACCGACCCGAAGATAGGTGTCGTCGACGATCATCACCTTGGCATGGACATAGATCTCGGCGCCCTTGTCGGTCACCGGGTGATAGATGCGGAAGCGCCCGCGATGATCCAGCCGCTGCAGCGCCTCGACCAGGCGGGCGCGGGCGGTGTCCATCGCCATCGGCTCCAGCCAGCCCTCGGCGCTGATGGGATTGATGATGACGATCTCGGGTGGGTCCTCCTCGATCAGGCGCCGGGCGATGGCCTGGGCGATCTTGCGCGAGGCGAAGTACTGGCTCTCGGCATAGATGACCTTCTGCGCCCGGGCGATCAGGTCCAGATACATCTGCTCGATCTCGAAGCTGGGCGTCACGTCCGCGATCTCGGGCCGGGTGCGCGAGATGGCCAGGGGCACGTCGCGGAACATCGGCGTCAGGATGTCGGGCCAGCAGCCCTGCACGTCGGGAACCGAGGGCAGTTCCTCGCCCGAGGCGATGCGCCAGCGGTCGCGCGCCAGATCGCCAAGCGCGCGGGCGGCGGGCCCGTCGAAGGCGCTGGTCGCGTCGTGCCAGGGTTTCATCGGCGCGCCGCGCGGGCTGACGCGGCGCGGGTCGTCGTCCAGATGGTCGCGCGTGTCCCACCGGCCCTCGGTCATGTCGATGCCGCCGCAGAAGGCCAGGCAGTCGTCGATCACCACGATCTTCTGGTGGTGCGAGCTGGCGAAGGGGTGCTTGCCGTCCAGCCGCAGCGTGATGCGCGGATGCATCTTCCAGCGCAGGATGGTCATCAGGGTCGAGCCGCGAAAGATCGACTTGAACGCGCCGGTGTCCCACCGCAGCAGCCGCACATGCAGCGAGGGCCGCCGCCGTGCCAGCCACATGATGAAATCGCCCAGGGCCGCAGGGCCGCCATCGTCCGAGGCATCGCCCAGATGGATGCGGGCGTCGAAATCCCATCCGATCATCAGGATCGAATGGCGCGCCTGCGCCATGGCCTGCCGCACGGCGCGGAAATATTCGTCGGCGTCCGCGATGACGGTGAAGCGCGAGGTCTGCTCGACCCGCCAGCAGTTCCATCCCGGTCGGGTCAGCCGGTCACTCGAAGCATCCATCCGTTGCGTCTATCCTGTTGCCATCGCTTGAATTATCGGCGCCGTGCCGGAAGGCGGCAACCGGGCCGAAAGCGCAACACCGTCGCCGGGATTTCGTTCCGCCGCGAAGGCCCGGGCGGACGGGGCGGGGCGTGGGCCCCGCCCCTCTGTCCTCAGCCGAACAGCGCGTTGCAGATCAGCAGCATCGCCAGCGAGGATCCCCATGCCAGCGTGGTCGGCACCGACCACAGCAGCATCTGATGCTTGGCCTGCTTCACGCCCAGCATCCGGTTGATGACCCAGAAATAGCTGTCGTTGAAATAGCCGAAGACCATCGACCCGATGGCCGCCGCCTGGGCCGCGAAGACCATGTTCACGTCCGGCATTCCCACCAGGATTGGGGCCGAGATCGACGCCCCGGTGATCATCGCCACCGTGCCCGAGCCCTGGATCAGCCGCACCAGCGACGAGATGACGAAGGGGATCAGAACCGCCGGGATGGCCAGCCCGGCCACCGCCTGCCCGATCACGTCGCCCGCGCCGCTGTCGCGCAGGACCGAACCCAGGGCCCCGCCCGCACCGGTCACCAGCAGGATGATGCCGGCGCTTTCCACGCCCTGCTCCATATAGCCCAGCACCTCGTCGCGGGGACGGCCCGGCAGCAGGGTATAGATCGACACCAGAAGGCCGATGGCCACCGCGATCACCGGATTGCCGAAGAAGGACATCGCCTGCACCAGGAAGCTGGTCTCAAGCTCGGGGTTGTCCGATCCGCGCACCAGGGTCGTGGCGATGGTGTTGAGAAAGATCAGCACGATCGGCAGGACCAGCGGCAGCACCGACAGGCCCAGGGACGGCAGGACCTTCTGGCGGTCGTCCACGGCCTCCTCGAACTGGCGATAGGCGGCGGACAGGTCCTCTCCGGTGTCGGTCTGGATCATCCGCTCGATCCGGGGGCCCATGGCGCGGGCATAGAAGACGATGACCGCCATGCCGGGGATCGTGAAGACCACGCCCCACAGGATCATCAGACCCAGATCGACGTCGAAGATGCCCGCGACGCCCAGGGGACCGGGGGTCGGCGGCACGGCATGGTGGGTCAGCATCAGCCCGCCCGCCAGCGCGATGCCAAGCGTCAGCACCGATTTGCCGGACGACCGCGCCAGCGCCTTGACCAGCGGCGACAGGATCACGAAGGCGCTGTCGCAGAAGATCGGGATCGACACGATATAGCCCGTCAGGACCATCGCCCAATCCTCGCGCTTCTTGCCGACCCACCGGATCAGCGAATAGGCCATCTGCTCGGCCGCGCCCGACACCTCGAGGATGCGGCCCATCATCACGCCGAAGCCGATGACCAGGCCGATGGTCGACAGCGTGCGGCCGAAGCCGGTGGTGATCGAGGTGATCACCTCGGCAGGCAGCATGCCGCCGATCAGCCCCGAGACCGAGGCCGCGATGATCAGCGCGATGATCGCGTGGACCTTGGTCTTCACGACCAGAAAGATCAGCAGGAAGATGGCAAAGCCCAACCCCGCGATCAATTGGAACTCCATTCCCGGTTCAGCCATGGCAGTCTCCTCCTCGGCGCGCCCGGTCTGCGGGTCGCGTCCCTTGTGTCAGAATGTGGTGCAGACCCACCCTCCCGGCGGGTCGGGCGGTGGTTCAGGCGGCGGCGACCTCGTCCAGATACTGGCGCAGGACGGCGTCGAAATCGGCATCGGCGGCGAAGCCCAGGGCATCCGCGCGCGCCACGTCGAAGGCGCCGGGCCAGCTGCAGACGATGGCCTCGACGCGCGGGTCGCGGGTCAGCGTGACGCGGGCGCGGGCCGGGGCGCCGGCCAGCCGTTCCAGCGCGTCCAGCATTTGGGCGGGCGTCACGGTGATGCCGGGCAGGTCCAGCACGCGGTGCAGGCCGATGGCGGCGCTGTCCAGACGGGCGGCACGCAGCAGATTGGCGATCGCCGTGCCGGGCGACGAGATCCAAAGCCGCGTGTCCACCGGCACCGGGCAGTCCGAGGGCAGGCCCGCCACCGGTTCGCGGATGATGCCCGACACGAAGGACGAGGCGGCGGAATTGGGCGCGCCGGGGCGCACGCAGATCGTGGGCAGGCGCACGGTCAGCCCGTCCACGAACCCCTTGCGGCTGTATTCGCTGACCAGCAGCTCGCCGATGGCCTTGCCGCAGCCATAGGAGGATTGCGGCAGGGTCGCCATCGTCTCGGGCACGACCTCGGGCATCTGCCCGCCGAAGACCGCCAGCGAGCTGGTGAAGACGAAACGCGGCGGGCGTGGCAGGCGGCGGCACTGTTCCAGGATCAGCCGCGTCGCATCGACGTTGATGTGCAGCCCGGTGTCGAAATCCTCCTCGGACTGACCCGACAGGACGGCGGCCAGGTGATAGACCACGTCGGCCCCCTCGCCCAGGGCCTGCGCCACCGTGTCGGCGTCGTCGATGGAGCCGATGACGCTGGTGACGCGGGGGTCGTCCAGCGGACAGGCCACCCGGTCCAGCGACACGATGCGCCCGGCCCCGTCCGCCAGCAGCGCCGCGATCAGGCGGCTGCCCAGAAATCCGGCTCCGCCGGTGACAACGATCTTCATGGCTATCCTTCCTTGATGTCGGGGTCCGGCGCGCTGTCGGCCAGGATCACCTCGGCGCCCGTCTCGCGCAGGGCGCGGGCCTGACCGGCGTCGATCCGGTCGTCGGTCACGATCGTGTCCAGCGCCGAAAGCGCCAGGATGTTCACCGCCGCCACCGCGCCGTATTTCGTCGAATCCGACACCAGCACCGACCGCCGGGCCTGCCGCACCGCGACCCGCTTGACCGCCGCCTTGGCCTCGGAGGGCGAACTCAGCCCCGACAGCGTCCAGGACGAGGTCGAGATGAAGGCGATGTCATAGTTGAACCGCGCCAGCGCCTCGGAGGCGGCATCGCCCACGCAGGACTGGTTGGCACGCTCGACCAGCCCGCCGCTGTGATAGAGGGTGCAGCCGGAATGCTCGGACAGGAAGGCGCAGATCACCAGATCGTTGGTCACCACCGTCAGGTCGCGCCGGTCCGCGATCCGCCGCGCCAGTTCCAGCAAAGTGGTGCCCGCGTCCAGATAGATCACCATGCCGTCCTCGACCAGGGCGGCGGCCACGCGGCTGACGGCGCTTTTCTGGGCGGTGTTGATCGCCATCTTCTGCAGATGCGGCAGCTCCTGCGCCAGCCGGCGCGACAGGCGCACGCCGCCGGTGACCGAACTGACGCGCCCGGCCCCCTCCAGCGCCTGAATGTCGCGGCGCACGGTCATGTGCGACACGCCCAGGCGGTCCATCAGGTCCGCGATGCTGACCACATCACGTTCGGCCAGGCAGGACAGGATGACATGCTGGCGCTCGGCCGGGATCATGGGCGCGCGTCGAGCCAGGGGGCGGCCCAGCCCAGACCCTCCTCGGTGCCGGCGCGCGGGTTGTACTCGCAGCCCAGCCAGCCGTCGAAGCCCACCCGGTCGAAGGCGGCGAAGATCTCGGGATAGGCCAGTTCCCCGCTGTCGGGCTCGTGCCGGTCGGGGACGCCCGCGATCTGGACATGGCCATAGGCGCCCTTCATGCGCTCGATCCGGCGGATGATGTCGCCGTCCATGATCTGCGTGTGATAGACGTCGAACTGCAGCAGGACGTTGCGGCGATCCAAGGCGGCGATCAGCGCGAGCGTGGGGTCCTGATGCGCCAGGAAATATCCCGGCACGTCGCGGGTGTTCAGCGGCTCGATGGACAGGTCCAGCCCCGCCCGCCCGGCCATGTCGGCGGCCAGACGCATGTTGTCGATCCAGACGGCTTCGCAGGCGGCGGGGTCGGGCTCGTCCGCCACGATCCCCGACATGACATGGATGCGCGGGCAGCCCAGGCCCGCGGCATAGTCGACGGCCTTGGCCACGCTCGCCTCGAATTCGGCGCGCTTGGCGGGGCGGGCGGCAAAGCCGCGCTCTCCGCCGGCCCAATCCCCGGCCGGCGCGTTGATCAGGGTCAGGGACAGGCTGTTGCGGTCCAGCGCCGCCTTGACCGTCTCGATCGGGTGGTCATAGGGAAACAGGAACTCGACGGCCTGGAACCCCGCCGCCCCGGCCCGGTCGAACCGGTCCAGAAAGGGCGCGTCGGTGAACAGCATCGACAGGTTGGCGGCGATCCGGGTCATGTCAGTATCCCCCTTGCAGGTCGGCGATCTCGGCTTCGGTCAGGTAGTGCAACTCGCGGCCCTGCAGGATGAACTGCAGCTTGGCGGTCTCTTCCAGCTCTTCGGCATTGTTCACGGCATCGTCGATGTCGCGGCCCAGCACCACGACCCCATGCGAGGCCAGCAGGAAGGCCTGCGCCCGGCTGCCCTGCGCGGCCTGCGCCAGATCCCGGCCGATCTGCGGCGATCCGGGGCGGGCATAGGGGATGACCGGCATATGGCCGATGCGCATGACGTAATAGGGGGTGAAGGGCCGAATGGCATTGTCGCGCGGCAGCCCCTCGAGGCAGGACAGCGCGGTCAGATAGGTCGAGTGCAGGTGCACGATGGCCCCCGCCTCGGGGCGCACGTCATAGAGCGCGCGGTGAAAGGCAAATTCCTTGGAGGGCTTCGGCCCCGGCAGCGGCACCCCGTCCGCCCCGATCACCGACAGCGCGTCTGCCGACAGCCGCCCCAGGGAACTGCCGGTCGGCGTGACGATGAACCCGCCCGCCGCGTCGCGGACCGAGACATTGCCCGCCCCGCCCACCGAATAGCCCCGGTCGAACAGCGACTTGCACAGCAGCACCATGCGCTCGGCGGCACTCATGCGCGCACCCCCTGCGGCTGGCAGTCGAGGAAGAACCCCTCGGCCCCGAAATTGCCCGATTTCAGCGCCAATGACAGGGGCCGGTTCAGCGCCCGCACCCAAGGCACGCCCGGCGCGATCTGCGGGCCGATGGCAAAGCCCGTCACCTCCAGCGCCTGCGTGACCGATCCCGAGGTCTCGCCCCCCGCCACGACGAAGCGCGTGATGCCCCCCTGCGCCAAGGCGCGGGCGGCGGCGGCGAAGGTCCGCTCGACCGCCTCCGAGGCGGCCGCGCCGTGACTGGCCTGGATCTGGCGCAGCTGGTCGGGCGTGGCGGTGGCGGTGATCATCGGCGCCGGGCCGTCCTGCGGCTGGTCCAGCACCCATCGCGCCAGTTCCGCCCCATAGGCATCGGCATCGTCCAGGCAGCGCGCCACATCGACCTCCCGCGTGGGTGCCACGGCGCGATAGGCCGCCACCTGCCGGTTCGTCATCTGCGAGCAGGACCCCGAGATCACCACCCCCGGCCCCGGCAGCGGCGCCCCGGCATCCTGAGCCTGCGCCGCAGCCCCGTCGGCCACAGCCCGCGCGATCCCCAGACCCAGACCGGACCCGCCGGTGACCAGCGCCATGTCGCGCACCGCCCGTCCCAGCACGTCCAGATGCGCGTCCGAGATCGCGTCCAGCACGACATAGCGGACCCCCTCGGCCCGCAGCGCCGCGATCCGCGCCCGCACCGCCTCCACGCCCTGATCGACCGTCGAGGCCGCGACCAGCCCGCAGCGGCCCTGCGCCTGCGCCTCCATCAGCCGGATCAGGCTGCTGTCGCGCATCGGCGTGATCGGATGGTCGCGCATCCCCGAATCCTGCAGCAGCGCCTCGCCCACGAACAGATGCCCCAGATAGACCGAGCGTCCGTTGACCGGCAGCGCCGGGCAGACCACCGTGATGTCGGTCTGAAGCGCCTCCATCAGCGCATCCGCCACCGGGCCGATATTGCCTGCAGCCGTCGAATCGAAGGTCGAGCAGTATTTCTGATAGATCTGCGCGCATCCCCGCGCCCGCAGCCAGTCCAGCGCCGCCAGGCTGTCGGCCATCGCCTGCCCGGCCGGGTTGGAGCGGGATTTCAGCGAGATCACCACCGCCTCGGCCTCGACGACCGCATCGGCCCCGGGCACGCCGATCATCTGCGTGGTGGCCAGCCCGCCCGCGACCAGAAAGCCCGCGATGTCGGTGGCGCCGGTGAAATCATCCGCGATGACGCCGATCTTCATGACGTCTTCCCCTGCGGCAGGTCGATCCCCGAGAAGGTCTTGATCACCGCGCTGTCATCCTCGCGCCCATGGCCCATGTTCGAGGCCTGCTGGAACATCGCGAAGGCCGTCGAGGCCAAAGGCAGCGGAAGCCCGAGCGATCGCCCGGTTTCCGTCACCAGCCCCAGATCCTTGACGAAGATGTCCACCGCCGAGTTGGGCGTGTAGTCGCCGTCGACCACATGCTTCATGCGGTTCTCGAACATCCAGGAATTGCCGGCGGCATTGGTGACGACGTCGTACATCATGTCCAGCGGGATGCCCGCGCGGGCGGCCAAGGCCATCGCCTCGGCGCCCACGGCGATATGCACGCCCGCCAGCAGCTGGTGGATGACCTTGACGGTGGCGCCCTGCCCGATCTCGGACCCGATGCGATAGGTCTTGCCCGCCACCGCCTCCAGCACCGGGGCCAGCGCGTCGAAGGCCGCGTCGGGCCCCGAGGCCATGACCGTCATCGCCCCCTGCGCGGCCTTGGCCGCCCCGCCCGAGACCGGCGCGTCCAGCATCAGGATGCCCCGCGCCTGCAACTCGGTGCCAAGCGCGCGCGCATCCTCGGCCGATTGGGTGCAGCTGACCATGACCGCCCCGCCTGCCTTGACCCGCGCGGCGATGCCGTCCGGCCCCAAGGTCACCTGACGGGCCTGCGCGGCGTTCACGACCAGCACGATGACCGCATCGAAATCGCCCGGCAGGTCCGCCACCGCGCCCGCCACCGCCTCGGCGCCCTGGGCGGCAAAGGCCTCGCGGCGACCCGCATCCAGGTCGATGCCGCTGGTCGCCAGCCCCGCCTTCACGCAGGACAGGGCCGCACCCATCCCCATCGACCCCAATCCCACGACGCAGACACGATAGCTGGATGTGACGCTCACCGGTACCTCCCTCACCAATTTTTAACAGATAATCACAGATCTTATCACAAAGCAACATGACAGGGCTCGGTCCCGGCCAAAACGCGCCCGGGGTCCGACCCCTTATGCCAAAGCCCCCCGCCCTCGCCCGCGACGCCGAAACATCGCGCCCCGGCACCCCCGATTGATATGCGTCAAGGTTTTGTTAACCCCTAGGGCGCACTCTCGTGCTGCCGGTCCGGCGGCCTGCGGTATCGCGCCTCTGCCGCGCGCGGTCGGGACGGCGACAACCCAACGACACGAGGGACATAGCCCGATGAGAACCAAGATACCCATCCGCCTTGGCGCGACGCTTCTGGCCTTGGCGCTGGCCAGCACGGCCCTGGCCGACGACATGGAGGACTACCGCGCCATGTTCGAGCCGCTGCCCTTCCTGCCGCCCATCCCCGCCGGCAATTCCATGACCCAGAAAAAGATCGACCTGGGCGCGATGCTGTTCTTCGAACCGCGGATCTCGGCCTCGGGCGTGATCAGCTGCGCGACCTGCCACAACCCCGCCTTGGGCTGGTCCGACCGGATCGGCCGGGCCATCGGCCATGCGGGGCAGGTGGGCGTGCGGAACACGCCCACGGTCCTGAACTCGGGCTTTCTGACCTCGCAGTTCTGGGACGGTCGCGAGCCCGACCTGGAAGGCCAGGCCCTCGGCCCGATCCAGGCGGATGTCGAGATGAACATGACGCTGGACCAGGCGATCGCCCGCATCAACGAGCTGACCGTCTATCGGACCCATTTCGACGCCGCCTTCCCGGGTGAAGAGGATCCGATCAACGCCCAGAACGTGGCGCTGGCCATCGCCACCTTCGAACGGACGCTGAACACGCCCAACTCGCCCTTCGACCGGTTCCTGCGCGGCGACGACCAGGCGATCTCGGACGAGGCCAAGGAGGGGATGAAGCTCTTCGCCGACAATGGCTGCGTGGCCTGCCACAGCGGGCCGGTGATGTCGGACGGCATGTTCCACCGCTTCGAGGTTCCCGGCTCGACCGACGAGGGGCGGTTCGTCGTGACCGCGGACGAGGCGGACAAGTTCACCTTCCGCACCCCGACCCTGCGCAATGTCGCCGTGACCTATCCGTATTTCAACAACGGAAGCGTCAACGACCTGCGCGATGCGGTGAACCTGATGGGAGAGCAGATGCTGGGCCACGAGTTCTCGGAGCCCGAACTCGACAACCTGGTCGCCTTCCTGCACACGCTGACCGGCGAGATGCCGGTCGTCGCCGTGCCCGCCCTGCCATGAGGGCCTGACACCCGGCGCGGCCGGCGGCAGTTCTGCCGGCCCCGTCCCTGTGAGGACATCGGCCTTGATGCCCGTCGACTTCGGGGCCCCAAGCCGCCAGCTCGGGCTGTCGCCATCGCTGCCGAGGCGGATCTGGCCGCCCGGATGCCCGCGGTCGATCAGTCGGCACCGACATACGAGGCGGAGCGCCTCGCATATCCGCACTCCCGATCCCGGAGCGGACAATCTGAAGAGGGGGGATTACTGGTAGCGGAGGAGGGACTCGAACCCCCGACACGCGGATTATGATTCCGCTGCTCTAACCAACTGAGCTACTCCGCCACGAGTAGGCGGCGATGTAGGCGACCGGCGCGGGGGCGTCAAGCGGTTTTGTCCCCAAATCCCCGCCCGCGCGCCTGAAACTCTGCCCCATTCATCTTGGCGCAAATATCCCGGGGAGTCGCGCGGCACGCGCGACGGGGCAGCGCCCCGACGACGCCCCCACGACCCCCAGGCCGAAAGGTCAGCCCCGCGCCTTCACCACCTGCACCAGCGGCATCACGTCCGACATCTCGGGGCCGTGGGCCTGCCCCGTCACCGCCTTGCGCAGCGGCATGAACAGGCCCTTGCCCTTGCGGCCGGTGGCCTGCTTGACGGCAGAGGTCCACTCGCCCCAGGTGGCGTCGGTATAGGGCGGCGGCGGCAGCAGGGTCATGGCTTGCGCGATGAAATCCGCATCCTCGGGGTCGATCTGCGGCTCGGCGCCCTCGCTGAAGATCCGCCACCAGGCCTCCAGATCCTCCAGCCGGGTGATGTTCTGCGAGGCGACGCGCCAGAACTGCTCGGCCTGCGCCTCGGGCACCCCAAGCGCCGCGATGCGGTCGGCCACGGCGGCGAAGGGCAGCGCCTGGTTACGTTCCCGCGTCAGGGGCCACAGGTCGTCGGCGTCGAACTTGGTGGGCGAGGCGCCGAACTGCGACAGATCGAACGCGGCGGCCAGCTCGTCCAGCGAGGCGAGCCCCACCGGCACGCCCGATCCCAACCGCGCCATCAGGCCCAGCAGCGCCTCGGGGGCAACGCCCGCCTCGCGCAGGTCCTTCAGCGACAGCGCGCCGATGCGCTTGGACAGCTCCTCGCCCTTGGCGCCGGTCAGCAGGCTGTGATGCGCGAAGGACGGGGGCGTCCCGCCGATGGCCTGGATGATCTGGATCTGGGTCGCGGTGTTCGTCACATGGTCCGAGCCGCGCACGATATCCGTCACGCCCATGTCGGTGTCGTCCACGCTGCTGGCGAAGGTGTACAGCACCTGCCCGTCCGCGCGGATCAGCACCGGATCGCTGACCGAGGCCGCGTCGATGGAAATCTCGCCCAGGATGCCGTCGGTCCATTCGATCCGGCTCTGGTCCAGCTGGAACCGCCAATAGCCCTCGCGCCCCTCGGCCCGCAGCCTGTCCTTGTCGGCCTGGGACAGTCCCAGCCCGGTGCGGTCATAGACCGGCGGCTTGCCCATGTTCAGCTGCTTCTTGCGCTTCAGGTCCAGCTCGGTCGGGGTCTCGAAGACCTCGTAGAGCCGCCCCGCCGTCTTCAGCGCCTCAGCCTCGGCGCGGTAGCGGTCCAGCCGCAGCGACTGGCGTTCCACCCGGTCCCAGTGCAGGCCCAGCCAGTCCAGGTCGCACTTGATGCCGTCGACATATTCCTCCTTGCTGCGCTCCTGGTCGGTGTCGTCCAGGCGCAGGATGAAGGTACCGCCGGCCTTGCGGGCGATCAGGTGGTTGAACAAGGCGGTGCGCAGGTTGCCGACATGGATGTGGCCGGTGGGCGAGGGCGCGAAACGGGTGATGGTCATGGGGGTCTCCTGTTGGGGTTTCTCTTTCACAGGTGGCGATTCTTGTCCATATCAGGGGGGCAATGCAGAAGGTGCCACGCAATGAGTGACTGGGACGGGCGCACGGCCCCCGACGCGGCCGAGATGGAGGTCATGGCGCGCAGCGCGCTGGACGGCCTGCCGCCGGAATTCCGCGAGGCCGCCGCGCAGGTCGCGCTGCAGGTGGCCGAATTCGCCCCCGACGACGTGCTGGACGAATTGCAGATCGACGACCCGTTCGAGCTGACCGGCCTCTATGACGGCATCCCGCTGACCGAGAAGTCGATCAGCGACCAGCCCGGCGGCCCCGACATCATCTGGCTGTTCCGCCGGGCGATCCTGGACGAATGGGCCACGCGCGGCGACGTGACGCTTGGCGATCTGGTGGTCCATATCGTCACCCACGAGATGGCGCATCATTTCGGCTGGTCCGACGAGGACATCTCGACCATCGACCGCTGGTGGGAATGACGTGAGCGGCCCGAAAAAATGAGTGGCCAGGCCCCGATCCTGACCGTCACGCTGAACCCGGCGCTGGACCTGTCCACCGCCGCCGACGCGGTCGTGCCCGATCTCAAACTGCGCTGCGACAAGCCGCGCATCGACCCGGGCGGCGGCGGCATCAATGTCAGCCGCGCCATCCAGATCGTCGGCGGGCAGTCCACGGCCATAGTCGCGCTTGGGGGGGCCACCGGCACGCGCATGGCCGACATGCTGAAGGCGGCGGGGCTCAAGCTGCTGCGTCTGACCGCCCCGGGCGAGACGCGCCAGTCGCTGGCCGTCACCGACCGCGCCACCGGCGGGCAATACCGCTTCGTGCTGCCCGGCCCCGAATGGCACATGGCCCAGGTCGCCACCGCCATCGCCGCCATTGCCGAGGCCGCGCTGGCCGGGGGCTGGGTGGTCGTGTCGGGATCGAACCCGCCGGGCGTTGTCCCGGGATTCGAGCAGATGCTGACCGTGCGGCTCAAGGACGGGCGGGCGAAGCTTCTGGTCGACACCTCGGGCGAGGCGCTGCGGGCGATGGCGGGATCCTCGATCCCGGTCGACGTGCTGCGCATGGACAGCCACGAGGCCGAGGGGCTGGCGGGCCGGCCCCTGCCCCTGCGCAGCGACAGCGCCGGCTTTGCCGCGAACCTGGTGCGGGACGGCGCGGCGCGGGCGGTGATCGTGGCGCGCGGCGCCGACGGTTCGGTCATCGCGGGCCTGGACGGCGCCTGGCACGCCGCCACGGCCCCGGTCAGCGTGGTCAGCGCGGTGGGGGCGGGCGACAGCTTCGTGGCGGGCTTCGTGCTGGCCATGGCCCGCGACTGGCCCGTGCAGGAGGCTCTGGCCTTGGGCACCGCCGCCGCCTCGGCGGCCGTGATGACGCCCGCGACCGAACTCTGCCATGCCAGCGACGTGCGGCATTTCTACTCGCAGCGGATCATCACCCGGTTGTGATCCTCGGTGCGCCCGCCTGCGCGAATAAAAGAGGCCGCCCCAAGGGACGGCCCTGACAGGTCGATGCGCAGGATGGGTCAGGCGGCTTCGGCTTCTTCGGCCTCGGCGGCCATGCGGCGTTCGCTTTCCTCACGCGACAGCGCGACAGAGGTCCGCACGCCCTTGGAGACGAATTCCATCAAGCCCTTCACGACGCGCTCGTTAGGGTCGATGCCCGCGCAGGACAGCACTTCGCGGCCATCGCGCGACCGCGCCCACCGGGCGATCTGCTCGGGGCCATTGCCATATTTCTTGTCATCTGCAATGGCGTCATCCAATGCCGCCAGCACCACGGCCGCAAACAGCTTGCGGGCGCGCTGGCCCTGTTCGAAATTGAAAGCCGAGCCGTCAACAAAATCGCGCATCTTGTCTTGTCCATTCTCTTGCGACCCCGTCAGGCGACAGGGCCTTGCGGGAAAGCTTGACGCTTTCCCTGTTTCTTGAAATCCGTTTCTGCGACGGTGTCGCCTGCCTTAGCCTTTCGGGGCGGCGATTCGGTATCCCTCGCGCCGCATGTCTGCCATGTTCCTAGCGCATGTCGACAGAAATGCGGGAAATATTGCCCGTCTTCCGTCACGTCAGCACCCCTTCGTCCTGCATGCCGTCTTGACAACGCGGCAGAACCGTTCTGGTTGCCTGATGCTTCACGGCTCGATATAGGGGCCGTGACTGGCCGTTCAAACCCCGGGCGGCCCGAAATTCCCGCAAACGCACGAGACCCACACCCATGCCCAAGATCAACGGCAACGAAATCCGCCCCGGCAACATTCTGGAACATGACGGCGGCCTCTGGGGCGCGGTCAAGGTCAGCCATGTCAAACCCGGCAAGGGCGGCGCCTTCGCCCAGGTCGAGCTGAAGAACCTGCGCGACGGCCGCAAGCTAAACGAGCGCTTCCGGTCCGAGGACAAGGTCGAACGCGTCCGTCTGGACCAGAAGGACCAGCAATTCCTGTACGAGACCGACGGCAAGCTGGTCTTCATGGACAGCGAGACCTTCGAGCAGACCGAGTTGGACGCCGACCTGCTGGGCGACCGCCGCCCCTTCCTGCAGGACGGCATGACCGCCACCATCGAGTATTACGGCGAGGAGGCCCTGTCGGTGTCCATCCCGCAGAAGGTCACCTGCACGGTCGCCGAAACCGAGCCGGTCGTGAAGGGCCAGACGGCGGCCAACAGCTACAAGCCGGCGATCCTGGACAATGGCGTGCGCATCATGATCCCGCCCTTCGTGGGCGAGGGCGAGGCGATCATCGTCAACACCGAAGCCTTCGAGTACAGCGAACGCGCCTGACCCGCGCTTCATGCCCCGCACGATTGCGTGAGAACGCCCGGACCGGTCGGTCCGGGCGTTTTGCGTTGGGCGTCAGGCCAGCGCCTCGACCGAAAAGCTATGGCTCGGGCGCACGAATTCCTCCTGCGCGGCGATCAGGCGGATCTCGCGCGTGCCGGCCTCCAGCGTGGCCTGCAGCACGCCATGAACCGAGGCCGCCGCCTTGCCCAGAGCGCCCGCCACATCGCCGTCGCGCAGCACATGCACGAAGAACAGCGCCGCCACCATGTCGCCGGTGCCGTTGGCGTTCAGCTCCAGTCGCGGGATGCGGACGCGCCATGCGCCCTCGGGGGTGCTGGCGATCATGTCCAGCGCGTCGGCGGGCGTGTCCTCGGCCAGGACCGAGGTCGCCAGCACGATGCGTGGCCCCATCACGTGAAGCGTGGCCAGCGCGCGGCGCAAATCGGCGGCGCTGCGGGCCGAGCCGCCGGTCAGGTATTCCAGCTCGAAATGGTTGGGCGTGACGATGTCGGCCTGCGGCACGGCCACGTCGCGCAGGAATTCCGGGATGCCCGGACGCACGAAGATGCCGCGCCCCACATCCCCGATCACCGGATCGCAGCACCACAGCGCCTTCGAATTGGCGATGCGCACCCGATGCGCGGCCCCCAGCACCGCATTGCCGATATCCGAGGACCCCATATAGCCCGACAGCACGCCCGAACAGGTGCCCAAGACGCCCCGGTCGGCGATGCCCTCGACGATCTCCTCGATGGCAGGGCCGTCAAAGACCCGGCCCGTCCAGGCGCCATAGCCGGTATGGTTGGAGAATTGCACGGTGTGGACGGGCCAGACCTCGACCCCCAGCCTCTGCATCGGAAAGACGGCGGCGGCGTTGCCGGCATGGCCGAAGACCACATGCGACTGGATGGACAGGATGTTCATGCGCGGACCTGCTGGTTGTTCGGGCTGCCCTTTGATAGGCCCGGCCCACCGGATTGCAACATGGGGGGCGCGATGAACGACTTGCTGAACCTGACGGGCCGGGTGCTGATCGCGCTGCTGTTTCTGGGCGGCGCGTTGCAGAAGGCCGGTGATCCGGGCCAGGTCGTGCGGATGATCGAAAGCCTGGATCTGCCGGGCCAGCTGGTCTGGGCAGTGGCCGCCTTTAACCTGATCGCGGGGATCTGCCTGATCACCGGCCCGCACGTGCGGAGCTGGGCGCTGGTGCTGGCGGTCTATTGCATCGCGACCAGCTGGTTTCACTGGCAGCTGCGCGCCGATCCCTGGCAGGTCACCATCGTCGTCAAGAACTGGGCCATCGCGGGCGGGCTGCTGATCCTGGCCGCCCAGGGACCGGGGCGCCTGCGGATCTGGCGCTAGTCGAAGAGGCTCAGCTGCGCGGGGTCCGGATCCTCGTGATCAAAGCCCGACAGGGTGATGCCCAGAAGCCGCGCGCCGCGCGGATCGGGCAGCACGCCGGTGGCCAGGTCGCGGGCGATGGCCAGCAGCTCTGGTTCCGACCCCACCGCATGGCCCAGGCTGCGCGCCCGGGTGATCTGCCGGAAATCCGAGAACTTGACCTTGAGCGTCACCGTCCGCCCGCGCAGCTCGTGCCGCGCCACCGCGCCCCAGACCTTGGCGGCCAGGGGGGACAGCGCCTCAAAGGCCTCGTCCAGCGTCAGCAGGTCGGCGGAATAGGTGTTCTCGGCCCCCACCGACTTGCGGATCCGGTCGGGACTGACGCGGCGATGGTCGATCCCGCGCGAGATGTTCCAGTAGTACCGCCCCGACTTGCCGAAGCGGCGCATGAGGAAGTCCAGATCCTGCGCGTGCAGATCGGCGCCCGTGGCGATGCCCATGGCCTGCATCTTGGCCGCCGTCGCCGGTCCGATGCCATGGAACTTGCCCACCGGCAGGGACAGCACGAAGTCCGGCCCCCGGTCGGGCGTGATCACGCAGAGCCCGTCGGGCTTGTTCTGATCGGATGCGAGCTTCGCCAGGAACTTGTTGTAGCTGACGCCCGCGCTGGCGGTCAGCCCGGTGACCTCACGGATGCGGGCGCGGATGTCGCGGGCGATCTGCGTGGCGGTGCGCCCCTCCAGATGGTCGGTCACGTCCAGATAGGCCTCGTCCAGCGACAAGGGCTCGACCAGCGGGGTGTAGTCGTGAAAGATCGCGCGGATCTGCTGGCTGACCTCCTTGTAGACGTCGAAGCGGTGCCGCACGAAGATCAGCCCCGGGCAGAGCCGCGCCGCCGTGACCGAGGGCATGGCTGACCTGACGCCGAAGACCCGCGCCTCGTAGCTGGCCGCCGCCACCACGCCGCGCGCGGCCGATCCGCCCACCGCCACCGGCTTGCCGCGCAATTCAGGAAAGTCGCGCTGCTCGACCGAGGCGAAGAAGGCATCCATGTCGATATGGATGATCTTGCGCAGGGGCGGCGGCGCGGGGTCGCTCATGCAGGCGTCAGCCGCGCCTCGCCCGCCTGCATCTGCGGGGCCAGGCGGTCGTGGCGGACATGGGCGATGGCCCGCCCGCCGGACTGGGTGCCGAGCGTGCCGACCTCCTTTCCATCCGCCGTGATGGGGGTGCCGACCGGGGCGGCGCCCTCGATGCCCAGCACGGTGATGCCCTTGCGCAGTTCCGTCTTGTGCTTCATCCGCGCGGTGACCTCCTGCCCCACATAGCAGCCCTTGCGGAAATCGACGCCGTGCAGGCGTTCGAACCCGGCCTCAAGAATGAAGGTCTCGTTCGGGATCAGCTCGATCCCCGTCTCGGGGATGCAATGCGCCACGCGGATCGCGTCCCAATCGCTGCCGTCATCGCCCTCGGCGCCATAGAGCCGCCAGCCGAGCGCGGGGTGGCGGGGATCGGCGATGGCGCCCTCGGGCGCGGGGCCGGTGCCGCGGGCGAGGGGCATGTCGGTGGCCTCCAGCGCCACGCGCGAGCGCAACTTGTACATCGTCAGCCGCCGCAGCAGGTCGGGGGCCAGCGCCGCGTCCACGTCGATCAGCAGTGCATCCCCGTCGGGAATGATCAGGAAATCGGCCAGGTACTTGCCCTGCGGGGTCAGGATCGCCGCCCAGCAGGGCGCGCGGGTGACGTCGTTGGTGACCAGCCCCTGCAGGAACTCGACACGGTCCTCGCCGGTCAGGCGGATGATCTGGCGGGTCATTCATGGCCTCCGAATTGCAGCGCGACAAGGCGGGCATAGGTGCCGCCTTGGGTCATCAACTGGTCATGGCTGCCCTCTTCGACAACCCTGCCCGCCTCCAGCACGACGATCTTGTCGGCGCTGCGGATGGTGGACAGGCGATGCGCGATGACCAGCGTGGTGCGGCCCGCCGACAGATGGTCCAGCGCATCCTGCACCAGCCGCTCGCTGGCGGTGTCCAGCGCGCTGGTCGCCTCGTCCAGCAGCAGGATCGGCGCGTCGCGCAGAAGGGCGCGGGCAATGGCCACGCGCTGGCGCTGGCCGCCCGACAGCGAGGATCCGCGCGGCCCGACGGGGCTGTCCAGCGTGCGCTGATCATCGAGGAAGGTGGCCACGTTCGCCGCCGCCAGCGCCGCCTGCAGATCCGCCTCCGAGGCACCGGGGCGCCCCATCATCACGTTGTCCCGCAGGCTTTCGTCGAACAGCGCCGATTCCTGCGCCACGGTCGAGAACTGGTCGCGCAGCACGCCCAGATCGAAGGCCGAGACCGGCGCGCCGCCCAGGGTGACCTGCCCCCGGTCCGGGTCCACCATCCGCGTCAGCAGGTTGAAGACCGTGGACTTGCCCGCCCCCGAGGGGCCGACCAGCGCCGTCGTCTGCCCGGCATGGGCGGTGAAGCTCAGCCCGTTCAGCACCGGCTGGCCGTCATAGGACAGCCAGACATCGTCCAGCCGGATCTCGGTCGTCTCGGGGGGCGTGCCGCGCGGGCCCGACAGGACCGTGGGCCGGGTGTCGAAGACCTGATAGATCCGCTCCAGGCTGGCCGCCGCCGTCTGCCAGGTGCCCGCCAGCCCGCCAAGTCGCCGCATCGGCTGGAAGGCCAGCGCCAGGGCGGTGAAGAAGGCCATGAAATCGCCGACGCTGCGGTTGCCCTCCATCACCTGGTTGCCGCCCAAGGCCAGCACCGCCACGAAGCCCACCCCGGTGACGATGTCGGTCAGCGCCGGGATCACGCTGGAGGTGGCGGCGACCTTGGTCTCGGCGTCGCGGATGCGGCCCACGATGCGGGCATAGCGGGCGACCTGATCGTCCTCGGCCCGGTTCAGCCGGATCGAGGCGATGCCGTGCAGCACCTCGTCCAGCCGGGTGGCGCGCAGGCTGGCATTGACGCGGTTCTGGCGCACCTTGCGGCGGATATAGCGCTGCACCAGCGCCGCCGGCATGATCAGGATCGGCGCGCCGATCAGCGCGCCAAGGGTCCAGACCGGATCGATGGTCAGGGCCACGCCGAACAGCATCACCAGCGCGATGACGTCGCGCGTGGCCCCTGTGATCAGCGCCGCCCAGACCCCCTGCACGGCGATGGTGTCGCCCTGCACCCGCTCGATCATCGCGCCGGGCGAGTTCTCGCGGAAGAAGCGGCTGTCCAGCGTCAGGATATGGGACAGAAGCTGCGTCTGCATCAGGGTGGACACCGACAGCGAGATCCGGGTCAAGAGCGCCCGGCTGGCGATCAGCGTCACCGCCCGCATCACGAAGATGCCCATGATCGCGGCGCCCACCCACCAGATCGCGCCGGGCTGCGCGCCGGAAAAGACCAGGTCGAACAGCGGCTTCAGCATCCAGCTGATCAGCGCCAGGGTCGATCCCTCGATCGTCATCAGCGCGAAGGCCAGCGCCATCCTGGCCTTGTGGGGGCGCAGATAATCCTGCCACAGCCGCGCCAGCAGGCCCCGCACCTGATCGGGATCGGGCGGGGCGCCGAGGCCGGGGCGCGTGGCCTGGGCGATCAGGCGGTCGGGGCTGTCTTGGCGCGGGTCCACGGGTCGTGCGGCCTCCTGGTCGGTGGGTCGGGCACCGGCACCTGCCCCGGCATCGGGCAGGGCACGGCCCTTGGGGCTGGGGTCCAGCCATACCCCCTTCCGCCCGGGGCCCACAAGACCGCCCCCCGTTGACGGGGCGATGCTGTGGCCCTACCGATCCTGCACGATGTGAAGGAATGACCGCGATGAGTTCTGCCCCCGTGTCCGCCCCTGCCTCGACCGACCCTGCCCCGACCGCGCCTGCCTCCCCCGGGACCAGCCCCTATCAGGGCGGGCCCGACATCATCGCCATTCCCGGCCCCTCACCGGTCCCGGCCCGGGTGCTGAATGCCGCGCATCGCGCCTCGCCCGACATCTATGGCGCGCCTCTGGCGCAGGTGAACCTGCAGGTCATGGCGCAGCTGAAGCGGCTGGCGGGCACGCGCGCCCATCTGGCCCCCTATATCGGCAACGGCCATGCCGGGTGGGAGGCGGCCAGCGCCAACATGTTCGACCGGGGCGACCAGGCGCTGGTCCTGACCTCGGGCCATTTCGGCCGCAGCTGGGCCGAGATGACCGAGGGCCTGGGCGTCGCGGTCGAGCGGCTGGATTTCGGCAACCTGCCCCCCGATCCCGCCCGCCTGGCCGAGCGGCTGGCCCGCGACCCCGAGGGGCGGATCCGCGCGGTGATGGTCTGCCAGACCGACACGGCCAGCGCGACCCTGGCCGACATTCCCGCGATCCGGGCGGCGATGGGCGATCACCCGGCGCTGCTGGTCGTGGATGCCATCGCCTCGCTCGGCTGCGCGCCGATGCGCATGGATGACTGGGGCGTCGACGTGCTGATCGCCGCCAGCCAGAAAGGGCTGATGTGTCCGCCCGGCACGGTCTTCGTCTGGTTCTCGGACAAGGCGGCGGCCCGGGGGGCGACCGGGCTGACCTCGCCCTGGTGGGACTGGCACGGGCGGGCGGGCTCGGACGCGCTGTGGCGCTTCTGGGGCGGCACGCCGCCGGTCCAGCAGGTCTTCGCGCTGTCCGAGGCGCTGACCATGATCCTGGACGAGGAGGGTCTTGAGGCCGTCTGGTCCCGCCATGCCCGGCTGGCCCGCGCCACCTGGGCCGCGGTCGATGCCTGGTCCGTGGGGGGTGGCGGCGTGCGGCTGTCGGTGGCGGATCCCGCCGCGCGGGCGGCCTCGGTGACCGCTGTGACGATGCCCGGCGCGGACGCGCTGCGGGACTGGGCCACGCGCGAATGCGGGGTGACGCTCGGCGTGGGTCTGGGCGCCCCCGATCCCGCCTTGGCGCTGCGCATCGCGCATATGGGCCATTGCAACCCCGGCGTCCTGCTGGGCGTGCTGGGTGCCATCGAGGCCGGGATGATCGCCCTGGACATCCCCCACGGATCCGGCGCGCTGGAGGCCGCCGCCGCCAGCATCGCCCGCCCGGCCTGAGGGCGACGCGGAGGGCCCGGCGATCATGCCGGGCCCTCCGGTATCTCTCACTCGGCGGCGGGGGCGTTCTCGTCCAGCCATTCGGTCATGGTGGCGATCTCGGCCTCCTGAGCGGCGATGATCTCCTCGGCCAGGGCGCGGATGCCGGGATCGTCGCCATGTTCCAGCACGACGCGCGCCATCTCGATCGCGCCCTGGTGGTGCGGGATCATCCCGCGCACGAAATCCACATCCGCATCGCCCGAGGGCGCGATCATCATGTCCTCGTGCATCCGGGCCATGGCGGCGTTGTAGGCCGCGTTGGCGGCATCGGCGTCCGGCATGTCATGCCCCGCATGGGCGTCGGGCGCATCGGCCATGCCGTGCCCCTGATGGGTGGCGTCCTGCGCCCAAGCGGGGGCGGCCAGGGCAAGCGACATGGCCAGGGCTGCGGAAAGTCTGAATGGGGTCATCGGGTCCTCCTCGCGACGGGGTCATTCTGGCAGGCGGGCCGTGGCCCGCAAGCGGCGCGTGAACACGTCCGCGTCAGCCGAGGTCCGAGGGCACCAGCCGCGCCAGCGTCACCACCGTCTCGCCATAGCTGCGCCGGTCCAGCAGCGTCAGCGCCGCAGGCAGCAGCGGCGCACGGGACTCCTCCCAGATCACCGTCGCGCCGGGGGCCAGCCAGCCGCCCTGCAGGGCCGAGGCCAGCGCCGCCTCGCCCCGGCCCTGCCCATAGGGCGGATCGAGGAAGACCACGCCGAAGCCCGCGCCTCGCAGCGGGCCCAGCTTCGTCGCATCGCGGCGGATCAGCCGGGTCAGGTCGCCGGCGCGGGCCTTGTCGACATTCTGGCGGATCAGCGCATGGGCCTTGGCGCCGTCATCGACGAAGGTGACCTCGGCGGCGCCGCGCGACAGCGCCTCCAGCCCCAGGGCGCCGGTGCCGGCAAAGAGGTCCAGCACCCGCGCGCCCGGCAGGGGGTTGCCGTGGCTGCCATTGACCAGAAGGTTGAAGATCGATTCGCGCACGCGGTCGGTGGTGGGGCGCAGATGGGCGGGCAGATCGCCCTCGCCCACATCCGCCAGCCTGAGGCCGCGCAGCCTGCCGCCCACGATCCTCATGGCTGCGTCCCGCGCCGCCGGGGGGACCTTGCGTCCCCCCGGACCCCCCTGCAGGATATTTGCGGACCAATGCAGGATAGGCGCGCGGTCATGACAGCAACGTCTTGAGGTCGGGGATGGTGGGGATCAGGGCGGGGTCGGGGCTGCGGCCGGCCTCGATCAGGCGCTTGCCGATCATGTAGGCGCGGGCGTCGTTCAGCGCATCGACCGCGATCAGGCGGCCCTGCCGGAAGCACCAGACCGAGCCCGCGTGATCTCCATGCCCCTCGGGGCCGGGCCGGGTCACGACCTGGTCATGGCCGGTGCTGAGACCCGCGATCTGCAGCTTCGCGTCGAACTGGTCGGACCAGAACCACGCCTTCGGCACATGGTCGCGCCCGGCCCCCAGCATGTTGTCGGCCACGCAATCGGCCATGTCGATGGCGCCGCCGACGCTTTCCAGCCGCAGCCGGCCGCCCTGATACGGAATGCTGGCGCAGTCGCCCGCCGCCCAGATGGCCGGGTCCGAGGTGCGCCCCTGCCCGTCGGTCGCGATGCCATTGTCCAGCGCGAGGCCCGCCGTGGCCGCCAGCGCCGTCTCGGGCAGGACGCCGATGCCCATGATGACCAGATCGGCGGGCAGATGGGTGCCGTCGCTCAGCGCGACGCCGTCGGCGCGGTCCGTGCCGGTGATCTGGCTGATGCCCCGGCCCTCCAGCAGGGTCACGCCCTGGGCCAGATGCAGGGCGCGGATCAGCTCGGCGGTCTGCGGGGGCGCGACGCGGCCGAGGATGCGGGGCGCGGCCTCGACCAGCGTGACCTCTAGGCCCAGCTTGCGGGCGACGGCGGCCGCCTCCAGCCCGATATAGCCGCCGCCGATGACGATCAGCCGGTGCCCCTCGCGCATGTCGGGGGCGAGAGCGTCCACATCGGCCAGGGTGCGGATGACATGGGTGCCGGGCAGATCGCCGCCCATCGCGGCGGCCAGGCGGCGGGGCGCGGCCCCCGTGGTCAGGGCCAGCGCGTCATAGGGATGGGTGCCCCGGTCGGTGGTCAGGATGCGCGCGTCCGGATCGATGGACAGCGCGGTTTCGGACAGGTGCAGCGCGATGGACTGGTCGCGCCACCAGTCGGGCGCGCGCAGCGTCAGCCGGTCCAATCCCATCCGGCCCATCAGGTAGTCCTTGGACAAAGGCGGGCGCTGATAGGGGGCGGCGGGCTCGCGCCCGATCACCGTCAGCGGGCCCTCGTGCCCCGTCGCGCGCAGCCGCGCCGCCATCGAGGCCGCCGCCTGACCCGCCCCCACAATCACGATCCGCATGCCCGAGCCCCTTTGCCTGTCCGTCGGGCGCAGCCTATAGTCGCGGCGAATCCGTTGCAATTCAGGAGCATTCGATGACCATCACCGCCGGAGACAAGCTGCCCCAGGGCCAATTGCTGCGCGTGGGCGAGGCCGGGCCCGAGGCCGTCGACCTGGCCGATCTGGCCACGGGCAAGATCGCCCTCTTCGGCCTGCCGGGCGCCTTCACCGGGACCTGCACGAATGCCCATATGCCCAGCTTCGTGCGCAGCGCGGATGCGTTCCGCGCGAAGGGCGTGGCGCGCATCGTCTGCGTCACCGTCAACGACCCCTTCGTGGCCAAGGCCTGGGCCGAGCAGACCGGCGCGACCGAGGCCGGCATCGAGGTGCTGGCCGATGCCGATGGCAGCGTGACCAAGGCGATGGGCCTCGGCTTCGATGCGCCGCCGGTGGGCTTCTTCGGGCGCTGCAAGCGCTTTGCCGCGCTGGTCGAGGATGGCGTCCTGACCACCATCGATGTCGAGGACAGCCCCGGCACCTGCACCGTCAGCGCGGGCGAGGCCCTGCTGGAACGCGTCTGAACCGACCGGCAAAGGGGGGTCCGGGGGGCCGGCCCCCCGGCCCTCGCGGGACGCAACAGGGCGTCAGGGTTGCAGCTCGCCCTTGCGGAACGGGGTGAAGTCGGCCAGCGCCTCGATCTCGGCCCCCATCGCTTCGCGCTCCTGGTCCAGGTAATTCTGCAGCGCGCCCAGGAAGCCCGGATCGCGCACCCAGTGCAGCGAATGGATCGGAACCGGCTCGTAGCCCCGCGCCAATTTGTGGTCGCCCTGAGCGCCGGCCTCGACCCGGGACAGCCCGTGGGCGATCGCATGGTCGATGGCCTGGTGATAGCACAGCTCGAAATGCAGGAAGGCGTGGTCGGCCGCGCAGCCCCAGTAGCGGCCATAGATCGCATCGGGGCCGAGGAAGTTCAGCGCCCCCGCGATCGGCTGTCCGTCCGTCTCGGCCAGCACCAGAAGGATGTCGTCCTTCATCGTCTCGTGGATGCGGTCGAAGAAGGCGCGGGTCAGGTAGGGCTGTCCCCATTTGCGTGCGCCCGTGTCCTGATAGAACTCCCAGAAGGCGTCCCAGTGATGCGGCTTCAGGTCGTCGCCGGACAGGTGGCGGATGGTGCCGCCGAACGCCTGCGCGCGGGCGCGTTCCTTGCGCAGGTCCTTGCGCTTGCGCGAGGACAGCCCGGCCAGGAAATCGTCATAGCTGCCATAGTCGCGATTGAGCCAGTGATATTGCTGGGTGATGCGCGGCAGGAAGCCCGCCGCCGCGCCCAGATCCGCCTCGTGCTCGGTGCAGAAGGTGACATGCGCGCCCGAGGCATCCAGCCGCTCGGTCAGTTGCATCATCCCCGCCAGCAGGCCCGCCCGCGCGGTGTCGTCACCCGCCAGCAGGCGCTGGCCGGTGGCGGGGGTGAAGGGCACCGCGCATTGCAGCTTGGGGTAATAGCGCCCGCCCGCCCGCACATAGGCCTGCGCCCAGCCATGGTCGAAGATGTATTCGCCCTGACTGTGCGACTTGGCATAGAGCGGCGCGACACCGGTGATCGTATCCCCCATCGCGACCGTCAGGTGCAGGGGCTGCCAGCCGGTCCCCGTCCCCACTGAGCGGGACTGTTCCAGAGCCAGCAGGAAGCGGTGCGAGGTGAAGGGATTGCCGTCGCCGAACCCGTCCCAGACCTGCGGGTCGATGGCGGCGATCGAGGGATGGGTCGTCAGGGTCAGCATGTCGTTCATGCCTGCAAGATAGGGCGCCCGGAGGCGATTGTCAGGGGCCGCCGATGTCGCAAAGGGCGGCCCCCGTGAAAGACAACCTCAGAGGGCCGCCGGATAGCCCTCGAAGGTGATGTTCCGGGCAAAGCGGCGGGCCTCCGCCTCTTCCGCCGCGCTGCGGATCGTCCAGCAGAGGACCGGAACGCCGCCTGCGCGCAGCGCATCCACGCGGGGATTGGTCAGGTCCGCCTTGTCATGCGAGATGAAGGCGGCGCCCACCCGGTCGAAATCGGCGATGGCGGCCAGTGCCGCGCGCCGCTCGGGCGGCAGGCGGGCCCAGTCCGCCTCGGGAAAGGCGCAGGTGGTCAGGCCCACGGGCACGTCCGGGGCCTCGGCGCGAAAGGCCGCGATCATGTGGGGGTTGAAAGACATGACCGCGACCGGCCCCGCATATCCCTCCAGCGCCTCGGCCACGCGGGCGGGCAGCGTGCCGACATTGGGGCCGCAGGCGCCGTCCTGATCCTTGATCTCGATCAGCAGCGGCACCCGGCCCGCCACCAGATCCAGGAACTGCGCCAGCGTCGGCACCCGCTCGTCCGTGCCGGACAGGCGCAGGGCCGCCAGCGCGCCCGCGTCGGTGGCCGCGATGAAGCCCGGCTGCCCGGTCAGGCGGGTCAGCTGATAGTCGTGAAAGACCAGCGGCTCGCCCCCCGGCCCGGGCTGGATGTCGCATTCGATGCCATAGCCCGCGTCGATGGCGGCCTGCGCAGCGGCCAGGCTGTTTTCCGGCACCATGCGCCCATCCTCCGTCACGCCGTGCAGCCCGCGATGGGTGATCGGCGTGGTCAGGAAGCGGTCGTCCAAAGGCGAGGCGGACAGCATCAGGCGACCTCGAAGACCGCCTCGACCTCGACCGCGACGCCGAAGGGCAGAGACGGGGCCGAGACAGCGGCGCGGGAATGGCGGCCCGCCTCGCCGAAGACCTCGACCATCAGGTCGGAACAGCCGTTGATGACCTTGGGCTGGTCGGTGAAGTCGGGGGTCGAGTTCACGAAGCCGGTCAGCTTCACGACCCGCGTCACCCGGTCCAGATCGCCCACGGCAGCCTTGAGCTGCGCGATCAGCGCCAGACCGCAGCGGCGGGCCGCCGCCGCGCCCTCCTCGACCGAGGTGCCGTCACCCAGCTTGCCGGTGATCAGCCCGTTGTCATCGGCGCTGATCTGGCCCGAGATGAAGACCAGCTTGCCGGTCTGCACGAAGGGGACGTAATTGGCCGCCGGCATCGGGGCTGCGGGCAGGGTGATGCCCTTTTCGGTCAGGCGGGCCTCGATGCCCTCGGCCTGGCGGTTCTGGTTGATTTTGTCGGTCACAAGATAATCCAATATCGGGTTCGAGTGGGAGGCGGCCACCAGCGTGGCTTTGCCCGAGGTGGCGGATTGCGCATCGGCGGCCTGCCTTTTGGCCATCATGAAGGATGCGAGCCGGTTGAAGGGGTTCATGTCACGCTCCATCTGCGGGGCCATCTGCGGGGGCCATCGGCGCAAGTCCGTCCGGGATGGGTCATGGGTAGCATGCCGGGGCTCAGGCGACCAGAGCCTCGGCGCGTTTCAGATCCACGCTGACCAGCTGGCTGATGCCCTGCTCGACCATGGTGACGCCGAACAGCCGGTCCATCCGGCCCATCGTCACCGCATGATGGGTGATGATCAGGAAGCGCGTGTCGGTGCGCCGCGTCATCTCGTCAAGAAGATCGCAGAAGCGGCTGACATTGGCATCGTCCAGCGGCGCGTCGACCTCGTCCAGCACGCAGATCGGTGCGGGATTGGCCAGGAAGACCGCGAAGATCAGCGCCATGGCCGTCAGGGTCTGCTCGCCCCCCGACAGCAGGGACAGGGTGGACAGCCGCTTGCCCGGCGGCTGGCACATGATCTCGAGGCCCGCCTCCAGCGGATCGTCGGATTCGACCAGCACGAGGCGCGCCTCGCCGCCGCCGAACAGCGTCGTGAACAGGACCGAGAAATTCGCGTTCACCGTCTCGAAGGCGGCCAGCAGGCGCTCGCGTCCCTCGCGGTTGAGGCTGCTGACCCCGGCGCGCAGCTTGGCGATCGCCTCTTCCAGGTCGGTCTTCTCGGCGGCCAGCTGGTCGCGCTCGGCCTCCAGCGCGCGCTTGTCCTCGTCGGCGCGCAGGTTGACCGCGCCAAGCGCGTCGCGGGCATGGCGCAGGGCGGCGATGCGATCCTCGAGCGCCGTCGCCGGCTGGTCGGGATCGACCTCGCCCAAAGCGGCCAGCAGCTGGTCGGGGCTGCGGTCGTCGTCTTCCAGGATGCGGGCGCGGGCGGCGGCTTCCAGATCGCGGGCGGCCTCGGCACGGGCCGCGCAGGCGGCGCGGGCCTCGCGCGCCTCGCCGGCCCGCCGCTCGGCCTCGCGCTCGGCCAG
>NZ_SUNI01000017.1 GCF_005048225.1 Paracoccus gahaiensis
GCGGGGCGGCGCCGCCAAGGGGGGATGGGCCATGACCGCGCTGCTTGAAATGCGCCGCATCAGCAAAAGCTTTCCGGGCGTGAAGGCTCTGGACGATGTCAGCCTGTCCGTGGCCGAGGGCGAGATCCATGCCATCTGCGGCGAGAACGGCGCCGGCAAGTCGACGCTGATGAAGGTCCTGTCCGGGGTCTATCCGACCGGCAGCTATGAGGGCGAGATCGTCTATGACGGCCAGCCTGCCGCCTTCCGCACCATCCGCGACAGCGAGGATCGGGGCATCATCATCATCCATCAGGAACTGGCGCTGGTGCCCTTGCTGACTATCGCCGAGAACATCTTCCTGGGCAACGAGCGCGCCAGCCGCGGCGTCATCGACTGGCCCGAGACCTTCCGCCAGACCGAGGCTCTGCTGGCCAAGGTCGGCCTGCGCCAGACGCCCGGCACCCGCGTGGAATCCCTGGGCGTGGGCCAGCAGCAGCTGGTCGAGATCGCCAAGGCCCTGTCCAAGAACGTGCGCCTGCTGATCCTGGACGAACCCACCGCCGCCCTGTCCGAAGGCGATAGCCAGGCGCTGCTGGACCTGCTGCTGGAGCTGAAGGCGCAGGGCGTGACCAGCATCATCATCAGCCACAAGCTGAACGAGGTGCGCCGCGTGGCCGACAGCGTCACGGTGATCCGCGACGGCGCAGCCATCAGCACCATCGACGCGCGGGCGGGCGATCTGACCGAGGACCGCATCGTGCGCGACATGGTGGGCCGCGACATGGCGCATCGCTATCCCGACCGCGAGCGGCGGGCGGGCGAGGTGGTCTTCGAACTGCAGAACTGGAACGTCTGGCACCGCGACAGCCGCGACCGCCAGATGATCCGCGACCTGTCGATGACCGTCCGCGCCGGCGAGGTGGTGGGCATCGCCGGGCTGATGGGCTCGGGGCGGACCGAACTGGCGATGAGCGTCTTCGGCAAGAGCTATGGCCGCAACATCTCGGGCGTGGCCCGGATGCACGGGCAGGTGGTCGATGTGTCCACCGTGGACCGCGCGATCGCCGCCGGGCTGGCCTATGTCACCGAGGACCGCAAGACCTTGGGCCTGATCCTGGACGAGACGATCCGCCGCAACACCGTGCTGGCCAACCTGGACAAGGTCGCCACGCGCGGGATCGTCGACGAGGGGCGCGAGACCGAGGTGGCCGAGGGATACCGCCGCGCCATGCGCATCCGCACGCCGTCGGTCTTCCAGAAGGTCGTGAACCTGTCGGGCGGCAACCAGCAGAAGGTCGTGCTGTCCAAGTGGCTGTTCACCGACCCCGAGGTGCTGATCCTGGACGAGCCCACGCGCGGCATCGACGTGGGCGCGAAATACGAGATCTATAGCATCATCAACGACCTGAGCGCCCAGGGCAAGGCGGTCGTCATGATCTCGTCCGAGATGCCCGAGCTGCTGGGCATGTGCGACCGGATCTACGTGATGAACGAGGGCCGCTTCGTCGGCGAATTGACGGCGGCCGAGGCCAGCCAGGAAGCGATCATGTCGCTGATCGTCAGGGATTAAGGAAAGGGACGGGCCGTGGAACAGGCTGAACGCGCGCCGGGCACCGGCATCGGCGACTATCTTGCGCGGCATCTGCGCGAATACGGGCTGCTCTTCGCGCTGATCGCGATCATGGCCTTCTTCCAGATCGTGACCGGCGGCGTGCTGCTGCGCCCCGTGAACATCACCAACCTGTTCCTGCAGAACAGCTACATCATCATCATGGCACTTGGCATGCTCTTGGTGATCGTGGCGGGGCATATCGATCTGTCCGTGGGGTCCGTCATGGGTTTCATCGGGGCGCTGGCGGCGGTGATGATCGTGACCTGGGGGATGCCGGTCTGGCTGGCGGGTGCCATCTGCCTGGTCGCGGGCATGGCGATCGGGGCGGTGCAGGGCTATTTCGTGGCCTATTGGAAGATCCCGTCCTTCATCGTCACGCTGGCGGGGATGCTGATCTTTCGCGGCCTGTCGCTGTGGCTGCTGGCGGGCCAGTCGGTCGGGCCCTTCCCGGCGAACTTCCAGCTGCTGTCGACGGGCTTCATCCCCGACCTGATGGGCATCGGGCGTCCGAACGGGCTGGCCTTGGCCTCGGGCGTGCTGGCCGTGGCGCTGATCCTGTGGACCGGGCTGCACAGCCGGGCCCGCAGCGCGCGCTATGGCATCGACGACGAGCCCTTCGCGCTGTTCCTGATCCGCACCGGCATCGTGGCCGCGGCGATCCTGTTCGTCACCTGGAAGCTGGCCTGGTTCCGGGGCCTGCCCAACGTGCTGCTGTCGATGGTGGTGCTGACCGTCATCTATGTCTTCCTGACCGAGCGCACGACCATCGGGCGGCGCATCTATGCGGTGGGCGGCAATGCCAAGGCCGCGAAACTGTCGGGCATCCGCACGGAACGGCTGACCTTCCTGACCTTCGTGAACATGGGCCTTCTGGCCGCGCTGGCCGGGCTGATCTTCGCCGCGCGGCTGAACACCGCCACCCCCCGCGCGGGCTTCGCGGTCGAGCTGGACGTGATCGCCGCCGTCTTCATCGGGGGCGCGTCCATGTCGGGCGGCGTGGGGCGGATCGTGGGGGCGGTCACCGGCGCCTTCATCATGGGCGTGATGAACAACGGCATGTCGATCATGGGGATCGGCATCGATTACCAACAGGTCATCAAGGGGATGGTGCTGCTGGCCGCCGTCTTCTTCGACGTCTACAACAAGAACCGAGAGGCCTGATTTCATGTGGCTGTCCCAACTGACCCTGACCGACGGCACCCGCGCCGTCGCCCTCCGCCGCGACACCGGCGCCCATCTGGTCCAAGGCACGAGTTCGACCCGAGAGCTGGCCTTGGCTGCATGGGCCGCGGGCCATGATCTGGCGACCGAGGTCGCCGCGCGCGGCACCGGCGAGGCCGTCGATCTGGACGCCGCGCTGGCCGAGGGGCGGGTGCTGGTCCCGCTTGATCACGACGACCCGGCGCATCTGCACCTGACCGGCACCGGGCTGACCCATCTGGGATCCGCCGCCACCCGCGACGCGATGCACAAGAACCCCGATCCGCAGAGCATGACCGACAGCATGAAGATGTTCCGCATGGGGGTCGAGGGCGGCAAGCCCGCCACCGGCGCGGTGGGCGCGCAGCCCGAATGGTTCTACAAGGGCAACGGCCATGCGGCGGTGGCGCCCGGTGCCGCCCTGACCTCGCCCGGCTTCGCGATGGATGCCGGAGAGGAGCCCGAGGTCGCTGGCCTCTACGTCATCGCCCCGGACGGCACGCCGCTGCGGGTGGGCTTCGCGCTGGCCAACGAGTTCTCCGACCACGTGACCGAGCGCGGCAACTATCTGTGGCTGGCCCATTCCAAGCTGCGCCCCGCCAGCTTCGGCCCCGAGCTGCGCGTGGGCGACCTGCCCGCCCATGTCGAGGGCACCAGCCGGGTGATCCGCGACGGCGCGGTGATCTGGGAAAAGCCCTTCCTGTCGGGCGAGGCGAACATGTCCCACAGCCTGGCCAATCTGGAACATCACCATTTCAAGTACGACATCTTCCGCCAGCCCGGCGACGTGCATGTGCATTTCTTCGGCACCGCCACGCTGTCCTTCGCCGATGGCATCCGCGCGCAAACGGGCGATGTCTTCCAGATCGACTGCCCCGATTTCGGCCTGCCGCTTGGCAATCCCCTGACGCAATCCGACGACGCGGCGGCCTTGGTCGCCGTCGCCGCCCTCTGAAGGTCCCGGTCATGACATTCACCCCCGCCCCCTGGCCCCGCCGCCTGCGCTCTCAGGAATGGTATGGCGGCACGTCCCGCGACGTCATCTATCACCGCGGCTGGATGAAGAATCAGGGCTATCCGCACGACCTGTTCGACGGGCGTCCGATCATCGGCATCCTGAACACCTGGTCCGACCTGACGCCCTGCAACGGCCATCTGCGCGAGCTGGCCGAAAAGGTGAAGGCGGGCGTGTGGGAGGCAGGGGGCTTTCCGGTCGAGGTTCCGGTCTTTTCGGCCTCCGAGAATACCTTCCGCCCCTCGGCCATGATGTTCCGCAACCTGGCGGCACTGGCCATCGAGGAAACCATTCGCGGCCAGCCGATGGATGGCGCCGTGCTGCTGGTCGGCTGCGACAAGACCACGCCCAGCCTGATCATGGCGGCGGCATCCTGCGACATCCCCTCGATCGTGGTCACCGGCGGGCCGATGCTGAACGGCCATTTTCGGGGCGAGCGGGTGGGCTCGGGCACGCATCTGTGGCGGTTCAGCGAGGCGGTGAAGGCCGGCGCGATGAGCCAGGACGATTTCCTGGAAGCCGAGGCCTCGATGTCGCGATCCTCGGGGACCTGCAACACGATGGGCACGGCCTCCACCATGGCCTCGATGGCCGAGGCGCTTGGCATGGCGCTGTCGGGCAATGCCGCGATCCCGGCGGTGGACAGTCGCCGCCGTGTCATGGCGCAGATGTCGGGGCGGCGCATCGTGCAGATGGTCAAGGACGACCTGAAGCCCTCGGACATCATGACCCGCGAGGCCTTCGAGAATGCGATCCGCGTCAACGGCGCCATCGGCGGATCAACGAATGCGGTCGTGCATCTGCTGGCCATGGCCGGGCGCGTGGGCGTCGACGTGACGCTGGAGGATTGGGACCGCTGCGGGCGCGACGTGGCGACCATCGTGAACCTGATGCCCTCGGGGGCCTATCTGATGGAGGAGTTCTTCTATGCCGGCGGCCTGCCCGTGGTCATCAAGCGGCTGGCCGAGGCGGGGCAGCTGCACCGGGATGCGCTGACCGTCAGCGGCCAGACCATCTGGGACGAGGTCCGCGACGTGGTGAACTGGAACGAGGACGTGATCCGGCCCGTCAAGAATCCCCTGACCCCGCAGGGCGGCATCGCGGTCCTCAAGGGCAATCTGGCGCCCCGGGGCGCGGTGCTGAAACCCTCGGCCGCCAGCCCGCATCTGCTGGTCCATCGCGGCCGTGCGGTCGTCTTCGAGGATATCGACGACTACAAGGCCAAGATCAACGACGAGGCGCTGGACATCGACGAGACCTGCGTGATGGTCCTGAAGAACTGCGGCCCCAAGGGCTATCCCGGCATGGCCGAGGTCGGCAACATGGGCCTGCCGCCCAAGGTGCTGCGGCGGGGCATCACCGACATGGTGCGCATCTCGGACGCGCGCATGTCGGGGACGGCCTATGGCACGGTCGTGCTGCACACCTCGCCCGAGGCGGCGGCAGGCGGTCCCTTGGCCGTCGTGCGCGACGGCGACATGATCGAGATGGACGTGCCGAACCGCCGCCTGCATCTGGACATTCCCGAGGCCGAGCTGATGGCCCGGCTGGCCGCATGGCAGCCGCTGCCCGACCAGCCGACCAGCGGCTATGCCTTCCTCCACCAGGCCCATGTGATGGGCGCCGATACCGGCGCGGACATGGACTTTCTGGTCGGTTGCCGGGGCAATGCGGTCGGAAAGGACAGCCACTGATGAAGATTGCCCTGGTCGGCATCGGCAAGATCGCGCTGGACCAGCACGTGCCCGCGCTGGCGGAGAGCCCCGATTGGGATCTGGCCGCCACCGTGTCGCGCAGCGGCACCGTGCCCGGGGTGGACGCCTTCACCGACATCGACGCGATGCTGAAGGCGCATCCCGATATCGGCACCGTCAGCCTGTGCCTGCCCCCCGTGCCCCGCTTCGAGGCCGCCGTGCAGGTGTTGCGCGCGGGGCGGCATCTGATGCTGGAAAAGCCCCCCGGCGCGACCCTGTCCGAGGTGCATGTGCTGGCCGATCTGGCCCGGGCGCAGGGGGTGACGATCTTTGCCAGCTGGCACAGCCGCATGGCGCACGCAGTCGCCGCCGCCAAGGCCTGGCTGGCCGACAAGATCATCCATGAGGGCCGGATCATCTGGCGCGAGGACATCCGCAAATGGCATCCGGGGCAGGACTGGATCCTGGCGGCGGGCGGCATGGGGGTCTTCGATCCCGGCATCAACGCCCTGTCGATCCTGACCGAGATCCTGCCCGCCCCCGTGCATCTGACGGCGGCCGATCTGGACGTGCCCGCCAACCGACAGGCCCCCATCGCGGCGCGCCTGAACCTGTCGCAGGACATCACCGCCGATCTCGACTTCCGGCAGGAGGGTCCGCAGACCTGGGACATCGAGCTGCAGACCGATGCGGGCCATCTGGCCCTGCGCATGGGCGGCAACCTGCTGGAGGTCGACGGCACCCGCGTGGAAGGGCAGGATAGCATCATGGGGGAATACCCTGCGCTTTACGCCCGCATGGCCGGGCTGGTGCGCGACGGCGCGTCGGATCTGGACCTGGCACCGATGGTGCTGGTCGCCGACGCATTCACCTTGGGGCAGCGGACGACCGTTGACCCCTTCGACTTCTGAAGGACAAGACATGACCCAAGACACCCATGGCAAGCATCTGATCGCGGGCGACTGGCTGGACGGCGAGGGCGTGTTCCGATCCGCGCCCGCGACGGGCGAGGGACGCGACTATGCCTCGGGAACCGCCGCGCTGGTCGACCGCGCCTGCCTCGCCGCCGAAGGCGCCTTCGCGGCCTATGCCGCCACCACCCGCAGCGACCGCGCGGCCTTTCTGGAGGCCATCGCGGACCAGATCGAGGCGCGGGCCGACGCCATCACCGCCATCGGCACGCAGGAAACAGGTCTGCCCGAGGCGCGCCTGCAGGGCGAGCGGGGCCGCACCACCGGCCAGCTGCGCCTGTTCGCCGACCACATCCGGGCGGGGGATTATCTGGACCGCCGCCATGACGCGGCGCTGCCCGACCGCGCACCCCTGCCGCGCCCCGACCTGCGGATGATCCAACGGCCCATCGGCCCGGTCGCGGTCTTCGGCGCCTCCAACTTTCCGCTGGCCTTCTCGACGGCGGGGGGCGACACGGCCTCGGCGCTGGCGGCGGGCTGCCCGGTCGTGGTCAAGGGCCACCCCGCCCATCCCGGCACCGGCCAGATCGTGGCCGAGGCCGTCGACGCCGCGATCCGCCAGACCGGAATGCCGGCGGGCGTCTTCAGCTTCATCCATGGCGACACGCACGAGGTGGGCCAGGCGCTGGTCACCCACCCGCTGATCAAGGCGGTGGGCTTCACCGGGTCCCTGCGCGGGGGCCGTGCGCTCTATGATCTCTGCGCCGCCCGCCCCGAGCCGATCCCCTTCTATGGCGAGCTGGGCAGCATCAACCCCTGCTTCCTTCTGCCCGAGGCGCTGGCCGCCCGGGCCGAGGCCATCGCCAAGGGCTGGGCGGGCAGCCTGACCATGGGGGCGGGGCAGTTCTGCACCAATCCCGGTCTGGTGATCCTGCCTGCCGCCCATGCCGACGCCTTCGCCACCGCCACCACGGCGGCCTTGGCCGAGGCGCCCGCGCAGGTCATGCTGGCCGACGGCATCGCCGAGGCCTATCGCTCTGACGTGGCCCGCTTGGGCGACGGCGCGACGCCGGTGGCCATCGGCGACAACAGCGGGCGCCAGGCCCGGCCCGCGGTCTTCCGCACCACCGCCGCACAGTTCATGGCCGACCACACGCTTGGCGAAGAGATCTTCGGCCCCGCCGGCCTGATCGTCGCCACCGACAGCGACGATCAGATGCTGGATCTGGCCCGCGCGCTGGAGGGGCAGCTGACCATCACCCTGCAGATGGACGAGGGCGACACCGCGCTGGCCACCCGGCTGATGCCGGTGCTGGAACGCAAGGCGGGCCGGATCCTGGCCAATGGCTGGCCCACCGGGGTCGAGGTCGCCGATGCGATGGTGCATGGCGGGCCCTATCCGGCCTCGACCAATTTCGGCGCGACCAGCGTGGGGACGATGGCAATCCGGCGCTTCCTGCGCCCGGTCTCGTTCCAGAACATCCCCGGCGCCCTGCTGCCGGAGGATCTGCGCGACTGACCCCAAAGGTCGCGTTCCATGTCAGACGTCCAGGGAGGACCCCATGACCAGAACCTTGATGACGACCGTCGCGGCGCTTGCGCTGTGCGGCACCGCAGCCTCGGCCCAGACCGTCGGCTTTTCGCAGATCGGCTCTGAATCGGGCTGGCGGGCGGCGGAAACCACGCTGACCCGTCAGCAGGCCGAGGAGCGCGGCTATCAGCTGCAATTCTCGGATGCCCAGCAGCGCCAGGAAAACCAGATCGCCGCGATCCGGTCCTTCGTGGCGCAGGGGGTCGATGCGATCCTGCTGGCCCCCGTCGTGGCCACGGGCTGGGATTCGGTCCTGCAGGAGGCGCAGGAGGCCGAGATCCCGGTGGTGCTGCTGGACCGCCGCGTCGACAGCGCCGAGGATCTGTACCTGACCGCCGTGGGCTCGGATCTGGTCCATGAGGGCGAGGTCGCGGGCCAGTGGCTGGTCGATCAGGTGGCGGGCGAGGACTGCCGCATCGTCGAACTGCAGGGCACCACCGGCTCCAGCCCGGCCATCGACCGCAAGGCGGGCTTCGAGGCCGCCATCGCGGATCACGAGAACCTGGAGATCGTGCGCAGCCAGACGGGCGATTTCACCCGCGCGCAGGGCAAGGAGGTGATGGAGAGCTTCCTGCAGGCCGAGAATGGCGGCGCCGACATCTGCGCGCTCTATGCCCATAACGACGACATGGCGGTGGGCGCGATCCAGGCCATCAAGGAGGCCGGTCTGGCCCCGGGCGAGGACATCCTGGTGGTGTCCATCGACGCGGTGCCCGACATCTTCCAGGCGATGGCCGCAGGCGAGGCCAATGCCACGGTGGAACTGACCCCCGACATGGCCGGTCCCGCCTTCGACGCGCTGGAGGCCTATTGGGCCGACGGCACCGAGCCCGAGAAGTTCATCCAGACGGAATCGCGGCTCTATACGCAGGCCGACGATCCGCAGGGCGAATACGACCGCCGCAAGGATCTGGGCTACTGATCCCTCGCGGGCGGGCCGCAGCCGTGGCCCGCCCGACCCTTGGAAAGGACTCACGACGATGCTGCTTTCGATCCGGTCCCTGACCAAGGTCTTTCCCGGCACGCGGGCGCTGGACGATGTCGATCTGGACATCGCGGCGGGCGAGGTCCACGCCCTTCTGGGCGAGAACGGCGCGGGCAAGTCCACATTGATCAAATGCCTGACCGGCGCCTATCGCCGCGATGCGGGCACCATCACGCTGGAGGGCGCGGCCATCGACCCGAGGTCCACCCGCGAGGCGCAGGAGCTGGGCATCGGCACCGTCTATCAGGAGGTGAACCTGCTGCCCAACCTGACCGTCGCGCAGAACCTGATGTTCGGGCGCGAGCCCCGGCGCTTCGGCATGATCGACCCGCGTGCGACCCGGGTGCAGGCGCGCGAGACGCTGGCCCGCTATGGGCTGACGATCGACGTGGACCGCGATCTGGGCAGCTTTTCCGTGGCCATCCAGCAGATCGTCGCCATCGCGCGGGCGGTCGAGATCTCGGGCAAGGTGCTGATCCTGGACGAGCCGACCGCCAGCCTGGACGCCGCCGAGGTGGCGATGGTCTTCGACGTGGTGCGGTCCCTGCGCGACCGGGGCATGGGCATCGTCTTCGTGTCGCATTTCCTCGATCAGGTCTTCGATCTGACAGACCGGGTCACGATCCTGAGGAACGGCCGCAAGATCGTCACCACCCCCACCAAGGGCCTGTCCCGGATGACGCTGGTCGAACACATGCTGGGCCGGGCGCTGGACGAGGCGACCCACGCCCCCGCGGGCGCTGCCGCATCGGCGCCCGAGCCGGTGCTGTATTTCGACGGCACCGGGCGGGCAGGGGCCATCGCGCCCTTCGATCTGTCCATCGGGGCGGGCGAGGTCGTGGGCCTGGCGGGCCTTCTGGGATCGGGACGGACCGAGACGGCGGAACTGCTGTTCGGCGTGCGGCCCCTGCAGACCGGCAGCGCCCGCGACACCCAGGGGCCGCTGGACCTGCGCAGCCCGCGCGCCGCGATCCGGGCGGGCTTCGGCTTCGCCCCCGAGGATCGCAAGACCGACGGCATCGTCGCCGACCTGACGATCCGCGAGAACATCATCCTGGGCCTGCAGGCCCGGCGGGGCTGGGCGCGGCCCATGCCCCGCGCCCAGCAGAACCGGCTGGCCGACGACTATATCCGGCGCCTCGACATCCGCACCTCGGGGCGCGAACAGCCCATCGGGCAATTGTCCGGCGGCAACCAGCAAAAGGCCGTGCTGGCCCGCTGGCTGGCGATGAACCCGCGCTTCCTGATCCTGGACGAGCCGACGCGCGGCATCGACGTGGGCGCTCATGCCGAAATCCTGCGCCTGATCGCCGAACTCACCCGGCAAGGCATGGCGGTCCTGATCATCAGCAGCGAGATCGACGAGATGGTGGCGGTGGCCGACCGCGTGATCGTGCTGCGCGACCGGGCCCATGTGGCGGAACTGACCGGCGATCAGGTCTCGGGCGACGCGATCATGCGCGCCATCGCCGAGGGGGATCTGCCGGGCGGGGTGGCGGCATGAGCGGGACCCTGCAGCGCATCGCGCCCCAGCTGATTGCCCTGGCCGCGCTGGTGGCGCTGGTCTCGGTCTTCTATCCGGCGTTCCTGTCGGTGCAGATGAATGACGGGCGGCTGGTCGGGCCGGTCATCGACGTGCTGAAGCGCGGCGCGCCGGTGGCGCTGCTGGCCATCGGCATGACGCTGGTCATCGCAACGCGGGGCATCGATCTGTCGGTGGGCGCGATCATGGCCATCTGCGGCGCGGCGGCGGCCTGGGCGCTGGCTTCGGGCTGGGGCACCGGGGCGGCGCTGGCCCTGGCCTTGGCCGCCGGGGCCGGGGCCGGGCTGTGGAACGGGCTGCTGATCGCGGGCTTCGGCATCCAGCCCTTCGTGGCGACGCTGATCCTGATGACCATGGGACGCGGCGTGGCGCAGCTGATCACCGAGGGGCGCATCCTGACCTTCACCGATCCCGGGTTTTCCTGGCTGGGATCCGGCACCGCCCTGGGCCTGCCGGTGCCGGTCTGGCTGTGGCTGCTGGCGGGGCTTTTCGTGGCGGCACTGATGCGGCGCACCGCGCTTGGCCTGTTGATCGAGGCGGTCGGGATCAACCGCCGCGCCTCGGCCCTGGCGGGGGTGAACGCGACGGTGCTGCTGGTCGCGGTCTATGTCGCATCCGGCCTCTGCGCCGCATTGGCGGGCATCGTCGAGACCGCCGACATCCGCGGGGCGGATGCCAACAACGCAGGCCTGTGGCTGGAGCTGGACGCGATCCTGGCCGTGGTCATCGGAGGCAACTCACTGCTTGGGGGGCGGTTCTCGATCGCCGCCTCGATCCTGGGGGCGCTGATCATCCAGACGATCACCACCGGCATCCTGCTGGCGGGCTTTCCGTCCGAATACAATCTGGTCATCAAGGCCGGGCTGGTGCTGGTCATCCTGATCCTGCAATCGCCCCGCATCTCGGCGGAATGGCGGCTGATGCGCGACAGCCGCAGGGTCCAGCCGAAACCCGCCCCGGCGAAGGCCACCCCGACCAGACCCGCGCCGGAGGACCGGACATGAACACCCGCGCGCTGCCGCTTTACGCGACCATCGTGATCTTCCTTTTGGCCTGCGCGCTGGCCTGGACGCAGTTTCCCAACATCCTCTCGACCCGGGTCTTCGGCAACCTGCTGACCGACAACGCCTATCTGGGCATCGTCGCGGTGGGCATGACGCTGGTCATCCTGTCGGGAGGGATCGATCTGTCCGTGGGCGCGGTCATCGCCTTTTCGGGCGTGTTCATCGCGGTGATGCTGCGCGACACCGGCCTGCACCCGCTGCCGGTCTTTGCGCTGCTGCTGCTGCTGACCGGAGCCTTCGGGGCGGGGATGGGGTTCCTGATCGACCGGCTGGCCATGCCCGCCTTCATCGTTACGCTGGCAGGCATGTTCCTGGCACGCGGCGCGGCCTATATGCTGTCGATCCCCTCGGTGCCGATCACGCATCCCTTCTACCAGACGCTGCAGGGCGCCTATGTGCTGATGCCGGGCAAGGGGCGGCTGACGCTGATCGGGGTGCTGATGGTCGCGGTGGTCGGGCTGGGCATGGCCCTCGCCCACCGGACCCGCTTCGGCACATCCGTCTATGCCCTGGGCGGAGGCGAGCAGACCGCGCGCCTGATGGGCGTCAACCAGGGGCGCACGACGGTGCTGGTCTATGCCTTCTCGGGGCTGATGGCCGGGCTGTCCGGGATCGTCTTCTCGGTCTATACCGGATCGGGCTATGCGCTGGCGGCGGTGGGGACCGAACTGACCGCCATCGCCGCCGTGGTCATCGGCGGCACCCTGCTGAGCGGCGGGGCGGGCTATGTCTTCGGAACGCTGGTGGGGGTGATGACGATGGGGCTGATCCAGACCTATCTGGTCTTCGACGGGTCGCTGTCCAGCTGGTGGACCAAGATCGTCATCGGGTTGCTGCTGCTGGCCTTCATCCTGCTGCAGAAGGGGCTGCTGCGCCTGTCGCGGGGCCGGCTGGCGGGGGGCGGGGCATGAGCGTCGCCCCGGCCGGCATCCTGCCCGACGGGCGGCAGGTCGAGCGCATCACCCTGCAGGACGGGCAGCTGCAGGCCCAGATCCTAACGCTTGGCGCCATCGTGCAGGATCTGCGCCTGGCGGGCGTGGATCACCCGCTGGTGCTGGGCTGCCCGGACCTTGCCGATTACCTCGACCGGGGCCGCTATCTGGGCGCCATCGTCGGGCGCTGCGCCAACCGCATCGCGGGCGGCCGCTTCCGGCTGGAGGGGCAGGCACATCAGGTCGATCTGAACTTCCGCGACCGCCATTGCCTGCATGGCGGATCGCAGGGCACCGATCTGCAGCTGTGGAACATCGTGGACCTGACGCCCGCCTCGGTGACGCTGCGGCTGGTCCTCGAGGACGGTCACATGGGCTTTCCCGGACGGATGCGCATCACCGCCCGCATCGCGCTGCAGGACGACACGCTGCGCTTTCAGCTGACCGCCATGGCGGATCGCGCCACGCCCTGCAACCTGACCCATCACGGCTATTTCGCGCTGGACGGGCAGGGCGGCGTGGCGGGCCAGACGCTGTGGATCGATGCCGACCGCTACCTGCCCGTGGACGACGACCTGATCCCCACCGGCCATATCGCCCCGGTCGCGGGCACGCCCTTCGACTTCCGCGACCCGCGCCCGATCCGGCCCGGCGCCTATGACCACAACCTGTGCCTGTCGGACGGCCCGCAGCCCCTGCGCGAGGTCGCGCGGCTGACCGGGCGCGAGGGCCTGACCCTGCGCCTGTCGACCACTGCCTGCGGGCTGCAGCTCTACGATGGCGCGCACCTGCAGGACGTGCCGGGACTGGAGGGGCGGACCTACGGCCCCCATGCGGGCCTTGCGCTGGAGGCGCAGCTCTGGCCGGATGCCGTGAACCGCCCCGGCTTTCCCGACATGATCCTGCATCCCGGGGCGGTCTGGTCGCAGACCATCTGCTATCGCTTCTCGACCTGACCGGGTTGGGGGGCCTCCATTTCATAGATAAACATGATTATGTATCGAACTGTTCAGATCGGATCCGGCACGTGCTCCGACGCCTCTGCCCATGCAATGTGCAGAGGCGTCAGGGACCATCTGGGGACAGGACAGGGCGCTTGCCCAAAGGATCGCGACCAGCATATGTCATATGTTGCCGGCAGGGCCCGGATGCGATGATCCCGCCAACGACGATCAGCGACGGAGGCCCTGCTTGGATCTGGATGAATTGTATCGCCTGCTGCGCAGCTCGCATGTGCGCGCGATGGGCATTGTGGACACCCTGCGCGACCCGCTCGTGGTGCTGGGGCCGGACCTGACAGTGATCAGCGCGAACCCCGCCTTCTATCGCGCCTTCGAGGCCAGCGCCGACGAGACCGTCGGCCAGTCCTTCACCACGCTCGGCAACGGGCAGTGGGACATCGACGAGCTGAACCAGCTGCTGCGCGAGGTCGTGCCCAAGAGCGCGTCGATCTATGACTACGAGGTGACGGCGGATTTCCCGCATGTGGGCCGCAAGACCATGCTGATCACCGCGCAGCGGGTCGAGCATCCCGACCGCCAGCACCGCATCCTGCTGGTCTCGATCGTCGACGCCACCGCGCGCCGGCGCAAGGAGGCGGAAAAGGACATCCTGATCGGAGAGTTCGACCACCGCCTGAAGAACCTGATGTCGGTCACCCGCGCGCTGGCCCGCCAGACCACGGTCAAGGGCCGCTCGGCGGCGGATTACCGCGACGACCTGATCGCCCGGCTGGATGCCCTGGGCCGGTCGCTGCAGGTCTCGGCCAATCGCGACACCACCAGCCTGTCCGAGCTGACCGCCCAGCTGATCGAGCCCTATCAGGGCGGCTCCAGCCGCATCGAGGTCACCCCGGGGCCGCCGGTGCCGCTGATCTCGGCGCAGGCCATGTCCCTGGGGATGGTGCTGCACGAGCTGGCGACCAATGCGCTGAAATACGGTGCGCTGTCGGGGGCCGGCGGGCAGGTGCGGATCGGATGGGCGCCCGAAGAGGACCCCGACGGGGTGGCGATGGTGCGCCTGCACTGGGACGAAAGCGGCGGCCCCAAGACCGCGCCGCCCGACAGCCACGGCTTTGGCACGCGGCTGATCACGGTCTCGATGGAGCACGAGCTGGGCGGGCGGGCCGAGTTCGACTTTCGCCCCGAGGGGCTGCGGGCAGAGCTGGTCTTTCCCCGGCGCGACTGATGCACAAGGAGACGGGATGACCCGCATGCAAGACGACGATCCCCACGCCGCCCTGCGCCTTGTCCTTGTCGTCGAGGACGAGCCGCTGATCGCGCTGGACATCCAGATGATGCTGGAGGATCACGGCTATGGCGTGCAGGGCCCCGCCGGGTCGATCGAGGCGGCGCTGGCGCTGCTGGACCGCGCCCGGCCCGATCTGGCGGTGCTGGACCTGAACCTGCACGGCAAGCTGGTCCTGCCGGTGGCCGAACGCCTGCTGGCCCTCGGCGTGCCCTTCATCCTGGCCTCGGCCTATGCCTCGGCCGAGTTCACCGGGCGCAACCGCATCTTCACCGATGTGCAGCGGGTCGACAAACCCATCCTGGAACGCTGCCTGCTGGAGGCCTTGGGCCGCGCCTCGGCCTGCGGCCCCCCGGCCGCCCCGCGCCCGTCCTGACCATCGATCGCGGCGCGGGAACATCCGACCATCTGGGCCGTTTCCCAGTCCCGCCACCCGGAGCCCGTCCTCCTCGGCTCCTCCCCGTGCACGCTCCGGGTGACGGCCAACCAAGGAGACGGCGATGACCAAGAACCACGAGACCGGCATGGGCAAGGACGACGAGCCCGAGCGCGAGAACGGACAGGGCGCCCATCACGGCGTACCCCATTCGCCCGAGGATTTCGACGCGTTGAACCCCGCCAAGATGGACAAGACCAAACCCGGGACCCCAAAGAAGCCCTGACCGGCCCGACCGAAGGCCGCGCCCGATGCGCGGCCTTCGACCTCCGTCACCGGGGCGTCATCAGACTTTCACGTGCGTTCTTTGATATTTCCTGTATTCAGGAATCATGGAACAAACTCACGCCGCTCATGCCTTCGCCACGCTCGGCCATCCCGGCCGTCTGGCGGTCTTCCGCCTGCTGATGCGCTTTGCGCCGCGCGGCGTGCGCCCGACCGAGATCGCGCAGGCGCTGGATCTGAAGCCGAACACCCTGTCCCATCACCTCTCGGATCTGGCCGGATGCGGCCTCGTGGTGCCGCGCCGCGAGGGGCGGTCGCTGTTCTATTCCGTCGATCTCGGCAGTGCCGAGGCGCTTCTGGGCTATCTGGCCCTGGATCTGGGCCGCGCCCGGCCCGACCTTCTGTCCCCGCTTCTGGCCCCCCTTCTCTCATCGCAGGACACGACCATGCGCGACACCGGCTATCACGTGCTGTTCATCTGCTCGGGCAACTCCGCCCGCTCGATCTTTGCCGAGGCGCTGCTGCGCGATCTGGGCGGAGACAAGTTCGTCGCCCATTCGGCAGGCACCCGCCCGGGCAGCCAGCTGAACCCCTTCGCGCTGGACGTTCTGGCCCGCAACGGCCATGACACGGGCGCGATGCGGTCCAAGCACCTGTCCGAGTTTCAGGCGGACGGGGCCCCCAGGATGGATTTCGTCTTCACCGTCTGCGACACGGCGGCGGCCGAGGAATGCCCGCCCTGGCCCGGCCAGCCGATCACCGGCCATTGGGGCCTGCCCGATCCGGTCAAGGCCGAGGGGACGGATGCCGAAAAGGCGCTGGCCTTCGCGCGCACCTATGGCGCCCTGCGCCGCCGGATCGAGGCCTTCACCGCCCTGCCCGTGGCCAGCCTGGACCGGCTGACGCTGCAGGCCCATGTCGACAGCATCGACGCCGACGCCCTGACGAAGGACTGACACCCCCATGACTCGTATCGCCGTGAACGGCCTTGGCCGCATCGGAAAGCTGGCCCTGCGCACCCTGATCGATCAGGGTGCCGGAGGCGACATCGTGCTGCTGAACGATCCCGAGGGAGACGCCGACCAGCACGCCCTGCTGATGGAGTTCGACAGCGTCCACGGGCGCTGGACCACGCCCGTTGCGGCACAGGGCGACCAGCTGGTGCTGGACGGCCAGCCCATCCGCCTGACCCATGCCCGCACGATCGAGGCCCTGCCCCTGCGCGAGATGGGCGTCGATCTCGTCATCGACTGCACCGGCGTCTTCAAGACCGCCGCCCGGATCGCGCCCTATTTCGACGCGGGCGTGGCCAAGGTGGTGGTCAGCGCGCCGGTCAAGGATGGCGGGGCGCTGAACCTCGTCTATGGGGTGAACGACGATCTCTATGACGGCAGCCAGCGGATCGTGACGGCGGCCAGCTGCACGACGAACTGCCTCGCGCCAGTCGTCAAGGTCATCCACGAGGCGCTTGGCATCCGCCACGGCTCCATCACCACGATCCATGACGTGACCAACACCCAGACCATCGTCGACCGCCCCGCCAAGGACATGCGCCGCGCGCGCTCGGCGCTGTTGAACCTGATCCCCACCACCACCGGCAGCGCCACCGCGATCACGCTGATCTATCCCGAGCTGGCGGGCCGGCTGAACGGCCATGCGGTGCGGGTGCCGCTGCTCAATGCCTCGCTGACCGATTGCGTCTTCGAGGTCGAGCGCCCGACCACCGTGGACGAGGTGAACGCCCTCTTTCAGGCCGCCGCAGAGGGCCCGCTGCAGGGGATCCTGGGCTATGAGACGCGGCCCTTGGTGTCGACCGATTACGTCAACGATCCGCGCAGCGCGATCGTGGATGCGGGCTCGACGATGGTGGTGAACGGCACGCAGGTCAAGATCTATGCCTGGTACGACAATGAATGGGGCTATGCCTGCCGCCTGGCGGATGTGACGCGCCTGGTGGCGGGGTCGCTTGCATGAGCACGACCGCGAACCCGCTGCGCGCCTATGGGGCGGTGACGGCGGCCTATTGGGCCTTCATGCTGTCGGATGGCGCGCTGCGGATGCTGGTGCTGCTGCATTTCAACGCGCTCGGCTTCTCGCCGGTACAGCTGGCCTATCTGTTCGTCTTCTACGAGGTCGCGGGCATCGTCACCAATCTGGCGGCGGGCTGGCTGGCCGCGCGCTTCGGGCTGGCGGCGACGCTCTATGCGGGACTGGGGCTGCAGATCGTGGCGCTGGCGGCGCTGGCGCAGCTGGATCCGGCCTGGGGCGTGGGCGCCTCGGTCGTCTTCGTGATGGCGGTGCAGGGGCTGTCGGGCGTGGCCAAGGACCTGTCCAAGATGTCGTCCAAATCCGCCGTGAAGGTGCTGGCGCCCGCCGAGGACGGGGGCCTTTTCCGGTGGGTCGCGGCGCTGACCGGATCGAAGAACGCGGTCAAGGGCCTGGGCTTCTTCCTGGGCGCCGCCGCCCTGGGGCTGGCCGGGTTCCAGGCGGCGATCTGGACCATGGCCGCCGTGCTGGCCGCGATCCTGCTGGCGGTGGTGCTCTTCCTGCCGCCGGGCCTGCCGGGCCGGATGAAGTCGTCCGAGGGCTGGTCGGGCTGGCGGTCGCGCGATGCCCGCGTCAACCGCCTCAGCCTGGCGCGGATGTTCCTGTTCGCGGCCCGCGACGTGTGGTTCGTGGTGGGCATCCCGATCTATTTCCAGGCGGTCCTGTCGGACGGCACGCCCGAGGGGCGACGCGAGGCCTTCTTCCTGGTCGGCAGCTTCATGGCGCTGTGGATCATCCTTTACGGCGCGGTGCAGGCCGCAGCCCCCCGCCTGCTGGGCGGGCGCCAGCAGCCCGAGGCGGCGATCACCGGCAAGGCCGTCAGGTGGGCGGCCTATCTGGTTCCGATCCCGCTGGCGCTGGCCGCCGCCGCATGGATCGTGCCGCAGCCCACGGCCGGGCTGACGGGGACGCTGATCGGGGGGCTCTTGCTGTTCGGCTTCGTCTTCGCGATCAACTCCTCGGTCCATTCCTACCTGATCCTGGCCTTCGGCGCGGCAGAGCGGATCACCCGCGACGTGGGATTCTACTACATGGCCAATGCGGCGGGGCGGCTGATGGGGACGCTGCTGTCGGGGCTCAGCTATCAGCTGGGCGGGCTGCCCTTGTGCCTGGCTACCGCCGGGGTGCTGGCGGCGGCCAGCTGGTGGGCCGCGCGGCGGCTGGTGGCGCTGTGAGGGGGGTGGGTCAAGCTGCCCCTTGACGCGGCGGGCGGTGGGCCGACACTCTGCACGTCCCAGTCCAGCCCCAGGAGACGCCGATGAGCCCGCGCCTGACCGCCAAGGATTTCAGCCCCGAGCTGCGAGAGCTGTACGATTTCTACGCCCATGGCGTGATCACCAAGCGTCAGTTCCTGGACCGGGCGGCCAAGTTCGCGGTGGGCGGGCTGACCGCCGTGGCGATCCTGGGGATGATGTCGCCCGATTATGCGCTGGCCGAGCAGGTCAGCTTCAACGATCCCGACATCCGTGCCGAATGGATCACCTATCCCTCGCCCGAGGGCCATGGAGAGGTGCGCGCCTATCTGGTCCGCCCCACCGGCACGGCCACCGCGCCGGGCGTCGTCGTGGTGCACGAGAACCGGGGACTGAACCCCTATATCCAGGATGTCGCGCGGCGCGTCGCCAAGGCGGGCTTCATCGCGCTGGCCCCTGACGGGCTGACGCCCATGGGCGGCTATCCCGGCAATGACGAGGAGGGCCGCGCGCTGCAGCAGCAGGTCGATGGCGAAAAGCTGATGAACGACTTCTTCGCCGCCATCGACTTCCTGACGGCGCATGCGGATGTTACCGGCAAGGTCGGCATCACCGGCTTCTGCTATGGCGGCGGCGTGGCCAATGCGGCGGCGGTGGCCTTTCCCGATCTGGGCGCGGCGGTGCCCTTCTACGGGCGGCAGGCCGATCCCGCCGACGCGCCCCGCATCCGCGCGCCCCTGCTGCTGCATTACGCCGAAGAGGATCCGCGCGTGAACGAGGGCTGGCCCGCCTACCAGCAGGCCCTGGACGAGGCCGGGACCCCCTACGAGGCGCATATCTACGCAGGCACCGGCCACGGCTTTCACAACGATTCCACGCCCCGCTATGATGCCGAGGCGGCCGAGCTGGCCTGGACCCGCACCATCGACTGGTTCCGCCAGCACCTGGCCTGACCCCTGATCTCTGACCCGAAGGAGTGGCCATGCCCCTCGACCTGATCACCTATGCCGAGGCCCATGGCCGGATCGACTGGACCGGCGCCATCGGCGCGCTGCGCGAAGGCCACAAGGCGGGCCGCCCCGAACTGGGCGATCTGTTCCTGGGGCCCGCGCAGGGGACGATGCTGACGCGGGCGGCCTATCTGCCGGGGGTGGGCTATGGCGTGAAGGCGGTGACGGTCTTCGACCGGAACCCCGCCCATGGCCTGCCCACCGTGCAGGGCGCGATGATGTTCTTCGAGCCCGACCACGGCACCCTCTGCGCCGTCATCGAAAGCGCGCTGGTGACCGAATTCAAGACGGCGGGGGATTCCGTGCTGGGCGCGCAGCTGCTGGCGCGGCCCGACAGCACCAGCCTGCTGATCGTGGGCGCGGGCACGCTGGCGCGGGGGCTGGTCCGCGCCTACGCCGCCGGGCTGCCGCAGATCGACCGCATCCAGGTCTGGGCCCGCCGCCCCGAGCAGGCCGAGGCGCTGGCCCGGCAGATGGCCGACGAGGGCTATGGCGTCACCGCCGTGACCGATCTGGCGGCGGCGGCGGGTCAGGCCGACATCATCTCGACCGCGACGATGGCGCGCCAGCCGGTCCTGCAGGGGGACTGGGTGCGGCCCGGCACCCATGTCGACCTGATCGGCGCCTACAAGGCCGACATGCGCGAGGCCGATGACGCCCTGATGCGCAAGGCCCGCGTCTTCGTGGACAGCCGCGCGACGACGATCCACCATATCGGAGAGCTGATGATCCCCCTCGCCTCGGGCGTGCTGACCGAGGCCGACGTGATCGGCGATCTCTATGATCTGGTGCCGGGCCATTGCGGGCGGACCGGGTCGGAGGAGATCACCGTCTTCAAGAATGGCGGCGGCGCGCATCTGGACACGATGATCGCGGCCCATATCGCCGAGCGGATCGGCGGCACGCTGCCCGGCGGCGCGGACTGACGGCCTCCCGGTCCGGACGGACGGGGCGGCGGTCCGCGCCGGGCATCTCGACCTGCTGACCGGCATCTGCCCATCCGGCGGGCAGACCGACCCGCAGGGTGGCACCCCCTGCCCGCCTTGCGGCGCGGGGCCGAACCTGCACCGGATCGGCGGTCGGCCCCGGAACGGCGCCCTGCACGCGGGGGTTGCGCCCCGGACGGGGGCAGGCCACACGCGCCCCCGAGACCGTCACGACGCACGAGGATTGCATGGACCGCTGGACTGAAACCGCGCTGATCTTTCTGGTGGCCCTGGGCCTGTCATGGCTGGGCTGGCTGGTGATCCAGCGCGTCGTGTTGCGCCTGATTTCACGACGCAGCGATTTCTGGGGGCCGCTGCTGGCCCGCACGCGGATGGCGGTGCAGCTGGCGCTGATCATCGTCGGCCTGTCGCTGGCCGCCCGCATCGCCCCCCTGACGGTCGATCAGACCGCGACCCTGCGCCATGTCCTGCTTCTGTCCTTCATCGCCTGCCTGACGATGGTGGCGCGGGCGGCGCTGCAGATCTGGGTGGCGCTGCACCTGCGCCGCTTCCGCATGGATGTCGAGGACAACCTGCTGGCGCGCAAGCATGTCACGCAGTCGCGCATCCTGCAGCAGGTGGGCTCCATGCTGATTCTGGCCGTGGGCATCAGCGCGATGCTGATGACCATCGACGGGGTGCGCCAATACGGGGTCAGCCTGCTGGCCTCGGCCGGCGCGGCGGGCCTCGTCGTGGGTCTGGCGCTGCAGCCGGTGCTGCGGAACCTGTTTGCGGGCATCCAGCTGGCCATCACCCAGCCCATCCGCATCGACGACGCGGTGATCGTCGAGGGCGAATGGGGCAATGTCGAGGAGATCGGCGGCACCTATGTCGTCATCCGCATCTGGGACAAGCGCCGCCTGATCGTGCCCTTGAGCTATTTCATGGAACAGCCCTTCCAGAACTGGACCCGCTCGGATGCGACGCTGATCGGGGTGGTGATGCTGTATGTGGACTATGCCGTCAGCATCCCCGACCTGCGGGCCGAGGCCGAGCGGATCGTGCGCGCCTCGGCGCTGTGGGACAAGGATGTCTTCGCGCTGCAGGTCACCGACTTCCGCGAAAGCGTGACCGAGGTGCGGATCCTGGCCAGCGCGCGCAATGCGGGCCGCGCCTTCGATCTGCGCTGCGAGATCCGCGAGCATCTGCTGGCCTATCTGCAGCGCGAGCAGCCGGGCGCCCTGCCCCGCCGCCGGCTGGAGGTGGAGACTCCGCCCAACACAGGGCCAGCCGATAAGACGCTGGCTGAAAAGGGCATCCTGCAGATGCCCGGCTGAGGCGGGGTTCAGGCCGAGGGCAAGGCCAGCGCGAAGGCGGTGGCCAGCCCCAGGGCTAGGGCCACCATCGCGGCGGCGAGAACGCGGGCGAGGATCGGGCGCATCTGTCAGACCATCTCGAAGATTTCGCTGTCGATGCGGCGGCGCGGCACGCCCATCTTCAGCAGGGCTTTGCGGACCGCGTCCAGCATCGGCGGGGGCCCGCACAGCATATGCGGCCAGTCGCGGCTTTCGGGGGGCAGCAGATCGGCCAAGGCCTCGGCGTCGATCATGCCGTCGCGGGTCACGTGATCCTCGGGCGGCCAGTCGCCGCCATCGGGCGGGGTCTTGACCACATGGGTGACGCGCAGGTCGATATCCTGCGCGATGCGGGCCAGTTGGTCGCGGAAGGCGATCTGATCCCAATCGTCATTGGCATAGAGCAGGATCACCGGACGCGGATCGCGGCGTTCCTGCAGCGCATGCAGGTTGGCGATGACCGGCGTCACCCCGACCCCGCCCACGATCATCACGAAGCCGCCCGCATCGGCCTCGCGGTCGACCGAGAAGGTGCCATAGGGGCCGTCGACCCAGGCCCGCGCGCCGACCGGGGTTTGCGACAGGCGCTTGCTGTCATCGCCCAAGGGCTTGATCGAGAAGCGCACATGGTTGCCCTTGTCGGGTGCGGTCGAGATGGTGAAGGGGTGTTCGCGCAAAGCAAACGGACTGTTGCCGACGGCCAGCCAGGCGAATTGCCCCGGCCGCCAGCCGCGCAGCGGCTTGCCCTCGGGCGCCAGCACCAGCGTGTGGACGCCGTCGCCCTCGTCGCGATTCTCGGTCACGCGCCAGGGGTTGCGCGATTGCTGCCACGGGCGCAGCACGCGCGTCCACAGGATCAACCCCAGCCAGGCCAGCGTCGCCGCCAGCCACAGCCCGCGCGTGCCGTCCTGCCCGGTGAAATGCCCCGCGCCCAGCACATGCCAGATCGCCATCACAAAGCCGGTGATCGCCAGCGCGACATGCAGATACCGCCACCACAGATAGTCCAGCTTCAGCCGCTTGCGGAACTCGGAGCTGACGACCAGCGCCAGGAAACAGCCCATCGCCACGCGCCCGGCGGTCATGTGCGGTTCCGCCTGCAGCGGGTTCAGCACGCCCAGATCGTCCTGATGCCAGATGTAGAGCATCCCGAAATGCCCCAGCATCAGCGCCACCAGCCCCCAGGACAGGAAGCGGTGGAACACCACCACGATATCGGCGCCGAAGGGATGCAGCAGCGGCTTGAGCCGACCCGTCAGCGCGAACTGCATCCCCGCCAGCGACAGGGTCGCAAAGCCCAGGCCCAGGGACAGGTCGCGCGTCAACCCCCGCGCGGCGGGCGGATCGCCCATCAGGATGACGATGAAGGGCAGCGCCAGCAGCCCCGCGGCCAGCGCCAGCCAGGCCCCGGCCCGCAGCCAGACGGCCCGGTCATGGTCCTCGGGGCGGACATGGCGGGCGGGATGGGTCCGGGCGGCGTCGGTTGTGCTCATGCGGGGTCAACCCGAGGGGGGCGGGGCGGTTCCGTGAGGCGCGATGGGCGGGCATGGAGGCCTTCGGGATCCGCCTGCCCGATCCTGCCGGACGGGCGCAGAGGTCCGGCGCGATGCGGGCCTATTCCCCACGGGCGCGATTGCGACTATGGCTGCGCCCATCGACAGGAGGCGACACGATGCGGGTGGACCTGATCATCTTCGACTGCGACGGCGTGCTGGCCGACAGCGAGATCCTGTCGGCCGAGGTGCTGATCGACCAGCTGGCGGATCTGGACCTTGCCCTGACGCTGGACGATGTGCGGCGCGATTTCCTGGGCCGCAGCTTTCCCACCGTCGCCGCCCATATCCGCGACCGGCTGGCCCGGGTGCTGCCCGACGATTTCGAGGCCCGCTATCGCGCCCGGCTGCTGGACCGCTTTGCCACCGATCTGGCGCCGACGCACGGTGTGGTCGACCTGCTCGCGGCGCTGGACCGCCCGGTCTGCGTGGCGACCTCGTCCAGCCCGCCCCGGGTGGCGCGGACCTTGCAGCTTCTGGGGCTGGCGGACCATTTCGGGCCGCATGTCTTCACCGCCAGCCAGGTGGCGCGCGGCAAGCCGGCGCCCGACCTGTTCCTGTTCGCCGCAGCGCAGATGGGGGCGGACCCCGCCCATGCCCTGGTGATCGAGGACAGCGCCCCGGGCCTGGCCGCCGCCCGCGCCGCCGGGATGCGCGTGCTGCATTACGCGGGCGGCACGCATCTGACAGGGCAGCCCGCGCCCGAGGGCCATGACAGCTTTGCCGACTGGCGCGACTTTCCTGCCCGTCTGGCCCGGGTCGAGGGTTTGCCCGGATGAGCGCCGACCGCTTCACCCCGGAGACCACGCGCCTGGACGACGCCGCCCGCGCGGGGTGGCTGTATTACGTGGCGGGCAACACGCAGGACCAGATCGCCCGCAAGCTGGGCGTCAGCCGCCAGAGCGCGCAGCGGCTGGTGGCGATGGCCCTGTCCGAACGGCTGGTCAAGGTACGGCTGGACCATCCGATCGGGCGCTGCATGGACCTGGCTGCGGCGCTGACCGACCGCTATGGCCTGACGCTGGCAGAGGTCGCGCCCTCGGACCCCGAGGCGCCGGACCTGCTGGCGGGCATCGCCATCGCCGCCGCCGCCCTTCTGGAACGCGTGCTGAAATCGCCCGAGCGCCGCATCGTCAGCCTGGGCACCGGGCGCAACCTGCGCGCCATGGTCGAGCAGTTGCCGCGCATGACCTGCCCGCAGCATGTCGTCGTCTCGCGGCTTGGCAACATGATGCAGGACGGCTCGGCCACGCCCTACAATGCCACGATCCGGCTGGCCGAGCGCATCGGCGCGCCGCATTTTCCCTATCCGCTGCCGGTGCTGGCCCGCGATCCGGCGGAACTGGCGGCCATGCAGGCGCAGCAGGCGGCGCGGAACACGATCGATCTGTGCGCGCGGGCCGACCTGTCGCTGGTCGGCATCGGGCAGATGGACATGACCGCGCCGCTGCATGTGGACGGGTTCCTGTCCGAGGCCGAGATGGCCGAGCTGGCCCGTGCGGGCGCGGTCGGAGAGATCACCAGCTGGGTCTATGACGCGCAGGGCCGGATCCTCGACTGCGCCTTCAACCGGCGCGTGGCCTCGGCCCCCCTGCCCTGCCGGCCGGCCCGCGACGTGATCGCCCTCGCCTCGGGCCAGTCCAAGCTGCCGGCGATTCGCGCCGCGCTGGCCGGACGGCTGATCACCGGGCTGGTCACCTCGGAAGCCACCGCCGAGCGGCTGCTGGACTGAGGTTTTTCCCGACGGATGAACGGCTTGCACCCTCGCCGCAGCGCGGCGGGGAATGGGCGTTGACAGATTCGTGCAGATTGGTGAGAATATGCCCATCGGAAGGGCAAATGCTCAACCGCCAAGGGAGGACTACCATGACCACGACATTCCGCGCCCTTCTGGGCGCGACGGCCCTGTGCGCCGCAGGCAGCATCGCCGCCGCACAGGACCCCGTCACCCTGACCATCGCCACCGTGAACAATGGCGACATGATCCGCATGCAGCAGATGACGGATGCCTTCACCGAGGCGAACCCGACCATCTCGCTGGAATGGGTCACGCTGGAGGAGAACGTGCTGCGCGAGCGCGTGACCACCGACATCGCCACCAGCGGCGGGCAGTACGACGTGCTGACCATCGGCACCTACGAGGTGCCGATCTGGGCCGCGCAGGACTGGCTGACCCCGCTGGACGACCTGCCCGAGGATTACGACGTGGACGATCTGGTCCCCGCCGTGCGCGACGCGCTGTCGGTCGACGACACGCTCTATGCCGCGCCCTTCTATGCCGAATCCGCGATGGTGATGTACCGCACCGACCTGGCCGAGGCGGCGGGCGTGACCATTTCCGACAACCCGACCTGGACCGAGATCACCGCGGCGGCCGAGGCGATGACCGACCGCGACGCCGAGATCTATGGCATCTGCCTGCGCGGCAAGCCGGGCTGGGGCGAGAACATGGCCTTCCTGACCGCCATGTCCAACAGCTATGGCGCGCGCTGGTTCGACACCGAATGGACCCCGCAGTTCGACAGCCCGGAATGGCAGGCGACGCTGACCGACTATCTGACGCTGATGAACGAATACGGGCCTCCGGGCGCGTCCTCGAACGGCTTCAACGAGAACCTGTCGCTGTTCCAGCAGGGCAAGTGCGGCATGTGGATCGACGCCACCGTCGCCGCCAGCTTCGTGACCGACCCCGAGGATTCGACCGTCGCCGACAGCGTGGGCTTTGCGCAGTTCCCCAACAAGGACGGCGTCGACAACCACGGCAACTGGCTGTGGGCGTGGAACCTGGCCATCCCGGCCTCCAGCCAGAAGCAGGACGCGGCCAAGGCCTTCGTCGCATGGGCGACCAGCAAGGAATATACCGACATGGTGGCCGAGGCCGAAGGCTGGCGCGCCGCCCCTCCGGGCACGCGGACCTCGCTTTACGAGAACCCCGAGTACCAGGAAGCCGCGCCCTTCGCCGCGATGACGCTGGAGTCGATCAACGCGGCCGAGACGCAGAAGGCCTCGGTGCAGGACATCCCCTATACGGGCGGACAGTTCGTCGCGATCCCCGAGTTCCAGGGGATCGGCACGCAGGTCGGGCAGACCTTCTCGGCGGCACTTGCCGGGCAGATGTCGGCAGAGGATGCGCTGGCCGCAGCCCAGTCCGCGACCGCGCGTGAGATGGCCCGCGCCGGCTATCCCAAGTAAGCGCCCCCCGCGCCGCCCCCCCGCCTGACGGGGCGGCGCACCCCCCTGCCCCACCCATGCGCCCCGGAGGACGCCCGCCATGGCCACCCGCCAGACCCAGAGTCTTGCGCGCCTGATGCGCGCGCCCGCGATCATCCTGCTGCTGATCTGGATGGTCGTCCCCTTGGGCATGACGCTGTATTATTCGTTCCTGAACTACAATCTGCTGAACCCGGCGGTGACCAGCTGGGCCGGATGGTTCAACTATCAGTACTTCGTCACCGACCCTGCCTTCATGGCCGCGATCGTCAACACGCTGGTCCTGGTGCTGGGGGTGCTGGCCATCACCGTGATCGGCGGCATCGCCATCGCGCTGCTGATCGACAAGCCGATCTGGGGCCAGGGGATCGTGCGGATCCTGATCATCTCGCCGTTCTTCGTGATGCCGCCGGTGGCCGCGCTGATCTGGAAGAACATGATCATGCACCCCTCCTATGGGGTCTTCGCCGACATCGCGCGCTTCCTGGGCCTGCAGCCGGTGGACTGGTTCGCGCAATATCCGCTGACCTCGATCGTCATCATCGTGGCCTGGCAATGGCTGCCCTTCGCGACGCTGATCCTGCTGACCGCCCTGCAATCGCTGGACGGCGAGCAGATGGAGGCTGCCGAGATGGACGGCGCCGGATCCGTCAGCCGCTTCATCCACCTGACCCTGCCGCATATGGCGCGCGCGATCACCGTGGTGATCCTGATCCAGACGATCTTCCTTTTGGGCATCTATGCCGAGATCCTGGTGACCACCAATGGCGGCCCCGGCAATGCCAGCACGAACCTGACCTATCTGATCTATCGCGCCGCACGCCTGAACTTCGACATCGGAGGCGCCGCAGCCGGCGGCATCATCGCGGTCATCCTGGCCAATCTGGTCGCCATCTTCCTGATGCGCGCCGTCGGCAAGAACCTGGACTGAGGGGGATATCATGGCACGCGCAAGCAGCACCCGCAGCAAGATCGGCTATACCATCGCCGCATGGGCCGTAGCCCTGACGCTGTTCTTTCCGATCCTCTACACGATCATCACCAGCCTGAAGACGGAACAGGAGGCGATCTCGGGCTTCAGCCTGATCCCGTCCTTCACTTGGTCCAGCTTCGAGGCGGTGCAGACCCAGAACGACTACTGGAAGCCCTTCACCAATTCGGTGATTCTGGCGGTCGGGTCCACCATCCTGGCGCTGATCGTGGCGATCCCGGCGGCCTGGGCGATGGCCTTCTCGCCTACCAAGCACACCAAGAACATCCTGATGTGGATGCTGTCCACCAAGATGATGCCCGCCGTGGCGGTGCTGGTGCCGATCTATCTGATCTTCCTGCGCACCGGGCTGATGGACACGCGGATCGGCCTGACCGTCATGCTGATGCTGATCAACCTGCCGATCGTGGTCTGGATGCTGTACACCTATTTCCGCGAGATCCCCGGAGAGATCCTGGAGGCCGCGCGGATGGACGGCGCCGGCCTGCGCGACGAGATCCTGTACGTGCTGACGCCGATGGCCATCCCGGGCATCGCCTCGACCATGCTTCTGAACGTCATCCTGGCCTGGAACGAGGCCTTCTGGACCATCCAGCTGACCACCACCAACGCGGCCCCGCTGTCGGCCTTCATCGCGTCCTTTTCCAGCCCGCAGGGCCTGTTCTGGGCCAAGCTGTCGGCGGCCTCGGTCATGGCCATCGCGCCGATCCTGATCATGGGCTGGTTCAGCCAGAAACAACTTGTCCGCGGCCTGACCTTCGGCGCGGTGAAATAAGGGGACGACCATGGGACGCATCACCCTGGAAAACGTGACGAAGCGGTTCGGAGACGTCGAGGTCATCCCGCCCCTGAACCTGGACATCGATGACGGCGAGTTCGTGGTCTTCGTGGGCCCCTCGGGCTGCGGGAAATCGACCCTGCTGCGCCTGATCGCGGGGCTGGAGGATACCTCCGGCGGGCGCATCCTGATCGACGGTCAGGACGCCACCGAGACGCCCCCCGCCAAGCGCGGTCTGGCGATGGTGTTCCAATCCTATGCGCTTTACCCGCATATGTCGGTCCGGAAGAACATCGCCTTCCCGATGCGCATGGCCTCGGTCCCGCAGGACGAGCAGGACCGCCGGATCGAGGCCGCCGCCAAGGCGCTGAACCTGACCGACTACCTGGATCGGAAGCCCGGCCAGCTGTCGGGCGGCCAGCGCCAGCGCGTGGCCATCGGGCGCGCCATCGTGCGCGAGCCCTCGGCCTTCCTCTTCGACGAGCCGCTGTCGAACCTGGATGCCGCCCTGCGCGTCGGCATGCGGCTGGAGATCAGCGAGCTGCACAACCGCCTGAAGACCACGATGGTCTACGTGACCCACGACCAGGTCGAGGCGATGACCATGGCCGACAAGATCGTGGTCCTGCGCGCCGGTCACATCGAACAGGTTGGCAGCCCGATGGAGCTGTACCGCGCACCGAAGAACCTGTTCGTCGCGGGCTTCATCGGCAGCCCCAAGATGAACCTGCTCTCGGGCCCGGCCGCGGCCGAATACGGGGCCGAGACCATCGGCATCCGCCCCGAGCATATCGGCGTCTCGGCGACGACGGGCACCTGGCAGGGCCGTGTGGGCGTCAGCGAGCATCTGGGCTCCGACACCTTCTTCTATGTCGAAGGCACGGGACTGGCCGAGACGATCACCGTGCGCGCGGGCGGCGATATCGACCTGCATCACGGCGATACGGTCTTCCTGACCCCCGACACCGCGCAGATGCACCGCTTTGACGCCGCGGGCGATCGCATCGCCGCGCCGATCTGACACCCGATCCATCTTAACCCATTGATGCAGAACGTCTTTCCTCGCGCCCCAGGGGGTGCGGGGGATGGCGCCATGATGAAAGGTCCGACCATGGCCATCCGGCTGACCCAAACCGCCCTGCCCCAGCTTCCGCCCCAGGTGGCGCGCCCCGGCTATGACCGCGCGGCGCTGCGCCCCGGCATCCTGCATGTGGGTGTGGGCAATTTCCACCGCGCGCATATGGCCTGGTATCTGGACCGGCTGTTCGCGCAGGGCCGCGACCATGACTGGGCGCTGGTCGGCGCCGGGGTGCGCCCGGGCGACACCGCCATGCGCGACCGGCTGGCGCGGCAGGATTGGCTGACCACGCTGGTCGAGCTGGACCCCTCGGGCCTGTCGGCGCAGGTGCTGGGATCGATGATCGACTTCGTGGAAGTCGACCCGGCCGCCACCATTGCCGCCATGGTCGATCCCGCCATCCGCATCGTCTCGCTGACCATCACCGAGGGCGGATACTATGTCGATGCCAAGACCGACGGCTTCGATGCGGCCCATCCCGACATGGCGCATGACGCCGCCCATCCCGACGCGCCGCGCAGCGTCTTCGGCATGATCCTGGCCGCCCTGCGCGCACGCCGCGATGCGGGCCTTGCGGCCTTCACGGTGCTGTCCTGCGACAACCTGCCCGAGAACGGCCATGTCTGCGCACGGACCGTCATCGGCCTCGCCCGACAGTCCGACCCGGCGCTGGCCGACTGGATCGCGGCGACCATCGCCTTTCCCAACTCGATGGTCGATTGCATCACCCCCGCCACCTCGGACCGCGAGCGTGCCTTGGTGCGCGACCAGTTCGGGATCGAGGATGACGCCCCGGTCGTCTGCGAACCCTTCCGCCAATGGGTGCTGGAGGACAATTTCCCGCAGGGCCGCCCTGCCCTTCAGGACGCCGGCGCGCAGTTCGTCGCGGATGTCGGCCGGCACGAGCTGATGAAGCTGCGGATCCTCAATGGCGGCCATGCGGCCATCGCCTATGCTCCGGCGCTTCTGGGCCACCATTTCGTCCATGACGCGATGGCCGACCCACAGATCCGCGACTGGCTGGTCGCGCTGGAGACGCGCGAGATCATCCCGACCCTGCAGCCGATCGACGGCGTCAGCTATGACGACTATCTGGCGCTGATCGTGGACCGCTTCTCGAACCCTCGAATTGGCGACACGATCCCCCGGCTGTGCCTGGACGGATCGAACCGCCAGCCCAAGTTCATCCTGCCGACCCTGCGCGACCGGTTGGCGGCGCGCGGATCGGTCGAGGGTCTGGCGCTGGAACTGGCGCTGTGGTGCCGCTATTGCGAGGGCACGACCGAGGATGGCACGCCGCTCGCGCCGAACGACGACGCGCATGCAGTCCTGCAGCAGCATGCCCTTGCCGCCCGTGACCGGCCTCTGGCCTTCCTGGACCAGCCTGCGATCTTCGGCGATCTGCCGCAGGACGAGCGCTTCGCGCAGGCGTTCACCGATGCCCTGACGGCGCTGCACCGCGACGGGGTCAGGGCTGCGCTGGCCGCCTATCTGGGCTGAGCGACCGAGTTGACAGCTGTCAACTTCCCCGACCTTTACGTTCCGGCCCGGAGGCAGTCGCCCTTCGGGCCGTTTGCATGGGGGCGGCGTGCCGTTGCGGCGCCGAGGGTTACACGGCATGTCGGTTCTCGGCCCGGATCAGTGCCATGACCATCGGTGTCGCGGAAAAGCCGCGTTCCTCCGCCTGATCGGTCAGCCGCCGCAGATAAGCGCCGGGATTGGCAATGGCGGAACCGCGTTGCAGGATGCAGGCCAAGGCGACGGCCGCCGTGTCGGCCCCCATCCGGTCGCAGGCTCGCCGCCAGAGCTGTGGGACGATCCCCATCATCGGCGCGATCAGCCCCGCAAGCCCTGTCAGATCCCGCCAGCTTCGCACCGGTTCCACCGCAAAGGCCACGATTTCGGGCGTCGCCTTTAGCACGATGTCCAGAGGAAGGTCTGGGGCGGTCACATGGACCCGCTCATTGCAGCTGTCAGATTCAAGGTTATCTTTCTTTGAACTCTGATAGTGCCGCTCAGTCTGGGCGTCGCTGCCGTCCATTCCGGCTGTTTTCGGGTCGTTCATGGAGGGGGCCACCGGCATGATCAGCGCCATCATCCGCCCGATCCGCAGGTCCAGGTCATGCAGCTCGTCACCCGACAGGCGCCGCCGCAGACGCCGCTGCAGGTTCGCGCAATCCTCGATGACGCCGTCCCAATCTCCGGGGTGGTCCGTCATCGCCCATGTGATCAGCTTGGTCAGATCGCGCAACCGCAGCACGACCGTCTCCCGCAACGACCGCAGGGCTTCCTGTGCCTCACGCGCCGTGGCGGCCTCGGCGGCGATCTGAGGGGTCCGCACCAGCAGGGGCCGCAGATCGAAGCCGAAGGCCCGTGTCAGGGCGCCCGAGGGCCCGCGCCGGGCATAGCGTTTGCCGTTGGGGCTGTCGCGGCGCAGGATCAGCCCGGACCGCACCAGCGCGGCCAGATGCCGGCGCAGGGTGCTTTCCGCCATGCCATGCGCGCGCTGCGCCAGCGAGGCGTTGGACGGAAAGACGACCAGCATCGCGCCGTCCACCAGCTGCGGGGCAGGGTGGAAGGACAGCAGCGCCGACAGCACCACCAGATCGCGGTCGCTGACCCCGAAGGCGGTGCGCGCCGTGGTTAGGTCGCGCAGCAGCGCCCATTTGTCGACGCTGGCCTGCGGGGCCGAGACCTCGGCCAGCGCATGCGTTGCCAGCAGGCCAGCTGTGACCGGTTGCCGCCCGAAGGGCGTCATTGAAATATGCCTCATGATGTCGATCACAGGGTACGAACCATCGTTCGCCCGCAAGGACGGTGTTGACAGCTGTCAACGAAAGCCGCTATCTTCGAGGTGCGAGTTCGAGAAGCGGCCCTTCGGGATGTATGTCCTGGAGGGCTTTTCTTTGTGTTCTGACCCGTCGTGCCTCCTTGCTTGTGTGTCCTGCCGTCTTCCCGTTACCGGTTCTTGTCCGACCAGTCGCGGTGAAGATCCTCGATGTGATCCAGCAACCAGTCGGCAAAGGCACGGCCTTCCCCGGTCAGTTCGATCACAGCTTTTCCATGTGTTGTCCTGACCTTGCCCAAGATCGTGCCCTTGGCGCCCGTCAGGGGTGCGGGCGGGGCAGGGGCACGCTTGGGCGGGGTGGGCCTCGCGGCGGCCAGCACCGCCAGAAAGCGCGCGTCCGAATCGGCGCCTTTTGCGGCGGCGATCAGCTCGGATGCGGGGCGGCCCCGGACCTGGTCGGCCAGGGCCAGCCAGCGGTCGCGCCCGGCCGAGGGCGCCGCGCCGATGGCTGCGACCAGCCCCTCCGGCAGCGCCTCGATGATCGACAGCATGCGCGAGATCACCGTCTTGTCGATCGACAGCGCATCACAGATCACCTTGCGGTCATAGCCGCCGCGCTGCATCTGGGCGGCGAAATTCGCCTTCTCGATGAAGCTCAGGTCCTTGCGGGCGCTGTTCTCCTGCCCCTGCGCGATGACCAGGTCGTGGTCGTTCAGGTCGCGCACCATCGCCTTGACGGGCAGGCGCAGCTCCTTGAGGGCCTGCACCCGGCGGCGGCCGAAGACGATGTCGAACCGCCCCTCGGCGGTCGGGCTGTGGCGCAGCAGCACAGGCACCTGCTGGCCGTAATCCAGGATCGAGGCCTTCAGCGCGGCGATGCCCTGCGGGTCGCCGTCCAGCCGGTCGGCAAATCCCGCCATGTCGATCAGCTCGGCCGGCACCTCGATCAGGGCCCGCGACTTCAGGTCGGCGATGGACTGGCTGACCGCGCCGATCGCGCCGCGCTGCGAGCGGGGCAGGGGCGTCGGGGCGGGATGATCCTCGGCGGGCTTGCCCGCCATCAGGTCCTTGAGCAGGTCCTTGCGTGCCATCAGCGGTCCTCCCGGCCCCATGCGGCCTGGATCAGGCCCTCGATCTCGCCATTGACGGCATTCAGGCTTTCCATCGCGCGCTCGTAGGTGCCGCGCGTGAACTGGCTCTTCTCGACCTCGTAGAGGGTCTGCTTGGTGATCCCGGCATCCGAGATGGCGGTGGATTTCAGCACCGGGTGGTTCAGGACATGGTCCCCGAACATCGACCGCATGAAGCTGACCATCTGGTTCTGCGGCCCGTCGCCGGGCTCGTAGCGGGTGATGACATAGCGCAGCCAGTCATAGTTCATGTTGCCCCCGGCCTCGGCCACCACGCCCAGAAGGTTCGAGGTCATCAGCAGGAACTGGCACATCGACATGACATCCAGCATCTGCGGGTGGACGGTGACCAGGATCGCCGTGGCGGCCGACAGGGCCGACATGGTCAGGAATCCCAGCTGCGGCGGGCAGTCGATCACGACGACATCATAATCGTCCTGAACCTCGGCAAGTTTGTCGCCGATCCGGGTGAAGAAAAGGTTACCCGACCGTCCGATCAGCGCGCGGGGCGTGTCGTGTTCGAACTCCATCAGGTCCAGATTCCCGGGAATCAGGTCCAGATTGGTGAAGTAGGTGCGCTGGATCACGTTGCGCAACGGCACCGGATCGTCATAGCGAATCGCGTCATAGAGCGTGCCGCCATCCAGCAGGTCGAACTCGGGCTGGAAGCCGTGCAGCGCCGACAGGCTGGCCTGCGGGTCCAGGTCGATCCCCAGCACCCGATAGCCGTCCAGCGCCAGCTTCTGCGCCAGATGGGCGGCGGTGGTGGTCTTGCCCGAACCGCCCTTGAAGTTGATGACCGCGATGACCTGCATGTGGTCGTCCGGGCGGCGGCCCGGCAGGTAGGTGCCCGGGCTTTTCGCGCCCTTCTCCAGCATCTCGCGCAGGGCCTGGATGTCGGCGGGCGAGTAATAGCGCCGCCCCCCGGCCCGCGTCTCGGGCGAGGGGCCGCGCCCGTCCAGGTTCAGCTTGCGCAGATAGGCATCCTTGACGCCCAGCAACTCCGCGACCTCGCCCGAGGTGAACTTGCGCAGCTCGCGCCGGGCATCGGGGGGGAACAGCTGCGCCCGATGGGCTTGCAGCCGCTCGGACAGCCGGGCAGCATGGTCCCCGACCAGGCGGTCGATCCGCTCTTTGGCGTTCATTCTGGTCCTGCCTCGGTCTGTTACGCTTTGCGGCGTCTTATTCACTTTGTGCCGTAAGTTAAACGCAGCATTCCGATTCCTGCAACAGATTTCAACGCGCTGTGGCCGGATCGCCCCCAAGGCCGGGATCGGCCCCCAAACCCCTACTGAAGCGAATACCGGCGTTATTCCCCTCAGATCCGCCTTGATCCTGAGGGGAATGACGCGCACATTCCCCTCATGCACATCTGGAACAGCCCTGCCTGGCCGCATTTCCGCCATGACCCCGCCCGGACCGAGGCGCCACTGGCGGCGTTTTCCATCCGGCTCGGCGCCATAAGCGGGCTGCACGAATCGCTCTCGCCCGACGAGCGGCGCGAGGCGTTCCTGCGCGCCGTCACCAATGAGGCGGTGTCGTCCTTTGCCATCGAAGGCGCCAGCCTGCCTACCGCCGAGGTGCAGGCCTCGGTCGTGGCCTCGCTGGCCCATCGCGGGGCCGAACCGCGCCGGCGCGCGGATGCCATCGCGGATCTGATGCTGGAGGCGCGGGCAGGGCAGGGGGCGCTGGACGCCCCCACGCTGTGGCACTGGCACCGGCTGCTGTTCCACGGGCTGGAGGTCGAGGACAAGGGCCGCTGGCGCAGCTTTCCCATGGTCATCACCCGCAGCGCGACGGCGGGCCGCGACGAGGTGCTGTACACCGCGCCACCGCCCGACCGGGTGCCCGCGATGATGGACGACTTCCTAACCGCGCTGGCGGGCGACCCCCGCCCGGTGCCGATCCGCGCGGCGCTGGCGCATCTGTGGTTCGAATCTGTCCACCCCTTCTCGGATGGCAACGGGCGCCTTGGCCGGGCGCTGGTCGAACATGTCTTTGCCCAAGGCGGCGCGCTGCCCTTCTCGCTGTCGCGCCAGATCGAGGCGGACAAGCGCGGCTATTATGCCGCCCTGCAGGCCGGGCGTCAGGTGACGGGCGACCATCTGGACGCCACACCCTTCGTGCTGTGGTTCCTGGACCGGCTGATCGCGGGGGTGGATGACGCGGTCGCGGATGCCCGCTTCCTGGTCGCGCGCAACGCCTATCTGGCCCGCCACGCCCTGCCGCCCCGCGCCGCCAAGGTGCTGCGGCGGCTGTTCGCGGAAGGCCCGGGCCGCATCGCGCAGGGCCTGTCGGCGGCGCCCTATGCGCGCATTGCGGGCGTCTCGGCGGCCACCGCCACCCGCGATCTGGCCGAGATGGAGGCTTCGGGCGCCCTGCAGCGCGGCCCGGAGGGCGGACGCTCGACGCGCTATCTTCTGGTGCTTTGACCCGCGTCCCGACACCCGCGCGGCCGTGGCGCAGACTCCGCAGAACTTCGGGGACAGATGGTGAACGATCCGGTCTGGTCATCCGTGCCGGCATGTCGGATACTCATGTCTCCGTCTGTCGCCCGCCCGTCCCGGGACCGGGCAAGCCAAGACCGCACAGGAGCCATGATGACGGGCAACGGGTTGAACATCATGGTGGTCGAGGATGATTTCCTGGTCGCCAGCAAGCTGGCCGACGAGATCCGCGCGCATGGCGATCGGGTCATCGGCCCCTTTGCCGACATCCACGACGCCATCGGGCGGATCGGCCTGATCCAGGGCGCCATCCTGGATGTGCGGATGCAGGGCGGCACCTCGTTTCCGGTCGCCGATTTCCTGTCCGAATGCGGCATCCCCTTCGTCTTCCTGACCGGCTACGACCGCTGCCAGATCCCTGCCCGCTTTCAGGGTCGCGGCGTCTTCGCCAAGCCCAGCACGGCGCAGCCGCTGCTGGTCACGCTGCACAGCCAGCATGACGCAGTGCTGCACGAGGATGCGGACAGCCTCGACGCCGTGGTGATCGAACTGCTGCGCCGCGCGCGACGCCTGATGCCCGACGAAAGCTCGGCCGAGCGGCTGGTCGAGGCCGTGCTGCTGCGCGCCATCGCCGAGGCCGGCGCCCGGTTGCAGGGCCCCGCGATGCGCCCCTGGCTGCTGAGCCTTCTGCAGGACGAACACCAGCTGCGCGGACGGATCCACCTGCACTGAAGCCGGAAGCCGGGTCCGCCCGCCGCGCCATCGTCGCATAGCGGGTGCCCGGGGGGTGGACGCGGGGCGCGAAGCGATGTTGTGGTGGCGGGCCAAGTAAAAAGGACCACCCACATGAAATCAGTCACGCGACTGGACCTGGACGATGCCCGCCGCCTGATCGAGGGCGCCTCGGTCGAGGCCGGGCGGATCGGCGTGCCGATGTGCATCGCCATCACCGACGAAAGCGGCCAGCTGATCGCCTTCGAACGGATGGAGGGCGGCAAGGTCACCTCGTCAACCATCGCCATCGACAAGGCCTTCACCGCCGCCGCCGCCAAGAAGGCCACCCATGATTACGGCACCGCCAGCCAGCCGGGCCAGCCCGCCTATGGCATCGCCTCGGCGATCGGGGGGCGGCTGATGGTCGTGGGCGGCGGTCTGCCGGTGATCTGGCAGGGCGAGGTCGTGGGCGGCATCGGCATCTCGTCGGGCAGCCCCGCGCAGGACCAGCAGGTTGCGCAGGCCGGCATCGATGCCTGGATGGCCGCACAGGGCTGACCCGTCCGGCCATGGCGCCGCCTTTCAGGGGGCAGCGTCCAGCCGTCCGGCGCCCGGCGGACACCGCCGGGCCTTTACCTGCCGCCCCCGCCCGGCCACGATGCCCCCGGACCCCGCCGCCGCCCTGCAAGGATGCCCTGCCGATGACGCTGAAATCGCCCGTGCCGATCTATGACCTCCAAGGCATCGCCTTCGGCATCCTGCTGACCAGCCTGGGGGTGACCTTCCTCAAGGCGGCGGCGCTGACCACGGGGCAGACGGCGGGCGCGGCGGTGCTCTTGTCCTATGTGCTGCCCCTGGATTTCGGCCTGGTCTTCCTGCTGGTCAGCCTGCCCTTCCTGTGGCTCGCCTTCAAGCATCGCAGCCGCAGCTTCGCCCTGCGGACCACGGTGGCGGTGCTGGGCATCTCGGTCACCAGCGCGCTGCTGGGCCGCTGGATCACCTTCGACACCCTGCCGCCGCTGCTGGCGGCGATCCTGGCGGGCAGCTGCAGCGGCGCGGGGCTGCTGGCGCTGTTTCGCCACAATGCCTCGGCGGGGGGCCTGGGCATCGTCGCGCTGATGGTCGAGGAGCGCACGGGCTTTCGCACCGGCTGGTTCCAGATGTGCTTCGACGCGCTGGTCTTTCTGGTGGCGTTGGCGGTGCTGCCGGTGGACCGGGTGGTCTATTCGCTGATCGGCGCGGTGGTGCTGAACGCGGTGATCGCCTGGAACTTCAAGCTGCCCCCCGCGCCCGCGCCCGAGGTCCGGTCGGACGCCTGAGGGCAAGGATCAAGCCCGGCCCCCTGCGCGCCTTCGCCGTTTGACCCTGCCGGGCAGCGGGCTATGGTGCAAAGGCAAACAGGGCGGGGCAGATATGGACTTCATGGCGAAGGCGACGGCGCTGGTGGGTGGCACGATGGTGGCGATCCGGCGGTTCGGGGCGCCCCGGACGCGGGCGGTGGGGCAGGAACCCCAGATCCCCGAGGCGCGCAAGCAGGGCATCATGACGCTGAAGATGCCCACCGCCGGGGGCTGGGCGCAGGGCCATGTCCCGACCGCCGCGCCGGGACTGGCGGTCAATGCCTTCGCCACGGGTCTGGACCATCCCCGCTGGATCGAGGTCCTGCCCAATGGCGACGTGCTGGTGGCCGAAAGCAAGGAGCAGCCGGGCCCGCCCAAGACGCTGATGGACCGCGCCACCCAGGCCACCATGCGCCGTGCCAAGGCCATCGGCATCAGCGCCAACCGCATCAGCCTGTGGCGCGACGCGGACGGAGATGGCGTGGCCGAGATCCGCCATGATTTCCTCACCGACCAGAACCAGCCCTTCGGCATGGCGCTGGTGGGCGACAGCTTCCATGTCGGCAATACCGATGGCATCGTGGCCTTCGACTATCAGGGCGGCGCCACGCAGCTGACCGGAGAGGGCCGCCGCCTGGTCACCTTCAAGCCCGGCGGCCACTGGACGCGCAGCCTGATCGTCTCGCCCGACCAAACGAAGATCTATGCGGGCGTCGGATCGCTCAGCAATATCGGCGACAAGGGCATGGCCGCCGAAGAGGGCCGCGCCGCGATCTGGGAACTGGACCTGGCCAGCGGGCAGGCGCGCATCTTCGCCTCGGGGCTGAGGAATGCCGTGGGCATGGCGTGGGAGCCGGGGTCCGGCACCCTGTGGACCGTGGTCAACGAACGCGACGGTCTGGGCGACGAGACGCCGCCCGACTACCTGACCTCGGTGCAGGAGGGCGGGTTCTACGGCTGGCCTTATTGCTACTGGGGCCAGACGGTGGACGACCGCGTCGCGCAGGACGCCGAACTGGTCGCCCGCGCCATCACCCCCGATTACGCGCTTGGCGGGCATACCGCGTCGCTCGGCCTCTGCTGGATGCCCGCAGGCACGCTGCCGGGCTTTGGCGAGGGCATGGTGATCGGCCAGCACGGGTCGTGGAACCGCTCGACCCTCAGCGGATACCGGGTGATCTTCGTGCCCTTTGCCGATGGCCGCCCGTCCGGTCCGCCCCGCGACATCCTGTGGGGCTTCCTGTCGCCGGACGAGAAGATCGCCTTCGGGCGCCCGGTGGGCGTGGCGATCGGCGCGGACGGCGCCTCGCTTCTGGTGGCCGACGATGTGGGCGACGTGATCTGGCGGGTGACCGCCGCACCGCACTGAACCGAGCGTCCTCCTAAAGGTGCAGGGTGGGAACATCCTGCATCCGTTGCGGTTGGATCCCCATGCCCGGGAGGACGGGCGGATCTGGGAGGATCACATGAGACTGCACACCACCCTGATGGCCAGCTGTGCGCTGGCCCTGATCGGCACCACCGCGATGGCCGATTGCGCCGAGGATCTGGCCCGCTTGCAGGGCGCCAATGCCGAAGGCGGTGCAAGCGAGGGCATCGCCAAGGACGGCTCGCTGGCGCCGCTGGAAACGCCCGAGACGGACAGCACGGCTGCGCCGATGGACAGCACCTCCGACGACATGGCAGCGGATTCCGGGGACATGACCGCCTCGGACGACATGGCCGCAGAGACGGGTGACGGGGCGGCCACGGACACCGACATGGCCGCGTCGGACGAGGACGAGATCGACGGCGGAATCATTCAGGACGGCTCGCTGGCGCCCCTGCAGGGCACGGAAGCCGAATCCGGCACCCCGGTCGCGACATCCGGTCAGGACGTCGCCGCCCAGCAGGAGGGCGCGCCGACCGCCGCGGAAGAGGCTGATCAGGTCGAGACCACCAACATGCCCCACGACACCACCACCGAGGGTTCGGATGTCGCGACGACCGAGGCGGGCGGTGACATGGCCTCGGACGATGCCGCCACGATGGACAGCGCCGAGACCATGGACGCCGAAGCCATGCCCGACCGCACCGCGCTGATCGCCGAAGCGGAAGCCGCCTTGGCGGCGGGGGACGAGGAGGCCTGCCGCGCCGCCGTCGATCAGATGGAAACGATCTGAGCCGAGGCCCAGCCTGATCCACGGGTCAGCCAATGAAAACCCCGCGCATCCTGATCGGGTGCGCGGGGTCGTTCATGTCAGACGATTGGGCCGGGCGCCTTATTCTGGGCGCGGGCGCGCGGCGCGCAGCTTGTCCGCGATCTGGGCGAACAGCGGCAGGGTCGGGATCTGTTCCACCGTCGCGCCCAGCTTGCTCTGCCAGTTCGGATGCTCGTCGGTGGTGCTGGGAATGTTCACCGGATCGGTTTCCGAGGTGATGTCCTCCAGCCGCACCACGAACAGACGCGAGGGCGCGGTGGCCAGCCAGGCATGGACGGCGGCCACCAGATCCTCGGGCGCGCGGTCGGTGTCCGGGGTCTGGCCAGTCCACAGCGCGGCCTCGGTCAGATCGGCCAGCAGCTGCGCCCGCTCGACCTGGCGGCTGTCGGACTGCTCCTGCGCTGCGGCATCGCCGATCAGGCCGTGGCCATGGCGCAGGGTGATGTCGTCGCCCCGCCACCAGCCCTGGAAGGTCGGTAGGTCATGGGTGGACAAGCAGGCCAGCGCATCGCGGGGATAGTCGGCGGGCGGGATGAACCCGTCCTCGGTCCGCTCAAACAGCAGGATGCGATAGGACAGGATGCCGACCTGCTCCATCACCTCGCGGAACCCCGGGGGCACATTGCCCAGATCCTCGCCGATGACGATGGTGCGGTTCGCCCGCGACGCCTCGGCCAGCCCCTGCAGCATGTCGGCCAGCGGATAGCGGGCATAGGTGCCCTCGGCCGGACCCGCGTCGCCGGGGATCAGGAACAGCTGCCACAGCCCCATCGCATGGTCGATGCGCAGCGCGCCCGCCTGCCGCGTGGCCTGCGCCATCAGATCGGCAAAGGGCCGCGCCCGGTCGGCGGCCATCGCCACGGGGGACAAGGGCGCCAGGCCCCAGTCCTGCCCGGTCTCGTTGAAATAGTCGGGCGGTGCGCCGATGCGGATGCCGGGCACGACCATCGGGTTGCCCCAGGCCCCCGACCCGTCCGCGGCCTCGCCCACGGCAAAGTCCAGATAGAGGCCGATCGACATGCCCGCCTGGTCGCAGGCCGCACGGGCCTGATCTAGCTGCTCATGCGCCAGACCCTGCAGCCAGCGGTGGAACCGCGCCTCGGCGGGATGGTCCAGCGCAAAGCGGGCGACCGTCTCGCCCTGCGCATCCTGCCAGTCGGCAGGCCAATCGCGCCAGCCCGCGCCATGCCCTTGCGCCCCCATCCGGGCCGAGATCGCCTCGAACAGCGCGTGGCGCTGCAGGTCCTCGCCGCCCTCGGCCAGCACCTCGGGCGCCGCATCCGGGCAGTCCGCCGCCAGCCAAAGCGTGTGCAGCACCTCCAGCTTCAGGCTCGCGACGCCGGGGTAATCGACCAGCTCCGCCTGCTGCAACGCGGCGATGCGTTCGGGGTCGGCCAACTGCGGCGCAAAGCCCGGCACCCGGTCCACCGCGATATAGAGCGGGTTCAGGAACCGCCGGTTCGAGGGCGAGAAGGGGCTGCAATGCGCCGGATTGGCCAGAAACAGCGCGTGCAGCGGGTTCAGACCGATGAAATCCGCCCCCGCCGCCCCCAGGGTACCCGCCAGTTGCGCCAGATCGGCGAAATCGCCGATCCCCCAGTTGCGGGTCGAGCGCAGCTGATAGAGCTGCAGCGCCACGCCCCAGGACCGGCCCCCCTCGTCGGGCAGGTGGCAGCGGGTGCCGGCATAGGCCTCCAGCGCGTGATTGCCCGAGGCGACCGCACCGGTATCGGCGCCAAGCGCCTGCAACAGGCTTTCCAGCGTGGCGTCGGGCGCCTGATGGACTTCGCCGCCCATCCCGAGGTAATCGGGCTGGATCCCGGCGCGCAGGGCCCGGTCGTGCAGATCGCTCACGCGGCGGCCTCCGGCATCAGGATGATGGTCGACAGCGGCGGCAGCGTCAGCACCAGCGACTGGTCACGCCCGTGCCAGGACGCGTCCTCGGTCGCCACCAGCCCGTGATTGCCCATGTTCGAGCCGCCATAGCGCGCCTCGTCTGTGTTCATCACCTCGCGCCACAACCCGGGCAGCGGCACGCCGATGCGATAGTCGTGATGCGGTGTGGGCGTCAGGTTGCAGATCACCAGGCAGGGCGGCGCGTCGTCATCGGACTTGCGCAGATAGACCAGCACCGAATTCTCGGTATCGCTGGCATCGATCCATTCGAAGCCCGCCGGGTCGCAATCCAGCCGGTGCAGCGCGGGCTGGTCGCGATAGACCTGGTTCAGGTCGGCCACCAGCGACTGGACCCCCTCGTGCAGGGGATCCTCCAGCAGGTGCCAGTCCAGAGACTGGTCGTGGTTCCACTCGCGGTCCTGCGCGAATTCGCCGCCCATGAAGATCAGCTTCTTGCCGGGCTGCGTCCACATAAAGCCGAAATAGGCCCGCAGGTTCGCGAATTTCTGCCAGCGGTCGCCTGCCATTTGCCGGATCAGGGATCCCTTGCCATGGACGACCTCGTCATGGCTCAGCGGCAGGACGAAATCCTCGGAAAACGCATAGACGAGGCCGAAAGTCAGGTCGTGCTGGTGATGCTTGCGGTGCAGCGGATCGCGCCGGAAGTACCCGAGCGTGTCGTGCATCCAGCCCATGTTCCACTTGAAATTGAACCCCAGCCCGCCATCGTCCACAGGGCGGCTGACCTTCGGGAAGGCGGTGGATTCCTCGGCAATGGTGATGGCGCCGGGATGGTCCTGGCGCACGCGCTCGTTCACATCCTTGAGGAAGCTGATCGCCTCCAGGTTCTCGTTGCCGCCGAACTCGTTGGGGACCCATTCGCCATCCTTGCGCGAATAGTCCAGATACAGCATCGAGGCCACCGCATCAACGCGCAGCGCGTCCACATGGAACCGGTCCAGCCAGTAAAGCGCGCTGGATTGCAGGAAGTTCGACACCTCGCGGCGCCCGAAATTGTAGATCAGCGTGTTCCAGTCCTGGTGGAACCCCTGGCGCGGATCGGCATGCTCGTACAGCGACGTGCCGTCGAACCGGGCCAGACCATGCGCGTCCGAGGGGAAATGCGCGGGCACCCAGTCCAGGATCACGCCAATCTCGGCCGCGTGCAGACGCTCGACCAGACGGGCGAAGGCTTCGGGATCGCCGAAGCGGCTGGTCGGCGCAAACAGACCTACCGGCTGATAGCCCCAGGATCCGGTGAAGGGATGTTCGCTGACCGGCAGGAACTCGACATGGGTGAAGCCCATGCGCGTCACATAGGGGACCAGCAGGTCGGCCATGGTGTCATAGTCCAGGATCTCGGCCTCGGCGCCGCGGCGCCAAGATCCCAGATGCACCTCGTAGATCGAGATGGGGGCCTTGCGATCCTGCCGGGCTTCGCGCACCGACATCCAGTCGCCGTCCTGCCAGTCGTGCCGGTTCAGGCCCTCGACGACCGAGGCGGTCTCGGGCGGCTGCTCCTGCGAAAAGCCGACCGGGTCGGTCTTCAGCGGCAGGCGTTCGCCATGCGCGCTGACGATCTCGTACTTGTAGGTCTCGCCGCGACCGATGCCGGGGATGAACAGTTCCCAGATGCCCGGGCCGATGCGCTTGCGCATCGGGTGGCGGCGGCCGTCCCAGGCATTGAAGGGGCCGACCACGCTGACGCGGCGGGCATTGGGCGCCCAAACCGCGAAGGCCACGCCCTCGACGCCCTCATGGGTCACCGGATGGGCGCCCAGCTTGTCATAGAGGCGCCGATGGCTGCCCTCGGCCAACAGGTATTCGTCCATCTCGCCCATGACGGGGCCGAAGCGATAGGGATCCTCGGCCTCCCAGGTGTTCTCGCCCGCCCGCATCCGCAGGCGATAGTCGCCCTCGGGGGCAGGGCCGGTGAAGAACCCCTCGGGATGGATGCGCTGCAGAGGCACCTCGCCCGAGGGCGACAGGGCCGTGACCTCGGCCGCCTGCGGAGAGAAGACCCGCAGCGTCCCGTGATGGCGGCCCAGGACCGCGAAGGGATCGTGGTGGTTGCCGCGCAGGATCGCCTCGATATCCGAGGTGGCGGGAGCGTCGTTCAGGATGGCGGAGTCGTTCATGATGCCTCGTCCAGCAGGTCGAGGATGCCGCGCAGGGGCAGGCCCACCCAGGTCGGGCGGTTCCCCAGCTCGTATCCGGTTTCGTAGACTGCCTTTTGCAGCAGGAACAGGTCCAGAAGGGCCTGCGTCGCATCAGGGGTGGCGGGCAGATTGGCCGCACCCTCGATATGGCTGCGATAGGCGGCAAGGAAGTCGGCCACGGCCGATTTGCGCCAGGCCTCGATCCGGGCCGAGGCCCGCTCGGCCCCGGCGGGGGGATCGTTCCGGTGGCGCGCGATGACCGACAGCGCGGCATAGTCGAAGGACCGCAGCATGCCCGCCACGTCGCGCAGCGGCGAAGACTTGGCGCGGCGTTCGTCCAGGGTCCGCGAGGGCTCGCCCTCGAAATCGATGATCGCCACGTCGTTCTGCGCCAGCAGCACCTGCCCCAGGTGATAGTCGCCATGGATGCGCGACAGGCTGCCCGAGGGTTCGATCTGCCCGGCGGCACGGATGCGCGCCAGCAGGTCGTCGCGCCGGTCCAGCACGGACCGCGCCAGCGGCGCCGCTTCGGGGGGCAACTGGCCTTCGGCCTGTTCCAGCCGCGACAGCATCGCGGTGGCCTCGTCCTCGGCGGACTGGACCCAGGCCTTCAGGTGGTCCGCCGTCAGGTCCTCGGTCTGGAAGTCCGGATCGTCGGTTGGTGTTGCCAAGGCCTTGTGCAGCTGCGCCGTGCGCTCGCCCAGCAGCGAGGCGATGCTCAGCGGGAAGTCGAAGGCGGTCTGGTCGATCTGGGGCTCCTGCTCGGAGGGCCAGGCCTCGTGCTCGTTATATTCCAGCATCAGAGCATCCAGCACGCCGGCCCAGGCATCGCCGCGATTGGCGACGAAGGCGAAGGCGGCGGCCAGAACGGTTTCCTGATCGCCGTCATGGACCAACTGGCCCAGATAGCGCGGGGTATGGGCATAGCCCGCTGTCTCGGTCAGGAAGCGCGCGACCTCGACATCGGGCTGGCGCCCGCTGCGCAGGCGGCGATACAGCTTCAGGATCACCTGGTCGCTGAAGGCGATCGAGATGTTGGACTGTTCCACGCCCAGCTGGCGCGGCTCGCCCGGATCGGTGATCTGGCGCAACGTCTCGCTGCCCGTGAAGCGCAGGTCGCCCTTGGTGGCCTCGTCGCGCATCAGGTCCAGCAGCATCTGCGGCAGGCGCTCGTCATAGGCGCCGTCGACCAGCGCGCCGACGCGCGAGGTGTGGCGGATCTTGCCAAGCGTGTAGGACAGCTTGGGCGCGCCGGGACGCAGGTTCTCGTCCCCCCACCGCGCGGAGAGCGGCAGGAAGTAGCTGTGGGTGCCGTCCTCCAGCTCTACATCGATCGACACCATCGCGTGATCCGCGTCGATCTGGCCCAAGGGGGTCATCTTCACGCCCGAGATGGCCGTGTCCTTGGCCCCGAACCAGCGCTGCAGCGGCAGCCATTGCGGCAGCACGTCGTTCTGGAACTGCGTGCCCTCGCGGCCCTTCAGCGCGGTCTGCACATGGCCGTCCCGCGTGGTCAGCGTCATGAACTCGGGCAGGATGTCGGGCAGCTGCTCGTGCCAGGAGGGCATGTCCTCGGCGGTGCCAAGCGCGAACCAGTAGAAGCCATAGGCCGGCAGCGTCAGCATATAGGGCAGGTCGCCGATCGGCGGGAAGGCCGATCGCCCGGTCAGCTCGACCGGCACCTTGTCACGGTGGCGCGACAGGTCCAGCTGCGCCGCCTGCGCGGCATCCGACAGGTTGGCCACGCACAGATAGGCGCGGTCTTCGTGTTCGCGGATATAGGCCAGCACCTTGCGGTTGCGGGGATACAGCAGCGTCATCGTGCCCCGCCCAAAGGCCGGGTGCTGCTTGCGCACATTGATCATGCGCCGCATCCAGTTCAGCAAGGATGACGGGTCGTCGGCCTGCGCCTCGACATTGATGACCTGATGGCCATAGACGCCGTCGATGATGGCGGGCAGGTACAGCTGCTGCGGCTTTGCGGTGGAAAAGCCCGCATTGCGGTCGCCCGACCATTGCATCGGCGTGCGCACGCCGTCGCGGTCGCCCAAGTAATAGTTGTCGCCCATGCCGATCTCGTCGCCGTAATACATGATCGGCGTGCCGGGCATCGACAGCAGCATCGAGTTCATCAACTCGATCTTGCGCCGGTCGTTCTGCATCAGCGGCGCCAGGCGGCGCCGGATGCCGAGGTTGATCCGCGCGCGCGTGTCGGCGGCATAGGTCTGCCACAGGTAGTCGCGTTCCTCGGACGTCACCATTTCCAGCGTCAGCTCGTCATGGTTGCGCAGGAAGATGCCCCATTGGCAGTTTTCGGGGATCTCGGGCGTCTGGCGGATGATGTCGGTGATCGGGTGACGATCCGCCTGCGCCAGCGCCATGTACATGCGCGGCATCAGCGGGAAGTGGAAGCCCATGTGGCATTCGTCGCCGTCCCCGAAATAGGGGCGCGTGTCCTCGGGCCACTGGTTCGCCTCGGCCAGCAGCATCCGGTCGGGGAAATGGGTGTCCAGATCGGCGCGGATCGCCTTCAGAACGTCATGCGTCTCGGGCAGGTTCTCGTTGTTGGTGCCGTCGCGCTCGACCAGATAGGGGATCGCGTCCAGCCGCAGCCCGTCGACGCCCATTTCCAGCCACATGCGCATGACCTTGAGGACTTCGTTCAGCACCTTTGGGTTGTCGAAATTCAGGTCCGGCTGGTGGGAATAGAAGCGGTGCCAGTAATAGGCCCCCGCGACCGGGTCCCAAGTCCAGTTCGACCGCTCGGTATCGAGGAAGATGATCCGCGTCTCTGGCCATTTCTCGTCGGTATCCGACCACACATAGTAATCGCGCGCCGCCGAGCCGGGCTTGGCGTGCCGCGCCTTCTGGAACCACGGATGCTGGTCCGAGGTGTGGTTGATGACCAGCTCGGTGATCACGCGGATGCCGCGCCGATGCGCCTCGGCCACGAAGGCCTTGAAGTCCTTCATCGCACCGTAGGACGGGTTGATCGACCGGTAATCGGCGATGTCATAGCCGTCGTCGCGCAGAGGCGAGGGATAGAAGGGCAGAAGCCAGATGGCCGTGACCCCCAGTTCCTGCACATAGTCCAGCCGCTGCATCAGGCCGGCGAAATCGCCGATGCCGTCGCCGTTCGAATCCATGAACGCCTTGATGTGCAGCTGATAGATGACGGCGTCCTTGTACCAGTCGGACACGCTGCGGTCGACGCCGCCGCGCACGGCAAACTGGCTCTGGGTCTTCTGGTCGTTCGGAATATTCATCAGCGTGCCACCCCCGGGGCAATCAGCTGCCAGACCGCATAGGGCCGGGTGTCAGGTTCAAGCGTCAGCCACTGGTACTTGCCGTGCCAGGTGAAGCTGTTGCCGTGGATCAGGTCGCGGACCTCGATCGAGGCCTCGTCGGGCAGGCCGAACTTCCACAGGGGAACCTCCAGCCGGAACTCATGCGCATTGTGCGGGTCCAGGTTGACATGAACCAGCACGAAATCGTCGCCCGCCTGCTTGCCATAGGCCAGCACATGGTCGCTGTCGGCCTCGAAGAAGGTCAGGTTCTCGAACTGCTGCAGGGCGGGATGCTCGTGCCGCAGGCGGTTCATCAGGCGGATATCGTCCTGGATGTTGCCCGGCTGGTCCATGTCCCAAACCCGGATCTGGTATTTCTCGCTGTCGAGGAACTCTTCCTTGCCCGGCACGGCGGCGGCCTCGCAGATCTCGTAGCCGTTATACAGGCCGTAATTGCCCCCAAGCGTCGCTGCCAGAACCAGTCGCGTGCGGAAGCCGGGCCGCCCACTGGCATGCAGGAAGCGCGGGTTGATGTCGGGCGTCGTCACGAAGAAATTCGGGCGCATGACATGGCGCACATCAGTCGCGGTCAGCTCGGTCAGATATTCCGTCAACTCGTCCTTGGTGTTGCGCCAAGTAAAGTAGGAATAGCTCTGCGAAAAGCCCACCTTGGCCAGGCGCGCCATGACCTTGGGCCGGGTGAAGGCCTCGGCCAGGAAGATCACGCCGGGATCCTTGGCGCGGACTTCGGCGATCATCCACTCCCAGAAGGGGAAGGGCTTGGTGTGCGGGTTGTCCACACGGAAGATGCGCACGCCCTTGTCCACCCAGAACAGCACGATGTCACGCAGCGCGATCCACAGATCGGGCAGGGCGCCGCGATAGAAATGGACGTTGACGATGTCCTCGTATTTCTTGGGCGGGTTCTCGGCGAACTTGATGGTGCCGTCGGGGCGCCAGTCGAACCATTCGGGATGCTCGCGGATCCAAGGATGGTCGGGCGAGCACTGGATGGCGAAGTCCAGCGCGATCTCCAGCCCGTGGTCGCGGGCGGCCGAGACGAGCCGGGCGAAATCGTCGAAGCTGCCCAGTTCGGGATGCAGCGCGTCATGCCCGCCCTCGGGCGCGCCGATGGCATAGGGGCTGCCGGGATCATCCTCCGCGGGCGTCAGCGTGTTGTTGCGGCCCTTGCGGTTCGTCTTGCCGATCGGATGGATCGGCGGGAAATACAGCACGTCGAAGCCCAGATCGCGGATATAGGGCAGGCGGCCGATCACGTCGTCAAAGGTGCCGTGGCGGTCCATACTGCCCGATTGCGACCGGGGCATCAACTCGTACCAGGCGCTGAAGGCGGCGGCCTCGCGGTCGGCGAAGACCGGCAGCCACTTGTAGGGCGTCGCATTGGTGCGCGGCCCGATCCGGCGCATCAGCGCCACCACATCGGGGGCGCCAAGCCGGGCAAAGCGAAGCCCTTCGTGATCGGCCTCGGAAGCGGGCTGCGCCGCATCCTCGTCCAGCAGCGCGGTGATGGTCTGGCGACCGGCCTCGTCGGCGCGGCCGTCAGCGTCCAGAGCGGCGGACAGAAGCTGGCGCCCTTCTTCCAGTTCAAGCGCGATGGACTGGCCGGCGGCATGCTTCTTGGCCACCTCCTTGCGCCAGGTCAGGAACAGGTCGCGCCACGCCAGGATCGACACCTCGTGGTCGCCGGGATCGGGCAGGGTCAGGTCGGCCGTCCAGCGGTCGTTCTCGACGAAGGTCATCGGCGTCTCGCCCACCTCGTCCGAGCCCTTGCGCCGGAACAGCACGACCGCGTCGATGCTGTCATGGCCGTCCGAGAAGATGTCGGCCTCGACCTCGTAGGGCTGGCCCGCGACGACCTTGGCGGCAAAGCGCCCGCCATCGACCTCGATCGAGACGCCCTCGATGGCCAGCCGCTCGGCGGCGAGGGCCATCAGCTGCGGGTCGGTGCTGCCAGATATGGCCGCCTGTCCTGTCGCTTGGTCGGCCGAAACCTTCTGCGCTGTCATGTGGCACTCCCGGAATTGTCAGCCCCTTCAACCGATCAGCGCGGGATATGTTCCGCTGTCCGGCGGCCTTGGCCGGGAACCTCACGCCCCGCCCGCGCGATGGGCAGGCCCATCTTGCCGCGCTGCGGCATCGCTTTCGGGGAACAGGGGGGCATGGTCCTCGCCACCGATCCGGGGCAGGGTCCGGCCATCCCGCCCCGGCCCAAGGATCCGCCGATGACCGAACCCGATCCCGCCCTCTCCTTCGCCATCGCCGGCCTCGGCGCGGTCGACTTGGCCCGTCGGCTGATCGGCGCGCTGCTGGTGGTCCGGGGCGCGGGCGGAGTGATCATCGAGACCGAGGCCTATCTGCGCGACGACCCCGCCTCGCACAGCTTCCGAGGGCCGACGCCCCGCAACGCCGCGATGTTCGGGCCGGCGGGGCATGCCTATGTCTATCGCTCCTATGGGATCCACCTGTGCCTGAACGTGGTGGGCCTGCCCGGCGAGGCGGTGCTGATCCGCGCGCTGGACCCTACCGAGGGGCTGGACCTGATGCATGCCCGCCGCGGGCAGGAGCCGCTGTGCAGCGGGCCGGGACGGCTGAGCCAGGCCCTGGGCCTGCGCCCCGAGGATGACGGCGCCCCCTTCGACGGCGGCGATCTGGCGCTGGTCCTGTCCGACGCACGGCCCGACCTGCTCCAGGGTCCGCGCATCGGCATCAGCCGCGCGCAGGACCGGCTCTGGCGCTTCGGTCTGGCGGGGGCGCGGGGCCTCAGCCGGCCCTTTCCCAAGCCCGCGGGCTAGGCGCGCACAAAAGCACCGCAAGCCCTTCCCTCTGCCTGCTTTCCGGGCAACAAGGGAGCCCTCCTTCCGCATCCAAGGTGTCTGTCATGACCGATATCCCCGTCGCTGGCCGCGCCCTGCCCGGATCGCCCTTCACCCAGGGGCTGATCTGCATGGGCTTCAGCATGGTCTCGTTCATCGCCATGTCGGTCGGATCGCGCGAGATGGCCGAGACGCTGTCGATCCGGCAGGTGCTGTTCTTCCGCGCACTGGTAGGGCTGTTCGTGATCCTGGCGGTCGGTCGTGCCGTCTTCCCCGAGATCCGGCGCATGCAGAAGGTGCCGCTGCATCTGGCGCGCAACGCGGTCCATTTCACCGCGCAGTATTTCTGGACCATCGGCATCGTGCTGCTTCCCCTGGCCTCGGTTTTCGCGCTGGAATTCACCATGCCGATCTGGGTGACGCTGTTCGCCTGGCTTCTGCTGCGCGAGAAGGTCAGCCGCCAGCGCCTGCTGGCGACGGTGGGGGGGTTCATCGGCGTTCTGGTCATCGTGCGGCCCGGCATCGGCATGGTCGATCCGGCGGCGGGGCTGGTGCTGATCGCCGCCGCCGGCTACGGCCTGTCGCTGATCATGGTCAAGCGGCTGACCGGGCATTGTTCGCCCGGCGCCATCGTCGTCTGGATGATCCTGATCCAATTGCCTTTGGGCCTGATCGCGGCGCTGACCGACTGGCGCCCGGTCCATGTCACCGACGTGCCGTGGATGCTGGTCGCGGGCATCGGTGCGCTCTCGGCGCATTTCTGTCAGGCGCAGGCCCTGAAGCGGCTGGAGGCCTCGGTCGTCATCCCCATCGACTTCCTGCGCGTGCCGATGGCCGCCGTGGTGGGCTTCTATGCCTATGGCGAGGCGATCGACCTGTGGGTGTTCCTGGGCGGCGGCATCATCCTGCTGTCGAACCTACAGGCCGTGCTGGCCGAGCGGCGCGGCCAGATGACCGGCGCGCTGGCCACCGAGCCACTGGTCGATCCTCAACCGCCCCGGAGGTAATGGGCAGCGCAGAGGCCGGCGTCGCGGGCACAGGCCCGATCCCGCGCCGGCCGTGGCGGGGGGGTCCCCGCCCGCTGGCGATCCTGGACATGGCGGTTCTCCGTTCCGGGTCGACCAGACCGCTGGCAGATGGACGATGGATCGTGTCCCGGCCCGATCACGACGCCCCCTTCCGGAAGATCGCCTGCTGGCATGTTGGCGATGCCCCCGATGGCAGGTCCTGGCGCAGATCGGACGCGGCATCGGCTCAGAACTCGTAAAGCTGGGCCGCCGCCTCGCCGCGTCCGGCCACCACCCGCAACGGAGCCGGGCCGTGATCGACCGGGCTGGGGCGCGCGCCCTGCGGACGACCCGCCGGGGCGCGTCCCTTGCCGCCGACCCGGAAGCCCGAGATCTCGCGCATCAGATCCTCGGCCCGCTGCTGCAGCGATACGGCAGCCGCGTTCGTCTCTTCCGCGACGGCGGCGTTCTGCTGCGTGACCTGATCCAGCTGGTTCACGCCGGCATTGATCTCGGACAGGCCCGTCGCCTGCTCGTTGGCCGCCCGGGCGATGGCCGAGACCTGTTCGGACACCTCGCGGGCACGCTCCAGAATCAGATCCAGGCTTTCGCCGGTGCGCCCGACCAGCGAGGATCCCGCCTTAACCTGCGCGGCACTGTCCGAGATCAGTGCCTTGATCTCGCGCGCGGATTCCGAGGCGCGCTGCGCCAACCCGCGCACCTCCGAGGCGACGACGGCAAAGCCGCGCCCCGCCTCGCCCGCCCGCGCGGCCTCCACCCCGGCATTCAGGGCCAGCAGGTTGGTCTGGAAGGCGATGTCGTCGATCACGCCGATGATCCGGGTGATCTGGTCCGAGGATTTCTCGATCCCCTTCATGGCATCGACCGCCTCGCGCACAATGGCCGAACTGGTCTCGGCGATCTCGCGGTTCTGCTGGCTGGCCTGCTCGGCCTGGCGGGCGCGTTCGGCGGTCGACCGCACGCTTTCGCTCATCTGGTTGAGGGCCGCCGCCGATTGCTCCAGCGTGGCGGCCTGGGTCTCCGCCCGGCTGGACAGGTCATGGGCCGCCGAGGTGATCTCGTCGGACCCGCCGCGCACCTGATCGGACACGTCCGAGATGCGCGACATCGTCCCCGACAGGGTCAGAAGGACGCTGTTATAGGCCTGACGCAGCGCCTCGTAGCTGGCCGGGAAGGGGTCCGAGGCCGGGCTGGAGATCTGCGCCGTCAGATCGCCATCGGCCAGCCGGTTCAGGCCGTCGCCGATATCCCGCACGACGCGGGCCTGTTCCGTCATCTCGGCCTCGCGCGTCGCCGCCGCCGCCTCGGAGATGTCGCGGGCCTCGGCGGCGAGGCGCAGGCGTTCCAGGGCATTGTCCTTGAAGATGGTCAGCGCCCGGGCCAGTTCGCCCAGCTCGTTGCGCCCCTCGCCGCCGGTGATCTGGACATCCAGATCCCCGGTGGCCAGGCGACGCGTCTGTTCGACGGTCCGCGACAGACCCCTGGACAGGGCCCGGGTCAGCAGCCCCGCGACGCAGGTTCCCAGAAGGATCGCGATGGCCACGCCGACCAGGATCGACGAGACGGTGCGCTGCGAGATGCTGGCCGCCTGCAGGTCAAAATCCTCCTTGATGGCGACGGCGGCGTGGCGAAGCTGGGCCGTGAGGGCGACCGTCTGGTTCGTGGTCGAGACCACCTCCTCTAACGAGGCGGCCAAGGCCGGTTCGCTGTCGTGAATGGCCGTGACCGTTTGCCAGTAAGCGTCGGTTTGGGTCCGGATTTGGGTCAAGAGGGCCGCCGCCTCGGGCGGCAACAGGCTGACGGTCAGCGCGGACATGCTGCCTTGCAGAGCATCGACGGATGTTTCGGCGGCTTCGTACCTGCCTGTACTGCGCGTCAACAGGAATTCCTCGACCCGAAGCTGGGCCAGCGACAGCGCGCCGGCAGCCCGCTCTGCCGCCAGGATCTGCTCGGGGCTTGCCCGGGCAACTGCCAGTTCCCGGACACGGTCCAGAAGGCCGTGCATGCTCAGTCCGAGTTCGCGGCTTTCGGCAACCCGCGCGGCCTGCCCGGTAAATGCGTCGATGAAGCTGGTGGCCTGCCGCAGGTGCAGGTCCTTCAATGCCACGACGCGATCCGCATCGGGGGTTCCCAGCTTGGCGATCTCGACGGCGATGTCGCGGACGTCGTGCATTTCCCGAAGCAGGGCATCGGCCTCCTGCTGGGCTGCGGTCGTCAGGAAGCTATTGAGCGCTGTTTGCGTTTCCGAGACCTGCTGGCCGATATCGGTGACCCTGAGGGCCAGCCGGGACGAGGCCAGCGCCCCCTCCTGCACCCTGCGCAGGCTGTTCATCTGGCTCCAGGCAAACGCGGCAAACAGCGCCAGGGCCAGCAGGATGACACCGAAGCCGGCCATCACCTGTCGCGTGATCTTGATGTTCTTCAGCATCGGGACATTCCTTCGGAAAGCAGGGTGTGGGGGCAGGGCGGGGGCGGGAGCATGACGCCGCCAGGGGGTCGGGGGGTCATCAGAACAGCTCCGCTTCGGGCGCGCGCAGGCGCATCGGGGTTTCCCGGGCGGGCAGTTGCGCGGCGCCCACGAATTGCAGCTGGACCCGTCCGCTGACCGGCCACAGCCGGATCCGGCGTGCCTGGACCCCGCCCAGATCGCAGGCGATGAGGGCGATCCCCTCGGCCTGCAGGAACCGCTGCGCGGCCTCGGCATTGCGGCGGCCGATATCGGGAAGCCCGGCCATCATCCGGGCGCCGCCGAACAGCTTGGCGCGCATGCGCCCGCGCGCCGCGCCGCGCCGCATCAGCCCGTTGACAAGCTGTTCCAGCGCGGCGGCGGCATAGCGGATGTCGGTGCCGCCGGGACCGTCCTCGGGCAGCAGGAAATGGTTCATCCCCCCGATCCCGCGATCCGCATCGCAGATGCAGGCCGAGACGCAGGATCCGAGGACCGTGGTGATCATCACGTCCTCGTCATCCGAGATGGCGTTCTCGCCCTGAACCACATGGATCACCTTGGCGGCGCGGGTCATGCCGAGGATCTCGCGCGCGAGGCCTGCACCGGCCGCAGCAGGGCCTGCCCGATGCGCACCAGCGGCAGCACCTCGGAGGCGCCACCCATCTCGATCGCCACGCGCGGCATGCCCCAGACCACGGAACTGTCCCGATCCTGCGCGATCGTCTGCGCACCGGCGCGGCGCAGCTCGCACATGCCCTGTGCCCCGTCCGCGCCCATGCCGGTCAGCAGGGCCGCGCGGACGTCCAGACCGGCGGCCAGCTTGGCACCGTCGCGGAACAGCACGTCGACCGAGGGACGGTGGCCCGAGACGGGCGGCTCGTCCTGAAGGCGCACCCGCAAGCCGCCGCGCAGGATCAGGCGCAGGTGCCGGTCGCTGTCGGCGGCCATCAGGACGGTCCCCCGGCGCAGGGGGGTGTCGTCGTCGGCGGCACGCACGTTCGGCGCCAGCAGCTTGTCCAGCCGGCGAATCAGCCCGTCGACGAATCCGGGCCGGATATGCTGGACGACCAGGGTGGGGGGGCAATCGGCCGGGAACATGCACAGGACAGCCTCCAGCGCGGTGATCCCGCCCGTCGAGGCGCCGATGAGGATCAGATCCGGCATGTCATCCGAATCGCCTTGCAGGTCGAGGCTGGGCACCGGCAGACGGGCCCCCAGCAGATCGCCCAGCAGCGCCGCGACCAGCTGATCGGCCTGGACCGTGCGAAACAGCGTCAGCCCGGGCTGGGGCGGGCCATAGATGACCACCCGCGCCTTCATGCGCATCAGCAGGTCGCTGAGGACCCCGAATCCCGGCTGGATCGTCAGGTCCGAGGCGATCGCCACCCGGTCCGGCCGGTGTCCTTCGGCAAGCTGCAGCGCGTCGGCCAGATCGGCCGCGCCAAGGACGCGGACCCCGTGATCGGCACAGCGCCGGAACGCGGTGTTGCGGCGCATGATGTCCGGATCGGCAATCAGCAAGACCGGTTGTGACACGGGACGACCTCCAGCTCGGGTTCCCCAAGACCTACGGCCAGAAAGTTAAAAAGTCGTTCAGTCGAAACGGCTTAATTGAATCGAATTGGAACCAGCCGGCAGGGATTTCTTAAGATTCGTCTGCTAGCCATAGCCATGTCGTGGATATGAGAGGTGGACGCCGTGCATGCCTTGCCCCTGCCAGGGACGCTGGACCGGAAGGCCACGTCAGAGCTTGCAAGATCGCTTCTGGAGCTTCGTGGCAGCCATGCCGCGCTGGATGGCGCCGGTGTCGAACGCCTTGGTGCCCTTGCGGTCGAGGCGCTGATCTCGGCCCGCAAGCAATGGCAGGTCGATGGCCGCGAGCTCAGGATCACCAACCCGTCGCCGGCCTTCCTGGCCGCGCTGGAGGCCCTCGGGGCCGATCTGGACATGCTGCAGACGGGGCCGCAAACATGACCGTCAGGATCCTGGCCGTGGACGATTCCCCAACGATCCGGGCACTGGTCGGCAGGGCCCTGCGCGCCGCCGGGTTCGAGGTCTTTCTGGCCTCCGACGGGGTCGAGGGCTTGGGCTGCCTGCCCGATGCCGATCCGCATCTGATCATCACCGACATCAACATGCCGCATATGGACGGGTTCGGGCTGATCGAGAACGTCCGGTCCAGCGGGGACTATGCCGACGTGCCGATCCTGGTGCTGACGACCGAATCGGGGCAGGACCTCAAGGCGCGGGCCCGCAGCGCCGGGGCGACCGGCTGGATCGTGAAACCGTTCGAGGATGCGCGTCTGATCGCGGTCATCGACAAGGTTCTGGGGCGCTGAAAGATGGAAAACCTGGACGAATTCCGCGAGATGTTCTTCGTCGAATGCGACGAGCTGCTCGAGGTGCTGGCTGGCGGCCTGCGGCAGATGGAGGCTGCAGATCTCGAGAAGGAAATCGTGCACAGCGTGTTCCGGGCGGTGCATTCAATCAAGGGGGGCGCGGCCGCCTTCGGGCTGAGCGACCTGGTCACCTTCGCCCACCGCTTCGAGACGGTGCTGGACCTCATCCGTTCGGACCGGATGGAGATCGAGGCTCCGGTGATGACGCTGCTGCATCGCTGCTCGGACGGGCTGGCGGATCTGATCGAATCGGCGCGCGCGGGGCTGGATGCCGATCGCGGCCTGACCGGCGCGCTTCTGGCCGAACTGGACGCGCTGATCGACAGCGACGGGTCGGACGAGGGCGAGCCCATCGTCTTCACCCCGATCACGCTGGATTTCGGCGATGTCGCGGCAAGCCCGCCCGCCGCCGCGCTCAGGATCCGCATGTCCCCCTCGGCCGATCTCTACCGGTCCGGCAACGATCCGGTCGCGCTGATGACCGCCTTGCGCAAGCTGGGGCCCGCCGAGGTCTCGCTTCTGGCGGAGGAGGTCGCGCCGCTCGAATCCTGGGATCCCGATCAGCCCGGCCTGGCCTGGGACATCCGCATGCCCTCCTCGGTGACCGAGGCCCAGATCCTCACGGTCTTCGAATTCGTCGAGGATTGCTGCCGGCTGTTCATCGACAGGCTGGCGGAGGTGCCGGGTCCTGCGCTCTCGCTTGCGCCGCTGGCCGATTTCCTCGCCGTGCCGGCGCCCGACGCGGCGCCCCCGATGGCCCCTTTGCCGCCGCCGGGTCCTGCACGGATCGATCCGGCGCCGGTCCAACTGGCCCCCCAGACACCGGCGACCCCCGATCCCGAACCGGCCGATCCGATCCCGGCCGTTCCCGGCCTTCGGGTCGCATCGTCCGCGCCCGAGGCTGCCGCCGCCCCGGCCCCTACGATCCGGGTCGGTCTGGAACGGGTGGACCGGCTGATGAACATGATCGGCGAACTGGTCATCAAGGAGGCCATGCTGTCGCAGACGATCCAGACGGCGGGTCTGCAGGATGCACCCGACGTGGTCGCCGGACTGGATTCCATCCGCCAGTTGGCCGGAGAGATCCAGGAAAGCGTGATGGCGATCCGCGCCCAGCCCCTCAAGCTGGTGTTTCAGCGCATGCACCGGATCCTGCGCGAGGCGGCGGATGCGACCGGAAAACCGGTGCGGCTGATCACGTTGGGCGAGCAGACCGAGGTCGACAAGACCATGATCGAGCGCCTCGTCGATCCGCTGACGCACATGATCCGCAACTCGGTCGATCACGGGCTGGAGGACAGCGTGACCCGCCAGCGGCGGGGCAAGCCGGCAGAGGGGGTCATCACCCTGTCGGCCGCGCATCGCTCGGGACGGGTGCAGATCGAGGTGTCGGACGATGGCGGCGGCATCGACCGGCCCCGTGTTCGCCAGATCGCCGAAGAGCGCGGCCTGGTCGCCCCCGGCACCCCCCTTTCGGCGGCCGAGATCGACCAGCTGCTGTTCCTGCCGGGCTTTTCCTGCAAGGACCAGGTCTCGGCCCTGTCCGGGCGCGGGGTGGGTCTGGACGTCGTGCGGCGCGAGATCATGTCCCTGGGCGGTCGCGTGATGATCCATTCGGTCGAGGGCGAGGGCACGACCTTCTCGATCGCCCTGCCGCTGACCCTGGCCGTGCTGGAAGGCATGCTGATCCAGCTGGGCGACCAGACGATGGTCCTGCCGATCACCGCCGTGCAGGAGACCCTGCAGCCCAACCGCGCGATGCTGCATGGGATGGGCGCCGGCACCCAGCTTCTGTCCAGCCGCGGAGAGCTGATCCCGATCGTCGATCTGTGCTCGGTCTTCGGCCTGCCCGCAATCGAACCGCTGGAATCCGCCGTGCTGATCGTCGTGGAAACCGACACCCGGCAACGTGCCGCCTTCCGGGTCGATTCGATCTTCGACCAGCGTCAGGTGGTGATCAAGAGCCTCGAACAGAACTATGGCCGGGTGCCCGGCGTCTCGGCGGCGACGATCCTGGGCGACGGGCAGATCGCCCTGATCATCGACCCCGAGGAAATCGTTCTTTCATTGTCAAACGACCAGGGCCGCCTGATGGCCGCCATGGCAGCGAACGGGTGACGCATGCTCAAATCAATCTCGCATAACGTGGTCGGCAAGAGCGACGTCGTCGCCTTCAAGCTGGCCGACCAGGATTTCTGCATCGATATCGGGCTGGTCCGCGAGATCCGCGGCTGGACGCCCGCCACGATGCTGCCGCATGCGCCCGATTACGTGAAGGGCGTGATCAACCTGCGCGGCGCGGTCGTGACGGTGGTGGACATGTCGGCCCGGCTCGGCTTCGGAATCGCCGAGCCCTCGCACCGGCATGTGGTCATCATCGCGATCCATGCGGGCCGGGTGGTCGGGCTTCTGGCAGATCTGGTCGCGGACATCCTGACGATCTCCGATGACAGCCTGCAGGGCGTGCCCGACCTGGCCTCGAATTCGGCGCGCGAGTTCATCACCGGCATGATCACGCTGGAAGACGGGCGGATCCTGCGCAAGATCGACCTGGCCCAGCTGCTGCCCGAAATGAGCGGAGCCGACGCTTGAGTGCGGCGGCCCCTGTCGGCAGCCCGTCGCTGAACGGGGCGCAGTTCAAGAAGATCGCGGATCTTCTGTATCGCGACAGCGGCATCGTGCTGTCCGAGGCCAAGCGCAGCCTGCTGGTCGCGCGCCTGAACAAGCGGCTGCGGACGTTGAACATGGCCGATTACGGCGCCTATTGCGACCGTCTCGAGGGGCCGGACGGGGTCGAGGAGCGCCGCCATCTGCTGTCTGCCCTGACCACCAACGTCACCGCCTTCTTTCGCGAGATGCATCATTTCACGTCGCTGACCGAGGAGGTGCTGCCGCCAATGATTCTCGAGGCCCGGCGGGGGCGGCGGCTGCGCCTGTGGTCGGCCGCCTGCTCGTCGGGCGAAGAGCCCTATTCGATCGCGATGACCCTGCTGGACGCCTTTCCCGAGGCGCCGCAGCACGACATTCTGATCCTGGCGACCGACATAGATCCGCTGATGGTGGACCGGGCGCGGCAGGGTCGTTATGGGCCCGAGGCCCTGCAGGCCGTGGCGGCGGCGCGGCGCGACAAGTACTTTGCCCGGGCCGAGGGCGGCTTCGAGGCCCGGCCCGCCCTGCGCCACTGCATGCGCTTCGGCGAGCTGAACCTGCATGACGCCTGGCCCTTCGCCGGCAAGTTCGATGTCATTTTCTGCCGCAACGCGGCGATCTATTTCGACACCCCCTCGCGCCAGCGCCTGTGGCACCGCTTCGGACAGGCCCTGGTGCCCGGCGGCTCGCTCTATGTGGGTCATTCGGAACGGCTGGACGGCCCGGCCTGCCCCTATTTCGAGACCGCCGGAACGACGCATTATCGGCGCAATGCGCAGCCGATCCCGGCCCTGCCAGCCTGAAGGAGGATCCCCATGGCGCTGAAATCCCAATTGCACATGATGGTGGTGGACGACATGACCATCAGCCGCTCGCTGATCGAACAGGCGCTGGACTGGGCGGGGCTGGTCAATGTCCAGTACGAGGCCAATGGCGAGACCGCCTTTCGAAGGCTTGCCGCAGCGCCGGTGCATCTGGTCATCTCGGATTACAACATGCCGGGGATGGACGGCCTGGCCCTGCTGGAGGCGCTGCGCCAGAACCCTGGCACGCAGCGCATCGGCTTTATCCTGATCACCGGCACCGCCACCCGCGAGATGATCGAGCGCGGACAGAGGGCGGGCATGAACAACTTCATCGCCAAGCCCTTCACCAAGGAGGCGCTGCTGCGCTGCATCGAAACCGTCACCGGGAAGCTGCAATGATGTCGGCCCTGCACAAGGCCCGGCCCCAATCCCTGAAGACGATCCTGTCGCGCGCCGCGGCCGAGGCCCAGCATCTGCATGACCGGCTGGCCGAACTCGACGCCGCTCTGGGTGAGGTGCATGAGCATCTGCCCTCCACGGTCCTGGCGGTCCTGCAGCGCGCGGATCTGCTGCGTCAGGAGGCCGAGGGCCTAGCCCATTTTCTGACCCGGCTGGCAGAGGACGCCTTGCCTGGGACATCCTGCAACCCGGGTCAGGCCCTGCAATTGCCTCTTCAGAACCAGATCAGCCGGTTGTCGGGAACGACATCCAGCAAGGCGACGGATCATGGCAGCGAGATCTGGTCGGACGATATCGCCGGAGGGTTGCCGTGACCCGGACCGTCCTGGATGGGCTATTGCCGAGCGGCTGCGACCTGTCCGGAACCACCCGGTCCTACGGTCGGAGCGCCCATGGCCGGCTGCCAGAGCCGCGACGCCGATCGGGCGTGCTGCAGCTCGGGCGCAGATCGCAAGGCCCGGGCGCCGAGGGGCGGTCTTTTCGACCACCCATCCCTCCGATCATCTGCCCGACACCAGAGCGGCCAGGTCCCGTGAGGCCGGAGGCAGCGGTTGCCACCGACGACAGGGCCGTCAAGCCCAGTGCATCCGTTCCGGTAGCCGATCCACCTCCCCCGCATCGGCCCGCCACGCTTCGTCCTGCGCATCGCTTTGGCTTGGCCGGGTCGAGACCTCGGGGGATGGGCGGGCAGGTCACGGAAGATGTCGCCCGGGAAGGCCGGGACCGGCGGTCTGCTCCCTTGGGCAGGGCGGGTGTTCGCCGAATCTTGGCCTGCGCGGCGTCCCGTGGCAGATCGCGCCGCAACAGCGGTCGGCAGGGATCGCCGGCCATCGTCCCAAGATCGCTGCCTCGGACCGGCAGCGCCCGACGGCCCGGCACCGCATTGCGGTCGATCTTGTCGCCAAGATGTGCATCCTGGCGGCGGCCTGCGGGGCGAATGCCCGCGTGGCCGGATCCGAAAAATGCGCTTTTGCCTTCCCGTCCCTTGCATCGGCACGTGGCAGGAGGCTCGCCCTGGCGGCCCGGGGGATGCAATCCGGGAACCGGGTTCGCACCCCTCGCCAGCACCGGCGGATTGCGGATCACATCCTGCGCGACGGCCAAAAAGCTGCCCGCGATCGGAAGGCATGGCAGAGGAGGACCTGTCGGGGGCGCATCCTCTCAACCACGCGCCCTTGGCGACAGGTCTGCGCGGAACCGGCATGGTCCTGGAGGGGTCGCGCGTGGGTCCGGGGCAGCGGCATCGGGGTTCCTTCGGGATGCCCCGCCTCGAATCGATGGGTCCGGCATGCGGGCCAGAAGGACACCCAGCCCCCGAGGCGCTGAAGATGAAGCGCTCGTTCGGCTGCGCCTTCACGCCACCGGCGCTTTCCACCTGCCCGGGCGACGTGCTGTCAAAACCCGTTCGGACACCTTGCATGGGCGGCGTCGCACCCAGTCAGGGCAGCATGGCAGCCTTGCGCGCGGGATCCGCCGTTTCGGCTTGTCGCAGCGCCGGACACATGCGACCGGGATGGGGTGCCATGTGACAGGAAGACCCGATCTCATGACCAAGAGCATGTTTTCCACCACCAAGGGCCGTCGACGCAAGACTGCGACGCCGGTCGCGGCTCGGATGATGGCTGCGTTCGTCCGCTCGGCCCTGAAGGCGCCCGCTTTGGCGCTGAAGCCCGCGCGCAAGACCAAGGCATCGAAGCCCGCGGCCAAGGCCAAGGCAGCCCCCAAGCCCAAGGCGTCCAAACCCAAGGTTGCGGCGGTCACGTCCTCGGTCGCGGCGCCGGCCCGTCCCCGCCTGGTGGTCGCACCGGCGCGCGCCTCGTTTCGCACCCTCACCCATGACTGCGCCTTCGGGCAGCGTCGCTACAAGATCTACGTGCCGGCCTCGGCGGGCAGCTCCGCGGACCCCCTGCCGGTGCTGGTCATGCTGCATGGCTGCGGCCAGACGCCGGACGATTTCGCCAAGGGCACGCGCATGAACGCGCTGGCCGAGGAGTTCCGGATGCTGGTCGTCTATCCCGCGCAGTCGCGCGAGGCGCATCCCAAACGGTGCTGGAACTGGTTCCAGCCCGGCGACCAGCACCGGGGCGCGGGCGAGCCCGCGCTGCTGGCCAGCCTGACGCGCGAGGTTCTGGACCAGTACCCGGCGGATCCCGCGCGGGTCTATGTGGCGGGGCTGTCGGCCGGGGGATCGGCGGCACTGGTCCTGGCGCAGGCCTATCCCGAACTGTTCGCCGCCGTCGGCGTCCATTCCGGTCTGCCCGTGGGCGCCGCGCAGGGAAAGACCTTTGCGCTGACCGCGATGGGGCAGGGCAGCCCCGGCATCCCCTCCCTGCATCCGATGCCCACGATCATCTTCCACGGCAGCAAGGACCATGTCGTGAACGCCCGCAATGGCCGGTTCGTGGCAATCCGGGCGCTGGAACCCTATGCCGCCCTGCGCGAGACGCAGCAGAAACGCCAGGTTCCCAAGGGCCGCAGCTATGTCCGGACGACCCATCGCGTGGGCCAGGGGCGCGCCTTCGTCGAGCATTGGCTGATCGAGGGCAGCGGACATGCCTGGTCCGGAGGCTCTCCGGCGGGGCGCTTCACGGATCCCTCGGGGCCCGACGCGTCGCGCGAACTGGTCCGGTTCCTGCTGCGCCACAAGACGACGCTGCGGACCCGCCGGATGACCGTTGCCGCTTAGGCGGCCAGTCCCACGAAGAAGTCACCCCTCCGAGCGGCGGCCGATGGGGAACATGTCCTCGCCATAATGGTGCAGCTTCACGTGGTGGCGCCGGCAAAGCCACCGGACGTTCAACGGCTCGTCATAGCGGTCGTGATGGGCATCGACCGTCTCGGCGCCACAAACCTCGCAGCTTTGCTTGACGAGCTGCCCCGAGCCGAGCGCCCGCTGCACGGCCAGATGGGCGCTGTACATGCGCGGATTGGCCCGGCGCCAGCTGGCCTGCCGCGTGGCGCTTTTCAGCGCGGGCGGGGCCGCATCGGGTGGGGTCGGGTCGGTCGGGTCGCTCATCGATCCGCGCATCCTCTTGGTCGGCGTCCTCTTGGGGGGCGTCCGGGCGCCGGGCGCCTGCCCCCGGCCTGTGCTTCTGAGCGTGCCATCGCAACGCCCCGCGCGCAAGGCTGGACCCGGACAGCACCGCGCGCCCGACCCGGAAGGGGGCATCAGGATCTGGGATCCGCGTAGAAGATGTGATCGTCGATGACCGTCACGCGCTCCATCCGGGGCGCCCAGGCCGGCGAGACCTCGGTGGTGTGGTAGTGATCGGCGCCGCGCAATTCCTGCATCGGGCCCTGCAGGAAGACCTCGGCCGCGAATTGCACGGCCTTCTGCCAGGACACCATGTCCTCGATCGGGGGATAGGCATAGCGCGAGGTCATGAAGCTGAACTGCGTGGGCACCACGCTGTCGCAGGCCGTGCGCCCCCACCGGTGCGGGACCGCCGCACGCTGCAGGATGACCGAGGCCACCGCGCGCTGGCCCAGATCGGTCTGGTCGCGGGCCTCGTGATAGATGGCGACGGCGATGCAGGTCAGGTCGCTGGCATTCTGCAGGCTGGCGGGCGGGGCCGGGATCCGCGCGCCGGTCAGGATCTGCTGGGCCGAAGGCGGACGCGGATGCGGGCGCATGGTCACCACCTCGGACGGGCGCGGCAGCGGGATGCGCGAACCGTCGAGGACCAGCGGCGGGCCGTGGAAAAGCGCGGCATCGTCCGAGGGATGCGGACCCGGCACGTCCGGTCGGACCGGGGTCGGTGCGGTGACGGCGGCCTCGGGGAGGGCAGGGGCAGAGATCACTTCCCGGTCAGCCGGGCGATCATCGGCAGGGATGAAGACCAGACTGCTTGAGGTCCAGGCAGCGACAAGCGCAAAGGTCAGGGCGAGACACGCACGGATCATCTTATTTTCCTCTGGATACAGGGGAAACCGCAGAGGGCGTCAGATGTTCCCCGACCGGGCGATCGGATCGCGGGGCAGGCGGTTCGCCGCGCAGGCGGGGCCTAGCGGCGCCGCGCCCCGATCACGCCGGGCAGGCCCAGGGCCAGAAGCACCGCCGCCAGCGGGATCGAGAACAGGAACCCCGCCAGCCCATAGCCGATCGCCCCGAAGATGCCGCCCAAAACGAAGGCGACCACAAGCTGCACCAGCATCCGAAGCTTGCCCCGGTCGGCGGACATCCCCAGGCCGGGCCGCAGGCGGGCATGGACGGCGCGACCCAGCTCGATCCCGATATCGGTCACGATGCCCGTCGCATGGGTGGTGCGGATCCGTGCGCCCGAGATGCGGGTGATCGTCGCGTTCTGCATCCCCATGATGAAGCACAGGCAGGCCAGCGAGAAGATCCGCCCGATCTCTCCGGTCAGAAGGCCGCCCATCGAGAAGCAGGCCAGGAAGACCCCCTGGAAGACCAGGGGCCAGGCATATTGCCGGCGGCTGGATGCCGGGCCCTGCGCCGCGTCGATCAGGATCGCGCTGAAGCCGGCCCCGGCAATGAAGGCCGCGACGGCCAGCGTGCTGATCGCGACGATCCCCAGGTTGGCGATGGCGACATTGTCGGCCAGCGCGGCCAGATAGCCGGTCATGTGGGACGTGTACTGGCCAAGCGCGAAGAACCCCCCCGCATTGGCCGCCCCCGCGATGGCCGCCAGGATCGTGGCCAGGATCAGGTCATTGCCCGCCGATCGGCGCCGCGCGACGATCGCCCGCGCCGACCTGCGCGGGTCCAGAAGCCTGCGCCGGGTCTTCATGCCCGGCCCGTCCTTGCATCGTCGCGCATCCTGCCCGGTCCCCCCCAAGGGATTGTATGCGCGCCGAAAGCCGCGCAAGGCAATCGCCGCGTCACGGGCGCCTTGCATTTGCCGCAGCCGGCGCCGAACACGGCCTTGCGCCGCTGGCACGGGGCTGCCGCGACATGTCGCGCCGATGCCCAAGATCCCGGGGCGCAGCCCCCGCGCGATGTGCTATGCGGGCGCAGTCCTTGGGTGAGGAAACCTGACATGACATCGCACCCCATCGCCGGGACCTGGGTCGCGCAGTTCCCGGGCCTGGCGCAGCTGGCGCCCGAGCTGCACGATCTGCTTCTGGCCCGCAGCACGATCCTCGCGGCGCCCGCTGGCACGGTCCTCTTCGGGCCGGGCAAGCCGCCCGAGCATCTGCTGCTGCTGCTGGAGGGCCGGGTCCGCGTCCAGCAGATGTCGGACGAGGGGCGCGACATCGTCCTCTACCGCGTCGAGGCCGGGGAAAGCTGCGTGATGACCACGGCCTGCCTTCTGGCCCATGACGACTATTCCGCCCAAGGCATCGCCGAGACCGACATCCGGGCGGCGGCGATCCCGCGGGCGGTCTTCGACCGCCTGATCTCGGCCTCGGTCCCGTTCCGGACCTTCATCTTCACAGCCTTCGCTCGGCGGATGTCCGACCTGTTCATGGTCATCGAGGAGATCGCGTTCCAGCGGCTGGACATCCGGCTGGCGCAGAAGCTGATCGAGCTGTCGCGCGGCGCAGGCCGGGTGCGGGCCACGCATCAGCAGATGGCGGCGGAACTGGGCACCGCGCGCGAGGTCATCTCGCGCCAGCTGGGCGAGTTCCAGCGCCGGGGCTGGATCGGACAGGCGCGCGGCGTCATCGACCTGCTGGACCCGGGCGCGATCGCCCGGCTGGCGGCGCAGGAGGGCCATGGGGCGCGCCCCTGAGGCGGGCTTGGTGATCTTGTCACCGAACTTCGCCGGCCTGTCGGATAGAAGGGGGCAACGCCATCACGCAAGGATCACGTCATGACCAGCAATATCGGAACTTCGGACCGCACCCTGCGCATCGTTCTGGGCGCGGCCCTGATCCTCATGGCGCTGCTGAGCGGCTGGCCGGTCTTCGAGGCCAGCCTGCCGCGCCTGGTGGCGGTTCTGGCCGGGGTCGTGCTGATCGGCACGGCGGCGGTCAGGTTCTGCCCGCTCTACCGGGTGCTGGGCCTGCAGACCTGCCGTCACTGAGCCCTGCGGCCTGAGCCGCCGCTGATCCGACCGGGCAGCGCCGGCCGCGATGAAGGCTCTTGCCCGCAGGCGCAGGACCACGGCAAGGTCGCCCCTGCCGGGTCCGCCTCCGCCCTCCGGTGCACCAGGGGGCCGGACCAGATTGCCGCCCGAAGGATCAGAACGGACCCCGCCCTTGAAGCCCCTGCGCGCCTATTTCCCGATCCTGACCTGGGGTCGCCATTACACCCGCCAGACCCTGTCCGACGATCTGCTGGCGGCCGTGATCGTCACGATCATGCTGATCCCGCAATCGCTGGCCTATGCGCTGCTGGCGGGGCTGCCGGCGCAGGCGGGGCTTTATGCCTCGATCGTGCCGATCCTGCTCTATGCCGTCTTCGGGACCAGCCGGGCGCTGGCGGTGGGGCCGGTGGCGGTGGTCTCGCTGATGACCGCCGCCGCGATCGGGCAGATCGCCCAGCAGGGCACGATGGGATACGGCGTGGCGGCGCTGACGCTGGCCGGGCTGTCGGGGGCGATCCTCTTGGTCATGGGCGTGCTGAAGCTGGGGTTTCTGGCCAATTTCCTGTCCCATCCGGTGATCGCGGGCTTCATCACCGCCTCGGGCATCCTGATCGCCACCAGCCAGCTGGGCCATATCCTGGGGGTCGGCGCCGGCGGCCATACCCTGCCCGAGATGGTCGTCTCGCTGATCGGCGCCCTGCCGCAGGTCAACCCGGTGACGCTGGCGATCGGGATCGTCGCGACGGGCTTCCTGTTCTGGGTCCGGCGGGGGCTGAAGCCCCTGCTGCGCCGCGCGGGGCTGGGCGCGCGGGCCGCCGACATCGTCACCAAGGCCGGGCCGGTGCTGGCCGTGGTGGTCAGCACCCTTGCCGTGCGCGGGCTGGGGCTGGAGGCGCAGGGCGTGCGCATCGTGGGCGTTGTGCCGCAGGGCCTGCCGCCGCTGACGCTGCCCTCGGTCTCGCCCGATCTGATCGGGATGCTGCTGGTGCCGGCGCTTCTGATCTCGGTCATCGGCTTCGTGGAATCCGTGTCGGTGGCGCAGACCCTGGCCGCCAAGAGGCGCCAGCGCATCGACCCGGATCAGGAACTGATCGGGCTGGGCGCCGCCAATCTGGGCGCGGCCTTCACCGGCGGCATGCCGGTGACGGGGGGCTTTGCGCGATCCGTCGTGAACTTCGACGCGGGCGCGGCCACGGCGGCGGCGGGGGCCTTCACTGCCATCGGGCTGGCGGTGGCCGCCGTTGCGCTGACGCCGCTGATCCACGACCTGCCCATCGCCACCTTGGCCGCGACGATCATCGTGGCGGTGCTGTCGCTGGTCGATCTGTCGATCCTGCGCCGCGCCTGGTCCTATTCCCGCGCCGATTTCACCGCCGTCGCTGCGACGATCCTGCTGACGCTGCTGCTGGGGGTCGAGGCAGGGGTGTCGACCGGCGTGATCCTGTCCATCGCGCTGCATCTGTACAAATCCTCGCGCCCGCATGTGGCCGAGGTCGGGCTGGTGCCGGGCACCCAGCATTTCCGCAACATCCTGCGCCATGACGTGCAGACCGATCCCGCCATCGTCACGCTGCGCATCGACGAAAGCCTCTATTTCGCCAATGCCCGCTTTCTGGAAGATTACATCGCCGACCGCGTCACCCCGGATTGCGACATCCGGCATGTCGTGCTGATGTGTTCGGCCATCAGCGACATCGACCTAAGCGCGCTGGAAAGCCTGGAGGCGATCGCCCATCGGCTGGACACGATGGGCGTCACGCTGCACCTGTCCGAGGTCAAGGGCCCGGTCATGGACCGGCTGAGATGCTGCGATTTCCTGGACCACCTGACGGGGCGGGTCTTCCTGTCGCAATACGATGCCTGGGACGCGCTGCAGAGCCGCCCGCCTGTGGCGTGATCCGGGGGGCGCCCCCCGGATCACATCCGGCTCAGAAGCGGTCGACCGGCACCTTCAGGTAATGGTGCCCGTCATCCTCGGCCGGGGGCAGGCGCCCGCCGCGCAGGTTGATCTGCAGCGCCGCCATGATCCGGTCGGGCAGGGGCAGCGTCGCGTCGCGGGCGTCGCGGGTCGCGATCCAGTCCTCGCGCCGGGTGCCGTCCTTGACATGGCGGTTGGCGGCGCGGTGCTGGGCGACCGTCGCCTCCCATTGCGGCTCGTCGCGGTCCTTCGTGCCGTAATCATGGCCGACGAACAGGCGGGTGTGGCCCGGCAGCGCCAAAATCGCTTGGATCGACTGCCACAGCTGGCCGCTGTCGCCGCCCGGGAAATCGGCGCGGGACGTGCCCGCATCGGGCTGCATCAGCGTGTCATGGGTGAAGGCCGCATCCCCGCAGACATAGGTGACCGAGCCGAGCGTGTGGCCCGGCGACAGCATCACCCGCAGGCTCAGATCGCCAAGCGCGATGGTCTCGCCATCCGCCAGCAGGCGGTCGAAATCGCGCACCGGATCGAAGGCGCCGGGCAGGTTGTAGATCCCGGCCCAGATCCGGGCGATGTCGCCCACCCGGTCGCCGATGGCGGTGGGCGCGCCGGTCACCCGGCCCAGCTGGGCCGAGGCCATGACGTGATCGGCATGGGGATGCGTGTCCAGCACCCAGGCCACGCTGAGGCCCTGTTCGGCCACCAGCGCCAGCACCTGATCCATGCTGCCGGTCGAGAAGCGGTAATGCTTCGGGTCCAGGTTCCAGACCACGTCGATCAGCGCCGCCTGCTTGGTGGCGGGATCGGCGCAGACATACTGGATCGACCCGGTGTCGGGCTCGTAGATGCCCCAGACATCGGGGCTGCCCGCGCCGGTCGAGGGCGAATGGCGGATGACGGGCTGGTGCAGCAGGTTCATGGGGTCGTCCTCGGGGTTAGAAGGGGCAGGGGTTTCAGGCGGGGTCCGATCCACAGACCCAGGATCATTGCGGGCACGAAGACCAGCGTGCCCGGGGCCAGCAGCGGCAAGGCGGTCAGCGCGGGGCCGGGGCAGAAGCCCCCCAGGCCCCATCCGATGCCGAACAGCACCGCCCCGGTCAGCAGAGGCCGGTCGATGGCGCGGTTGGTGGGCAGATCGAAACTCGGGTTCAGCACCGGCGCCGCACGGCGCCAGACCAGCCGATAACCGACGAAGGTCGTCAGCGTCGCGCCGCCCATCACGAAGGCCAGGCTGGGATCCCAGGCACCCGCCAGATCCAGGAAGTTCTGCACCTTGGCCGGATCGGCCATGCCCGACAGGATCAGCCCCAGCCCGAAGACCAGCCCGCTGAGAAAGCCCCACACAGCACGCATCACAGACCTCCGATCAGGTGCCGCAGCACGAAGACGGTGACAAAGCCCGCCGCCATGAAGGCCGCGACCGCCGCCAGCGACCGCCCCGACAGCCGCGCCAGCCCGCAGACCCCGTGCCCCGAGGTGCAGCCCGACCCAAGCGCCGTGCCGGTCCCGACCAGCAGCCCCGCCAGCGCCATCACCGGCAGGTTCTGCGGCACGCTTTGGGTGATCGTGCCGCCCAAGGCGCCCATCAGCAGGGGCGCGGCCAGCAGGCCCAGCACGAACCAGATCCGCCAGTCGCGGTCCCGCGCCGCACCCGGCAGGGCCAGCGCGCCCTGGCTGATGCCCGCGATCCCGGCGATCCGGCCGAAGATGCCCATCACCATCACCGCGCTGATCCCGATCAGGACCCCGCCGCCAAGCGAGGCCCAGGGGGTAAAGGCGGTTTCCGTCACCATGTCCATCCATGTCTCCATCTGCGGCATTGCACCGGACGGCGCATTTGATACACTGTATATTACCGTACTCTAAATAAGTCAAAGGTAATATGTCGGACGCGCTTCCCGATCCCTCCGTCGCAGCCCTGCAGGACATGGCCGATCACGTCGCCGCCCGGCTGGCGCTGGTGGCCAATGCCAAGCGCCTGCTGATCCTGTGCGAGCTGGCCAAGGGCGAACGCCCGGTCGGCAGCCTGCAGGCGGCGGTGGGACTGGGCCAGTCCGCGCTCAGCCAGCATCTGGCGCGGCTGCGCGAGGCGGACATGGTCGCCACCCGGCGCGAGGGGCAGACCATCCATTACCGCATCAGCGACCCGCAGCTGGAGGTGCTGATGCAGGCCCTCTATGCCGCCTTCTGCGCGCCGCAGGACCCGCAGGGCTAGGGGCTCGGCGCGCGATTCCTTGCCGCGACGGCCCTGTGTTGACAGGAGGAAGACCGCTGTCTAGCGTCCGATGGGGACGTGATCGGCGCGAGGAGGCGGCGGCGTCCACCAAGGGAGGGGACCTGTCTTGCAGGGACGTGCGATGACGCCTGCGCAGCTTGCGGAGTTCCGCTGGCACATTCCTCCCCGGTTCAATCTGGGCATGGCCGTCTGCGATCATTGGGTCGCGCAGGATCCGGACCGCATCGCGATCCACGAGGTCGACGAGGATGGCCGGGTCCGCGATGTCCGCTATCGCGATCTGGGGCGCCTCGTGGCGCAGCTGTCCCATGCACTGGTCGCAGGCGGGATCACGCCCCCGGCGCAGGGCGAGGTCGGTGCCCGCATCGGCGTGCTGTTGCCGCAATCGGTCGAGACGGCGACCGCCCATGTCGCGATCCCCCGCATGGGCTGCGTGTCGCTGCCGCTGTTCACGCTGTTCGGCCCCGAGGCGCTGCGCCACCGGCTGCGCGATTCCGGCGCCTCGGCGCTGATCACCCATGCGGCCAGCCTGGACCTGCTGGCGGCGGTCGCGGGCGATCTGCCCGATCTGCGGCTGGTCCTGTGCAAGGATCTGCCCGAGGGGGCCGCCGGGCGCTTTCCGGGGCTGCTGATCGTCGACTACGACGCCGCGCTGGCCGTCCAGCCCGAGGATTTTCCGGCCGCCGCGACCGGGGCCGAGGATGCGGCCTTCCTGATCTATACCTCGGGGACGACCGGGCTGCCCAAGGGCGCGCTGCATGCCCATCGGGTGCTGCTGGGCCATCTGCCGGGGGTCGAGATCAGCCATGATCTGCTGCCGCAGCCCGGCGACCGGCTGTGGACGCCGGCGGACTGGGCCTGGATCGGCGGGCTGCTGGATGTGCTGATGCCGGGCCTCTATCACGGGGTGACGGTGGTGGCCTGCCGGTTTCCCAAGTTCACCGCCCGCGCGGCGCTGGACCTGATCCGCGACCACGGCATCCGCAACGCCTTCCTGCCGCCGACCGCGCTCAAGCTGATGCGGCTGGAGCCGGACGCAGCGAACTGGTCCCTGAACCTGCGCTCGGTCGCCAGCGGGGGCGAGCCTCTGGGCGCCGGGCTGCTGGACTGGGGCCAGCGCGTCTTCGGCACCACGATCAACGAATTCTACGGCCAGACCGAATGCAACATGATCGTGTCGGGCTGCGGGGTTCTGGAACCGCCTCTGCCCGGCGCGATGGGCCGCGCGGTGCCCGGCCACCATGTCGCCATCATCGACCCCGCCAGCGGCGCGCTGCTGCCCGCAGGCCATGAGGGAGAGATCGCCGTCCTGTCCCCCGACCCGGTGATGTTTCTGGGCTACTGGACCAACCCGGCGGCGACCGAGGCCAAGTTCGTCCAGGGCCCGCAGGGGCGCTGGATGCTGACCGGCGATCGCGGGATCGCGCAGCCCGATGGCCGGCTGTCCTTCGTGGGGCGCGACGACGACGTGATCTCGTCCGCCGGCTACCGGATCGGCCCCGCCGAGATCGAGGATTGCCTGCTGCGCCATCCGGCGGTGCATCTGGCAGGCGTCGTGGGCCAGCCCGACCCCCTGCGCGGCCATATCGTCGCGGCCTTCGTCACGCTGGGCGCAGGGCACAGCCCCGGCCCGGATCTGGCGGCCGAGATCTCGGCCCATGTGCGCGACCTGCTGGCGGCCTATGAATATCCCCGCGCGGTGCATTTCATCGACGAGATGCCGATGACCACCACCGGCAAGATCATCCGCGCCGAGCTGCGCCAGCGGGCCGAACGGATCGCGCGCGACACCGATCCCGCCCCCCACGAGGCGACCCATGCCTGAGGGGCGCGCGGACCCTCCAGGCGCCGGGGTGCCCGACCCCGGTCGCCCGACACCCCGCAGGGCGCCCGCCGCCCTGCCTTCACGTAAAGGAGCCAGACAGTGCCGGTAAGTCACCTGATCGATGGCCTGAACGAGATCGTGGGCCGCATCGTGTCGGTCGTCGCGATCCTGTTCGCCGGCATCATCATCTATGATGTGTTCATGCGCTATGTGCTGGGTCAGCCGACCCGGTGGGCCTTCGATGTCACCAAGCAGCTCTACGGGTTCTATTTCGTCATGCTGGGCGGCTATGCGCTGCGCCACCAGGCCCATGTGCGCGTCGACCTGCTGACCGCGCGGATGGGCCCGGGCCTGCGCCGGTGGGTCGAGGTGGCGGGCTATGTCATCTTCTTCTTTCCCTTCGCATGGGTCTTTGCGCGGCGCAGCTGGGATTTCGCGATGACCTCGTGGCGTCAGGGAGAGGTGACCTATGGCGCCGTGCAGCTGCCGGTCTATCCGCTCAAGATCGCGATGTTCGCGGCGGCCTGCCTGCTGCTGATCCAGGGGGTCAGCGAGGTGCTGAAGCTGGTCCTGACCCGATCCCCCAAGCCGGAGACCCCAGATGTCGGGTGAATCGATCGCCCTGATCATGTCGGGCCTGCTGCTTCTGGGCCTGTTCATGGGCCATCCGCTGGCCTTCGTGCTGGGCGGCACCGCCGTCCTGGGTGCGCTGATCGCGGGCAAGCCGATGGTGCTGGGCATCGTCATCAACCGCATCTTCGGCGACGTGCTGGACAATTACGTGCTGATCGCCATTCCGCTGTTCGTGCTGATGGCGCGGTTCCTGTCCGACAGCGGCGTCACCGACCGCATGTTCGAGGCGCTGCGCCACCTGATGGCCCGGGTGACCGGCGGGCTGGGGCTGGCGGTGGTCTTCATCTCGATCCTGCTGGCGGCGACGACCGGGATCATCGGCGCGTCGATCACCGTGATGGGCATGATGGCGCTGCGCCCGATGCTGCAATACGGCTATGACAAGCGGCTGGCGACGGGGCTGATCGGCGCCTCGGGGTGCCTGGGCATCCTGATCCCGCCCTCGATCATGCTGATCCTGATGGCATCTTACGCGCCGGGGCTGTCGGTGGGGCAGCTGTTCGCGGGCGCGATGGTGCCGGGGCTGCTGCTGGGGGTGATGTACGCGCTTTATGTGGTGTTCATCGCCTGGCTGAAGCCGGACTGGGCCCCCAAGATCGCCGAGGCCGACCAGATCAGCCGCGCCGCCATGTGGAAGATGCTGCTGATCGAGGCGGTGCCGCCGCTGATCCTGATCCTGGGCATCCTGGGATCGCTGCTGGCGGGCATCGCCACCGCGACCGAGGCCAGCGCGATCGGCGCGCTTCTGGCGCTGCTGATCGTGATCGGGCGCGGGCGGTTCCAATGGGCGACCTTCTATTCGGCGCTGCTGGAAACCGGGCGCACCAGCGCGATGATCCTCTTCATCGTGGTGGGCGCCACGGCCTTCACCGGCGTCTTCAACATCACCGGGGGTCTGCGCGCCAGCCAGGACCTGATCCGCGGGCTGGCCGACGATCCCTACACGCTGATCGCGATGATGCTGCTGGTGGTGTTCATCCTGGGCATGTTCCTGGACTGGACCGGCATCGTGCTGCTGTCCTTCCCGATCTTCCTGCCGCTGGTCGGCGAGATGGGCATCGACCCCCTGTGGTTCGTCGTGCTGATGGCCGTGGTGTTGCAGACCAGCTTCCTGTCGCCGCCTTTCGGCTATGCGCTGTTCTACATGCGCGCCATCGCCCCGCCCGAGGTCACGATCACCGACATCATCATCGGCGTGCTGCCCTTCATCGTCATGATCCTGATGATGTGTGCGGCGATGATCCTGTTCCCTGCCTTGGTCACCTGGCTGCCCCTGGCGCTTTACGGCTGACCGGCCCCTGTTTTTTCACGAGGAGGAGACCCCATGAGACATCTGATGACCACCGCCGCCCTTGCGCTGGCGACCGCCACCCCGGCCTTGGCGGAAAACTGGACGATGACCTCGACTTGGCCCTCCAGCCTGGAGCTGATCGAGATCGACAAGCACTGGGTCGATCTGGCCAACAAGCTGGTCGATGATGACAAGCTGACCATCGAGTTCTACGAGGGCGGCAGCCTGGTCCCGGCGGGCGAGGTCTTCGGCGCCGTCGAATCCGGGACCATCCAGGCGGGCGCCGACTGGCCCGGCTATTGGGCCGGGCGCGACAGCGCCTTCTCGCCGCTCTCGACCACGGCCAGCCTGTTCAACGCGGTCGATTACGTGAACTGGATCCAGGAATGGGGCGGGGCGGACCTCTACAACGAGGTCTATGGCAAGTTCGGCATGGTCTATCTGCCCTATGGCGTGACCAACAACGAATCCGGCTTCCGCACCACCAGCCAGCCGATCCGCACGCTGGAGGATCTGGCCGGCCTGCGCCTGCGCCTGTCGGGGCTGGAGCAGGGCCGCCTGCTGGAGAAGCTGGGCGGCAGCCAGGTCAGCATGGCCGGCGGCGAGATCTATCAGTCGCTGGAACGCGGCGTGATCGACGGGGCGGAATTCTCGACCCCCAACGTCGATTTCTCGGGCGGCTTCCAGCAGGTGACCAGCTATTGGTCCACGCCGGGCTGGCACCAGTCGTCCTCGGTCTTCGGGGTGATGATCAACAAGGGATCATGGGACGCGCTGGACGAGGAAACGCAGGAACGCCTGCAGATCGCCGCCGATGCGACCATGCTGTGGAGCCTGTCCTTCACCGAAAAGCGCGCGACCGAGGCCTATGCCGAATTCGAGGAGGCCGGGACCGAGATCACGCGGCTGGACGACGCCGCCCTGGCCCGCGTGCAGGAACTGGCCAACGAGACCATCACGGAGGTTGCCTGCGAGAACCCACTCTCGGCCAAGGTCTATGCCAGCCAGCTGAGCTATCTGCAGGATTACGCGACCTGGCGCGACGCCTCGGCGCCGTTCAATCTGGGCCGCACGCCCGACGGCCCCGATCTGGCCGCGATCGAGGCCTGCGCCGAATAGCGCAAGGGCGCGCACCCGACATCGACGTGGGCGCAGGTCGCGCCCCGTCACCTCGCTTGGCGACCCCCCGCCCCGGCCTGTCTGCAAAACGTCGCGCGTCTGTCACAGGAACGACACCTTGCAGGGTCAGACAAGGCCACCGATTGATCCTTGGGGGACCCTGCCATGCCGAAGCTTGCCCTTCTGACCTCGGCCATCGCGCTTGCGACGGCCATGCCCGCGATGTCCGAGACGGTGTTCAACCGCATCGCCTCCTTCGCCACGCCGGACAACATGGCCCAAGGCGAGGACCGCGCCCGCCCGACCTCGGCCGAGATCATCCAGGCCTCCGAGGACGGCAACACGGTCGTCTATTCCGACAGCCCCCTGGGTGTGCTGGGCTTCGTGGACATCACCGATCCCATGGCACCCAAGCCCCTCGGCAATGTCGCCATGGACGGCGAGCCGACCACCGCCGTGATCATCGGCCAGCGCGTCTTCGTGGGCGTCGACACCTCGGCCTCCTTCACCGATCCCTCGGGCCAGCTGCGCGTGCTGGATCTGGACAGCCGCGAGGTCCTGTCCTCCTGCGATCTGGGCGGACAGCCCGATGCGGTCGCCAAGGCCAAGGATGGCAGCTTCCTGGCCGTCGCGATCGAGAACCAGCGCGACGAGGACCTGAATGACGGCGCCCTGCCGCAGATGCCCGCCGGCTATGTCGTCAAGCTGCCCGTCACCGAGGGCGAGCTGGATTGCGAGGGACAGCAACGCATCGAGATGACCGGGATGGCCGAGATCGGGGCCGACGATCCCGAACCCGAATATGTCGACACCAACGAGGCGGGCGAGATCGTCGTCACCCTGCAGGAAAACAACCATATCGTCGTGATCGGCGCGGATGGCACGGTCGCCTCGCATTTCAGCGCGGGCACCGTCAGCCTTGAGGATGTCGATGCGCTGGACGATGGCGCGCTGAACTTCACCGACACGCTGGCCGATGTGACGCGCGAACCCGACGCCGTGAAATGGCTGGACGCCGATCACGTCGTCACCGCGAACGAGGGCGATTACGAGGGCGGCTCGCGCGGCTGGACGATCTTTCACCGCGACGGCACGGTCGTCTACGACTCGGGCAACAGCTTCGAGCATGCGGTGATCGAGGCGGGCCATTATCCCGACCGCCGGTCCGACGCGAAGGGAGTCGAGCCGGAATCCATCGAGGTCGCGACCTTCAACGGCACGCCCTATGTCTTCGTCGTCTCCGAGCGCGGATCGATCATCGGCGTCTATGACGTGACCGACCCCGCCGCGCCGCGCCTGTCGCAGATGCTGCCCTCGGGGATCAGCCCCGAAGGCATCGTGGCACTGCCCGAGCGCAACCTGCTGATCACCGCCAACGAGGCCGATCTGGGCGAGGATGGCGGCGCGCGCGCGCATGTGATGGTCTTCGAGGCGGGCGAGGGGCCGGCCAGCTATCCGATGCTGACCTCGGCTGGTGCCGAAGAGCTGATCGGATGGGGCGCCCTGTCCGGTCTGGCCGCCGGCGAGGGGCCGGGCCAGCTGTTCGCCATCTCGGACAGCGTCTATGGCGCGCAGCCCGCGATCTATACGATCGACGCCACCCAGACCCCGGCGCGCATCACCACCAAGACCGTGATCACCCGCAACGGCGATCCCGCGCAGAAGCTGGATCTGGAGGGCATCACCCCCGATGGCGAGGGCGGCTTCTGGCTGGCCTCGGAAGGGCGCAGCGACCGGCTGATCCCGCATGCGATCTATCACGTCGATGCCGAGGGCGAGATCCAGGACGAGATCGGCCTGCCCGCCGAGCTGCTGGCCCACGAGACCCGCTTCGGCTTCGAAGGCATCGCCCTGCAGGGCGACCGGCTGTGGATGGCCGTGCAGCGCGAATGGGGCGACGATCCCGAGGGGCAGGTCAAGCTGGTCTCCTATGACCTCGAATCCGAGGAATGGGGCGCGGTCGCCTATCCGCTGGAAGCCAAGGGCGAGGGCTGGATGGGCCTGTCCGAGATCACCATCGACGGGGACTGGGCCTATGTCATCGAGCGTGACAACCAGATCGGGGCCGCCGCCGTGGTGAAGAAGCTGTTCCGCGTGCCGCTGGCCGACCTGGCCCCGGTGGCCCTTGGCGAGACCCTGCCCGTGGTCACCAAGGAAGAGGTCCGCGACCTGATCCCCGACCTGCAGGCCACCGGCGGCTATGTCGTCGACAAGGTCGAGGGCTTTGCCATCGACGCGGAGGGCGAGGGCTGGGTCGTCACCGACAATGACGGCGTCGACGACAGCTCGGGCGAGACGCTGTTCTGGTCGGTCGGCGCGATGCGCTGAACGTCAGGCTGACGGCAAGGGGGGCGGGTGTCGGTCGATCCGGCGCCCGCCCCTGCGACATGGCGCCCCTTGGCACCTGCGCCGCAAAGGCGGACAGTCGCGGGATGGACACGGATACCCGCACCTCGGTTCTCTACAATGCCACCTGCCCGGTCTGCAGTTTCGAAATCGGGCATTATGCGCGCTATGCGGACCGGCAGGGCCTGCCGATCCGCTTCGACGACCTGAATTCCAAGGCCCGGCAGGACTGGGGGCTGGATGCCGACACGGCGGCGCGGCGGCTTTACGTGCTGCATGACGGGCAGCTGAGGTCCGGCATCCCGGCCTTTCTGGTGCTCTGGGCGCAGATGCCGCGCTATCAGTGGCTGGCGCGGATCGTGGGCCTGCCGGGGATCCGGCAGATCGCGGGGGCGACCTATGACCATGTGCTGGCCCCGCTGATCTATCGCTGGCACCTGCACCGGCTGCGCAAGCGTCCCGCCGGGGGGCGCCCATGACCTCCCTGCCGCGCGAGAACGTGCAATCCTATCCCCGCCCGCCGGCGCTGGAGCCGGTGCCGCAGCGCATCCTGATCCGCCTCGGTGGCGCGGTCGTGGCCGAGACGCTGCGCGCCCTGCGGGTGCTGGAAACCCATCATGCGCCGACCTATTACCTGCCGCCCGAGGATGTGCAGGCGGTCCTGCACCCGGCGGCGGGCAGCAGCTTCTGCGAATGGAAGGGGGTCGCGCGCTATTACGACGTGATCGCCCAAGATGTGACGGCGCCCCGCGCGGCTTGGGCCTATGACAGCTCCACCGGGCGCTTCGCCGCCTTGGCAGGCTATCTGGCCTTCTATGCCGGGCTGGTGGACGAGGCTTGGGTCGGTGATCTGCGCGTCCAGCCGCAGCCCGGCGATTTCTACGGGGGCTGGGTCACGCCCAATCTGGACGGGCGGATCAAGGGCGCGCCGGGCACGCGGCACTGGTAGCCCCGTCAGGTGGACGGCCGGGGGTCAGTCGTCGCCATAGCCCGTCATCTCCAGATAGCCGGTGCCGGCATGGCTGCCGGTGATGGTCACCGGCCCCTCCCAATAGGGAACCGAGACACCCATCCAGGCATCGGGGTTCAGCGCGGTGACGGTCACGTCGACGCCGCGATCGGGCAGGGTGACCTGCCAGGTGGTCGGCACCTGCCGCCCGGCCACCGGGGTCAGGTCCAGCGGGCGGGCCGCGAAAGCGCCGTCAGGAAAGGCCGTGGCCTGCCCCTCCGCCGTGATCCAGGTGGCCGAGGTATAGTCCGCATCGCCCCGCAGCACGAAGCCCATCATCTTGTCGCCGCCCTCGAAGGACAGAGAGAACCAGTCCCAGCCCTGCTGATCCTGGGCCAGCGGCTGGCTGGACCATTCGCGGTCCAGCCAGGCCTGGCCGGTCACCGGAATGTCGCCCTCGGGCAAGCTCAGCGTGCCCGCCAGATCGAAGAAGGGCTGCGAATAGTAATGGCTGGCCTGTCCCGCCGCCGACTTGACCGAATAGCCGTCCTGCCCGTGCAGGACCAGCGGCCCGGTCGCGCGCAGGTCCACGTCATAGGCGAAATCGGTGCCCGCGGCCGTCAGGCGCAGCCGGTCCAGATCCAGCCCCTGCATCGCCCAATCGTCGATCCAGGCCGAGAAGGGATCGGCCTCGACCCCCGCCTGCCCGATGCCGCCCCGCGCCAGACGCTCGGCGGCGAAATGCGCCTCGGGGGTGGTGACGGCGGCATGGCCCATCCACAGCTGCGGCGTGTCCCAGCCCGTGCCATCCTGCGGCGCCAGCGCCGATCGGAACAGCGTCCATTGCAGGCCGTAGGGGGTGCCGTCCGGGCCGGTCAGGGTGGCGGTCAGATACCACCACTCGATCCGGAAATCGGGATGGGGGCCGTGATCGGCGGGGAAGTGCAGGACATGTCCGGGGACGGGCTCGGCAAAATCCTGCGCCTCTGTCCCCAATCCGGCAAAGCCCTGCGCCTGCGCCGCCAGCGGCAGGATCAGGGCCAGCGCCACGGCCTTAACGTTCATGACGGAACACTCCCAGAAGCTGCGCCACGGGGATGCGCGACAGGCGCCAGGCGGGCCAGGCCGCGGCCAGCGCCGCCGCCAGCAGGGCCAGCCCGCCCAAGCGCAGGTAATCCAGCGGGAACAAATGCATGGGCAGCCGCCAGCCGAAGGCCTCGACATTGACGACCGCCAGCAGCGCCCAAGCCAGCGCCAGTCCCAGGGGCAAGGCCAGCGCGCCGGTCAGCGCCGCCAGCACCACGGTCCGCAGCAGGTCCAGCGCCGCCAGCCGCCGCCGCGTCACCCCGAGCGCCCAGACCGGGGCCAGCTGCGGCAGGCGCATCGCGGCCAGCGTCAGAAGGCTCATCAGGATGGCGAAGCCCGCAACGGCCAGCGTCAGCACGTTCAGCGCGGTGGTGACGGTGAAGGTCCGCTCGAACACCGACAGGGCGGCGGCCTTGACGGCGGCTTGATCGGTCATCGCGGCATCCGGCAGCCCGGCCCGGTCCCGCAGCCGGTCGCGCAGTGCGTCGATCCGGTCGGGGGCCACGCGAAGGCCGAAGCGCAGCGCCTGAACCTCGGGGAACAGCGCGCGAAAGCGGTCCTCGGTCAGGGTGACCTGCCCGACCGGATTGCCGTAATCGCCGTAGATGCCCAGCACCGGCAGGGCAGGCCCGGCGCCGAGCGGAACGGTGGCGCCCAGGTCCAGACCGGCGCGGCGGAACAGCTGCTCGTTGACCAGCACGCCCTCGCCCCGCGCCAGCGCGTCCCAGACATCGGGGGCGGCGCGCAGGAACTGCCAGTTGTCGCGATAGGTGGCGTGATCGCGGATCCCCTGGATCTGCACCGGGCGGCCCGCCACCTGCCCCTCGGTCGCCAGCGCGGGCAGGATCGCATCGGCATGGGTGGCGGCGACCGCAAGGATCGCCTCGGCCTGGGCTGCATCGGTGGCGCCGACATACAGGTCGGCGGCCAGCCGCTGGTCCAGGAACCCCGTAAAGGTCAGCCGGAACGAGGACACCATCGTCGAGACGCCCAGATTGGCCGCCATCGCCAGCATCAGCGCCATCAGCGCCAGCGACAGGCCCGGCAGTTGCAGCCGCGTGTCGGCCCAGAACCACTGCCCGAAGGCCGAGGTCGCGCGCCCTTGCGCCAGCCCGGTCAGCAGCGCCAAGAGGGGCGGCAGCGCCAAGGCCCCGCCGATCAGCAGCGCCGCCAGCATCGCAAACCCCGCCAGCAGCCCCTGACCCCAGAGCGCCAGCCCGCCTGCAACCGCCAGCAGCCCCAGGGCCGCCGCCGCCTGCCCGCCGCGCCAGCGCGCCATGCCCGCGCCCCGGGGATGGACCGCGCCCAGCAGCGGCGTGCGGGCCAGCGACCACAGCGCCCCCCCGGCGGCGACCGCCGTGCCGCCCATCGCGATGGCCAGTCCCGAGATCCACCACGAGGGGCGCAGCGCCAGCTGGCCCGAGACCTCGGCGCCATAGAGCCCGCGCAGGGTCGCCGCCACGTCGGGCATCAGGGCTGCGGCCATCAGATAGCCCAGGGCCACGCCGATCAGCCCCGCGACCAGCGCCAGCACGGCAAGTTCCAGCGCCATCAGCGCGATCAGGCGGCGCAGCGGCACGCCCAGGGCGCGCAGGGTGCGCACCATCGCGCGGCGCTGCTCGAAGGCCAGACTGATCGCGCCATGCACGATGAACAGGCCCACCGCGAAGGACAGCAGGCCGAAGGCGGTCAGGTTCAGGTGGAAGCTGTCGGTCAGCCGGGCCAGGTCGGCGCCCTCCTGCGCGGCGGTCAGGATCAGGCCGGGCACGACCTCCTCCAGCGCGGGGCGGGCGCGGGGCTGCTCGCCCGACAGGATCAGCCGGTCGATCTGGCCGGGACGGTCCAGCAGGCGCTGCGCCACGCCGATATCGGTGACCGCCATGTCGGGGGCGGCATCCTCGGCCGCCACATGCCGGGCGCCCGTCCGGGGCAGGCGGGCCAGCACCTCGGGGCGTGCCAGGATCTGGCCCGGATCCGACAGGAAGTCCCCCAGGTCGGCCCCGCCCGGCAGGCCCGGCAGGCCCGAGCCTTGTCCCGAGCCCTGCGGCGCGGTCAGCGGCTCGATGCCCACCAGGCGGACCTCGCCCAATTGCCCCTCGATCACCGGAGAGACCAGCCAGCCCGCGCGGCGCAGCGCGACATAGCTGTCCTGCGCGATGGGGCCGCCGTCGGCGCGGGTGATGCGGGGCAGGGTGCCCTCGTCCAAGGCCGAGGCGGCGCTGTCATAGCTGGCGCGCGCCTCGGCATTGATGGCCTGCACGCCGGACCAGAGCGCGGTGGCCAGCGCCAGCCCCGCCAGCAGCGTGATCAGCTGCAGGGGGCTGCGCCACCAATGCCCGACCAGCGCCGAGAGGACGGCGCCGGTCATGCCAGCAGCCCCGCCTGCAGGCGCAGCCGCCGGGGCAGGCGGGCCGCCAGCCGCTCGGAATGGGTGACCAGGATCAGGCCCGCGCCGGTCTCGGCCACCAGATCCATCAGCAGGGTCAGGACGGTCTCGGCACTGGCCTCGTCCAGGTTGCCGGTCGGCTCGTCGGCCAGGACCAGATCGGGCCGCGCCGCCAGCGTGCGCGCGATCGCCACGCGCTGCTGCTGGCCGCCCGACAGCTGTTCGGGATATTTGTGCAGGTGATCCGCCAGACCAAGCCGGTCGGCCAGCGCCCGGTCCACCGCCGGATCGTGGCGGCCCGACAGCCGGGCCTGAAAGGCGATATTGGCCCCGGCACTCAGCGAGGGGACCAGGTTGAACTGCTGGAAGATCACCCCCACCGTCCCCCGCCGCAGGCCCGCGCGCCCGGCATCGTCCAGGGGCGTCAGGTCGGTGCCGTTGATCGCCACCCGGCCCCGGTCGGCCGTGTCCAGCCCGCCGATCAGATGCAGCAACGTGCTTTTGCCCGACCCGGATTCGCCCATCAGCGCCAGCATCCGCCCGCGGTCCAGATCGAAGGACACCCCGCGCAGCACGGGCGCCGTCGCGCCGGGATAGGTCTTGGTCACATCGCTCAGCGCCAGCAGCATCGGGTCTCCTTCACCGGGGCAGGATAGGGCATGGGGCCGTGACGGAAAGGGGGATCGGGAGCCAAGGGCTGTGCAGGGGGTGCGACGTGATGGCACAAGAAAATCCTTGATCGGGCGCGCGGATGGCCCAGACTTCGCGGCACCCGCCGGAGCCGCGGCCGGAACCGTGAAGGACATCGCCCGTGAGTGAAACTCCTGCCAGAAAGGGCGCCCGGATCGTCGATCGCCCGGAATTTTCCAGCAAGTTCAGCCCGCTGACGGGGCAGGCCGGGATGACCGTCTTCGATGCCGTCGCCGCGATGAAGGCCAAGAACTATGGCTGCATCGTCATCACCGACATGGCGGGCCGGGTCGAGGGGATCGTGACCGAGCGGGACATCATGTTCAAGCTGGTGGGCCAGAACGGCGATCCGACCACGGTGACCCTGGCCCAGATCATGACCCGCGACATCCGCATGGCACGCGAGACCGACAATGTGGTCGACTGGCTGCGGATCATGTCGAACGAGCGCTTCCGCCGCCTGCCGGTGGTGGATTCCGAAGGCCGGTTGCAGGCGCTGCTGACCCAGGGCGATTTCGTCAGCTATACCTGGCCCGATCTTCTGCATCAGGCCAGCGGGCTGGCCAAGGCCACGATCCTGGGGCAGCTGCATTACATCGTGATCGCGGTGCTGGTCTTTGCGCTGGCGCTGGTGGCGCTGACCACCCTGACCTGACCCGCCGCCGGGCGCTGCTTGACAGCCCCGTGGCCGCCGCCTAGACCGCCGCCTTTCCAAGGCGCGTGGGGGCTTTCGACATGGCAGGGCAGTCCGGCAGCCTGGGGATCGACTTCGGGACCTCGAACTCGGCGGCGGGGCATCTGGTGGACGGGCGGCCGCGGCTGATCCCGATGGCGCCGGGGCAGACGACCATGCCCACGACCTTCTTCATCGACAGCGACGCGCGGCGCCTGCTGATGGGCGAGGCCGCGAACCGGGCGCTGCTGGACGGGCGCGAGGGGCGGTTCATGCGGGCATTGAAGCGCGTGCTGGGCACCAGCCTGATGCACGAGCCGCGCCAGATCCTGTCCGAACGCGTGACCTTCGTCGACATCATCGCGCGCTTCCTCAACCGCATCAAGACCACGGCCGAGGCCGAGACGGGCCTGACCTTCCGCCGCGCCCTGTCGGGCCGCCCGGTGGTCTTTCACGGCGCGGACGACCCGCGCGAGGCTCAGGCGCTGGCGGATCTGCGCCGCTGCTATCTGGCGGCGGGCTTTGACGAGGTGGACTTCCTGCCCGAACCCGAGGCCGCGGCCATCGCCAGCGGCGTGACCGCCGAGCCGGGTGCGGTGGGGCTGATCGTCGATGTGGGCGGCGGCACCTCGGATTTTTCGCTGTTCCGGGCCGAAGCGGACGGGGTGAGCATCCTCGCCAGCCACGGCATCCGCATCGGCGGCACCGATTTCGACCGCGCGATCAATCTGGACCGGGTGATGCCGCTTCTGGGCAAGGGATCGACGCTGCGGCGCGCGATGGGGCCGGGCACCGGGCCGGTGCCCAATGCGATCTTCAATGAACTGGCGACCTGGGAACGCATCGCCTTCGCCTATACCCCCCAGAACCGCCGCCTGGTGGCCGAGATGGCGCGGCTGGCCGAGGCGCCCGAGCGCATCGCCCGTCTGGCCCGGGTGCTGGAGGACGAGCTGGGCCATGACACCGCCTTCGCGGTCGAGGCGGGCAAGATCGCGGCCAATGACGGGCTGACCTCGGCGGCCATCGCGCTGGACCAGATCCAGCCAGGCCTGAGCGCGCCCCTGCCGCCCGAGGTGCTGGCGCAGATCCTGTCCGCCCCCGGCCAGCAGCTGCGCGAGGCCGCGCGCGAGACGCTGCGCCGGGCCGGGCTGCAGACCGGGCAAGTGGACCGGGTGATCTATGTCGGCGGCTCAAGCCTGATGGCGGTGGTGGGCGACAGCCTGCGCGCCGAGTTCCCCGACGCCCGCCATTCGGTGACCGAGGTCTTCACCGCCGTCACCGACGGTCTGGCCATCGCCGCCGCGCGCTAGAGGTTCGCGCCGGGGCGCTGGCGCGACTTCTCGATCACGCAGGCCCGCAGCCGTTCCGCCAGGGGCGAGGGCGGGCGGCGGCGCAGGCTGAGCAGGTAATAGGGCGGCACGCTGATCTGTCCCTGCAAGGGCAGGCGCGCGAAGCGGGCGCTGACCGGCGGGTCGGTCAACAGGGCCACGACCTCGTCCGACAGGGGCGCGATCGCGTCGCTTTGCGCCAGATAGGACACGGTGAACAGCAAGGACGGGCTGTTCACGACATTGCGCGGCTCGGACAGGCCGGCGCTGGCGAAGGCGTCCAGCGTCGCCTCGCGGATCGGCGCGCCGCGGCTCTGCATGATCCAGGGCTGGTCCAGAAGCCGGGCCAGGCCGACGGGGCGGCCGTCATCCAGCGGATGGCCCAAGCGCACGCAGAAACTGACCTTCTCGTCGCGCATCGGCTGGATCAGCAATTCGCGGCTGTCGAATTCGGGCAGGATGCGGGCCAGCACGAAATCCATGTCGCCCGCGACCAGATGGCCCAGCAGCTCACGCGAGGGCATGACATCGACCGTCACCTCGGCCTCGGGGGCCTCGTCCTTGATCTGGCGGATGGCCGAGACGAGGTAATCGACCGCCGGGCCGGTGACCGCGCCCACCCGCACCGATCCGGCCAGCCCCCCCGCCAGCGCGCGCACGTCGCCCGCCAGCCCCTGCATCTCGTGCAGGATCACCCCGGCGCGGCGCAGGACCGCCGCCCCGATCTCGGTCGGCGCCATGCCCTTGGGGTGGCGGGCGAACAGCGCGGCGCCCAGCTGGCGCTCGGTCTCGGCCAGCAGGCGCGAGGCGGCGGGCTGGCTGAGCCCGCAGCTGGCCGCCGCCTGCTGCAGCTGGCCCGCCTCGGCGATCTGCAGGATCAGGCGCAGCTGCGCGGGCTTCAGCATCAGGCGGGCGGGGGCAAGGCACATATCAATCCTGTCATGCAGATTTCGGGTTATGTCAATTTACCATCATGTGCCCGCATTGCTATGGTCATCGCGTGCCGACGGGAGACGGCAATCGACAAGAGGGCGGCGGCCCGGATCCGCCACGGGGGAGGACACCATGAAGATCAAGACAACGGCCGTCGCGCTGGCGATCGGCGTATCCTGGCTGGCCACGGGCGCCATGGCGCAGACCATCGGCATCGCGATGCCCACCAAGTCGTCGGCGCGCTGGATCGACGACGGCAACAACATGGTCCGGCAGTTCGAGGAGGCCGGCTACGAGACCGACCTGCAATATGCCGAGGACGACATCCCCAACCAGCTGGCCCAGGTCGAGAACATGATCACCAAGGGCGTCGACGTGCTGGTGATCGCCGCCATCGACGGCACCACGCTGTCGAACGCACTGGCCAATGCCGCAGCCTCCGACATCCGGGTGATCGCCTATGACCGGCTGATCCGCGACACGCCGGACGTGGACTATTACGCCACCTTCGACAATTTCTCGGTCGGCGTGATGCAGGCCAGCTCGCTGGTCGCCGGGCTGGAGGAGCGCTTTCCCGACCAGACCCCGTGGAACGTGGAACTGTTCGGCGGCAGCCCCGACGACAACAACGCCTATTTCTTCTATGACGGCGCCATGTCGATCCTGCAGCCGCTGATCGACGAGGGCCGCATCGCCATCGTGTCGGGTCAGGCGGGCATGGACACCGTGGGCACGCTGCGGTGGGACGGTTCGGCCGCGCAGGCGCGCATGGATAACCTGCTGTCCTCGGCCTATACCGACGCGCAGGTCCATGGCGTCCTGTCGCCCTATGACGGGATCTCGATCGGGATCCTCTCGTCGCTCAAGGGCGTGGGCTATGGTTCGGGCGATCTGCCCATGCCCATCGTCACCGGCCAGGATGCCGAGGTGCAATCGGTCAAGTCGATCGTCGCGGGCGAGCAATATGCGACCGTCTTCAAGGATACGCGCGAGCTGGCCCGGGTCACGGTCGGCATGGTCGACGCCATGCTGAAGGGCGGCGAGCCCGAGATCAACGACACCGAGACCTATGACAACGGCGTCAAGGTGGTCCCCTCGTTCCTGCTGGAGCCCGTGCCGGTCGATGGCGCGAACTGGAGCGAGGTTCTGGTCGACAGCGGGTACTACACCGCCGAGCAGATCCAGTGAGACCGTGGTGCCGCCCCCAAGCGGGGCGGCGCCGCCAAGGGGGGATGGGCCATGACCGCGCTGCTTGAAATGCGCCGCATCAGCAAAAGCTTTCCGGGCGTGAAGGCTCTGGACGATGTCAGCCTGTCCGTGGCCGAGGGCGAGATC
>NZ_SUNI01000018.1 GCF_005048225.1 Paracoccus gahaiensis
CTTGCGACGGCGGATTGTGGTTTGATCAACAACGGTCATAGCAGCCTCTTAAAACGATTTAATGCAGCGTTACGGTTAATTCTGCCTTGAGTAAAACGTTTTAATGCGCGACCTTGCGAGGAAAGGTCTGCTCGATGATAGAACGAGCAGATTGATGAAAGTCAGGGCAGCAGATGGATAACACAGCGGGCAAGCGACCAACCGTCAAGGATGTGGCTCGGCTTGCCGGGGTGTCGCAGGGGACCGTATCCAACGCGCTATCAGGGATGCGGGGTGTCGATCCCGAAACGCGGCAACGGATCGATCAGGCCATCGCCACCCTTGGCTATGTCCCCAATCTGGCCGCGCGGCGGATGCGCACGGGCCTGACCAACACGATCGCCGTGATGACCTCGATGCCTGCCGCCGTATCGGCGGGCTCGTCCCGCCTGGGGTTCCTGATGGAGATCGCGGCCTCAGCGGCGATCCATGCGCTGGACTACAATTCCGCACTGGTGCTGGTGCCGCCGGTTGCCGATCCGGCGGTGGCCCTTCGCCATGTCGCCATGGACGGCGCCATCGTGATTGAGCCGCAGCGCGACGATGCCTTTCTGTCGCTCTTGAAACACCGCGGCGTGCCGGTTGTAGTGATTGGCGAGCCACCGGCGAGCCATCCGTCAGGAGGTGACCTGCCCTGGGTAGATTTGCATTACACCCGGACAGCTGAGTTGCTGCTATCGCATCTGCTTGAACAGGGGGCACGACGGATTGCTCTGATCCTCGGCACGTCGTCGCGTGCTTCGCAGAGCACGACCGAGGTCATTTATCAGGCATGGATGCTTCTGCGCGGCATCCCGCCCTGCGTGATCAGGGTGCCGGAAACCGAAGGCGAGGAGGGGGCCTATCAAGCAACCCGTTATCTATTAACGAACAACCCGGACGTTGACGCAATCTTTGTCCCCGTTGATGCGTTTGCCACCGGCGCCATGCGTGCGCTTCGTGACGAGGGTCGCACCGTTCCCGACGATGTCCGCGTCGTGACCCGTTATGATGGCCTGAGGGCCAGAGAAGAACGCCCCGCGCTGACCGCCATTGATCTGCATCTGGATCAGGTTGCGGCGCTGGCCACGAGGCTGCTAATGGACTTGATCGCTGGAAAGGAGATCCAGCAAGTCACCGAAGGCCCATTGCCATCGCTGGTCGCGCGGGGATCGTCGCAAGACTAAGAGCATATTACATAAAAATCCCTGCAGACCCGGGTTCGTGTAATTTATTCCTGTCCGGGATCGGCACAAAGGGCGGAAAGCGGCCTGACGGCGGCGCGGCGAGGCAGATGCAGCAAGATCGGAAAAGCAGCCGCTCGTGCGGACTGCGTGAGCCTACCACCCTCAAATCCGATGCGGTGTGTCAGCAGTCCGTCACTACCACGCGCAGTTTCTGCGACCACTCTGCATAATCCGCGCGTGTGGCAGAGAGATGACTGCCAAGGTTGAGGCGATGGTTGGGTTTGTAAATTTGTTTAAATATTCAGTAATTTTCAGAGCAGCGTGCAGAGCGGTCGTGCAGGCGGTCCTTCTCGTGGCTTCTCTATCCCATCCAGAATGCTGGGTTATGGGCGGATCAGATATGTGGTGACGTGAAGCATTGTAGTGCCCCACGTCACATAGGATCAGTCTCCAGGCGTCAGTGCTATGACGTGATGCGCTGCGCGCTCGACAGCTTCTCTGGAGTATACCAAGGGAGCATAGTCGCCTGCAGCCCACAACGGAGCGAGATCGCGGTAATGGGCGCTCATCGGGTCACCGGACTGGCCAGGAGTGTTGATGAACCTGCTTTCGTCCCAGTTACCGACGTCCAGAACCATTCTGAACGATGCACCCGAGGTGACCTCGAAAGCATCGTTGTAGCTTGCAGCACGGGGGCTGAAGGCAGACCCGCCCATGGATAGCGGTCCGACATTCAACTGGCTGCTCAAGCCCCCCGGCGAAAGCGAAGCGACCGAACTGGTGAAGACGCCTTTGTGCAAATCACCCCAACGCCATTCTGCCACGTCCTGCCCAAGAAGCTCGGTTGTTTCCGCAACGGCGTTACTCAGCGCCTGAGACAGGATCTCATCGCGTGCTGCGTCAGGTTCCGTGCCCAGGCGGTCATCTGGCTGTTCCAGCAGATCGACCACCGTCGTGATTGCACCGCGACCTAGCAGCGTCGATAGATCGTCTCCCAGAAGACGTGGACCCGCGACTTTGACAAGGTGTTTGCTGAGCATCACTTCGGCCACTGCGGCCGCCGCACTGTCGGCGGAGGTAACCCCATCCCAGTTCTGGATAAGGTCCAGTGCCTGGTTGTCGGACGATGATGCGGTTTCGGGCAAGCTCAGCCCTTGCATCAGGGCCACCACCCGGCGCTGCATCATACTGTGATCGTCGTTCTGCAGCGCCATGGAGCCGGCCAGCGTCATCTGGTCGTCTTCCGACAGCACCTCGGCAATACGGTTATACCGGGAAGGATCAGACCACTCGAAGCCGACCTTGTAATCCTCATAGGGATAATCCTCCGGCAGATTCATCTCATTGGCCGTCGCGAACCAGCCCTTTTCGGGATTGTAGGAGGAGGGCAGCTTGTCGCGCTCGAGAAAGTCCCATTCGTATCGCCCGTCGCCAGGAACGGGGAGAAGGCCGTCCCAGTTCTCGCGAAGTGGTGAGATCGCACCGACGATCCACCCGATATTGCCGTCCGTGTCGGCATAGACCTGGTTTTCGGATGGTGTCGAGAACCGTTCCATTGCGCTGGAAAACTCGTCCCAGTTCTGCGCACCCATGTAGTCGACCGAACCAAAATAGGCGGAGGTGCCGGGCTCGAACCAGACGCTGCGGAAGGCATATGCGCGGTTGTTATCTGCATCGACCTTGAGGATCGGACCGTGACGGGTGAACCGCAGTTCGATATCCACGGGCTCGCCATCCCGGACATTCACTGTATCGGACATGACATCCATGTCGACCCATTCGTCCCGATAGCGATACTGGTCCGGATTGTCCGGATTAAGCTCGTAGACATAGATGTCTTCCTGATCGACGGCAAAGATTGTCAGGCCAAAACCGATCTTGCCATTGTGACCGATCGAAACGCCAGGAAGTGCCGGTTCGCCCGCGCCGATGACCGACATGCTGGGCGAATTCAAATGCACAACATACCGCAGCGAAGGCACACCGTGGGCGCGGTGTGGATCGTTGGCGAGGATCGGCCGTCCGGTCGCCGTTCGGGACGGAGCAACCGTCCAGTTGTTCGAACCGATTTCCTGAACATTGGCCGCCGTGGTCCGCAGGAAAGTCGCCGGATCCAGCCGGGTTTCCTGATCGCCCGAGCTTTCGTTGTTTTCGTGGGTCTCCGGAGCAGCAGAATCAGGATCAGCAGGTTCCAGCGCGTTTGGTGCGGACCCAGCGTCCACGTCGGTTTCAGTGCCCAAGGCGGGAACCGGTTCAGTTTGCGAGGCCGCATCCGGCGCCTCGAATGTCACATTCCTGGTGGCGAGCGTATAATCTGCCAGCACGTCTTCCGGGATCGTGCAGGGATCAAGGCCCTCGGGAATGGACGGGGTCCATTCGGGCTCCAGCTTCTGGCGCAGCCGGTCAGCTTCGATACCTTCTTCGCAGGCTATCCGCGCCCGAGATACTTCGGAACTGGCGTTGCGGGTCAGACCGTGACTGCGGATCCGAACCACATCCTCAGGAGACCAAAGCGCCGGCTCCGAGCCTGTCAGGTCGAACTCGACCGGCGTGGGCAGATCGCCATCCAACACCTGTTGGACATATGCATTGACCCCCTCCGAAAAAGCCTCTGCACTCGACCGGCCGTTGGGGCCGTAGGCGGCCCACTCCTCCTCCATATCGCCGCGATACAAGAACAGGCGGGCCGCTCTGTCCTGATCGACGAAGCTTTCGCCGAAACTTTCGGAGAGTTGCCCCAATCCTCGCTTTCGCCAAAGGTCGATCTGCCACAGCCGATCACGCGCGGCATTGTAGCCTTGGAGGAATATCGCGTCGCGGTCTGTGCCGGCATAGATGTGAGGCACCCCCCATTGATCGATGATGATCTCTGCGGGCTGCTCCAGTCCCGCCACGCCGCGCGTCTCCTGAGTGACAGCCGATGCGAACTCGGCATGAGCCGGCACCATGGTCATTGCTGAAACAGTGGCTGACAAAACGAAAAGAGTTTTTCTCTTCGACATCTGCATTCCTCCCTTTTCCCGATACAAGTCTGCCTCGATTCGCTACTCACGCGAAGCTATAATTTGCACGATCTGCAAATTGATAGTTCAGGACCTTGGCTGCGTCGTGCTGGTGCTCATCCCGATCCCGCCAAAGGAACCGGAGCCTATGCCCTCCCGGGGAAGCCACGAAAATGCGGTGCTATCCAAGGGTGATGCTGCAAATAGCGGCGCTCGAAGTCCTCGATTTCTTTGCTGTATTCCAGTGTCTCTGACAGCTCGTCCATCCCCAGCAAAAGCCGTCGCCGGGCGTTGGCATCAATGTCGAAAGCAAAGCCCTTTTTCTGCCCCCAGGAGATCGTCTGAGCTTTCAGATCAGCAGTCACCGCTTCCCCCGGAGCAACTGACAAATATGCAGTAAGAGCGCTGTGCTCTGCATCGCCGCAGACAACGGTCAACAACCCATTCCGCATCGCGTTGTTGCGGAAGATGTCGGCAAAGCTTCTAGCGACGACGCATCGGATGCCATGATCAACCAAGGCGTAGACTGCGGCCTCACGCGACGAGCCGCAGCCAAAATTTGCGCCAGTGATCAGAAGCATCGGCGGCACTGACAGATGGTTCAGAGCCATATCGCCACGCTTGCTGCCGTCGGCATGGTGGCGCAAGTCGAATAGCAGTTGTTCCCCGTATCCCTCGGTTCGGCTTCGCTTCATGAAGCGCGCGGGGATCAGTTGATCGGTATCGATGTTGTCCATGGGCAGCGCCACGCCGGGCCCGGTTTCCGTGACGAACGGTGTCATGCGCGCGCCTCCCGCATGATAGTGTGTTGCGCCATGTCTGCGAGTGTCAGGTCACGCACATCTGTGACATGGCCCATCACTGCTGCCGCCGCGACCATCGCGGGGCTCATCAGGTGCGTCCGGGCCCCGGGCCCCTGGCGCCCGCGAAAGTTGCGGTTCGATGTCGAGGCGCAATGCTCTCCCGGGGCCACCTGATCACCATTCATTCCGACGCAAAGTGAGCAGCCTGACGACCCCCATTCGGCGCCCGCCGCTCGGAAGAGATCGGCGATGCCGGCGGCTTCGGCCTGCGCCGCAATCGCCTCCGAGCCAGGCGAGACAAGCAGGGGCACGCGGACCTGTCGTCCTTTTAGCACTGCGGCGGCGTCCAGAAGGTCAGACCAGCGCCCATTGGTGCAAGATCCGATGAACGCGCGCTGCACGTTAATCTGAGCGATGGGCATCCCGGCGTGAAGACCCATGTAGTCCAAAGCATCTGTTTGGCCCTCAGGAACGACCCCGGTAACCGGCGCGACATGTTCGGGGCTCGTGCCCCAAGTCACCATGGGTGCGACCTGATGAGCGTCCATATCCAACACATGATCGTAAACTGCGCCAGGGTCCGACCGCAGGCCGCGCCATTGATCCACCGCTGCTGACCACGCTCGACCCGACGGAGCCATTGGCCGCCCGTCGATCCAAGCGAAGGTGACCTCGTCGGGTGGCACGATGCCCGAGCGGGCGCCCATCTCGATGGTCATGTTGCAAAGGGTCATCCGCCCTTCCATGGACAGAGCCGAAATCGCGTCCCCACCGTATTCAACAGCATGGCCCGTGGCCCCGCCCGTCCCGATCTGACCGATGATGTGCAGTGCGAGGTCTTTCGCGGTCACGGCAGGGGGCAGGTGGCCGTTCACGTTGATACGCATCATGCGCGGCGGTGTTTGCCACAGGGCTTGGGTTGCCAGCACATGCGCCACCTCGGATGCTCCAATCCCAAACGCAAAGGCGCCGAACGCACCGTGTGTGGCAGTATGGCTGTCGCCACAGACTATGATGGTCCCCGGTAGCGTCAGCCCCTGCTCCGGCATCGCGACGTGGACGATCCCGCGACGTGAGTCGCCGAGTCCGAAGCTGGTCACGCCGTGATGCTTGGTATTACGGGCCAAACGATCAATCATCGTAACCGTGGCCTCGGTCGCGCGTTCTGGTCGGCTTGGGGCATAGTGGTCGGCCACCCCGAAGGTCAGTTCCGGATGGCGGATTGCCCGCCCGGAAGCTGCGATCTTGTCGAAGGCGTGGTGCGACCCCTCGTGCAGCAGGTGGCGGTCCACAAACAGCAGATCGGCGCCCTTTGCGGAAGTAATTCGGTGGGTATCCCAGATTTTCTGGACGATGGTGCGCGGGGCATTCACTCTGAAGACGCCTTTTTTTGAGCGGTTCGGGCGCGACCGCGACGGGCGCCAAGCTGCGACAGGATGACCGAGCCCGCCAGCAACAGCAGCAGGAACAGCGTGATAGGTCGACCGAGTAGAAACGACAGCTCCCCGCCCGAGATCTGCCAACTGCGCACCAACTCACCCTCTGCCATGGGACCGACAAGCAGGCCGACCACGACGGCCGTTACCGGATAGCCATAGCGGCGCATGACCCACCCCAAGGCCCCGGCGCCCGCGACAGTCATCGGACCCACAACCGAGCCTGTGATGGCGTAAGCCCCCATCATCGAGATGGCGATGACATAGGGGATCAGGTAGCGCAGCGGCGCTTTGACGATGGAGCTGGCAAAAAAGACGAAGGCGATACCTATCACCAGCAACAGGATGGCCTGCACCATGTTGCCAAGGATGATCGCATAGACGACGTCGGTGCTCTCGGAGATGAAGCGCGGCCCTCCCGTGACATTGTGCATGGCAAACGCGCCCAGCAGGATCGCTGTGCCTGCGCCACCAGGAAGGCCCAAGGCAAGCAGCGTTACCATCCCACCGCCTTCCGAGGATGAATTGGCGGCCTCGGACGCGATCACGCCATCCGGGTTGCCTAGCCCGAAGCTGTCGGGATCGCCCGAGGATCGCTTCGCCGTAGCATAGGAGGCAAGGTTGGCGACACTGGCGCCGACGCCTGGAATGATCCCGATGATCGTGCCCAAGGCCGACCCTCGAAGGACGGCAGGCCAGCGCCGGAAGGTGTCCTTCACGCCTTGCAGGATCGGCCGCATCTCCAGCTTGCGCAGGCGTTTGTCGGTGACGATGTAGTCTCGCCCCGCCATGTTGATCAGTTCCGATGCAGCAAACAGGCCGATCAGGGCCGGGATTGCCGGGATACCATCCAGCAAATACATGCTGCCGAATGTGCCCCGCATCAGTCCGGTATCCGAATAACCGACGGTCGAGATGAGAATACCCAGGATCCCCGCCGCAAGACCTTTGGCGAAGCTGGAATCGTTCAAAACGGCAATCAGCAGCAAACCCCAGATCGCGATCACCAGCATCTCGGTTGGGCCCAGCTTAAGCACCCAGCCGGCCACAGGACCGACGATCAACAATAGGACAACATATCCAAAGAACGTGCCAATCACCGAAGCGGCCAGGCCGACACCCAACGCTTCACCATGACGACCCTGCTGTGCCATTGGATAGCCGTCGAAGGCCGTGGCCACCGCGCTGGATGTGCCGGGAATGTTCATCAGGATGGCGGGGATTGCCCCGCCAAATCCGCCGCCGGTGAAGATCGCCGAGAGGAACAGAATGGCCGGCAGGAAGTCCATATAGAGCGTTGCAGGCAGAAACACGGCCATGGCGATCGAGATCGACAGCCCGGGGATCGCGCCGAAAATCAGACCAATCACGATGCCCGGCGGAACGACCAGCCAAGCCATGATATCGCCCCCGAGCAACTGCAAGGCGCCCGAGAAGGCCGCAAGGTCAAGCATGGCGAGCCCCTTTCATCAAAAAATTGACAGTGGCAATCTGACCATCAGCAGGCCGTGAAAAACCCAGACCATCAGCGCCGTGCCAGCAATGGCATTCAGGACTATCAACCAGACCCGGCGCTCTCCCTGGATCAGCAGGGCAAGGGCGAGGAATATGACGGTGCCACCATCGAAGCCCAGAAATGGCAGGGAGAGCGCATAGGCCCCGATCAGGATCAGAAGGGTAACGGGCTTCCCCGCGGGATCAGTAAGAAACTGAACTCTACGGCCGGACTGACGGACGAGGCTTTTGCCGTCTACGATTGCAGCCCAAAGTAATGCAGCGACGCCGATGATCGTGGCAGGGATGATGAGCAGCCAATCGCCAGCATTCCGCGCGGTGCCGAGAATCGTCCACGCGTAACCCGCCATGGCCGCTGCCGCGACCAGGGCGAAGACAACAGCTCCGGCTCGCGGTGGGATCCCGTAGGCCAGTTCGGGGGATTTCGCGACCGGCTCCTTTTCCACCTTTGTATCCACCTCGCTGCCCGCCCTGATACTATTCGAGGACGTCGGCATAGGTGCTCAGGGCTTCGAAAGCTTCGTCGATCATCGCTTGGCTGTCTTCGGGGCCCACCCAGTCGTATCCCAAGCCGGACGCTTGTGCTGCCTCGGCATATTCCGGACTTTCGACGACCTGGCGATAGGCCGTCACCAGCGTCTCATAGCGGTCAGGGTGTTCCTCGGCGAAAGCAGCAGGGATCATCAGGCCGGTGACGTTGCCACCGATGATCGGCTGCGGCTCTGCCCCCATCTCGGCCAGTGCGTCATTCATCAGCGGCGCCCCCAGATCGTCAGGGTCTGATCCGTTGACGACTGCCAGCACCCGCAGGCTCTCCATGACGCTGCTTGCGCCCTCTGCGGCCAGCACCTCGAAATCGACCTGGTTGCCCGCAAGCGCCGCCCGAAGCGGTGAACCACCGTCATAGGTCACGAAGCGAACGTTTTCATGGGGAATGTCCAGTGCATCCATGATCACCAAAGTCTGCAGGTGCCCACCATTCGCGTAGATGATCCCAGAAGAGACCGTGCCCGGCTCTTTCATGGCCTCCGTCAGCTCAGCAAAGGTCTGATACGGGCTGTCCTTGTGAACCGCCACAATACCATAGTCATTCCATTGCGCATTCAGGAGGCGGAAGTCGTCCCACTGGACTGGCGCACCGCCCATCAGGATCGCATTCGCCAGATACGGCGTCGCTTGCATAAGCAGCAGTGTGTTTCCGTCAGGCTCTCCCCGCGACACATAGGTGGCGCCCAACCCTCCAGCGCCTCCCGGCCTGTTCTCGACCACCACCGGCTGCCCAAGTGCCTTGGACAGTGGATCAGCCAGCGTGCGGGCCATGCGGTCCGCGCTGCCACCCGCGTCGAAGGGCACGACGATCGTAATCGGTCCATCCGGCCAATCTGCCGCAAGTGCCGGTTGGCCCAGAACACCCAAAGCCGTCGCGAACCCTGCGACCAGTGTTGCGGTGCCAATGAACTTGCGTCGTGAAACGCCTGTCAGATCGTGCATGTCATCCTCCCCTGGAACTCAGATCGATCTGGCCCCTCCCGGCTGATCGACGTCCTCAAAGCAACATGGTCCTATTGTCATGTCAACATAACATTTCAGCTTTTATCGCATCGCGACGCAGGCTATCAATGCACCAGGGTCGAGGGAGGACTGCGAAAATGGCCAGGGATGACGGGCATTCGGTGAGCCAGACCTCGGTGTTGCCCAAGCATCATCAGGTCTATTTGGTGCTTCGGCAGCAAATCGCGGACGGCGTCTGGACTGCAGATGAGCCGATGCCCGCCGAGGTTCAATTGGCGGACATATTCGGAGTTTCCCGGATCACAATCCGCAAGGCGATGGAGCGATTGACGTCCGAAGGCAGCGTGCAACGCAGTCGGGGCCGGGGAACATTTGCAAGGATAGGATCCGTCGGATCGCCGGTCGGGGCCTCGTTGTCAGGAAATTTCGAAAACCTCATGGCGCTCGGCCTCAAGACGCGGGTGTCGGTCATTGACCTGCGTTTCGTGAACGCCCCTCCCGAGATCGCGGCGCCGATGGAGATCGAACCCGGCACACGTGTCCAACGCGCCGTGCGGCTGCGCAGCCTTGAAGGCCGGCCCTTCAGTCACCTGACAACCTGGCTGCCAGCCGATATCGGTGAGGCGATCACGCAGGACGATCTCGAACGCACATCGCTGCTGCGTTTGATCGAAGGCACGGGACATCGCGTTCACAGCGCCCGGCAAACCATTTCTGCCTGCCTTGCGGCCCCGGATGTGGCCCAGATGCTCCTGGTGGAACCCGGAGAAGCGCTGCTTGCGATCCGGCGCACCGTTTTCGACATCGACGGACGTGCAGTGGAACGGATCCATGGTCTGTATCGCCCCGACACTTATGAACATGAAATGAGCTTCGACCGCAGCGCGGACGAGGCCTGCAAAGTTTGGAATACCTGATTTGAAAGGACTCCGGCCATGAGCGGATTGAAACGACTTCTCGGCACGGGCGGTCAGGGCATTCTTGCGCCCGGCGTCTATGACGCCTTCGGGGCACTTCTGGCCCAGCAGGCGGGATTCGAATGTCTCTACCTTTCTGGGGCATCGATTGCCTATACCCGACTTGGCCGGCCCGATGTCGGACTGGTGACCGCATCAGAGGTCGCCGACACCCTGACCCTGATCCGTGATCGCGTGCCGCTTCCGATCATCGTCGACGGCGACACAGGCTTTGGTAATGCAATGAACGTGAAGCGCACGGTGCGTTTGTTCGAACGCGCGGGGGCATCTGGACTGCAGCTCGAAGACCAAGGCTTTCCGAAGCGCTGTGGGCATCTCAGGGGCAAAACGCTGGTGCCGACTCTGGAAATGGTTGGAAAGATACGGGCCGCCTGCGACGCGCGGGGTTCCTCGGAACTCCAGATCATCGCCCGCACCGACGCGATCGCCGTAGAAGGCTTCGATGCCGCGCTCGATCGGGGTGAGGCATATCTGGAGGCTGGTGCCGACGTCCTGTTCATTGAAGCGCCACGATCGCTGGAAGAACAGGATCGCATCGCTGAGCGGTTCGCTGCGCGTATCCCGCTCTTGGCTAATATGGTAGAAGGCGGCGACACGCCGATCAACGACGCGGACACTCTGCACACCAAAGGCTTTCGGATCGTGATTTTCCCGGGAGGCCTTGCCAGAGCTGCGCTGCGCCAGATGCAGGGCTATTTTGCAAGCTTGCTCAAGCATCGCTCAAATGCGCCATTTTCCGACAGAATGGCAGACTTTGATGAGTTGAACAGAGCAATAGGTTTACCCGAACTCATTCAAGATTCGGCCAGATATTGAACATGCGTGGGTTGGCTGGCTTTACATGGGATTGGCTGGCGAGAGGCGTAGCGGGATTAGAGGAGTTGCGATCAATTTTGCTATCAGATGAAGCAATGCCTGGATCGCGATAAGTTTGAATGAGGGGGGCCGACGAAAGGCTGGACGGGTCAACTGCTGGCGCACGCTCCCTCAAGATCGATGCGCGCTTTGGCGCTAGGCCCGTAAGACCATCCGTTCGGAAGCGCTGACGCCGGACGCGCGCTTGGCCCACCATCCAAAGGCTTCGTTCCCACTGGTCGGTCAAACGCAGCATCAACCAGTCGGCATGCTGCGCCATGTCTAAATGTCAACTATGGGGAGGAATACGCTGTCCCGCGGTAGGTGCTAGCAGTCTGCAAAGGGCCGTGTGCCACTTTGGATCGATGCTGCTATCAGCGATGCGCCAGATACTCCGCTGAAGCATAGCCCGACACACTGGGCCTGTCTGTCAGGAATACCCGGCACCAGACCCTGCCGTTGTTCGGGACGCAATTCTGCCGGGTGAGGCGCGTGCCGTCGGGCAGGCCGATGATCACGTCATGTTCGAGGCCCGGACCCTTGCGGAGCTTCAGCAAGTCGTCAGGCCCCGCGCCTTGGGCGACAGCACCCGAACCAACCGCGCATCCGGTGGCGACAGTGAGAGCGAGAAGAGCGGCAAAAGGGCTTCGCATGATCGAACCTTCATTGTTTTCTATTCTTCTACGACATGATCGGACATGATTACAGCCGCTCGCAGCGATCGCATTGCAAAGCAGGTGCCGTTTTCTTACCTTACTTGTCATCATGACTGGAGACAGACTCGACATGGACTTGAACCTCGCCACCACCGCCCTTTCGGTTTCGCTGCGAGAAGTTCTGCCTCATGTCATCATCCGTCACCCTGTCCGGCCTGTCCTGGCTCACGCCTGAAGGCTCTCCGCTCTTCATCGACGTCGATCTGACCTTCGGGCCTGAGCGCACCGGCCTCGTCGGCCGCAACGGCAGCGGCAAGAGCACACTGCTGCGCCTGATCGCGGGCGAGTTCCTTTCCGCAGCCGGCCAAGAGCTGGTCGCGGGCACGCTCGCCGTGATGCGGCAGGATGCGGTGCAGCAGCCGGACGACATCATCGCTGACCTCTTCGGAATTGGGCCGGCGCTCGAGGTCCTGGCGCGGGCCGAGGCGGGGCTTGCCGACGTGTCAGAGTTGGCAGAAGTGGATTGGTCGCTACCTGCTCGCGTGGATGCCGCCCTTTTGCGGCTTGGTCTGTCCGCAGATCCGCAGGCGCCGCTGAAGAAGCTGTCGGGCGGTCAGCGCAGCCGCGCTGCTCTCGCCGCTCTTGCCTTCCGGCAGCCCGACATCCTGCTCTTGGACGAGCCGACCAACAACCTGGATCGGGATGGCCGAGCCGCCGTGATCGATCTGCTGCGGGGCTGGTCCGGAACCGCGATCGTCGCAAGCCATGACCGCGAGCTTCTGGAGGAGATGGACGCCGTCGTCGAACTGACGTCGCTGAAGGCCAGCCGCTACGGCGGCAATTACAGCGCGTATCGTCAGCGCAAGACGGCTGAACTCGATGCGGCTTCCCATGACCTCGCCCATGCCGAGCGGACCAGCAAGGAAGCCGCCCGTCGTGCCCAGGCTGCCGCCGAACGCAAGGCCCGCAAGGACGGCGCCGGGGATCGGGCACGGGCCCAGGGCGGTCAGCCGAAGATCCTGCTGGATGCGGCGAAGGGCCGGGCCGAGGCCTCGGGAGGTGCAGGCGCCCGCCTGCGGGAAGCGAGGCGGAAAGCCGCCGAAGAGGCGCTGGCGACCGCACGCAAGAAGATCGAGATCCTGCAGCCGCTGCGCATGGCGCTGCCGCCGACGAACCTTGCACGGGGGAATACCGTGCTGCGGCTCGACGGGATCACCGGCGGCTACGACCGGGCGCGCCCCATCATCTACGACCTGACGCTGGTTATGGAAGGTCCCGAGCGCCTGGTCATCAGCAGCGCGAACGGCAGCGGTAAATCCACGCTGCTGAAGATGATCACCGGGCAGATCATCCCACAGTCGGGCCGGGTGTCGCTTGAAGTGTCGTGGGCCTTGCTCGACCAGCATCAGAGCCTTCTGCAGCCGAAGGACAGCCTGCACGAGAACTTCCTGCGCCTCAACCCCGGCCGCGACCGGCATCAGGCTCATGAGGCCCTAGCGCGGTTCGGTTTCCGCGCCGCCGACGCGTTGCGGCGCGCCGGCGAGTTGAGCGGCGGAGAGCGACTGCGCGCCGGGCTGGCCTGCGCTCTGGGCGCCACGCCCCCGCCGATGCTCTTGATCCTTGACGAGCCGACGAACCACCTGGACCTGGACGGGATCGCGGCACTGGAGGCTGCCTTGGCCACCTATGACGGGGCCGTGCTTGCTGTCAGCCACGACGAAGCCTTCTTCGCTTCGCTGAAACCCGACCGGAGGCTCGTCCTAGAGACCGGCGGGTCCGCGGCGATCCTGCAGATCAGTGCATGATAACGCCCGGACATCCTTGGGCGAGCCCATGACGATGTAGGAGGTGATGGCATTGACGTGGGACCGCGTGCCCAACACCTCCGTGTGGAAACGCTTGTAGTCGGCCAGGCTCGCGCATTCGACGCGAAGAAGATCTTCGCAGGCCCCTGCGATGTTGTGGCATTCAGCCACCTCGGGGGTGATGCTCATGGCACGCTCGAACCCCTCCTGTGCCGCCTTGGAGTGCGAAGAGAGGCCGACCATCACATAGACGGCGAAGCCGCGCCCGGTCTGCTCCGGATCGGTCCGGACGCCGTAGCCCCGGATGACCCCGGTCTTCTCCAGCTCCACCACCCGGCGCAGGCAGGCCGAGGGCGAGAGGTTCACGCACTCGGCCAATTGCACGTTCCTGACGCGCGCATTGCGCGCCAGCTCACGCAATATTTTCCGGTCGATTTGGTCCATTTCCACCATTCGTTGCGCCCGGGCTTCTCCTCGATCAACATTCGACGAAACATTGCGCGGGGCAAGCCCTAGAGTGGCAGACGTCAATCCTGCCTAGGGACAGACCATGACCTCCGCCATCCTCGCCGCTCTTCTGGGCTTTGCCTTCGTCACCACGGTGACGCCGGGTCCGAACAACCTGATGCTGATGGCCTCCGGGGCGAATTTCGGCTTCCGTCGGACGGTGCCGCACATGCTGGGGATCGCCGGGGGCGTCTCGCTGATGGCTCTCCTGGTAGGGCTGGGGCTGATGGCGCTGTTCGAGGCCGTGCCGGTGCTAAGCGGCATTCTCAAGGTCGTCTCGGTCCTCTACCTTCTGTGGCTGGCCTACAAGATCGCCACGGCAGCGCCTATCGAGGCGCGGGACGCCAAGGCACGGCCCATGACCCTGATGCAGGCGGCCGCGTTCCAGTGGGTAAACCCCAAGGCCTGGGCCATGTGCCTGTCGGCGATCACGATCTACGCCCCGGACCGGACGCTGCTGTCGGTCGCGATCGTCGCCGGGGCCTTCGCGCTGGTATCCCTGCCGGCGATCTCGGTCTGGGCATGGCTCGGGACGATCATCCGGCAGTGGCTCTCCAGCCCGCGTAGGCTTAAGGTCTTCAACCTTACCATGGCGGCACTGCTGGTTGCATCGATGTTTCCGCTGCTGGTATGACGTTGCTGCTCCGCGCAAAGCGGACAGGACCCATGCGACTTCGCTGCATGCCGCATCAACGTCCGGTTCGGGAGTCGGCACCGCAGCATCTAGCGAGGGTCGACCGACCGCTACGGGCCGACCGGCACGGAAGGTGCCGGTCGATAGGAGGGCTAAAGGTCGATCCCCTCTGACAGTGACAGTGCGTCCTCAATGTCGACGCCAAGGTAGCGGACAGTGCTGTCCATTTTCGTATGGCCCAGCAGCAGTTGCACCGCCCGAAGGTTGCCCGTCTTCTTGTAGATCTGCGCCACCTTCGTCCGCCTCATCGAATGGGTGCCGTAGGCTCTCGGCTCCATACCCAAAGATATGACCCACCCCCGGACGATCCGCGCATACTGCCGCGTCGACAGGTGTGGGCTGCCGTGGATCCGGCTCGGCCAAAGGAACTCGAGGCCGATCATTTCGGGGTCCAGGATCCAGCACTCCAAGGACTGGCGCGTGACCTCGGTGATCTCGAACCGGACCGGCTTGCCCGTCTTGCTCTGGATCATCGAGGCACGTTCTTTGACGCGCCCGGCTGCGAAGACATCCCGGACGCGAAGGGCGACCAAGTCGCACCCGCGCAACTTGCTGTCGACTGCCATGTTGAAAAGCGCAAGGTCACGGGCGTTGCCCGCCATTTCAAGCCGGACGCGGATTGACCAGACATGCCGCGGCAGGAGCGGGCGCTTCTGCCCGATAATGCGGCCCTTGTTCCAGGCGACGCGGGCAGATCGAAGGGCGGGGAGAAGATCGACGGACATGAGAACGCCTCCTGTCCACCTGGCCCACCCTTCTTCGGTCACGCCGACCAAGAGAGGATACCACAGTTGAGGCATCGAGTCGTGGCGCTCGGGCGGAAAGCAGACCTACGCCGTGGATCATTGCTGCCGCAGTATTTAGCAAGAGCGGACACTTGTCCGTGACGCAGTATCTTCGGCAACCTGCCTCTGGAAAAAGCAATGCTGCGCATGCTGGAAGATTGTTATCATAGTCCAGCTTTTGTCGGCGGAAGGGCCGTCGCGCTTTTCCGAACTGGAACGTCAGGTCGAAGGGGCGAGCCAAAAGATGCTGATCCACCAGCTCAAGAAGTTTAAAAAGGACGGTATCGTCACCACGACGCTCTACCCGCAGGTCTCCCACGGGTAGAGTATGCATCGAGCGAAATGGGTAAGGCCCTCGGCCTTTCGATCGAAGTGCGGAGAGACTCAGTGTATTTGCGAAAGCAAGCACGGGCCAATGCGAGCTGACAAATGTAACCTTATCGAACTGAAGATGCGGCTCCTTGTGGGGGAAACCGCACCGCAGAGAATATCACTCGGCCAGTTCGCGCATAACCTTGATCAGATCTGACTTGCCCTCAAAGCCGATCCCCGGAATGTCCGGCATGACAATATGCCCTTCTTCGACCTTCACGCCATCGGGAAAGCCGCCATAGGGCTGGAACAGGTCCGGATAACTTTCGTTCCCCCCCAGGCCCAGACCCGCCGCAATGTTGAGCGACATCTGGTGGCCACCGTGCGGAATGCAGCGCGATGGCGACCATCCGAGTTGATCCAGAACGTCGAGCGTGCGCAGATATTCCACCAGCCCATAAGACAGCGCGCAGTCGAACTGCAGCCAGTCCCGATCTGGGCGCATGCCGCCGTGACGGATCAAGTTGCGGGCATCCTGATGCGAGAACAGGTTCTCGCCAGTGGCCATCGGACCCGGATAGAACTCTGCCATGGCGGCCTGAAGCTGGTAGTCCAGCGGGTCGCCGATCTCTTCATACCAGAACAGTGGATAGTCCCGCAGCATCTTGGCGTATGCAATCGCGGTCTCCAAATCGAACCGCCCGTTGGCATCGACGGCAAGCTGCGCCTCGCTACCGATCTCGGTCAGAACAGCCTCAATCCGACGCTGATCCTCGGCGATGGAGGCGCCGCCGATCTTCATCTTGACCACGTTGTAGCCCCGGTCAAGATAGCTGCGCATTTCCTTGCACAGGGCGCTGTCGTCCTTGCCGGGATAGTAATAGCCGCCCGCCGCATAGACGAACACGCGCGGGTCTGCCTCGCGACCCTTAATCTCTGCCAAATGTCTGAACAGTGGTTTTCCAGCAATCTTCGCGACCGCGTCCCAAACCGCCATGTCGAGGGTTCCAACTGCGACCGACCGTTCCCCATGGCCGCCGGGCTTTTCGTTCGTCATCATCGCCGCCCAGATCCGGGTCGGGTCAAGATTGTCACCGGCATCGGTGACGAGGCTTGCCGGATCGGCCTCCAGAATCCGGTCGCGGAACCGTTCGCGGATCAGGCCGCCCTGACCATAGCGCCCGTTGGAGTTGAAGCCGTAACCGACGACGCGCCGCCCGTCGCGAACGACATCGGTGACGACCGCGACCAGACTGGCCGTCATCTTGCTGAAGTCGATATAGGCGTTGCGGATGGGCGATGAGATCGGCTTGGTCACTTCGCAGACATCGATGATACGCATGAGATCGGTCCTTGTGCCGGGAATGAACGTCGGCTTACGCGCCGGAGCGGATCGGCGCCAATGCCAATGTGGCACCGTTCTGTGCCGATCCGGCATGGCCGAATCAGATGTTTTGGCCACATGGCCTTGCCATTGAGATATGCCTGTCGGATCATGATGCCGAAACAGCATGGCTTCTACATGGACACGACATGGCTGGCCGATCTGAAGGCTCTCTCCGAGACGCTGAATTTCTCACGCGCGGCGCAGATCAGGAACATCACGCAACCCGCCTTCGGTCGGCGCATCCGGGCGCTGGAGGCATGGTGCGGTGTCAGTCTGGTCGAGCGGGGCAGTCACCGTCTGTCACTGACCCCCGCAGGCACCGTAATGCTGGACGCTGCGGGCGACGTGCTTCGGCGTCTGGACCGCGCCCGCGACGACATCGATCAGGCGCGCACCGCAACGCTGACCTTCGCCGCTACGCATGCTTTGTCCTTCACCTTCTTTCCCGCCTGGATCAAGGGCCTTGGGACGGGCGCCGCGACCCAGCCCATGCGGCTTTTGTCGGACAACATGATCCGCTGCGAACGGATGATGCAGGCGGGCGAGGCACAGTTCTTGCTGTGCCACCATCACGTTGCCAGCCCGACCTGCCTGCCCGACGCCGGGTTCGACCATGTCGTGCTGGCGCGTGACCGGCTGGTTCCGGTGACCGGACGTGACGGCGCGGGCCGGCCTCTGCACCGCCTTCCCGGCACGCCCGCCCGCCCGGTGCCGCACATTGCCTTTGAACCCAGTTCCGGGATGGGCCGCATTCTGGCCGCAGCCCTGCCGTCCTGCGACGGGCCACTGCATCTGTCGCCGCTGTTCAGTTCCCATCTGGCGATGGCGGTGAAGGCGCTGGCGATCGAGGGCAAGGGCGTGGGCTGGATCCCCGACAGTCTGGCGCGCGACGAGTTGGGGCCCGGCGGGCGGCTTGCCGGTGGCGGCGATGGCTGGCATGTCGATGTTGATATCGCGCTGTTCCGCCCCAGTGCCCCGCTTGGGGCGCGGGCCGAACGGTTCTGGCAGCAGCTGGGCGAGGCCGCCTCGGTCAGGGCAGCTGCAAATCACCCGAACGCTCTTTGATCCGGTCACGCAGCAGGTCGATGAACATCCGGACCTTGGCCGACAGGTTCAGCCTTTCGGGATAGACGGCCATTATATCGGCCCGCATCACGTGACGCGGCAGCACCACGTCGAGCCGCCCGTCGCTGACATGACGGGCAATGTCCCATTCCGACCTCAGCATGATGCCATGACCTGCCAGCACCCAGGATACGGCGATCTCGCCGTCGTTGGTCGACATGTCGCCGGCCACCCGGACCATGGCGTCATCGCCAAAGCGCCAGACGTCATAGGCGGAATGTTCCTGACGCAGCACGATGCAGGAATGATGGGCCAGATCGGACAGGCGTTTCGGCAGGCCCCGCGCGGCGATGTATTCGGGAGAGGCGATGAGCACCCGGCGGTTGCGCAACAGCAGTGCCATGACATGCCGCGTGGCGGTCGGCTCGCCAAAGCGGATCTGAAGGTCGAACCCGTCTTCGACGATGTTGCAAGGGGCGTCTGTCAGGACCAGCTGGGTCTGCAGGTCGCGATAGCGGGCGGCAAAGGCCGACAAGGCGGGGGCAACATGCTCGCGCCCAAACTGAAATGTCGCGTTTACCCGAAGCAGTCCCTGCGGTGCGCCCCTGCTGGCCGAAATCGCCCCTTCGGCGGTCGCGATCCGGCCGATGATGTCAAGGCAGGCCTGCAGATAGGCCTCGCCCTCGCTGGTCAGGCTCAGCCTTCGGGTGGTGCGGCTGATCAGGCGCACGCCCAGCCTGTCCTCGATCCGGGCCAGCCTGCGGCTGACTGCCGAGGCGGTGACGCCCAGATCCAGCGCGGCCTCGGCCAGGCTGTTGCGCTGACCCACGACCGCAAAGAAGTTCATGTCGCTCTCGCCGACCATGCCCGCCCCATTCGTTCCTTCAGTTCAATAATGAAGTGCGCAACCGGAATTTCCCAGCTCTGATTTCAGGGGCTAGAGTTGGCAAGGGTCGGAGGAGGACTCGGTTTACGACGAATGATGCCGTTGCGGCCATGCGATGCGCCCGCGCTGCATGGCCGCAACGGTCGACCCGGAAGCCCGGTCGGGAACGCTCCGGGCGTCGAGATAACTGTCTGGGAGGACATCATGACCATCAAATGCACATTCGCCGCAGCGGCCGCCATGGCCCTTGCCACCGCACTGCCCGCCAGCGCGCAGACGGCCGACGAGTTTCCAAGCAAGGCCATCACCTATATCCTGCCCTTCGATCCGGGCGGGGAGTCCGACATTGCCGCGCGCTTTCAGCAGGCGGTCTGGAATGCCCATACCGGTCATGACGTGATCATCCAGTATCAGCCCGGCGCGGGCGGCGCGCAGGCTTGGTCGCAGCTGAACGATATAGCGGGCGACGGCTATACCGTGATGGGCATCAACCTGCCCCACACAATCCTGCAGCCACTGGAAGGCAATGCCGGATACACGACCGAGGATCTGACCCCGATCCATTATTTCCATTACACGCCCAATGCCATCTTCGTCCCCTCGGACAGCGAATTCGAGACATTGCAGCAGCTGGTCGATCACGCCACCGCCAATCCCGGCATGGTCACGCTGGCCGGGTCGGGGTCGAAATCGGCCAACAATCTGGGCCAGCTGGAATTCGATCAGGCCGCCGGGATCACCACCACCTATGTGCCGTTTTCGGGCACCGGCCCGTCGATCACGGCGGTGCTGGGCAACCAGACGACGGGCGGGTTCAACTATGCGACCTCGGCGATGGCGCAGGGGGATGCGCTGCGGATGCTGGCCGTCGCCTCCGAGGAACGGATGCCCGCCTTCCCGGATGTGCCGACCTTTACCGAGCTGGGATTCGAGATCGTGGGCGGCGCCTATCGCGGCATCGCCGTGCCCGCATCGACCCCCGAAGATATTCGCCAGCGCCTGTCCGACATCGTGTCCGAGATCAATGCAGATCCCGAATTCGTGACCCGGATGGAGGAGGGCGGCTTTGTTCTGACCGACATCCCCTATGACGAAATGCCCGAATTCGTCGCGCAGATGACCGAGGAATACAGCGCAGGCGCAGCCGCCCTGGGCATCGGCGAATAACGGAGGCAGGTGGATGGAACTGCTCGGCTATTTCCTGAATGCGCTGACCCCTCTGAACCTTGGACTGGCGCTGGCGGGGGTCGTTCTGGGGACGATCATCGGCGCGCTGCCGGGGCTGTCCGCGACGATGGCGGTGGCTGTTCTGGTGCCATTCACCTTTGCCATGGAACCGGCCTCGGGCCTGATCGCGCTTGGCGCGATCTATACCGGGGCCATCTATGGGGGCGCCTTCGCCGCCATTCTGGTGAACACGCCCGGAACGCCCTCATCCATCGCCACGACCTTTGACGGCTATCCGATGGCGCAGCGGGGCGATGGCGGGCTGGCGGTGACGCTGGCCACGCTGGCATCCGTCTGCGGCGGCCTGATCGGTGCGCTGGCTTTGTTGTTTCTGGCCCCTCCGCTGGCCCGGGTCGCATTGGCCTTTGGTCCGCCGGAATATTTCTGGCTGGCGGTATTTGGTTTGACGCTGATCGCGGCCCTGTCCGTGGGCAACACTCTGAAGGGTCTGATCGGCGCCTGCATCGGCCTGCTCTTGTCGATGGTCGGCGTGGCCGTCGTCGGCGGGGATGTGCGCCTGACCGGAAACCTACCGTCCTTCCTGGGCGGGATCGACGTCGTGTCGGCGCTAATCGGTCTTTATTGCGTGCCGGTCATTCTGGATCTGGTCGCGACTCGGGCCGCACATCTTAAGGTGCCCGACAGCGACAAGGGCTATCGTCTGCGCGAGGCGGGCGGGATTGCCTGGGCCTCGCGGTTCAACGTGGTGCGGTCGTCGGTGATCGGCACCGTGGTGGGCATTCTGCCGGGCGCGGGCGGCTCGATCGCCGGTCTGGTCAGCTATACCGAGGCGCGGCGGTCATCCCCCCGCTCGGCCAATTTCGGCAAGGGCGAACCCGATGGCGTCATCGCGACCGAGGCCGCCAACAACGCTACCGTCGGCGGCGGCTTCATTCCCACGCTGGTGCTGGGCATCCCGGGCACGCCGCCCGATGCGATCATCCTGGGCGCGCTGTTGGTTCAGGGGATCCAGATCGGCCCGCAACTGTTCACGGGCGAGGCCGATATCGTCTATACCTTCATCTTCGGCCTGCTGATCGCCACCGTGCTGATGCTGCCCGCCGGGCTGCTGATCGGGCGCTATGCCTATCGTTCGATCATCTCGTTCCCGAAATCGCTGCTGGTGCCGACCATCGCGTTCCTGACCGTGGTGGGATCGTTCGCGATTCACTCCAGCGTCCATGATGTGCAGGTCATGTTCGGATTGGGCGTTCTGGGATGGGTGCTGAACCGGTATGGGTTTCAGGCCTCTCCCATCGTGCTGGGGCTGGTGCTGGGGCAGATCGCGGAACAGGGGTTCGTGCAGACCTATCTGATCGGCAATGCCAGCGGCAATCTGACCGGCATGTATTTCGGGCGTCCCATCAGCATCGGCATCATCGCGGCAGCGCTGCTGTCGCTGTGCTATCCATTCTATGCCGAATGGCGGGCCAAGCGGAAAAACACCCGTCCGCTGACCGAGATCGCCATCGGGGCCGAGGGGCATCCGGCCGAGACGGTCGTCGCCCCGGTCCGGGCCCTTCCCGCCGCCCGCGTCCCCGACACGGGCGCGCTGGTCGCGGCGGTGATGTTCATCGCGGTCGGCGCCCTTGCCCTGATGGATACGGGCGGGATGAGCGCGATGGGATCGGTTTTTCCCCGCGCCATATCTATCCTGCTGATCGCGCTGTCGCTGTTGATGGGTGTGCTTGCCCTGACCGGACGCGGGGTCCGTGCGACTCCGCCCGAACCGGCGGCGACCGCGCGGCGGCGCACCGTTCTGGGCGCCATCTTCGGGCTTTGGGTGCTGGCCATTCCGCTGCTGGGCTTTGCGGCCTCCGGGTTGATCGCCTTTCTGACGATGATGGTCGTGGCTGAACATGACCGCCAGCCGATGGCGGTCTGGGTGCGCCGCACGGTGATCGCCGTGGGGGTGGTGGGCGCGTTCTGGCTGCTGATGTCACGGCTGCTCATGCTGCGCATGCCTGCTGGGCTGCTTTTCTGACAAACCCGATCGTCACTGCGGCGATCCAATAAGATGAGGCTGACATGAACCCCAACCACGCACGGATCGCCGTCATCGCCGGTGACGGCATCGGCACCGAAGTCATGCCCGAGGGCATCCGGGTGCTGGAGGCCGCTGCCACGCGCTATGGGTTGAACCTGCGTTTCGACGACTTCGCGTTCTCGTCCTGCGATTACTTCGCGCAGCATGGCCAGATGATGCCAGACGACTGGAAGGCGCAGATCGGCGGGCATGACGCGATCTTCTTCGGGGCCGTGGGCATGCCCGATCAGGTGCCGGACCATATCTCTCTTTGGGGGTCGCTGATCCAGTTCCGGCGCGAGTTCGATCAATATGTCAGCCTGCGCCCCGCGCGCCTGATGCCCGGCGTGACCTCGCCGCTGGCCGGGCGGGGGCCCGGCGACATCGACATGATGATCGTGCGCGAGAATACCGAGGGCGAGTATTCCTCGATCGGCGGCAAGATGTTCCCGGGCACCGACCGCGAGATCGTAATGCAGGAAACAGTGATGACCCGCACCGGCGTGGACCGCATCCTACGCTTTGCCTTCGACCTGGCGCAAAAGCGCAGCGGGCGGCTGACCTCGGCCACCAAATCGAACGGCATTTCCATCACCATGCCATATTGGGACGAACGCGTGGTTGAGATGGCAATAGCCTATCCCGACGTGGCGGTGGACAAGTATCACATAGACATCCTGACCGCGCTGTTCGTGCTGCATCCGGACCGGTTTGACGTGGTCGTCGCCTCGAACCTGTTCGGGGACATCCTGTCGGATCTGGGACCGGCTTGCACCGGCACGATCGGCATTGCCCCCTCGGGCAATATCAACCCCGAACGGCTGTTCCCATCCTTGTTCGAGCCAGTCCACGGATCGGCTCCCGACATCGCCGGGCAGGGCATCGCCAATCCTGTAGGACAGATCTGGGCCGGGGCGATGATGCTGGAACATCTGGGCCATCCCCAGGCTGCGGCTGGCATCGTGGCCGCCATCGAACGCGTGCTGGCCGAACCTGCGTTGCGCACTCGCGATCTGGGCGGTTCGGCCGACACCCGCACCTGCGGGCAGGCCGTCGCCGACGCGCTGGCCTGAAAGACGAGGAGACAGATGATGAAGACCTACAGGATTGCAGCCATTCCCGCCGACGGCATCGGCCCCGAGGTCATCGCTGCCGGCCTTCAGGCACTTGAGGCACTGGCACGGCGTGATGGCGGGTTCACCGTCGATGTGACCGAGTTCGATTGGAGTTCGGACCGATATAAGAGAACCGGCGCCCTTATGCCGGAGGACGGGCTTGACCAGCTGAAAGCCTTCGATGCGATCTTCTTCGGCGCCGTGGGGGCCCCCGACGTTCCGGACCATATTACCCTTTGGGGATTGCGCCTGCCGATCTGTCAGGGTTTCGATCAATATGCGAATGTCCGACCGACAAAAATCATGCCGGGAATTTCCTCGCCCTTATCGAATGTCGGGCCAGGCGATCTGGATTGGGTCATCGTGCGGGAAAACTCCGAGGGTGAATATTCCGGCCATGGCGGGCGCGCCCATAAGGGGATGCCCGAAGAGGTGGGCACCGAAGTGGCGATCTTCACCCGCGTGGGGGTCACGCGGATCATGCGCTATGCCTTCCGGCTGGCGCAGGCCCGACCGCGCAAGTTCCTGACCGTGGTCACCAAATCGAACGCTCAGCGGTTCGGCATGGTGATGTGGGACGAGATCGCAGCCGAGGTCTCGAAGGAGTTTCCAGATGTAACGTGGGACAAGATGCTAGTCGATGCGATGACCGTGCGAATGGTAAAGGATCCGCGCAGTCTCGATACCATCGTGGCGACGAACCTGCATGCCGACATCCTTTCGGATCTGGCCGGTGCCCTGGCAGGCAGTCTAGGGGTTGCTCCCACCGCCAACATCGACCCCGAGCGCCGCTATCCGTCGATGTTCGAACCGATCCACGGATCTGCATTTGATATCACCGGAAAAGGCATCGCCAACCCGGTTGCCACGTTCTGGACCGCCGCGCAGATGCTGGAACATCTGGGGGAAACGGCGGCCGCTGCACGACTGATGCGCGCGGTGGAAAAGGTCTGCGCTGACCGGGTGATGACCCCCGACGTTGGTGGCGACGCCACGACCCAGCAGGTTACGGACGCTGTCTGCGACGCCATTCGCGGCGAGAATATCTGAGGCGGCGATGTGGGACGACGATGGTATCCGGAACCTGCTTCTTCGGATGATGGAGGCAGCCATAGCGGCGGCGGACCCTGCCGAGGCTCTCGCTCGACATCTGCCGGAAAAGCCGAAAGGCCGTTGCATCGTGGTGGGGGCGGGCAAATCCGCCGCTGCCATGGCGAGGGCGGTGGAACTGGCCTGGCCGAACGTCGACCTGTCGGGCGTTGTAGTTACCCGATATGGCCACTCCGTCCCCACGGACCACATCACCGTGCGAGAGGCCTCGCACCCGGTGCCCGATCAAGCGGGATTTGACGCCGCAACCGAGATCTTGCGCGTTGTCGAGGAGGCGGGGCGTGAGGATCTGGTGCTTGTCCTGATTTCGGGTGGTGGTTCGGCCTTGCTGAGCCTGCCACGCGATCCTCTGACTTTGGCGGACAAGGTCGCGGTGAACCGCCTGCTGTTGGCCTCTGGCCTTGCCATCGGGGAGATGAACCGTGTTCGTCGCCGCCTCTCGTGGGTGAAAGGTGGCGGCCTAGCCCGGGCGGCTATGCCCGCTCGAGTGGTCACGTTGGCGATTTCTGATGTGCCGGGGGACGATCCTGCCGACATCGCGTCGGGCCCAACGGTGCCAGACCCGAGCGCGACACGCGACCTGTCCCATCTGGCCGCGATGCTAGGTCCGACATTGCCCGCTGCGGCGCGTGAAATGCTTTTGAAACCCGCCGCGCCGCAGGCTGCATTCCTAGCTGATTACCGATTAATTGCTGCACCGCAGATATCGCTGGAAGCGGCGGCCGAGATCGCTAGTCGGTCAGGGGTCACGCCGCTTATTCTGGGCGATGCGCTGGAAGGCGAAGCAGCACAGATGGGGATCGTCATGGGAGGGATTGCGCGTGCCGTGGCAGCGCATGGCATGCCTGTGAGGGCGCCGGCCGTTCTATTATCGGGAGGTGAGGGCACGGTGTCCTTCGGGGCCTCCAGTCCGGGGCGGGGCGGGCGCAATACCGAGTTTCTATTGGCGCTGGCGCAGACATTGGACGGACATCCGGGCATTTATGCACTTGCCGTGGACACTGACGGCATCGACGGAACGGAGGATGCGGCAGGGGCCATGATTTCTCCCACCACCCTTGATCAGGCCCATGCGGTAGGCGTGGACCCACGTAAATTTTTGGCGGCTCACGACAGCTACAGCTTTTTCGATGCGTTAGGTTCTCTGATCCGAACGGGCCCAACGCTGACGAATGTCAACGATTTTAGAGCGATTTTGGTCCTCTAACGCCTCAACTGACAAATTCCCATGAGGAAGATCGTCTCACCTGGTCGTATGAGTGGACGAGCGATAGCTTAGTCCCGCACCAAAGATGCTGCCAAGGCTTAGATGGTTGCGATAGGCATCAGTGTCCGGTTTTGGGAAGCGGGAGGCAGAGGGCGATAGTAGGCGTTCGGCCGGTATGGGCCGACAGTCTCACGCAGTTTATGTCAGCGCTCCGGTCAGGATCGCGGCAACATGCTGCAGCGCGCGGTCCTTTGAGCGGCGCCGATGCCAGGCAAGATGAAGGGGAAAGCCTGCGACCGGGATCGGGGTGGGCAGGGCGACCAGGTCACTTGCCGCGGCCATCACCCGGGACGGCAGCATCGCGATCATGTCGGAGCCGCGCAGCAGGTCGGGCACCATGCCGAAACTCGGCACCACCAGCCCCACGCGGCGGAACCGTCCGAGGCGGGCCAGCACGGCGTCCAGCGGACTTTGCGCCTCGCCCCTGCCCGACACCAGGATATGCGGCCAGGCGAGCCAGCGGTCGAGGTCGAAGCCGGGGATTGCCGGATGCCCGGGGCGCAGGGCGATGAGATAATGCTCGGACAGCAGCTCGTCGCGCTGGATGCCCGGGTCGTCGTCCGGGAAGACCGAGATGGCGATGTCGGTGCTGCCGTCCATCAGCGCGGCCTTCGCGGCCCCCGCGCCGTGCCAGGGCTGGATCACCAGGTCGATGCCCGGGGCTGTCTCGGTTAAGGCACGCTGCAGCGGGCCGGTCACGAACAGCGCCGGATAATCCGCCATGGAAATCCGCAGGCACTGGCGGATCTCTGCCAGCGGCAACTCGGGCGGATCGACCAGATCAGTGACACCGGCCAGCAGCGATTTCAGCGGCGCGCGCAGGGCTTGCGCCTTGGCGGTCAGCCGCATGGTGCCGCGCCCCCGCTCCAGCAGTTGATCGCGGAACAGGTGTCGGCAGCGTTGCAGCGCGGCCGAGGCCGCCGGCTGCGACAGCCCCAGCCGATCGGCGGCCCGGCTGACATGCGCCTCGTCCAGCAGCGCATCGAGGATCACCAGCAGGTTCAGGTCAAGCGCGCGTAAATTCATGAAGGTGATAATAGACCAGATCTTTAATCGATTGGTGTAATTTTCTCAGTGGCGGCATCGTCCGGTCATTCCGACCAAGGAGACGACGATGACCAAGACCCTCATCCTGCTGTTTCATCCCGACCTGACCCGGTCCAAGGCCAATCGCGCCTTGGCTGGCGCCGCAGCCACCCTGCCCGGGGTCGAGGTGGTGGACATGACCGCCGTCGCCCCGGACGGGTTCGATCTGTCCCGCGATGGAGTAGCCGAGGCCGCGCGCTTGCTGGCCGCCGACCGGATCGTGCTGCAGTTCCCGATGCAGTGGTATTCCACCCCGCCGCTGCTGAAGGCGTGGCAGGACGCCGTGCTGACGCGGATGTTCTATCTGGCGTATGAAGCCGAGGGGCGCCACCTGGAGGGCACGCCCCTGATGATCGCCACCACGGCGGGCAACACGCCCGAGGCCTACAGCCATGGTGGGGCCAATCTCATGCCGATGGCCGATCTGCTGGCGCCGCTGCGCACGACCGCGCATCGCTGCGGGCTGGTCTGGGCCGAGCCCTTCGTGGTCTATCGCGCCGACAGGCTGACCCAGGGGGAGCTGGACGCCATAGCCGCCGACTACTGCGCGGCGCTGATCCGTTGGACCAACGCCTCCGCCCGGAAGGCGGCCTGAGCGATGGGCGGGACGCATGACACCTTCACGGATCCGGGCGCAGGCACGCCCCTGTGGTTCACCTTGGCAGCGCGCGCTCTGCCCGTTGGCATCTTCATCCAATTCCTCAGCGCCGGAACCGCGCTGTTTCGCGACGCGGAGATATGGGCGCTGCACGGCGCCATGGGCGGCGCGCTGGCCGTTCCTGTCCTCGCCCTTGCCGGTGGCGCAGCCTTGGTGATCCGGCTGCGCGGCTTCGGCTTGTGGGCGGGGCTGACCCTTGCGCTTTACCTCGCGCAAGTCGCGCTGGCCGCCGGGGCGAACCCGCTGCCTCTGTCCCTCCATCCGCTCAACGCTGCGTTGCTGCTGACCGCCAGCCTGACCCTGCTGGCCAAGGTCGAGCGTCGTTGTGCCCGACACCATCCGGATGGAGCCTGATCCCGGGCCCGGTCGACGGGCACCAAACCGGAAGATGGGCCGTGTGGCGGGGTGTCGTCGCGCCGCGCCGACCTGTCGGCGCGAGGCTGCCGCCGTCCGAGCCCTGCAGGACCGACAGGCCATTTTTGCAGCAGAGCCCGATGCCGCCCCTCCAAAGCTGCGCGATGTCGCAACTTGCAGCCGTGCCCCGCGTTCAAGGGCGGGTCCGGAACCTCATCCCTGAGGAGCACCCCGCGTTTTGCCCAGCAAGGTAACTGATGATCAATCCGTTTCGATTTCGACCGGAGACCCCGGATACCGCCGCCGAGCCGGACGCAGAGGAGCTTGATGGCGGCACCGGAGATTGGGAGGACAACTGGCTTTCCAACGTCATGGCCTGGGGCAGCCGGGTCTTGCTTCCGTCCTGGTGCGATACCCCCAAGCACTGGACGTCACGCCTCATGCAATATTTTCACACGTCCTGCCCCTGCTGCCTGTTCTTCAGGGGCATCGTGGTCGGGCTACCCCTCGGACTGGGCATCGGGATGGCATTCGGCCTTCTCATCTGACACGGCGCGCGGTGCTATTTCCCGCCGAACAATGCCACGGCCGTCAGCCGCCCGCCGCCCGCAGCCTCTGCGGCGAAGCCTATGTGAGACGCAGTCGAGCCGCCCAAAACATCGCCTTGGGTCGCGGCCTGCCTCCAGTCCGAACCGATCGTGGAAAGATCCCCTTCGGTGACCGAGGCGCCCGATCCGCCGATCATCGCAGATTGCACGCTCAGGCTGGTCCAGCCCGTCGAACTCTCTGGCAGCAGATCGAAGATGTTCCCGGGAAGCTCTTCTGCGTCTCGTGCCAGATGCTCCAGAACACGTGCCGCGGCCTCGTCCAGATCGACATCGTGTTCGAGCGGCGCCAGGCTGGCGTCAGTGCGAGCATCGTTGATCTGCCGAACCGCAGTTTCGGCAATGTCTCCGGGGCCGAGCGCCGGACCGGCGCCCGCCTCATTCGCGCCGGGGCCGGAGAACGTCTGAACCGCGTAGACAGTGCTGCCTGCACCGGCGATCCCAAAGCCGAAGCTGTCAAAGCCGTCGGACAGGATGTTCTCGCGATGCCCCGGGCTCTGCATCCAGCCGTCGTGGAAGGCGTCCACGCGATCGACGTCCGGCGGTGCCGCGCAGCCGGTGCAGGTGGCGATGTTTTCGCCGCTGACGGCCCAGCTGTTGCCGCCCGCGGCAAGGAAGCGGTCGAACGGTGTCTCCCCTTCCGGCGAGACGTGGTCATAGAAGTTCCGCTCCAGCATGTCCGCGGCATGACCTTGCGCTGCGTCATCCAGCACGTCGCTGCGCGTGAGGGCACCAAGGTCCGCCTCCTCGCGCGAGGCGTTGGTTCGCTCCAGTGCTGCCTCTCGCAGCTCGGCCAAGTTGTCCGCTTCCTGCGAAAGGGCGGGGGAGGCAAGGGGCCAGGTCAGAACGTTGACAAGGATGATGGGGGTCAGCACTGGGTGGCGTCGCAAGGTGGTTCCTCCTGTTGTCCGGGAGACGAACGGTGCGCGGCAGGCAGGGTTGCACCGGACGCGTGTCACTTCCTAAGAAGCGCCCCGTGTCCGCCGCTCTGGCGACACGTGGGAATGCCGCGAGACTGGCAGGTGCGCCTGCGTCGAGGCCGGTCCCGTGACGCTGCACTGCACCATCAAACGGAGGACGACGGGCGGCTATGGACCGAATTTTCTTACCGCCTTAGCATGGCACTCAGTTCGACGGACTTGGCAGCAATGCTGTGCTTCCTGGTCCTCGTCAGCCATGCACCTCACGCGCTGATCCTGGCCTCCCGCATATCTCGACCCGGTGGCGAGCCGAACAGGCGGGCATAATCGCGCGTGAACTGCGGCACGCTCTCATATCCGACGGCATGGGCGGCATGGCCGATCGCGGCCCCCTGTGCCAGCATCCGGCGGCGCGCCTCGATGAGCCGCAACTGCTTCTGGAACTGCAAGGGCGAGAGGGTGGTGATCGCGCGGAAATGCTGGTGGAAGGAGGATTCGCTCATCCCAGCCAGTTTAGCCAGATCGGTGACGCGCAGGGTGTTTGCGTATTCCTGGCGGATCAGGGCGACTGCGCGGGCGATACTATGGGCATGACTGTCGACCGCACCAAGCGCCCGGATCGCGGCGCCATGACGGCCTGTCAGCAGCCAGTAATGCATCTCGCGCAGAAGGGCCTCGCCCAAGACCGGCTGCGCGGTGGGCCGGTCCAGAAGGCGCATCAGCCGCCAAGCGGCATCCGTCACATCCGGATCGGCAGGCTCGATCCTGACCGGGGCCCTGTCGCTAGCACCCAGATCCGCCTCCACCGCAAGTTCGCGCAACAGGGCCGGGTCCAGTTCCAGCGCCAGCGCGTAATAGGGGGCTGCGGGGCTCGCCTCGATGATCTCGCTGACCGTGGGCACATCGGCGGTGATCACCAGCGCCTCTCCCGCGCCATAGTCGAAGCGGGTCGTGCCCATCGTCACCCGCTTGCGACCCTGAAGACAGATCGCGACGAGCGGCTTTTGCACAGCCACCTGCAATTCGCCGGGCGAGAGCTGACGCATCACGCCCAAGCCCCGAAACGGGGTCGGTGCAAGACCGAAGCGGTCCGCATGGGCGTCAGCGTGGCGGCGGACAAGGGGGAGAAGGCTGGGCATCGACGGACTCCGAGGGACGAGGCTTACAGTATCAGGCAAGCCTAGTGCCCTATGCACAAGTCGTCCCGCCGGATTTCACCGAAACAGGCAAGAGAGGCCGAGGAACAGGCAACATAAGTCAGTCGTCATGCCCCATCTTCTGTCTCATCTGCTGAAGAGAAGGAACAAGACATGAGCAAGATCGCACTGGTCACCGGCGCCAACCGAGGCCTTGGCCGCAACACCGCCCTGTCCATCGCCCGCCGTGGCGGCGATGTCGTCGTCGCCTATCGCGGCAATGCCGCCCAAGCCAATGAGGTCGTCAGGGACATCGAAGCGCTTGGCCGCAAGGCTGTGGCGCTTCAGCTTGATGTGTCGAAGCTATCGGAACTCCCGTCCTTTGCCGCGGCGCTGCAGCGCTGCTTGCAGGATGTCTGGGGGCGCGACAGCTTCGACCATCTGATAAACAATGCTGGGCATGGCGAGTTCACCCCCTTTGCCGAAACCACCGAGGCGCAGTTTGACGGGCTGTTCAACGTGCATGTGAAAGGGGTCTACTTCCTGACACAGGCCTTGCTGCCGCTGATCGCGGATGGCGGGCGGATCGTGAATTTCTCGACCGGCCTGACGCGGTTCTCCGCAGAGGGTTTCTCGGCCTATGCCGCGGCCAAGGGGGCTGTCGAGGTGCTAACGCGCTATCTGGCGAAAGAGCTGGGGCCTCGCGGCATCGCGGTCAACACCGTGGCCCCTGGCGCCATCGAGACGGATTTCGGGGGCGGGATCGTGCGCGACAACGCCGATGTGAACGCGCTTTACGCGGGAATGACCGCGCTTGGCCGCGTGGGCCTGCCAGACGATATCGGTACGATGGTGGCAAGCCTGCTGTCCGACGACAATCGGTGGGTCACGGGGCAGCGGATCGAAGTCTCGGGCGGTCAGGCGATCTGAAGGCACGGTCCCGGGTCAGCGCGGCAAAGCGCTGGCCTGCCTTCACCCCATTGCAGGCTGCTGCGCGGGGGTCATCTGACTCGTTGGAACAGCCTCTCCGCCAGTAGATATCGCGACGCTGCGGGTCGACAGCGCTGGCGGCGCCGGTAAGCACCTCATCCCGAACCTGCGCCGCGCTCTGGGAGAGCACCATTCGAGCTTGGTGCTGGTGGGTGACCCACTGTGCCTGTCGACCGGTGTCCGGATGGCGGAAACCACGCTGACAAGATCCTGTTGAAGACCGACGTCCGTCCGAGCGCGTAGAAGTCCTCTTCAGACAAACCAGTCATCGGGCGTGGTCGCAAAACTGGAAGCATGTCATCCCCATCTGTTCCTTGATGAAAGGATGGAGCAAGCTGCGTGCTCGGAATACGCTGTATTGTGCAGGATATTTTTCATGAATGACAAACTGTCTTGGGCGGATCTGGAGGTTTTCTTCCATGTTGCCGAAAGCGGGGGCCTGAGTGCGGCCGGGCGGTTGACGGGGCTCAGCCCTCCCACCGTCGGGCGCCGCATGCTCGCTTTGGAGCAGCGCGCGGGACAGGCCTTGTTCCATCGGTCACAGATCGGATACAGCCTGACCCCGGCGGGAAAGGCGCTGCATGACCGGGTCCGCGTCATGCATTCCTGTTCAATTCCGGTGCAGGAAATCCTGCACGCGCGACGAGAAACGCCATTGATCCGCCTGTCCGCAGGCACGGCGACGGCGCATTTCCTGGCGGACAAGTTCAGCCTGCTGAACCGATCCAGCGACGGCTTCCGGCTGAACTTCGTGACGACGGAAGCGGTGCTGGACATCGCGCATCGGGAAGTCGATCTGGGTATCCGCAATCGTCCCGCCGAGGGAGGCAATCTGGCCTCGCTCAGCCTGGGCATCCTGCGTTTCGCCCCTTACCGGAGTTGGAGCGTCGGCAACCCCGATCTGCTGGGGTGGGTGGGGATCGATCCGGCCCATGCCAAACATGCCGCGGTCCGATGGCTGCACGATCAGGGACATGGGATCAGCGTTCTGGCAAATTCGATCGCCACGGTTCATGAGCTTGTAAGGTCTGGCGCAGGCATCGGTGTCATGCCCTGCATGATCGGAGATTGTGATTCGTCGCTGGCGCGTATCGGCCCGATCATCGAGGAGCTGACTGAACAGCAGTATCTGGTGATGCATGACGACGACCGCCACAGATCCCCAATACGCCGGCTGATCGAGCGATTGACGAAGATCTATCAGGACAATGGCCCCTTGCTGGCCGGAGACCGGCCCATGCGGGGAAGTGCATCCGCATAGCGATCGCAGCAAGGTCCGATCATCGCACCGTGCCAAGGCCCCGCCCACACCGCCGGGGCCTTGGCACGGACATCACGGCTGCATGCGTTCCGCACACCGGGCGACCCAATCCCGGATCGCCGGCGCCTCGGGCATCAGGTCCGGAAACCAATGAAACGGCGAGCTGCACAGCATGTCCGCCGCGGTGAACCGGTCCCCCAGCAGATACGGCCCCGGATCAAGCGCCTCGGTCAACCGCGCCGTCATCGTGTCGATGTCGCGGAGCGAGGCGGTGACCGCGGGATGGCTCAATTGCGCCCAGTGCAGCAGGATCAGCGGCTCCATCACGCCCTGATAGTAGAACAGCCACGACAGATAGGCGCCGCGTCCCACTTCGCCGGGCAAAGGGCCGAGCTTGGCGTCTGGATAGGCATCGGTCAGATACACGATGATCGCCCCGCGCTCGCGCAGCGTCTCGGCGCCATCGACAAGATAGGGGACCTTCTTCTCCGGGTGCGGATTTGCCGGGTCGGGCTGGCCGGAACCATCCTGGCGCGGGATCGAGACCTCGCGGATCTCGACATTGGCCTCCAGCATCCGGACAAGGGTCGCGATGGTGTCGGAACGCGATTGTGGCGCATGATAAAGAACGGGCATCACGGATTTCCTTCAGATCTGGATGCACCTGACATAGCTTGGGGCTCCTGACAGAACGAGGCAGCAGCAAGATGGCACGACAGGACAGGCTGATGCGCCTCATGACTGCGCTGCGGCGGCTGCCCGCCCCGGTGACTGCCGCGCGGCTGGCCGAGGAAACGGAGATCTCACGCCGGCAGCTTTACCGCGACATTGCCACGCTTCGGGCAGGCGGAGCCTTGATCGATGGCGCGGCGGGGGTTGGATATGCGCTGACCGAAGACGCCGTCCTGCCGCCGCAGAGTTTCTCGCAACTGGAGATCGAGGCTTTGATGTTGGCGATCGGCAGCCTGCGCCATCTTGGCGACGCGACGCTGGCGCGGGCGGGCGGCGATGCGGTGGCGCGGATCATCGCGACCCTGCCGGATCGTCAGGCCCGGCAGGCGATGCACAGCGTCATGCGGACCTGGCGTCCGACCGACATGCGTCCCGATGTGGTGGTCGACATGGACCTGCTGCGGCAGGCCTGCTGGGACGAGACCAGCCTGTGGATTCGCTATCGCGATCTGAAGGACCAGATGACCGAACGCGAGATCTGGCCGATTTCCATGTCCTATAGTCCCGAGGCGCTGCTGCTGCTGGCCCTTTGCCAGGCGCGGCAGGACTATCGTTTCTTCCATGTTGCCCGCATCGAGGCTTTGCGTCCAGGCGGAACAAGCTTCCGGCCACGCCGGGCAGAACTTCTCCGCAGATTTACAGCGCAAAGGATGGATAAAAAGCAGGATCCCAGGACCAGCCAGGATGCACCGTGCCAGTCGTAGCCTGACCTTCAGCGCCCTTTTAAAGGCAAAGTGGCGCCGAGGAGACGAAATGAACAGGGTGCGGTCGGCACCTCATCTCGCGATCCACCTGTCGGTTATTGTAACTCTGTCCCCATCAGAAGCATCGTCCGGTGAGAATTGCTGCAGCAGGCATGCGCGGCCGGATCAAGAAAATCGCATTGCAACGATCTTCAATGGCCGGAGGGCGACTATGAGCCGTTCTCTGGCTCATCAGCCGATCGTCGCATCTCGGGCAGCCGCGTCTCTGACCATGGCGAGGAACGCCGCAAATCCCGCCGACGGGTTGCGCCTGCCGGGGTAATACAGGCTGAAGCCCGGGCGGGGCGGGGTCCAGTCGGCCAGCAGGCGGGTCAGCCGCCCGGCAGCGATGTCCTCGGCTACGTCCTGCTCGATGAAGAACCCGATGCCGGCACCGTCCAGGACGGCCGTGCGGGCGATGGCCGCCTCGTCCAGGGTCAGGCGGCCCTGGGCCTCGAGCTGGATCACCTCTCCGGCCCGCTCGAAGGCCCAGCGGAACAGCGCGCCGTTCGGCAACCGCACGCGGAAGCAATCCATCAGCGGCAGGTCGGCGGGGCTCAGCGGCATGCCATGGGCCGCAACCCAATCCGGCGAGGCCACGACGGCATAGCGCTGCGGTCGCCCAAGGGGCAGCGCGATCATGTCCCGGGGCACCAGATCGGCGGGGCGGAGGCCCAGATCGAAGCCCTCGGCCACGATGTCGACCAGCCGTCCCTCGGTGACCAGATCGACAGCCATGTCGGGGTATCGGCGCAGGAAGGACAGGACCAGCGGCGCAATCTCGCGTCCCGCCTGGACCGAGGCGTTGATGCGCAGCACCCCCGACGGTGTCTGGCGCTGCGACTGCACCGCCTCCATCGCGCCGCGGATCTCGGCGACGGCGGGGGCGATGCGATCGACGAAGGCGCGCCCGGCATCGCTCAGCGAGACGCTGCGCGTGGTGCGGTTGAACAGGCGCACGCCGAGGCTGGCCTCCAGCCGCGCAATGCTGTGCGACAGCGCGGTGGTGGACATGCCCAGATCCAACGCCGCCGCCCGGAACGATCCGCGCCGCGCGATGGCCAGAACCGCCTCCAACCTCATCAGCCCGTTGTCCATTGTCCCGATCCTGTCATCGTCAGATGCCGGTTTGTCCTGATTATCCACACGGTGGTCCAGGGCTATGTTGAACGCATCAGAAACGAAAGGACCGATCTCATGCAATTGCCCCCTCCTATCCAGACCTATTTTACCGCCCGCGCGCCACAGGATGGCGACGCCCTTGCCGCCGTCTTCGCCCCCGATGCCATCGTCCATGATGAGGGCCACGACCATCGTGGCACCCAGGCGATCCGCGACTGGTGGCTGGCCGCAAAGGCGAAATATCGCCACCATGCCGAGCCGATCGGCTTGGAGCAGGCTGGAGGAAAGACCATCGTCCGGGCGACTGTGACCGGTGATTTCCCCGGCAGCCCTGCGGTGCTGAGTTTTACCTTCGGCTTGGCCGGCGACCGCATCACCGATCTGGAGATCGGATGATGTCGGATTTCCTGACGCTGAAGGGCAAGCGCGCCCTGATCACCGGCGGCACGCAGGGCGCAGGCGCGGCCACCGTGGCGCTGTTCCGCGAGCTGGGCGCACAGGTTCTGATCACGGCGCGCAAGTCTGTCGACCTGCCGGAGGCGCTGTTCGTCGCTGCCGATCTGACCACGCCGGAAGGATGCGAGGCTGTCGCCAACACCGTGCAGGACCGGATGGGTGGCACCGACATCATCGTCCACATGCTGGGCGGCTCCTCCGCCCCCGGCGGCGGCTTCGCGGCCCTGGGCGATCTGGAATGGCAGGCCGAGTTGGCCCTGAACCTGCTGCCCGCACTGCGGCTGGACCGCGCGTTGGTGCCGGGCATGATTATACAGGGGGCGGGCGTGGTGATCCATGTCACCTCGATCCAAGCCCGCCTGCCACTGCCCGAGGCGACAACCGCCTATGCCGCCGCCAAGGTCGCACTGTCGGTCTACAGCAAGAGCCTGTCCAAGGAGGTCTCACCCAAAGGCGTGCGCGTGGTCCGCGTGGCCCCGGGCTGGATGGAGACCGTGGCCTCGATACGGCTGGCGGAACGCGTGGCGGCCGATGCGGGCACGGATCTGGACGGGGGCCGCCGGATCATCATGGACAGGCTTGGCGGCATCCCCATCGGCCGCCCGTCGAAGCCAGACGAAATTGCCAACCTGATCGCCTTCCTGGCCTCAGACCGCGCCGCGTCCATCACCGGCACGGAATATGTGATCGATGGAGGGACGGTGCCGACGGCGTAGCGACCGCTGCATCCTGTTGTTCGCTGCTACCAGCGCAAATGTCCGATCTGGAGAAACTGCGAGGCTGCAACTGACGCAGGCTGAGCGTCCGCTATGGGCCGAACACAAGCGAAACATGCCATCCACCTCCTCATCGAAGGCGTCAGTCAACAAGGGCGAGGCTGGGACCGTTTGGATATCAATCCCCGCCGGCCATTGCGACAATGGATTCAGGCCTTTGAAGGCTCGACCTCACCCTCTTCCTCGCCGTCCCAATAGTGGACGCGAACGGCGTGAACCTTGATCAGTGCCATGCCCTGCGTGTCGATCCCGTCGGGGAACCACCGGTCGATATCGGGGGACCAATGGTCGGCGAAGGCCGCCTTGTCGCGGATAAGGCTGGCCTCGCCCTCGACGGCCACGAATAGAGGCGGCGCGCCCAGGATGCCCGCGCGACCCTGGAAGGACAGCGCGACATGATGGTCGCGCTCGATGTCGCTGACGGTGCGCGTGTCCTCATAGGTGAAGTAATAGCTGTCACCGTCCCACTCGACCTCGCTGTTGTTGCTCATCGGGCGTGTGGCCAATTGCCCGCCCTCGGTCCGGGTGGTCAGCATGGCAAAGTCGATCTTGCCCATTGCCTTTGCCAAGTCTTGGATTGTCCTGCCGGCCATGGTTCCCCCCTAAGAGTTACAGATGCATACCGTTCCGAACGCCGACCTCATGGGTTTTGTTGCGCGCTCCAACGAGCACGCCCGTGTAGGGGTTCAGACGGTGTCGCGGTGTGCGACGAGCTTTCGAAAGTTGCTTTCGCCAATGATCTGGATGGGGTGGCCGACAGCCTGCATGTCTTCGGCTTTTCGGTGCTTGCTGCTTTGCACATGTCCGGCAAGCAGGGACAAATCCTGATCCCCGACGACAAGGTGAGTGGTCTGCTTGGTCACGCTGGCCTTGACAGACATCCCGGCCCGGGCCGCCAATTCGGCGGCCTCGGTCCGGGATAGCACAAGCGCGCCTGTGAAAACCACGGTGGAACCGGCCAAGGGCCCTGACGGGTTTCCCGCCGTGGTGATCGCGGGCGCATGGGTCTTTTTGCTGGCAGGCTTGATCAGGTCGTCGAAGGAAAGACCAAGATGGCGCTCGGCGTGCTGCACGACCATTGCAGCTGCGCGGGCGTCCTCGCCCGCGTCATGGTGGTGGAACCTCAGGTTCAGCGTCCTCTTGAGGTTGGCCAACCCGTGCCCGCCATTGCCCTTCAGCTCGGGCCAGGCCCGCCTTGCGATCATGACGCTGTCGCTCCACCGTAGGTCGGGCATGTCGATGCCGCAGGACCTGCAGGCGGCAGTCACCGCCTGCCTGTCGAAATTGCTGTGCTGGACAAGATGGTGCTGCGTCAGCAGTGGCAGCAGAACCTCCAAGGCGTCCGCAAACCCGGGTGCCTCTGCGACATGGTCCGGACCGATGCCATGGAGCCGGATGTTGAAGGGATCGAACCGGCTGCGGGGATTGATCAGCATCGAGAATGTCTGGATCTCGTCATCGGGTTGCACGCAGGCCAGCCCGATCTCGCAGATGCTTGCGGCATCGCTGCATGCTGTTTCCACGTCCAACGCGATGAAGCGAAAGCGTCCCTGGGGGACTTGGTCTGTATGGCCAAAGGACAATCTGGCAGAGGCTGGGACGGATCGAGACGAGGATGGTTCAAAACCCTCCGCCCGTCGCGGATCGCGACGCTGCGGCTCAGAGCTGCGTCCGAGAAGCCAGTCAAACAACCCCATTCAAATTCACTCCACCAAACTTGCTGCATTCTAACCGAAGACGTTGCCAAGGTGAGACACTTGTTTGCGCGGCTCGATAGTCTTGATGGGCATGCGGATGGAGGTTAGCAGCCCAGACCTTCTCCGAAGCTTATTCTGCGAAGATCAATGCCCCACTAGCGTCACTGCCCGTTGTCTTATGCTCACCGTCAAGGGAGGACCCCAATGGAAACCATGATGCTGCATCGCGGACGTCTCATCGATCATCTGCATCTGGTGGTCGAGGACTATCCCGACGCCTTGCGCTTCTACAGTGCGGTGCTTCAAGTGCTGAATGTGCCGATCGGCGGCTCAGGTGACGACTATTTCTGGGCCGATGAGCTGTTCGTCTCGACCCTTGGGAGCGAGGCGGCGGCAGGCGTGCCGACTGGGCGGCACCATCTTGCATTTCAGGCAGCCAGTCGCGAGATTGTGGATGCCTTCCACGCGGCAGGCGTGGCCGCAGGGGGGTGCGACAATGGCGCGCCCGGCTTACGGCCGTATCACCCGCAATACTACGGCGCCTTCCTCCTGGATCCTGCCGGAAACAATATCGAGGCGGTCTATCACGGCCCGGCTGCCCGAAGCGCGCCCTCGGTAACGGTCGAATTCGAGTCGTGAAAGGCCTTTCATCTTGCAGCCAATCCAATCCGAGCAGCTACCATCGGGAAAATGACGACTGCGTGCTTACAAGGTGTCTGTCGGCTTCAGGTCGCCGAGACGGCTGACTTTACTTTTGCTGTCTGCCCCTTCTCCTGGTCCTTCGGCTGACCTGCTCCCATAGACGCTATCCTATGTCCACGGGACCACGCCTTGCTTTTACAGCTGTCCTATTTTTAGTCGACGCGCGAGTGTCGCCAGCCGCTGGCCGTCAGCATGAAATCAGCCCGTCTTTGCGCAACGGGACAAGTTTGCTTCGTCCTGTGCTAAGCCAGATGAAAGGGATGCTCTACTCTTGCTGCATTTGCGGCCCATCCCCATCGGAGGAAAGAAAGAATGAAGCGCACAATCGTTTTCGCAACTCTCGTCTCGGCCACGACGCTGTCACCCGTCCATGCGGCCGAGGCCGAGGCATGCCGGGCCCCAAGCTTTTCGGACGTTGGTTGGACGGACATCACAGCAACGACCAGTGCCGCAGCAATCGTTCTGGAAGGGTTGGGATACACCCCTGAAATTCAAATTCTGTCGGTGGCGGTGACGTTTGAATCGCTAAGACAAGGCGACACGGACATCTTTCTGGGCAATTGGATGCCGTTGCAGGAGCCGCAGCAGAAGCCCCTGGTTGATGCCGGCGATATCGAGGTGATCCGCCCCAACCTGGAAGGGGCATTGATCGGCTTTGCTGTGCCCAAGGCCGCATATGACGCGGGGCTGAAGACCTATGCCGATATCGCCGCATTCCAGGACCAGCTGGGCGGGCAGATCTATGGCATCGAGGCGGGCAGCAGTGCCAACACCACGATCCTGAAGATGATCGAAGAGGACAGCTTTGGTCTGGGCGAGTTCGAGCTGGTCGAATCCAGTGAACAGGGCATGTTGGCGCAAGTTCAGCGCGCCATCGGATCGGAGGACGCGATCCTGTTCTTTGGCTGGCGTCCGCACCCGATGAACGTGCGCTATGATCTGGAATACCTGACCGATGGCGACGACATGTTCGGGCCCAACGATGGCGAGGCGACCGTGCTGACGAACACCCGCAAGGGTCTGTCCGCCGACTGTCCCAATCTGGGCGCTTTCCTGTCCAATCTGGCTTTCACCGTCGAGGCAGAGGATATCATGATGTCCTACATTCTCGATGAGGGGTTGGAACCCCGCGATGCGGCCACGCGCTGGCTGACCGAAAATCCCGCCGTGCTGGACGGCTGGCTGGCGGACGTCACGACCTTTGACGGCCAGCCGGGACTAGCCGCCGTGACGACCGCCCTGGATCTTTGATCCGCGCCGGGCAGCCGTCGGCGGCTGCCCGAACCGCCGCCGGAAGGCGCGCGACAGCGAAGCGATGGATGAGAACCCCGTGCGCACGGCGATATCGGCCATGGGCAGGTTGGTATCCGCAACCAATCTGCGGGCCAGTTGTAGGCGTAAGGTCAGGTAATAGGCCGCCGGCGAGGTCTGGACCAGATCGCGGAAAAGACCCTCCAGGGTGCGGGTCGAACATCCTGTCCGGCCGGCGATCTCGCGGATCGACAGCGGGGTGTCGAGATGCTGTTCCATGAGGGCGACGACCGGTGCTAAGCGCCGGTCCAGATGGCTGTGGCGGCCAAGCGAGACAAGGGGCTGCGCGTCGGTCGGCAGATGCACCTCGTCATAGACATAGACGCTGGCGACATTCAGCGCCGCGCCTGTCCCCTGCCGCGCCCGGATCAGGGCCAGCATGAAATCCAGAGCCGGGGCGGCTCCCCCCGTGGTGAAGATCGGCCCATCCACCACCCACCGGTCCGGGATCACGCGGATCTGTGGAAAGCGGGCGGCAAAATCCTCCAGATCCTCCCAATGGGTTGTGGCGCGGCGATGATCCAGCAGTCCGGCCATGGCCAGCACCCAGCTGCCGGCCTCGATGCCGCCGACCATGCGGGCGTGCCGTGCGGCCTGACGCAAGGTCGCCAACAGCGCGGGTGTGACATGGTGCGTAACATTGAAGGCGGCGACCACGATCAGCAGGTCGCAGTCGCCCTGCGCGGCCAGCGGACCATCGACCTGCAGGGCCAGCCCGCAGCTCGTGCGGACAGGCTGGCCGTCGATCGACACGACCCGCCAGCGATAAGGCTGCTGCCCCGAGATGCGGTTGGCCGCGCGCATCGGGTCCAGCGTTGCGGCCACGCTCATCAGGGACGCGTCGGGCAGGATCAGGATCGTTGCCATCAGGGGCTGATCGGATTTCTGGAAAACCATCCGCGCCTTATTTCCGCAGCATCTGGCCCAGTGCCGATATCACCGCCCCAGCCCGACGGACCTGCCCGCCCCCTCGGGTGCCGGCATTCCGGCATGGCGGTCAACCCAGCCTGACAGATGCGCTGCCACTGCCGGATCCGGATCAGAGGTGCGCCGGGTGGACAGGTCGGTGTGCAGCAGCATCGTCTCGACCGTGGCGGTGAGAGTGTCATCGCGCCACAGGCGGTTGAACAGATGCAGCCGTTTGCCCGCACCCGCCATCACCTGTGTGGTCACTGTCAGGCGATCACCTGCATGCACCTCGTCCAGATGCCGGATATGGCTTTCGACCGTGAAATAGCTGCGGCCCGACGCGATGTAGTCCGCATCAACTCCGATCATCTGCATGAAGCGATCGGTGGCCAAGGATGCCGTCTCCAGGTAATGCGTCTCGTTCATGTGGCCGTTATAGTCGGTCCAGCTGACGGGAACCTGCCGCATGGCGGTGATGGGCAGGCCGTCACCTTCCCCTGCATCGGGCAGGGCGGCCTCGTGGGCGGTGACCACCCCCCCAGCTCCGCTGCCGGTGCGGCGCAGAGCGCGGATCATCGCGACCACATTGTCATCGCGCAGGCGTTCCAGTTCACGGATGGACAGGTGGCCCGATTGCGCGTCGGATTGCGAGGCGATCAGATCGACCAGCTCGTCGTTGAATTCCGGCACGTCCATCAGCTTGGTCCAGGGCCAGGACAAGGCCGGGCCGAACTGGGCCATGAAATGGGCCATCCCGGCCTCTCCGCCGGCGATGCGATAGGTCTCGAACAGGCCCATCTGCGCCCAGCGGATGCCAAAGCCCATGCGGATCGCCTCGTCGACCTCGGCGGTTGTGGCGATGCCGTCCTTGACCAGCCACAGCGCCTCGCGCCACACGGCCTCCAGCAGGCGGTCGGCGATATGGGCGTCGATCTCGTGGCGGACGGTCAGAGGATACATGCCAATGCTGCGCAGGATATCCGCCGCGCGCGCGCAGGTGTCCGTATCGCCCACCAGTTCGACCAGCGGCAGCAGATAGACCGGGTTGAACGGATGGGCGACGATGGCATGCGTGCCCGCCGCGTTCAGTTCGGACGGCTTGAAACCCGAGGTGGAGGACCCGATGATCGCCTGCGGCCCCGCCGCAGCCGCGATCATCGGCAGGATGCGGTGCTTGACCTCCAGGACTTCGGGGACGCTTTCCTGAACCCAGTCCGCACCTGCGACTGCCGTGGCCAGATCGGCATGGAAGGTCAGACGCCCTTCGTGGGGCAGGGCGCGATCATAAAGTGCAGGCAGCGCTCGTCGGGCATTGTCCAGCACCGCGGCGATCTTGCGTTCCGCCTGCGGGTCGGGATCCGCAACCGCGACGTCCCAGCCGTTCAGCAAGAACCGGGCCGCCCATCCGCCACCGATCACGCCGCCGCCGATGATCGCGGCCTTCATGCCGCCACCCCGGCGGGGGCGCGTTTGATCAGCCCCAACCGGTCCCGCACGGCCTGCGGGCCGATAATCCGGGCGCCCATGTTCTCAGTAATGGTGACCGCGCGTTCGACCAGTTGGGCATTGGTGGCCAGCTGTCCCTTGCCCAGCCACAGGTTGTCCTCCAGCCCAACGCGGATGTTGCCGCCCGCAAGCACGGCGGCGGCGACATAGGGCATCTGGTCGCGTCCCAGGCTGAACGCCGACCAGCACCAATCCGCAGGCACCGCGTTCACCATCGCCAGAAAGGTGTTCAGATCATTGGGCGCGCCCCAGGGCACCCCCATGCACAGTTGCACCAGCGCCGGGCCGGTCAGCGTGCCCTCAGTGACCAGCTGTTTGGCGAACCACAGATGGCCGGTGTCGAAGGCCTCGATCTCGGGCTTGACGCCGAGGGCTGTCATCATTGCCCCCATGGCGCGCAGCATGCCCGGCGTGTTCGTCATGACGTAATCGGCCTCGGCAAAGTTCATCGTGCCGCAATCGAGGGTGCAGATCTCGGGCAGGCATTCGGCGATATGGGCCATCCGCTCGGTTGCACCGATCATGTCGGTAGCCTGCGCGTTGACGGGGAACGGGGCCTCGGTCGGGCCGAAGACGATGTCCCCGCCCATGCCCGCCGTCAGGTTCAGGACAACATCCACTTCGGCGTCGCGGATGCGATCGGTCAGCTCGCGGTAGAGATCCAGCCTGCGCGAGGGTGCGCCGGTCTCGGGGTCGCGCACGTGGCAGTGAACGACCGCCGCCCCCGCCCTGGCCGCGGCGATGGCGCTGTCGGCGATCTGGCGCGGGCTGCGCGGCACATGGGACGATCGGTCCTGCGTTGCGCCGGAACCGGTCACGGCGCAGGTGATGAAGACGTCCTTGGTCATGGCAAGCGGCATTGCGGGCTCCTATTGGGTCACGCGCCAAGGTTAGACCTTTTGCTGGCCTGCATCTTGTCCTAGTCAGTCATCTGATTGTCCTCGATTGTCATCTTTCGCCATGCGCGTCACCTTTCTGCTGTTTGACGGCTTCTCGAACATGGTCCTGTCCTGTCTGCTGGAACCCCTGCGCGCGGTCCGAGATGGGGGGCGGGCGGATCTAGAGTGGCACATCCTGACCGCGGGCGACGGGCCGGTCAGATCCTCCAGCGGGTTGATGGTGGCGCCCGACCGACGGCAGACGGGCATGATCGATCTGCTGGTCGTCGTGGCGGGTTATGGTCATCGCGCCCATGCCGAGGGTCCTGCACGGCGGCAGGTCGCGGATCTGGCGCGCCACAGCCTGCAGATCGTCGGCGCGGATACCGGACCGTGGATTCTCGCCGCCGCCGGGCTGCTCGACGATCGCGAAGCGACATTGCACTGGTCGCTTCTGCCCGAATTCGCCGAGGCGTTCCCCCGGGTCCGGGTGATGTCTGTGGGTCATGTGGCCACCGACCGGGTCTGGACCTGCGGTGGTGCTTCGGATGCGCTGGCGCTGATGCTGTCGCTGATCGGGACGCGCTTTGGTAAGGCAGACGCCTTCCTCGCCTCGGCCATGTTCCTGCGCGACGATCCGCGTCCGCAGGGCGATGTGCCAGACCGGCTAGCGGATCTGGCGCGGGCCGGTCCCGTCCGCCTGCGCAGCATCCTCGACCATATGGTCGAGACGATCGACGAACCCGCCCCGCTGTCCCGCCTCGCCAATCTGGGGGGCATGTCACCAAGCAAGATGGACCGGCTGTTCAAGGCTGATCTGGGCATGTCGCCGGGTCAGTTCCACCGGATGCTCAGACTGGCGCGAGCGCAGGATCTGGCGCGCACCACCCAGCTGAGCCTGCACGACATCGCCCTGCGCTGCGGATATTGCGACGCTCCTGCGCTGAGCAAGGCCTTTCGCCGTCGTTTTGGTTATCCAATTGGGCAGCTGCGCAGGCGTTCCTGCGAGTATGTGGAGCAGGTGACTGTAACCGAAGCAGAAAGGAAATCCCAAGACCCCAAGCCGGTATCCTGTAACGTCAGTTCGCTTGAAGTGTGGTAGACGATCAGCGCCGCAGAGGCTCAAAAGTGGTCCCGTGGTCCCGTGATTGCTCTAACTCGGAAAACAGGAACGGGCAGGGACCGACCGTAGGTCTGCTTGATCCAGATATGGGAGTTGAGGAATGGGCAGCTTTCGACAGCTGCCCATTCCATGGCATTCTTCCCTACTTCCCGAAGATGGCGCGTAGGGCCATTCTTGATCGTGTCGTCAGCTTCGGATCTGTGCTTCCTGAGGCATCGCGGATCTCGTCCAGTCAGGCACGTTCGTTGATGGTCGTCGGCGTCCCAAACACTTCCAGCACCGCGACGGACGCTGTCTGTCCCACAGCCTGCTCCCGCGCCAAGCACATGAGGAAGCCTGGATCTGTCTCCAAGGCGCGGGCGAGGGCGGGCACACGGTCCAGTGGGATCTTCGATGCGCCAGACTTGAACATCGAGATCAGGTTGCCGTTCACAAACCCCGCTTGATGCGCGATCTGCGTCTGCGTGCGTCTTTTTGTGCGCCAGAAGCTCGGTCTGGCGGCGTAGGAAGACGGCAGCCGGGGTGGTTTCAAAAGGGTTGGGCATGGTTGTCTCGCTCATAAGTTGTTGCTGATGACACGAATCTAGGGGCCTATGCGACGACATGCGCTTGGGAGTTGGTGCCGTGCTGACGGGACGGCCGAAGTCCTAGACCGGCGGCACTAAGGTCATGGGGGTGCTTCGGGACCCCGGACAATTTTCTTCCATTGGCCCTCCACTCTCTAAAAACGGGCCATGCTATACAGGTAAATATATCAAGGCGGTGCACCTGCTGAAGTCCCGGTTTTTGACTGTCACGGCCTTGATAGGCGAATTGATGCCTTTATCAGTCAAAAGATTGATTTCTCCCTGGCCAATCGCGGCTTTGCCTTAAACACCTGCGTGGCATATGTGTGATAACCAAATTGAGGACACGGGCCACAGGACAAAGCAGTCGACCGGCCAGCGCGACTGCCTGATATTTCCCTCAACATACCAAAGCGTAAAGCCCGCATGACCCTTTTCCAGTTCCCGCCTTCCTATTCCTGGGCAGGCCTTTTGCCTGCCGGGGTGACCGCCTTCATGGTGGCCTACGCGTATACCGGGCTTTCCTATTTTGCTGTTGCAGCTTCGGGGCTGGCAGTGGTTGCCGTCGCGATTTTCAGCTTCGGTGTCCGCGCGTCGCGGGTGGCCTTCGTGCTGATCGGCATGGCGCTGGTCATCTGGGCCGCGCTGACCACTACGGACTGGCTCGCCGCCACTTCGACTGCAGCGCAACGTGGAGCCATGGTGATGGCGCTGTTCACGGCGCTGAGTGTGATCCGAAGCGCCGCCATGACCTCGCCGGCAATCGTTGAATGCGGGCGGTTCCTGGCCCGCCAGCGACCCGGGCTGCGCTATAGCGCTCTCACGGTCGGCGGGCATCTGTTCGGGTTGATCCTGCTCTATGGGTCCATCTCGTTGCTCGGAACCCTGGCTACCGAAAGCACGGCGCGCGAGCCTGACCGCGAGGTGCGTCTGCAGCGCACAAGGCGCATGATGATCGCCATCCAGCGTGGCTTTGCATCCACCCTCTGCTGGTCTCCCCTGGGGTTTTCGATGATCATCACCGTGTCGGTCGTGCCGGGGGCCAGCTGGGGGGCAGCGGCTCTGCCGGGGATCGTCAGCGCCGTGATGGTGCTGGTGATTGGCTGGGGCTTGGATGCGCTTTACAAACCGCGCAAAGCAGCGCTGGCGCCGGCGTCCGAAACCAGTCAGTGGTCAGAGCAGCTGCGCCCCTTGCTGATGCTGCTAGGCGTGGTGCTGCTGGGGGTCGCCCTGTTGCACGCCGTGACCGGGGTTGAGGTGATCGGCGCGGTCATGTCTCTGGTGCCGGTGGTCGCGGTGCTGTGGATTGCCATGCAGCAGCCGCCGAAGGGGCAGACCCGCCTCCGCCACATCAGTCATCGCTCGGTCGAGTTCGTGACGCGCGAACTGCCCTCGTATCGGGGCGAGATCGTGTTGTTGTTCATGGCGGGCTTCATTGGCAGCCTGGGGGCTTTCCTGTTGGTGCCGCTGGTCCAGGGGCTCGGCCTTGATCTGCAAGCGGTCCCGCCGTGGGTCATCGTGGCCGCAATGGTCTGGGTCATTCCGATGACGGGCCAGTTGGGGATGAACCCCATCCTCGCAGTGTCGCTTTTGGTGCCAGTTCTGCCCTCACCCGAGACAATGGGGATTCCACCAGCTGCCCTTGTTGTCGCCATTACCGGGGGCTGGGCACTGAGCGGCGCGACCTCCCCTTTCACGGCATCCGTGCTTCTCGCCGCTGCATTGGGCAACGTATCTCCTCAACGGGCAGGCATCGGCTGGAACGGCGTATATGCGCTTGTCGCCGGCAGCGCGCTGACCCTCTGGGCGCTAACGCTATCAATCATATTGTGACGGTAGAAGCTTTTAGGGCTGACCCGCTTGTCCGCCTTGTTTGAACCAGAATCCAAAAGCCAGAACAGAAATTGTATGCAGCTACACGGACGGGCGACTCATTAGGCCCAAATGCGTTGCGAAAGAGGCGCAAAAGGGAGGTCCGCTTTGCTTTACAGAGACTTTTCTGTATGCATTATGACAAGTAGTCGGCTCGTGGAGGGGGCATTTGCTCGGGGTTCGACTGCCGGAAATCAGGGGAGGACAAACTATGAAATATGCGACAGTAGCTGCACTGATGTGCGGTGCAATGTATCTGGGCGTCAACGAAGCTGCCGCAGAGCGGGTGTTGCGGATGACCGTGCAGGTCGGCGCAAACCATCCGGTAGGCGCAAACACACATTATTTCGCCGAACAGTTGAGCGAGATTTCGGGCGGTGAGATGACCGTGCGCGTCTTTGACAGCGCCCAGCTGTTCAAAGGTCAGGAAGTGCCCCAGGCCATCTCGAGCGGCGCGATCGATCTGGGGATCGTGCTGGCGGATGAATACGCCGGCTCGATCCCCGCGGCCGGCATCTTTTCGGTCGCGTTCCTTTTCCCCGACTATGAAATCCTGGCCAGCGCAGCCGATCGCGAGGGCGAATTCCGCCAGACCTTCGACCAATTGCTGCTTGAGGCGGGCTCGAAGGTGCTATGGTGGCAGGATTACGGCCCTGTCCAGATGTTGTCCAAGGGCGCGCCGGTCGTCTCGCCCGAGGATATGCGCGGCAAGATGGTCCGCGCAACGGGCAAGCCGACAGGCGATCTGATCGAGGCCGCTGGCGGCTCAGCCGTGGTTGTGGGGGGCGCCGAGCAATTCGTGGCCTATCAGCGCGGCTTGGTGGATATCGGTATGAGCGGGACGACTGCCGTCAAGTCGCGTGCGCTTTACGAGGTGATGGATCACGTCACGATGACCAGCCACGGCCTTGCCGAGTTCATCGCGGTGATCAACCCCGCGCTTTGGGACAGCCTGTCCGAGCAGGAGCAGGCTTGGATGACCGAAGCCGCAGTTCGTGCAGAGGACCAGATGCGCGCCGGGACCGAGGCCGAAAATGTCGAGGCTGCCGAATGGCTGGCCGAGAACGGACATGCGACCGTGACCGAACTGACGCCCGAGCAGATCGCCGTCTGGCAGGAGGCCACACGCCCTGCAGTCGAGCAATTTCGCGAAGAGGCGGGCGAGGCCGGTGACCGGCTTTTGACCGCGCTGGACGCCTTGCGCTGAGAGAACGGGCATGACCGCACCCCGTGGCGCGCTGCGCCTTGCGGACGGGCTGTCGCTGATTGCGGCACGTCTGTCCGAGCTGGGCATCGTCGCCATGACGGTGTTGCTGACCTATGAGGTGGTGGCGCGCTATGTCTTCCGCGCTCCCACGCACTGGACCTCGGATGTCGCCACCACGGTGATGATATGGCTGACGTTCCTCGCGATGGGCTATTGCCTGCGCGAGGGACACATGATCCGCATCACCGCCGTCATCGGGCAGTTGCCCCCGACAGGCCGCAAGGCTGCGGAGGCGCTGAGCCTGATCGCCATCCTGCTGTTTTCGGTCTTCGTGCTGTGGGTGACCAGCCGAGCGATGATGGATTCCATCGCCTTCGGGCGCCGGCAACCGTCGATGTTGCGGATGCCAACCTGGATCGCCGAGCTGCCGATCATTCTGGGCTTTGCCATTCTTGCGGTGCAGACGCTGGCCGAACTGATCCGTCTGCCGGGCCGCCCCGCACCCGAGTTTTCCAGCTCGGCCGAGCAGGAGCTGCCCCCTACGGACATGGAGGTGCGGCGATGACCCCCTTTCTGATTTTCGGCGCGCTGCTGGCACTTTTGCTGACTGGCATCCCGGTTGCGTTTACGCTCGGCATCCTTGGGGCAGGGCTGCTGGCGATCGACGGTTTGCCACTGTCGATGGTCGCCAGCACGCTGTTCGGCGGCATCAACGATTTTGTCCTGCTGGCCATTCCGTTATTTCTGCTGATGTCGAACCTGCTTCTGCGCGGCGGCATTGGGCGCGACCTGTTCGTGGCGATGCAAAGCTGGGTCGGGCACTGGCCGGGGGGCTTGGGCATCGCCGCCCTTTTGTCCTGCGGCGTCTTCTCAGCCATCTCGGGCAGTTCGATCACGACCGCTGCGACAGTCGGCACCGTTGCCATTCCCGAGATGATCAAGCGTGGGTATTCGCGCAGCTTGACACTGGGCCTGATGGCTGCAGGCGGCACGCTAGGGATCATCATCCCGCCCTCGGTCCCACTGATCATCTATGGCGCGATCACCGAACAGAGCATCGGCCAGCTATTTCTCGCGGGAGTCGGCCCCGGCATCTTACTGATCGTGCTGTTCGGGATCTACGTGGTGATCGCCTCGGCCATCCAAGGCACGCATCAGGCGATGCCGCGAGCCACTTGGCCCGAGCGACTTCAAGCCACCCGCCGCGCCTTGCCGACGCTGCTGTTGGCGGGCACGATCCTTGGAGGGATCTATGGCGGGATCTTCACGCCGACCGAAGCCTCAGGCATCGGCGCAGCGGTCGCGCTGCTGATCCTGGCCGTCAGCGCAAGGCTGAGCCGGACAGTCTTTCTGGGTGCGGTGCGGGACACGGTCAAGACGACGACGGTGATTTTTCTCATCGTGATTGGCGCCAAGATATTTGGGCAGGCAATCACCCTATATCAGCTGCCTGCGCAGCTGGCTTGGCTGTTCGAGGATTACTTCAACACCGCAACTCTGGCGCTTCTGCTGATCGCAGCAATGTTGATCTTCATCGGCTTTTTCCTAGAAAGTATGTCGATGCTGCTGATCATGGTGCCGGTGCTTATGCCCACTGTCCTAGCTCTTGGAATTGATCCGATCTGGTTCGGCATCTTCTTTGTGTTGCTGATCGAGATCGCACTGATCACGCCGCCCGTCGGGTTGAACCTGTTCGTCATCCAGTCGCTCGACCGGGCGCCGCTTGGCGTGGTGGCACGGGGCGCGTTGCCCTTTGTCGCAATCATGCTGGGATCGGTCATTCTGATTGCAGTGTTTCCACAGATCGTTCTGGCGATACCGGGGCTCTAGCGGCTGGCGCCCGGCCACTTGGCCGGGCGCCAATCAAAACAAGACAGGTCAGGCGCCGAACCAGCCCGCGCGGGCCAGCTGGCCCGTGATCTTGTCGGGAACGCGCTCGGACAGCCACTCGACCAGCACGGCCAGTCGGTCATGGTCAAGGCCCGTGACAATGCCTTCGCGCTCCAAAAGGTAGTTAACGTCCTCGGTTGCGATGTTACCGGTCGCGCGCGGGGCGAAGGGGCAACCACCAAGCCCTCCGATGGCCGCATCGATGATGCTGGCCCCCCGTTCCAACGCAGCCATCAAGTTCGCGTAGCCGGTGTTGCGGGTGTTATGCAGATGAACGCCCCATGGCGTTGCCCCGATAACGGAGCAGCAGGCCTCATGCACGCGCGCGATGTCGCGCGGTGCAGCGACACCGATCGTGTCTGCCAGCACAATCCGGTCCGCGCCCGCCGCGAGCAGCGCCTCGGCCATATGGGCGACCCGGGACGGGGCGACCTCGCCCTCGAAAGGGCAGCCATATGCCGTGGCGATCACCCCTGTCAGACTACGCCCGGCTTGGCCTACCATTGGCGCGATGGCGGCAAAGGCCGCGACGCTGTCATCGCTGCCCATGTTCTGGTTTCGCCGGCAAAACGTGTCCGAGGCAACGACGGCGAAGCGCAGTTCGGTCACACGGGTGACCAATGCTCGCTCGGCCCCCTTGCGGTTCAGGACCAGAGCAGCCAACTGCACCGCCGGCAGCGGAGGCAGCGCCGCCAATAGCTCTTCAGCGCCCGCCATCTGGGGCACGCGGGCCGGGTTCACCATGCTGACCGCTTCGATCTGGCGCAGTCCCGCCGCGGCCAGCTCAGTGACCATATGCGCCCGCTCCTCGACCGAGAATATGCGCGCGAGGTTTTGTAGGCCGTCGCGTGGGCCGACCTCGCAGATTGTGATACTCATATCACTCCCCGCGTCTTGAGATTAGCGATCTCGCCTTGGTCGAGACCGATCCGACTATAGATTTCGGCATTGTGGGCCCCGATTTCCTGCGGTCCCAGCCATGCAACATCGCCGGGCGTTTCGGACAGAACCGGGAAGACGCCGGGGATGCTGATGGTGCCGAAGTCGTCGTCATGATGCTCGCGCACCATACCGCGTTCGCGGAAATGCGGGTCGTCGACGACCTGTGCGATTGAATTGATAGGACCGTAGACGACCCCGAACTCTTCCAGGCGCGCTTTCAGCTCGGGCATTTCCAGTGACGAGGACCATTCCGCGACCATCGAATCCAGCTGGTCTGCATGATCGCCCCGCGCGATATGGGTCACGAAGCGAGGATCATCCGCCAAGTGGGTTTGACCCATGGCCTGCGTCAGACGACGGAACATGGAATCCACATTGGCCGCGATGACGATATAAGTGCCATCCTTCGCCGGGTAGATGTTCGAGGGAGCGATCTTCGCGATCCCTGTCCCCGAGGGCTGACGGATCGCGCCGGCCTTCGAATATTCCGTAACCGTGCTTTCCAACATCGCAAAGCAGCTTTCCGTGATGGCCGCATCCACCACTTGGCCGCGCCCCCCGTTCCGGTCGCGGCGATAAAGCGCCATCATCATCCCCTCGAAAGCAAACAGCGCCGTCAGGGTGTCGCCAAGCGAGATGCCGTAGCGCGGCGGCGGCATGTCGGGATAGCCGTTGATGTAGCGCATCCCCGACATCGCTTCGCCTACCGAAGCGAAGCCCGGACGCTCCGCATAAGGCCCCGTCTGGCCAAAGCCTGAAACTCGCACGATCACCAGCCCGCGGTTCAGGGCATGCAACTGGGCCGGGCTCATACCCCATTTCTCAAGTGTGCCGGGCTTGAAGTTCTCGATCAAGACATCGGCTTCAGCGATCAGCTTGCGTGCCAGATCCTGGCCTTCTTCCTTGCGCAGGTTGATTGAGACCGATTTCTTATTGCGCGCCATGATAGGCCACCATAGTGTCTTGCCTTCGTGCTGAAGTCGCCCCCAGTTGCGGATCGGGTCGCCACTGCCGGGTGCCTCGATCTTTAGGACTTCAGCCCCGAAATCGGCGCAGCGACTGCCGACAAACGGCCCGGCTAGTAGCTGCCCCATCTCCACGACCCGAAGGCCCTGCAGCGGCCCGAACGGTGTTTCACCTGACATGGCGATCCCTCCCTGATGTGTCTAGGATATTTGTATTCCGGCACAGGCATAATTTGTATCCATTTTTGGCCGCTTGAAGTAAATTTTGCCGTGCCGTTTATTCGGGCCGGTGTTTCTGCACCCATTCGAGGTATTGTAATGCCACAAGCCAGATGGTGAACTGCGCCGGAACAGCAAGTGTCGGAAGGGCTTGAGATGCAGCCGGAATCTTCGGAAAGTGCGTCCAGACGGGCCTATCGCGAGTTGCGCCAAGCGATCCTGGAGCGGCGCTTGCCAGCCAACCGCAAGGTGACCGAGGTTGGCCTTGCCGAAGACCTTGGGATTTCTCGCACACCTATCCGGGAAGCAATCAAGCGCCTTCTGCTGGAGGGGCTGCTGGAGCGGCGCAAGGGGCAGGGCCTATGGTGCGTGGTCCCCGATGCAGACGAGGTTCGCGAGATCTTTGAGCTGCGGCTGCGCCTTGAATCCTATGCCGCCGCAAAGGCGGCCGAGCGGGCAAAGCCAGCGCAGGTTGAGGCGCTGGTCGCGTCCGCCCGCCGGATGAACGAGTTGACGCAGGTCGCTGTGGACAGTGAGGCGCTGATCGCAAGCATTGACCGCGAAAATGCTCGCTTTCACAGCCTGATTGCGGAAGCGACGCAGTCTCAAAGATTGATGCACCTGATCCGGGCGACGGTGGACTTGGCGCTGGTGACGCGCACCTTTCGCCAGTTCACAACGGACCAGCGCCGCCGTTCGGCACAGCACCACCTTGAGATTGCAGCCGCCATTGCTGCTCGCAAGCCGCACTGGGCCGAGCGGATGATGCAAGTCCACATCTTATCAGCTGAAGACACGATGGACAGCATTCCCAGCGCGGATGTTCCCGCGGATGACCGACTGAGCCAAACTAATTACGATGATTAAATAACTTTGCATGATACCCCGCTGGCCTGTCATGCGGCTACGCAATGGGCGGAAAGCCGACTGTTGGCGATTCAGCATGGTAGTTGCGAAAACTAGCAATAGCGGACATTCGGCCGGTTTGCCACGAAGGCGTCTGCTTGATCCGAATGGAAGATTTCGGCGTCGTCGGCCCGGCAAAGGGACCGCGGACGCCCCCATTAGCTGCGATCAAGCTCGGCACATCCAGAGATTTAAACTAACTGAAATCACGTAGGCCGCATACGGCGACTGCTTCGAAGAGAAAGTGTCAGAAACACCAACGCAGCAATGATGAGAATGAGCGAGATGGGTCGGGTGAACAAGGGCACGATACTTTCATACTGACCGAGCATTTTGCGCAGATTTGCCTCAAAGGGCGGGCCGAGTAGAAAGCCTAGAATGACCGGTGGGAGCGGATAACGAAACTGCTCCATGAGAAAGCCCAGAAGACCAAAGCCTAGCATGACCCATATTTCGAACATTCGACCGTTCAGGGAATAGATACCCACGCAAGCGATCACGAACAAGGCGGGCAGCAGGACAGGACGCGGCACGTCAAGCAGGCGAACCAGCAACCCGGTGCTGCCCAGCATGAATACGAACATCATCACACTGGCCACCATGACCGAGATGTAGATCGCATAGACCACCTCGGGGGAATTGGCGAACATCAGCGGTCCCGGCTGCACGCCCTGAATCGTAAGGGCACCGATCAGCATGGCCGTGACCGTATCGCCCGGAATGCCAAGGGTCATAGCGGTGATCAGGGCACCGCCAACGGTAGCATTGTTCGCGGCCTCGGCTGCAACGACACCCGCAGGCTCTCCGCGCCCAAACCGCTCGGGCGTCTTTGACGAATTGCGGGCCTGGGCATAGGCGATCAACCCGGCAGGGCCGCCGCCGATGGCGGGCAGGATGCCCACCGCCGTGCCAATCGATGCCGAGCGCAGCGCGTTGGGGGCGTGGGCCAGGACCTCCCTGCCTTCGGGAAGCATGGCCCGCCAACCAAGTCCGCTTTGCACCTTGTTGCTTGGCCGGGCCGGGGCGAGGGCATCCCGCATGATCTGCGAGACGGCGAACAAACCGACCAAGGCAGGAACCAAGGGAAGGCCACCCAGCAGTTGCGGTGTGCCAAAATCAAACCGCGGCAGGCCGTCGATCGATGAGATCCCGACGGTCGCCACCAGCCCCCCGATCAGGGCAGCGATCAGACCTTTGAGAAGGCTGTCCGAACTGACGGCCACAACTGCGGTGAGAGCGAAAAAGAAGGCCGCGACATATTCTGGTGTGTGAAAATCCAGCGCCAGCCGCGCCAGGGTCGGAGCAAAGATGATCAGGATAATGCCGCTAAAAATAGTCCCGAAGACGGAAGCGATGATCGCCAGCCCAAGCGCCTTTCCGGCCCGCCCGCTCTGGGCCATTGCATGCCCGTCTAGGACCGTCGCAACTGAATTTGGCGTGCCCGGAATGCGCAACAGGATGGCAGAAATACAGCCTCCGGTCATCCCGCCGACAAAGATCGCCACCAGCAGGCTGATCGACGGAATTGGGTCCATCGTATAGGTCAGAGGCAGAAGCAGAGCGATTGCCATCGTGGCGTTCAGCCCCGGCAGCATGCCGACGATGACGCCGATCGCCATGCCCAGAAAGATCAGGCCAAGCAGTGCCGGTGACAGCAGCACCTGGCCCAGCACCGTCTGAAACATGTCCATGTCCTACCCCCACCAGGCCGGCGTGGACATCACGCGCAGCTCCAGCCCGTATTGAAAGACCAGGCCCACCAGACCCAGCACGACAACCGTCGCGGCCAGACTGATGGCGAGCCGCCGCGCCCATGTGCCCTCGCGCCACAACAGGGCAAAGATCGCCATGAACAGGGGCGTGATCAGGTAGATGCCGAGGAACGGCAGGGCCAAGACAAACCCCACGCAAAGCCCGAGAATGCCCATGCCGCGCCGGAAACCCGGCTCTGCCTCGGTTGCTCCGCGCAGGCAGAACCACAGCTGGGCCAGAAGCGCCACGGTCAGCCCCCCTAGCAGGATGCGTGGCCAGAAAGCCATTCCCAGAGGGTCCCACGGCACGTTGCGAAAGAGGAATGTCTGCCAGATGCAGACACCCGTAACCGCCAGCAACCCCACGACGAAAGCCGCCTCGCCCCAGGACGCTGTGCTTGGCCGGATGCGATCAGTCGGCATAACCCGCATCCTGCGCGAGAGCGGTGATTTGGGTCGATGTATCGGTCATGTAGGTGCTGAATTCATCGCCGCGCATGAAGTTGACCTGCACATTCAAGGCTGCCAGCTGATCCTGCACGCCCTGCGCCGCGGTCGCGGTCTCCAGCGCGTCGCAAAAGGCGGCGACGACAGGCTCGGGCGTGCCGGCAGGGAACATAAAGCCGTTGCTTTGGGACAGGGACACGTCCAGCCCCTGTTCCTTGGCAGTGGGAAGGTCGGGCGCGATCTCCATGCGTTCGTCGGCCAGCACGGCCACGATATTCAGCTGCCCCGCCTCGTGCTGCTGGACGACCCCGGCGGTGGGCGTGATCAGCGCGGTGATATGTCCACCCATCACGGCGGCATTCTTTTCCGGGCCGGTCCCTGCATTCACAAGATTGATGTCGTTGGGCGTCATCCCGTTTATCATCAGCCCAGCAAACTCCGAAAGGGTGCCACGTTCGATGGCCAAGCTGGCATCCGGCATCGCCAGCAAATCTTCCAAACTGGCCAGCCCGTCCGCGCCGCCCTTGCCAGTGATCGTCAGCGGCGTCTCTCCGAACATGCAGGCCGGCATGATGCTGTCGGCCTCGAACGGCGCCGAGCCGATGGCCATGCCGACCAGTGTATTCGTCAGGTAAAGGCCGACCGTCTGCCCGTCCGGGGCGCTTTGCAAAGCCGCCGACATGCCCACGACGCCACCGCCGCCCGCCATGTTGCTGATGACCACAGATTGGCCCAGCACCTGCTCCATCTCGGTCGCCAGCGCTCGGACCATGTTGTCGGTCGTGCCGCCGGCATCATAGGGCACGATGATGGTCACAGGGCCATTGGGCCAGTCCTGCGCCAGAAGTGGTGCGGACCCCAGGCTCAAAGCGGTGGCGGCCAGCAGGATGGTCCGTGTGGTCGATATGGTCATGATGTTACCCTCCCAGGTGTTTGCGCAGAAATGCCGTGGCCTGCCAGGATCAGCGGGCGTGGCGTGCGACCGGTTCCGGCCGGTCAGCGTTGACAGTGGTCCGTGCCGGGCTTGCGTCAAACCCGTAGAAGGCGTGCAACTCTGCGGGTGCATCGTTGTCATGCAGATGCACCATCATTGCGGCCAGCAGGCGTGCCTCCAGCGCCGGGTCGTTCACAGGATGACTTTGTCCGGGGTCCTGAACCAGATCAAAGATCTCGGTGCGAACGCCGCAGTCGAACTCGTCGGCCAGCCCCGGCGGACGGATGCCGTCGCGCCGGGCCGGGATGCGCAGGGTCTGCACCGATTTGGTGAAATTGAAGGGCGGCACCAAGGCGATGCCCTGCAGCTCATCAATGGTGAAGGCCGAACTCATGTGCTGTGGCGACAGCGTGTATTCGTTCAGCCCCTCGCAGGCGACGTTGCGCGGATAGCGGAACATCAGGTGCCGCCCGTCGGTCAGACCCAGGGGACCGCCAAACTGACCAAACAGCACCGTGCGGTCGGGGTCTGCTTGCCGAAGCATCGGCCAGATCGAGTTGCCGAGGCATTCTTCAGGAGCGGCAATACCATGCAGGTCCAGCAAGCTGGGCATCAGATCGGGGGTCTGCGTCAGTGCCGTGCAGCGCGCCCCAGCCCTTTCCGCCATGTCCGGGTGGCAGACCATCAGCGGGATATGCGAGATCTCGGAGTAATAGGGCATCCGGTTTTTGCCCCACCATTCATGTTCCGCCAACAGATAGCCGTGATCGGTGGTCACGATCAGGCAGGTGTCCTTCCACAGGTCCAGAATGTCGAACGTGTCCATCAGCCGGCCTAGCTGATCGTCACACATTGTGACAAGGGCCGCGTAATTCGACCGGATCTCGGCGCGTTGAGCGGTGTCGCCACCGGCGCGGGCATATTGTGGCCAGTCGAGGATGCCGCCCTGCCAATCCGTCGGATACATCGCCTTGAAGCGGTCGGGGGCCATGAAGGGCTCGTGCGGATCGAAGGCTTCGAGTTGCAGGAACCAGTCATCGGCGCCCCGGTTGCGGGCCAGAAACTCGATGGCGCGCTCGAAGCACTGGACGGTGGGATAGTCGCGCTCGGCCCTGATGGCTTGACGGTTCACCGCATGACGCAGCTTTTTCCACTGCCAGCGCGACATCGCCTCGCGCGTAGCCGGGCCCGTCTCGGGAAGATCGTAATGGGCGGGGTCGAACTGGCTGCGCAGCTTGGCCAGACGCGGCTCGACAATGGCGTGCCAGGGATCGTTTTCCTGACCGCGAACGAATTCCCAACTGTCGAAGGCCTGGGCATAGCCGTTTCCGCCATCCTCGAAGTAATGCATGTGATCGGTGATCAGATGGGTGTAGATGCCAGCCTTGCTCATCAGCTTGGGGAAGGAGTTGTCGAAGGGCTCCAGTGGCCCCCAGGACCGGTGCATGAAGTTCAACCGGCCCGTATGCAGGTCCCGCCGGGCGGGCATACAGGGCAGCGATCCCACGAAGTGCTGATCGAAGGTCACGGCGCGTTCGGCAAGGCGCGTCATATTTGGCGTCTGGATCGACTGAGATCCATAGGGCTCCAGCGCGCCCCGGTTCAGCGAATCGAATAGAACAAAGACCGTCCGCATCATGATCCTCCCTCGCAGGACGAGAACAAATTTGAGCTACATTGGAAAATGAATAATGATGCCGTGAGATAGTCGCAAAAGGACTGACTGAATGCTGGATGCCAAGATGCGCGCATTTCTTGCCGTTGCCGCGACGGGGTCGATCTCGCTCGGGGCGCAGCAGGTGGGCCTGACGCAGGCCGCGATGTCCAAGCTGATCCGGCGGCTGGAAATTGAATATGATACGATCCTGTTCGACCGGCACCGGCGCGGCGTCAGCCTGCGTCCCGAGGGTGAAGCCCTGTTACGCCACGCCCAGGCCGCCACCATCGAGTTCGCCCATGCCCGCGAAGAGATTGCTGCAGCCCGCCGCAGCCAGAAGATCGACCTGCGCCTCCATTGCGGACTGGTTTATGCGCTGGACTGGATCCATCACCCCCTGCGTGAAATGGCCCTGCGCCATCCCGACGTGGAATTCACTGTTGATGCCTCGGCCTACCGCAACACCGTGTCCCGGCTCTTGAAGGGAGATTATGACGCGGTCTTCGGCTTTGTCGGCGATGCGGCGGCAGACCGGCGGTTGGCTTTTACGCCGATCCACGATGCGCGGACGATGATCTTTGCACGCAAGGGCCACCCTTGGGTGGGTGGTCCCGTGCCGGCCGCGCTGCTGGCCGAGGCGCGGTGGACCGAGTTCGTGGACGTCTTTCTGACCACCGAGCGGCTGACGACCTATCTGCTGGGCGCAACGGGCCAACGGCCGCGTTTTCAGTTCCACACCACGTCATTGGCGACGGCGCTGGAACTGGTTCGCAGCACCGACAGCCTCATCTGCCTGCCATCCCCGCTGATCCGCTATGCCTCGACACTGGATCTACTGCCGATAGGGTCAGAACATCGGATCTGGACCTATGCGACCGGATGCCTGCACCGGCGATCCTCCAGCAACGTCGCGCTGATGCAGGAATTGCTGGAACTGGTCATTCAGAAAGCGGAGCAAATTGCGCCGCCACCCTGAAGCCGGAGTTTCCGGTGGAACTGTCGGGTTCGTTCCGGGTGCGCGAATGCACATGATAACGGTCGCAATAGCTGTCATGGCACAGGTATGACCCGCCACGCTGAACGCGGGCCTCGCCTTCAGCGGTCCCTGAAGGATCAAGCTCAGGCCGCTGCCCCGCCTTCGGCAGGGGCCCGAACCGGTCTGCAACCCATTCCCAGACATTGCCGGTCATGTTGAACATGCCGTAGCGGTTGGGTCGATACGCATCGACAGGCGCGGTCCCTATCCAACCGTCGTCACCACTGTTTATGGTGGGGAACGAACCCTGAAACGTGTTCATGGCAAAGGCACCGCCGGGTTTCATTTCATTGCCCCAGGGAAACTTCTGCCTGATCAGGCCGCCACGTGCTGCCCGTTCCCACTGTGCCTCGGAGGGCAAGTGCAGACCCGCCCAGTTGCAATACGCTATCGCGTCAAACCATGCGATATGAACGACTGGATGTTCATCTCGCGTTGCAGTCCTTGTATCTGGTCCCTCGGGGGAAAACCAGCATGCCCCGTCGACCTTGCGCCACCAGGGAAGGCCTGGGGGGCTGACAGGCCACTTGTCCGGATCCGGCAGCAACAGGTGAAAGACATAGCTCCACCCCTCTTGCTCTGCAACGGTCCGATATCCCGTTGCCCGCACAAACCGTTGGTATTCGGCGTTCGTCACGGCCGTGGGTGACATCAGAAAGGCAGAGAGCTTTACCTTCCTTCGAGGACTGTCCAGATCGCCCGCAAACCACGACTGCCTAGCCCCCATTTCGAAAACCCCGGAAGGAATCGGTTTGAGGGGCGCCCGCAGGCTTCTTGCGATATCCAACGGCGCAGGTAGGGGGGCTTTGGCAAGCGTCAGATAATCTGCGATCTCCCTACTTCCACCTCGTGCGCCAGCCGGACTGCAGCAGCTTGTTGTCGTTTCCTTCATGCTCGCCGTGACCATCCTTGCGTCAAGAAAACTATCAATAATACTTTGCTAGTCGACTTTACCCATCGCCAGATCGCCCTGACCACCTTGATTTTTCAGCGCTGCACGCAGATCAAATACTGTCAGAGACTCAAGGAAATCCTAGCCGAGATCCAAGAAAATCTTGCCTCGCAACGGTCGGGCGCCACAAGTTCGTCTATAATTTTTTCTGACCAAGTGGCTTTTGAACAGGCGCCCGCTTGGTCTCGCGCCCCAGACACTGCAGGGGGCAGTCCTTCTGCGGCGAGCACCAATAGCCGGAATTGGGAGGGTTGCTCTACAGCGCCTGACGGGTGCCGACCGTCCGCTATGGGCCGCCTGCGCTGCTGGCTGAAAGAAATTAAGCCTTCGAGTTGGTCGGCGGCATGGATTGACGAAAGGAGCCTCTGCCGACTTCCGGCACCCCTTTCCCGAGCGTTCCCTCGGCAGATCCTCCTACCGTTTCAGATACGCGATCAACGCCTGCAGGGCCACCGGGACCTGGCGACGACTCGGGTGATAGAGGAACGCCCCCGGATAGGGTTGGGACCAGTCGTCCAGCACCTGTTCCAGCTGCCCCGTAGCGATGTCGTGCGTGACATCCTCCTCCATCGTCCAGCCGACGCCGCATCCTGCGCGGACGGCGGCCAGCGCCAGATCGGAGGAGTTGCAGATCAACGGCCCCCTGACCTGAAGGCGCAGTGCCCGGCCGTCGGTCTCGAAGTCCCATGGCATCAGGGCCCCACTGCCAAGGTTGCGATAGCCGATGCAGGGATGATTCAGCAAATCGCGTGGATGGGCGGGCCGGCCATGCGCGGCCCAGTATACGGGCGTCGCAACGACAACCGTGCGCAGGGGCGGGCCGATCCGGACGGCGATCATGTCGCGTTCGACGCTTTCACCCAGCCTGATGCCGGCATCGAAGCCCATTGCCACGATGTCGCGCAATCCGTCATCGATATTCACCTCGACCGTGATGCCGTGATGGCGGGTCAGGAACCCCGGCAGCCGGCGGGACAGCAGGGTCGAGGCGATCCAGTGAAACGTCGTCAGCCTCACGGTGCCCGCCGGGGCATCGCGCCAATCCGACAGCGCCTCCACGCCGGCATCGATCTGCGCCAGCGCCGGGGTCAGGCGTCCGAGCAGCGCGAGACCCGCCTCGGTCGGCGCGACCGATCGCGTCGTGCGCGCCAGCAGCCTGAGGCCAAGCCGCTCCTCCAGCCCGCGCATCGCATGGCTGAGCGCCGAGGGTGACACGCCAAGTTCGGCCGCAGCTGCGGTAAAGCTTCGCGTGCGGGCGATGGTCGCAAATGCGGCAAGATCGTTGAGGTTCTGTCGGGCCATTCATGAGGGATGCTCACAGGCTCATGCAAAAGCAAATGGCTAATCCTGCACGGCGGATCGCCCTAGGATCACGTCATCGCCGCATTTAGGAGCTGATCATGCAGATGACCGACTATCGGACCTTTGGACGCTCGGGGCTGATCGTCAGCCCGCTGACGCTTGGCACGATGACCTTCGGCGCAGGCCGGTGGGGCAGTGACATGGCGGCCGCGCGCGAGATCTTTGAGGCCTACGTCTCGGCGGGCGGAAACGTGGTCGACACCGCCGACGTCTATAGCGGCGGAGAGAGCGAGCGGATGCTGGGGCAGATCCTGGCTGATAGCGGCCTGCGCGACCGAATCGTCCTGTCCACCAAATCCGGCTTTGCCCGGGCGCAGGGACATCCGCTGCATGGCGGAAACGGCGCGATCAATATCCGGCTTGGGATCGAGGGGTCGCTGCGCCGCCTCGGGACGGACCGGATCGACCTCTATTGGGTGCATGTCTGGGATCGCACCACGCCGCCCGAGGAGGTGCTGCGGACGCTGACCGCAGCCGTCGCACGGGGCGAGATCCTGTATTACGGGTTCTCGAACACGCCCGCCTGGTATGTCGCCAAGGTCGCGACCCTGGCGGCGGCGCACGGCCTGCCGGGCCCGATCGGGCTGCAGAACGCCTGGTCGCTGATCGATCGCGGGGTCGAGCTGGATCTGGCACCGATGGCCGGGCATTTCGGGTTGGGGATCATGCCCTGGAGTCCGCTGGCCGGCGGATTACTGACCGGAAAGTATGGCCGTGACATGATGGCCCAGGCGGATCGTGCCGCCGCGGTCCCCGATCGTGCCATGGACACGCAAGCCGGTCAGAGCGATCGTCTGAGCGGGGACAACCCCTACGGCGGCATGCTGTTCACCGAACGCAACTTCGCGATCGTCGACGTCCTGCGCGATGTGGCGACCGAGCTGGAGGTGCCGATGGCGCAAGCTGCGCTGGCCTGGCTTCTGTCGCGCCCCGGGGTGACGACGCTGCTGATGGGCGCCAGCCGTCCGGAACAGGTGACAGCCAACATCGCCGCCCTGCAGGTCACGCTGTCGCATGAGCACCGGGCCCGCTTGGACGGGGCCAGCGCGCTGCCATCGCTGAACCCCTATTTCATCTTCCAGCTGCCGAGAGAGGTGCTGTTCGGCGGGCAATCCGTGACATCTTGGGGATGAGGGGTGGATCGGGCTCGGATTTGAAGCCATCTCAGGTCCTCTGATTGCCGCAAAGCTGCCTTTTGTGAGGATGGAGTCCTATAGGGCCTTGGGCCAGATCAGGTCTTCAAGATCCTCTAGCTTTCTGACGGAAGACTGCCATTCGCTGATGGCGATGCCGCGCATGTCACTCGCCCTGTGGAGCATCATCAGCGTCGTCAGGCGTCGGCGCATTGAATTGTTATAGTCCTCTGCGGGCACACCATAGCCCTCAAGGAATGCCCGGACGCGGTCGGGGACGCCCGCGCACATGAAGGTGCTCGGGCCCAAGAGATCGTATTCGCGCCAGCCTGTCATGACATCGCCGAAGTCGATGACCGCCGCCAACTGCCAGCCATCGGACGTTTCTGTCAGAAGCAGGTTTTCTGGAATCCATTCCCCGGTCAGGATAACGGGCTGCACTTCCGCGGGCAGCACCAAGGGCGCCGCGCGTAGAAGGGCCGGCAGATCGGACAACAGGGACTCCTCCAGGCCCTGACGTCTATGCCGCTCGATACAGCCTTCGGCCTGACGCTTGACGAAGTCCGGCCAAGCCGGCTGCATCTCAAGAAACTCTCCCGGATCGACGGCCTGGACCTCTGCAATCGTGCGCCCGACGTCGCCCAGAATGGCGAGGCGTTCCTGCTCGGATAGCACCGGCCAGACCTCGGAGCCTACTGTTCCGGGCAGCTTGGTGATGATCAGCCATGACCATCCATTGTCCACCCCTTCCGCCAGTATCCGAGGGATTGGCACGGATAGACGGCCATCCAGCAGGCGCAGCGCAAGGCGTTCGACCGCAAACTGTGGGGCGTAGATCGGTGGGAAAATCTTTAGGATGACGTTGCCATCCAAATCGACGACGAGGTTGGTGCCGGTCTTGAATGAAGTAGGCGAGACGGCATGCACATTTGCCCTTTGCGCAATCTCGATAACGACGGGCAACCAGAGGTCTGAGGCGGATCGCCATCGCTCGAAGTCTTCCTCATCCGAGATGTCCGGCCAAAGTTTCACGGTCCGACCCCCCTGTCATGCGGGATAAGAAGCCAAGAGTGAAAAAGATTCAACGGCAGCTCCGTCCCGCGTAGCAGACGCTGCTTGGCCGACCTCTCTGCGCCCCCCACCTGCGTCCGGTCTGGGGAAGCTGCACCGCAGCGGCGCCGTGGCCTCGACCGTCCGTTATGGGCCCGTCTGCCGGTTCGAGGGGCGAAGACGGGCAGGCGGACGAAGCGCTGGTGAGGGCCGTAAGCACCTTTAGCCGTCGATGTCCCCCGGTTAATGAACCCAGTCGCCGCTCAAATCTCACGACGAGGTGGCGCGATCGATCTTCGGTGCCGCATCCTCCTTTGGCGTAGTCCCGAAGAAACGTTGTAATGCCTGGGCGAAGGCGCTTTGGGAACGATACCCAACAATGTCTGCGACTTGGAACGGTTCTCCTGCCCCCGCTCGGCGCCTTCCAGACGAGAACAAGGCGTCATGCTCGCAAGTAGACCACGGGTGGCTTGCCGATGCGTTGCAAAAACTCCGCCGAAAAGGAAGCTCCATCTATGCCAATATTGATTTCAGAGGCCGCGGGCCATCCGCGCAACTGGGCATAAAAACGACAGGCGACAGGCAACAGACGACAGGTAAACGTTCAGTATCTCCAATTTTGAGCCAGCGTATGGGCCAATTTAACAGCCACCCGCATGTTGGCGTCGCTAAAGGCGGGATCCGAACGCAGGTAGTTGATCGTGCCCAGAACCTGCCGCCCTCGGACTATGGGCACGTTCATTACCGCGTTTAGACCGAGGCCAAGAATGGTCTCGTGATCGGAAAACGCCCAGCGGATATCGTCCGGGCCAAAGCCAACGTTCACCTCGTGACGAAACAGGACCTTTTCGCCCCATTCGGTCTGGCGCTTTGGTTTGCGACCGCTGATCGGATATACCTTGGGAAGGGTGGAGTAGAGCCGCTCCACTTCTACCGTATCGGCATGGAATTGCATCGCGGTAAAAAGTCCATTTGGAATTGCGACAGCGCATTGCGCAAAGGCGTCGTCCATCTCTGGTCCTACGGCCATCTCAATCTCCTGCGGTTGCGGCGGTTCCTGCGCGGCGGGTGTCGGCCACGGCAGTCATCCCGGTGGCGTCACGCATGGCAAGACAAACTCCTCCGGCCATCCATGTGTTCGCGGGCCAAGGCGAAAGATCATGACCGCGCGCGGCAAGATCGGCCACCTGATCTGAGGGTAGATCGCTTTCATACATTACCTTGTTGGGATGCATGTCATGGGGGGAAAAACTTCCTGGAAAGGAGTATGTGGCGACGCGAGGCGCGCGCACGGCGTCTTTAACCGTTTTGCCTTGGTCCAGTATGTGGAGCAGCACCTGCACCATCGCCTGTATCTGCACATCGCCGCCGGGCGTTCCCATGGCCATCCACGGCTTGCCATCGCGCAATGCAAGGATCGGATTTGGCGTCAGTCGCGGACGCTTGCCGGGGGCCAGGGCGTTGAGATGCCCGGGAATTGACCGGGACTGCGAACCGCGGGACGAAACCGAAAGACCGGTTCCGGGCACCACCTCGGTATCGTAGCTGGGATCGCTGGGGGTGGCGGAAAAGATGTTACCCGCACCGTCGATTACGCTGACATGCGACGTGTCTGCACATCCGATGCGGAACACCTCCGGCTGGCCGCTGTTAATGCGGCCGGGTGCTGGCATGGGGTCTGACATCGTGCCAATGTCTGCCAGACGGCTTGCAATGAAGTCTGGCTCAATCAGATGCTGCTGGGGCACCGGCATGTGATCGGGGTCGGTGACATACGCCTCGCGGTCGGCAAAAACGCATTTGAGAACCTCGATCACGAAATGCAGGTTCAGGGTGCCGTCGCGATTTGCGGCCTCTGGGCCTGCCTGCTCGATCATCGCGAGCGCCTGCGCCATGGAGACGCCCTGGCACCACGCCCCGCAGCAATGAATTTCTGCTCCGCGAAAGCGGATAGGCAGGGTCGGTTCCTCGCGCACCTGATACCCTGCAAGATCGGCAGCGGTGAGCAGGCCGCCGCGTTCGGCATGGAACGCGACGATCCGTTCGGCGATGGGGCCGGTGTAGAAGGCCGCGCGTGCGGCCGCTAGACCGGCAAGACGGTCCGGCCCTGCGGCAGCCTCGGCCGCGACCATCTGCTCCAACGTCCATGCCAGATCGGTCTGCAAGAACCGCTGGCCGAACAAGGGGGGCTTACCGTCAGGTAGAAAGATCGCAGCCGTGGATGCGAACCGGGCGTATTTTTCCTTCCGCGAGGCGACGAAATCGGCAAACAACGGATAGACGACGAAGCCATCCTGCGCCGCTGCGATCGCCTCTTCGGCGATGTCGGCGAAGCGCATCGTCCCCTTGCACGACAGCGCACGGATCCAGCTGGCAGGGGCGGCAGGGATGACGGTGCGCAGGATCCCCTCGGGAACATGATCGCCGTGGTCACGGTGCATCCGGTCCACATCCGCCGCCTCAGGCCAGCCGCCGACGCCGTCATAGCTGGTGACCATGCCCGTTTGCGAGTCGAACATAATGATCGGCGCCACACCCGCGACCGAGACGAGATCGGGTTGCACGACGCCGAGGGTCAGACCCGCGGCCACCCCTGCATCGACAGCATTGCCGCCTGCGGACAGGATGCGCTTTGCGGCGCTGGTGGCTAAAGGGTGCCCCGTCGCCACCGCCCAATCTTTAGTCATAAATCCGTCCTGTTCTAGATAGTTAGTTTTTCAAACACTAAGAAAATAACTACGTAGTTGACAAGTAATAAATTGAATTACTACGAATGATTCATGGATCAGACGCCGACCCTCTCGCTTGCGCCGCTTTTGGCCCAATGGCAGATCACCGATGGACCTGGTGCGAAGTATCAGCGGCTTGCAGGTGCGTTCGTCGCCTGCATTCAATCGGGCACCTATGCCCCCGGCAGCCGTCTGCCCAGCGAAGTGGAGATTTGCGCCACTCTGCCACTGGGCCTGTCCACGGTGCAAAAGGCGTTAGCGCAACTCGTGGAGGACGGGCTGGTCGTGCGACGCCGCAAACTCGGATCTTTTATTTCCGACCGCGACAAGCAGGTGCCCGAGGTTCACGTCTACCGTTTTCGAGACCCTGCTACTGGCAAGGTGATGATGCCCTTCACGCGCGTGCTTCGCACCTCACGCGTGGCCACCGCCGAATATGGCGCGTTGTTGATCGAGTTCGAGGTCGAAGAGGTCATCCGTATCGACCGACTTGTCTGGGTGCCCGGCGCACAGCCGTCCTACAGCACATTCTTCATGCGCTGTGAACATCATGTGGAGGCGCCACATGCGGCGAGTGAAACGCTGAATGGAGCGTCTTATCACCGCTTGCTTTGGGAACGGTTCGGACTGCGCATCGCCAGCGTGCGCCACGTCGCCAGCGCAGATCTTCTGTCCCGGCAGGCATGTGAGCAGCTGGATCTGGCCGCGCCGCATGTGGGCATGATCTGGGACGCCTATGAATTTGATCGCGAGGAGCGGCTGCAGATCGTCCAGCGGTTCGAACTGCCACGCGGCCACCGTCCCATGGAACTGACCGAAGGCAAATAGCCCCCCAATAGTAAAACGACAACAGGAGAGATGATGATGAAACCCCTTTTGCTTGGCGCCTGCATTGCAGCACTGGCCGGCCCCGCACTGGCCGAATGGAACCCTGACGGCCCGATCCGCCTATGGATTGGCTATGGCGCGGGCGGTGGCACCGACGTGCAGGCCCGCACCTTGGTCAAGGAGATTGAGGCGTTGCGGGGCTGGACCATTTTGCCGGAGAACCGCGCGGGCGATGACGGTCTGGTCATGTCGTCGCAGTTGAAATCCCAGGCGCCCGACGGGCAGACGTTGGGTTTTGCGATTACCACGACCTACGACTTCGCGCCGATGAACAACGACAACATCTCGCCTGAAGACTTTACCTATATCACCACGACCGCGGGGTCGCAGATGGCGGTTCTGGCCCGCGCCGAAAGCGGCTGGAATACTCTGGAAGATCTTCAGGCCGCCGCCGCCGGGGGCGAACAGATCGTCTGGGCCAACTGGGGCACGCAGGTCGAGGCAGGGGCCGAGCTGGTCAGCCGTGCCTTGGGGATCGAGGTCAGCCACCTGCGCGCGCAGGGCGGCGCGGGCACGCTGAACGCGCTGGTGGCGATGGATGCGAACGTGGCCTGGGGTGGCGGTGTGCAAAAACCGCTGGTCGAGGCGGGCGTGCTGAACATCCTTGCCTCGGCTGAACAGGGTCCGGTGGTGCTGGACCCGACCAAGCCAACGCTGGCCGAGGCAGGCGTGGGCATGAAGCTGGGATATGAATACATCATCACCGCACCGGCCGGCATGCCAGACGAGATCCGCGATGAGATCGCACTCGTCATATCCGAAATTCTGGCTAATCCCGAAAGCGAGACCCGCCAGTTCATCGAGCAACAATATCCGCCGGAACCCATCGTGACCCAAGGCGATGCGCTACGTGAGCAGATCATGGCCACCTATGCAGAAAACGTCGATGTCATGAAGGCGCTAACAGAATGAATCGCGCTGCAGAAAACGCGCGCAGTGCTCGTTGGAACCTCTGGTTGGGAGCGGGAACATTGGCATTCGTGGCTTTATGCCTGTTTGTCTGGTTCCCGCGCGACATCGGCAGCGGTTTTCTGCAGCAAAACCTCACCGGGCGCACCGTGCCCGGCGATAGCTTTTTTCCTGTATTGCTCATCGGGCTGATGGTGCCGCTGGCGGTTTTGCTGATCGTGGCACAGATCGGCGCGCGCAGCGGTAAGAACGGCGAAGTGGTCGGCCATATCGGCTTGAGAAACCTTCTGTTTCTTGCGCAGATGGTGGTGCTGACGGGTTTGGGGCTGCTGGTGATGGACGTGACCGGACCGGCCCTTGTCTGGGCCACCAACGCGGTGGGCCTATCCGAGGCAAGTGGATATCGGGCAGTTTCGGCGACCTTTCCCTTCGATGTGTCTGGTTTCTTCGTCGGAGGCACGCTTTTAACTTGCGGCTATACTTTCGTCGCCAGGCATAGGCTGCGCTGGCGCGACGTGCTGATTGCCGTTGTCACGACGGCGGTGCTGATCGGGTTGTTCGACGGATTGCTGAACGACATCCAGCTTCCTCCTAACGCCGATATTTAGGTAGAGACCGATGGATCTTCTGTTTCAGTATATTGGGCTGGGCATCGTCTCGGTCTTCCAGGGAGCCGATGGCGGCCTTGTGTTAATGCCGGTGGTGATGGTGCTGGTTGGCGTTCTGGTGGGCATTCTGATCGGGGCGCTTCCGGGAATGTCCGGCCCGTTCGCAATGGCGATTGGCTTGCCCATTCTTGTGTCCATCTTCGGCTATGGCAACGATGCGCTTTATCCCGTGCTGGGCTGCCTTCTAGGGATAATGAAGGGGTCGACTGTCGGCGGAGCCGTGCCCGCGATCCTTTTCAACACACCTGGAACGCCTGATGCCTTTATGACGACCCGGGATGGCTATCCCATGGCGCAAAAGGGAGAGGGTCGCCGCGCGATCCAGACTGCGCATTTCGCCTCCGTCGTGGGCGACAGCTTTTCCGACATCGTTCTGTTCATCGCCGCGCCGCTGATTGCGGTGTCGGTCGAACGCATCCTTGGCCTGCCCGAGAAATCGGCGCTAATCATTCTGTCGCTGTGTTTTATGGCGGCGGTCGTGGGCGATGCCCCGATCAAGGGGCTGATTGGCGGTCTTCTGGGAATGTTCATTTCTCTTATCGGCTCGACCATGTCGGGCAATGGCGCGCGGCTGACGTTGGGAATACCTGAACTTGGCAACGGTTTGCCGCTGACGTCGGCAGTGCTTGGGGTTCTTGTCATCTCGGAAGTGCTGATTTCGATCGAGGATATGCGCAACGAACGCCGCCTGAACACCCCGCCGCGAGACGAGCCACCGTTGGGCCCGTCGCTTAGTTGGGGCGAGCGGTGGCGTATGATGCCCGCAATCCTACGCTCGGCCACGATCGGCACGGTGATCGGCGCGCTGCCCGGCATCGGCACGACGACAGCGGCAACGCTCAGCTATGACACCGCCAAGCGTCGCTCGCGGACGCCCGCGGCGTTCGGAACCGGAACGCCTGAGGGCGTCGTCGCGACCGAGGCCGCGAACTCCGCCGTGTCGGGCGCAAACCTAATCCCGGTCATGAGTCTCGGAATCCCCGGCAACTTTGCCGCTGTATTCATAATTTTGGCGGTGCAAACAATAGGCGATTTCTCGTTCGGCCCACAGGTTTTCCAGTTCACACCCATCCAGCAAGTCGAAGGCTTCGGCACCATCTTGAATGCGAACCTCGTCATGGCGTTCGGCATATTTACCCTTATGGTGCTCGCCAACCTGACGAACTGGACCCTAGGCGGCATTCTAATGGGGTATCTAAGCTATCTGGTCCGCATCCCTAAGGATGTCATCCTTCCCGTGATCCTGACAGTGTCTTTGACGGCGGCCTATGTGCAAGACGGCGGATATGTCGGGTTAATCACTGCCTGCGTCATGGCGGTAATCGGCTACGCTCTGCGGCGGCTGGGTATCTCGATCCTACCTTTTGTGATCGGCTTTCTACTGGCCCCGACGCTGGAGGTTCTAGTGCGAGGTGCCTATACCGCCTCGGGTGGGGATGCGTTGTTCCTTCTCAAATCGCCAATTTCGGTCGTTATGCTGGCGATCTCTGTCTATCTCTTGTTTCGTATGGTCCGCACCGCACGCGGCGCGCGATTGGCCTGTGAATAGATGTTCGGCAACAGTAGCTGTCCTTGCCCTCAGGAGGTGGAAATCAAAAGCTTAATGATGAGTGAACTACTCCCCTGTGGTCTGCTTTGTAGACGAAGGATGGGTGGTTTTCTGCGCCGCGCACCAACGTCCGGTCTGGGGAAGCTGGATCGAGTTTGAGAAGAGGGACGACCGGCAGCAAAGGGCCGTCCATGTCAATGAAGCTTTCGCAATGCGAGTCGGTTGTTCTGCAACACCTTAAGCTACTTTTGAAACGCATCCTTTAGGTCAGCAAGGTGGTCTGACAACTCATCTGGATATCCCCAACCAATTTGACCATCGATGCGCTCAAGCTCAGCCTCAAGCGAAGGCAGAAACTCTGCAAACAACGCCTTATCTTTCTGTTTCAGAAGGATCTGGGTAACACTTGAGAACATCGAACACATACTATCATAGAAGCCCTCGTCAATGTCTCCGAACTCAAGGGTGAAATCATTGGTAAGCCTGCGGTGAGGGCCGTCTGCTCTGATTGAGCAAATAGTCTTAAGGCATTGCCTTATGTCATACGCTTCAGTTGTTTCACCAATCGAGATTTTCGCCGCCGATGAGGTTGGCCG
>NZ_SUNI01000019.1 GCF_005048225.1 Paracoccus gahaiensis
GCCGACGACGGCCAACCTCATCGGCGGCGAAAATCTCGATTGGTGAAACAACTGAAGCGTATGACATAAGGCAATGCCTTAAGACTATTTGCTCAATCAGAGCAGACGGCCCTCACCGCAGGCTTACGTTGTCCATGAACAGGGTTTGGAATAAGTATTCGGACAACTTGATTATTGGATGAGTTTGTGGACATTTGCAGCAGCAAGGCATCCAAAACTACACTGTTCGGGGAAATGCGATGTCACTCGTAGGGTAAGCGCGGGTCTCGGCCTTCGAACATTTATTACCCGACGATACCTGTTGTCCTGCCAGGATCGGCACTTCGTAGGTTCAAGAGCCTGTCCGCAACAGGCTTGCCGCGTCACGATGATGTCGATGTCAGCAACCTTGGTCTCATAATGACCATGCAGCACCATTGCTGCACCCCCGAACACCGTCCAGCGGATACCCTCCTGATTTAGGCAAGTGGCCGCACGTTCAAGGACAGCTTCCGGTTCAAGACAATCTCAGCTGCGACAGCCCGCAAGAGAAGGGAGGATAGTCACGCCTTGACTACTGAATGACCCCGAAATCATAATTAAATGTCGGTCAGTTCTCGGTGGAAAACCTGGGTAGGTTCTGGGTAGAAATCAACATGAGGGCACCTCGATTTTTGCGCTTTCCGGCCTCGAATAACAGGTTGGGCGGCTTGAGACAGGGATGATGTCACCCGTCGGCGTCCTTGCGTGCTGTGTGGTCTTCGGTGCTGCGCCTGCCACGCGCGGCGTTTCCTGCCTCTTGGCCTGATTGCCGTGCCCTGGGGTCAGGCCGGGCACGGGTTCAGGCGGCGCAACTGACCAAGGCGCCGCATGTTGTAAGCCAGGTTCTTCATCCCGATCTTGGCCTTTGCCCGCACCATGCCGATCGTGCGCACCAGCGTGCCGCCCATGTCGTTGGCTTGCGCGCCAAAGATATGCTCGACCCGCGCACGCACCGAGGATTTGGTCCGATTGCTCCCCTTAGCCTGTTCGGTCAACGGCTTGCCGCGCTTGCCCTTGCGGTGGATGTGGCTCTTCAGCTTCAAGGCGCGCAGCTTGGCCTCCATCTCCTCGGACCGATAGGCGGGATCAGCCCAGACCCCCGCGCCGGTATTGCCCCGCATCAGCAGGTGGTCCACCGCTTGGCTATCGTGCAGGGCCGCATCGCTGACATAGTAACGCCGCACCAGCTTGTGCTTGCTGTCCATGTTCACATGGTTTTTGTAGCCGTAATGGGATTTCCCGTGCTTCTTGGTCCAACGCGCATCAACGTCCTTCTGTGACCGCTTGGCGGGCTTGTCGGCCCAGTCTTCGGGCACCTCACCGTTCTTGATCGCCTTGTTTTCATCACGCGTATTATGGTTGCGCGGCACCGGGACAATAGAGGCATCGAGGATCTGCCCGCCCCGCGCGATGTAACCCTGTCGCGCCAGATAGCTGTCGAACTGCTTGAACAGCGTTTCCACCAGGCCTGCCTGCGCCAACGCCTCGCGATAAAGCCAGACTGTCTTGGCATCGGGCACCCGGTCCTCGAGCCCCAGGCCCAGAAACCGCATGAACGACAGACGGTCGCGCACCTGATACTCGATCTGGTCGTCGGACAGGTTGTAAAGCGCGCCCAGCACCAGTGTTTTGAACATCAGCACGGCATCCATGGGTTTGCGCCCGGCACGTGACTTGCGCTCTGCATCCGGCTTGCGCCAGACACGCTCCAGCGTCGGGCGGAACTCATCCCACGGCACGACAACGTCGATCTCGACCAGTGGGTCCCTATTGGCGTCCAGGCTCGCGTAGCGGTCCGAAAGATCAAAAAAACCCAACTGCGCCATCGTCAAAATCCAAGCCGCCGATAACCCTCACTCATACCGCAGCAAGACGGGTCAGGCAATTTTTCGAGGTGCCCATGAGTAGATCAAAACACTACTTTAGTGCCCATCACTACGGCAACATGTCGCATAATATCGGCTTGCCTGCTGCAGCCGGTCTTCCTGTATATGTTCTTGATCTGTGTCTTGACCGTGTCTGGTGAGGTCCCACGTTCCGCGGCAATTTGCTCCAAGGTAAGGCCATCAACCATGCGTGCCACAATTCCCGTCTCTGCCGATGATAAACGATGCATGGCCCCGAACCTGCGCGCGCCGTCGCGAAGAGAGGTACTGGGACATTCCAACCGGATAAAGCAGTCGGCGGAACCCACATACGCGCTACCTGCACGCCCGGGACGATAGATACACACACGCAGCGGCAACGTGTCGTCCCTCCGCTTGATATAGGCATAATGCACCGCCGGGTTCGCCGGTCCTTCACGGCCAGACGCGAGCACGTGCTGAATCATCCGCAAGATGTCGGTATCTGCGCAAGCAAGTCGTCCGAAAGGACCAACAGAAAAACCTTCGGCCCCCTGTATCAACTCGAGCGCACCGCCGTCAGCCGAAACCACCCTCAAACTGCTATCGATCCGCAAAGTTCCTGACAGACGCCCTTCCGTCGTGGCAGCTTTTAGGACGCCAGACGCCCGTGTCAGATGCGGCACGATGGAGGAAATCGTTCGTTTCGCGTTCTCGATCAGATCTGAGTCCGCGTTCGAGCAGACAATACTGAAAAAGAAGTGACGATCCTCGTCACGGCTGAGTGTCACACCAAGGCCTGTAATGATGTCCTGGGGGCGCAGGTACTCGCGGTAGAAGTCGGTCTGCAGAAGATGGTTACGGGGGAGCATCTCGTCCGCTTGCATGACCCGCCCGAGCGGCCGGACCGTGGCGTGGTCCATCCACGGGTTTACGGCGTGATATTTGTGGTTATACCTATCCACCATCCCCTGATCCAAGCCGCTAGCCATGGAAAAGGCGCCTCGTTGGGAAGCCTTGTCATGATAGAAGAGGACTGTCTGGCCATTAGGTAGCAGGTTGCGGCTGTGATCCATGAAAGCCTGCCATGGCGCCTCGCCAAACATGGCGGCGTAAACGTGATCGATCAGTTCACTCGTTAGTTGCGAGTCATTCGGAGCGTGCATCGGCAACTCTCCATCGTCGTATTCGCCAACCATACCCTGTCCGGGGTATTCATGCACGATTATCTATACGTTATTTTTAAACAAGCGTTTTCTTACACAGATTAATCGCTGCCGCGAAAGCGCGAAAGGGCCTGCCTTTGCCGCCTACACCGCGCAAAGGCATGAACTGTTTTGTGTCGTGTAAATGGAGTGCTTATTATGATCGAACTGTTAATCAGCGCCTGCACGCTTTCGACCCAGCTATCTCACCCCCTCCCTCAGTGTCGCGAGTTCAGCCTTTTGTACGACGCCCGAGAGGTTAGCGTCATGACTTGCATGGTCCATGGACAGCCTCAGGTCGCCCTATGGAAGGAAGCGCATCCAGCATGGGACGTGGAGCGTTGGCAGTGCCGCACGCGCGATTTTCGCGAAAGCCGCGTCTGAGGACTTCGCTGGAGCCGACATCAGAGATATGTGCGCTTGTTATGCTTCAAAAGGCTCGTGGCGCGGGAGGAGATCATGGAATCGACCTCACTTTTGACCTACATGACAACCTTGGTAGCGCTTACCCTTACGCCAGGACCACTTGTCGCCGTGCTGGCCGCGCGATCTGCCAGTAGGGACCGGCAGGGCGCCTGCGCTTTAGCAATTGGCATTTGCGCAGGCGACGTTCTAGTTATTTTAGCCATCTGCGCCGGTTTCGGACTTTGGCTTCAGGCGCATCCCGAGGTTTTCGCCGCTGCAAAATATATCGGCGTCGGATTGCTTCTGTGGCTTGCTCTTCGAATGTGGACCACACCGACAGTGACAGCGGATCATCCAGCGCAAACTGGAGGTGTTATAGCCTCAGCCTTGCTAGGCTTCACTATTTGTCTTAGTAGCCCACAGACCGTCATGATGTATCTTGTGCTTCTGCCGCGAGTTGCCGACCTGACCCTTATCCGTGCACAGGAAACGATTCTTTTGGTCGCTGCCACGACTGCAGCACTGCTTAGTGTGTTTCTTTTGGTCATCCTTTTCGCCGGGGCGACGCAAAAGATCCTGAACTCTTCTGCTGGCGTCGTCGTGTGGGCACGTGGGATGTCTCTCACCATAACTGCGTCGGCGGTGTGCGTTTTATTCTATTGACGGCTCCACTCAGGCTTGCTGCCATCATCTTCGCACGTGCGTCGCACTGGCGGCAGTTATGCGGGCCTCAGCGGACATTCACATCGAAATTTATCCGCCGGCATCAAGGCAGCATCTCTCGCGCAGGACAACATCGTGACATAGATAAGCAAGGCCAAGCGGGCGCTCATCGGGTAATTTTCAAACGTTTCGGCTGCTGACGTCCCGCCCACGAAGACGCTCGAAGTGAAAAAAGACCCCCGCAGCACTGGGCGCTGCGGGGGTCTTCAGTTGAGGAGCTGCAGAGGTTCGTCAAGGCGTAAGCTTGTGGATCATTCCCTCATCAATGGTGGCATACAGGCTGCCATCTGGGCCAAGCACCAGAGACCGGAAGCGTCCCGACTCCATCGGCAGCGTCATCTCTGTCACATCGACTACCGACGTGCCGTCTTCGTCGAACTCAACAACGTCGATGCGCTGCCCGAGCGGGGTGCCGCCGAAGCCGATGCCCATGATCCCGACGACCATGTGGCCGTTCCAGTCCCCCCACTGCTCTCCAGTCAGGAACTCACCCGATGACGAGCCCTGTGACCAGCCGTTGTTGTTCCAGACCGGAGGCATGGCGTCGGGATAGGTCGCGAAATCGGTCATCGGCATCGAGGCCGCCCGCTCGAAGCGATTCATCCCTTCATTCTCGTTAGGGCTGTAACCGCAATAGTTGTCAGTGCATTCGCCCCGGCCGGCCATGTTCGGCCGCGGGTCCCAGCCACCGTTGCCGCCGTTCTCGAGAACCGTGATCTCGTCGGAATGCCAAGGACCGTGCTCGACGACGATCGGCGTGTTCGTCTCAGGATGGAAGGCGATCCCCTGCACGTTCCGGTGGCCATAGGTGTAGGTGCGCGGGTCGAAGCCCTCGGGCGGCGCGTTTTCGGGAGCGGCATTGCCGTCGGTGTCGATGCGGATGACTTTGCTTCCCATAAGGGTAGGGCTCTGCGGGATCTCGGAATTGTGGTTGTCGCCCGTGGTCAGGTAAAGGTAGCCGTCTCCGGGGTTGAACCGCACGCGACCGCCGTTATGGGCGCCCGGTCCGCCGAAGGGGTGATCGGTGGCCTCCATTTTGTAGGGCACGTCGTCCACAATGTCGGTGCGGTCGGCTACATCTGTGAAATCATCGTTTACCGACAGGCGCAGCAGGCGGTTTGTGTGCGGGTCCGACATGTTTGACGTTGAGTAAACGTAGATGCGCCGGTTCTCCGAGAAGTTTGGATCGACCGCGACACCCATCATGCCCCCCTGCCCTTCGCAGAAGAGGTCGTCGGCCGTGCTGGCAAAGCCTTCGGTGCCCGTCATCCCAAGAAGCGCGTTGACGTCACCCGAGGGCATGCGAACCGATAGGCCCCTGCATTTTTCGGTGAAGAACATTGTCCCGTCTTCAAGGAATGCCATGTCCCAGGGGTTATCGAGATCGTCCAGCACGACTTCATGGTTCATACTGGTCGTGTTCATCCCAGTCTGGGCCAGGGCACCTGTCGATAGCGCCGCGGTCGACACGGCTGCCGTGAGGCAGGCAAGCGCGCTGCGGCCGAAAATCGTGGTTCTCATGAAGCATCTCCTCCCAAAAGATCGACGGCCCGCATTCAGCCTGCCATCACGGGTTTCGTCCCGCTCATCAAAGGTAAGGCCGATCCCCTTCGTTCTTCAATGGGAATTCCGGCCGTCAAAGAGCACGCTCAGGCAGACCCCGGGCAGTCTACCCGGAGTTCTTGGGCTGGTCAGCTCTCAGTTGAAGGCCGATGCGATGTAGGCCGAGACATCTCTCATCTCAACTTCCGAGAGATCTTTGGCCACCGGGATCATCAGCGCGGAGCCGGGGCCGACCTTCTCGCCAGCGTGATACTGCTGAAGCCGGCCGAGAAGGTAGTCGGCCTCACGTCCGTCCAGTGGCGGGAAGCTTGCCATCCCCTGCGCTCGTGGACCGTGGCAGCTGCGGCAGCTCTGCGTGAAGATCTGCTCGCCCGCATCTAAGTCTGCATCCGCAAACGCGGTTGCGGAGTCGGCCGAGCCCTCAAGGGCCGCCGAGTCCGAACTCGCCTCTCCCTCGACAACTTGGCCGCGGATCTCGCCGTCGGGATGTGCCTCGGTGTGAATGTTGACGTAGTAGCGACCGGCCTGAAGATCGGCCAGCTGCTCCTCGGGCACCTCGATCGTGCCTTCCATTATGTTCGGGGCCATGTCGTCGCCGTCAGCCGCGTCGGTACTGGCCTCGGCTTCGGCATCGGAACCAGTATCGGCTTGGGCGTCCGCATTCTCGTCATCCTCCACCTCGCGGGTGGCCCCATAGGCTCCGTCGCCCATGTCGATCAGGGGCGGGGCATTTTCATCCGGCGAGGCGGGGCCATGGAAGTGACCCGCGATGGGCGTGCCGGACAGGCCTTCATGGGTAATGCGCCAAGTCAGCGTCATCGTCTCGGTATCAACGGTGATGTCTGCCATTCCCCGAGCCTCGGTCTCTACCGGTGGGACCTGGGCCTCTCCGGTGAGCTTGGCCATGTACTTCACCTCTTCCGCCGCAGCTGGAAGCGTGAAGATGCTCAACGCGGCAAGTGCCACGGCTGCGGGGCGGGCTGTGCCATAGAATGTCATGAGGGTTTCCCTGTCAGAATGGACCGTGTGGATCACAGTTTCGGAGTGCATCAAGCCTGAACCGGAACGAGCCCGGAATGTTCCTCCGGGCCCGCTCCTCTCGGTCTCATGCGGGCTGCCGGGGCGACAGGTACGTGCGCGACATTGCCGGGTTCGACTTCGACGCTCAGCCTTCCATCGACAAAGCACAGGTCCGGGAGCTTTCGACCGGCAGGTTCGTGGCCAACAGAGAGGCTGTCTTGTTGCCTGGCCCACCCGGGGTCGGAAAAACACACCTTGCCACAGCTATCGGACGGGAAGTCATCGTTGTCGGATATACCGAGCTGTTCGTTCCCGCTACGACGCTGGTCGCAATCCGAAGCGACCACTGGCAGCCCGTGAGTGTCAAGCAAAAACGTCATTTTGACTTTTTGTCGGACCAAAAGGTCAAACTGCTTTCGCAGGCGGGCAGACCCATCCACATACGGCAGTTCCAAAGCTGCAACGCGGATCAACGAATGCCCGCCTCCCCGGCCCCTTTCTCGAAGTGTCCAAAACCGATCATTGATGCAGCAGTGCCAAACGTGTTGCAAAATCCGTCAAATGAGCGAGTTTTGCGACATGCCCACTATAGGGCGACTTATGTATCAAATATTGCTAGAACACGCGAAGGCTTCGGTCGATCTGACCTACTCTTGCAGGTCTGCAGGCAACAAGAGCCACCGTGCCGCTAACCCTCCCAATAGACAATATCATCCACCCGGGTCAGGCGCAGCACCTCGTCGAAGGTGCCAGGACGCGCGCCCGCCACGGGGGCTGGCCGGGTGATCGCCTCGTCAAGCGGAAAGGCCAGAACCTGCCCGCCCGCCTGTTCGATTAGGCAATAGGCGGCCATGCAGTCCCATGCGCTCATCCTTGGTTCAACATAGCCGACCAGCCGACCGGCAGCGACCCAGGCTAGCATCAGCGCGCCAGAGCCATAGCGGGTCCAGTTTGCGCCAGCAGCCATCAGATCGCTCAGCATCAAGCCCACCTTGGGCGCAGGAACCCGGTCATTCGCTCCGATCCCCACAAGTCCGGTAGTCAAGTCCAGCCGGTCAGCCACCCGCACCTCGATCCCGTTCAGCCGGGTGGGCACGCCGCGGGCCGCCGTGAAGGTTTCGTCCAGAACCGGTGCCACGATCACGCCGATCACCGGACCATCCGCATCGCAGGCGCCGATGGACACGCACCACCCGGGCAGGCCCGCAAGAAAGGGGGCGGTGCCGTCGATCGGGTCGATCACCCAGGTCAGGCCCGAGGTTCCGGGACTGATCCCATGTTCCTCGCCCAGCAGCGCGTCGTCGGGAAAGGCGGCGGACAGGGCGTCGCGGATCAAAGTCTCGACCTCTCGATCGGCCTCGGACACCATGTCCTGCAGGGTGCGCTTGGCCTCGATATGCAGGCTGTCGCGGTCGTGGAAATAGCGCAGGGCCAGCGCGCCCGCGCGGGCGGCGATCGTCTCGGCGACCGCGAGACGGCGGGTGAGTTCGGTGATCTGCATGATGTCCTTTAGGCGATAAGGGCAAGGCCGCGCGGGCGAAAGCTAAGCGTGACGGGGGTGCCGGGCGACAAGGGGGCGTCACCTTCGGCGTCGACGGCGAAAAGCGGACCGATCGCGGTCTCGATCTCGTATTCCAGATGATCGCCCAGATAGGCCGAAGTGGCGATGCGGCCCATGAACGGCCCCTGCCCCGTCTGCACCGTGATCGCATTGGCGCGGACCGATAACCGCGCCGGTCCCAGCACGGCATGGCGCGCGGGCACCTGCTGCACAAGACCGCCGACACGGACCGTTGCGGCACCTTCGCTCAAGCCTTCCACGGTGCAGGGCACGACATTAGATTCTCCGATAAAATCGGCAATGAAATCCGAGGCGGGCTGTTCATACAGTTCCCGGGGCGGGCCCTGCTGAGCGATGCGCCCGTTCTGCATCACCACGATCCGGTCGGATACGGCCAGCGCCTCTTCCTGATCATGGGTCACATAGACGGCGGTAAAGCCAAGCCGCTGCTGCAATTCGCGGATCTCCGTCCGAACCCGGCGGCGCAGCCGGGCATCCAGATTGGACAAGGGCTCGTCCAGCAACAGAACCTGTGGCTCCAGCACCAGCGCGCGGGCGACGGCCACCCGCTGCTGCTGACCGCCCGACAGTTCCGATGGCAGCCGCGCGCCCATGCCGCCCAGACCTACCAGATCCAGCCCCGTTTCAACGGCGTCGCGCACGGCGCCGCCCTTCATGCCGCCGGACTCCAGACCATAGGCCACGTTCTGCGCCACGCTCATATGCGGAAACAGGGCGTAGGACTGAAAGACCATCGACACATCGCGCCGGTTTGCTGGCAGGCGCGTCACATCCTCGCCGCCAATCAGGATCCGGCCCGCGGTCGGCGTCTCCAGCCCCGCCAGCATCCGCAAGGTGGTCGTCTTGCCGCAGCCCGACGGGCCCAGCAGGGTGACAAGTTCGCCCGGCTCGATCCGCAGGGTCAGATCAGGGATGGCGGTGAAGGCGCCGAAATCCTTGCGCACCTGCTCGAATGCGACGGCGCCGCGTGTCTGAGTCGTCATGCGGGGGTCTCCTGACAGTTGATCCTTGGGGCGGGCTGGACGGGGGCACGCAGACGGCGCTCGCCCACCAGCAGCTGGAAAGTGCCGATGATGCTGATCATCACCACGATCAGGACCGAAGAATAGGCGATGGCGACGCCGTATTCCCCGTTCTCTACAAGGCCCACGATATAGGCCGTCGCCATGTTGTATTTGGCCGAGACAAGAAAGATCACCGCCGATATCGAGGTGATCGCCCGGACGAAGGAATAGACCAGCGCCGCCAGAATCGCCGGGCGCAGCAGCGGCAGGATGATCTTGCGCAGGGTCCGGGGCGACGACGCGCCCAGGGTCAGCGACGCCTCGTCCAGCGAACCGTCCAGCTGAGCCATCGCCGCGACCCCGCCGCGCACGCCGACCGGCATGTTGCGGAACACGAAACAGAAGACCAGGATCAGCGCGGTTCCGGTCATCTGCACCGGCGGCAGGTTGAAGGCCATGATATAGCTGATGCCGATGACCGTGCCGGGGATCGCAAAGCTCATCATCAGGGCGAACTCAAAGATCCCTCGCCCGGGAAACCGCTGCCGCACGATCAGCCATGCGGTTAGCAGCCCGACGATGGCCGTCAGGGGCGCCGCGATCATCGCGATCGTCATCGTCGTCCAGAAGCTGTTCCAGGCGACGCCTGTCCAGACGAACCCGCGATCGAAGCCCACCGAAAAGGCGCGGGCGTAATGCGCGAGGGTCAGCGAATGATCCAGCCCCCAAGTCTTCACGAAGCCGCCGAACAGGATCATCCCATAGACGAAGACCGTGAACCCTGCCCAGAGAAAGGCGATACAGGCCACCGGCCCGGCCACCCGGCGCGGCAGGGCGGCATGCCTGCCGCCATCGCCCTTGCCCGACACGGTCGCGAAATTGCGTCGCCCCAGCCACAGCCGCTGCGCCAGAAAGGCCGACAGCGTGAACCCCAGAAGCACCGTAGCCAGAACGGCCGCGCGGGACGGATCATGCTGCGCGCCAACGACCGCAAAGAAGATCTCGGTCGACAGGACGCCGCCATTGCCGCCCAACACCAGAGGATTGCCAAAATCCGCCATCGATTCGATGAAGCCGATCAGGAACGCATTAGCGATGCCTGGCGCCATCAGCGGCAGGGACACCTTGCGGAACGTCCGCCAGCGAGAGGCGCGCATGGTCTGGCTGGCTTCTTCCATCGACGGGCTGACGCCTTCGACCACCCCGATCAGGACCAGGAAGGCGATCGGCGTAAAGGACAGCATCTGCGCGATCCAGATCCCGGTCAGGCCATACAGCCACCGGCCCAGTTCCCATCCGGTAATGTCCTCGATGAATTCGGTCACGAAACCCGCGCGGCCCAGCATCAGGGTCAGCGCAAGCCCGATGACAAAGGGTGGGGTGATGATCGGCAGGACCGTCAACAGACGCAGCCCCTTTTTGAAGGGCAGGCGCATCCGCGTCGCCACCAGTGCAAAGGCCAGACCCAGCAAGGTCGTTCCGGTGGCAGTGCAGATCGCCAGAAAGAAGGTTCGCCACGCCACGCCGCAGCCCCCTGACCCGGTCAGGCAGCCAAGACTCCAGATATTGGGGTCGCCGATATTGCGTGCGACGCCCTCGGCGGTGAACGAGCCGTCAAAATCCTGAAAGGCGCCGGTGAACATCGACACCAGCGGATAAAAGACGAACAGCGCCACCAGCAGGATCAACAGCGTGATCGCGCTCAGAACGAAGGCATCGCCTTTCAGCGCGCCGCGTTCCGCCAGACCAAAGGCGATCATCGCGGCGAAACACAGCAGCATGAAGATGGCCCCGGCGCCGAAGGCCTGCTGGCCGCCCACCTCGCCCAAAGCCTCCAGCGCACCCCAGTTCCAACCGCGCAGGCCCACCGACAGGCCCTGCGTCATCATCCAGACGATCCCCGCAGCGCCGATCACCGCCAGCCAGCCACCCCGCCGCGAGGGCGGCAGAGTCAGACGCAACCCCGCCGCCAGCAGGACCAGAGCCGGTACCGGCCACAACCACCATTGCCCCAGCTGCGCCACGCCCGGCCAGATGCGATCATCGCCAAGGTAATCCCCAACCCAGCCCAGCCCGAAAAAGCCGCCGCGCAGCCGATACCACGGCACCAGTAGGAATGAGATCGACGCAGCAAGCAGCAGAAAGTTCAGACGACGGTTGTCCCGCATCATGTCGGTCGGTCCTTTTGGCTAGTCCCGTTGTCGTCACAGCCCGGGGGCATCACGGCACGGGGGCGTCGCCGCCCCCGACCAGAGCCCTATTGGGCGGCGACGCCCCCGATCTCCGCGCCCCACCGGGCCAGCAGTTCTGACCGCCGCTCGGCGCTGCCATATTCGGCGAAATCATAATCGATCAGCGTGATATCGGCGAGATCGGGTGCCGCTTCTGGCGCCTTGGCCGCCTTGTTCGACGGGATCTGGAACGATCCGGCCTCGGGCATGATCGACTGGACCTCGGCGCTCAGGACCCAGTCATAAAAGACTGTCGCCTCGTCGGGGTTCTGGGCGCCTTCGATCATCGACATCGATCCGATCTCATAGCCGGTGCCCTCGCAGGGGGCGACCACGGCGATTGGAAATCCCTCTTCCGCTTGTGCCACGGCATCATGCATGAAGACGATGCCCAGGCCCGCCTCGGCCCGCGCCGCAGCCTTGACTGGCGCCGATCCCGATTTGGTATATTGAGAGACATTGGCATTGAGCCCCTTGAAATAGGCAAAAGCCTCATCCTCGCCCATCAGCTGCACAAGGGTGGCAATCGCCGTATAGGCAGTCCCCGAAGAGTTCGGATCGGCCAGCTGAATCTCTCCCGCCAGTTCGGGATCAAGCAGATCGGCCCAGCAGGCGGGCGGCGTCAGGCCGCGTCTTTCAAAGATCTCGGTATTATAGCCCCAGCCAAGCGCACCGGAATAGACGCCGACGGTGCGATATCCGGACGTCTCGGCCTGCGCGACCGCCCAGGGCTGCAATTCGGCCAGCATGGGCGATTCGTATTCCGATGTCAGCCCGTCCGCCGCCGCCTGCAGATGCGGATCGCCGGTGCCGCCCCACCACAGATCGGTCTGCGGATTGCGCCCCTCGGCGCGGACCTTGGCATAGGCCTCGCCCGAGGACAGGCGCACCATGTTTACGTCGATCTCGTGGCTGCCCTCGAATTCCTGAACCAGCCTTTCGCAGATCACGACATCGGCGGAACAGATCAGGTTCAGTTCCTGCGCCGCCGCCCCAGTGCCTGCCGTCGCCGCAATACCACCCAGCAGGGCGATCACAACTTTCGTCATTTCGGGTCTCCTCCCATAAGCCGTGCCTCGCCTCCCCGACATTGCACAGGCGTGCATTAGCGTCGTCCTCGACAGGCTCTCTTGTCAAGAAACAATTGGGTAGGATAAGTCTGGTGGATTAGCGGCATCCCGATTTCAGTTGCACAGCCGTGCAACAAAGGAACGTGCCGGTGGCAGAGCTGCAGGAGATATAAGCGATGCAGAAGACAGCCGTCAGTGCTCGGGACGTCGCTGAGGCAGCCGGCGTATCCCGCACCGCTGTTAGCCGCACTTTCACTCCCGGAGCCAGCGTTGCACCAGCGACGCGCGCCAAAGTGGTCGCAGCGGCCGAGGCGCTTGGCTATCAAGTCAACAGTCTTGCCCGAGGCTTGACCCGCGCCGAGAGTGGCCTTGTCGCGCTGATCGTGGCCGAATTGGACACGCCATACCGGTCCTGGCTAGTTAGCGCCCTGACCGAGCGGCTGCAGGTTGCCGGTAAGCTGGCCATGATCATCAACACCGACCGGTCAGATGCAAGCGTTAAGGCCGCCCTGCGGCAGGCCATCGGATATCGCACCGATGCGGCGATCGTCCTGTCGGGCATGCCCGATCCCGCGCTGGCCGACCTGTGCCTGCGCAACGGGTTGCGGCTGGTCTTGATCAACCGAGACGAAGCATTGCCCGGCACAACCCGAATCCGTCTGGATGATGAAGATGCGGGAGCGGCAGCGGCGCGTACTCTGTTGCGGGCAGGCTGCACCCGTCTTGCGCTGGTGACCTCGGCCCCGGCCACCACCAGCCTCGCCGCCCGGGCCAGCGGCTTTTTGGCGGCCCTGCAGGAAGAGGGGATCACGCCGATCATCGCGGCGCAGGGTCCGACCCATTACAATACCGGTCTTGCTCTGGGGACACAGCTACTGACCCGCGCCGATCGACCGGACGGGGTGTTCTGCGTTACCGACCTGCTGGCCTTCGGTGTAATGGATGCCGCGCGCCACCGCTTTGGGCTGCGGATCCCGCAGGATCTGTCGGTGATTGGGTTCGACGACATCCCACAAGCCGGGTGGGAAGCTTATGGCCTGACCACCTTCGCCCAGCCCGTCAGCGGCATCGTCGACGCTTGCGTCGCCTGGCTGTCATGCCCGACCGAGGGAGACACTGCAGAGACAGTGCATCTATCGGCGCAGATGATCTGGCGCCAATCGGTGCGCGCGCCGGCCCCCATCAGTAATCCGGCTTGACCCCTTGCCGTGGCGTGTCAGGCCGCCCCGGACCACGCGGCATCGTGAAACGAAAACTCCAGCCGCTGGACATGGCCGAACAGCGCGACCAGCTCGGTCTGGCGTTCATTGGGCAGGGTCGCGCCCATCAGGTCCAACCGGTCGCGCAGCCAGCGGGCCTGCGCCTGGAAGTCCGGCGCAGCATGCAGGCGGATCCAGCTCTGGCGCATCGGGTCGACCAACTGCGCATCGCGATGCGCGTCGCACCAGGTCCAGTACATCCATTCGGCCGCGAACATTGCGGTCAGAATATCGGCGAAATCGCCGTCTCGGGCGATGGCCAGCATGCCGTCGCGAAACGCGGCAACTCGCGGGTCAGCCTGCAATTCCGGGTCCGGGGCCAGACGCCGTCGGGCATAAGCATCGCGGAAATAATCCATCTGCGCATGCGCAAGCCCGTCCAGCGAGGCGATCAGCTTGCGCCGGTCGTCCAGATCGGACGCCTTTGCGACCGCATAACCGAAGATAGCGATGGCGGTCTCGACGAAGGCTCCTTCGATCAGCAGGTAGCGGTTGAAGGCGGTCTCTGGCAGCCTGTCCGCCACCAGATCCCGCACGAAGGGATGTGCGACCATCGCCTCGAAGGCTGCCGCCTGATCGGACAGCATTCGGTCGCTGAGGCTACCTGCCGTCACAATCCGGCCTGTGCGGCATCCACGAACCGGCGGACGCGCTCGGGTTCGACCGGGTTCCACCAGACCCCGCCCTCCTTCAGCGACGAGGCCACGATCACGCCATTAGTGCGTGACAGAATGGCCACGATATTTGCCTCGGTCACACCGGAGCCCACGAGCAGAGGCAGGTGGGTCGCGCCGCCGATCTCATCGATCTCGCCCATGCTGGCGCTGTCGCCGGTGCGCTGGCCGGTGGCAATGATACAGTCGCTGTCGAAGAAGCCCAGATCGCGGGTTAGTTCCGGGATGGATCGGTCGGCCACGATGGCGTGGCTGCCGTGCTTGACATGCGCATCGGTGAACACCCGCACATGTTCGGCCCGCAGCAGAGAGCGGTATCTCAGGGCTTGAGCAGCGCGGCCCTCCATGAAGCCTTCATTGGCGACATAGGCATTGGCCCATTGGTTCACGCGGATGAAGGCGGCGCCCCCTGCCACGGCGGTGGCCAGCGCGGGCAAGGGCGCATTGGCCAGCACGTTGATGCCAATGGGCAGACCGAAGGCGCGCTTGATCCGGTCGGTGACGACGGACAGGAAGGCGGGGGTCTCGGGGCCGATCTCGTCGGGTTTGGAAAAGGGGATGTCGCCGTGGTTCTCCACGATCAACCCGTGCATGCCCCCTTGCACCAGACGTTCCGCATCGCGCATGCAGGTGTCGTAGATGTCGTCCATCGACGCCCCGCGATAGCGCGGCGCACCGGGAAAGGCGGGGCAGTGGATCATCCCGATCAGCGCCTTGTCACGTCCGAAGATGTCGCGGATGGCGCCTGCGGGTCGGTCGGAAATCAATGTCATGGGCTGCCCTTTCGAAGAAGCGGAGATTGGCAATGAAGGCTTTTGTGATCGGAAATGCAGCCATTGACGAGACCGTGTCGGTCGAGGATTTCCCCCGGCCCGGCGCCTCGATCTTTGGCCGCGCACTGTCGCAGGATCTTGGCGGCAAGGGCGTCAATCAGGCGGTGGCCATTGCCCGCACTGGGCTGGCCTGCCATCTGGTCGCGGCTGTGGGTCAGGATCCGCGCGGGCGCGAGATCGCCGCCAGGCTGGCGGCCGAGCCGGTGATGGCCCAGTTGATCGCGCTGCCCGGCGTGGCGACCGACAATTCGATCATCCTGATGGCGGGACATGGCGAGAATGCCGTCATCACCACCCGCGCCGCCGCAGGCGCGATGACCCCCGACCATGCCTCCGTCGCGTTGGACAAGGCCGCCTCTGGCGATCTGCTGGTGCTGCAGGGCAATCTGGGCGCGGCGACGACCGCGGCGGCCCTGCAAGCGGCCCGGGCAAGGGGGATGCGGACCGTGCTGAACCCCTCGCCCCTGCAAGCTTATGTGGCCGATCTGTGGCCATTGATTGACTGCGCTTTTCTGAACGAGGACGAGGCCGCGATCCTCGGCGGCGACGCGCGCCTGCTGTCCCATGGCGTGGCCGAGGTCGTGCTGACCATTGGCGCGCGCGGCGCGGCGCTGGTGCGGCCCGACGCGCGGATCGAGGTTCCCGCAACCCCCTGCACGGTGGTGGACACGACCGGGGCGGGCGATTGCTTCATGGCGGTCGCGCTGGCCTCGGCGGCCCTGCGCGGGGTGGCCCTGGATGCCCGCGCCCTGCGCCATGCGGCGGTGGCGGCCGCATGGACGGTAGGCCAGGCGGGCACGGTCAGCGCCTTTCCCGACGCGGACCGGATGCGCGCGATCCTGGCAAAGGGATAGTCCGGGGATCACCGGGCGACCAGCCAGCCGAACAGGTTCTTCCACAGCGTCGGATACCCCTCCCACGCGCAGAATTCCGGCGACAGCCAATGCGGCCCCACATCCGACGTCCATGCCGCCGTTCGCCCCTGCCCATAGGTTCCCAGCACCAAGAGCGGATGGCCGCCCTGATCCTCGGGCAGGCGAGCCACCACGGTCGCGCCGTCGCGGACCATCACCTCGTTCACACCCAGAATGGGCGGCCATGCGGCGGGCATGCCCGTCATGGTCGGGTGGTCGGTCAGCACTATCTCGGCCTGCGCGCCCTCGGGGATCTCGACCCGGTCGTCCCACGGATGGCAGGTGACGGGCAGCGTGTCCTCGACCGCGGTGTTGCGCCACCGCGCCTTCCCGTCGATGCCTTGGAACGAGAAGTAGCCCCCGATCATCAGCAGGTTGCCCCCCTGCCCCACCCAGTCCCGCAGCATGCGTAGCCGGTTCGGTACCGTCTTCGACCGAAGCCAGACATCGGGCGGCAGCAAGAAGGTGTTCGCGCCAATATCAGACAGGATCACAATGTCATAATCAGCCAGCCCGTCGACATCGAACGGGAACCCCTCTGCAGCGTCGTGGGCGGTCATGTAGTCGATCTGGAACGCGCTGTCCTTCATCGCCTCCAGCAGGGGCGTCGCGCCGGTATGGAAGCGGACAGAGCCGAACTGATCGAAGCCCTTGTAATGCGTTTCCGAGGTGGTCCAGCTTTCGCCCACCAGAAGCACGCGGGTTGTCATGGGAAGATCCTTTCGACTGTCTCAGAAGGTCGCGTCGAAGACGCGGCGCGGGTTGGTGACCATCAGCCGGTCGCAATCGGCGGCAGACAGGCCGTGCCGCATTAGGCGCGGCAGGAAATGGCGGGTGACGAAGGCGTATCCGTTGCCGCCGTAGCGGGTCAGCATCATCTTGATGAACACGTCTTGCGACAGCAAGATGCGGTCCAGAAAGCCCTGTTCCGCCAGCCCCATAACCGCGCGGGCCACGTCATCATCGGGCGGGCACTGCACGCCTTGGTCGGCGTAGAAAAAATCCATGCCGATCATGTCGAATTCGACGAAGGCGCCCCGCTGCGCCAGCGTCGCCTGATAGACCGGATCACCGTGCGAGGGGTTCATGTGGCACAGCACCGTGTGGCGCAGATCGGCGCCTTCGGATTCCACGATATCCAGCACCAGGTGGCCAAGCCGGAACCAGCCCGGCAGATGCACCATCAGCGGCAGGCCCGTGCGGGCCTGCGCCCGGGCAGCGCCGCGCAGGGATTTTTCCTCCTCGGGCGTGAAATCCGACGACACGCCGATCTCGCCGATCAGGCCGATGCGCGCGTCGGTGCCGTCGGTGCCGGTCAGCGCCTCGACCACGATCTCATCGGCGATGTTGTCTATGGACAGATGCGCCACCTGATCGGGCATCGAGCTGGCCAGATAGTAACCCGCGCCCATGACGATGTTCAGCCCTGTGTCCCTCGCGATGCGGCGCAGGGTTGTGGGATTGCGCCCGATGCCGCGACAAGTCGGGTCCACCACGCTGCGCCCGCCTGCGGCGGTGAAGGCGTGCAGCTCCTCGATGGCCAGATCCGGGTCGTCCAGCGCGATGTTGTGGCGATTTACGAAGGGATCCTGGCGCAGCTCTGACAGGATCTCGATGCTGATGGGACGGTCGGCCAGATGCTGACGCGCGGGGTCGGTCGGCGCGTTCCACCAGCAGCGGCAGTCGTTCTGCAGATGCTCGTGCATCAGGGTATGGCCCAGATCGGCGGATGGAATGGGACCGGTGACGGTCATCACCTGACCCGACCGGACGTGGCAGGGGGACAGGTCGCTCATGTCCGGGCCCTTCCGAAGCGAAAGCCCCGGTCGAACAGCTTGGTGTTCAGCCAGATGGCGATCAGGATGATCGCGCCCGTGACGATCTGCGTGAAGAAGGGCGAGATATGCAGCAGGATCAGTCCGTTGCCGATCACAGCGATGGTCATGGTGCCCAAGACCGTGCCCAGCATCGATGCCTTGCCGCCCATCAGCGACGTACCGCCCAGCACCACGGCTGCGATGACCTGCAATTCGAACCCCTGCGCGGCATTCGACGACCCCGACCCAAGCCGCGCCGCGATCAGCATCCCTGCCACGGCCGAGGCCAGCCCGGCCACCACATAGACCGAGGCCAGCACGCGCTTGGCGGGCATGCCTACGCGGCGCGCGGCCTCCATGTTGGACCCGACGGCGATGACCTGCCGGCCATATTGCGTGCGCAGCATGACGACGAAACCAAGCGCCGCGATCAGCAGCGCGATCAGCGCCGGGACCGGAAAGCCCGCCAGCGTGCCGCGCCCCAGCCAGAAGAAGCCCGGAACCCCGGTGATGGGGATCGAATAGCCCTCGGTCAGGTACAGCGCAAAGCCGCGTAGGATCGACAGGCCAGCCAGCGTGACGATGAACGCGGGGATGCCCTGATAGGAAATGAACCACCCCTGAGCCGCTCCCACGGCCGCGCCAAGTGCCAGCATCAGCACCACGACCACCGGCCACGGCAGACCCGCAGCGATGGCGATGGCGCAGACGGCATTGACCAGCGCCACCTGCGATCCGACTGACAGGTCGATGCCTGCGGTGGTGATCACCAGTGTCATCGCCACCGCCACAATTAGTATCGGCGCCGCCTGCCGCAGCACATTGAGCAGGTTGCCCGTGGTGAAGAATGTCGAACTGCTCAGCCCGAAGATGGTCATGCACAGCAGAAAGAACATCGCGATCGACAGGACCTGCGCGTGCTCGCCGATGAAATCAGCTAGTGCGGACCCCGCCTTGCGTTCGGTATAGACAGCCATCAGTGGCCTCCCTTGCCGACGATCAGGTCGACCAGTTCCTGCAGATTGGTGTCAGGCGTCAGTCGCTCGGCGACCTTGGTGCCCTCGTACATGACGGCGATGCGGTCGCAGACGCGGAACAGATCCTGCATCCGGTGCGTGACCAGCACCACCGCCACGCCGCGCGCCTTGACGCGGTTGATCAGGGCTAGCACCGCCTCGACCTCGGCCACGGCCAGTGCCGAAGTGGGTTCGTCCATGATCAGCACTTTTGGATCGAAGCTGGCGGCGCGGGCGATGGCGATGGCCTGGCGCTGGCCGCCCGACAGCTTTTCGACCTTGGCGGTCAGACGGGGAATCCGGATTTCAAGCGCGGCCAGCATCTTTTCGGCTTCGGCCAGCATGCGGGGCTGGTCGAGAAAGGGGCCCCGTTTCAGCTCGCGCCCCAGAAACAGGTTGCCGACGACATCGACGTGATCGCACAGCGACAGATCCTGATAGACCATCTCGATCTTCTGGGCGCGCGCTTCGGAGGGGGTCGAGAACCGCACCGGACGGCCGTCCAGCAGGATCTGCCCGCCATCGGGGACATAGGTTCCCGACATAACCTTTGACAGGGTTGATTTTCCGGCGGCATTGTCGCCAATTAGGCCGATGCATTCGCCCGCGCGGATATCCAGATCAACGCCGCGCAGCGCCTGGTGCGAACCGAAGGTCTTGGTGATGCCGCGCAGTGATAAGATGGCGGGGGGATGATCCCCCCGCGCCGCTGTCATGGGGGCGGCCTGCATCACTCGAAGGCCGCGCGGAAATCGTCCACGTTTTCGGAGGTGACGATGGTCACGGGGACCGAGATCTCGGCCTCGACCGTGCCGCCATCGGACAGCGTGCCAAGAGCATCTACCGCAGCGGCGCCCATTCCCGCCGGGTCCTGCTGGATCACCGCCTTGACGTAGCCCGCATCGATCCCGGCAATCGCCTGCGCGGTCAGATCCCAGCCATAGACGGCCAGATCGGCCTGCCGCCCCTGGCTTTCCACCGCCGCGACCGCACCCAGCAGAGCAGGCTCGCCTGTGGCATAGATCGCGGTCAGGCCGGGATTGGCGGTCATCAGGTTTTCCGCCGCCCCCAGGGCGGTGTCCTGCACGTTCTGGCCGTCGACCGTGCCCGCGACCGAGACCTTGGCGCCGTCCAGCGCCGCCTCGAACCCGTCCTTGCGCACGTTCTGGATGAACGAGTTCAGCGCGCCCACGATGCCCAGGGTCGAGCCCTCGGCCAGGCTTTCATTCACCACGGCGGCCAGATCGGCCCCGGCCTGCGCGTTGTCCACGCCGATCTGCGCCGACTGAGGGCCTTCGGGCAGGGTCGCGTCGATCGCCACGACCGGGATGCCCGCATCCACGGCCTGCTGCACGGCGGGCATGATGCCGTTCACGTCGATGGCCACGACCGCGATGCCGTCCACGCCTTCCTGGATATAGGTCTCGATGGCGCTGTTCTGGGCCGCCGGATCGTTGTTCGCGTTGAAGATCAGCAGGGTAGCGCCCGCGGCATCCGCAGCCTCTTGCGCGCCGCGGTTCATGTCGTTGAAGAACAGCGCCTGCTGGTTGATCTGGACCAACGCAAAGGTCTTGCCCTCCTGCGCCAGCGCGGGGAGGGCCGCGGCGATCAGGCCGGTGGTCATCAGCGCACCCAAGGTGCGGCGGGTCAGGGTGGTCATGGTCAGTCCTCGCTGTTGGGGTTGCGGTGGAAAGGGCGGATCGGCGGCGCAACAGAATTCCGTTCGATCAGCGTGACATCCAGGAGCTCCTCTGACGGGGGCTTGTCCGGATCGGTCCCGTCCATGGCCAGCAACCGCCGTAGCGCGCGCTGGCCTAGTTCGCGGACAGGCTGACGCACCGCGGTCAAGGCGGGTGCGAACAGGTGCAGAGGCCCGACATCGTCGAAACCGATGACCGAAACCTGATGGGGGATGGCGATGCCCGCTTCGGAAAGGATCTCGTAAAGACCGATCAGCAGTTCATCCGAGGTGGCAAAGATCGCCGTGGGCCGAGAGGCCGGATCCCGGGCGACAAAGGCATGCCCCGCGTTGCGGCCGGCCTCGACGGTATAAGGGCCGCAGGTTCGTTCGATCCTGTAGTCTGGCCCTGCGACCTCGTTCATCGCAGAGGCGAACCCCGCGAAACGATGAGCTCCGCTGACCATTTGATCCACTCCGCCAATGAACAGCACGTGTCGATGACCGGTCTGGGCCAGATGGCGCCCCGCCAGCCAGCCACCTTGCCGGTTGTTGCAGAATATTTTGGGGACATGCGTGCCGACCACGTTTTCGTCCACGACCACGCAGCGGGGCAGCCGATTTATCTTGGCGGCCAACATGTCAGTGCCGGCATGGTTCGTGATGAAGATCAGGCCGTCGGCATGCCCCGTGCGCACGAGGTCCAGATAGGACAGCTCTCGGTCCGGACGGTTCAGCGTCGCATAGAGCGCCAGTGCCAGCCCCATATCGCTGGCCTCTGCTTCGACCGCAGCTACAAGCGCCGCGAAAAAGGGGCTCGAGATATTGGGAACGATCAGCGCGATGGTATCCGAGCGCCCCAGGCTGAGACGCCGGGCATGGGGGTTGGGGGTATAATCCAAGTCAATGATCGCGGCATCGATCAGCTTTGCGGTCCTGTCCGGAAGCTCCAAAGATCTGTTCAGGTAACGCGATACAGTCGCCTTGGAGACGCCGGCAGCAGTGGCAACATCCTGCAAATTGGCCAAGCAATCTTTCCCCAACGCTCAATAAAGCGGTTTAGTAAACTGGTTTATAAGAGAACGATGAGGGGAGAGGCAGCGCCTGTAAAGAAAAATTTCACCGGCAGGATGGCCACTGCTCGTTTTCTCAGCTGCGAAGACAGTGAAGGAATGATTGAAACAGTCGGTAGAGTTCCTTTTAACGGCGGCGGCAAACAGTCGCAGAAACGTCAGCTATAAGGAGTCCACCTTGGTGGCAACGTCGGCTCGGCCTGAGTGCTGCAACTACCTACATTGCATTCTGCTTCATATGCGTCCTTATTCAGCGATATTAAGAGAATGCTCAACCAGACGGGAGGCACCCGAAAGGTCACCCAGTTTCTCCCCCGCAGCGATGCGGGCCCTGTTGCGGTTGGCGCGCGCTTGCCGGGCTGCTCCTTCATCGAGCACCTCCTGCGCCTCGTCCAATGGAAGAATCAGAATCCCACAGCCATCAAGCAGCACCAGATCACCGGGGATGACCGGAACGCCGCCGCAGCTGATGGGAAGGTTCAGGGCGCCGCCCAAATCATTTAGCCGTGTCGTAATGGGCGACACGCCGGTGCAAAAGACCGGCAGCCCGACCTCGACAATCTCGTCAGGGTCCGTGCAAGGACCGTCAAGCACCACGGCAATCGCGCCTGCCGTCTTTGCAGCAAAGGCCACCCCACCACCAAGGCAGGCATGGCGCACGTCGCCCAAGCGATCAATGACAACCACATCGCCGGGCCGCACGACCGACATTGCGTGATGCAGCATCGTGGAATCAGTACCTGGGATCGCCACGGTGATCGCCGTGCCCGCCAACGTTCCCAAGACGGGCGCCAGTGGGCGCAGATTGCTTCGGACAAAGCCCCGATGACGAAAGTGGCCGATGGTCGCAATCTCGATGGTCGTAAATCTCTCAGTTAGCACAGAATCGACGGGGGTGGGCACTGGCCCGATTTTATATTTATCCATCGGCTGGTTCCTTATGGCGCGGGCCGTCCCGCCAGTCCCTTCCGGGGACAGCGGCCAGCAGGTCGCGGGTATAGGGGTCTTTCGGATCGGCAAACAACGTCTGCGTGGCCTGTTCCTCGACGATGCGGCCGCGGCGCATGACCGCGATCCGGTCGCAGATGCGCGAGGCGACGCGCAGGTCGTGGGTGATGAACAGCATGCCGAACTGAAACTGCTGCTGCATCTCGGCCAGCAGTTCCAAGACCTGCAGTTGCACCGACACATCCAGCGCCGAGACGCTTTCATCGGCGATCAGCAGATCCGGACGGACCGCCAAGGCCCGGGCGATGCAAACCCTCTGCCGCTGGCCACCCGAGAATTCATGCGGAAAGCGCTTGGCCGAGGCGGGGTCCAGCCCCACCGCCGCGATCAGATCCAGCGCCCGGGCCCAGGCCTCTGCGCGGGGCAGGCCGTGGATCAGCGGCCCCTCGGCCACGGCGCGACCGATGGGCTGGCGGGGATCAAGCGCGGTATAGGGGTCCTGAAAGACAATTTGCACCCGGCGACGCGCCTCGCGCAGGGCACGGCCCCGCAGGCCGGTGAACGTGCCGCCGTCGATCACTACATCGCCCTTGTCGGGCTGGACCAGCCGGATCACGCATTGCGCCAGCGTTGACTTGCCGCTTCCGCTTTCGCCGACCAGCCCCAAGGTCTCACCCCGCCGCAACGAGATGTCCACCTTGCTCAGCGCCTCGACCCGGCGCGAGGCGCCGAACAACGTGCGGGTGTGATAGGTCTTGGTCAGCCCCGTCGCTGCCAGAACCGCTGCACCGAAGCTGCGGCCCGGCGGTCTGGGGTCCAAGCGGGGCACCGCCGCGATCAGCTGACGGGTGTAATCAGCCTGCGGATCGCGCAGGATCTGCGCGGCGGGCCCGATCTCGACCAACTGGCCATGGCGCATGACGGCGACCCGGTCGGCAATCTCGGCCACGACGCCGAAATCATGGGTGATGAACAGGATGCCTGTGCCGTGCTGGCGGCGCAGGTCCAGCATCAGCTGCAGGATCTGCGCCTGCGTGGTCACGTCCAGCGCCGTCGTCGGCTCGTCCGCGATCAGCAGCGCGGGGTCCATGGCCAGCGCGGTCGCGATCATGACCCGCTGGCACTGGCCGCCCGACAGCTGATGGGGATAGGCGCGCATTAACGCCTGCGGATCGGGCAGGCGCACCTCGGTGAACAGGTCCAGCACGCGCTGGCGGATCTGCGCGGCGCTCAGGTCCGAATGCAGGCCGATGACCTCGGCCACCTGATCGCCCACGCGATAGACCGGGTTAAGCGAGGCGATGGGCTCTTGAAAGACCATCGCAAGCCGCCGGCCCGACAGGTGCATCCGTTCCGCCTCGGGGATCTGCAGCAGGTCGGTGCCTTCGAACGCGATGCGCCCGGTCGCGCGGGGCAGGTTCTTGGGCAAAAGCCCCATGGCGGCCAGCGCTGTCAGCGACTTGCCCGATCCGGTCTCGCCCACGATGCAAAGGATCTCGCTACGGTTCAGGGTCAGGGACAGATCCTGAACCGCAAAGGGACGATCGGCGCCCTTGGGCAGCGGCACCGACAGGTTGTCGATCTGCAACAGCGATCCGGTCATGGCGCGCCCCCCTGTTCCGGCATCGGTTCTGATATGGGCCCGGACATCGGCTGGCAGGGATCGCAGCGGCTCAGATGGCGGGCCACCGCTGCGCAATGCCCGGCAAGATGATTGAAAATCGCCTGCCCCGCCGCCGCCGAGGCGAGGGCGGCGTCGCCGCCCAGCATGCCGTCGCCGTTCACCTCATGCGCGTCCAGCGGCAGGTTGACGGGCAGGCCGTCCATCCGCACGCCCCCGACCCCGGCCACGGGCAGGCCCATCGCCGTCGCGGGCCGCGCGTGCCGGATCAGGTCGGGTCGCATCATGTCGGGCCGCAGATACATCGAGACCGAGGTGACCGGATCGCCGCCATGCCCGCGCGCCCGCGCGGCGTCCGCCCCATAGATCTGCGTCCACAGCGCGTCCGGGATCGACCGCCATAGATCGACCGAGGCGACCGCGACGCCCCGCTGCCGCCGCAATCCCCGCGCCACCTCGTCGATCAGGGGCGCGTTGGTCGAATGCCCGTTTAGGATCAGGATGCGCGGCAAGCCATGATCCAGAAACGCCTCGATCATGTCGGTCAGGACGGCGCGGAAGGTCGGTGCGCGCAGCTGGATGCCGCCCGGAAAGCCCCGGAAGAAATCCGCATGTCCGAAGGGCAGGCAGGGCGCCGCCACCGCGCCGGACAGCTCGGCCGCGCGCAGGGCGATCGCTTCGGCCAGCAGGTAGTCGCCCATGGGCGCGTGCGGGCCCTGTTCCTCATGGCTGCCCAAGGGCAACAGGATCACCGGCTCCTCCGCCAGACGGTCGCGGAATTCCGCAACCGTCATGTCTTTCAGCGCATGTTTCACGAAAACAGCGCCAGGTAATCGCCGAACATCCGCATTTCACCATCCGGGCGCGGCACGAAGGTGATGTTGGACCGGTGTGCCCAGTTGTAGACGCTTTTCCACATGTAATAGCCCGGCGTCACGTCCTGCCATGCCTGCGACAGCTTGAGATAGGCCGCCTTGCGGGTTTCGAAATCCGTCGCCTGCTCGAACTCTTCCCCTGCTGCCAGATATTCGGGCGAGGGGTCCCAGGTTTTCCAATGCGCGGTCGAGCGGCTTGCCGTCGGGCCCCAGTCCAGCCACAGCGGCTGATAGGGATCGCCGGGGATGAAATCGGTCGACATCGACATGTTCATCAGGTGATAGGGCCGCTGATAGACCAGTTCGAAATTGTCCAGAATGACCGCTTGCACATTGACGCCGACCTGCCGCCACATCTCAATCATGATCTCGGCGGCGGCCTCGTAATTGGGATAGAACTGGCGGGTGATGTGCCAGCGCAGGGGCTGCCCGTCATAGCCCGAGGCCTCGACCAGCGCCTGCGCCGCGGCCGGATCATAGGGCAGCGGGTTGACCATGTCGGGGTCGTAGAAATCGCCGTATTCGGGAAAGTTGAACGGCACGGCGGGGTGGAAGGTCGTGTCCCCGAACAGGGCCTGCACGATCGCATCCATGTCGATGGCCTGCACCATGGCCTTGCGGAGGTTCACGTCGACCAGCGGATTGTCCTCGGGGTCGGGGCGGGTGTTGAAGGCGAAGGCCGGATAGTTGCCCGCCAGGGCCCGCGCGACCGTCACCCCGTCATAAGAGGCCATCTGAGCCTCCTGATCGGTGGGGATGTTGGCCATAAACTCGAATTCGCCCGACACCAGCCCGGCCATGCGCCCGGCGAATTCCGGCACGATCTGCCATGTCAGTTTGGCGGCGGGCGGCGGGCCGTCCCAATAGTCGTCGAACGCCTCCATCTCCAGCACGTCGCCGGACCGGAACAGGGTTACGCGATAGGGGCCGGTGCCGATGGGGGCCTGCCCAAAGGCGTCCACGCCCATCTCGAGATAGGCGGCCTTGGGGACGACGAAGCCGATATAGCCGGTCAACTTGCCGGGAATATAGGGATCCTCTCGCTCGGTCTCGATCTCGACGGTCAGATCGTCGATGGCCTCGACCCGGACGAAACCGGCGGTAAAGGTCTTGCCGCGCGGCTCGAACGGGTTTTCACCCCACAGCCGTTCCGCGCCGAGGGTAAAGGCCACATCCTCGGCGGTCATCACCTCGCCATTGTGGAACCGCACCCCTTCGCGCAGCTTCAGCGTCCAGACATTGCCGTTCTGGGTCCATTCGGTCGCCAGCCCGGGCACCAGCGACAGCCCCTGTTCATCGGCGATATAGTCCCGTTCCACTAGATGGCTGTAGATGTTGGGAAAGAACCGCCGCGTCGTGGTCGAGATGCCGTTGATGGTGTTCAGGTTGGCCCACAGGTTGTCGACCGCGATCGTCACCTCTGGTCGGTTGGCGCCCTGCGCCATGGCCCGACTATAAGGCATCAGTAGGGTCGCGGCCCCCGTGCCGATCGAATACTTCGCGAATGTACGTCTGGTGATCATCTGCGGCGCTCCCGTATGAAAAATGTCAGCTCGTGCGTGTCTTCAGCATCGGGTCCAGCCGGTCGCGCAGGGCGTCGCCCAGGATCGACATGGACAGGGTGATCAGGAAAATAAGCAGCCCCGGCCAGACCGAGATCCACCAGGCGGTGGACAGATAGTCCCGCCCGTCGCCAAGAATTTGGCCCAGACTGATGTTGGGCGGCTGGATGCCCAGTCCCAGAAAGGACAGCGAGGTTTCCAACAGGATGATCTGCGGAAATGTCAGGGTCACCTGAACGATCAGCGCCGAGGCAATGTTGGGCAGGATATGCAGCCCGTAAAGGCGGCCCGGCCCGGCACCCAAAGCCTCGACCGCCTTGGCATAGGGCTGGGCGCGGGCCGACAGCACCACGCCGCGCGCCAGACGGGCATAAGTTTCCCACCCAAACATGCCCATCAGGATGACGAACAGCACCATCGAATTGCCAAAGAAAGCCAGCAGCGTCAGGGCGATCAGGATGAACGGCAGGGAGGCCTGAAAGTCGACCAGCATCATCAGCGCCTCTTCGACCAGCCCGCGGAAATGCGCGGCGGCAAAGCCCACCAGCGTGCCAAAGACCGCGCCGATCAGGGTGCCCATCAGCGCCACCGACAGCGACATCTGCAGACCCGCGACCAGCCGGGTGACCATGTCGCGCCCAATCCGGTCGGTACCCAGGGGAAATTCTGCCTGCCCGCCCATGAAGGCGGGCGGTTGCAGGCGGCTGAGCAGCGCTTGATCGGTCACCGCATGGGGGGTAAAGACGTTGCCCACCAGCGCCACGAGAACCGAGGCGAACAGGATGGCCCCCGCAAACAGGACCGGCAGGCCGGGGCGTTGCATGCTCTTCATCGTGCGGCCTCACGGATGCGCGGGTCCAGAACCCCATACAGCAGATCGACCATCAGGTTGGCCAGGACCATGGTCACGGCGATCACTAGCACCAGCCCTTGTACGACCGCCAGATCGCGCTGCGACACGGCGATGACCAGTAACCGCCCAATGCCGGGCCATGCAAAGACTGTTTCGACGACGATGGCGCCCGCGACCAGTTGGCCCAGGTTGAGGCCGATTACCGTCACGATGGGGATTGCCGCATTGGGCAGCGCATGTAGCAAGACGCGCTTCCACGCGGGTACGCCCTTGGCCGCCGCTGCGCGCATATAGGGGCGCTCCAGCACCTCCAGCATAGCCGAGCGCGTGAACCGCGCCAGCGTCCCTGCGGTGAATGTCGCCAGTGTCACGGCGGGCATGATTAGATGCCGGAACGTGCCGCTACCGGACGAGGGAAGGATCTGCCAGGTCAGCGAGAACAGCAGGATCAGCAGGATGCCCAGAAAGAAATTCGGCAGCGCGAAGCCGAAGACCGCCAGCGCCATGATCGCGCGGTCCAGCCAGCCGCCCCGGCGCAGCGCCGCAAGGATGCCCGCCGGAATGCCCACCAGCGCCGCCAACGCAAAGGCTGCCAGCCCCAACTGCACCGTGGCTGGCAGCCGTTCCAGAATGATGTCCATGACGGGCCGACTGTCGCGCAGCGACACACCGAACTGGCCGGTGGCCATCTGCCCGATATAGCTGAGGTATTGCACGAACAACGGCTGATCGAGGCCCCAAAGTTCGCGGAAATGCTCGATCTCGTCGGGCATGGCATCGGCGCCCAGCAGCGCAACCACCGGATCACCCGAGGTGCGCAGCACCACAAAGGCGAAGGTGACGACGAACCATAAGGTTAGCACCGTGCGAGCGAATTTGATCAGCCAGAACCTCGTCATGCAGGCTTTCCCTAGGATAAGCCCTGACCGAACCACGTGATTCTATCCGAATCAAATCCCAATTAACCTATTAATTGATATGTTCTGCATATGAATGCTGGGATCGACCTGCGTCAGCTGCGCTATTTCGTCTGTTTGGCCGAAGAGCTCCATTTCGGCCGTGCGGCGGAACGCCTAGGAATTGCGCAGGCGCCTCTCAGCCAGCAGATCCGCGCGATGGAGGAACGGCTTGGCGTGGCGCTGTTTCACCGCACCACCCGGCGCACCCGACTGACGGCGGCGGGTGAGACGCTGCTGCGCCACGCCCGCACCTTGCTGGATGGCATGGAACGTGCGCTGGCCCATACCCGCGCCATGGCCAGCGAGACCACCGGGCGGATCGTGGTCGCGGGGGTCAATATGGCGATGACCCATGTGATCCCGCCGATCCTGTCCGAATTCCGCAAGGCGTGGCCCGCGGTGATCGTGGATGTCGTGCATCTGGGCACCTCGGAACAGTTGCGGGTGCTGGAGACAGGCGACATCAACATCGCCTTTATCCGCCCCACCCATCAGGCCGCCCATATGCAGGTCGAGCCGCTGCTGCGCGAGGGGTTCGTCGCCGCCCTGCCCCGCAACCATCGGCTGGTCGCCAAGACCGAGCTAGCGTTGCGCGATTTTGAGGGCGAGGCGATGATCGGCTACGCCCCGATCTTGGGCGCGAACTATTCGACCATCCTGATGGGCGAATTGCGTCGCGCCGGTCTGCAGGCGCGCATCGTGCAGGAATGCACGCATACGCTGACCATGGCGACGCAGGTGGCCTCCGGGCTGGGGATCGCGATTATGCCGGCATGGATCCAAAACATCCACTCACCCTATCTGGCGTTCCGCCCGGTGCCGGAACTGCCCCGCGCAGTCGAGCTGTCGGTGGCCTGGCCTGCGGGCGAGGCATCGCCCCTCGTGCTGGATTTCATCGCGATTGCGCGGCGCATTGCCCGTACGATCGCATCGGACGAGAGTCTGGATCTGCCGGATCCCGCCTAGACCAAAATATCGCCTTCTCGCGGGGGATGGCCCGTGGCGACGGCCTGTAGGTTGTCCATCATCCGCTGCAGGGTTGGCGCGAAACCGTCCGCTGAAATGGCCGCCAGATGCGGGGTCAGGATGACATTTTCAAGCCCCAACAAAGGATTGTCGGGGGTGATCGGCTCGACTGAGAACACGTCCACACCGGCGCCGCGCAACCGGCCTGCGCGGATTGCGTCGGCCAGATCGGCCTCGACCATCACCCCGCCGCGGGCGGCATTGACCAGAATCGCGTCGGGCTTCATCAAGGCCAGCCGGTCGGCGTCGATCATGTTGCGGGTGGTCTCGTTCAGCTCGCAGTTCAGCGTCACCACGTCCGAGGTCGCCAGCAGATCGGGCAGGCTGGCAAAGCGGGCGCCGGTCTCGGCCTCTTCCCCGGGCGGCAGGGGGGTGCGCTTGGTGTAAAGGATCTCGCAGCCGAACCCCGTCAGCAGCCGCGCCAGCGCCTTGCCGATATGACCCATGCCGACGATGCCCACCGTCCGCCCCGACAGCCGCATCGAGATGGCACCCAGCTGCGATTTGGGCCACTCGCCGCGCTGCACCGCCAGATGGCCGCGCGCGATGTTGCGGTTGACCGCCAGGATCAGGCCGAGGGTGGTTTCTGCCACCGTCACCGCGTTCGATCCGGTGGTCCGCATCACCCGGACCCCGTGCTGGGACGCGGCGTCCAGATCGATCCCGTCAAAGCCCACGCCCCATTTGTGTACCGCGCGCAGCCCCGGCACGGCCATCATCGCGGCGGTCACCGGTACATCGCCGGTGATCGCGAAACCGGCGCCCTGCAGCGCCGCGATCTGGTCGTCCGGGTTGCGCGAAAGCGCGGTCGTCAGATCCCAGCTTTGCGGCAGAAAGGGCCGGATGCGGTCCAGCCGGGCCGGGTCCGAGGGGTCCAGAAGGACGATGCGGGGCATGAAATCTCCTATGGTCAGATCTTGAAGCGGACGCCGGGTCGGGCCAGACCGCCGCCATGGGCGATGACCGTGCCATCGGCCCGCCAGCATGCGGCGCCGGTCATCATGCCGTCGGGTGCAAAGCCCACTGCATTCATGCCGCCGCCGATCGTCTTGGGCAGGCGCACCTCGTATCCCATCACCCGAAGGACGGGGGCCATGGGCGCATAGGCGGGCTCTAGCTCCAGATGCTGGCCTTGGGTCCAGAGGCGCGGCGCCTCTACCGCCTGTTGCAGGCTCATCCCATGGTCGATCAGGTTGACGATCGCCTGGAGCGCTGAGGGGAAGATACGCACCCCGCCCGGCAGGCCAAGCGCGAACCGGGGCCGCCCGTCGCGCAGCACGATCATCGGCGCCATCGAGGTCGGCACCCGCTTGCCCGGCAGGATCGATAGCGCCCGCCCGGGATGAGGGTCATAGTTCAGCATATAGTTGTTGGGGATGATCCCCGTCCCCGGCACCATGAAGCGCGCCCCGAACAGCCCGTTCAGCGTATGGGTGGCGGTGACGATGTTGCCGTCGCGGTCGGCCACGGTGACATGGGTGGTGTCGCGGCTTTCATGCCCGCCCGGCGGCAGGGCCCCGGTGTGCATATGCATGCGGCCCTGACAGGCGGCGGCGTAATCCTTGGAGGTGAAACGCCCGACCGGCACATCGACAAAGGCAGGATCACCCGAGGCGGCGCGGCGGTCCTCGAACCCCACGCGCATTACCTCGGCCAGCAGCGCCAGCGTCTCCGGCGTGCCAAAGCCCATGGCGCGGATGTCATGCATCTCCAGCATGTTCAGCATCTGTGCAATATGCACGCCCGACGAGGCGGGCGGCGGCGGACCAACGATCTGGTGGCCGCGATAGGTGCCAGTAATAGCCTCGCGCTCGATCGCGCGATAGGCGCTCAGATCGGCCAGCGTGACATGGCCCGCATCGGCGCCGCCCGTGGCCAGCCGGTCGGCAAGCGCCCGGCCCAGATCGCCGCCATGCAGCGCCGCGTCGCCCTGCACCTGCACCAGCCGCAGGCTGTCGGCGTAATCGCCCATGACCATCCGGCTGCCCACCGCAGCCGGGGTCCGATCGGGCATCAGCAGGCCCGCAATCACCGGATCGGCCAGCAGATCGGCGCCATGTTCGCCAAGCGCGCCGTTCAGGTAAGGGCTGACCTGGAAGCCGCGCGCGGCCGCCTGGATCGCGGGCTCCACCACATCGGACCAAGGCAGTCGGCCATAGCGGCGCTGCATCAGGCACCAGCCGCGCAGGTTACCCGGCACGGCCACTGCCGAAGGGCCCACCAGGTTGCGTCGGTTGATCGTGTCCATGTCATGGGGCGGTTCATCCGAGACGGGCGTGAACATGTCGGGCCGCGCCCCTTGCCCGGCCACTGACAGCGCATCGACGACCACATGGCGCCCGTCCGACAGCCGCAGATGGCTGATCCCGCCCCCGGCGATGCCAACCATCATCGGCTCGACCACCGTCAGCGTCAGAAGGGCCGCGACTGCTGCATCGACGGCATTGCCGCCCGCCGCCAGTATCGCGGACCCCGCCATTGAGCCCAGGGGCGAGTTGGTCGCCACCACCCCCAGATCCCCGGTGACCGAGCGCTTGTCGCAGGTGAAAGGCAGAGCTAAAACAGGGTCAGTCATTGACTGCATCTCATTTGTCGCCGCGTCCCCATGGCGGGTAAAAAAAGAACTTAGGCGCATTTAACGTCGTGGGCAACTGAGGCCCGGCGTCCGATCACCCGCAAGTAGTTTACCGCTGCAACTGCATTAGAGCGTCGTTGCCTGATCGTTGCGTGAAAATCGGGCGAAACAACTCACCTACGCCCCCGCAGCCTACATGATCCCGCCCAATGTCAGATCCGCTTCTGTTGCACGATCATGGAGCCTTTACCTAGCGCGTCGGAACTGGGCTCGGCAGCATCATCGGGCGCCGCGCTGGCGCTGCAGCTGTAAAGGGGCTGCTCGGGTGCGCCCCGATAGGACAGCCTCGCCCGCAAGCTATTAAAGACCCATGTGAGAGGTATGACAGCATCGTCTGCGCTGATGATTGTGGGATCATCTCTCGGCACGCTCGCGACATAGGTTACACATTGAAGCTCATTCAAGACACGGACCTCTGCCAAATTTCGATGAACCGGGTGGTGATATGTGACATCGCCCGGCGCGCGGGCCAGATCAGCGAAATCGTACGTGCCAAACTTAGTCCCTTGATGGGTAGAAAGACGATGTTGGGATCGTCGAACAAGAGCACTGCTTTGCGCGGTAACAGCCCTATCCCCACTCCCGAACGGATCAGGCACAGCTGGCCAAAGGTCGATTGTACCCGCACCGGCCCGGTCCTGAATGTCTCGGGCAAGTCAGCATAGCTCGCCAGCAGTCTCGAAGTGCCGGTCATACCCTCCAAATGGATCAGGGTATCTGGGTCAATATCTTCTAGCCCCGGTGCACGCTCGAGCTGCGTTAGTGGATGCCCCTGCGGCACCGCTAGGCCAAACGGGTCCTGTGTGATGGGGCGGTAATGCAGTAGGGGCGTGTCACCCGAATGGCCCGCAATCGCCAGATCTAACACGCCTTCAGCCACTTCTTGGGCCAGTTGGTCGGCAGGGCCGTCATGCACGATCAGTTCGACCCCCGGATGATCGCAGCGAAAGACCCGCAGCGCCGGGGCCAGCAGATCGCGGATGGCCGAGGGCGAGGCCCCGATGCTCAGCCGCCCCGATCCCAACCGCGCCCGGTCCTGCATCCGCGCCATTGCCCGCGCCATGTCCTGCAGCACCGGCGCGGTCTCGACCAAAAAATCGCGGCCGGCAGGTGTGATCTGGGGCGGCCGCATGCGGCGGTCGAACAGGGGCAGGCCTGCGGCCTCTTCTAGTTGGCGGATGGTTTCCGACAGGGCCGAGGGCACGACGCCCAGGCGCTCGGCAGCGCGGGCGAACGACCCCTCGTCCCGCACCGCGTGCACGGCGCGCAGATGGCGCAGGCCGATATTCGTATTTTGTGAACCTGTCGTCATTTTATTCCATTTTTACGAAGTAGTGTTTTGTGCTTCAAGGGGGAAACCGCCCGGAGGCCCCATGCGCGATCTGATCTTTCCCGACACCCTGACCGGCGATCTGACCGCCGCCCTCAGGACCGCAGGCTTTACTGGTCAGATCGAGGCCGACCATGCCCTGCGCGCGGCCATGTCCACTGATAATTCGGTCTATCAGATCACCCCCGACCTGATTGCCGCGCCACGCGATGCGGATGATGTGGTGCGCGCGCTGCGGGTTCTGGACGATCCGGCCTTTGCCGACGTCGCCCTGACCGCACGGGGCGGCGGCACCGGCACCAACGGTCAAAGTCTTAATCAGGGACTTGTTCTGGACATGCGCCGCCACATGACCCGCATTCTGCAGATCGATGCTAATGCAGGCTGGGCCGATGTCGAACCGGGGGTCGTTCTGGACGCACTGAACGATGCGCTTCGCCCGCACGGCTGGTTCTTTGCGCCCGAAACCTCGACCTCGACGCGCTGCACGATCGGGGGGATGGTGTCCACCGATGCCTCGGGGAAGGGGTCGCGGATCTATGGCAAGACCTCGGACAACGTGCTCGGGCTGGAGATTGCGCGGCCCGAAGGGCTGCTGTCCAGCCTGTCGCCCGCGCCGGACTGGGCGCGGCCCCTGCTGGCCGCCGTCGAGCTGGGTGCGCGCGACGGGCGCGCGGCGTTTATTGCAGCGACCCCCAAGCTGAACCGGCGCTTTACTGGATACGATCTGGAACGCGCCTGCCCCGAGGGGGGCGGTTTCGAATGGTGGCGGCTGTTTCTGGGGGCCGAGGGCACGCTTGGCCCGATCTCCCGCATCCGCGTCAAGCTGCGCCGGATCGAGCCGGAAAAGCGTCTGATCGTCGCGGGTTTCGACAGTTTCCGCAACGCGCTGGCGGCGGCGACGCCCCTCTTGGCCGATGATCCGACCGCGATCGAGGTGATGGATGAATGGGTCCAGCAGATCGCCGAGGGCGCGGGCATCCTGACGCGCCTGCCCGTCGCGCTGCGCCCGGCAGGCCATGTGGCCTATGTGTTTATCGAATTTAATGGCCATGATGCGGGCGCGATCGAGACACGGATCGCTACCTGCATGGCCCGACTGGCCACCCTGCCAGGCCTGACCGCCCTGCATCAGGCCCGCGACAGCGCCGAGATTGCCGATTTGTGGGCGATCCGCTCGGCGGGGGTGGGGCTTTTAGGCAAGGTGGATGGGCCAAGCCGCCCGGTGGCCTTCGTTGAGGATTGCGTCGTCCCGCCCGAGACCCTGCCCGCCTTCATCGACGAATTTCTAGCAATTCTGCGCGCCCATGGGCTGGGTTTCGGCATTTATGGCCATGTCGATGTGGGCTGCCTGCATATCCGCCCGGCGCTGAACATCGATCTGGCGCAGGACCGGGACCGGCTGGTGGCGGTGTCCGATGCAATCTTCGATCTGGTAGAGCGGCACGGCGGCATTTTCTGGGGCGAACATGGCAAGGGCGTACGCGGCGCCTATCTTCCGCAATTTTTGGGCCCCGAGGCCTACGCCGCCCTACAGCAGGTCAAGGCGGCCTTCGACCCACAGGAGCGTTTCAATCCTGGCAAGTTGGTCACCTTGACGCGCGACCGGATGGGTATCGCTACCACCCCATTCCGCGCCTTCAACGCCGCACTCGGCGATCCGCTCGAGAAAGCCTTTCGCTGCAACGGCAACGCGCAATGCCTCAGCTACAAGGCGACAGTGCCGATGTGCCCGTCCTTCAAGGCGACTGGCGATCTGCGCCATTCGCCTAAAGGCCGTGCCGATGCATTGCGGGCGTGGCGTACCGGGCGCGATGGAGGCAGCATGCAGGCAAGGGCTGATTTGCTAGGCGTGTTAGACACCTGTCTGGGCTGCAAAGCCTGCGCCTCTACTTGCCCGGTGCAGGTTGACATTCCCACTATGCGCGCGGCCTTTTATGCCGATCATTATGCCCACCGCCGCCGCCCCCTGCCCGACTGGCTGGTGCTGCTGGCCGAGCGGGCCAGCCCGCTGGCCCTGCGCCTTTCGCCGTCGCTGCGACCGGTCTGGCCCATGGCGCGGCGGGTGGCCGAGCGGGTGCTGGGCGTCGTGGACCTGCCTGAGGTGCTGGCGAGGAGGATCGAGAACCGCTATCGGATCGCGCTTAAGGAATTGGGGGGACCGCTGCCCGAGGGCACGGTGCTTCTGTGGCAGGACTGGTTCACGGCCCTTTTCGACGAGGCCGTCGCCCGCGATGCCATCGGCGGGCTGGAGGCGCTTGGCTATCGCCCGCTGTTGGTGGACATGCAGCCCGCCGGGAAGGCTGCGCAAAATCTGGGTGCCCGGCGGGGTTTCGACGACATGGCCGCCCGGCTGGTTGCGGCGCTGCAAAAGGGCGCGGCCTCGGACGTGCCGATGATCGGGCTGGATCCGGCCTTCGTGATGATGCTGCGGCAGGATTACCCCAAGGCCGGCCACCGCGCGCCGCCCGTGCTGCTGGCGCAAGAGTTTCTGGCACGCGAGTTGGCACAGGGCCGAAGCTTTCCGCAGGCCCGCCACGCCCCGCCCGTCCGGATCATGTCCCATTGCACCGAAAGCGCCGCCGATCCCGGCAGCGGGGCCGCGTGGGCGGGCGTCCTGTCGGCGCTTGGGATGACAGCTCAAGCTCAGGCCAGCGGCTGCTGCGGCATGGCGGGTCTGTTCGGGCATCAGACGCGTCACCAGACGGTCTCTCGTCGCCTTTACGACATGTCATGGCGCGCGGTGGTCGAGGGCGACGTCACCGTCGCCGCGACGGGGTTTTCCTGCCGCTGTCAGGCCGAACGCCTCAGCGGGATCGCCCCACGCCATCCCCTTGGGCTGATCGCGGATGCGCTGGCTTAAGCGCCCTCAGTCGCGGACATGAGCCAGGAGGCCCGCGCCGCCGCCGTCGATATCCATGTTCAGCGCGTCATAGGCCGCATCCGGGTCACGCGCGCGGATGGCGGTGACGATGCGGACATGGGGATGGGGGTCCCAGTTCGGCGGTAGCCCGCCATCATACAGATGCGACAGCAGAGGGCCGCAGCGCACCCACAGGTTGGAAACGACCTCATAGGACACGGGCAGGCGTGCGATTTCGCACAGCTTGAGGTGAAAGGAGGTGTTCAGCCCAATGGCACGTTCGAAATCGCCGCCATCCTGCGCGGCGGCCAGATCGGCATGAATCCGTTCCAGCGCGTCCACAGCCTCGGGGGGGGCGGTTAGGGCGGCCTGCCGCGCGGCGTTGCCTTCTAGAAAGCCGCGCACGGTGCGGATCTCGACCAGCGTCGCCCGGGTCAGATGCGGGACCGAGATGCGGCCTTTGCCGTCGATGTCCAGCGCGCGCTCGGTCACCAGACGCAGCAGCGCCTCGCGCATCGGCGTCGCACTGATACCAAAGCTTTTGGAAATAGGCCGCAGCGGCAGGTCGTCGCCAGGCTTCATCCGCCCCTCCATCAGCGCGCGGCGCAGATTGGTATAGGCCAGCTCGCTCAGGTTCTGACGCTGAATCGGCTTTATCCAACCGTTTTCAAAGGGTTCGTTCATTCTATAGGTCCTCTGACTGCCAAGTCGGCAGATTTTGGTTGACTGAGTGTTATAACAAGTTACATATAACATCAATGCGGCGCATGATGCGGTTGAGGAGCCAAATGCGCCATCGGGGGATCTTATGCTAGCCTTACGCAAAATCACCCCCGCTGCGGGGATCGATCTGACCGATCAACCGGCACCTGCCATGCCACAACCGGGCTGGATCGTCGTCACGGTCCATGCCGCCGGGATTTGTGGCAGCGACCTGCATGCGGATGCCTGGGACGCGTCCTATAACTTCATGGCATCCAGCCTGCCGCTAACATTGGGTCATGAATTCGCAGGTATCGTGGACAGCGTGGGTGCAGACGTCACGGATCTCGCACCCGGCGACCCGGTCGTTTGCAAGCCCACCATAACCTGCGGCGCCTGCCCGGCCTGCCGGGCGGACGATCCGCAGGGGTGCACCGCTCGGCGCATCATCGGGCTGCATCTAGATGGCGGCTTTGCGCCACTGGTCGCGATCCCTGCGGACAATGCGCGCGCCCTGCCCCGCGATCTGCCGCTTGATGTCGCCGCGCTGGCCGAGCCTCTGGCGGTTTCGGTCACGGCGGTAGATGTGGCCGTTGTTCAACCTGGCCATCGCGTGGCGGTGCTGGGCCCCGGCCCCATCGGGCTGGGCATCGCGCTGGTGGCGCAGGCGCGCGGCGCCCATGTGTTGCTGGTGGGGCTGAACGACACGCTCCGGCTGGACCGAGCCCGCGCCATGGGGGTCGATGCTTGTGCCGATCTGCGCGACAGCGCCCTGCCCCAGGCTATCGCCCGCCATCTGGGCGCCGCGCCCGATATCGTAATCGAGGCAACCGGCCATCCGAGCAGCGTCATCGAAGCGCTGCAAGCAGTGCGCTCGGGCGGCGTCGTCACCGTCGCAGGCATCCATGGCGCTGCGCTGTCGCTTGATCTGAATCTGCTGGTGCGCGGCAAGAAGCAACTGCGCGGCACACATGACTCCACCCGCCAAGCCTTTGCCGAGGCGATCGCCCGGCTGGCGGCGGACCCCGGACGCTACGCGGGCATGATCTCACACCGCCTGCCCTTGTCGCAGGCGCGGCAAGGCTTTGACCTGGCCCGCAGCCGCGCCGCCCAGAAAGTGATGCTGTTCCCGCAGGAGACACCAGAATGACAGACATGCAGATTCCCTCAGTCGTGGCAACGCGACCCGGCGGTCCCGAGGTGCTGGACATCGTCACCCGTACGTTGCCGACTCTGAAACACGGCGAGATGCATGTCCGCGTCCATGCCGCCGGCGTGAACCGCCCCGACGCCATGCAGCGCGAAGGGGCCTATCCCCCGCCCGCCGGGGTCACCGATGTCCTTGGCCTGGAACTGTCGGGCGAGGTCATGGCCACGTCCCCCGATGTCACCCGCTTTCGTCCGGGCGACCGGATCATGGCGCTGGTCGCGGGCGGGGCCTATGCGCACGAGGCCGTCGTGCAGGCCGATGTCTGCCTGCCCATCCCCGATGGCCTGTCCATGATCGAGGCCGCCGGTATCCCCGAGACTTATTTCACGGTCTGGAGCAACCTGTTCCAGCGCGCTGGCTTGACCGCAGGGGAAACCGTCTTGATCCATGGCGGCACATCGGGCATCGGCGTCACCGCGACGCTGCTGGCCCGCGCCTTGGGCGCACGTGTCATCACCACCTGCGGCAGCGATGACAAATGCCGCGCATCCGAACGGATCGGGGCCAGCGCATCGCTCAACTACCGCACGGGCGATTTCGTGGCCGAGGCGCGCGCCCTGACCGGGGGCCGCGGCCCCGAGGTGATCCTCGACATGGTCGGCGGCCCCTATATGCAGCGCAATCTGGATCTGGTGGCCGAGGACGGGCGCATCGCCCAGATCGCCTTTCAGCAGGGTTCGCAGGCGCAGATGAATATGGGGCCGCTGCTGTTCAAGCGACTGACCCTGACCGGATCGACCCTGCGCGCGCGTCCCGTGGCTATGAAGGCCGTGCTGGCCCGCGCGGTCGAGGATCAGGTCCTGCCGCTGATCATGACGGGGGGCGCGCACCCGCTGATCGATTCCACCTTCGATCTGGGCGACGTGCGCGCGGCCCATGCCCGGCTGGAGGCCTCGGCCCATGCCGGCAAGATCATCCTAACAACCCCCGCCTGCACCAAGGAGTGACGGAATGAAGGACGCCCATACACCCACCCGGACAGGGGCGCAGATCGTGGCCCGCGCATTGCAACGCCACGGGGTCACCCAGGTCTTCGGCCAGTCGATCCCCTCGGCCCTGTTTCTGGCGGCCCCGAATTTCGGGATCACGCAGGTCGGCTATCGCACCGAAAACGCGGGCGCCGCGATGGCCGATGCCTATGCGCGCCTGTCGGGCCGTGTGGCTGTGGTGACAGCGCAGAACGGCCCCGCCGCGACCCTGCTGGTGCCCGGTCTGGCCGAGGCGCTGAAGGCTTCGATCCCCATCGTCGCCATCGTGCAGGACGTGCATCGTCTAAACACCGACCGCAATGCGTTTCAGGAACTGGACCATCTGGCGCTGTTCCAAGGGGTCGCCAAATGGGTGCGCCGCGTGTCCGAGATCTCGCGGCTGGAAGATTACATCGACATGGCCTTTGTTGCGGCCGCCACGGGCCGGGCGGGTCCGGCGGTGCTAATGGTCCCGGTCGATCTGTTCGACGAGGAAACGGCTGCCCCCAATACCGAGCGCGAGGGGTTTGGGCATTATCCGCTTGATCCCACAGCTCCCGATCCGGCGCGTCTGGCTGAGGCGGCGCAGCTGCTTGCCGGAGCGCAGCGCCCACTGATCGTCGCGGGCGGCGGCGTGCATTCGGCAGGCGCCCATGCAGCACTGGCCCGGCTGCAGGACCTGGGATTCCCCGTCGCCACCACCGTCATGGGCAAGGGGTCGGTGGACGAGACTCATCCCCTGTCCCTTGGCGTCGTGAGCTATTTCATGGGACCCGGCGCGCGGGCCGAGGGGCTTGCGCAGATGGTGGGTGACGCCGATGTCATCGTGCTGGCGGGCACGCGCACCAACCAGAACGGCACCGACAGTTGGAGCCTGTATCCCCGCACCGCCCGCTATATCCATCTGGACATTGACGGGGCCGAGGTCGGGCGCAACTATCCCGCCCTGCGTCTGGTCGGTGATGCGCGCCTTGGGCTGGAGGGACTGACCGCCGCCCTGTCCGCCCATGACCTTGCCCCCCGCCAGTCTGCCCGCCCTGTGACCGAAGGCCGGATCCGCGAGGCGCTGGCCACTGCGTCCCGCATGCAAGCCGCGTCCGAAGCCTCGCCCCTGCGCCCCGAGCGGGTGGTGGCCGAGATCGACCGCTTGATCACGCCCGACACGGTGGTGGTGGCCGACGCATCCTATTCCTCGATCTGGGTGGCGGATGGCATCACCATCCGCAGGCCCGGTCAGCGCGTGCTGACCCCGCGCGGACTGGCGGGGCTGGGCTGGGGGCTGCCCTATGCCATCGGCGCCAAGGCAGCGCGTCCCGATGCCCCGGTAATCTGCCTGACCGGCGACGGCGGGTTCGCTCATGTCTGGGCCGAGATCGAGACCGCGCGCCGCATGAGGTTGCCGGTCGTGGTGGTGGTGCTGAACAACCAGATCCTCGGCTATCAGAAACATGCCGAGCTAAGCCTGTTCGGAAGCCATACCGACGTCGTGCATTTCGACCCCGTCGATCATGCCGCCATCGCACGCGCCTGCGGCGTCACCGGGGTCCGCATCGATCATGTCGATCAGTTGGCCCCGGCACTGCGCGATGCGCTGGCCTCGGACGAGGTGACCGTCATCGACGTCGTCACCGACGAACGTGCCTATCCGCCTGTCACCAGCTTCACCGGCAAACAGGCACTGAATTACTGACCACATATCTGGGAGGATATCATCATGACCATCAAGACCTATCTGACAGGCACCGCCCTTGCGCTGGCTCTTGCCTCGCCCGCCCTCGCCGAGGTCAAGTTCGGCTCTCTCTATCCGATCAGCGGCCCGCTGGCCCTGCTGGGCGAGGAGAGCGCCCGCGGGCTGGAGATCGCCGTCGATGAAATTAACGCCGCAGGCGGCCTGCAGGGCGAACAGATTGTGCTGGAACGCGGCGATGCGGTCGACAACAATCAGGCCACCGGCGAGGCGCGCCGGCTGATTTCCTTTGTCGGCGTCAAGGGCATCTTTGGCAGCTATTCGTCGGCCCGCGCCATCGCGGCCTCGCAGGTCAGCGAACTGGCGGGGGTCCCCTATTTCGAATTGGGCGCCGTGGCCGACGAGGTGACGGGGCGCGGTCTGGAATACCTGTTCCGCACCAACCCCACCGCCGCCCATATGGGCGCCGACTCCATCACCCTGCTGGTAGATAGCATCGCGCCGGGTTTGGGCAAGTCGCCCGAAGAACTGACGCTTGGCATCATCTATGAGGATTCGTCCTATGGCACCTCGGTCGCGGGCCATCAGGAAACCCACGCGAAAGAGGCCGGGCTAAATGTCGCAGTCAAGGCGCATTACGCTGCCAACAGCGTGGACATGTCGTCCATCGTGCTGAGCCTGCGCGAAGCGGGCGTGGATGTGGTCCTGCAGACCTCGTACCAGAATGACTCCGTGCTGTTCCTGCAGCAGGCGAACGAGGCTGGCTACGAGCCGCTGGCGATCATCGGCGGCGGTGGCGGCTATTCGATGCAGCCCACCGCCGATGCGGTCGGCCATGACGTGATCGACGGGGTCTTCGACGTCGATTTCACCCAGTTTGCCGTTAATACCGAGGCCACCCCGGGGCTGGAGGAATTCATCACCGCCTATGAAGAAAAATACGGCACCGCCCCGCGTTCGGGACACTCGCTGGCCAATTATGTCGGCGCCAAGGTGATCCTGGAGGCTATCGCTGCCGGCGAAGGGTTCGAACCCGATCAGATCGTCGCCGCCATGCAGGCCGTGGACGTTCCTCAGGGCGCGACCGCCGCAGGCTATGGCGTGAAGTTTGGGGAAAACAACCAGAACGAACGGGCCACGATGATGGGCATGCAGTGGCAGGACGGGCGTTTGGTGACGATCTTCCCCGAGGACGCCGCCGTCGCCGAGATCCGCTTCAACAACTGATCCTGCCGGGGCGGCCGGCGTGCCGCCCCCCCTTTTCCGGGGACGCCAGACATGACAACATTTCTTCAAATCATCACGAACGGTCTGATGCTGGGGGGTCTGTTCGCGATCGTCGCCATCGGGCTGACGCTGATCTTCGGGATCGTCAAGGTCGTGAACTTTGCCCATGGCGAGTTCCTGATGGTCGGCATGTTCCTGACCTGGATGATCACCACGCGCATGGGGCTGCACCCCTTTGCCTCGGTCATTCTGGTCGTCCCGGCCATGTTCGTGCTGGGCGCCCTGACGCAGCGCCTGCTGATCCAGCCGCTAATGGGGGCCGAGGATGACCATGTCCAGATCTTCGCCACCGTCGGCCTGTCCACTGCGCTGATGAACCTGGCGCTGCTGACCTATGGCGCCGATATCGCCAATACCCCGACCTTCGGCCTGCGCGCGCCCATCGAGCTGGGGCCGGTGCGCATCCTGACCGGGCAGCTGTACATCTTTCTGGCCGCCATCGCGCTGGTCATCGCCCTGCAACTGTTTCTCAAGAACAGCCAGACCGGACGCGCCATCCGCGCCGTGGCCCAGCACCGGGTCGCCGCCGAGTTGATGGGCGTGAACGTGCCGCGCATCTATATCCTCAGCTTCGGTCTAGGCGCTGCCTGTGTCGGGTTGGCCGCCGTGCTGATCGCACCGCTTTATCCAACCTCGTCCAATATCGGCACCTATTTCGTGCTGACCGCCTTTGTGGTGGTGGTGCTGGGCGGTCTGGGGTCGATCCCCGGCGCCTTCTTCGGCGCGATGGTCATCGGCATCGTCGACAGCGCCGCCGGATATTACATCGGGTCCGGCCTGCGCGAAGCCGTCGTCTTCGGCCTTTTCCTCGTCATCCTAATCCTGCGGCCCTCTGGGCTGTTCGGCAAGCGGATGACCCTGTCGCACCTGTCCTGAGGACCCCGTCATGAGCCATTCAGACATCTCCGCCGGGCCGGACACGTCCCCCGGCCAGGCCCACTCGCGCCGCGGCGCCATCGCACTGGCGGGCCTGCTGGCCGCCCTTCTGGTCATCCCGCTGGTCATCGACAACGCCTTCGTGTCGCATATTTTCATTACCATCTGCCTATTCGCGGCCCTGTCTACTGCCTGGAACATCGTTGGCGGCTTTGCCGGGCAGATGTCGCTTGGCCATGCGATGTTCTACGGCATCGGCGCTTATGTCGGCATGATCCTGTTCCAAATAGGCATCTCGCCCTGGCTGGGCATGTTCGCGGGGGCCGCCGTGGCCGCCTTGGTGGGCATGGTGATTTCCTATCCATGTTTCCGGCTGAAGGGGCCGTTCTTTACACTGGCCTCGATCGCCTTTCTCGAGGTGATGCGCGTGCTGGCGCTGCAATTCACCAGTGTCACCGGTGGCGCCACGGGCATGATGATCGACCTGCGGCTTGGCTGGACATGGATGGTCTTTCGCGAACGCTGGCCGTCGCTGTTGATCGTCTTCGGCATGCTGCTGATCACGCTGGCCGTGGCCTGGGCGATCCGCCGGTCGCGCCTCGGCTTTCATCTGGTGGCCACGCGGGAACGCGAATCCGCTGCCAAGGCCGCTGGCGTGCGCACCGTGCGCGTCCGGCTGATCGCGGTCGCCATCTCATCCGCGCTCTGTGCGATGCTGGGCACGTTCCATGCCATGTATCTGACCTTCATCGAGCCTGCGGCCATGTTTTCGCTGGTCTTCTCGATCCAGATCGCGATGTTCGCGCTGATCGGCGGCATCGGGACGGTCACCGGCCCGCTGCTGGGTGCGGTGCTGCTGGTCCCGATCACCGAATGGGCGCGGGCCTCGCTTGGCTCGTCCGCTCTCGGGCTGCATGGATTTGTCTATGGCATGGTGCTGATCATGTTCGTACTGTTCATGCCCAACGGCATCATGAGTGTCATCAAGCGCTTCATCACCCCAAAGCCCCCCACCGACGAGCCGACGACGACCGAGACCGGCCCGATCAGTGCACCTGCAAAGGCGGCCGAGGCCCCTTCGCCCGACCGGGCAGGCATCGGGTCCGACATCCTGCGGGTCGAAGGGCTGAACAAGAATTTCGGCGGACTGGCCGTGACCCGCGACGTCAACTTTACTCTGCGCGAGGGCGAAATTCTGGGCATGATCGGTCCCAACGGGGCGGGCAAGACCACCGTGTTCAACATGATCTCGGGCTTTTTGGCCCAGGATTCGGGTACGGTGTCGCTTCGCGGCCCGGACGGGCAGTTCCACCAGCCCAACAACCCCGCCGATTTCGCAGCCCTCGGTCTGGGCCGTACTTTCCAGATCGTGCAACCCTTCGCTGCCATGTCGGTAGAGGAAAACATCATGGTCGGCGCCTTCCACCGCCACCATGATGAAAAGAACGCCCGCGAGGCTGCGCGCCAGACGGCGTGGAAGATGGGTCTTGGCCCGCTGCTTCAAGCAGAGGCACGGGGCCTGACCATCGGCGGCCTGAAGCGGCTGGAGGTCGCCCGCGTCATGGCAATGGAGCCGCGCGTCTTGCTGCTGGACGAGGTGATGGCGGGCATCAACCAGACCGATGTGCGCCGAGCCATCGACCTGATGCTGTCGATCCGCGACGGCGGCGTGTCCATCATCGCCATCGAACATGTCATGCAGGCGGTCATGTCGCTGTCCGACCGGGTGATCGTGCTGGCCTCGGGCGAGGTGATCGCCCAAGGGCGCCCGCAGGATGTTGTGCGCGATCCGCAGGTGATCGAGGCCTATCTTGGCAAGGAGTTTGCCGATGCTCACGCTTAAAAACATCGATGCGGGCTATGGCCCGACCACCATCCTGCAGGATGTCAGCCTTGACGTTAAGGCCGGGGAGATCGTCACCATCGTCGGCGCCAACGGTGCGGGCAAGACGACGACGCTGCGCACCATCGTGGGCCAGATCCTGCCGCGCCGGGGAAAGATCACCTTTCAGGGTGAAGATATCACCCGCCTGCACGCCCATGATGTCGTGGACCGGGGCATCATTCTGGTCCCCGAGGGGCGCCAGCTGTTTCCCGACATGACGGTGCGCGAAAATCTGCAGATGGGCACCTATCGCAAATCCGCCCGCAGCGATCAGGAAAGCCGGCTGGAAGAGGTTCTGACCCTCTTCCCCCGCGTCCGAGAAAGGCTGGACCAGAACGCCGCATCCCTGTCGGGCGGCGAACAGCAGATGGTCGCCATCGCGCGCGGCATGATGGCAAAGCCGACGCTTCTGATGTTCGACGAACCCTCCTTGGGACTGGCCCCGATCATCGTGTCGCAGGTCTTCGACGTGGTGCGTCAGATCGCAGCCACGGGCACCACGGTGCTGATCGTGGAACAGAACGTCTTCACCACGCTGAAGGTCGCCGACCGGGGCTATGTGCTGGAAAACGGCAGCATCGTGCTGGCCGACACCGCGCCCGCGCTGCTGAAGAACGACCACATCCGCCGCGCCTACTTGGGGATCTGAACCATGAAGATGGCCGAAATTACCCCCGATGCAATCCGCCTGCGCCCCTCTCATATGGGGCGCACGGTGCTGGTCACCGGGGCCGCGCGCGGCATTGGGCGGGCCATCGCCCGAGCCTTCGTCGAACGCCACGCGACCGTTGCAATCTGCGATCTGGACCCGGCGGCGGTAACTGACACCTGCACGCAGCTGAACGCCAATGGGCCGGGGCGTGCCGTGCCTTTGCCCTGCGATGTCAGCGATTATGACGGGCTGGAGGCAGCGCTGCGCGCCTCGGGTCTAGACTTTGATACCATCGTGAATAATGCGGGCATCTCGCCCAAGACCGACGGGGTCGCGCTGAAGGTCTGGCAGATGCCGCCAGATGAATGGCGCCGTGTTGTGGATGTGAACCTGACCGGCAGCTTTAACACCATCCGAGCGCTGTCGCCTGCCATGGTACAGGCGCAGAAAGGCTGGATCGTGAACACCTCTTCGGTGGCAGGCAAGACCTATTCACCGGTTGTGGCCTGTCATTATGCCGCGACCAAATCGGCGATCATCGGGTTCACCAAGCATCTAGCCGCCGAACTGGGCCCCTATTCTATCCGTGTGAATGCCATGGCACCGGGCAGGATCGAGACACCTATGGTCGCGGGCGTCGCACCTGAAGTGAATGCCGAACAGGTCCGCCTGACCCCCATGGGCCGTTTGGGCGCATCAGCCGAGGTCGCGGATGTGGCACTGTGGCTGACCTCGACCGAATCCAGTTTCGTCACCGGCCAGACCATCGACGTGGCTGGCGGCTTGTACATGACCTGAGGCTCAGATGATCACCGGCCATACCCGCATCTACGGCATCGTCGCCGACCCCATCCATCACGTCAAAACCCCCGAGGAGATGAATGTCCATTTTGCGGCCATGGGCCATGACGGCGTGCTGGTCCCCTTTCACGTCCGCCCGCCCGAACTGGCAGGCTTCATGGACTCACTGCGTGGGATGCAGAACTTTGCTGGGCTGATCGCAACCGTGCCGCACAAGACAGCAATGCTGGCGATTTGCGATGAGGTCGTGGGTGACGCCGCCCGCATCGGCGCCGTCAATGCCGTGCGCCGCGATCCCGATGGTCGCCTGATCGGCGCCATGCTTGACGGACGTGGTTTTGTCAGCGGCTTGCAGGCCGAGGGCGTGAGCTTGACCGACATGGATGCCTGCCTGCTGGGCGCGGGTGGGGCGGGCGCCGCCATCGCCTTCGCACTGGCCGAGGCGGGAGTGGCGCGGCTGACCATCGTGAACCGTTCCATCGACAAGGCCCGCGATCTGGCCCGCCGCGTCAAGGACACCTATCCCGCGACCCGCGTGGATGCGGGCCTGCCCGATACCCCGCGCCGCGACCTGATCGTCAATGCGACCTCGCTTGGCCTGCGGGCGGATGATGCGCTGCCGCTGGACGACCACGCCTTCCGCGCGGGCCAGATCGTCGCAGAGGCGATCATGGAGCCGGAACTGACCCCCCTGCTAGCGCTGGCCTACGACCGGGGTGCGCGTATCCATTTCGGGCGCCCGATGCTTCGCCATCAGATCCGCCTGATGGCGCAGCATATGGGCGCCCTCCCCCCCTCTGATGAAAGCGCCTGATCATGGCACAGAATATTCCCGACCACGCGCAATATGACGTGGTGATCGTTGGCGGCGGCACGGCGGGTTGCATTCTGGCCGAGGCGCTGACCCGCTCGGGCCGTCAGCGGGTGCTGCTGTGCGAGGCGGGCGGCGAGGCGCGATCCCCTTGGGTGCGCATCCCGGCGGGGTTCTACAAGCTGCTGGTGAACAAACGCTATAACTGGAGCTTCTGGAGCGCCGAGGAAGAGGCCACGAATTTCCGCCGCATCGCCATCCCGCGCGGCAAGGGTCTGGGCGGATCGACACTGATCAACGGCATGATCTATGTGCGCGGCCAGCCGCAGGATTACGACCTGTGGCAGGATCGCGGCGCGACTGGCTGGGACTGGGCAGGCGTGCTGCCCTGGTTCAAGGCGATCGAGCGGTGGGATCTGCCCGATCCCGACGACATGCGCGGCCATGACGGCCCCCTACCCATCACCGAGGTGATCGAGAAGAGCCCCATCGGCGCCGCCTTCATCGAGGCGGCCAAGGCGCAGGGCCAGCGCTTTAACCCCGATTACAACGGGCGCACGCAAGAGGGCGTCGGCTGGTATCAGGTCAACCAGTCGGGCGGCGAACGCTTTTCCGCCGACCGCGCTTGGCTAAAACCGGCGCGGGGGCGGGCGAACCTGACCGTGCTGACCGATGCCCGCGTGACCCGCATCCTTCTGGAGGGCAAGCGCGCCACTGGCATCACCCTGACGCGCAAGGGCCGCGCCCATACCGTTCTGGCAAACCGCATTGTCATGGCGGCAGGCGCGGTGCAGACGCCGCATCTGCTGGAACTGTCGGGCATCGGGGATCCGGCGCGGCTGGCTGCCGCCGGGATCGCGCCGCTGCATGACCTGCCCGGCGTGGGCGAGAATTATCTGGACCATTTCTGCACCCGTCTGAACTGGCGCGTCTCGCAAAAGGTCACGCTGAACGAGCTCACGCGCGGCCCTCGCCTATTGGGCGAGGTGCTGAAATACGCTCTGACGCGCAAGGGCGTGCTGACCTATGGCACTGGCCTGAATCATGCGTTCCTGCGCACGCGTGCCGATCTGGACCGGCCCGATGTGCAGTTCTTCTTCATGCATGCGAGTTACGCCAATGCTGCCGAACGCAAGCTGCATTCATTTCCCGGCATGACGCTTGGGGTGACGCAGCTGCGCCCGCAATCGCGCGGCTCAATCCATGCAGTGACGCCTGATCTGAACGACCAGCCCGCCATCGTGCCGAATTTTTTGGCCGAGGATATCGACCGCCAGACGATGGTCGACGGCATGAAGCTGGCTCGCGACATCATCGGGCAGGCGCCTATGGATACCTTTCGTGTGGCCGAACTGAACCCGGGCCCCGATTGCACCAGCGATGCCGACTGGCTGGCCTTTGCGCGGGCCAATGGCCAGACGATCTATCACGCGGCGGGCACCTGCCGGATGGGCACCGATCCGATGGCGGTCGTGGACCCGTCGCTGAAGGTGCACGGGCTGGACGGGCTGTTCGTCATCGACGCCTCGGTCATGCCCGAGATGGTGTCGGGCAACACGCAGGCCGCCGTGATGATGCTGGCCGCCAAGGGCGCCGACATGATGCTGAACAATGACCGCTGACATGCAATCCCTGCAGGAGACTCCGATGTATCCCGACCTGACCTTGATCGTGGGCGGCCAAGACCGCCGCGATGGCACCGCTGGAACCCTTACCCTGACCGATCCCTCGGACGGATCGTTGTTGACTACCGCGCCGCGCGCCGGCCGGGCCGAGGCCGAAGAGGCCGTGATCGCCGCCGAAGAAGGCAGCGCCGAATGGGCCGCCTTGTCGGCCTTCGAGCGCGCCAAGATCATGCGCCGTGCCGCCGATATCATGCGCGAGCGCGCTGATGAGGCCGCCCGGATCATGTCGCAGGAACAGGGCAAGCCCTTGACCGAGGCGCGCGGCGAATGGATGGGGTCTGCCGATCTGCTGGACTGGTTCGCCGAGGAAGGGCGCCGCGTTTATGGCCGGGTCGTCCCCTCGCGCGCGCCCGACATCCAGATACAGGTGCTGCGTCATCCCATCGGCCCGGTCGCGGCCTTCACGCCGTGGAACTTCCCGGCATGGAACACAATGCAAAAGGTGGCGCCCGCCCTTGGCGCGGGCTGCGCGGTGGTGGTCAAGCCCGCATCCGACACGCCGGGCACGGCATGGCTGATCGGCAAATGCCTGCTCCAGGCGGGGCTGCCCCCGCGCGCCATCTCGGTCCTGTGGGGGGCGACCTCGGATCTGTCGGACGCGCTGATCGCGGCGCCGCAGATCCGCAAGGTCTCGCTGACCGGATCGGCACGGGTGGGGCGCATCGTGGCCGCCAGCGCGGGCGCGCATCTGAAGAAGGTGACGATGGAGCTGGGCGGCCACGGCCCGGTGATCGTGGCCGAGGATGCCGATTTGGACCAGCTGATCCCGCTGGCCGTGCAATGGAAATTCCGCAATTGCGGTCAGGTCTGCGTCTCGCCCACCCGCTTCATCGTCGATGCCAGCATCCATGACGAGTTCGTCCGCCGCTTTGCCGAGGCCGCCGCCGCTCTGAAGGTGGGCCGGGGGGTGGACGAGGGTGTTCAGATGGGACCGCTGACCTCGGCCAGCCAATTGGGCACCGTGTCGGACATGGTCGAGGATGCTGTGGCCAAGGGCGCCCGGATCGAGACCGGCGGCCATCGCATCGGCGAGACGGGCAATTTCTATGCCCCCACAATCCTGTCGGGCATGTCCGACACCATGCTGGCCATGACCGAGGAACCCTTCGGCCCGCTCGCGCTGGTCATCCGGGTGCCCGATCTGGACGCCGCGATTGCCGAGGCGAACCGACTGCCGGTGGGTCTGGGCGCTTATCTCTTCACGGGGCGGCTGGCAACGTTGCATCAGGTGCAAAGCCGCGTGCAGACAGGCATGCTGGGCGTCAACCATTTCGCGCTGGCCCTGCCGGAAACCCCCTTTGGCGGGGTGCGCGACTCAGGCTTCGGGTCCGAGGGCGGGTCCGAGGGGATCGAGGCTTATCTGACCAGCATGACCGTCACCGCCCGGATGATCTGACGCCAAACGGTTGGGGGCCGCGGTGAATGCCCCCGACCGCCGCGCCTTGGCCACGGTTAGCGTAGCAGGATCGCGCGGAAATCGTTCACGTTGGTGCCGGTGGGACCGGGGCTGAACAGATCGCCAAGCGCGTCGAAACCCGTCCAACTGTCATGGCCCCGCAGCATGGCGCGCGGGTCTAGCCCGGCCTGCCGCAGCCGCGCGCAGGTGGTGCCGTCAGCAAAGGCGCCGGCATTCGCCTCGGTCCCGTCAATGCCATCGGTATCAGCGGCCAGCGCGTCGAACCGCATCCCCTCGGACGCCAGCGCAAGCGACAAAAGGAACTCGCAGTTGCGCCCGCCACGCCCCCCCTTGCCCGTCAGGGTCACGGTCGCCTTTCCGCCCGACAGGATCAGGATGGCGCGCGCGAAGGGGCGGTCGCGCAGCGCGACCTCGCGCAGGATCGCGCCATCACGCGGCCCAAATCGGCAGTCTCGCCCTCGATGCTGTCGGACAGGATCGCGACGTGCATGGCTGCGATTCTAAGTGCCGCCTCCAGCGAGATGCGGGCCGACGCCACACCGCGATGCTTGAAACCGTCGAAGCCTAGGTCCCCCTCAAGCTACGATGAAAATTTCAAGCTTCATGACTGCTTCACGCCCGTTGACAGAGCACTCGATTTTTGGTGAAACGTTTCAATCGAAATCCGCATATCTCGCGTGATCTCGATATTTCGAGTATAGTGGGGCTTGTAGCCGGATCATGGTGAATGCGGGAACAGGCAAACATCGCCGACGGGCGACAATCCGAGAAGTCGCGCAATTGGCGGGCGTCTCTGTAGGCACAGTGTCGCATGTACTGACTAGTTCAAAGGCTGTTTCAGAGTCCTCGCGCGCAGCAGTCTTAAAGGCCGTTGAAAAGCTGAACTATCAGCCAAATAGCTTGGCCCGTTCGTTGATTGCGAGGAGGTCAAGGGTTCAGCGCGAGGATCAGACCGAACGACCTCGTTTGGTTACCGTGGGATATCTTTCAATCGACTACATGGTGCACCTTGATCACGCTCCCCAATCTGGCGACCGCGTAACTTCGAAATCGATCGAAAAAATGTTGGGTGGCCCGGCTGCAAATGTCGCCGCATTCGCGGCAGGGCTGGGCAAGCCCTTCGAACTAAATGTCGAGATTGTCACCCATTTTGGAAGTGATGCCGACAGTCTGTGGGCTCTGGAGGAATTGGAGCGCCAGAAGATCGACACCAGCAGCGCTCGCCAGCAGCCTAATGAGCGACTGTCGCGTTGCATTGTGTTGGTCGAGGGCGACGGTCAGCGCACGATCATTAACGAACCTTTAACGGTTCCCGTGGAGTTTCTGGCACGCCACCTCGAAGGGCGAGTAACCGGCCTTGCACCGGTTTGCGTTCATTTCGACGGGTTTCATAAAGATGTCGCGTTTCGCGTAAAGAATGCACTGCAAGCAGAAGGATATTTGTTGTCGATCCACGCCGCAGGTCTGCCAGCAAGCAGTCAAAGCATCGAAGGCGCCGCCGAATTAATTCAGTCCTTTGATCTGGTTTTCTTGGACAGCAGGTGCTTCTCGCAGATTTGCGCCACATCACCCGAATTGTCGCAACAGCCGGAGCACATCTTTAATTCTGCCAGCTCGCCCCGATGTCGTGCAGTGATTGTAACGCGCGGAGCAAAAGGGGCGATGCTCTTACGCCCGGGCCATGCGCCACTGATCTTACACGCACAAGCGACCAAAGTCATCGACGCCACCGGTGCCGGAGACGCCTTTGTCGGTCTTTTTCTGGGCAGCTGGCTTGCCCAAGATGATCTCGAGGCAGCACTTGGTCATGCCGTACGGGGTGCCAGCCTGTCCTTGATGGCTTTGGGTGCCCAAGGGCGGCTTGCGGTCGCCGCCGATGTAATGACCCCCTTTGAAAGGGGCATGGCGGGGACGGCTTCCCGTGATTGATTCGTCACATCCCCTGCTTCTCTGCGTCGGTGATATTGATATGGACCTGATCATCAAGGTTCCGCGTCCGCCGGGGCGAGACCAGAAAGTTGACGGAAGCAGGATCGCACAGACACCCGGCGGAATGGCCGCGAATGTCGCCGTTGCCGCCCGTAGATTAGGCACTGCAACCCGAATTCTAGGTGCTGTGGGTGACGATGCGATGGGGTATGAGGCAATTTCTGCCCTGAGACTTGAAGGGGTGGACTTCGCCCATATCGCCACCCGTAAGGATACGGCCACGTTTTTCTGCATCATCATGGTGGATGCCGGAGGCGAAAAAGCTTTGGTCAAGGCGCTTAGCCCGGCCTACTTGCCGCAGCTTGCAGATCTGACACCCGCCGCATTCCGCGGCATCCGCCACGCGCATCTAACTTTTACCGAACCGGGCTTGTCGCAAAAGGCAATTGGAATGGCGCGAGACGTGGGCGCGTCGATATCCCTCGATCTAGAGGCCGCCGACGTACCCGACGATGGTCGGGCTGTGCAGCAGCTGGCTCACGCGGTCGATATTTTGTTTACCAGTCAGCACAGCCGCACTGAGATCGAGGCGCGGATCGGTCCCCTGACCACGCGGCCCGACCAGATCATCGTCACAACGCGCGGAGATGCGGGAGCGCGTGTCGAACGCGGGTCCTTCGTACACGAGGTTTCGGGACACGCTGTCAGCGTCACCGATACTTCCGGCGCAGGAGATGCCTTTGCGGCAGCCTTCCTTCATGCCCACCTGGGGGGCGCGGACGATGCCGACGCCTTACGCTTTGCCAACGCAGCAGCCGCGCTATCGACGCGAGCGTACGGCGCACAGACTGGATCGGCTACGAAGAGCGAGGTCGAGCAATTTCTCGCAGAAAAGAACGGGGGTCATCATGGCTGAAAAGCGGTTCGACTTTGCACAGGCGATGCTTGATCGCGGCCTGCCTGTGCCGGATGGGATCACCATGCAGGGCCTGCATGATATCGTCGATGAAGGAGTTCTTGGAGCCTCAAACCATGTGGCACTGGCGCTGCCGTTGGTTGCACGTCTGGCCGAAGCTGACCGCCCGTCGGCCCGGGACGAAGCACTAGCACTGGCTAGTTTCATCGCTGGCACGCGGGGGCTGGGCGCTCCAATCGTAGCCAATGCATTGTCTTGGCAAACATCGGGCATTGCGGATCTGCCCCTTGCTGAGGGCATAGCGACCCTCCGGACGCGCGCAGCGGAATGGGACGCGGCTGCGACCGGCCGACGGCGCGCGCTTATCACGGGTGGGCTTAAAGTTCTAACTGGCTGCCGCAATCCCTTGATCTATGATTACTCAAGCACTGTTGCGGATCTTGTACGAGAGCTGGCGCAGACTGGCGGGCTTGAGCGGATGATAATTCCCGAAAGCCGAGCAATCGACGGGGGCCGCCGCTACATGGATGCCCTACGCGACACTGATGTGCCCATCTTGTTCTTGCCGGACGCGGCGCTGGAATACGCAGTCGCCTTATCTGATGCCGTCTTGCTTGGTGCCGAAAGCCTGACGCGGGATGGTGGGATCAGCAATACCATAGGCTCGACGCTAGCCGCGCGTGCAGCTCAGGCGCATGGCAAGCCAGTCTATGGTGCAGCCGACCTATTTAAAGTGGGCGAGCAATACGCATCCGAGGTGCCGGATCAGCCGCTGCGGGACTATGATTTCCTGCTACGCGATGGAGAATGCTGCGCGACAGATGCTCCAGAACTTGAGATCGTACCACCCCATCTGGTGACCGCTATCCTGACCGAGCTGGGCCCCGTCGCCCCGCAGAATCTGGAAGCAGCGCTCTCAAGACGCGGTACGTGCTTGGCCATCGAGGAAACCACATGACACCCGCCGACAGCCATGCGCTTTTGCTGCGCGAACTTTCAGAACAGGCCGATGTTATTTCAGCGGCAGCGCTGCAGATGAATCCTCCTCAGCTTGACCGGAAAAGGCCGGTCTGGATTGGAGGCTGTGGGGACAGTCTCTTTGCGGCGCAAGCGTTGGCCATACATTTCCAACAGCTAGGCTTGGGCATGCGGCCTTGCAGCGCAGCAGAAATGCTATGGGATGCACCTATCACCGCAGAGGATACGGTCGTGGGCATTTCGATTTCTGGATCGACCCGGCGCACGGTCGAGGCGCTGTCCGCAGCTTCAGCCCATGGCGCGAGGACCATTGCGGTGACACTTGGGCCGCAAAGCCCGCTAGCAAGTGTCGCATCAGAGGTCGTGATCCTGCCCTATAAACCGATTAGCCGGGCAATACCTCATGGCCTTGACTATCAGATTACACTACTTGCGCTCGGGCTGTTAGCTGGTCCCGTTGATAAAGACGCTATTGCAGAGATGCTACGCGAGACTTGGCCGCAAGCCCTGCAGGACGCCCGTGCGGTAATCGCCCAAGTGCCCGCCGGAGCGCGATTTGTGTTTCTAGGAGGGGGCGCGGCACTGGGAACTGCGGGCTACGGTGCGGCCAAGTTGCATGAGGCGGGCGGGCTGACGGCCTTTGCCTTCGAGGCCGAGAATTTTGCTCATGGTGCCCAGTACATGCTGCGCGCCGGCGATCATGTCGTCCTATGTGCCTCGGGTGGGCGGTCTGATCCAAGGACCTTCTCCATGCAGGAAGGCTTGGCGGAAATGGGCGCGACGGTCAGCATGGCAGGCACCTTTGGAGCGGCAGCTTTGGATCAGGACGGTCTGCATAACGCCATGCGGGCCGCATTGGATGTTCAATGCTTGTGTCTTGCATTGGCCGAGGCGCGCAGCCTCGACGTGACGGATCCTGGGCAGGGATCACCAGCTGCTAAGGTGCAGCGGGATTGGTTTAGTTGGCAATCCCCCTGATCTGCTTCACCAGTCAAGCCTCTGGGTTAGGCAGGCACACGCCTGGCCATCGCGCGCAGCCGCGCGTTGACGGCATTGTCAGCCACTACGCTGCCGATCAGCAGCATCCCGATCGCGGCCAGTTGCCATGCCTGCGCGATGTTGGCCAGCTGCAGCGCAACTTGCAGAGTCGTCACGATCAGCACGGCTAAAACCGTTCCCATGACCCGCCCAATACCCCCGAAGATATGCGTCCCGCCAAGGACGGCGACAGTCACCGACAACAGCTCCATTCCCTTGCCGGCATCCGGACGCGCTGCTTGAAACCACGACACTGTTAGAATGGCCGCGACGCCCGCAAGAGCACCGCCGAAGCAATAGAGCGCGAAGCGCAGCCGCCAGACCCTGACCCCCGACAAAAACGCCGCCCGCTCATCGTTTCCTGCGGCGTAGATATGCGTTCCCGTTCTGGTCTGTGACAGCATGACATGCAACAGCACTGCAATTGGCACGAACACCGTCCACATGTGCAGCGGAACCCCCAGAAAGCGCCCTTGGGCAAGCTGACCAAACCAGTTCGGAATGCCGCCGATGGGCGATCCGCCCGTCAAGGCCAGCGCCAGCCCTGAATAGGCAAAGAAAGTTGCCAGCGTCGCCATTAGCGAGGGGATCTTCAGCACACAAACCAACATCGCATTTACCGCGCCCAACAGGCCGCCTAGCCCAACGCCAATCAGGCACGCTAGAAGCAGCGGAGTCCCTATGCCGAACAGCCCGGCAACTGCCAAAGCAACCAACGACATGATCGCACCGATTGAAAGATCAATGCCTGGCCCCCCAGAAAGCATGACCAACATTTGTGCCAACCCTAAAAGCCCCAAAATCGGCACATACTGCAAAAGGTAGCCCAGGGTTGATACCTGTAGGAAGTAGGGCGAAAGCAGTGAGCCGAGAATGCAGGCAGCCACCAACAGTCCAAACAGAAAATAGAGGCGCTGCGTCAGCGGATCTTTCATGCGGTTCTCCGGGTCTCGAATGCGTCTAGGATCAGCACAATGACCAGCAGCCCGCCTATCACCACGGTTTCCCACAAGGATGATACACCGATCAGGACCAGTCCGTTTTGAGTCATTTTGATGAACAAAACGCCCATAAGCGCCCCAATAAGGCTCCCTTTCCCACCGCGAATATTGGCGCCGCCGAGAATAGTGGCGGCAATTGCCTCCATGGCGATGTTCGTGCCGATATTGACCTCGACATTGCGCATTCTTGCGACGTAAAGCACCGCCGCTATGCCAGCGAAAATGCCCAACAGAGCATAGGCTTGGATCTTGGTCCGGTCGACGGGGATCCCAACCAGTCGTGCGGAGCCCTCGTCGCACCCGATAGCCACGACACGCTGTCCCCATGGAGTAAGCCGTAGCAGCAGCCATGATACAAGATAGATAACCCCAATGACGTAGAGGCCAACGGGCAAACCCAGAAAGGAGCCGATCACCAGAAAGGATAAGGTATTGGGTAGCCCGCTGATCCAAACGCCGCCGATGACGAGAAACAAGATCGCCATGAAAATATACATCGTTCCTAGGGTCGCCACGATTGGCGGGACCCGTGTTTTTGTGATGATAGTCCCATTGATCGCGCCTAAAGCAGCCCCGGCAGATAATCCAACAATGATGACCAACCAATCGGGCGCTTCCATCTGGTAGGCACGCCCAATCAACACCGCCACGACGGCGAGGATGCCGCCGACACTTACATCAATGCCGCCTAGAATAATTACGATTGTCATGCCTGCGCAGATCACCGACAGGTCAACGGAGTTGCGCAGGATCGTCGTCATGTTCCGCTCGGACAGGAAGAATTCCGACCGGCTGGCGAAGATGATAGTCAGTACGATCAAGGCCATAGCCAGCAACGTCTCGCGGCTGATATGAAGCCGCCGCGAGGACCCGGATGATGTCAGGGACATGTTCATTTTAGAAGTCAAAATCGTCGACATTCTCCTCGGTAAAGACGGCAGGTGCGCCTAGCACGATCACCTCGGTTTCGGGCAGATACTGAATTGTCCTATTAAGTCCTTCGACCTCGAAATCGCCGCTGATTTGGCCGTCGTTTGCCAGATGGTGTCCTACCCAGACCGTCAGGTAGCCAAGATCAGCAGGGTTCCACAGCACTGAAAAGGGCATTGCACCCGACTTGATATAATCGCGCGCCGTGTTGGGCGAACAAAAGCCGGCCGTCATGACATCCCCAATCGCACCGGCCGCCTCCACAGCCTGAGCAATCCCGGGGCATGTCGTCGAGGCCATTCCAAGGATTGCGTTGAGGTCGGGGTTGCGCGTCATGGCATCGGTAGCAAATTGATAAGCCCGCTGTGCCGTGCCGTCCGTGTGGTCGACCGAAACGATCTCGATCCCGGGGTAGGTCGTCTCGGCGCGTTCCTGCACAGCGGCAATCCAGTTCTGCATGGACTGGATTGTTGGGGAATCGGACACGATGGCGATCTTCCCGTTTTCGCCGATACGCGCGACAGTTTCGTCTAGGAGAGTGTAGCCCAAATCAGCATCCAACGCCTGTGCCACAAAGAACTGGCGGTCGCTGCCCGGGGCATCCGCATCAGAGGTCAGCACCACAATCCCTTGGTCAATGGCCCGCGTGATCGCGGGTTTTAAGGTCTCCTCGTCCAGCGGAGAAATTGCGATGACGTCAAAACCTTGATTGACGAAGCTGTCAAAGATCCGCAGTTGGTCCGCCGCATTGGTCGACGTCGGCCCCTCCTGGACATAGGTGGCGCCCAGTTCTTCCGCGGCAAGTTCTGCGCCCTCGCGCATGGCGACGTAATATGGGATCCCCTCAATTTGAGGAATGAATGCAATGCGCAATGTGTCCTGCGCTAATGCGGGAAATGCGGCACAAACGACAAGGGCCGCGCCGCAAAGAAGTGTGTTTTTTATCGACATCTCGATTTTTCCTGTTGGTTTTTTGTTGGCATTTTAGTCGCTTGCCACGCGGCTGCGTGTAACTTCTGCGGCCCCCGTGATGTATCCGACAACTTCTTCAGGCGTTGTCTGATTGGTCTCAAGCATTGCGATGCGCCGACCACGCCGCAGCACCGTAATGCGGTCCGACACTTCGAAGACGTCCTGCACGTTGTGACTGATCAGAATGACTGATTTTCCTTGGCGACGCAGGGCTTTGATAAAGGCCAAGACTTTGCGCACCTCGGCTACGGCGAGTGCCGCTGTCGGTTCGTCCATAATGATGACATCGGCATCGATGTTTAGCGCGCGCGCGATGGCCACGCCCTGACGCTGCCCCCCCGACAAATGTTCGACCCAAGTATGAATATCTGGGACCGACACGTCCAGTTCCTCCAGCAGCTCCCGGCTACGCTGCCGCATCGCGCGCCGATCAAGAAATTGTATGCCTGCGATCGTGCGGGTCAATTCTCGGCCAAGGAAGATATTATCGGAAATCGTCATCTTGCCCGCGAGGGCGAGCTCCTGAAAAATTGTTGCTACTCCGCGCATCCAAGCGTCCTTGGGTGACGAAAAACGTACCGGTTGTCCGTCGAGCAAAATCACACCTTCATCCGGCAAGTGTGCACCTGCCAGCGTCTTGATCAGAGTTGACTTGCCTGCGCCATTGTCTCCCACCAGCGCCATCACTTCACCCGGACGCAATTCGAAGTCGACAGCATCCAAGGCTGTAACCCCGCCGAACCGCTTTACGACGCCCTGAACTGACAGCTTTAGATTTTGAGGCAACAGTTCCACCTTCCCGATTGAAACGTTTCAATATCGCTGACCTTCGGTGATCGATTGCACTTCTGTCAATTGTAAATGCGCGATCTTGCCGCCTGTGTCTGAAATGACCGGGGCTTGAGTGAAAATTTAATCACCACAGGCTTGTCGGGTGGAACGGTAAGCGTGAGGCTGGCGTACGGTGAACCAGGCGAGCGGACGGTTATCAAATGCTGCCGTCGTCGTTCTGCTTTGTCCAAGGATACCGGGGCCTGATCCGTGCAGGCCCTGCGATCGGCAGGATCCGGGTTTGTGTCTCCTGCGCACCAGCGCGCAGCGCGGTGGGATGCATGACCAATCGATCTGCGGGTGGAAAATAGCTGATCCAGACCCACCGCCTATGTCTGGCCAAAAGGGTCGAAGCGCAACCGCTCTGCCCGTGCCGCTAGGTGGCGAGTCGACCAGATGGCAGCCTGCATCACCTGCCCCGGCGGCTACAGTTCTACTATGCGCGACAGCGCCAGAACCGCAGGGCCGCGCGCAGGCGGATGTAAGGCTGCGAAAATATCAATGGCAGTTAGGAACGCGGCGGTGGTCTCATCGCACTCCCCGCCCTCTAGATTTAGGTCTATGTTGATGCCAAGGCATTATCGAATGCGGCCCGGCGGTGCAGACCCAGAAAGGCCAGCAGGTCTATCAAAGCCCCCTGCCCTTCCCGCCGGCAGACAGCCCATCGCGCCAGGCGTAACGCCTTTGGGTCGGATCTCGCACGGGCCTCCGTCAACTCGCGGCCGATCTCGTTCGGACTCAACATCAGTCCCTGCATCCGCAGCATCGCGTCAGCCTTGATATGGATCAGGCGTTCTCAAACCCCTGAGGCCTCCGCTGCGGGCAACGCCATCAACATGGCCTCCAGCCAGCCAAGTTCGTGGGCCCCATGTTCCAGTGCGGGGGCCTGAGCCGCCTGCTCGACAAACCAAGGCCCGTGATCGGTTTAAGGTAACTGGGGCAGATTCCCGGGCGGTGTGGCTCAGACACATTGCTTGGCAGCCGTTTCAGATAGCAGGGGCTACAACCAGCCGTTCGTCTGTAGACCTGCTGCCCGGGAATCTGCCCCACTTACGGTTTAAGCGGCATCTGATCGATAAATGAATGATGATTTTACTGTAAATACAAATAAATGTAACCTTTATCGTCATATTAACGCTTTTATAAAGAATACTGACGTGCTTTCAAAAAGGCCTGGCGTAGGATCTTCCCGATTGGCTACGAGCGCACCAGATACTCCGCAAGCGGCCCTCATTCGGCGAGTGAAGGACAGCACAAGAACTATGCCAGCTCGATTGCATACGTTTACAAACGGTCGTTGGCGCAACATCGCCAAACGTGTTGCGCAAACCGTGGCAGAGCCGACATATGCACCATGTTGCAAAATGAGGTGGGTTTTGCAACGGCCGGCACACAGCAGCGGTTAACCATGCCCGACCAACGAGACGCCTGGATCACTTGCATGTTCTGCCGTTCATGTTCGAGTTTTAAACTTTCGTGGCCTGCGCGGCGGCGTAGCCAAAAGAACAAGCCGCCCCTCGCGTCAGCTTCTGGTAGAAAAACTTGCAGCCGCAGGCAAAGAGATTGTTTCACGAGTTCCGCCCTCGGTTGCCATCGCCTTTTGAGAGATCGAGCCAGCGACGATGAACTCGCGCGGTGTGTCTGTATTCGGCGAAAGCTATATCGAGCAGGAACATTGCCACAGACCTCAACCGCGACGGGCGGCCTGCGTGAATGCGAGCGCATAGCGGAGTGTGGGCCGATCCACACAGCAGGCGGTTCAGCCCCACACTCGTGCGCCAAGGCTTACCTGGCAACGCCTGTTCTCTCATGATGGTCTCAACGCTCGTCGTCGTGCAGGTCTGGAGAAAAATACAATTTCATGCAAAAGATGCTAGACGAGTGGCTTTGTAAACCCTAGGTTGAATTATAAGCCAGAAAGACTTTGCGGTAATCGAGTGTAAAACTTGGGAAGCTGACGAAGCGAGGCGAGCAGTGATGACAGGCTAGGTTTCGACGTTTCGGGCATTTGCCTTGAACACCGCGTGACTCCCCCTCCCGCGGATCGAGCCTCTGGTGGCCCTCGACGTTCCCTCCGGGGGCCACCAGAAACTGAACAGATCCCAACGTATCGCTATCCCCTTATCTTTGAAGACTGGAAAGCCCCGCATGACGTCGGGGCCGTGTGTCAAACTGTAAGGTCGTAAAGTGATTTAGCGGCCCTCGGCCGCGCATCCGCATCCGCATCTGGACATCCGCCAAGACGTCCCGCAGTAACCTCCTGCACCGGCATTATGCTTTTGCGGCCCGGCGCAGGGGCCAGGATTTTTGCTTGTTCCTCCTGGCCCCGTTTACCTCTCCGCCATGGCGCCTCTTGCTGGGTGAAATGCTGAGAGGGATGCCTGGCGGCTAATTGTGCCATGGAGGCGTGCTTCGAACGGGCCAGGACACCTTTTCAGGACGCCCGGGTGGCGACACATTGATCGCTCTTTCCTGAATTCGCGCAAGCCTTCCCACAAGTTCGGATGATGTCGATGGCTCGTGTGACGAAGGGCCGGGGGCGTACCTACAGGGGCGCATCAGTTGCCCTGGCGCTGGTGCTTTCCTTTATCACCCTGCCCCGGTCAGGGTCTGTATTTGAAGACGCGGCAACATGATGGTGCACCGTCGGTTAGATGAACGAGGTGCCGATGGCAAAGTGCTAGACAGGAGGTTCAGTCTTGATGCCTGCGGCGCTGTTCTGCGAGACACGTTTGTTGGCCACAGCCCGATTTGAGAAGCTCCACGCCCCCTCAGGACTCATCCCGACGTCGAGGCAGGCTTGAACAATGGACTTCCGGCGGACGTCATCCGTCATGCTTTCTGACGTCTGCCGGTCACGGCTCGCCAGTGGAGCGATCCTCCCGTCGGGTTTCCCCTTGTTCACATTCTTGGCCATGATGTGGGTCCTCGATCACCGTCAAGACTGACGGATCTGGCACCCTACGCGTTGGCTGCTGAATAGATAGACAATTCGCTGGCAGCAGTGGCGCCTGGAAAGGAGGTCGGTGTTGCTCAGATTGGATCCTCGATGAGCTTCAATGCACCATCCGGGAGGGGACGCTGCAGCTCAGCTGCGGAAATCCCACCAAGCCAGGCGTCCCATTCTTCCGGCTTTGTCAGGATGACCGGCATGGCTTTGGGATGGATGGCGCCCACCTCCGCGTTTGGTGGACTGGTCAGGAAAGCGAAGAGATCGTCCGTGGTCTCTCCGTCCTTCACTTTTCGCACCGACGTCCAGCCGCGGGTCTCGATCCCCGCAAAGAAGATCGGCCCGTCCTCAATCGGCACAAACCACTGGAAGCCTTTGCCCTTGCCCCTGGGCTCCGAAAAGCTGGTCAGCGGCACCAGGCAGCGATGCTCACGGCCAAGCCACCTGCGCCAATGCGGCGATGCCAGGTTGCGGATATTGGTGACGCCCGGATCGCGTTCGGTCTTCAGGACACTTCGCGGCGATGGCATGCCCCATCGCGCTTTCACCAGTTCGGGGCCACTCTCGCCATTGCGGATGATTGGCGCTCCCTGGTCAGGATAGACCCGGCCTGGCTCAACATTGCCTGCATCGTCCGTCAGGCCCTTGAACAGGCGGCGCATGGCCTCCTGGGGCATGGTGGCGCTATAAAGATTGCACAGGATCTCACCTCCTCTTTCCGTCAGCCCAGCATAGCCGAACTCGCTGTGCCTGCACTCCCCCGGATCACGATGCGCTTCCGGGCGGTTGACACATTGCCGCAATAAGAACAAAACAGGAACTATGATTCCGCAACTTTGAGATGAAAGGCCCCCTGCCCCACCATGCCCGATGCCGTTCCCCGCCCCACCGTCGCCGCACTGCGCGCCCGCATCGCCCATCTCGAGGGTGCGGAGATGCATGCCCGCGCGGTGCTGCCCTTCGGCGTGGACATGCTGGACCGCCGGATGCCGCAGGGCGGGCTGGCGAGGGGCTGCCTGCACGAGGTCGCGGGCGGTGGCGGCGGGGCGGTGGATGGCGCCGCGGCGGCCTGCTTCGCCGCCGGCATCGCCGCCCGGCTGCCGGGGCCGGTGCTGTGGTGCGTGACGCAGGCCGATCTCTTCGCCCCGGGGCTGGAGCAGGCGGGCCTGTCACCGGACCGGGTGATCTATGTCGAGGCCGGTGACGACACCGCCGTGCTGGCCTGCATGGAGGAAGGCTTGCGCCATGGCGGCCTGGGCGCCGTGGTCGCCGATGTGGCGCGGCTGTCGATGACCGCCTCACGGCGCCTGCATCTGGCGGCGAAGGCCTCGGGCACCACCGGCATCGCGCTCCGGCGCTGGCGGCGGCAGGCGGATGCCAGCGATTTCGGGCAGCCCACGGCGGCGATGACCCGCTGGCGGGTCTCGGTGCTGCCCTCGGCCCCCCTGCCCGTCCCGGGCGTCGGCCGGCCGCGCTGGCTGATCGAGCTGATCCGGGCACGGGCAGGCGAGTCCTTCGATCTCGAGCTGGAGGGTTGTGATGGCACGGGTCATCTCGGTCTCCCTGCCGATGTGGCCGATCGATCGGCGGCAGCGGCAGGCAGACAGCACGCCCTCGGCTGAGGCCCCGCTGATCCTGGTGGGCCGGGTGGGCAACCGCCGGGTGGTGACCGCGGCCTGCGCGGCGGCCATGGGCCTCGGCCTGCGGATCGGCATGCCGGTGAGCCAAGCGCAGGCGCTGGTCCCGGACCTGCGCATCGAGCCGGCCGATCCCCGCGCCGATCTGGAGGCGCTGGAACGGTTTGGTCTGTGGCTCCTGCAGCGCATCGCGCCCATCGTGGCGGTCGATCCGCCCGACGGGGTGGTGATCGACGTCACCGGCGCCGATCACCTGCATGGCGGCGAGAAGG
>NZ_SUNI01000020.1 GCF_005048225.1 Paracoccus gahaiensis
GCCCTTCTGGGCCTCGGCGCCGCCCCGGCGCTGTCCCAGACCGTCGGCATCTCGATCCCCGCCGCCACGCATGGCTGGGCGGGCGCGCTGAACTTCCATGCCGAGCGCACCGTCGCCCGCCTGCAGGAGGCCAACCCCGACATGCAGTTCGTGCTGACCACGACCTCGGATCCCGGCCAGCAGGTCTCGGACCTGGAAGACATGGTCGCCACCCGCGGCATCGACGCGCTGGTCGTGCTGCCCTTCGAATCCGAGCCGCTGACCGGCCCGATCCAGCGCATCGCCGACAGCGGGGTCTGGGTCACGGTGGTCGATCGCGGCCTGGCGCAGGAAGGGATCGAGGATCTCTATGTCGCGGGCGACAATGACAGCTTCGGGCGCACCGCCGGCGGCTACTTCGCCGAGACCCTGGACGAGGGCGCGCAGGTCGTCGTCATGCGCGGCATCGCCTCGACCGTCGACAACGAGCGCGTGGCCGGCTTCGAGGCCGCGCTGGAGGGCTCGGGCGTCGAGATCGCCGCGATGGATCACGGCAACTGGAACCGCGACACCGCCTTCAACCTGATGCAGGACTGGCTGTCGCGCTTCCCCGAAATCGACGCGGTCTGGGCCGCCGACGACGACATGGCCGTGGGCGCCCTGGCCGCCATCGACCAGGCCGGGCGCACCGACGAGATGTTCGTGGTCGGCGGCGCCGGCATGAAGGAGATGGTCGACCGGATCCGAAACAGCGATCCCACCGTGCCCGTGAACGTCACCTACCCCCCTTCGATGATCTCCACCGCCATCGAGATGACCGTCCTCGGCCTCACCGCAGGCGCCCCCATGAGCGGAGACTTCATCATCGCCTCCGAACTCATCACCCCAGACAACGCCGAAGACTTCTACTTCGAAGACAGCCCGTATTGAGAGAAAAAGCGCGCGGGGGGGGGATACCCCCCCCCCGCGCGTCGTCAGTCTGCCGCGCGGCAGGCCTCCAGCCAGCGGCGGACCGCCTCCAGCGCGGGGGCCTCGTCCAGCCAGGGGATATGGGCGCGGCCCGGCACCTCGGCCAGGATCAGATCCGGGCGCATCTGCACCATCCGCGCCACGGTCTCGGGCGCCAGAAGATCCGAATTCGCGCCCCGGATCAGCGCGACCGGCATTGCCGCCGTCGCCGGCCACAAGGGCCACAGATCCACCGGCGGCCCGTCGAAGGCCGCCAGGAACGCCTCGCGCAATGCCGGATCATAGTTCAGCGCCAGCCCCTCGGGCGTCTCGACGTAATGCCGCCGGGCGTCCTCCAGCCAGCGTCCCTCGGGCACGTCCGAAAACCCGGGCATCAGGTCGGGCAGGCGCTCGGCCAGCGCCGCATGGGTGGGGGCCTCGGGCGCGCGTCCGACATAGTCGAAGATCCGCTCCAGCCCCGCCCGGGCGATCTCGGGCCCGACATCGTTCAGGCACAGCCCCAGCATCCGCTCCGGCGTGGTCGCCGCCAGGACCATCCCGATCAGCCCGCCCCGGGACGTGCCCAGCACCGCCGCCCGGTCCACGCCCAGATGATCCAGCAGCTCGACCGCATCGCGGGCCTCGCGCGGCACCGTATAGGTCGCGGCCCCCGTCCGCTCCGATCCCCCGCGGCCGCGGTAATCCATGCGGATCAGCCGCACCCCGTCCAGATGCGGAGCGAGGTAATCGAAATCCGACATAGCCCGCGTCAGCCCGGCAAGGCACAGCACCGGCAGCCCCGAGCCCTCGTCAGCATAGACCAGACGCGCCCCGTCACTTGCCCGAAACTCAGCCATGCGCAGCCCTTTCATCTTGGCAGAAATATCCCGGGGGTCCGGGGGCTGGCCCCCGGCTTGGACCTAAAAGCTCTCGCTATGCAAGCTAGCCCCCGGCTTGGGCCTCAAAGGTTCTCGCTCTGCGGCATCCCCAGCACGTGATAGCCGCCATCCACCGTGACGATCTCGCCCGTGGTGCAGGCCCCCCAGTCCGAGGTCAGCCACACCGCCGTGCCGCCGATCGCCTCCAGCGTGGCATTGGCGCGCAGCGGCGCATTGGCCTCGGTATGGCGGAAGGTCTTGCGCGCGCCGCCGATGGCGGCGCCGGCCAGCGTCTTCATCGGGCCGGGGCTGATCGCGTTCACGCGGATTCCGTCGGGGCCCAGGTCGTTGGCCAGATAGCGCACGCTGGCCTCCAACGCCGCCTTGGCGACGCCCATCACGTTGTAGAAGGGCGTCACGCGGTTCGATCCGCCATAGGTCAGGGTGATGATCGATCCGCCGGGCCGCATCATCGGATGGGCGCGTCGGGCGACCTCGATCAGGGAATAGCAGCTGATCTCGAGGCTGCGCTTGAAGTTGGCGCGGCTGGTGTTCATGAACCGGCCGGTCAGCTCGTCCTTGCTGGAAAAGGCGATGGCGTGGATCAGGAAGTCCAGCTGGCCCCACCGCTCGGCCAAGGTCGCGAAGGCCGCGTCCAGCGAGGCGTCGTCGGTCACGTCCACATCGACCAGCAGGTCCGATCCGACCGAGGCGGCCAGCGGCTCGACCCGACGCCCGAAGGCCTCGCCCTGATAGGAAAAGGCCAGCTCGGCCCCTTCCGCCGCCATCGCGCGCGCGATGCCCCAGGCAATGGACCGCTCGTTGGCGACCCCCATGACAAGCCCGCGCTTGCCCTTCAGAAGATCGCCCATCAGCTGTCCCTTGTTCTTGGCCTCAGTCCAGATAGCGCGACATCAGCAGCGTGGCATTGGTGCCGCCAAAGCCGAAGCTGTTCGACAGGATCGAATCCAGCCCCGCATCGTCCACCCGGCTGGAGGCAATCTCGCCCGGCTGGATCTCGGGGTCCAGCGTGGTCACGTTCGCCGAGGCGGCGATGAAGTCATTTTGCAACATCAGCAGCGCATAGATCGCCTCGTGCACGCCGGTCGCGCCAAGCGAATGCCCGGTCAGCGACTTGGTCGAGCTGACCGGCGGGGTCGTGCCCTCGCCGAAGATGCGGCGGATCGCCTTGATCTCGCCCAGATCGCCGACCGGGGTCGAGGTGCCGTGGGCATTGATGTAGCTGACCTTACGGTCCTCGGGCAGGGTGGCCATTGCCACGCGCATCGCCCGCTCGCCGCCCTCGCCGGAGGGTGCGACCATGTCGTAGCCGTCGCTGGTCGCCCCGTATCCGGTGACCTCGGCATAGATCTTGGCGCCGCGCGCCAGGGCGTGGGACAGTTCCTCCAGCACCACGACGCCGCCGCCGCCGGCGATGACGAACCCGTCGCGGGTCGCGTCATAGGGGCGCGAGGCGGTCTCGGGCGTGTCGTTGTACTTGGACGACATCGCGCCCATCGCGTCGAAGAGGCAGGACAGGGTCCAGTCCAGTTCCTCGCCGCCGCCGGCGAAGACGATGTCCTGCTTGCCCATCTGGATCTGCTCGACCCCGTTACCGATGCAATGTGCCGATGTCGCGCAGGCCGAGGTGATGGAATAGTTCACGCCCTTGATCTTGAAGGGAGTCGCGAGACAGGCCGAGTTCGTGGAGGACATGCAGCGGGTCACCATGAAGGGCCCCATCCTCTTGGGCGCGCCCTTCTCGATCACCGTCTGGTGGGCCAGGAAGAAGTTCGAGGTCGAGGGCCCGCCCGATCCCATGATCAGGCCGGTGCGCTCGTTCGAGACGTCGCTCTCCTCGAGGCCGCTGTCGGCGATCGCCTGCTCCATGGCCAGGAAGTTGTAGGCCGCCCCCGGACCCATGAAGCGCAGGTTGCGCTTGTCGACATGGTCCTCCAGCACGATCTGCGGCATGCCGTGGACCTGGCTGCGAAAGCCGTGTTCGGCATATTCGGGGGCGAAGACGATGCCCGACTTGCCGCTGCGCAGGCTTTCGGTGACTTCGTCGGCGCTGTTGCCGATCGGGGATACGATGCCAAGCCCGGTGATGACGACGCGACGCATGGGGGCCTCCTTGGATGAATGGGGGGTCAGGTGGCCGACAGGGCCACCTTCATGTCCTTGACCTGATAGATGACCTCTCCGTCCGCCTCGACGCGGCCATCGGCCACGCCCATGGTCAGGCGGCGGGTCTGCACGGCCTTGGTGAAATCGACGGTATAGCGCAGCAGCTTGCGGTCGGGGCGGACCATGCCGGTCAGCTTGACCTCGCCCACGCCAAGCGCATAGCCGCGCCCCTGCCAGCCGCGCCAGCCCAGATTGAAGCCGGTCAGCTGCCACAGCCCGTCCAGGCCCAGGCAGCCGGGCATGATCGGATTGCCGGGGAAATGGCAGTCGAAGAACCACAGGTCGGGCGTGATGTCGAACTCGGCCACGATATGGCCCTTGCCATGTTCGCCGCCATCTTCCGACACCTCGGTGATGCGGTCCATCATCAGCATGGGCGGTTCGGGAAGTTGCGCATTGCCGGGCCCGAACAGCTCTCCGCGCGCGCAGGCAAGCAGGTCGTCGCGGTCGAAGCTGGTCTGGGTCATAGCCATGCGGGTCGTGCCTTCTGTGGGCGGCCCCTGCGGACCGGTCGGGATCGTCGGATTGCGCAACGGTCTATCATCCGGCGTCAGATCGACGCAAGGGCAAGCGGCGCGCGGCCCCCGCCGCCGGTCAGAGCCCGCCTAGAACCACTGACCCGGTTCCATCAGGCCCAGGTTCATCAGCTGATCGCCGCTCCACTCGAAGGGATGCGAGTTGCGCCAGGTCAGGCTGCCGACCTGATCGCGCGAGCCCGGATTGGTCGCCAGTGCCTTGGCCACCCGAAAGGACGCGATGGCGGCGGTCAGGTTGTGATGCCAGGGGCAGGAATAGGTGTTGTATTCCTCGATCGAGAAGCGGTGATCGGCGGTCACCTGCAGGCCGGGGGCTGCCCGGAACAGGGCGATGCGGTCGATGCGGCGGCGGTCGGGGGGCAGCAGCTCCTCGTAGCGCCAGCGCAGGCCGCCGTGGAAATCCAGCTGCCGCTCGCGGGCCTGCCCGTCCGGGCCGATGCGGCCAAGCGCGTAATAGCCGGCGCGGTCGAACAGCGGCGCATGCAGGTCGACCGCATCGGGATGGGTGGTCAGGTCGCCCGCATAGAGGTCGACCACATAGCTCAGCATGGCGGGGCGGCGTTCCTCGGTGTGGAAGGCCAGCATCTCGCCCACGCTGCGCGTCTCGCAGAAGGGATAGAACAGGAATTCGGCATTGTAGCAGTAATAGAGCCAGGTGCCGGTCGGCACGGCCCGGATCACCGCGTTCACCGCATCGACATGGGCATCGGGGCGGCGGATGTCATAGGGCAGCAGCGTGACCTTGGAGGCCAGCACCTCGGGCAGGTCCTGCGGCTGGTCCGAGAACAGCAGGATGTGGCGGAAACCGCGGCCTATGTGATGCTCGACGGTCGCGGCGACGGCGGTGGCATCCTCGATCAGGATCAGCGCCAGCGGACCCTTGGCCAGCACCTCGGGCTTGCGGGCCAGGAAACGCTCCATGCTTTCGGTGGGCAGCAGCATCAGCGCATCACCGCCTTGACCTGTTCCAAGGCCTGCCCCAGCAGCTGGGGATTGCCCTCGGCGGCGGCGACCAGTTCCTTCAGCGTCTGCTTTTGCGGCGCCGCCAGCGCCGAGCCCTCGATGATCCGGTCGACCTCGGCACGGTCGAACCCCTCGGGGGTCAAGAGCGCCTCGATCCGTGCCGCGATCGAGGCGGCGTCGGCGGTGTCCGATGCGGCCTCGGCGGCATCCTGCGCGGCGGTCGCGGCCTCTTCGGCGGCTTCGGCGGGAGCCAGCGCGGTCACCCCGGCGGTGGCGCCGGCCGCGGCGGCGGCGGCCCGGTCGGCGGCGTCCAGGGCTGCGACGGCGGCAGCCTCGGCGGCGTCTGCGGCGTCCGAGGCCGGAGCGGTGCCGGTATCCTCGGAGGCGCGGGCGGCCTCGGCGGCGGCATCGGCGGCGATGGCGGCCGCGTCGGCTGCGGCATCCGCGGCGGGGGGGGGGGGGGGGGGGGGGGGGGGGGCGGGGGGGGGGGGGGGGGCGGCCCCCCCCCCCCCCCCCCCGCC
>NZ_SUNI01000021.1 GCF_005048225.1 Paracoccus gahaiensis
CGGCATCGGCGGCGATGGCGGCCGCGTCGGCTGCGGCATCCGCGGCGGTCTCGGCGGCGGCCTGATTGTCCGCGTCGGAATCCGAGGGCGCCTCGTCCGCCCGCTGCGCGGCGTCGCCCGCCGCCTCGGCCGCATCCTCGGCCAGCCGCGCGGCTGCGCCGGCATCGGTCTGCGGGACATCGGTCTCGGCAGGCGTTTCGGCGGGCATCTCAGTAGGCATCTCGGTGGGCGTTTCGACGGGGGCAGGGGCCTCGGCCACGAACTCGGTCTGGTCGTCGGTGCCCCGCAGGGCCATCCATCCCCCTCCGGCCGCCAGCAGAAGAATCACGACGATCGGCAAAAGCTTGGACATGCGGCACCTGGGAACTGGGATCTAGGCTCTTCTATGGCACAGCCCTTCGGGTCAGAAAACCCGCCGCAAGGCCGCCACGACCCCCGATCCGGCCGCCGATGGTCGATTTGCGGCCCAATGCGATCAATTCCGGTTGAAACATGGCGCGCGGGGCCTTATTTTCCTGCCACTTGCGCATTGGCCATTAAAGGAGCACCGCCATAGCCCGTCGCCCGCATAACGCACCGCCCACCCGTGACACCGGCCCCCGGACGAACGAACGCATCCGCGTGTCGGAAATCCGCCTGATCGGCCCCGAGGGAGAGAATATCGGCGTCGTGCCGCCCTCGGTCGGTCTGCAGATGGCCCAGGATGCCGGTCTGGATCTGGTCGAGATTTCGCCGAACGCGGCCCCTCCGGTCTGCAAGGTCATGGACCTCGGCAAGTACAAGTACGAGATGCAGAAGCGCGAGGCCGAGGCCCGCAAGAAGCAGAAGGTCATCGAGGTCAAGGAGATCAAGTTCCGTCCCGGGACCGACATCCACGACTATGACGTCAAGATGCGCAGCGTGATGAAGTTCCTGGAAGGCGGCGACAAGGTCAAGGTGACCCTGCGCTTCCGCGGCCGCGAGATGGCCCACCAGGATCTGGGGCTTGAGCTGCTGCACCGCGTGCGCGACGATGTGGGCGAGGCCGGCAAGGTGGAAACCATGCCCAAGCTGGAAGGCCGCCAGATGGTCATGATGATCGCGCCGAAATAGGCCTGCGACATATGCGACATCTTCAGGGCCGCGCGGGCATTGCCGCGCGGCCTTTTGCATGGCTAGGGTGGCGCATGAGTGACGCACCCCAGATCCGCCTGATGCGCCTGCCCGAGGGCGATCCCGCCATTCCCCTGCCGCATTACCAGACGCCCGGCGCGGCGGGTGCCGATCTGTGCGCGAACCTGGCCCCGGCTGACCGGGCCGCCGGGATCACGCTGCCGCCCCTGGGGCGCACGCTGATCCCCACCGGACTGGCGCTGGCCATCCCCGAGGGGTGGGAGGTGCAGATCCGCCCCCGCTCGGGTCTGGCGCTGAAGCATGGCATCACCCTGCCCAATGCGCCCGGCACCATCGACAGCGACTATCGCGGCCCGCTCGGGGTGATCCTGCTCAATCTGGGCGATGCGCCCTATACGGTCGGCCATGGCGACCGGATCGCGCAGATGGTCGTGGCCCCGGCCCCGCAAGCCCGCTTCGCGCTGGTCGATGCGCTGGAGGAGACGGCGCGCGGGCAGGGCGGCTTCGGCTCGACCGGGATGGGGGGGCTCTGATGCTGGGCGTCTTCCTGATCGTGATGCTGCTGATCCTGGGCCGCGTGCTGGCCCTGCCGCGGCAGGTGGTGCTGCTGATGATCGGCCTGCTGTGGGTGGGCATGCTGTCGCTGCAGGTGGCGGCGCCGGGCAGCGGGGCTGCGGCGGCGGTGGGCGGATCGGCGGCGGGCTGGCTGGTGCTGGGCGCCATGGTGGGTCTGGTCATCGCCTATCGCGGCCTTCTGCGCCGGTTGCGCGCCCGCGCCACGCCCGATCCCGTGCCGGTCACCCGCGACGCGGGCCTGTCGGGCGCGGAACTGGACCGATACGCCCGCCATCTGGTCCTGCGCCAGATCGGCGGGGCGGGGCAGATGCGGCTGAAGGCCGCGCGGGTGCTGGTGGTCGGCGCGGGGGGGCTGGGCTCGCCCCTGTGCCTCTATCTGGCGGCGGCGGGGGTCGGGCGGATCACCCTGGCCGATGACGACACGGTCGGCCTGTCCAACCTGCAGCGGCAGGTGATCTTCCGCAACGACCTGCGCGGCGAGCCCAAGGCCTATGCCGCGGCGCAGGCGATGTTGGCCCTGAACCCGCATCTGGACATCACCCCCCTGACGCGGCGCATCACCGAAGGCGATGGCGCGCTGATCGCCGACCACGATCTGGTCATCGACGGCACCGACAGCTTCGCCACCCGCGCCGCCATCAACCGCGCCTGCGTGGCGGCGGGCGTGCCGCTGCTCTGGGGTGCCATCGGGCAATGGGACGGGCAGGTGACCCTGTCCGATCCCGCGCGGGGCGGCCCCTGCATCGCCTGCCTCTTTCCCAAGGCCCCCGAGCATGACGCGCCCTGCGCCGAGGCGGGCGTCGTCGGTGCCCTGCCCGGGGTCATCGGCAGCCTGATGGCGCTGGAGGCGATCAAGCACCTGACCGGCGCGGGGCAGGGGCTGCGGGGCCGGATGATCCTGTTCGACGGGCTCTATGGAGAGACGCGGACGATCGGCACTGCGCCCGACCCCGCCTGCCCGGTCTGCGGGGGGCAATCGGCTCTGGCCGGGGCGGCGGCGCGTATCTAGGGTGGCGCCAACAGACAGGAGGTCTCATGAACCCGCAACTGACCCGCTGGACCGGCCCCGAGGGGCTGCCGCGCTTCGATCTGATCGCCGACACCGATTTCGCCCCGGCCTTCGACCGCGAACTGGCCGCGTCGCAGGCCGCGCATGAGGCGATCGCCGCCAATCCCGACGCGCCCAATTTCGCCAACACCATCGCCGCGATGGAGCTGGCCGACGAGGGGCTGAACCGCGTGTTGTCGGTCTTCTACACCCTCGCGGGCGTCGATTCGAACGCGGCGCGGCAGGCGCTGCAGCGCGATTTCGCGCCGCGCCTGGCCGATCACGGCAGCCGCATCAGCATGGACCCCCGTCTTTACGCCCGGGTCAATGCGGTGGCGCAGACCGCCTCGACCCTGCCGCCCGAGGATGCGCGGATCACCGAGCTGGCGCTGCGCGACCTGACGCGGGCGGGGGCCGGGCTGGACGAGGCCGGGCGCGCCCGGATGACCGCGATCCGCGCCCGGCTGGCGGTCCTGACCACCCAGTTCACCCAGAACGTGCTGGAGGATGAGCGCGACTACATCCTGCCCATTCCCGACGACCGGCTGGAGGGCCTGCCGGGCTGGCTGCTGCGCGCCATGCGGGCGGCGGCGAAGGAACGCGGGCTGACCGGCCAGATCGTGACGCTGAACCGCTCGCTGATCGTGCCCTTCCTGGAGCATGCGGGCGACAGGGCGCTGCGCGAGACCGCCTTCCGCGCCTGGACCGCGCGCGGCTCGGGCAATGGCGCGGGCGGGCAGGCGACCGACAACCTGCCGGTCCTGCACGAGATCCTGGCCCTGCGCCATGAGCGCGCGCAGCTGCTGGGCTTTGCCGATTTCGCCTCGTGGAAGCTGGACACCCAGATGGCCGCCACGCCCGAACGGGTCGAGGCGCTGCTGTCCGAGGTCTGGACCGCCGCCCGTGCCCGCGCCGCTGCCGATGAGGCCCGGCTGACCGAGATGCTGCGCGCGGACGGCGTCAACGGCCCGCTGGAGGCCTGGGACTGGCGCCTCTACGCCGCCCGGCTGCGCCAGCAGGATCACGATGTCGATGCCGATCAGGTCGCGCCCTATCTGACGCTGGACGCGATGCTGGGCGCGGTCTTCGACGTGGCGCAGCGCCTCTTCGGGCTGGAGTTCCAGCCGCTGCAGGCGCCCATGTGGTCGCCCGATGTGCGGGCCTGGCGAGTGACGCGGGACGGCCGGTTGATGGCGGTCTTCGTGGGCGACTATTTCGCGCGACCCTCCAAGCGGTCGGGGGCCTGGTGTTCGTCGCTGCAGGTCCAGCACAAGCTGGGCGAGGGGCAGCGGCCCATCGTCGTCAATGTCTGCAACTTCACCCCGCCCGAGGACGCCGGCGCGCCTGCCTTCCTGTCCTGGGACGATGCGCGGACGCTGTTTCACGAGTTCGGCCATGCCACGCATCACATCCTGTCCGACGTGACCTGGCCCTCGATCTCGGGGACCTCGGTGGCGCAGGACTTCGTGGAACTGCCCAGCCAGCTCTATGAGCACTGGCTGGAGCAGCCCGCCGTGCTGGACGCCCATGCCCGCCACCACGAGACGGGCGAGGTGCTGCCCGCCGATCTGCGCGACCGCCTGCTGGCAGCGGGCAAGGCCGGGGCGGGGTTCTCGACGGTGGAATACCTAGAGAGCGCGCTGGTCGATCTGGCCTTCCATCGCGGCGCGCCGCCCGAGGATGCGATGGCCCGGCAGGCCGAGATCCTGACCGCCCTGGACGGGCCGCGGGCGATCCCGATGCGCCATGCCACGCCGCATTTCGCCCATGTCTTCGCGGGCGACAGCTATGCCAGCGGATACTACAGCTACATGTGGTCCGAGGTCATGGATGCGGACGCCTTCGCGGCCTTCGAGGAGACGGGCGACATCTTCGATCCCGCCACCGCGCGGCGGCTGGAGGAGACGATCCTGTCGCGCGGCGGATCGGCCCCGGCGGACGAGCTGTGGATGGCGTTCCGCCAGCGCATGCCGGGGGTGGATGCGCTGCTGAAGGGGCGCGGGCTGGTCTGAGGCGCCCGAGAGGGGGCTCTGCCCCCGCGCCTGCGGCGCCCCCCCGGGATATTTTCGGACCGTCGCAGAAGGTGAGAGTCAGTCGCGGATCTCTGCGGCGTCGACGCCCCAGATGGTGGCCTTGGGCACCCAGCCCCGCTGGCCGCCGCCCGAGACGCGGCACCACTCGGGGTCGCATTCGTTCAGGCGCAGGATGGCCCCGGCCTCGGCCCGGGCCACGATGTCGGCATCCGGGTTGGGGCGGGTGCGCAGCTCCAGCATGTCCTGGGTCACCAGCGCGGTGCGCACGCCGGACAGCAGCGCGTAATGGATCCAGCCGCCAGTGCCGTCGCGATCCTCGACCCGGCGCCAATGGCCGAATTCGGCCACCACGCGCAGCGGCATGCCGGCATGGCGGAACACCCAATCGATGCGGTGCGACAGGCTGGGGCCGCGCCGGGCATTGCCCTCGTTTCCCTTGAGGCTGACATAGCGGGGCAGGGGCAGGTTGGTCACCGGGCCGCGCTGACCGGCCACGGTCTGCGCCTGCTGGGCCGGGGTCTGCGCCGCGACGGGCGTCGCCATGCCCCATGCCCCGATGATCCCCGCCAGCGCGAGTGCCACCGCTGCGCCTGTCCTGCCTGGCCGTGCCGTCATGCCCTGTCCGTCCCTGTCCTGCGCGGGCCACCCTGGCCCCGGATGGGGCGGCGGTCCTCTGGGGACTTGTGCCGGCCCCTCAACGCGGGCAGTTTGCCAAATGCGGCCCCCGATGGAAAGGGCGGGCCGACATGCCTGTCCGACCGCGTGCAACACAGTGAGGTGACCATGCCCGCCAGCCCCATGTCCGATCGTCGCAAGCTGCGCGTGGCCGTCACCCGGCGCCTGCCCGACGCGGTCGAGACCCGCATGTCCGAGCTGTTCGACATCGTGCTGCGCAATGACGACCGCAAGCTGGGTCAGGACGAGCTGGTGGCGCTGATGGAGGGGGTGGACGTGCTGGTGCCCACCGTCACCGACCAGATCACCGCCGCCATGCTGGCGCGTGCGGGTGAGCGGCTGAAGCTGATCGCCAATTTCGGCGCGGGCGTGGATCATATCGACGTGCTCTCGGCGCGGCAGCGCGGCGTGCTGGTCAGCAATACGCCGGGCGTGGTGACCGAGGACACCGCCGACATGGTGCTGGCGCTGATCCTGGCGGTGACGCGCAAGATCCCCGAGGGGCTGGCCGAGATGCAGGCCGGGCGCTGGCAGGGCTGGTCGCCCACCGCGCATCTGGGCGGGCGCGTGGGGGGGCGGCGGCTCGGCATCCTGGGCATGGGCCGGATCGGGCAGGCGGTCGCGCGCCGGGCCAATGTCTTTGGCATGCAGGTTCATTACCACAACCGCAAGCGCCTGCGCCCCGAGATCGAGGAGGCGCTGCAGGCCACCTGGTGGGAAAGCCTGGACCAGATGCTGGCGCGCATGGACATCGTCAGCGTGAACGCGCCGCACACGCCCTCGACCTTCCACCTGCTGAACGCGCGGCGGCTGAAGCTGATGAAGCCCTCGGCGGTGATCGTGAACACCTCGCGCGGGGAGGTCATCGACGAGAACGCCCTGACCCGGATGCTGCGGGCGGGCGAGATCGCGGGCGCGGGGCTGGACGTGTTCGAGCATGGGCACGAGATCAATCCCCGGCTGCGCGAGCTGCCCAACGTGGTCCTGCTGCCGCATATGGGCAGCGCCACGGTCGAGGGCCGCGCCGAGATGGGCGAGAAGGTCATCATCAACATCAAGACCTTCGCGGATGGTCACCGGCCGCCCGATCTGGTCGTGCCGTCGATGCTGTAGGAATTCAGGGACATGACGGATGGACGCGCGCGCTGGGCGGTTTCGGCCCTGTTCTTCGCCAATGGGCTGCTGGTGGGCAGCTGGGCGCCCAAGATCCCGGTGCTGATGGCGCGATTGGGAATCACCGAGGCGATGGCCGGGCTGATCGTGCTGGGGCTGGGGGCGGGGTCGCTCTGCGTGATGCCGATCTTTGGCGCGATGGTGGCGCGGGCGGGATCGGCGCGGGCGGTGCGGGTTGCGGCCTCGGCGGCCTGCAGCTCGCTCGTCTGGATGTCGGTGATGCCGGGATACTGGTCGGTCGCGGCGGCGGTGTTCCTGTTCGGGGGCGTGATCGGCGGCATGGATGTCGCGATGAATGCCAATGCGGTCGCGGTCGAACGGCACCGAAAGCGGGCGATCATGTCGTCCTGCCACGGCTTCTGGAGCCTGGGCGGGTTGGCCGGGGCGGGGGCGGGCGGCGCGCTGATCCTGCAATTCGGTGAAGTATTTCATGCGGTTATCGTGACCATGGCGGTGGCCGGGGTGCTGGTGCTGGCCCTGCCGCGCCTGCTGGAGGATCGCCCGGCGCCGGAGGCCGAGAAGGTGCCGCTGCGCCTGCCGCGCACGCCCTTGCCCTATCTGATCGGGCTGATGGCGCTGACTGCGATGATCCCCGAAGGCGCGATCCTCGACTGGGCCGCCGTCTATCTGCAGCGCGAGATGGGCGCCTCGCTGGCGGTGGCGGGCTGGGGCTTTGCGGCCTGCGCGGGCACCATGGCGGTGATGCGGTTCCTGGGCGACGGCTTGCGGCGGCGCTTCGGGGCGGTGGCGACGCTGCGCGCCAGCGCCGGCGCGGCCATGGCGGGGCTGGCGCTGGCGGGGCTGTCGGATGCGCCCGGCCCAGCAATCGCTGGCTTTGCGCTGGCCGGGATCGGCATTGCCAACATGGTGCCCATCGCCTTCTCGGCGGCCGGGAACGTGCCTGGACTGGCCGCCGGGATGGGCCTGTCGGTGGTCACGATGATGGGCTATTCCGGCATCCTTCTGGCGCCGGGCAGCATCGGCTTTCTGGCCGAATATGTCAGCTTCGGCAGCATCTATCTGGGGCTGGCGGTTCTGCTGCTGGTGCCGGTGCTGCTGTCGCCCTTGGCGCGGACGGCGGATTTCGAAAAGGGCTGAGGTCCGGCGCAACGGCTGCGGGCGTTGCTTTGGCGGTGCGCGCAACAGCCGTGGCCCGGGCGGCACGGATCGGCCAGTGATTGCTGGAGTTTGCATCGCACCGGGGATGCACCGGGGCGGCACCGCCTGTGCACAGGGCGTACACCGGGTGCGGGCGTTGCGGGACCGTCAGGAACGGCGCCCGGGTCAGCGGTAGAGGTTGTCGGGGCCCGGGAAGCTGCGGTCGCGGACGGCCTGCGCATAGGCGGCGATGGCCTCATCGGTGCGGGGGCCCAGATCGCCGAATTTCTGCACGAAGCGCGGCACGCGGCCCGACAGGCCCAGCATGTCGTCCAGGACCAGGATCTGGCCGTCGCAGCAGGCGGAGGCGCCGATGCCGATGGTCGGGATGGCGACGGCCTCGGTCAGCCGGTCGGCCAGTGCCTCGGTCACGCCTTCGATGACGACCGAGAAGGCGCCGGCCTCGGCCACCGCCTGGGCATCGGCCAGATGGGCGGGCCAGGTGGCCTGATCGCGGCCCTGCGTCCTGAAGCCGCCCAGCGTGTTGGTCGATTGGGGCGTCAGGCCGATATGGGCCATGACCGGGATGCCGCGATCGGTCAGGAAGCGGATGCTGGGGGCCATGCGGGCGCCCCCCTCCAGCTTGACCGCGCCGGCGCCGGTCTCGGCCATCACCCGGGCGGCGTTGCGGAAGGCCTGCTCGGGGCTTTCCTCGTAGCTGCCGAAGGGCATGTCGATGACGACCAGCGCGCGGGCGCTGCCGCGCATGACCGCCTGCCCGTGCAGGATCATCATCTCCAAGGTGACGCCGAGGGTCGAGGGCAGGCCGTGGACGACCATGCCAAGGCTGTCGCCGACCAGGATCACCTCGGCATGGGGATCGACCGCGGCGGCCATGGGCGCGCTGTAGGCGGTCAGCGCGACGATGGGCGTGTCGCCCTTGCGGGCGGCGATCTGGGGGGCGGTGATGCGGCGGATGGTTGCATGGGTGGACATGGGCATTCCCTATGGATGGGCGACGCGCTGGTCGATCAGCAGCACCTCGCCGAAGCGGACGGCCAGCAGGATCACCACGGGGCGGTCCAGCGTGGCGACGCGCGACAGGTCGCCCGCGTCGCGGATGTCGATGGAGCGGATCTGGCCCCGGGGCTCGGCCGCCAGCAGCGTGCGGATCGCGCGGCGCAGGGCGGCGGGCGTCGTGCCTTGGGCGACCATCGCCTGCGCCCGGTCCAGGGCGCGGGCCAGCACGGGGGCGGCCACGCGATCCTCGGGCGAAAGGCGCTGGTTGCGCGAGGACAGCGCCAGCCCGTCGGCATCGCGCACGGTGGGTCCGGCCAGGACCTGCACGGGGATGTCCAGATCCGCGACCATCTGCCGGATCAGGGTCAGCTGCTGATAGTCCTTTTCCCCGAAGACCGCCGCCTGCGGCTGGATGATGTTGAAGAGCTTGGTCACCACCGTCGCCACGCCGCGGAAATGGCCGGGCCGCAGCCGCCCCATCAGCATGCGCCCCAGGCCCGTGACCTCGACCTGGGTCTGCGCGCCGGGGCGGTAGATGTCGGCGACCTGCGGCAGGAAGACCGCGTCGCAGCCCGCGCCCGCCAGCAGGTCCAGATCCTGCGCCTCGGACCGGGGGTATTTGTCCAGATCCTCGGATGCGCCGAATTGCGTGGGGTTGACGAAGATCGAGGTGACGACCCGGCCGCCGCCCTGCGCCTCCAGCCAGTCGCGGGCGCGGGTGACCAGCGACAGATGGCCCGGATGCAGCGCGCCCATGGTGGGGACCAGCGCCACGCGGCCAGCGTCTTGGCGCCAGTCGCGCATGGCCTGCGTGCTGCGGCAGATCTGCATGAGGGCCCCCCTGGAAACGTGGCGCAACCTAGCGGCGGGGCCGGGCATGGGCAAGGCCATGTCGTTTTTCGCCCGCATGTGTCGGGCGCCTTGGACGCCACGTCGCAAGGATGGGGCATCACAGGGAAAATCGGTCCAGATGAGGTCACGGGATGAAGTCGCAGGTGAAGGTTCTTGTCGTCGGAGGCGGCGCCGTGGGCTGCGGGATCGCGCTGCATCTGGCCCGCGCGGGCTGGGAGACGCTGCTGGTCGAGCGCGACGAGCTGACCGCCGGGTCCACCTGGCATGCGGCGGGGCTGCTGCCCCTGTTCAACATGGGTTATGCGACCAGCCATATCCACGATTACTCGGTCAGGCTTTATGCGGGGCTGGAGGCCGAGACGGGGCTGAACGCGGGCTTCACCCGCTGCGGCAACCTGCGGATGGCGCAGACGGACGAACGGATGGACGAATACATGCTGTATTCCGCCACCGCCGAGACGGTGGGGATCGAGCATCAGTTCCTGACCCCCGCCCAGATTCGCGACCGCTGGCCCTTGGTGCGGACCGAGGATCTGAAGGGCGCGCTGTTCCATCCGACCGACGGCTATATCAACCCCGCCGACGTGACCCAGGCCATGGCCAAGGGCGCGCGCATGGCGGGATGCAGCATCGAGCGCAAGATCCAGGTGAACGGCTATCGCTGGACCGGGTCCGACTGGGTCGTGACGGTCGAGCGGATGGTCGAGAAGGGCGGCAACCTGATCCCCTCGGGCGAGGTCTTCGAGATCCGCGCCGAGCATGTGGTGACCGCGACGGGCAACCATGCGCAGCGCACGGCGCGGCTGCTGGGCATCCGCATCCCCGCGATCCCGGTCGAGCACCAGTTCATCGTGACCGAGCCGGACCCCGCGCTGATGCGCTGGCGGGCCGAGGGCAATCCCGAGCATCCGGTGCTGCGCGACGCGGACGCCAAGTGGTATCTGCGCGAGGAGCGGGGCGGCTGGATCCTGGGCCCCTATGAGAAGGGCGCCCCGGCGCGCTTCCCCTATGGCGTGCCCGACAGCTTCCGCGCCGATCTGTTCCCCCTGGATCTGGAGCGGATCGAGGAGGAGTACATGGCGATGATCCACCGCATCCCGACCAGCGAAACGGTGGGGCTCAAGGACGATTTCAACGGGCCGATCTGCTACACGCCGGACGGGAACCCTCTGGTCGGGCCCGCGCCGGGCCTGCGCAACATGTGGCTGGCCGAGGGGTTCAGCTTCGGCATCACCGCCGCCGGGGGGGTGGGGCATTATCTGGCGCAGATGATGGTCGAGGGCGAGGCCGAGATCGACATGGCGTCTTTGGACCCGCGCCGGTTCGGGGACTGGATGACCACCGAATATGCGGTGAAGAAGAACGAGGAGGCCTATGAGAACGTCTTCGTGCTGCATCACCCGGATGAGGAGCGGGGGGCGGCGCGGCCGCTGCGGACCTCGCCCGCCTATGACCGGCAGGCGGCGCGGGGCGCGCAATTCGGGCAGGTGAACGGGTGGGAGCGGCCGAATTACTATGCGCCGATGGGGTTTGACGACCATGACAGCCGCAGCTTCCGGCGCGGCGGCTGGTGGCAATATGCCAAGGCCGAGGCCGAGGCGGTGCGGTCCACGGCAGGGCTGGTCGATGCGACGGCTTTCGCCAAGCATGTGGTGACCGGGCCGGGGGCGACGGCGTTCCTCGATTGGCTGACGACCAACAAACTGCCCAAGGTGGGGCGGATCAACCTGACCTATGCGCTGACCGAGGCGGGCACGGTGCGGACGGAATACACGATCGTGCGGCGGGGCGAGCAGGATTACTATCTGGTCTCGGCGGGGGCCTGGACGGATTACGACCGCGATCACCTGGTGAAATCGGCCGAGGATTTCATGGCCGCGGGCGGGGCCTTCGTGGCGGTGCAGGACGTGACGACGCAATGGGGCGTCTTCGCCATCGCCGGGCCGCAGTCGCGCGCGGTGCTGGCGCAGCTGGTCCGGGATGCCGAGCCGGAGACGGCCCTGTCCAACAAGCGCTTTCCCTGGCTGTCGATGCGGCGGATCGAGCTGGGCATGGTGCCGGTCATGGCCATCCGCGTCGCCTATACCGGCGAGCTGGGATGGGAGCTGCACCACCCGATCGAGATGCAGAACCACCTGTTCGACCGGCTGATGGAGGCGGGCGAGCCCCTGGGCCTGACGCTGGTCGGCGCGCGGGCTCAGAACTGGTTGCGCCAGGAGAAGTCCTATCGCGCCTTCGGGACCGAGCTTGGCCGCGATGCCACGCCGCTGGAGGCCGGGCTGGACCGCTTCGTGGACCTGTCGAAGGAGTTCCGGGGCAAGGCGGCGATGGAGGGCAAGGGGATCCGGTCGCTCTGCGTCACGCTGCGCATCGACGGGCCGGCGGATGCCGATCCCTGGGGGCGCGAGGGGCTGTTCCTGGACGGCGAGAAGGTCGGGCGGCTGACCTCGGGCGGGTATTCGGTGGCTTTCGGGCAGCAGATCGGCATGGGCTATGTCCGGCCCGACCTGGCGGTGCCGGGGACGAGGTTGCAGGTGCGGATGTTCCGCGCGCTGCATGACGCGGTGGTGACCGAGGACAGCCCGCATGATCCGCAGAATGCGCGGATCCGGGTCGATGGGTGAGGCCCTGGTCGGGCGGTGAGGGAGGAAGGGGGGCCTTGCGCCCCCCGTCGCGTGCCGCGACTCCCCCCGCAGGATATTTTTGCCAAGATGAATTGGGGGGCTGGAGATGGGGGGCAAATGCAAAAGGCCGGACCCTTGGGTCCGGCCTTTTTGTGTTGGAGCGGGCGAAGAGATTCGAACTCTCGACCCTAACCTTGGCAAGGTTATGCTCTACCCCTGAGCTACGCCCGCGCTCCGTACCTGTGGCATCCCGGTTGGACCGTTCCGCCTTCGGTGAGCGGTGATCTAAGGGAGGGCGCGCGGGGCTGCAAGGGAAAAAACGACCTAAGGCGTCATTTTTTCCCCGGCAGGCGGGGTCATTCGGCGGCGCGGATGCGGACGGGTTTCAGCATCGGGCCGAGATAGCGGCCCGTATGGCTGGCCTCGACCTGCGCCACGTCCTCGGGGGTGCCGGTGGCCACGATCACGCCGCCGCCATCGCCGCCCTCGGGGCCGATGTCGATGATCCAGTCGGCGGTCTTGATGACATCCAGATTGTGCTCGATGACGACGACCGTGTTGCCCTGATCGACCAGCTCGTGCAGCACCTCCAAGAGCTTGCGCACATCCTCGAAATGCAGGCCCGTGGTGGGCTCGTCGAGGATGTAGAGGGTGCGGCCGGTGGAGCGGCGCGAGAGTTCCTTGGACAGCTTGACGCGCTGCGCCTCGCCGCCCGACAGGGTCGTGGCCTGCTGGCCGACCTTGATATAGCCCAGCCCCACCTGCATCAGCGCGTCCATCTTTTCGCGGATGGGCGGGACGGCGGCGAAGAAGCCCTGCGCATCCTCGACCGTCATGTCCAGCACGTCGGCGATGGACTTGCCCTTGAACTGCACCTCGAGCGTCTCGCGGTTGTAGCGCTTGCCCTTGCAGGTCTCGCATTCGACATAGACGTCGGGCAGGAAATGCATCTCGATCTTGATGACGCCGTCGCCCTGGCAGGCCTCGCAGCGGCCGCCCTTGACGTTGAAGCTGAAGCGCCCGGGCTTGTAGCCGCGCGCCTTGGCCTCGGGCAGGCCCGCGAACCAGTCGCGGATGGGGGTGAAGGCGCCGGTATAGGTGGCGGGGTTCGACCGGGGCGTGCGGCCGATGGCGCGCTGGTCGATGTCGATGACCTTGTCGAGATGTTCGAGGCCGCGGATCGTCTCGCAGGGGGCCGGGGTCTGGCGGGCGCCGTTCAGGCGCAGCGAGGCGGTCTTGAACAGCGTCTCGATGGTCAGGGTCGACTTGCCGCCGCCCGAGACGCCGCTGATGCAGACGAACTTGCCCAAGGGAAACTCGGCGGTGACGTTCTTGAGGTTGTTGCCGGTGGCCTTGACCACGGTGACCTTCTTGCCGTTGCCCTTGCGGCGCTCCGCCGGCACCTCGATGGCGCGGGCGCCCGAGAGGTACTGGCCGGTCAGGCTGTCCGGATCGGCGGCGATCTGGTCGGGGGTGCCGTGGCTGACGACCGTGCCGCCATGCACGCCCGCGCCCGGGCCCATGTCGAAAACGTAGTCGGCGTGGCGGATCGCATCCTCGTCATGTTCCACGACCAGCACAGAATTGCCCTGATCGCGCAGGTTCATCAGCGTGGTCAGCAGGCGGTCGTTGTCGCGCTGGTGCAGGCCGATCGAGGGTTCGTCCAGCACGTAGAGGACCCCGGTCAGGCCCGAGCCGATCTGGGAGGCCAGACGGATGCGCTGGCTTTCGCCGCCAGAAAGGGTGCCCGCCGCGCGCGACAGGGTCAGGTAGTTCAGGCCCACATTGACGAGAAAGCCTAGACGCTCGCGGATCTCCTTGAGGATGGCGGCGGCGATCTCGGTCTTCTGCTTGGAGAGGTGGTTGGGAGCGTCCTGCACCCAGTCCAGCGCCTCCTGGATCGACAGCTGCACGACGCGGCCCACATGGTCGCCGGCGATCTTGACGGCCAGCGCCTCGGGTTTCAGGCGATAGCCGTTGCAGGCGCCGCAGGGGCGGTTGTTCTGGTAGCGCTCGAATTCCTCGCGGACCCAGTTCGAATCGGTCTCGCGCAACCGGCGTTCCATGTTGGGGATGACGCCCTCGAAGACGCGGGAGATTTCATAGACGCGTCCGGCATCGTCGAAGCGGAACTTGATCTCGTCCTTGCCCGAGCCGCGCAGAAACATCTGCTGGATGTTCTCGGGCAGGTCCTTCCACGGGGTCTTCTTGTCGAAGCCGTAGTGTTTCGCCAGCGCGTTGATGGTCTGGGTCAGGTAGGCGGACTTGGTCTTGGCCCAAGGGACGATGGCGCCCTTGTCGACGGACAGGGCGGCGTCTGGGACCACGAGGCGGTCGTCGAAGAACAGCTCGACCCCCAGGCCGTCGCAGACGGGGCAGGCGCCGAAGGGGGCGTTGAAGGAAAAGAGGCGCGGCTCGATCTCGGGGATGGTGAAGCCCGAGACGGGGCAGGCGAATTTCTCGGAAAAGGTCAGGCGTTCGGGCTCTTCCTCGCCCTCGGTGGCCAGCTCCAGATGGGCGATGCCATCGGCCAGGTTCAGGGCGGTGCGCAGACTGTCGGCCAGCCGCGTATCCAGCCCCTCGCGGACCACGATGCGGTCGACGACGATGTCGATGTTGTGGCGGAATTTCTTGTCGAGGGTGGGCGCCTCGTCCAGGTCGTGGAAGGTGCCGTTGATCTTGACGCGCTGGAAGCCCTGGCGCTTCAGCTCCATCAGCTCCTTCTTGTACTCGCCCTTGCGGTCGCGGACGATCGGGGCCAGCAGATAGGCGCGCGTGCCCTCGGGCAGGGCCATGACGCGGTCGACCATGTCCTGCACCTGCTGCGCCTCGATCGGCAGGCCGGTGGCTGGCGAATAGGGGGTGCCGGCGCGGGCGAACAGCAGGCGCAGGTAGTCGTAGATTTCCGTGACGGTGCCGACGGTCGAGCGGGGGTTCTTGGAGGTCGTCTTCTGCTCGATGCTGATCGCGGGCGAGAGGCCCGAGATGTGGTCCACGTCGGGCTTGCCCATCATGTCGAGGAACTGGCGCGCATAGGCCGACAGGCTTTCGACATAGCGGCGTTGCCCCTCGGCATAGACCGTGTCGAAAGCGAGGCTGGACTTGCCCGAGCCCGACAGGCCGGTGATCACCACCAGCTTGTCGCGCGGAATGTCCATGTCGACGTTCTTCAGGTTGTGTTCGCGCGCGCCGCGCACTTCGATGAACTTCTGTTCCATGCGTGCCCCTTTGACCGCTGCCACAGATAGGGACGCTTGGGCGAAAAGCAAGTTCCATTTGTGAACATACGCGGAACATGGCGGGTCTGCACCCAAGGTCGCGCGTGATCACGGGCACTTGCGCTGCACTGCGGCAGGGCTAGGATGCGGCAATCAGTCATAGGGGGACCCGCGCCATGTTCAAGAAAATCCTGATCGCGAACCGGGGCGAGATCGCCATCCGCGTCATGCGCGCGGCCAACGAGCTGGGCAAGAAGACGGTCGCCGTCTATGCCGAGGAGGACAAGCTGGGCCTGCACCGCTTCAAGGCGGACGAGGCCTATCGGATCGGCGAGGGGATGGGGCCGGTGGCGGCCTATCTGTCCATCCCCGAGATCATCCGCGTGGCCAAGCTGGCGGGCGCGGACGCGATCCATCCGGGCTATGGGCTGCTGTCCGAGAACCCCGATTTCGTGGATGCCTGTTTCGAGGCCGGGATCACCTTCATCGGGCCGCGTGCCGACACCATGCGCGCGCTCGGCGACAAGGCCAGCGCGCGGCGGGTGGCGATCCAGGCGGGTGTGCCGGTCATCCCGGCGACCGAGGTGCTGGGCGAGGATTTCGACGTCATCAAGGCTGAGGCGGCCGAGGTCGGCTATCCGCTGATGCTGAAGGCCTCCTGGGGCGGCGGCGGGCGCGGCATGCGGCCCATCAACAACGAAGGCGAGCTGATCGAGAAGGTCCGCGAGGGGCGCCGCGAGGCCGAGGCGGCCTTCGGCAATGGCGAGGGCTATCTGGAGAAGATGATCCTGCGCGCCCGCCATGTCGAGGTGCAGCTTCTGGGCGACACGCATGGGGGGCTCTATCACCTCTATGAACGCGACTGCACCGTGCAGCGCCGCAACCAGAAGGTCGTGGAACGCGCCCCCGCCCCCTATCTGACCGAGGACCAGCGGGCCGAGGTCTGCGCGCTGGCGCTGAAGATCGGCCAGGCGGTCGGATACCAGAATGCCGGGACCGTCGAGTTCCTGATGGATATGGACAACCAGCAGTTCTACTTCATCGAGGTAAACCCCCGCGTTCAGGTCGAGCATACCGTGACCGAGGAGGTCACCGGCATCGACATCGTGCAAAGCCAGATCAGGATCGCCGAGGGCGCCACCCTGGCCGAGGCCACGGGGCACGGCGCGCAGGCCGACATCACCCTGTCGGGCCATGCGCTGCAATGCCGGGTCACGACCGAGGATCCGCAGAACAACTTCATCCCCGATTACGGCCGCATCACCGCCTATCGCAGCGCGACCGGCATGGGCATCCGCCTGGACGGCGGCACGGCCTATTCCGGCGGCGTCATCACGCGGTATTACGATTCGCTGCTGGTCAAGGTGACGGCCTGGGCGCAGACCCCCGATCAGGCGATCAAGCGCATGGACCGGGCTTTGCGCGAGTTCCGCGTGCGGGGGGTCAGCACGAACATCGACTTCGTCATCAACCTGCTGAAGCACCCGGTGTTCCTCGACGACACCTATACGACCAAGTTCATCGACACGACGGACGACCTGTTCACCTTTGCCAAGCGGCAGGACCGGGCGACGCGCATCCTGACCTATCTGGCCGATATCAGCGTGAACGGGCATCCCGAGACGGCGGGGCGGCCTCTGCCGCCCGCGCAGGCGCGCGCGCCGATCCCTCCGGCCCCCAAGGGCGCGCCCGCGCCGGGCACGCGGCAGATGCTGGAAAGCCAAGGCGCGCAGGCGGTGGCCGACTGGATGGCGGCGCAGACGCAGCTGCTGATCACCGACACGACCATGCGCGACGGGCACCAGTCGCTGCTGGCGACGCGGATGCGGTCCATCGACATGATCCGCGTGGCACCCAGCTATGCCGCCAACCTGCCGCAGCTGTTCTCGGTGGAATGCTGGGGCGGGGCGACCTTCGACGTGGCGTACCGGTTCCTGCAGGAATGCCCGTGGCAGCGGCTGCGCGACATCCGCGCCAAGATGCCGAACCTGATGACGCAGATGCTGCTGCGGGCCTCGAACGGGGTGGGCTATACCAACTATCCCGACAATGTGGTGCAGTTCTTCGTGAAGCAGGCGGCCGAGACGGGCGTCGACGTGTTCCGCGTCTTCGACAGCCTGAACTGGGTCGAGAACATGCGCGTGGCCATGGATGCGGTGATCGAGAGCGGCAAGATCTGCGAGGGCACGGTCTGTTATACCGGCAACATGCTGGACCCCGACCGGGCCAAGTACGACCTGCAGTATTACGTGAAGACCGCGCAGGATCTGAAGGCCGCTGGCGCGCATGTGCTGGGGCTGAAGGACATGGCGGGGCTGTTGAAGCCGCCCGCCGCGCGCATCCTGATCAAGGCGCTGAAGGAGGAGGTGGGCCTGCCCATCCATTTCCACACCCATGACACCAGCGGCATGGGCGGGGCGACCATCCTGGCGGCGGCGGATGCGGGCGTCGATGCGGTCGATTGCGCGATGGATGCGCTGTCGGGCAATACCAGCCAGCCGACCCTTGGGTCGGTGGTCGAGGCGCTGGCGCAGACCGAGCGCGACACCGGCCTCGATATCGGCGCGGTGCGCGCGATCAGCAACTATTGGGAGCGGGTGCGCGAAAGCTATGCCGCCTTCGAATCGGGGCTGCAATCGCCCGCCTCCGAGGTCTATCTGCACGAGATGCCGGGCGGGCAGTTCACCAACCTGAAATCGCAGGCGCGCAGCATGGGGCTGGAGGATCGCTGGCACGAGGTGGCGCAGGCCTATGCCGACGTGAACCGCATGTTCGGCGACATCGTCAAGGTCACGCCGTCCTCGAAGGTGGTGGGGGACATGGCGCTGATGATGGTGTCGCAGAACCTGACGCCCGAGGATGTCATGAATCCCGAGCGCGACATGTCCTTCCCGGATTCGGTCGTGGACATGATGCGCGGCAATCTGGGCCAGCCTCCGGGCGGCTGGCCGCAGGCGATCCAGGCCAAGGTGCTGAAGGGCGAGGCCCCGATCACCGACCGCCCCGGCGCGCATCTGGAGCCGGTCGATCTGGAGCAGATCCGCGCCAAGCTGTCCGAGGAGCTGGACGGCAAGGCCATCGACGACGAGGATCTGAACGGATACCTGATGTATCCCAAGGTCTTCACCGATTACATGGCGCGGCACGAGACCTATGGCCCGGTGCGCACCCTGCCCACCCGCACTTTCTTCTACGGCATGGAGCCCGGCGACGAGATCAGCGTCGAGATCGACCCCGGCAAGACGCTGGAGATCCGCCTGCTGACCCTGGGCGAGACCGACGAGAAGGGCGAGATGAAGGTCTTCTTCGAGCTGAACGGCCAGCCCCGCCAGGTCCGCGTGCCCAACCGCAAGGCGACCGGCACGGCGGCGGCGCGGCCCAAGGCGGATCCGGCGAACCCCGGCCATGTCGGCGCGCCGATGCCGGGCGTCGTGGCCTCGGTCGCGGTGACGGCGGGCGCCAAGGTCTCGCAGGGCGACATGCTCCTGACCATCGAGGCGATGAAGATGGAGACCGGCCTGCATGCCGACCGCGACGGCACCATCACCGCCCTGCATGTCACCCCCGGCCAGCAGATCGACGCCAAGGACCTGCTGGTCGAGATCGGGTGAGGCGGGAGGTCGGGCCGGGGCACCTCCCCGGCCCGGGATGCCGACAATCGAACCAATTCGCCGCGCCCCTGCGGCCCTGCGCCCGTTGACCCCGGACCCTGCCGGGTCTAAACCGCAGTCAGCCAACCCGTCGCGGGGCGAGCCATGATCCCGCGACCGACAAGGGGATCACCGCCCGTGGAACACCTCGCGCAGGACTATCTGCCCATCCTCGTCTTCGCGGGGATGGCTTCGGCACTCGCCCTGATCTTGCTGCTGTCAGCGATGATCATCGCGGTCCGCAACCCGGACCCCGAGAAGGTCAGTGCCTATGAATCCGGCTTCAACCCGTTCGACGATTCGCGGATGAAGTTCGACGTGCGGTTCTATCTGGTGGCGATCCTGTTCATCATCTTCGACCTGGAGGTGGCGTTCCTGTTTCCCTGGGCGGTCAGCTTCCAGTTTCTGAGCCCGACGGCCTTCTGGTCAATGATGGTGTTCCTGGGCGTGCTGACGGTCGGCTTTGCCTATGAATGGAAGAAGGGGGCGCTGGAATGGGCGTGATGACGGGCGCGAATACCGCAGGGCCCGACCGCGAGGTCGCGACCGGCGCGCTGAACCGCGAATTGCAGGACAAGGGCTTCCTGCTGACCACGACCGAGGACATCATCAACTGGGCGCGCAACGGATCCTTGCATTGGATGACCTTCGGGCTGGCCTGCTGCGCGGTCGAGATGATGCACACCTCGATGCCCCGCTATGATCTGGAACGCTTCGGGACCGCGCCGCGCGCCTCTCCGCGCCAGTCGGACCTGATGATCATCGCGGGCACGCTGACCAACAAGATGGCCCCGGCCCTGCGCAAGGTCTATGACCAGATGCCCGAGCCGCGCTACGTGATCAGCATGGGATCCTGCGCCAATGGCGGCGGATACTATCACTACAGCTATTCCGTGGTGCGCGGCGCCGACCGCATCGTGCCGGTCGACATCTACGTGCCCGGCTGCCCGCCGACCGCCGAGGCGCTGCTCTACGGCATCCTGCAACTTCAGCGCCGCATCCGGCGCACCGGCACGCTGGTGAGGTGACCATGGCGCAGTATCAAGACATCGACGCGATGGACCAGCTGGGCGAGCATATCAAGCTGCGCCGCCCCAACGAGGTCGTGGGCGTCTCGGTCGCCTTCGGCGAGCTGACCGTGACCGCCACGGCCAGCGGCGTGCTGGACCTGATCGACTTCCTGCGCAGCGACAGCTCGTGCCGCTTCTCGTCGCTGGTGGACATCACGGCGGTCGACTATCCGTCGCGCCCGCAGCGCTTCGACGTGGTCTGGCATTTCCTGTCGATGTACCAGAACCACCGCATCCGCGTGAAGGTGGCCATCCGCGAGGACGAGATGCTGCCGACCCTGACCGGCATCCATCCCTGCGCCAACTGGTTCGAGCGCGAGATCTTCGACATGTTCGGGATCCTGTTCACCGGGCATCCGGACATGCGGCGCATCCTGACGGATTACGGCTTCTCGGGCCATCCGCTGCGCAAGGACTTCCCGACCACCGGCTATGTCGAGGTCCGCTATGACGAGGCCGAGAAGCGGGTGATCTACGAGCCGGTCCGGCTGACGCAGGAATACCGGCAGTTCGATTTCCTGTCCCCGTGGGAGGGCGTGCAATACGCGCTGCCGGGCGACGAAAAGGGGGCCGCGAAATGATGGACGGCGATATCCGGAACAACCAGTACGACGACGGCAGCGAGGATCTGCTGACCGGCGAGCAGCGCATCCGCAACTTCAATATCAACTTCGGTCCCCAGCATCCGGCAGCCCATGGCGTGCTGCGTCTGGTGCTGGAGCTGGACGGCGAGATCGTGGAACGCGCCGACCCGCATATCGGGCTGCTGCATCGCGGCACCGAGAAGCTGATGGAAAGCCGCACCTATCTGCAGAACCTGCCCTATTTCGACCGGCTGGATTACGTCTCGCCCATGAACCAGGAACATGCCTGGTGCCTGGCGATCGAGCGGCTGACCGGCACGCCCGTGCCGCGCCGCGCCAGCCTCATCCGGGTGCTGTTCTGCGAGGTGGGGCGCATCCTGAACCACCTGCTGGGCCTGACCACCGGCGCGCTGGACGTGGGTGCGCTGACCCCGCCGCTCTGGGGCTTCGAGGCGCGCGAGGATCTGATGATCTTCTATGAACGCGCCTCGGGCGCGCGTCTGCACGCGGCCTATTTCCGGCCCGGCGGCGTCCATCAGGACCTGACCCCGGACCTGCTGGACGACATGGAGGAATGGTGCGGCCGTTTCCCCAAGGTGCTGGACGATCTGGACACGCTGCTGACGGAAAACCGCATCTTCAAGCAGCGGCTGGTCGATATCGGCATCGTCAGCGAACAGCAGGCGCTGGACTGGGGCTTTTCGGGCGTGATGGTGCGGGGATCCGGCATGGCCTGGGATCTGCGCCGCAGCCAGCCCTATGAATGCTATGACGAATTCGACTTCAAGATCCCGGTCGGCACGAATGGCGACTGCTATGACCGCTTTCTCTGCCGGATGCAGGAGATGCGCGAATCGACCAGCATCATGCTGCAGGCGATCGCCAAGCTGCGGGCCGAGGGGCCGGGCGAGGTGATGGCGCGCGGCAAGATGACGCCGCCCAAGCGCGCCGACATGAAGCGCGACATGGAAAGCCTGATCCATCACTTCAAGCTGTATACCGAGGGCTTCCGCGTTCCGGCGGGCGAAGTCTATGCCGCCGTCGAGGCGCCCAAGGGCGAGTTCGGCGTCTATCTGGTCAGCGACGGCACCAACAAGCCCTATCGTGCAAAACTCCGCGCGCCGGGCTATCTGCATCTGCAGGCGATGGACTGGATGGCCCGGGGCCATCTGCTGGCCGACGTGCCCGCGCTGATCGCCACCCAGGATATCGTTTTCGGAGAGGTCGACCGCTGATGCTGCGCCGCTTGCACCCCGTCCAGCCGGACAGCTTTGCCTTCACGCCCGCGAACCTGGACTGGGCGCGGGCGCAGATGACCAAGTATCCCGAGGGTCGCCAGCAATCGGCGATCATCCCGATCCTGTGGCGCGCGCAGGAGCAGGAGGGCTGGCTGTCCCGTCCCGCCATCGAATATTGTGCCAGCCTGCTGGGCATGGCCTATATCCGGGCGCTGGAGGTGGCGACCTTCTACTTCATGTTCCAGCTGCAGCCGGTGGGCCGCGTAGCGAACATCCAGATCTGTGGGACGACGACCTGCATGATCTGCGGGGCCGAGGATCTGGTCGCGGTCTGCAAGCGCAGGATCGCGCCGACCCCGCACACCCTGTCGGCGGATGGCAAATTCAGCTGGGAAGAGGTCGAGTGCCTGGGCGCCTGCGCCAATGCCCCGATGGCCCAGATCGGCAAGGACTACTACGAGGACCTGACCGCCGAGACCCTGGAATCGCTGATCGACCGTATCTCGGCGGGCGAGGTGCCGGTGCCGGGCTCGCAGTCGGGGCGCTTCGCCTCGGAGCCCGCGACCGGGCTGACCAGCCTGACGGAGGCCCAGGGCTTCGAGGCGGCGAATGCCAGCGTGGCGCTGGCCACCGAACTGGGCGAGACGCTGAAGCGCATCGACGGGACCGAGGTGCCGATCCTGACCAAGTGGCGGCGCAATCCGGAGGCTGCCACCGACGACCAGACCGGCGTCGACACCGCGCCCGAGATCGAGCCGCACCCGTCCGAGGGCGCACCCGCCGACGCGACCGGCGTGACCGAGCAGGAAGCGCAGGCCAGTTCCGCCGCGCGCCCTGTCTCGAAGCGCGAGCCCGCGAATGTGCGGGCGGACGAGACCGATGCCGTGACGGGCAAGGACGGGGACTGACCGACGACAGGTGGCTGACGCAGAAGGGATCGCCGCGATGCAGGGTTCATGCAGACCGACCGCAGCAGGCGCCGCGCCGGCCCCGCGCCGTGGGTGTGCGTGATGGCCGCGCCGGACCGGGATGCGAAGCAGATGCGGCTGGTGGCGATCGTGATCGCGGTCGCCATGCTGGGCTGGCTGGCCGTGCAGGCGATCGGGCGGGAATATGGCTGGGCGGCGGAATGGGCCTATCTGGCCGACCTTGCCGCCATCGGCGCTTTTGTCTGGTCGCTGATCGTGACCTGGCGTATCTGGCGACGCAGGAATGCGTGACGCCGGGAAGAGAGGATTTGACGGATGCTGAAAGACCAGGATCGCATTTTCACCAACCTGTACGGCATGGGCGACCGCAGCCTGAAGGGCGCGCAGTCGCGCGGCCATTGGGACGGCACCGCCGAGATCATCGGGCGCGGCCGTGACAAGATCGTCGAGCAGATGAAGGCCTCGGGCCTGCGCGGGCGGGGCGGGGCGGGCTTTCCGACGGGTCTGAAATGGTCCTTCATGCCCAAGGAATCGGACGGGCGTCCGTCCTATCTGGTCATCAATGCCGACGAATCCGAACCCGCGACCTGCAAGGACCGCGAGATCATGCGCCATGATCCGCACACCCTGATCGAGGGCGCGCTGATCGCCAGCTTCGCGATGAACGCGCATGCCTGCTACATCTACCTGCGCGGCGAATACATCCGCGAGAAGGAGGCCCTGCAGGCCGCCATCGACGAATGCTATGACGCCGGCATGCTGGGCGCGAATGCGGCGGGGTCGGGCTGGGAGTTCGACCTGTACCTGCATCACGGCGCCGGCGCCTATATCTGCGGCGAGGAGACCGCGCTGCTGGAAAGCCTGGAGGGCAAGAAGGGCATGCCCCGGATGAAGCCTCCGTTCCCGGCAGGGGCGGGGCTGTACGGCTGCCCGACCACGGTGAACAACGTCGAATCCATCGCCGTCGTGCCGACGATCCTGCGGCGCGGGGCGGAATGGTTCGCGGGCTTCGGGCGTCCCAACAATGCGGGCGTCAAGCTGTTCGGCCTGACCGGGCATGTGAACACGCCCTGCGTGGTCGAGGAGGCCATGTCGATCCCGGTGCGCGAGCTGATCGACCGGCATGGCGGCGGCATTCGCGGCGGCTGGTCGAACCTCAAGGCGATCATCCCCGGCGGCGCCTCCTGCCCGGTGCTGACCGCCGAGCAATGCGAAAGCGCCATCATGGATTACGACGGCATGCGCGAGGTGAAATCCAGCTTCGGCACCGGCTGCATGATCGTGATGGATCAGTCCACCGATGTCATCAAGGCGATCTGGCGGCTGTCGGCCTTCTTCAAGCATGAGAGCTGCGGGCAATGCACGCCCTGCCGCGAGGGCACCGGCTGGATGATGCGCGTCATGCACCGCCTGGTCACCGGCGAGGCCGAGGTCGAGGAAATCGACATGCTGCTGGACGTGACCAAGCAGGTCGAGGGGCACACGATCTGCGCCCTGGGCGACGCGGCGGCCTGGCCGATCCAGGGCCTGATCCGCAACTTCCGCGGCGAGATCGAGGACCGGCTGAAGGCCAAGAAGACAGGCCGCATGGGCGCGCTGGCGGCGGAATGATCGCAGGGGCGGCATATCACGGGGCCCGCACGGGGTCGTGTCGGGAAAAGCGCCCGGCGGGTGCTTATGTGGGGACACGTCACCCCATGAAGGACCGTGCCATGTTTCGCCCCCTGCTGATCGCTGCCGCCCTGATGGCGGCCACCCCCGCCGCCGCGCTGGAGCCCCTGTCGTCCGAGGCCTATGTCAACGACCGTCTGGTCCAGGCCCGCGTGGCCGATCTGGTGCGGCGCGGCTGCCCCTCGATCGACGCGCGGCTGGTCCGGGCCTTCACCGAGGCACGCGCGCTCAAGCGCTATGCCCGCGACAAGGGCTATTCCGAGGCCCAGATCGACGATTTTCTTGACAGCCGGGAAGAACGGGCGCGCATTTACGCACAAGCCGACCGCTACATGGTCGAACGCGGCGTCGTGAATGGCGAGCCGCAGACATTCTGCCGCCTCGGGCGGGACGAAATCGCCCAGCAGACGGTCGCGGGATCGTTGCTGAGTGCCAGGTAAGGAAGACATCATGGCCGAACTGCGGACAATCAAGATCGACGGGACCGAGATCGCGGTCGATCCCAACCTGACGCTCATCCAGGCCTGCGAGCAGGCCGGGATCGAGATTCCGCGCTTTTGCTATCACGAACGGCTGTCCATCGCAGGCAACTGCCGGATGTGCCTGGTCGAGGTCGTGGGCGGCCCGCCCAAGCCCGCCGCCTCCTGCGCGATGCAGGTCAAGGACCTGCGCCCCGGCCCCGAGGGCGCGCCTTCGGAAATCCGTACCAACAGCCCGATGGTCAAGAAGGCCCGCGAGGGCGTGATGGAGTTCCTGCTGATCAACCATCCGCTGGACTGCCCGATCTGCGATCAGGGCGGCGAATGCGACCTGCAGGATCAGGCGATGGCCTATGGCGTCGATTTCAGCCGCTATCGCGAACCCAAGCGGGCGTCCGAGGAACTGAACCTGGGTCCGCTGGTCGAGACCCACATGACCCGCTGCATCAGTTGCACCCGCTGCGTGCGCTTCACCAGCGAGGTCGCGGGCATCAGCCAGATGGGCCAGACCGGACGCGGCGAGGACAGCGAGATCACCAGCTATCTGAACGAGACGCTGGCCTCGAACCTGCAGGGCAACATCATCGACCTCTGCCCGGTGGGCGCGCTGGTCAGCAAACCCTATGCCTTCACGGCGCGCCCGTGGGAGCTGTCCAAGACCGAGACGATCGACGTGATGGATGCGTTGGGCAGCGCGATCCGCGTGGACACCAAGGGGCGCGAAGTGATGCGCATCCTGCCGCGCAACCATGACGGCGTGAACGAGGAATGGATCAGCGACAAGACCCGCTTCGTCTGGGACGGCTTGCGCCGCCAGCGGCTGGACCAGCCCTATCTGCGCGAGAACGGCCGCCTGCGCCCGGCCACCTGGCCCGAGGCCCTGGCGGCGGCGGCCCATGCGATGACCGGCAAGAAGGTCGCCGGGCTGGTGGGCGATCTGGCCCCGGTCGAGGCGGCCTTCAGCCTCAAGACCCTGATCGAGGGTCTGGGCGGATCGGTCGAATGCCGCACCGATGGGGCCAAGCTGCCCGAGGGCAACCGCGGCGCCTATCTGGGCACCGCGACCATCGCCGATATCGACACGGCCTCGCGCATCATCCTGATCGGGACCAATCCGCGCGACGAGGCGCCGGTGCTGAATGCCCGCATCCGCCGGGCCTGGACGCAAGGCGCGCAGGTGTCGCTGATCGGCCCCGCGGTGGACCTGACCTTCGATTATGATCATCTGGGCACGGATCGCGCAGCGCTGGCCACGCTTCTGGGCGGCATCGAGGCCGACGAGGCGCGGGGGCTGGTCATCATCGGGCAGGGCGCGCTGCGCGAGGCCGATGGCGCGGCGGTGCTGGGCCATGCGATGGCGCTGGCCGAGGCCGGGAATTGCGGGCTTCTGGTCCTGCATGCCGCGGCCGGGCGCGTGGGCGCGATGGACGTGGGCGCAGTGACGCGCGGCGGCTTGCCGGCGGCCATCGAGGGAGCGCAGGTCATCTACAATCTGGGCGCCGACGAGGTGGACATCGCCGCCGGCCCCATCGTGATCTATCAGGGCAGCCACGGCGATCGCGGCGCGCACCGGGCCGACATCATCCTGCCCGCCGCCTGCTATACCGAGGAGATGGGCCTCTTCGTGAACACCGAAGGCCGGCCTCAGCTGGCGCTGCGCGCGAACTTTGCGCCCGGCGAGGCCAAGGAGAACTGGGCCATCCTGCGCGCGCTGTCGGGCGAGCTGGGCCGGACCCTGCCGTGGGACAGCATCGCGCAGCTGCGCCGCAAGCTGGTCGAGGCGGTGCCGCATCTGGGCCGGCTGGACCAGATCGTCGAGAACGACTGGCAGCCCCTGCCCAAGGGCGATCTGGGCCGCGCCAGCTTCGTGACCCCGGTGAAGGATTTCTATCTGACCAACCCGATCGCCCGCTCGTCGCCTTTGATGGGTGAATTGTCCCGGATGGCTGCGGCGCGTCAGGCGCCCGCCCTGGCTGCGGAGTAAGCCCGATGCGCAACCCGACCCGTCTGTCCTCCGCGGCCCTTCTGGGCGCCGTGCTGGCCCTGTCCGGCTGTTTCACCGGCAGCCCCTCGGGCGAGACCCGCCCGACAGCTGCGCCTGCCGCGCGGATCCCGGACACGGCGGGCCTGGGCGGTCTGGGGCGGGCCCGGATCTCGACCCAATCGGCCGAGATCCTGATCCTTGAAGAGGACGGATCGGTCACCACGATGGATCTGGACAGCCCCGGCGGGCGCGACGCCTTCGAGGTCAGCGAGGCCGATCTGGCCGCGCTGAATGCCAATCTGGACATGGATTTCGGCGGGCTGGTCGCCCCGAACCTGCCGCGCCGCAAGACCGCGCAGGAAGAAGCGCTGGAGGCCTTCGCGGCCCGGACCCAGCCCGCGCTGCCCATGCTGCCCGAGGGCGTCGAGATCGACCCCGAGATCTTCCTGGCGGTCAAGGTCGATGCGCTGAACCGGGGCGCCGGGGCCGATCTGGTCGAGGTGACGGCCAATCTGCGGCAAGGGGTGGACGCGGATATCGCGTTTTCGTATGCCACCTGCGCATTGGCTGGTTGGGCCAGGGACAACGGCAACCCCTATGGTCGGCATATCCGGACGCTGCAGGCCGAGCGGAACGGCAAGCTGCTGATCGGGTCGGCCTTCCTTCTGTCGGACGACAAGCCGATGGGATTGCGGGTGATGGAAACGGAAGAGACCTTGCGCGAATGCAGGGCACGCGGCATTCCCGCGGCGTAGGGCAAAGGGACGGGCATCATGGCTGAATTCTGGGCATCCTCCCTGGGGATCGCGATCATCCTTCTGGCGCAGGGGCTGGCGATCATCGTCTTCGTCATGCTGTCGCTGGTCTACATGGTCTATGGCGACCGCAAGGTCTGGGCGGCGGTGCAGATGCGCCGCGGCCCCAACGTGGTCGGGCCCTGGGGCATCCTGCAGACCTTCGCCGATGCCCTGAAATTCGTCGTCAAGGAGGTCGTGATCCCGGCCGGGGCCGACAAGTTCGTCTTCTTCCTGGCGCCCTTTTTGTCGATGACGCTGGCGCTGCTGGCCTTCGTGGCGATTCCCTTTGCCCCGGGCTGGGTGATGGCCGACATCAACGTGGGCATCCTGTTCATCTTCGCCGTCTCGTCCCTCGAGGTCTATGGCGTGATTATGGGGGGCTGGGCGTCCAACTCGAAATTCCCGTTCCTGGGCTCGCTGCGCTCGGCCGCGCAGATGATCAGCTATGAGGTCAGCCTGGGGCTGATCATCATCGGCATCGTGATCTCGGCCGGGTCGATGAACCTGACCGCCATCGTCGAGGCGCAGCGCGGCGCGGGGCTGCTGTCCTGGTTCTGGCTGGCGCATTTCCCGATGCTGGTGCTGTTCTTCATCTCGGCTTTGGCCGAGACGAACCGCGCGCCCTTCGACCTGCCGGAGGCGGAATCCGAACTGGTCGCGGGCTTCATGACCGAATATTCCTCGACCCCTTACCTTCTGTTCATGGCGGGCGAATACATTGCCATGTGGCTGATGTGCGCGCTGATCAGCCTGCTGTTCTTCGGCGGCTGGCTGTCGCCCATCCCGGGCCTGCCGGACGGGGCGATCTGGATGTTCCTCAAGATGGTGCTGTGGTTCTTCATGTTCGCCATGGTGAAGGCGATCGTGCCGCGCTATCGCTACGACCAGCTGATGCGGATCGGGTGGAAGGTCTTCCTGCCGCTGTCCCTGGGCTGGGTCGTGCTGGTGGCCTTCCTTGCGAAATTCGAAGTCTTCGGGACCTTCTGGGCCCGTTGGGCAGGAGTGTAAAAGATGGCTTTCGACGTCGTCCGCGCCACCAAGTATTTTCTGATGGTGGATTTCATCAAGGGCTTTGGGCTGGGGATGCGCTATTTCTTCGCCCCCAAGGCCACCATCAACTATCCCCATGAAAAGGGCCCGCTGTCGCCCCGCTTCCGGGGAGAGCACGCGCTGCGCCGCTATCCCAATGGCGAGGAACGCTGCATCGCCTGCAAGCTGTGCGAGGCGATCTGCCCCGCGCAGGCCATCACCATCGATGCCGAGCCCCGCGACGACGGCTCGCGCCGCACGACGCGCTATGACATCGACATGACCAAGTGCATCTATTGCGGCTTCTGCCAGGAGGCCTGCCCGGTCGATGCCATCGTCGAGGGGCCGAATTTCGAATTCGCCACCGAGACCCGCGAGGAGCTGTTCTACGACAAGGAAAAGCTTCTGGACAACGGCGCCCGGTGGGAATCGGAAATCGCCCGCAATCTGGCGATGGACGCGCCCTACAGATGACCGATCCCTTCACCAAGATGTTCCAGCAGATGCTGAGCCAGGGCCAGGAGATGGCCCGCACCTTCAACCCCGCGCTGGAGCATTTCGACCTGCGCGCGGTCGAGAAGATGTTCCCGACCATGCCCGCCGACATGCTGGAGATGTGGTTCGGCAAGACCTTCAACCGCGGCGGCTTGGATGCGCGCACCCGACTGCTGGTGACCATCGCGGCGATGACCGTGCAGGGCGCCCTGGCCGAGCCGCAGCTGCGCATGACCATCCGCCACGCGATGGAGGCCGGCGCCACGCCGCGCGAGATCGCCGAGGTGATCTATCAGATGGGGATGTTCGGCGGGCTTCCCGCGATGCAGAAGGCGCTGGAGATCGCGCAGGGCGTCTTCACCGAGACCGAGGGGAAAGCCCAGCCATGATGACCTTCGCCTTCTACCTCTTCGCCATCTCGGTCTGCACGGCGGGCTTCATGGTGGTGCTGTCGCGCAACCCGGTCCATTCGGTGCTGTGGCTGATCCTGGCCTTCCTTTCGGGGGCCGGGCTTTTCGTGCTGCTGGGCGCGGAATTCGTGGCCATGCTGCTGATCATCGTCTATGTGGGCGCGGTCGCGGTGCTGTTCCTGTTCGTGGTCATGATGCTGGATGTCGATTTCGGCAATCTCAAGGGCGAGTTCGCGCGCTACCTGCCGCTGGCGGGGCTGATCGCGGTGGTGCTGCTGGCGCAGCTGGCCATCGCCTTCGGAGCCTGGGAGAGCAGCGAGCAGTCGATCGCCCTGCGCTCGGTTCCCATCGTTGCCCAGGAGGTGAACACCAGCGCCATCGGGCTGGTGCTCTATGACCGCTACATCCTGCCGTTCCAGTTCGCGGGGCTGATCCTGCTGGTCGCGATGATCGGGGCGATCACCCTGACCATGCGCCACCGCAAGGACGTCAAGCGTCAGGACGTGATCGCGCAGATGCATCGCGACCCGGCCAAGGCCATGCAGCTGCGCGACGTCAAGCCGGGGCAGGGGCTGTAAGGCCCCCGCCCACGCCAACCAGAAGAGCAACGGGTACAAGAACCCGGAGGGACTGAGACGATGATCGGACTGACACATTACCTTGTCGTGGGGGCGATCCTCTTCGTCGCCGGGATCTTCGGCATCTTCGTGAACCGAAAGAACGTCATCGTCATCCTGATGTCGATCGAGCTGATGCTTCTGGCGGTCAACATCAACTTCGTCGCCTTCTCGGCCCATCTGGGCGATCTGGGCGGGCAGGTCTTCACCCTGTTCATCCTGACCGTCGCCGCGGCCGAGGCCGCCATCGGCCTTGCCATCCTGGTCGTCTTCTTCCGCAACCGCGGCACGATCGCGGTGGAAGATGTCAACGTGATGAAGGGGTAAGGCCATGCTGCAATTCATCCTGTTCGCGCCCCTGCTGGGCGCGCTGATCGCGGGCTTCGGCTGGCGGATCATCGGCGAACGCGGCGCCCAGGTGCTGACCACCGCCATCCTCTTCGCCGCCGCCGCCCTGTCCTGGGTGGTGTTCCTGACCTTCGACGGGCAGCTGCTGCAGGTGCCGGTGCTGGACTGGATCGTCTCGGGCGATTTCACCAGCGAATGGGCGATCCGGCTGGACCGGCTGACGGCGATCATGCTGATCGTGATCAACTCGGTCTCGGCGCTCGTGCATCTCTACAGCTTCGGCTACATGGCGCATGACGAGAATTTCGGCGATGACGAGCCCTATCGCGCCCGGTTCTTCGCCTATCTGTCCTTCTTCACCTTCTCGATGCTGATGCTGGTGACGGCCGACAACCTGCTGCAGATGTTCTTCGGATGGGAGGGCGTGGGCGTCGCCTCCTATCTGCTGATCGGCTTCTACTTCAAGAAGCAGTCGGCGGGGGCAGCCGCCATGAAGGCCTTCATCGTCAACCGGGTCGGCGATTTTGGCTTCCTCTTGGGCATCTTCGGGCTGTGGTGGATGACCGGCACGATCCAGTTCGACGAGCTGTGGGCGCAGGTCCCGATGCTGGCCGAGACGCAGATGACCTTCCTGTGGCGCGACTGGAACGCGGCCAACGTGCTGGCGATCCTGCTGTTCATCGGCGCGATGGGCAAGTCGGCGCAGCTGTTCCTGCACACCTGGCTGCCCGACGCGATGGAGGGGCCGACGCCCGTCTCCGCGCTGATCCACGCGGCGACCATGGTCACGGCGGGCGTCTTCCTGGTCTGCCGCATGTCGCCCTTGTACGAATTCGCCCCCGAGGCGAAGATGTTCATCGTCTATGTCGGCGCCACGACCGCCTTCTTCGCCGCCACCGTGGGCCTGGTGCAGAACGACATCAAGCGTGTGATCGCCTATTCGACCTGCTCGCAGCTGGGCTACATGTTCGTGGCGGCGGGCGTGGGCGTCTATTCGGTCGCCATGTTCCACCTGCTGACCCATGCCTTCTTCAAGGCGATGCTGTTCCTGGGCGCCGGATCGGTGATCCACGCGATGCACCACGAACAGGACATGCGCAATTACGGCGGCTTGCGGAAGAAGATCCCGCTGACCTTCTGGGCGATGATGATCGGCACCATGGCCATCACCGGCGTCGGCATCCCGCTGACCCATATCGGCTTCGCGGGCTTCCTGTCCAAGGATGCGGTCATCGAAAGCGCCTTCGTGGGCAGCAGCTATGCCTTCTGGATGCTGGTGATCTCGGCGCTGATGACCAGCTTCTACAGCTGGCGGCTGATGTTCCTGACCTTCTTCGGCACACCGCGCGGCGATCATCATGCGCATGACCACGCCCATGAAAGCCCGCGCGTGATGACGGCGCCGCTGATCGTGCTGGCCTTCGGCTCGATCTTCGCGGGCATGATCTGGTACAACAGCTTCTTCGAGGAAGAGGGCGTGCAGGGCTTCTTCGGCCTGCCCGTGGCCGAGGCCGAGCATGCCGCCGCCGAAGGTACCGACCCTGCCCTCATCGACCCCCCCGCCGACGAGGCGCCCGCGGATGCGGGCCACGCCGCCGCCGATGCCACGGACGGCATCCGGACCGAGGGCGTGGTCGTGGGGCAGGGGGCGATCTACATGCATCCCGACAACCACGTGATGCATGACGCGCATTACGTGCCTGCTTGGGTCAAGGTCTCGCCCTTCGTGGCGATGCTGATCGGGCTGGGGCTGGCTTGGCTGATGTATATCCGCCGCCCCGAGCTGCCCGGCCAGCTGGCCGCGCAGCAGCGTGGGCTGTACCAGTTCCTGCTGAACAAGTGGTATTTCGACCAGGCCTATGACGCGATCTTCGTGCGCCCGGCCCGCTGGATGGGCCGCAAGCTGTGGACGGGCGGTGACGGAGCCGTTATCGACGGCGCCATCAACGGGCTGGCCCTGGGAATCATCCCGCGCCTGACCCGCTTCGCCGGACGGGTGCAGTCGGGCTATCTGTTCCACTATGCCTTCGCCATGGTGCTGGGGATCGTGGGCTTGCTGATCTGGGTGATGATGCGGGGCACGTACTGATCATGACGAACCTTCTTTCGATCATCACCTTCCTGCCCATCGTGGCGGCGGGCATCCTGGCGCTGTTCCTGCGCGGCGACGACGCCGCCTCGCAGAAGAACGCCAAGTGGCTGGCCCTGATCGCCACCGGCGCGACCTTCCTGATCTCGATCTTCCTGCTGACCGGGTTCAACCCCGCCGACACGGGCTTCCAGTTCGTCGAGGATCACGCCTGGATCATGGGCCTGCGCTACAAGATGGGCGTGGACGGCATCTCGATCCTGTTCGTGATGCTGACGACCTTCCTGATGCCGCTGACCATCCTGTCCTGCTGGGACGTCAAGATCCGCGTCAAGGAATACATGATCGCCTTCCTGGTGCTGGAGGGGCTGATGATCGGCGTGTTCACGGCGCTGGACCTGATCCTGTTCTACCTGTTCTTCGAGGCGGGCCTGATCCCGATGTTCCTGATCATCGGCATCTGGGGCGGCAAGGACCGCATCTATGCCAGCTTCAAGTTCTTCCTCTATACCTTCATCGGATCGGTGCTGATGCTGGTGGCGATGATCGCCATGGCGCGCACGGCGGGCACCACCGACATTCCCACGATGCTGGCCTTCGACTTTCCGTCGGTCACGATGCAGGTGCTGGGCTTCACCGTCATCGGCGGCATGCAGACGCTGCTGTTCCTGGCCTTCTTCGCCAGCTTCGCCGTCAAGATGCCGATGTGGCCGGTCCATACCTGGCTGCCCGACGCGCACGTGCAGGCGCCGACCGCCGGATCGGTCGTGCTGGCCGCCGTGCTGCTGAAGATGGGCGGCTACGGCTTCCTGCGCTTCTCGCTGCCGATGTTCCCGGTCGCCTCCGACCTGCTGCAGCCGCTGGTGCTGTGGATGTCGGCCATCGCGATCGTCTACACCTCGCTGGTGGCGCTGGCCCAGTCCGACATGAAGAAGCTGATCGCCTATTCGTCGGTGGCCCATATGGGCTATGTCACCATGGGCATCTTCGCCGCCAACCAGCAGGGGCTGGACGGGGCGATCTTCCAGATGCTGTCGCACGGCTTCATCTCGGGCGCGCTGTTCCTCTGCGTCGGCGTCATCTATGACCGGATGCACACGCGCGAGATCGACGCCTATGGCGGGCTGGTCAACCGGATGCCCGTCTATGCGCTGGTCTTCATGTTCTTCACCATGGCCAATGTCGGCCTGCCCGGCACCTCGGGCTTCGTGGGCGAGTTCCTGACCCTGATGGGGGCCTTCCGCGCCAATACCTGGGTGGCGCTGGTCGCCACGACGGGCGTGATCCTGTCGGCGGGCTATGCGCTGTGGCTCTATCGCCGCGTCACCATGGGCGCGCTGATCAAGGAGAGCCTGCGCACGATCACCGACATGACCCCGCGCGAGCGCTGGATCTTCGCGCCGCTGATCGCCATGACCCTGATCCTGGGCGTCTATCCGCGCCTTGTCACCGACATCACCGGCCCCTCGGTCGAGGCGCTGCTGGTGAACTTCCACGACGCGCTGCCCGAAGAGGCCGCCGATGACGACCTGGCTGCGGCCGCCGTCAGCCATTGAGGAACGCAAGATGACCGGTTTGGATCTCTCCACCATTCTGCCAGAGCTGTGGCTTGCGATCTATGCGCTGGCGGCCCTGCTGGCGGGGGCCTATCTGGGCAAGGACCGGATCGCGATGCCGATCCTCTGGGCCAGCGTCGTGGCGCTGCTGGTGGCGGGGGCTTATGTGGGCCTGTCGGACCGCCCGCAGCAGATCGCGTTCTTCGGGATGTTCGTCGACGACGCCTTCGGGCGCTTCGCCAAGGTGACGATCCTGCTGTCCGGTGCCGCCGTCCTTGCGATGAGCGCCGATTATCTGGACCGCCACGGGCTGATGCGGTTCGAATATCCGATCCTGATCGTGCTGGCGACGATCGGCATGATGATGATGGTCTCGGCCGGCGACCTGCTGTCGCTGTACATGGGGTTGGAGCTGCAGTCGCTGTCGCTCTATGTCGTGGCCGCGATGCGGCGCGAGAGCGTCAAGTCGTCCGAGGCGGGCCTCAAGTATTTCGTGCTGGGCGCGCTGAGTTCGGGCCTGCTGCTCTATGGCGCCTCGCTGGTCTACGGCTTTGCCGGAACGACCCAGTTCTCGGGCATCATGCTGGCGGTTCAGGCGGGCAGCCTGCCCTTGGGGCTGCTGTTCGGTCTGGTCTTCCTGCTGGTCGGTCTGGCCTTCAAGGTCTCGGCGGTGCCCTTCCACATGTGGACGCCCGACGTCTATGAGGGGTCGCCCTCGCCGGTGACGGCCTTCCTGGCCACCGCGCCCAAGGTCGCGGCCATGGCGTTGATCGCGCGGCTGATGTTCGACGCCTTCGGCAACGTGCCCGCCGACTGGACGCAGATCATCGCGGCGCTGGCGGTGATGTCGATGTTCCTCGGCTCGATCGCGGGCATCGGTCAGCGCAACATCAAGCGCCTGATGGCCTATTCCTCGATCGCGCATATGGGCTTCGCGCTGGTGGGTCTGGCGGCGGGCACGGCCTATGGCGTGCAGGCGATGCTGATCTACATGGCCATCTATGCGGTGATGAACGTGGGCACCTTCGCCTTCATCCTGTCGCTGGAACGCGAGGGGCGCCCGATCACCGACCTGGAAAGCCTGAACCGCTTTGCCCAGGCCGAGCCGCTGAAAAGCTTTGCCGTGCTGTTCCTGATGTTCAGCTTGGCGGGCGTGCCGCCCTTCCTGGGCTTCTTCGCCAAATACGGCGTGCTGACGGCGGCGGTCGATGCGGGCATGTCCTGGCTGGCCATCGCGGGCGTCATCGCCTCGGTCATCGGCGCGTTCTACTACCTGCGCATCGTCTATTACATGTTCTTCGGCGGCGAGAGCGAGGGCGTGACCAGCCGGATGGGCGCGGTGCAATACGCCGCGCTGCTGGTCTCGGCCGGGGCGCTGCTTCTGGGCGCGGTCACGATGCTGGGCGTGGACGAGGCGGCGGCCACCGCCGCGCTGTCGCTGGTCGAGCCCCTGGTGGTCGTCGACCCGGCCGTGGTCGTTGTCGAGTAATCCCGCGTCCTGGCCCGAGGGCGTCGCGCGGCACGTCCTGGACCGGGTGGACAGCACCAATGCCCATGCGCTGCGGCTGGCGCCCTTGCTGAGCGGCCCCGCCTGGATCATGGCGCGGCGGCAGGAGGCCGGTCGCGGCCGTCGCGGCCGGGCATGGACCGACCCGCCGGGCAATTTCGCGGCCACGCTGGTGATGCGCCCCGAGGGCGGGCCGGGCGATGCCGCGCGCCTGTCCTTCGTCGCGGCGTTGGCGGTGCATGACGCGCTGCGCGCCCTCTGCGGCCCGGGGCTGGCCCTGTCGCTGAAATGGCCCAATGACGTGCTGCTGAACGGCGGCAAGCTGTCGGGGATCCTGCTGGAAAGCAGCGGCGCGGGCGGGCAGGTAGCCGTGCTGGCCGTGGGCATCGGCATCAATCTGGTCGCGGCGCCCGAGCCCGAGCAGTTGGAACCCGGCGCCCTGCGCCCGGTCAGCCTGGCCGGAGAGACGGGATTGCAGATCGCGCCCGAGGATCTGCTGGACGCGCTGGCCGCCAGCTTCGATCACTGGCAGCGGCAGATGCGGACCCAAGGCTTCGAGCCGATCCGCAGCGCTTGGATGGCCCGGGCGGCACGCTTGGGCGAGACGATCACCGCCCGCATGGGCACGACCGAGACGACCGGCCGCTTCGACGGCATCGACCCCACCGGCGCGCTGGTCCTGACGACGCCGCGCGGCCGGCAGGCGATCTCGGCCGCCGACATTCAGTTCGGCGGATAGACCCATGCTTCTGTGCATCGACACCGGCAACACCAACACCGTCTTCTCGGTCTGGGACGGGACGCAGTTCCTGGCGCATTGGCGCATCCGCACCGACCACCGGCGCACGGCGGACGAATACTATGTCTGGCTGTCCACGCTGATCGCGGTGAAGAAGTTCGAGCTGCAGATCGACGCCTGCATCATCAGCGCCACCGCGCCGCGCGTGGTCTTCAACCTGCGCGTGCTGTGCAACCGCTATTTCGACACGCGGCCGCTGGTGGTGGGCAAGCCCGACTGCCTGCTGCCGGTCGAGCCGCGCGTCGACATGGGCACCACGGTCGGCCCCGACCGGCTGGTGAACACCGTGGGTGCCTATGACCGCCACGGCCCCGACCTGATCGTGGTCGATTTCGGCACCGCCACAACTTTCGACGTGGTCGATGTGGACGGCGCCTATATCGGCGGCGCCATCGCGCCCGGCGTGAACCTGTCGCTGGAGGCGCTGCACATGGGCGCGGCCTCGCTGCCTCATGTCGATGTGACGATGCCCGGGCGGGTGATCGGTACGAATACGGTTGCATGTATCCAGTCCGGCGTGTTCTGGGGATATGTCGGTCTGGTCGACGGTATCGTGGACAAGATCCGCGCCGAGCGCGACCGCCCGATGAAAGTCATAGCCACTGGCGGGCTTGCGCCATTGTTCGATCAGGGGTTCGACCTGTTCGATGCCATTGAAGACGATCTGACGATGCACGGGCTTCGGCTCATTCACGATTACAACAAGGAGATGGGAAATGGCTGAACGCCTGATCTATCTGCCGCTCGGCGGAGCGGGCGAAATTGGCATGAATGCCTATGTCTACGGTTACGGTCAGCCCGGCAAGGAACGACTGATCCTTGTCGACCTGGGGGTGACCTTCGGCGACATGGACGGCAGCCCGGGCATCGACCTGATCATGCCCGACATCACCTGGCTGGAGCAGAACCGCCACCGGCTGGAGGCGATCTTCGTCACCCATGGGCACGAGGACCATATCGGCGCCATCGGCCATCTTTGGGGCCGGCTGGATGCGCCGATCTATGCCCGCCGCTTCACCGGCACGTTGGTGCGGCTGAAGATGGAGGAATACGGTCTGCCCGCCGAGGCGGTCAACATCGTGGCCCCCCGCCCCGAGGTCACGCAGGTGGGACCCTTCTCGGTCCAATACGTGCCGATCAGCCACTCGATCCCCGAAAGCTCGGCGCTGATCATCGACACGCCGGCGGGCCGCATCGTGCATACGGGCGATTTCAAGACCGACGTGACGCCGGTCCTGGGCGATGCCTTCGATCCGGTCGGCCTGTCCGAGATCGCCGCCGAGGGCGATGGCGTGAAGGTCCTGGCCTGCGACAGCACCAACATCTTCTCGACCCATCCGGGCCGGTCCGAGGCCGTGCTGGCGACCCCGATCCTGGAATGGGTGATGGCGCAGCCGAACATGGTGGTGGCGACGACCTTCGCCAGCAACGTGGCGCGGCTGAAGACGCTGGCCGATGCGGCCCGCGCTTCGGGGCGCAAGGTCTGCCTGCTGGGCCGTGCGATGCGGCGCATGGTCGGCGTGGCCTTTGATTCGGGCGTGCTGAAGGACTTTCCGGACACGATCGGCCCGGAAGAGGCGGCCAAGCTGCCCCGCAACAAGGTCCTGCTGCTGGTCACCGGCAGCCAGGGCGAACGCCGCGCCGCCAGCGCGCAGCTGTCGCGTGGCCGCTATCTGGGCCTGTCGCTGAAGGAGGGCGACAGCTTCCTCTTCAGCTCCAAGACCATTCCCGGCAACGAGAAATCGGTCGGCCGCATCATGAATGCGCTGAGCGAGGCGGGGGTCGAGGTCTATGACGCCGATGACGGGCTCTATCACGTGTCGGGCCATGCCAACCGCCCCGACATCGAGGCGGTGCATGACCTGCTGAAACCCCGGATCGTGATTCCCATGCATGGCGAACACCTGCATCTGCGCGAGCACATGCTGCTGGCCCGCGCCAAGGGGATGACCTCCGAGATCGTGACCAATGGCAAGATGCTGGACCTGACGGGCGACCGCCCCAAGGTCGTGGACCATGTCGAGACCGGGCGCCTCTATCTGGACGGCAACCAGCTGATCGGGTCCATGGACGGGGTCGTGCGCGACCGCATCCGGCTGGCGCTGAACGGCCATGCCATGGTCAGCGTGATCGTGGACGAGGACGACAAGGTCCTGCCCGATGCCTGGGTCGAGCTGATGGGCCTGCCCGACAAGACCCGCGCCGGCGGCGATCTGGCCCGCCATGTCGAATCCGAGCTGTCCGAGTTCCTCGAGCGCGCCGATGCCCGCACGGTGCGCGACGACGGCAAGATGGACGAGGCGATCCGCAAGATCACCCGCCAGGTGGCCATGGAGGAGATCGGCAAGAAGCCGGAGGTGACGGTCATCATCAGCCGCCTGATGGCCGACTGACCCCGAAAGCGTCTCGCGACCGCCGGGGGGCTTCGCGCCCCCCGGACCCCCCGCGGGATATTTGTGCCAAGATGAACGCAAAGTCCCCCGGCCGTCGCGGGACGCAATGGCCGCGCGCCGGGGCTTGAAACCGGCCCCGCCTTGTTGCACTTCGGCGTCATGAGCGACTCAAGCCCCCCCGTCTTCGATCCGAACCCGCCGCGCCGCAACTTCTATGGTCGCCGGCATGGCAAGACCCTGCGCCAGAGCCAGAAGGGCTATCTGTCCGAGGATTTGGGCGAGCTGCGCCCGTGCGGCATCACGGTCGAGGACAATCCCGACCGCACCCCCATCGACCCCAAGACGTTCTTCGGGGACGACCGCCCGCTCTGGCTGGAGGTGGGTTTCGGCGGCGGCGAGCACATGGTGCACATGGCCGCGACCTATCCCGACATCGGGATCATCGGCTGCGAGCCCTATATCAACGGCGTCGCCATGCTCTTGGGCAAGATCCGGGCGGCGGGGGTCGAGAATGTCAGCGTGCATCCCGGCGATGCGCGCGACCTGATGGACGTGCTGCCCGATGCCTCGATCGCGCGGGCCTTCCTCATGTATCCCGATCCCTGGCCCAAGCTGCGCCATCATCGGCGCCGCTTCGTCACGCCCGAGCATCTGCAGCCCCTGGCGCGGGTGATGGCGCCGGGCGGCATCTTCCGCGTGGCCAGCGACATCCCCGACTATATCCGCCAGACCCGCGAGGAGGTCCCTCCGGCGGGGTTCGAGATGATCGCCGATACCGACCGGCCCTGGGAGGACTGGATCTCCACCCGCTACGAGCAGAAGGCGCTGCGCGAGGGGCGGGCGCCCCATTACGTCACCTTCCGCCGGCTGTAGGGACAAGGCCCGCCGGGGTGGCGGGCCGTCCTCTCATTCCACGGTGACGGATTTGGCGAGGTTCCGGGGCTGGTCCACGTCGGTGCCCTTCGCGACCGCCGTGAAATAGGCCAGGTACTGCATCGGCACCGCATAGAGGATCGGCTGGAACACCCCGCCGCCCGAGGGCAGCGCCAGGCTGGCCGTCACCCCTTCGCCCGCCGCCGCGATCCCGCCCGCATCCGAGATCAGCAGGACGCGGCCGTGTCGGGCCATCACCTCCTGCATGTTCGAGATGGTCTTGTCGAAGAGCGCGTCATGCGGGGCCAGCACCACCACCGGCACGTCGCCGTCGATCAGCGCGATGGGGCCGTGCTTCAGCTCGCCCGAGGCATAGCCCTCGGCATGGATGTAGCTGAGCTCCTTGAGCTTCAGCGCGCCCTCCAGCGCCACCGGGTAGAGCGCGCCGCGCCCCAGATAGAGGACGTCGCGGGCCTGGGCCAGCCAGTCAGCCTGCACCCGGCAGTCGTCCGACAGGGCCAGGGCCTGGGCCAGCAGCGCGGGGATGCTGCGCAGGTCGCGCAGATGGGCGGCCAGCCCCGCATCGTCGATCCGGCCCCGCACATGCGCGGCCTTCAGCGCCAGCACGGCCAGCACCGCCAGCTGGCAGGTGAAGGCCTTGGACGAGGCCACGCTGACCTCCATCCCCGCCAAGGTCGGCAGGGCCAGGTCGGAGTCGCGGGCGATGGCCGAGGTGCCCACGTTCACCAGCCCCACGGTCTGCGCGACCTTGCCGCGCGCGTAATGCAGGGCGGCCAGCGTGTCGGCGGTCTCACCGGACTGGCTGACGGCCACGAAGAGGCTGCGGTCCGACAAAGGCGGCTCGCGATAGCGGAACTCCGAGGCCACGTCGATGTCGCAGGGCAGGCCCGCAAGGCTCTCGAACCAGTATTTCGCGACATGGCCCGCCAGATGCGCCGTGCCGCAGCCGACCAAAGTGATGCGGTCGATGCTGGCCAGGTCCAGCCCGTCGGGCAGCACGATGCGGTCTTCCTTGACGTAATGGGTCAGCACGTCGCCGATGACCACCGGCTGCTCGGCGATCTCCTTGGCCATGAAATGGCGGTGCCCGGCGCGGTCGATCACGCTGGCGCCCACGTCGATGCGGGCGATGGGGCGGTGGGTCTGCTGGCCCTCGGCATCCCAGACCTGCAGGCCCGCGCGTGTCAGGACGGCGTGATCGCCGTCCTCCAGATAGGTGATGCGGTCGGTGAAGGGCGCCAGCGCCACGGCGTCCGAGCCCAGATACATCTCGCCGGTGCCGTGGCCGATGGCCAGCGGGCTGCCCCTGCGGGCGGCGATCATCAGGTCGCCCTCGCCCTGGAACAGGAAGGCCAGCGCGAAGGCGCCGTGCAGCTGCGCCAGCGTCGCGCGGGCGGCCTCCAGCGGGGTCAGGCCCCGGCCCAGGTGATGGGCGCACCACAGGGCGACGGTTTCGGTATCGGTCTGCGATTCAGGCTGGATGCCCAGATCGGCCAGACCGGCGCGCAACTCGCGGAAATTCTCGATGATGCCGTTATGGACGACGGCGACGCGGCCCGACTGGTGGGGATGGGCGTTGACCTCGGTCGCGGCGCCATGGGTGGCCCACCGGGTGTGGCCGATGCCCGCATGGCCGGGGAGGGGGTCGTGAACCAGCCGGTCGCTGAGGTTGACCAGCTTGCCCACCGCGCGGCGGCGGTCCAGCCGGCCCGAGGCGTCGACGGTGGCCACGCCCGCGCTGTCATAGCCGCGATATTCCAGGCGCCGCAGCGCGTCGACCAGCTGGGGCGAGACCTCGTGGCTGCCCAGGATTCCAATGATGCCGCACATCAGCGCGCCTCCCGTGCGGCGCGCAGCGCCGTCATCAGTCGGACCGCAAGGCCCGGTTTCGTGGCCTGCCGCGCGCGGCCGATCGCCAGCGCGCCGTCGGGGATGTCCTGGGTGATGACGCTGCCCGATCCGGTCATGGCATCGGCGCCGACCGTCACCGGGGCGACCAGCATCGTGTCGCTGCCGATGAAGGCGCGCGGCCCGATCACCGTGCGGTGCTTGCTGACGCCGTCATAGTTGCACGTGATGGTGCCCGCGCCGATATTGCTGTGCTCGCCCACATGGGCGTCGCCCAGATAGGTCAGGTGGCCGACCTTGACGCCCTCGTCCAGGACCGCGTTCTTGATCTCGACGAAGTTGCCGACATGCACGTCAGAGCCCAGCTCGGCGCCGGGGCGCAGGCGGGCGAAGGGGCCGACGGTGGCGCCGGCACTGACATGGCAGCCTTCCAGATGGCAGAAGGGCAGGATCTCGGCCCCCGATTCGATGGTGACGCCGGGGCCGAAGACCACGTTCGGGCCGACGATCGCGTCGCGCCCGATCACCGTGTCCAGCGCGAAGAAGGTGCTGGCCGGATCGGTCAGGGTGACCCCGTCCTCCATCGCGCGGGCGCGGGCGCGGGCCTGGAAGGCGGCCTCGGCACCGGCCAGTTCGGCGCGGGTGTTGATGCCGAGCGTCTCCTCCTCGTCGCAGATGACGACATCGGCGCGGTGACCCTCGGCACGGGCCAGGGCGGGCAGGTCGGTCAGGTAGTATTCGCCCGAGGCGTTGTCATTGGTGAGCCGCACCAGCAGGCGCCGCAACAGGCCCGCATCCAGCGCCATGACGCCCGAATTGCACAGCGCGATGTCGCGCGTGGCGGCATCGGCGTCCTTGTATTCGACGATCCGGTCCAGCCCCTCGGCGGTGACGATCAGGCGGCCGTAGCGGCCCGGATCCTCGGCCTCGAAGCCCAGCACCACCAGGTCGGAGGGGTGGCTGGCCAAGGCGGCCAGCGTCTCGGGGCTGATGAAGGGGGTGTCGCCGTAAAGGACGATGACGCGACCCTCGAACCCCTCCAGCGCGGGCAGGGCCTGGCGGACGGCATGGCCGGTGCCGAGTTGCTCGGGCTGCAGCACGGTCGCCACCTCGGGGTCGAGGCGGGCGACGGCCTTGGCGACGGCGGGGGCGCCATGGCCGGTGACCACGACGATCTGTTCGGGATCGAGGCTGTGGGCGGCGGAGAGCGCGTGGCCCACCAGCGGCACGCCCCCCAGCCGGTGCAGCACCTTGGGCAGGTCCGAGTGCATCCGGCTGCCCTGGCCTGCCGCCAGAATCACAACCGCCATCGCATTTTTCGACATGCCGACCCCATCGCCTGTTTGCTTTTCGTCCCCGGCGTTCTAATCGGGGCGGGACGCGCTGGCTAGGGCCGGTGCATCACCTTTGTTTTCCGATCGTTTCCGAAGGGGATGGCGCATGGCGGGCACGGTGGTCTTCGATCTGGACGGCACGCTGGCCGATACGTCGAGCGATCTGGTCGCCGCCGCCAATGCCTGCTTCCGGGCGCGGGGCCTGGGCGACCTGCTGGATCCGGTCGGCGACGCGCTGACGGCCTTCCATGGCGGGCGGGCGATGCTGCGGGCGGGATACGGGCGCATGGGCCCCGAGCATCTGCTGCCGCCGGGTGCCGAGGACGAGGATTTCGGCCTTCTGCTGGGCCATTACGGCGCCTCCATCGCGGTGCATACGAAGCTGTATCCGGGTGTCATGGACGCACTGGATCGGCTGGCCGGGGACGGGCACATCCTGTCCATCTGCACCAACAAGCCCGAGGCGCTGGCCCATCAGCTGCTGGGTGCCCTGGGCATCGCCGACCGCTTTGCCGCGATGATCGGGGCGGACACGCTGCCGGTGAAGAAGCCCGATCCGCGCCATTATCGCGCCGCGGTCGAGCAGGCGGGGGGCGAGGTCGCGCGGTCCTTCCTGGTGGGCGATACCGAGACTGACCGCAAGACCGCTGCCGCCGCCGGGGTGCGCTGCGTGCTGGTGGGGTTCGGCCCCGAGGGCGAGGCGATCAGCCGACTGGCGCCGGACGCGCTGCTGGCGCATTTCGACGCGTTGCCCGATCTGGCGCGGGACTGGCTGGGGTAGGAAGAGGGGGGCGCTGCCCCCCATCGCCTGACGGCGCTCGCCGTTGAAAAAGATCCACCGGATCTTTTTCGGGCATGGCTCACCCCCCGGGATATTTGGGCCAAAATGAACGACGTGCTTACTTTGCGTCGTCGGCGGGATCGGCGTTCAGCTGGCCGTAGTTCTGGGGGCCGATCGTCTCGAAGAGGTGCAGCTGCGTCTCGAGGAAGTCGATATGGCCTTCCTCGTCCTGGATCAGCTCCTCGAACAGGATCTTGCTGGCATAGTCGCGGACCTGATCGCAATGGTCGCGCGCCTCGATATAGAGGCTGCGGGCCTCGTGTTCGGCGGCGAGGTCGCTTTCCAGCGTCTCCTTGAGGGTCTGGCCGATGCGCAGCGGGTCCAGCTTCTGCAGGTTCGGATGGCCCTCGAGGAAGATGATCCGCTGGATCAGCCTGTCGGCGTGGTTCATCTCTTCGATGGATTCCTCGCGCGACTTCTTGGCGATCTTGCCGAAGCCCCAGTCCTCCTGCAGGCGGTAATGCAGCCAGTACTGGCTGACCGCCGTCAGTTCAGACCGCAGCGCGGCGTTGAGATAGTCGATGACCTTGGCGTCGCCCTTCATCGGGGAGCTCCTTCTTGATGTCTGTTCGCGCCCGCAAGATCGGCGGAGCGACGCCCAGCCTATCGCAGGCGCGCATGGTGTCCAGAAAGAGCGGCATGCAGCCGCCGCAATCGGCGCGTTTCCCCAAGGCGTGATAGATCTTGCCGGGCGTGATGATGGTCTGCGCATCCGCCGTCCGCATCCAGTCGATGGCGGCGCGGATGTCGTGATCCGAGATCTGGGTGCAATGGCAGACGATCATGGCGGGCTCCCTGTCGCGGCGAAACTGACGGACTCGCTCGGGCTTGTAAAGTCCGAGCGTTTCGCTTGGGCATCACGGCCGCTTGACCCGGGCGCGGGCGCGCCGCACAAGCCGGGGCCATGAAGCTGTCCGATTTCGATTTCGACCTGCCCGCCCATCTGATCGCCACGCGTCCCGCCCGGCCGCGCAGTTCCGCGCGGCTGCTGCGCGCCGAGGGCGGGCGGATCGAGGACCGGCATGTGGGCGATCTGCCCGACATCCTGCGCCCGAGCGATCTGCTGGTGCTGAACGACACCAAGGTGATCCCCGCGCGCCTGTCGGGCACCCGCACGCGCCAGTCGGCGCAGGGCGAGGTCACCGCGCGGATCGAGATCACCCTGCTGGAGCCTGCCGCCGAGGGCTGGCAGGCGCTGGCCAAGCCCCTGCGCAAGCTGCGTGTGGGCGAGGTGATCCGCTTCGGCAATGCCTTGGCCGCGACGGTGGCCGAGATCGGCGAGGGCGGGCTGCGGCTGGTCTTCGACGCTGTGGGCGAGGCGTTCGATGCGGCGCTGAACCAAGTTGGGGCAATGCCGCTGCCGCCCTATATCGCCGCGCTTCGGGCGCCGGACGATCAGGACCGGCAGGATTACCAGACGGTCTGGGCCGCGCGGCAGGGGGCGGCCGCCGCCCCCACGGCCAGCCTGCATTTCGACGCGCCCCTGCTGGCGGCCCTGCGGGCGCGGGGGGTCGAGTTCGTGCATGTCACGCTGCATGTCGGCGCGGGCACCTTCCTGCCGGTCAAGGTCGAGGACGTGACCACGCACCGCATGCATGCCGAATGGGGCGAGGTGGACGCCGCCGCCGCCGCCGCCATCACCCGGGCCAAGGCCGAGGGGCGGCGCGTGATCCCGGTGGGCACCACCGCGCTGCGGCTGATCGAATCGGCCGCGACCGGGCCGGGGCGGGTCGATCCCTTCCGGGGGACCACCGACATCTTCATCTATCCCGGCCATCACTTCCGCGTCACGGACGGGCTGATGACCAACTTCCACCTGCCGAAATCGACGCTGATGATGCTGGTCTCGGCGCTGATGGGGCCGGAAAAGATCAGGGAAATCTATGGACATGCGGTCGGCAACGGGTATCGTTTCTTCAGCTATGGCGATGGGTCGCTGCTGATCCCCTGAGGTCGGATTCCGGCTGGCATCGGCGGGGCGGCCCGACTAGGGCAGGGGTCTGACCCCTTCCTCCCTCTGACGAACGAGTTCCGCGATGATTTCGGTGTTGCGCACCACCTGGCCGCTGCTTCTGGGCATGCTTCTGCTGATGGTCGGCAATGGCATGCAGGGCACGCTGCTGGGCATCCGCGGCGGCATCGAGGGCATCGCCACGTTCCAGATGTCCATCGTCATGGCCAGCTATTACGGCGGCTTCCTGCTGGGCAGCCTGACGGTGCCGGACCTGATCAAGAATGTGGGCCATGTGCGGGTCTTCGCGGCGCTGGGGTCGCTGATCTCGGCGGTCCTGGTGCTGTTCGCGGTGGAGCCGCACTGGATCACCTGGTCGGGGCTGCGGTTCATCATCGGGTTCTGTTTCTGCGGCGTCTACATCACCGCGGAAAGCTGGCTGAACGCGGGGTCCACGAACGAAAATCGCGGCCAGTCGCTGTCGGCCTACATGATCGTGCAGCTGCTGGGGATCGTGGTGGCGCAGGCGCTGCTGAACGTGGGCGATCCGGGGGGGTTCCTGCTGTTCATCATCCCGTCGGTGCTGGTGTCGCTGGCCTTCACGCCGATCCTGCTGTCGGCCCAGCCCGCGCCGCAGTTCCAGACCATCAAGCGGATGTCGTTCAAGCGGCTGTATCAGGCCTCGCCCCTGGGCTGCGTCGGCCTGTTCCTGATGGGTGGCGTGTTCGCGGCGCTGTCGGGCATGTCGTCGGTCTGGGGTGCGCAGGTGGGTCTGTCGGTGGCGCAGATCAGCCTGTTCGTGGCCGCGATCTATGCGGGCGGGCTGGTGCTGCAATATCCGATCGGCTGGATTTCCGATCGCTACGACCGGCGCAAGCTGGTGCTGATCCTGTCGGGGATGGGGGGGCTGTGCGCCCTGATCGTCATCGCCGCCCAGCCCGGCACGCTGGGGCTGATCATCGCCGGGGCGCTGATGGGCGGGGTCGCGAACCCGATCTATGCGCTGCTGCTGGCCTATACGAACGACTACCTGGACCAGTCGGACATGGCGGCGGCCTCGGCCGGGCTGCTGTTCATCCACGGGCTGGGCAGCATGGGCGGTCCGCTGATCACCGGCTGGCTGATGGGGGCGCTGGGTCCGGACGGGTACTGGGTGTATCTGGGCGTGCTGCTGGCCCTGCTGACCGCCTATGCCGCCTGGCGCGCCACGCAGCGTCGCGCCCTGACCCCCGAGGAACAGGGCAGCTATGCCGTGATCACCCCCGGCGCCACGACCCTGGCGGTCGAGGCGGTGCTGGACGAGGCGCAGTCCGAGGACCCCCAGCAGGCGGCCTGACCGGCCGCTTGCCGCCTTGGCACGAATGGTTTAACGCTGAACTATATCCATTTCAGCGGGGGACCCGATGGCCCAGAATTTCGACATGGTGGTGATCGGCGCCGGACCGGGCGGCTATGTCGCCGCGATCCGGGGCGCGCAGCTGGGCCTGAAGGTCGCCTGCATCGAGCGCGAGCATCTGGGCGGCATCTGCCTGAACTGGGGCTGCATCCCCACCAAGGCCATGCTGCGCAGCGCCGAGGTCTATCACCTGATGCACCGCGCCAAGGAATTCGGGCTGAAGGCCGAGGGCATCGGCTATGACCTGGATGCGGTGGTCAAGCGCTCGCGCGGGGTGGCCAAGCAGCTGTCGGGCGGGATCGGGCATCTGTTCAAGAAGAACAAGGTCACGACGATCATGGGCGCGGCCAAGCTGGCCGGCAAGGGTCGCGTGACGGTCACCACCGACAAGGGCACCGAGGAGATCACCGCCAAGGCGATCGTGCTGGCCACCGGCGCCCGCGCCCGCGAATTGCCGGGGCTGGAGCCCGACGGCAAGCGGGTCTGGAACTACAAGCACGCGTTGGTGCCGCCGCATATGCCCAAGAAGCTGCTGGTCATCGGATCGGGCGCCATCGGGATCGAGTTCGCCAGCTTCTTCAACACGCTTGGCGCTGAGACCACGGTGGTCGAGGTGATGGACCGCGTGCTGCCCGTCGAGGATGCCGAGATCGCGGCCTTCGCCAGGAAGCAGTTCGTCAAGCAGGGCATGACGATCCTGGAAAAGGCGTCGGTGAAGAAGCTGGACCGCAAGGGCGACAGCGTCACCGCCCATATCGAGACCGGCGGCAAGACCGAGACGCGCGAGTTCGACACGGTCATCTCGGCCGTGGGGATCGTTGGCAATACCGAGGGGCTGGGGCTGGAGGAGGCCGGGATCAAGGTCGATCGCAGCCATGTCGTGACCGATGCCTATTGCCGCACCGGCGTCGAGGGGGTCTATGCGATCGGCGATCTGGCCGGCGCCCCCTGGCTGGCGCACAAGGCCAGCCACGAGGGCACCATGGTGGCCGAGCTGATCGCGGGCGGCCATCCCCATGCGGTCGATCCGGGATCCATCGCGGGCTGCACCTATTGCCATCCGCAGATCGCCAGCGTCGGCCTGACCGAGGCCAAGGCGAAGGAGATGGGGCTGGAGATCAAGGTCGGCCGCTTTCCCTTCATGGGCAACGGCAAGGCCATCGCCCTGGGCGAGCCCGAGGGCCTGATCAAGACCATCTTCGACGCCAAGACCGGCGAGCTGCTGGGCGCCCACATGGTCGGGGCCGAGGTGACCGAGCTGATCCAGGGCTATGTCATCGGCCGCAAGCTGGAGACGACCGAGGCCGACCTGATGGAGACGGTCTTCCCGCATCCGACCCTGTCCGAGATGATGCACGAATCCGTGCTGGACGCCTATGGGCGCGCGATCCACTTCTGATCGCGCCAGATGACCGAGGGTGGCGGGGGGCCTTGCGCCCCCCGTCGCGTTCCGCGACTCCCCCCGCAGGATATTTGCGGACCGCCGCAGGAGCGGAGCCTCAGGGGAGGGGGGTCAGGGTGGTGACGCCCGCCGAGGCCGCCCGGGCCAGATCGGGGTCCAGCGACATGCCCACATATTCGCCCCGCCGCCAGAGGCCCGCCAGATCGTCGTAATGGCGCGACAGCGGATGGCCCGATTGCCCGGTCGAGGTGATGAAGACCGAGCTGTCGGGATCGGCCAGGTCGATCACCGCGCGGAACCCCGCCCCCGTATCGGCCTGGAAAGGCAGATCGCCGGCGCCGTAGAGGCTGCTGCGCGCGACGGTGAACTCTCCGCCCGACAGGGACTGGGTGATGTTCAGGATCCAGCCGAGCGCCGGCAGGCCGCCGAGGCCCGGATGGTGATGGCGGGCCTGATGCGCGTCGCCCCATCGCCAGCTGGCGACGTCGGGCCCGTAGCGCGCCGTCAGGTCCAGGATCGCGCGGTCCAGCGCCTGGCGCGCGATGGTGGCGCAATCCTCGGTCGCGGCGCTTTGCACGATGTCGCACCAGCGCGCGGCCCCCGCCCGGTTGCGGAAGACCGCGTCGAGGAAGGTCGGCTGCAACCGCGCGATGTCGTCGGCCAGAGGCCCCAGCTCGTCGCGGATCAGGCGGTCCTGCAGGGCGGCCATCCAGGCCACATGGATCAGCGGCTCGGGCAGGTGCTCGTTCATGGCGCCGTCCCATTCGGCCAGCAGGGTCAGGGCGTCCTGGCGCTGGCGCTCGGGCGTGCCGGGCGCGGCGGGATCGCCGGTGAACCACAGGTTCGCGCCCACCAGCGGCAGCAGCGCGCGGGCCGCCGGGCTGACGATGTCCAGCTGCGCCGCGATGAAGCTGTCGCGGGAATGGACCTCGCGATCGGCCAGCAGGCGGGTGAGGCGGCTGCGGCGCAGATCGTCCGCCCCCGGCTCTTCGGTGGAGAGGGACAGGCCGTCCGTGGCCCGCAGCCCCTCGCCCGCCAGCGGCC
>NZ_SUNI01000001.1 GCF_005048225.1 Paracoccus gahaiensis
GTGGCATCGCATCCTGACCCATTACCTGCCGCTCTATTTTCCGGAAGCTGACCGTTTCCACCGCAGTTCGCGGACGGATTGGTTTCTGGCGTTCCTCGAGATGTTCCCCTCTCCGCACATGATCAGCACCATGACCAAGGAGGAATTCACCAAGGCTGCTTGGGAGGTGGTCGCGCGCAAGGTCGAAAAGTCTCTCCTGTTGTCAGATATTTACGAGACGGCAAAGGTGTCTACCGGGCTGCCCGTATCGCCGGATTCAGACGCCATCCGAATGTTCCGCATGATGCTGGCCGAAGGGCGAAACCTGATCCGCCAACGCAATGCCATCGAAGATCGGGCGGTCGAATTGCTGGCCGAGCGCCCTGACTATGAACTGCTGCGCACCATTCCCGGCATCGGGCCGATCAACGCTCTGACGATCTTGGCCGAGACGGGTGACGTGCGCCGGTTCCACCATCACCGTCAGTTTCTGAAGTTCTGCGGCATGGATTTGGCCACCGTCTAGTCCGGCATGTTCCGCGGTCGGAGCAAGATATCGAAGTATGGCAATGCCCGTCTCCGACGCACGTTATGGCTGGCGGGTCAGACAGCGGTTCTGAAGAAGACCAACAGCTTTCGGGACAAATTCGAACGCTACATCTCGCAGGACCGCCACAACCCAGATCTACGCCGCAAGGCATACACCGCCATCGCCGCAAAAATGGCACGCACCATTCACGCCGTGATCAAATCCGGCGAACCCTATCGCCCCTTCTTCGAGGGGGCGAGCCCGAGCGGAAGGACCTCTCTCTCAAAGGGCCGTGGAGGCGCATGATGCGACCTCGTAGATAATGTTCGGTGTCGTCGGGGATACAGTCCCCCGGACTGTATCCTGATCCTCCTCCATCCGCTTGGGATTTAGGATCTCGTCTTAAGGACGGTGAGGGCGGCAACCAGACCGACCCTGTATTTGCTATGGAAGAGACCACTTCTTGACGGCGGAGCCCGCTTGGGCAAACATGCTTCAGAGCATCCGGTCGCTCGGATGCCCCGTGATCTGACGCCCTGAGTGGCGATTTATTCCCGAACTAGGACGTTGTCGGTGAGCACACGGGTAATCGTCATCGGCGCGGCGCGTTCCAGATCGCGCAAGAAGCGGCGGGCATTGGCCGCGGTTTTCGCGGTGTAGATCCGCACGAAGACCCATCGCGTGGCGCGGTCGATGGCGACGAACAGATACCGGCGGCGGCTCTCGTCGGCCATCTGCGACAAGTATTTCACGTCAACATGCACATAGCCCGGCTTATGGGTCTTGAAGACCCCGTGCGCAGGCCGCGGCAAGGCAGGCTTCAGCGCGCGCAAGTTGCCCACGCCATGCCGGCGCAGGCAGCGGTCCAGCCCGGAACGCGAGACATGAGGGTGCAGGAACTCCCGCACCACTGACAGCAGGTCATCCAGCGGCAGCAGCAGCGACTTGCGCAGTGCCACTGCCACAGCTTCCTGTGCCGGCGTGAGCGTCGACTGAAGCCTGTGGGGCGTGTGGCTGCGATCATTGACGCTGTCCCGGCTCCGCCACTTCCAGACCGTCTGCTCCGAGATGCCATAGCGCTCCGCCACCCTCCAAGCCGGTTCCGTGCTCGCCTGGATCGCGGCCCGGATCTTCGGTGTCGTCGCTGCTTGGTTGTGAAGAGAGATCAGCATCCTCGCCTCCCATCCCGAAACTCGCCCAGGATCGATCTTGCCACGAAGAACGCGGTCCGGCGAGGGTCTATGTAATCATCCGGGAGCGGACACTTAGGGCTGCATCTACAGGGAATATTGGCGGAGAGGGTGGGATTCGAACCCACGGAGCCCTTGCAGGCTCAACGGTTTTCGAGACCGCCCCGTTCGACCACTCCGGCACCTCTCCGCGCTTTTGGTGGTGTGGTGTGGCGGAATTAGAGGGGTGGGGGTTGAAGCGCAAGGGGGTTTGGCCGAAAAATCCGCCAAGGTTAAGATTTTCGCGAAAGGGCGGGACATGCTGAGTCTTCTGGGAGTGATGGCGGCGCTGGCCGTCTCGGGTCCGTCCCCGGTGGGGGCCGCCTGGACGCCCGCGACGATCCACCCGGTGCAGGCCCCGCAGGCCGACCGGCAGGACCAGGTGTGGCAGGTGCTGGGGATGGACCGGCTGATGCCCGTGCTGCAGGCCGAGGCGGTGGGGGAAGCCGCGCGGATGCAGGCCGAGGGGCTGATCGCGGGGCAGGGCCCGGACTGGGCCGGGACCATCGGCCGCATCCACGATCCCGACCGGATGGAGGGGCTCTTTCGCGACGGCATGAGCGACGCCCTGGACCGCGCCGATCCGGCGCTGCTGGAGCGCGCGCTTGGCTTTCATGCCTCGGATCTGGGGCAGCGGATCATCGGGCTGGAGATCTCGGCCCGCCGCGCCATGCTGGAGGAGGGGGTCGAGCCGCTGGCCCGCCAGTCCTTCGCCGATGCGCTGGACCAAGGCCAGCCGCGCGCGGTGGCGATCAGCGAGATCATCGACCGGGCCGACCTGATCGCGCCCAATGTGGCAGGGGGGATGAACGCCGCGCTGGCCTTCGCGCGCGGCTTTGCCGAGGGCGAGGGGTTCGACATGGCCCCCGACCCGCAGCAGATGCTGCAGGAGGCCTGGGCGCAGCGCGATCAGATCGAGGCCGAGGCGACGGCCTGGCTGCAGGGCTTCCTGATGCTGGCCTATGCGCCGCTGAGCGATGCCGAGCTGGCCGAATACGGCGCTTGGGCCGCCTCGACCGAGGGTCAGGCGCTGGCGGGCATCGTCTTCGCGGGCTTCGACGGGGTCTTCGTGCGGACCTCCTACGAGATGGGGCTGGCGGCGGCGCTGCGGCTGCAGGGGCGGCAGTTGTGATCGTTCTGGTGGGCGCGCTGGCGCAGCCCGGCCTGCGGGCGGCGCTGGATCTGTCGGGGCCGCCGGTGCAGTTGAGGGGGCGGCTGGAGCGGGGCGGCCGTGCCGGGATCGACCGCGACGGCTGGCCGGAGCTTGTCCAAAGCGACGATCCGCTGCTTGGCATGGCGGTCGAGGACAGCCCCGCCCTGACCCGCTATGCCAAGGTGATGGGGCTGCAGCCGCACGCGGTGCAGGGCCATGCAGTGTTGGGGATCGGCGCGGGCGGGCAGGGCGATGCACTGCCGGAAGCCCTCCGCGATGCGCTGGCGGCCGAGATCGCCCGGCAGATCCTGGACGCCGATCCGTCCACCGACCCTGATCTGCTGGCCTGGCGGTTGCCGATGACCGGCATCTGGGCGGCCAGCCGGCTGCGGGCGCAGGCCATGGCGCCCTCGGGGCAGGGAGTGGTGGCGCCGCGGGGCGCGGGGGCCGTCACCGCCCTGGCGCGCCACCAGCCCTTCCTGGGCTATTTCGGCGTTGCCCGGAACGACCTGACCCATGCGCTGCATCAGGGCGGGACCAGCGCGCCCATGACGCGCGAGGCCTTCCTGATGGGCGATGCCGCCGTGCTGCTGCCTTGGGATCCGGTCCGCGACCGGGTGCTGGTGATCGAGCAGTTCCGCTTTGCCCCTGCGCTCCGCGGCGATCCCCAGCCCTGGCTGCTGGAGCCGATCGCGGGCCGCGTGGATGCCGGCGAGACGCCCGAGGCCGCCATCCTGCGCGAGGCCCGCGAAGAGGCCGGGCTGCAGGTGACGCGCCTCGTTCCGGCCCTTCACAGCTATCCCAGCCCGGGCGCGGTCTGCGAATTCCTCTATCAATATGTCGGCATTGCCGATCTGCCCGACGGGATCGCGGGGATCCACGGGCTGGAGGGCGAGGCCGAGGATATCCGGGGCCATCTGATGGACCGCGCGGCGCTGTCTGCGCTGGTCGATGCGGGCCAGATCACCAATGGGCCGCTTGCGCTGCTGTCGCTGTGGCTGGATGCGCGGGCGGACCGGCTGCGGGGGGAACCGGCCTCGGCATAGCGCCGTTGCCCCGGACCGGACGCACCGGCGGCGGGGTTGCCCCCCCAAGCGCTGCCCGTGTAGATATCCGGCATCATGCTTCCCTTTGGAGAGAAGGTCGATCGCCATGCGAATCTACACTGATCTGGCCGACGCGATCGGAAATACCCCGCTGATCCGCCTGAACCGCGCCAGCGACGAGACCGGCTGCGAGATCCTCGGCAAGGCCGAATTCATGAATCCCGGCCAGTCGGTCAAGGACCGCGCGGCGCTGTACATCGTCAAGGATGCGGTGGCGCGCGGCGTGCTGCGCCCAGGCGGCACCATCGTCGAGGGCACGGCGGGCAATACCGGCATCGGCCTGGCGCTGGTCGGCGCCTCGATGGGCTTCAAGTCGGTAATCGTGATCCCCGAGACGCAGAGCCAGGAAAAGAAGGACATGCTGCGGCTGGCCGGCGCGACCCTGGTCGAGGTGCCGGCGGCGCCCTACAAGAACCCCAACAACTATGTGCGCTATTCGGGCCGTCTGGCCGAGGCGCTGGCCAAGACCGAGCCCAATGGCGCCATCTGGGCCAACCAGTTCGACAACATCGCCAACCGCCGCGCCCATATCGAGACGACCGGCCCCGAGATCTGGGACCAGACCGAGGGGCGCGTGAACGGCTTCGTCTGCGCGGTCGGCACCGGCGGCACGCTGGCGGGGGTGGCCGATGCGCTGCAGCCCCGGGGCGTCAAGATCGGCTTGGCCGATCCCGAGGGCGCGGCGCTGCATTCCTTCTACACGACCGGCGAGTTCGACAGCCCCGGCAGCTCGATCACCGAGGGCATCGGCCAGGGGCGCATCACCGCGAACCTGGAAGGCTTCACCCCCGATTACAGCTGGCGCATCCCGGATGCCGAGGCGCTGCCCATCGTCTTCGACCTCTTGCGCGACGAGGGGCTTTGCCTGGGCGGGTCGTCGGGCGTCAACGTCGCCGGCGCCATCCGCATGGCGCGCGAGATGGGCCCCGGACACACCATCGTCACCATCCTGTGCGACTACGGCACGCGTTATCAGACCAAATTGTTCAATCCCGAGTTCCTGCAGGCCAAGGGCCTGCCCGTTCCCGACTGGCTGACCCGTCCCGCACTGGATCTGCCGCAGGTTTACGAAGACTGAAAGAGTTCATGCGACATCTGATTGCTGTTTTTCTGACGGCGCTGCTGGTCCTGACCGCCGCTCCGGTCATGGCCCAGCAGGCCGGCACCGTGAATTACCAGACCTGGGAAGAGGTCGCCGAGCGGGCCGAGTCCCTCAGCGCCAATCCCCAGGCCACCGACGAGGAACTGGCCCGCACCCGCGCGCGCATCGTCGACTGGCGCGACCGGCTGCAGGCCGGGCAGAACGTCAATGCCGACCGCATCGCCACTTTGCGCAACCAGATCGAGTCCCTGGGTCCCGCGCCCGCCGAGGGCGAGAGCGAGGACGAGGAGGTCGCCGCGCGACGGTCCGAACTGACCTCGCAGCTGTCCACCGCCCAGGCCCCGCGCCTGGCCGCGACCGAGGCCGCCAGCCGCGCCAATTCCATCATCGGCCAGATCGACGAGATCATCCGCCAGCGCCAGGCGCTGGAACTGGCCAAGCAATCGCCCTCGCCGCTGTTGCCCAGCTCCTGGGCGGATGCGGCGGTGGACGGCCTGGCACTGGCCGAGGGGGTCGCTGGAGAGATCACCGGCCAGGACGCCACGCCCGAGACCTGGGCCGAGCTTCGTCCGCGCCTGCCGCAGGTCGGCGCCTATCTGATCGCGGCGCTGCTGATCCTGACCTATGGTCGCGCCTGGATCGTGAACCTGCCTTCGCGCCTGTCGGCCCGCGCCTCGCAGCATTCGCGCGCCGTGCTGGCCTTCGTTGTCTCGCTTGGCCAGATCGCCATTCCGCTGGCCGGGGTCTATCTGGGCATCAGCGCCATCCGGGCCACGGGGCTGGCCGGGGAATGGACCACACCCTTCCTCAGCGCGCTGCCCTTGGCGGCGATGATCCTCTTCGGGGGCATCTGGCTGGCCCGGGCGCTGTTTCCGCGCAAGGCCATCGCCTATACCTCGCTGCAGATGAGCGAGGCGGCCCGCGTCTCGGCCGGGCGGATGGTCACCGTGCTGGCCGCGATGATGGCGGTCCATCACCTGCTGTCGCGCGCGGTCCTGCCGCTGTCGGGCCTCTATGAACATGGCGAGGCGCAGGTCGGCCGCGTGCCGGTGCAGTTCGGCGAGGCCTCTGCCGGGGTCTGGCACTTGGGCCTGGCGGTGGCGACGGCGCTGGCGATGTTCCGGCTTGGGAACGTCCTGCGCCGCCTGACCCGCGATGCGGTCACGCAGGACCTGTCCTATCGCCACTGGATCGTCGCATGGGCCGGCCGCCTGACACGGATCGTGGCGCCGCTGGCGGTGCTGGCCATCGCGGCGGGCTTCGTCAATCTGGGCAACCTGTTCATCTGGCCCTGGCTCTTCTCGCTGGCGCTGGTGGGTCTGCTGATCCTGCTGCAGGATTTCATCGCGGATCTGTTCGACATGGTTCAGCACGGGGCCGAGGGCGCCCGCGAGGGGTTGGCCCCGCTGCTGACCGGCTTCGCGCTGGTGCTGGCCTCGATCCCGGTCTTCATGATCATCTGGGGCGCGACCCCGGACGAACTGGGCGAGTACTGGCTGAGCTTCCGGCAGGGCATCAGCCTGGGGGGCATCTCGCTGTCGCCGGGCGCGATCCTGACTTTCCTCGTGATCTTCGCGGTGGGCTACATGCTGACCCGGGGCGCGCAGGGGGCGTTGCGCAACTCGATCCTGCCCAAGACCAAGCTGGATCCGGGCGGGCAGAATGCCGTCGTCTCGGGCCTGGGCTATGTGGGGATCGTGCTGGCGGCGCTGATGGCCATCACCTCGGCGGGGATCGACCTCAGCTCGCTGGCCATCGTCGCCGGTGCGCTGTCGGTCGGCATCGGCTTCGGGTTGCAGAACATCGTGTCGAATTTCGTCAGCGGCATCATCCTGCTGATCGAGCGCCCGGTCAGCGTCGGCGACTGGATCAGCGCGGGCGGGCAGCAGGGCATCGTCAAGCGCATCTCGGTCCGCTCGACCCAGGTCGAGACCTTCGACAAGACCGAGGTGATCGTTCCGAACAGCGACCTGATCAGCCAGCCGGTGACCAACTGGACGCGGCACAACAAGGTCGGGCGGATCATCATCCCGGTGGGCGTGGCCTATGGCACCGACACCCGCCGCGTCGAGGCGATCCTGCGCGAGATCACCGAGGATCACCCGCTGGTCGCCATCGACCCGGCCCCCGCGATCCTGTTCCGGGCCTTCGGCGCCGATTCCCTAGATTTCGAGATCCGCGCGATCCTGGCGGATGTGGGCACCGGGCTGGGGGTGACATCGGACCTGCTGCACGCCATCGCCGCGCGCTTTGCCGAGGAGGGGATCGAGATCCCCTTCGCGCAGCGCGACATCTGGCTGCGCAATCCCGAATCCCTGCCGGGTCAGCGCCAGGGACCGGAGCGCCCGGCGATCGCGCGTCCCGTCGCGGCGGACCGCCCCGCCCCCGAGCCGCGCGACACCTCGGTCGCCGCCCGCGAACTGCCCGATGACGGGGATTTCGACTCGGGGCGTTGATCCTTTGGGAACGTCACGGCAAAGGGGCGCACTTGCGGGTGCGCCCCTTTTCACATCCGCATCGCCAGCCTCATGCGGCCAGCTTGCGCGCCCCGTCCTCGTCGCTGCTGCCGTCGTCGGGCAGCCCCTCGCGCGACAGCATCACGGCCAGCCCCCGCAGCCAGGGGATATGGGCGCAGATGATCATCAGCGCGACCATGATCGGCACCGCCAGGAACATCCCCGGAACGCCCCAGATCGCGCCCCAGAAGGCCAGCGACAGGATGATGCCGAAGCTGGACAGGCGCAGCGTCTGGCCCAGCAGCATCGGGTCCAGGATATTGCCGATCAGGAATTGCGTGACGCTGCACAGCAGCCCCACGACCAGCGTCAGCGTGGTGTCTCCGGTCAGGACGAAGGCCAGCATCGTCGCAATCACCGTCGCGACGATCGAGCCGACCGAGGGGATGAAGTTCAGGATGAAGGTCAGAAGCGCCACCGCCATGGCCAGTTCCAGCCCCGCCACGCGGAAGATGATCCAGACGATCACCGCCGTCACCGCGCTGACGCCGGTCTTGACGACCAGATAGCGGTTCACGCGGTGCATGATGGACGCGATGATCCGGCGGATCTGCGAGGCGCGTTCGGGATCCTCGGCCAGACGCTCGATCTTGACGGGAAACCAGACCTGCTCGGCGAACATGAAGCCCACGAACAGGATCACCAGCACGCTGCCCGACAGCAGGCCCGAGGCCTGTCCCGCCAGCGACCGGATCCAGCCGGTGATATTGAAGTTCGTCAGGGCGGTCATGATCCGCTCCTGCGCCTCGGGGCCAAGGCGTTCGGTCAGGGTGGGCAGGGCGGCCTGCGCCTGTTCGGCATAGGCGATGGCCAGAAAGACGACCTCGTTCACCTGCGCCACGATGGTGGTCGAGATCCACAACAGCCCAAGCGCGATGCCGATCAGCGCCAGCGTCGTGGCCAGCCAGTTCGGCACCCGCAGCCGGGTCGAGATCGCGTGGATCGCGTCCGAGGTCAGCGAGAACAGGATGATCGCGATGGCCAGCGAGATCAGGATGAACTTGGCCTGTACCAGCATGAACATCAGCAGCGAAAAGGCGATCAGCCCCAGGAACCCGGTCTGCAGGCGCTCTCGCAGTACGGTCTCGTTCGAATGGTCCACGCATGTCCCCGCGGCGCTGAAGAAAGACCCGACCCCGGCTGGCGGGATCGGGTCGGTCGGTGTCAGTCCTGATCGTCGGCGATCTCGGCGATCTCGGCATCGCCCTGTTCCGCGATGCGGGCGACCGAGACGACCACCTCGCCCGTGGCCGTGTTGAACACCTTGACCCCGCCGGCACTGCGCGAGCGGAAGCTGATCCCCTCGACCGGCACCCGGATCGACTGCCCGGTCGAGGTCGCCAGCATGATCTGGTCGTCGCCCTCGACGGGGAAGCTGGCGACCAGCGGCCCGCCCCGCATCGCGCGGTCCATGGCCATGACGCCCTGGCCCCCGCGACCGCGCACCGGGTAATCGTGGCTGGAGCTGATCTTGCCCGACCCCTTGGCCGAGATGGTCAGGATCAGATCCTCGGCCGCCGACATCTCGATATAGCGTTCCTGGGTCACGGTGCCCTCGACGGTGTCGTCATCCTCGTCCGCCTCGGCCCCGTCATCCAGCGCGCCGGCGACCGCGCGGCGCATCTTCAGATAGGCCATGCGTTCGGAGGGCTCGGCCTCAAAATGGCGGATGACGGACATGCTGACGACCTTGTCGCCCGGGGCCAGTCGGATGCCACGCACGCCCGTGGAATCGCGGCTCTTGAAGACGCGGATGGCGGTCGTCGGGAAGCGGATCGCGCGACCCATGCCGGTGACCAGCATCATGTCATCGGATTCGGTGGCCAGACGCACGCCCACCAGGGTCACGCCCTCGGGCATCTTCATCGCGATCTTGCCGTTGCGCATGATGTTGGTGAAGTCGGACAGGGCGTTGCGGCGCACGTCGCCATCGTCGGTGGCGAAGACCACCTGATAGTTGTCCCATTCGGTCTCGGGCGCATCCATCGGCAGCAGGGCCGCGATGCTGACCCCTGCGCCGATCGGCAGGATGTTGACCATCGCCTTGCCCTTCGAGGTCCGCCCCGCCAGCGGCAGCCGCCAGGTCTTCATCCGATAGACCATGCCGTCGGTGGTGAAGAACAGCAGTTCCGTATGGGTGTTGGCCACGAACAGCGTGGTGACCACGTCGTCTTCCTTCATGGCCATGCTGGACAGGCCCTTGCCGCCGCGCCGCTGCGAGCGGAACTCGGCCAGCGCGGTGCGCTTGATGTAGCCGCCCGAGGTGATGGTCACGACCATATCCTCGCGCTCGATCAGGTCCTCGTCCATCATGTCGCCGGCCCAATCGACGATCTCCGTCCGGCGCGGCACGGCGAACAGCTCGCGCACCTCGCGCAGCTCGTCCGAGATGATCTGCATGATCCGGTCGCGCGAGGCGAGGATCGCCAGATAGTCGCGGATGCTGTCGGCCAGCGCTTGCAGCTCGTCGGTGACTTCTTTGACGCCGATCTGGGTCAGGCGCTGCAGGCGCAGGTCCAGGATGGCGCGGGCCTGCACCTCGGACAGGTTGTAGGTGCCGTCCTCGTTCACCGGATGCAGCGGGTCGTCGATCAGGCGCAGATATTCGACGATGTCATGGGCGGGCCAGCGCCGTTCCATCAGCTTCTCACGCGCCTCGGCGGCATCCGCGCTGCTGCGGATGGTCGCCACGACCTCGTCGACATTGCTGACCGCGACGGCCAGACCGCACAGCACATGGCTGCGTTCGCGGGCACGGCGCAGTTCATAGGCGGTGCGGCGGGCCACGACTTCCTCGCGGAAGCTGATGAAATAGGTGAGGAAATCGCGCAGCGCCAGCTGCTCGGGCTTGCCGCCGTTCAGCGCCAGCATGTTGCAGCCGAAGGTCGTCTGCAGCGAGGTGAAGCGGAACAGCTGGTTCAGCACCACCTCGGGCGTGGCATCGCGTTTCAGTTCCACGACGACGCGGACGCCGTGGCGGTCGCTTTCGTCCTGGACGGTGGCGATCCCCTCGACCCGCTTTTCCTTGGCCAGTTCCGCGATCCGCTCGATCAGGGTGGACTTGTTCACCTGATAGGGGATCTCGTCCACGACGATGGCGAAGCGGTCCTTGCGCGGTTCCTCGATATGGGTTTTCGCGCGGATGATGACGCTGCCGCGCCCTTCCAGATAGGCCTTGCGCGACCCGGACCGGCCCAGGATGGTCGCGCCGGTCGGGAAGTCGGGGCCGGGAATGATCTCCAGCAGGCGTTCGGTCGGCAGGTCGGGGTCCGCGATCAGCTCCAGCGTGGCGTCGATCACCTCGCCCAGATTGTGCGGCGGGATGTTGGTGGCCATGCCGACGGCGATGCCGCCCGCGCCGTTGACCAGCATGTTGGGGAAGCGGGCGGGCAGGACGGTCGGTTCGCGGTCCTTGCCGTCATAATTGTCCTGGAAATCGACGGTGTCCTTGTCGATGTCCATCAGCAAATAATTGGCGGCCTTGTCCATGCGGACTTCGGTATAGCGCATGGCCGCGGCCGGATCGCCGTCCATGCTGCCGAAGTTGCCCTGACCGTCCAGCAGCGGCAGAGACATGGAAAACGTCTGCGCCATCCGCACCAGCGCATCATAGATCGCGCTGTCGCCATGGGGGTGATACTTGCCCATCACGTCGCCGACCGAGCGCGCCGACTTGCGATAGGACTTGTCCGAGGTGTTCCCGCTTTCGTCCATCGCATAGAGGATGCGGCGATGCACCGGCTTCAGACCGTCGCGCAGGTCGGGGATGGCCCGGCTGACGATCACCGACATCGCATAGTCCAGATACGAGGTCCGCATCTCGGCCGAGATGTCGATCACCGGGCCGTCGTGATGCATGACCACGCGGGTGGGGGCGCTCTCTTCGGGGGTTTCGGGCAGATCGTCTTCTGGGGTGTCGGCCACGGGTATTCCTCAACATCTAGTTGGGATCGGTATAGCCGAGCCGGTGCCGGGGGGCAATCGCACCCCCGCCGCCGATGCCCCGAAAGCGGCGCTTTTCAGGCCCTCAGGCGCCCTTGCGGGCGGCAACTGCCCAGAGGCCCGCCAGACCCGCCGACAGGATCGCGTTCCAGCCCGCCATCGAGACGCCCAGGAAGGACCAGGCGACCTCGGTGCAGCTGACCACCGGGGCCGATTGCAGCCGCGTCATCAGATCCTGCGTGGACATGAGGGCCAGATCGCCGATCCCGCCCGAGCATTGCGTGGGCCCGGCCCACCAGGTCATCTCGACGCCCATGTGATACAGCGCGACGCCCGCCGCCGTGGCCGCCGCGATCAGGCCCAGCACCGCCAGGACCCGGACCCGGCCCGTCCACCAGACCAGCCCGGCGATCAGGGCCGCCGCGACATGCGGCCAGCGCTGCAGCACGCACAGCTCGCAGGGCGCATAGCCCACCGCCTGGAAGCCAAGCGCCGCGATCAGCAGAAGGGCCGACCCGGCCCCGGCGAAAAGGGAAAGCTGTCTGCCCGTCACAGGAACCTCACTGCCGCGAACCCGCCGATCAGGCAGGCCATGAAGATGGTGAACACCAGGCCCAATCGCCGCTCGATGAAGTCGCGGATGGGCACGCCGAATTTCCACAGCAGGCCCGCGACGACGAAGAACCGCCCCGCGCGCCCCAGGATCGAGGTCGCGATGAACAGCGGCAGGGACAGCCCCACCGCGCCCGAAAAGATGGTGATGACCTTGAAGGGAAAGGGCGTCAGCGCCGCGAACAGCACCGCCCAGCCCCCGTATTCGGCAAAGCGCAGGCTGAGGTCCTGGAACGCGGCCTCCTTGCCATAGGCGGTCAGCACCCATTGGCCGACCGTGTCCATCAGCACCGCCCCGATCCAGTAGCCCAAGAGCGCGCCCAGCACCGACCCCGCCGTGGCGATGGAGGCGATCGCCCAAGCCCGCGCGCGTTGCGCCAGCACCATGGGGATCATCAGCACATCGGGCGGGATCGGAAAGACCGAGCTTTCGATGAAGCTGACCGCGAACAGCGAGGTGCCCGCATGGCGGTGCCCGGCCAGCCCCATGGTCCAGTCGTAAAGCCTGCGCAGCATTGCGGTCCCTCGTCGCTTTGCCCCGTCCTTCCCCCCGCAGGCCCCCGGCGTCAAGCCCGATGCGGTTCCTGTCGCGCCGCTGTGATGGACCGGAACCCGGGACAGACCGGCGCGTTCGGCGCAGCAGCAATCGGGGGACATTCAGGATGCAATGGCGGGGACGACGGGGCAGCAGCAATGTCGAGGACCGGCGCGGCATGGGCCGGGCCGGGGGGATCGGCATCGCCGGCACGCTGGTCGTGCTGGCCGTGGGCTATTTCTTCGGCATCGACGTGTCGCCTCTGGTGCAAGGCGCAAGCCAGTCGCAGGGCGATGTCGAGTTGACCGAGCGTGACGAGGAATGGGGCCAGTTCGTCTCGGTCGTGCTGGCCGATACGGAAGAGATCTGGCAGCCGGTCCTGCAGGATCAGGCGGGGCTGGCCTATCGCGACCCGACGCTGGTGCTGTTCCGGGGGGCGGTGCAATCGGCCTGCGGCAGCGCTTCGTCCGCGATGGGGCCGTTCTACTGCCCGGGCGACGAGCAGGTCTATCTGGACACCGATTTCTTCGACATGATGGCCGAACGGATGGGCGCGGGCGGCGACTTCGCTGCCGCCTATGTGATCGCGCACGAGGTCGGCCACCATGTCCAGAACCTGACCGGCGTGCTGGGCGAGGTGAATGCGGCGCGCGGATCGCTGCCCGAGGCCGAGGCGAATATCGTGTCGGTGGCCACCGAGTTGCAGGCCGACTGCTATGCCGGCATCTGGGCCCGCCACGCGCAGGAACGTTTCGGCACGCTGGACGTTGGCGATCTGGACGAGGCGATGCGGGCTGCCGAGGCCGTGGGGGATGACGTGATCCAGGCCAATGCGGGCCGCACGCCGGTCCCCGACAGCTTCACCCACGGCACGGCGGCGCAGCGTCAGGACTGGCTGATGCGCGGGTTCGACTCGGGCGACATGCGAGAATGTGACACCTTCGGCGCCGGCACCCTGTGACCGCCCGAGATCAAGCGGAGGCTACCATGACCCTGATCCTGACCTTCATCGGCCTGATGTCGGCCTTCGGCATCACCTTGGCCCTGGGCGCCCCGCGTCCGCGCGCCCAGCCCGTCGCCAAGGACTGACGCTCAGCGCGGGAAGCGTGGCTGGCGCTCCATGGTCGCCCATTCGGGCCACCAGCCCATCCACTCGACCCCCGCGATGACCAGGGCTGCGGCGATGATGCCAAAGACCATCATCACCATCTTGGCACTTGGGGGGTTGCGAACCCATCTTGCGGCTCGAACCAGCCACATCAGGTTGTGCATCTTGCGCCTCGCCTGTTAAATCCTCGCGACAGCGAAACCAGACGTCGCGCAGAAACTCAAGAGCCCCGCCCGTGCCCAACCACCGTGACAACCGAAATCTGCCCTATACGGCGCGTCAGATGTACGATCTGGTCGCCGATGTCGAAAGCTATCCGCAATTTCTGCCTTGGAACAGTGCCGCCCGTATCCGGTCGCGCGAAACCCGTCCCGACGGCGCGGAGGAGATCACCGCCGATCTGGTCATCAGCTTCAAGGTGTTCCGCGAGCGCTTCGGCAGCCGCGTGGTGCTGTGGCCCACGGACGGCCCGCAACCCCTGAAGATCGACACCGAGTATCTGGACGGCCCGTTTCGCTACATGCGCAGCGGCTGGGCCTTCACCGATCGCCCCGAAGGGGGCTGCCATGTCGAATTCCATGTGGATTTCGAATTCAAGAATGCCATTCTGCAACGGCTGATCGGCGTCGTCTTCCACGAGGCGATGTCGCGCATCGTCCGCGCCTTCGAGGATCGCGCCCGCAAGCTGTATGCATGAGGTAGACCAGATGACCCATTCGCCGACCCCGACCGCCGCCCCCGACCTGATGCCCGCCAAGATCGTCTACGGCCTTTACGCCGTGGGCTATGTGGTGGCCCTGACCGCGCTGGTGGGCGTCGTCTATGCCTATGTCGCGCGGGGCAAGGATCCGGTGCTGGACAGCCACCTGACCTTCCAGATCCGCACCTTCTGGATCAGCCTGGCGATCGCGGTGCTGGCCTTCGTGACGATGGTGGTGGGGATCGGCTTCCTGATCTGGGCCTTTCTGGCAATCTGGGGGCTGATCCGGGTGATCTCGGGCTTTCTGCTGGCGAATGACGGCAAGCCGATCACGGGCACCAAGCATTTCGGCATCATGGCCTATTGAAAAGGGCCGCCCTTTGGGGGCGGCCCTGATTTTTCCGGTCGGTGCCGCCCTTTCAGGTCAGCGCGGATCTCAGCGCCTCGGCCCGGTCGGTGGCCTCCCAGCTGAAGGCGGTGGCGCCGTTCAGGGCATAGGGCGCGCGGCCGAAATGGCCATAGCTGGCGGTCGGCTGATAGATGGGATGCAGCAGGTCCAGTTCGCGGATGATGGCAAAGGGGCGCAGGTCGAAGACCTCGCGCACCGCGTCCACGATCCGGCCCACCGGCACGGTTTCCGTCCCGAAGCAGTTCAGGCTGATCGAGGTCGGCTCGGCCACGCCGATGGCATAGCTGACCTGGATCTCGCAGCGCCGGGCCAGCCCGGCCGCCACGATGTTCTTGGCGACCCACCGTCCCGCATAGGCGGCCGAACGGTCCACCTTGGACGGATCCTTGCCCGAGAAGGCGCCGCCGCCATGGCGGGCCATGCCGCCATAGCTGTCGACGATGATCTTGCGCCCGGTCAGGCCGCAATCGCCCACCGGACCGCCGATCACGAACTTGCCGGTCGGGTTGATGAAGAACTTGGTGTCGCCCGACAGCCATTCGGCGGGCAGGACGGGGCGGATGATCTCTTCGACGACCGCCTCGCGCAGGTCGGCCAGGCTGATCTCGGGGTTGTGCTGGGTGGACAGCACGACCGCGTCGATCCCCTCGGGGCGACCCTCGGCATCATAGCGCAGGGTCAGCTGCGACTTGGCGTCGGGGCGCAGCCAGGGCAGGGTGCCGTCGCGGCGGACCTTGGACTGACGTTCCACCAGCCGATGGGCATAGGTGATGGGTGCCGGCATCAGCACGTCGGTCTCGTCCGAGGCATAGCCGAACATCAAGCCCTGATCGCCGGCGCCCTGTTCCTCGAGGCTTTCCCGGTCAACCCCTTGATTGATCTCGGGAGATTGCTTTCCGATGATGTTGATCACCGAACAGGTCGCCCCGTCGAAGCCCACATCGGACGAGTTGTAGCCGATATCGGTGATGACCCCGCGCACGATGGATTCCAGATCCACCCATGCGCTGGTCGTGATCTCGCCCGAGATGATGGCCACCCCGGTCTTGACCATCGTCTCGCAGGCGACGCGGGCGCGCGCATCCTCGGCCAGGATCGCGTCGAGGATCGCGTCACTGATCTGGTCGGCAATCTTGTCGGGATGGCCCTCGGAGACGGATTCCGAGGTGAACAGCGAATATTCTGTCATGATCAATACCGGTAATGGTCGGACTTGAAGGGACCCTCGGGCGGGACCCCGATATAGGCGGCCTGTTCGGAGGACAGGGTCGACAGCTTGGCGCCGACCTTCTCCAGATGCAGGCGGGCGACCTTTTCATCCAGCGCCTTGGGCAGGATGTAGACGCCGGGCTTGTAGTCGTCGCCCTTGGTGAACAGCTCGATCTGCGCCAGCACCTGGTTGGTGAAGCTGGCCGACATCACGAAGGACGGATGGCCCGTGGCATTGCCCAGGTTCAGCAGGCGGCCCTGGGACAGCAGGATGATGCGGTTGCCCGAGGGCATCTCGATCATGTCCACCTGGTCCTTGACGTTGGTCCATTTGTGGTTGCGCAAGCTGGCCACCTGGATCTCGTTGTCGAAATGGCCGATATTGCCGACGATGGCCATGTCCTTCATCTCGCGCATGTGCTCCAGCCGGATCACGTCGCGGTTGCCGGTGGTGGTGATGAAGATGTCAGCGCTGTCGGCCACATCCTCCAGCGTCACCACCTCGAAGCCGTCCATTGCGGCCTGCAGCGCACAGATCGGATCGACCTCGGTCACCTTCACCCGGGCGCCCGCGCCCTGCAGCGAGGCGGCCGAGCCCTTGCCCACGTCGCCATAGCCGCAGACGACCGCGACCTTGCCGGCCATCATCACGTCGGTGGCGCGGCGGATGCCGTCGACCAGCGATTCCTTGCAGCCATACTTGTTGTCGAATTTCGACTTGGTGACGCTGTCATTCACGTTGATCGCGGGGAAGGGCAGCAGGCCCTTCTTCTGCAGGTCATACAGGCGATGCACGCCGGTGGTGGTTTCCTCGGACACGCCAAGGATGGCATCGCGGGTCTTGGTGAACCAGCCCGGGGACTGTGCCATGCGCTTGGCGATCTGCGCCTTGATGACCGTTTCCTCGTCGGACTCGGGCACCGGGATGATGTCCTCGCCCGCCTCGGCCCGCGCACCCAGCAGCACGTACAGCGTCGCGTCGCCGCCATCGTCCAGGATCAGGTTCGCGCCCTCGGGGAACTGGAACGACCGGTCCAGGTAATCCCAATGCTCGGCCAGCGACTGGCCCTTGATGGCAAAGACCGGCACGCCGGACTTGGCGATCGCCGCCGCCGCATGGTCCTGCGTCGAATAGATGTTGCACGAGGCCCACCGGACATCGGCGCCAAGCGCGGTCAGCGTCTCGATCAGGGCGGCGGTCTGCACCGTCATGTGCAGCGAGCCCACGATCCGGGCGCCGGCCAGGGGCTTCGCCTCGCCATATTCGGCGCGCAGGGCCATCAGGCCCGGCATCTCGGTCTCGGCGATGTCCAGTTCCTTGCGGCCGTAATCGGCCAAGGCGATATCCTTGATGATGTAATCGGTCACGGCTGCTCTTTCGTCATTCCCAGGTTGGCTCCGGGATAGCGCAAGCACCCTGGCATCGAAAGGGTCAAACTGTCACGTACTGGAGGCGTCCTGCCGGCTGCTGCGGGCGATCCGCACCACGAAGTCCCGGCTGAGCGCCTTGGCCATCACCACCGGATCGCTGTCGGGGGCCCAGTCCTGCATCCGCCCGTCCACGATCATGCGCGCCAGACCATAGGCATAGCTGCGCGCCGACAGGATCAGCATCGGGATATCCTCGCGCGGGTGCAGGCGGCCATCGTCGCGCGCCCGGGTCATCATGCGGGTCATCAGGTCGGTCAGCCCGTCGATGTAGCGCCGCAGCGCGACGGTCTGCAACAGGAAGGCAGGATCGCAATCCGACAGCATGCGGAACTGGACATGGTGGACCGCCGCCCAGTCCAGATAGGCGTCGGCCAGGGCCGTGAACTGCGCCAGCGCGTCGTCGGGATCGACCTGCACGACCGCGCGCCGGCAGACATCCATCAGCACGACCAGCGATTGCTCGATCCCCGCGGCGAGCAGCGCATTGTCATCGGGAAAGAGCTGCCGGACCCGCTCGATCGGCGCATCGATGGCCTGCGCGACCTCGTCCACGGTGGCCAGCCTGAAACGACGCTGCTCCGTCAGGACCAGAAGGGCGTCGATGGCCTGCTCGTGCAATCCGAGGCGCTTGTCCGAAGGTGCCATATTGCTCATGTCGTGACCCGGTCCGCGGCGCTGTTCTGCCTGATGGAAAACAGCAGAAAAAATTCTGATGACGCGCCCGGGACAGGCCCTGGTCACACGTCCTCGATGCTCGCGGTGCCAGAGAATGCCCTGCAGTCGAGGCAAACGCCTGCACCCGAACCGATCATATCACGAAGTGTCAAATGCGCGACAACATAAATTAGACAAAACCGCGCGCTTGGGGCCAAGCGCGCGGTTCCGAAGATCAGATGCGAGGCGTTCAGGCGCCCGAGCGGGCGACGCGCTTACGCTCGTTCGGGTCCAGATGCCGCTTGCGCAGACGGACATTCTTGGGCGTGACCTCGACCAGCTCGTCGTCGTTGATATAGGCGATGGCCTCTTCCAGCGACATGCGGACCGGCGGCGTCAGGCGCACGGCCTCGTCCGTGCCCGAGGCGCGGACGTTGGTCAGCTGCTTGCCCTTCAGCGGGTTCACCTCAAGATCATTGTCGCGGCTATGCTCGCCGATGATCATGCCGGTATAAAGCTGCTCCTGCGCGCCGATGAAGAACTTGCCGCGATCCTCCAGCTTCCACAGCGCGTAGGACACGGACACGCCGTTCTCCATGCTGATCAGGACGCCTTGGCGGCGGCCCTGGATGGCGCCCTTGTGGGGGGCCCAGCCATGGAAGATGCGGTTCAGCACGCCGTTGCCGCGCGTGTCGGTCATGAACTCGCCCTGATAGCCGATCAGGCCGCGCGCAGGCACATGGGCCACGATGCGGGTCTTGCCGACGCCGGCGGGGCGCATCTCGACCAGATCGCCCTTGCGCTCTCCGGTCAGCTTCTCGATGACCACGCCGGTATATTCGTCATCGACGTCGATGATGACTTCCTCGATCGGCTCCAGACGCTGGCCGTCCTCTTCCTTGTAGATCACGCGGGGGCGCGAGATCGACAGCTCGAAGCCTTCGCGGCGCATGTTCTCGATCAGAACGCCCATCTGCAATTCGCCGCGACCCGAGACGACGAAGGCCTCGCCGCCCGGCGTATCCTCGACCTTGATGGCGACGTTGATCTCGGCTTCCTGCATCAGGCGGGCGCGGATGACGCGGGACTGCACCTTCTTGCCGTCCTGACCGGCTAGGGGGCTGTCGTTGATGCCGAAGGTGACGCTGATGGTCGGCGGATCGATCGGCTGCGAGGGCAGCGCGTCGCTGACGTCCGGATGGCACAGCGTGTCGGCCACGGTCGCCTTGGACATGCCGGCCAAGGTGACGATGTCACCGGCCTCGGCCTCGTCGATGGTGGTCTGGGTCAGGCCGCGGAAGGCCAGGATCTTGCTGATCCGGAAGGTCTCCAGCTTTTCGCCGTCGCGCGACATCGCCTTCAGCGTGTCGCCCGCCTTGGCGCGGCCCGCCTCGACGCGGCCCGTCAGCAGACGGCCCAGGAAGGGATCGGCGCCAAGCGTGGTGGCCAGCATCTGGAACGGCTCGTCCGAGCGCGACATCTGCTTGGGCGGCTGCACATGCTTGGAGATCAGGTCGAAGAGCGCGTCCAGGTTCTTGCGCTCGCCGTCCAGCGTCTCGTCGGCCCATCCGCCGATGCCCGAGGCATAGACATGGGGAAAATCCAGCTGCTCGTCCGTGGCGCCCAGATTGGCGAACAGGTCGAACACGTCATTGAGCGTGTCGTCGGGCTCGGCTGCGGGCTTGTCGACCTTGTTCAGCACGACGATGGGGCGCAGACCCAAGGCCAGCGCCTTGGATAGCACGAACTTGGTCTGCGGCATCGGGCCTTCGGCCGCGTCGACCAGCAGGCAGACCCCGTCGACCATCGACAGGATGCGCTCGACCTCGCCGCCGAAATCGGCGTGGCCGGGCGTGTCGACGATGTTGATGCGGACACCCTTCCACTCGACCGAGGTGGCTTTCGCCAGAATGGTGATGCCGCGTTCGCGTTCGATGTCGTTGCTGTCCATCGCGCGTTCCGCGACGGCCTGGTTTTCGCGGAAGGACCCCGACTGACGCAGCAGCTGATCCACAAGGGTGGTCTTGCCGTGGTCGACGTGGGCGATGATGGCGATGTTGCGGATATCCATGACAGCCTTAATTCTACAGGTTTCGGGGCTGCCCTAGCCGATAAGGGCCGTGAAGGCCAGCCCGCAATTGTCAAGAGCCCCCGACCGGGGGGTCGGGGGCTCTTTCCGTCATCGTTCCGTCACGTTCCGACAAGGTCGGGGACGTGGCGCGCTCAGCTGCGGCGACGGGTCAGACCCGACCAGACGCGGCCCGCATCGCGGTCATGTCCACCGCGGATGGCACCCATCCAGGCGGCCACACCGGCCACCAGCGAGGTGACGGCCAGGAACAGCGCGGACCACACCGCACCGCGACGGGCGGATTCGGCGGCCTCGATCGCGGCGTCCTGCGCTTCCTGCAGGCGCTGCTCGGCTTCCGCACGCAGCTCCTCGGCGCGGGCTTCGGCAGTGGCCAGAGCCTCTTCGGCCTGTGCCTGCGCTTCGGCCAGACGCTCTTCGGCCTCGGTGCGCAGGGTCTGGACCTGAGTCACGGTCTCCTCGACGCGGGCGTCGATCTGGGCCGGGGTCAGTTCGGTCCGGGCTGCCAGCGCGTCGCGCAGATAGTCCAGATCGTCCTCGGGAACGTCGCCGGTGCGCAGGACCGAGCCCAGGATGCTGGTCACTTCGCCGGCAATGGCCTCGTCCGAGAACTGGTCGGGTGCGGTTGCCTCGCTGCGCAGCAGACGGTTGGTCAGGTAATCCAGCGGATTGCCGCCCGCACCTTCGCCGCCCTGTGCCGCATCTGCAGCCCCCGTGGCCGCGCCGCCGGCCAGTTGGCCCACGCCGCTAATGGCGCCGCCCGCAAGCTGGCCTGCGCCGCCGACGATCCCGCCTGCCAGCTGGCCGGTGCCCTGCAGCGCGCCGCCCACGGCCGAACCGGTCGCCTCGACTGCCGTGGTCGCGGCAGATCCTGCCGCGCGAACGCCGCCCGAGATCGCGCCGGCGGCCAGGATGCCGCCCAAGATCATGCCGATCGCCCAGACCGTCAGGCCATGGACGCCGTCACGCGCTTCGACTTCGTCTTCCGAGGTCGAATGGCGGGCGCGCATCCGTCCGGCGACGTAGCCGCCCAGACCATAGACCGCGACCAGCGAGACAAAGGCGAACAAGCCGACCAGGATCAGCGCGAAGGTGCCCAGACCCTCGCCGGGTTCGGCCGAGACCGACCCCAGGCCCAAGGCCGCCGTGAAGCCGGTCAGGACGACCGAAGCCCCGACCGCGATGGCCGCGCCTGCCAGGATCGAGGCCCAATCCACATGGCCGCGCGTGGCGCCGCCGGCAGTACCGAGATTTTCATTCATGTCCGGTTTCCTCAACGCAGGCCAAGAAAGGACAGGATGAACAGAACGACCACGATCAGGCCGACGATGTAGATGATCGAATTCATGACTTTTTTCCTTTGTCTGGGCGTCTGCCGCACAATTCGGCGCGGCATGGCGACGCATCACCGGGCCAACGGACCAGAAAGCGTGCAAGTTCCCTGCAGGCGACAGAAATTCGGTGGCCTAGCTGCGCGCGGACAGCGCCCGGCGCAGCCAGTCAAGCCCCTTGAGGGTGGTCTGCCGGGGGTTGTATTCGCCCGCGACCCAGCCCCGATATCCCCAGTCGTCCAGCTCGGCGAAGAAGGCGGGGTAATCCAGCGTGCCGGTATCGGGCTCCTGCCGCCCGGGATGGCCCGCGATCTGGATATGGCGCACCAGCGGCGCCACCTTGCGCCAGCAGGCCATGATGTCGCCGGTGATGTGCTGGGCGTGGTAGGTGTCCAGCTGCAGCCCCAGATTGGGCGCGGCGATGCGGTCGATGATGTCGATGGCCAGACCATAGTCGGACAGGAAATAGCCCGGCATGTCGACCTGGTTCAGCGGTTCGATGGTCAGGCTGGCATGAGGGGCGCGCTTGGTCGCCCAATCGAGGTTGTCAAGAAAGGTCTCCATCGCCGCCTCGCCCTGGGCCCGGCCCGCCATCAGGTGGATGTGGCGCGTGCGCAGCACCTGGGCCACACGCAGGCTGCGTTCGAAGTCGCGACGGAACCGTTCCTTCAGTTCCGGAACGGCCGCAAAGCCGCGCGGCCCGCCCGCCCAGTTCGGCGGCGGCGCGTTGATCAGCACGATGTCCAGCCCGGCGGCGATGGCGGCGCGCGACAGTTCGGGCGCAGCAACATCATAGGGGAACAGGATCTCGACCCCCTCGAACCCGGCCTCGGCGGCGACGGCGAAGCGGTCCAGGATCGGGACCTCGGTGAACAGCATCGTCAGGTTGGCGGCAAAGCGCGGCATTACGGCTCCAATGCGAAGAACTGTCCGCCAGCCTCGATCCCCATGCGACCCTCGGGCCCCGGGACGGCGGCTGCGGCGAGCCGGTAGAAGGTCTTGCGGTCGATCAGCGCCTCCAGCCCCGCGCGGACATGGACATAGGGGCGCGGCACCTCGGCGCTGCCCCGCACAATGATGGCATGGTCGGGACCGGCCTCGACCCGGTCGCCCATATTGGTGGTGAAGGTGACGCGGTCCGGCCCGATCTCGGCATCGGTGGCCAGGAAGGGCGCGTCCTCGACCCGGATGCCCAGCTTTTCCACCGGCGAGACCAGGAAGAACCTGTCGCCCTCGCGTTTCAGGATGCCCGCGAACAGCCGCACCATCGCCGGGCGTCCGATCGGCGTGCCGTCATGCAGCCAGGTACCATCGGCGCAGATCAGGAGGTCCATCTCGCCGCAATAGGGGGGATTCCACAGATGCACCGGCGGCGGCCCGCCCTTGGCCGCGATTTCGACCGCCTCGGCGAAGCCCGACGCACTCACGCTTTTGTCACCGTTTTCCGCCATTCGATCTGGTCGCCTTCTGCCCGACTGCCTATGCTTCGTCATAAAGCAGCGGAAGGGCAATGTCATGACCACCGACGATATTCTGGTGCACGAGGTTAAGGCATTGGCCGCGCGGCTGGCAGATGCCCGCGTCAGCACCGAACGGCGCTTCGTGGGCCAGCATGACGTGGTCGAACAGGTGCTGGCGGCGATTCTGGCGGGCGGGCATGCGCTGCTGGTGGGCCAGCCGGGCCTGGGCAAGACGATGCTGGTGGACACGCTCTCCACCGTGATGGGGCTGGACAGCCAGCGCATCCAGTTCACCCCCGACCTGATGCCCGCCGACATCCTGGGCTCTGAGGTGCTGGACGCGCTGCCCGACGGCAGCCGCGCCTTCCGCTTCATCGAGGGGCCGGTCTTCACCCAGCTGCTGATGGCCGACGAGATCAACCGCGCCAGCCCCCGCACCCAGTCCGCGCTGCTGCAGGCCATGCAGGAACGCGAGGTCACGATCAGCGGCCAGCACCGCCCGCTTGGCCGCCCCTTCCACGTTCTGGCGACCCAGAACCCGATCGAGCAGGAGGGCACCTATCCGCTGCCCGAGGCGCAGCTGGACCGCTTCCTGCTGCAGATCGACGTGGATTACCCGGACCGCGACACCGAACGCCAGATCCTGCTGACCACGACCGGGCTGGACGACAGCGCCCCCCACGCCGCCTTCACCGCCGACGAGCTGATCGCGGCGCAGCGCTTGATCCGGCAGATGCCGGTGGGCGAGGGGGTGGTCGAGGCGATCCTGGATCTGGTCCGCGCCGCCCGCCCCGGCGCGCCCGAGGCGGCGGGCTTCGTCTCGGACGCGCTGATGTGGGGGCCGGGGCCGCGCGCGGCGCAGGCGCTGATGCTGGTCAGCCGGGCGCGCGCGGTGCTGAACGGGCGCTATGCGCCGACGCTGGACGATGTGGCCGCGATGGCCGCGCCTGTGCTGCGCCACCGCATGGCGCTGTCCTTCGCCGCCCGCGCACGCGGCGAGACGGTGGACGCCATCATCGCGCGGCTTCTGGACGAGCGGACGCTCGGCCGCCACGCCGCATGAGCGTCACGCCGCCCGCCGATCTGCGCGCCCGCGCCGAGGCGGCCTCGGGCCACCTGCCGGGCCTGATCCTGTCGGCCGAGCGGCTGGCGGCGATGGTCGCGCCCGGCGCCCACGGGCTGCGGCGCGCGGGCCCGGGCGAGGATTTCTGGCAATACCGCCCCGCCGCCTCGGGCGACGGGGCCCGCAGCATCGACTGGCGCCGCTCGGCCCGGTCCGACGTGCAGTTCGTGCGCGACCGCGAGGCGCAGACCGCGCAGGCCGCCGCCATCTGGCTGTCGCGCGGGCAGGGGATGGGCTTCACCGGCGGGCCGGACCGCCCGACTAAGGCGGGTTTCGGGCAGCTTCTGGCGCTGGCCACCGCCATGCTGATGCTGCGCGGCGGGGAAAAGGTGGGCCTTCTGGGCCAGCCCGCCCGCGCTGGCCGGATGCAAGCCGATCGACTGGCCGAGGCCTTGGCCCTGACCCCTGCGACCGGGCGCGACGACGACACCCCGCCGCCCGGCGCGCTGCGCCCGGGGCAGCGGGTGGTCGTGCTGTCCGATTTCCTGGCCGATCCGGCTTGGGTGGCGGATTTGCTGGCGCAGGCGGCGGGGCTGGGGGTGGGCGGCGTGCTGCTGCAGATCCTCGATCCCGACGAGGCGCGCTTCCCCTTCGATGGTGCGGTCGAGTTCCGCTCGCTCAGCGGCGCGGTCCGCCATGACAGCCGCGATGCGGGCGGCCTGCGTGCCGCCTATCTGGCCCGGCTGGCCGAACGGCAGGACTGGCTGGCCGCGCAGGCGCGGCAGGCGGGCTGGCAGTTCGCGACCCGGCAGACCGATGGCGATCCGGCCCAAGCGCTGAACTGGCTGTGGCAGGCCCTGGGCCAGACGGCCGGGCAGGGGGCGCGCTGATGCTGCTGCTGGGGCCTCTGGGCTTTGCCGCCCCCTGGCTGCTGGGCGCGCTGATCGCCTTGCCGGTCCTGTGGGTGATCCTGCGCGCCATGCCGCCCGCGCCCAAGCGCATCGCCTTTCCGGGCGTTGCGCTGCTGAGGGGGCTGGCCGACCGCGCGCCGCTGGCGCAGCGCACGCCCTGGTGGCTGCTGTTGATCCGGCTGGCGGCGGTGGCGGCGCTGATCCTGGCCTTTGCCGGGCCGGTCTGGCGCCCGGTGGTCCAGCCCGCCGCCGAGGGGCCGCTGCTGGTCGTGATGGATGCGGGCTTCGCCGCCGCCCCCGACTGGGCCGCGCGCCAGGGTCGGGCCGAACGCGCCCTGACCCAAGCCGCCGCCGCGGGCCGCCCCGCCGCCCTGATCCTGGCCGATGGCCGCACGCGTCCCGGCGCGCTGGCCTTCCAGCCCGCCGGTGCCCTGCCGGCGGGGCTGCGGGGCGCGCAGCCGGTGTCCTGGTCCTCGCGCCTTGCGGGCGATCCCGAGGAGGCGCTGGCCGAGGCGCCGCAGGGCCGCCTGTCGACCCTGTGGATCGCGGACGGCACCGATCATCCCGACCGCGCGGACTGGCTGGCGGCGCTGGCCGCGCGCGGGCCGGTGACGGTGGTGCCCCCGGCGCGGCCTCTGCGCACGCTGGCGCTGGAGGGCGGCGACACGCCCTCGCTGAGCCTGACCGCCACTGACGCGGCCGCGCCCGAGATCCTGGCCATCGGCCCCGACCCGCAGGGGATCGAGCGCACCCTGGCCCGCCTGACCCCCGGCGATCCGACCGATCGCGACGGTCTGACCGCGCGCGCCGTGGCCATCGACCTGCCGCCCGAATTGCGCAACCGTATCACCCGCTTCCAGATCGAGGCCGAGACCCATGCCGGCGCCGTCGTGCTGGCCGACGACCGCGTGCGCCGCCGCAAGGTCGCGCTGGTGGGCGAGGCCGTGGGCCAGGCCGAGGGGCAGCAGCTGCTGGAACAGTCCCACTATCTGCGCCAGGCCTTGGCGCCCGGGTCCGATCTGGTCGAGGGCACGCTTGGCGACGTGCTGGACAGCGCGCCCGACGTGATCGTGCTGATCGACCAGGTCCAGCTGGCCGAGACGGCGGCGCTGATGACCTGGGTCGATGGCGGCGGGCTGCTGATCCGCTTTGCCGGGCCGCGCATGGCCGGATACGACCGGCTGATCGACGAGCCGCTGCTGCCCGTGGCCCTGCGCCAGGGCGGGCGCGACATCGGCGGCGCGCTCTCCTGGGGCGATCCGCGCGGGCTGGCGCCCTTTGCGGCGGACGGCCCCTTCGCGGGGCTGTCGGTGCCCGAGGATGTGTCCGTGCGCGCGCAGCTGATGGCGCAACCCGCCCCCGATCTGGCGGGCAAGACCTTGGCCGCGCTGTCGGACGGCACGCCGCTGATCACCCGCGACCGGCTTGGCGAGGGGCAGGTGGTGCTGGTCCATGTGACCGCCAATGCCGAATGGTCGAACCTGCCGCTGTCGGGCCTTTTCGTGCAGATGGTCGAGCGGCTGGTCGCCACCGCCCGCCTGACCCCCGCCGAGGAAGCCTCGGATGACCGCCAGCAGCCCTTCTGGACGCCCCTGACCGTGCTGGACGGCTTTGGCCGTCCTGGCCCCGCCGAGGGGCTGGCCCCGGTCCCCGCCGCCGATCTGGCCCAGGGCCCCGGCCCCGACCGCCCCGCCGGCATCTATGCGGCGGGCGAGCGGCGGCAGGCCCTGAATGCGGGCGGCGCCTTCAGCCGTGCCGACTGGCCCGGCGCCACGGTCGAGGCCGTGGGCACCAGGCCCGGACGCAACCTCAAGGGCGCGCTTCTGGCGGCGGCGGCGCTGCTGCTGGCGCTGGATGCGCTCGGCTCGGCCTGGCTGGCGCGCGGGCGGGGCCGGGGGGCCATGGCCGCGATCCTTCTGGGCCTGGCGATCCTGCCCGGACCCCGGGCACAGGCGCAGGACCTGGACCCCGACCTGATGCGCGCCGCAGGCGAGGTCGCGCTGGCCTATGTGATCACCGGCGACGCTAGGGTCGACGAGGCCTCCGAGCAGGGGCTGTCGGGGCTGTCGCTGGCCCTGCGGGCGCGCACCTCGGTCGAGCCGGGCGCGCCCATCGGCATCGACCTCGAAGCAGACGACTTGTCCCTGCTGACCTTCCTCTACTGGCCGATCACCGAAGGGCAGACAGCACCCGGGGCCCGCGCCTATCTGCGGCTGAACGCCTTCCTGCGCTCCGGCGGGATGATCCTGTTCGACACGCGCGACGGCGACATCGCCGGGGTGGGCGGGCCGGACATGTCCGACGCCTTGCGCCGTCTGGCGGCACCGCTGGACATCCCGCCGCTGGCCCCGGTGCCCGACGATCACGTCCTGACGCGCGCCTTCTACCTGCTCGAGGATTTCCCCGGCCGCTGGCAGGGCAACCCGGTCTGGCTGGAGGCGCCGCCCGTGGACGCCGCAACCGCCGACGGCATGCCCTTCCGGCAGCTGAATGACGGGGTCAGCCCGGTGGTGATCGGCGGCAACAACTGGGCCGAGGCCTGGGCCGTGGACGAGAACGGCTATGCCGCCTATCCCATCGGCCGGGGCTGGGAGGGCGAGCAGCAGCGCGAGATCGCCACCCGCTTCGGCATCAACCTGATCATGTATGTGCTGACGGGCAATTACAAATCCGACCAGGTCCATGTGCCGGCCCTGCTGGACCGCCTGCGGACCGAGGAGTTCCTGGCCCCATGACCGCCACCCTGACCCAGCTGCGCTTCGATCCCGCCCTGCCGTGGTGGGCCATCGTGGCGCTTGCCGTGCTGGCTGCGCTGGTCGCGGGCTTCGCGCTGTGGCGGGGCTTGCGGGGCTGGGCCTGGCGCGGGCTGGCGGGTCTGGCCGCCGCGCTGGCGCTGGCGGGACCGGCGCTGGAACTGGGCACCCGGGCGGGGCTGTCCGACATCGTGATCCTGCTGGATGACCGCTCCTCCAGCCAAGACCTGCCGGGGCGGGCCGGGCAGGTTGATCAGGCCGTGGAGGCGCTGACCGACGGGATCGGCGCCCTGCCGGGCACCGACCTGCGCCGCGTGACGGTGGGCGACGACGACGATGGCACGCTGCTGGGCACCGCCCTGTCGCGCGCGGTGGCCGCCGAACCCGAGGCCCGGCTGGCGGGCGTCATCGCCCTGACCGATGGCCGCCTGCACGATCCCGCGCAACTGCCCGAAGGGCTGCCCGCGCCGCTGCATGTGCTGCTGACCGGCCAGCCCGAGGACTGGGACCGCCGCCTGGTGATCGAGGAGGCCCCTGCCTTCGGCCTGATCGACCAGGAGGTGACCATCCGCCTGCGCGTCGAGGATCAGGGCGCCGTCCCCGAGGGCCAGCAGACGGGCAGCGTCGCCCTGCGCCTGTCGGTGGACGGCGAGGACGGCCAGACCGTTGCCGTGCCGCTGAACACCAGCCTGACCCTGCCGGTCATCCCGCGCCACGCGGGCCAGAACGTGGTGCAGATCGAACTGGCCGAGGCGCCTCCGGGCGAGCTGACCGATCGCAACAACGCCGCCGCCATCAGCATCACCGGCGTGCGCGACCGGCTGCGCGTGCTGCTGGTCTCGGGCGAGCCGCATGCGGGCGAGCGGACCTGGCGCAACCTGCTGAAATCGGATGCGGGCGTCGATCTGATCCATTTCACCATCCTGCGGCCGCCCGACAAGTTCGACGGTGTCCCGGTCAGCGAGCTGTCGCTGATCGCCTTCCCGACGCGCGAGCTGTTCCTGGACCGGATCGACGATTTCGACCTGATCATCTTCGACCGCTACAGCGTGCGGGGTATCCTGCCGCCCGACTATTACCTCAACATCGCCCGCTATGTCGAAGAGGGGGGCGCGATCCTGGTCTCGGCCGGGCCCGAGATGGCCTCGGTCGAAAGCCTGAACCTGTCGCCTTTGGGGCCGATCCTGCCCGCCCGCCCCACCGGACGGGTGATCGAGGAGCCCTATCTGCCGCGCCTGACCGAGGATGGGCGCCGCCATCCGGTCACCGCCGGTCTGGCCGGTCCCGATCCCGATGAACCGGACTGGGGCCGCTGGCTGCGCATGGCCGAGGTGACCCCCGAGCCCGGCGCCCAGGTCGCCCTGACCGGGGCCGAGGACAGCCCGCTTCTGATCCTGGACCGCGTGGGCGAGGGGCGCGTCGCGCTGCTGACCAGCGATCAGGTCTGGCTGTGGGGGCGCGGCTTCGAGGGCGGCGGCCCGCAGCTGGAGCTGTTGCGCCGCATCGCCCACTGGTCGATGCAGGAACCCGAGCTGGAGGAAGAGGCGCTTCTGGCCGATGTCAGCGACGGCCTGACCGTGGCCCTGACGCGGCGCACGATGCAGGATAGCGCCGGGCCGCTGCAGGTGACCCATCCCGACGGCACGGTGACCCAGGTGCCGCTGGCCCCGGACGGGCCGGGCCGCTTCATCGCCGACTGGACCGCGCCCGAGCCGGGGCTCTACCGTCTGGTCGATGGCGACATCGCCCGCGTGCTGGCGCTCGGTCCCGCGGCACCCCGCGAATTCGAGGAGACGGTGGCCGACGCGCCCCTGCTGGCCGCGCTGACCGACGCTTCGGGCGGATCCGTCCTGCGCTTGTCGGACGGCGTGCCCGACCTGCGCCAGACCCGTGCGGGCCGCGCCGCCAGCGGCACGGGCCTCGGCGGCCCCTGGATCGGCGTCACCCCCCGCGACGCCGCGCAGATCACCGGGCTGGACCGCCGCCCCCTGCTGCCGGGCTGGGCCTGGCTGGCGCTGATCTCGGGCCTGATCCTCACCGGCTGGCTGGCCGAGGGGCGGCGCCGCCCCGCCTGAGCCGCTTGCCATCCGCCGCCTCGATTGCTAACCCCGTTCAAACCGCCCGAAGGAACGACCCATGGCCGAAGCCGAGCGCAACCCCGCCCCTTATACCGAGGCCGATCTGGCGCTGATCAAGCGGATCATCCCGCATCGCTATCCGTTCCTGTTCATCGACAAGGTGCGCGACATCGTCCCCTTCGAAAGCGCCGTGGGCATCAAGAACGTGACCGCCAACGAGCCGCATTTCCAGGGCCATTTCCCCAACCACCCGATCATGCCCGGCGTCACCATCATCGAGGCGATGGCCCAGACCGCCGCCGTCGTCGTGGGCATCAGCATGAACGTGATCGACGAGGACATGCAGACCTATTTCATGGGCATCGACAACTGCAAGTTCCGCCGCATGGTCGTGCCGGGCGACGTGCTGGAACTGCATTGCCGCGCCATCCGCGGCGGCGGCAAGATCTGGAAGTTCGAGGGCCGTGCCCTGGTCGACGGCCAGCTTTGTGCCTCGGCCGAATACACGGCCATGATGGCCAAGAAGGATGGCTGAAGCCGCCATCCACCCCTCGGCCGTGATCGAACCCGGCGCCGAGATCGGCGCCGATGTCGAGATCGGGCCGTTCTCGGTCGTCGGACCCCGCGTCCGGCTGGCGGACGGGGTGGTGCTGAAATCCCATGTGGTCGTCACCGGCGACACCGAGGTGGGCGAGGGCACGGTGATCTTCCCCTTCGCCTCGATCGGCGAGGTGCCGCAGGACCTGAAGTTCAAGGGCGAGGATGTGCGCCTGCGCATCGGCGCCCGCAACCGCATCCGCGAATACGTGACGATGAACCCCGGCACGGCGGGCGGCGGCGGCGAGACGGTGGTGGGCGATGATGGGCTGTTCATGGCCTCCAGCCATGTGGGCCATGACTGCCGCATCGGCGACCGGGTGATCCTGGCCAACAGCGTCGCCATCGCCGGGCATTGCCATCTGGAGGATGACGTCATCGTCGGCGGGCTGTCGGGCGTGCATCAATGGGTACGCATCGGACGCGGCGCGATGATCGGGGCGGTGACGATGGTGACCGCCGACGTGATCCCCTATGGGCTGGTGCAGGGTCCGCGCGGGCATCTGGACGGGCTGAACATCGTGGGCCTGCGCCGTCGCGGGGCCAGCCGGTCCGACATCGCGGCGCTGCGCGCGCTGCTGGCCGATCTGGGCGCCGGATCTTTCCGCGACGCCGCCCGCACCCGCGCCGAGTCGCAGGTGACAGGCATGGAGCGCGACGTGCTCGATTTCATCCTCGGCCCCTCGGATCGCAGCTTCCTGGCGCCCCGGCCCGCATGAGCCGCATCGCCCTCATCGCGGGTCAGGGCGCCCTGGCCCCGGCGGTCGCCGCCTGCCTAGACGATCCGCTGGTCTATACCCTGCAGGGGTTCGCGCCCGAAGGCCTGCCCGCCACGCCCTTCCGGCTGGAACGCCTGATCCCCTTCATGGACGAGCTGCACGCGCAGGGCGTCACCCGCGTCATCTTCGCAGGCGCCATCCGTCGCCCCCGGCTTGACCCCGAACTCTTCGATCCGCGCACCGCGCAGCTGGTGCCGCGCATCCTGTCGGCGCTGCAGTCGGGCGATGACGCAGCCCTGCGCACGGTCCTCGACATCTTCGAGGAAAACGACCTGGCCATCTGTTCTGTCTCGGAAATCACCCCTGACCTGATCCCCGATGAGGGGGTGCTGACCGGCGCGCCCTCGGACGCGGACCGCCGCGACGTGCAGCGCGCCGCCGAAATCCTGGCACAGACCGGCCCCCTGGATCTGGGCCAAGGGGCGGTGGTCGCCCAAGGCCTGTGCCTGGCGCTGGAGACCCTGCCGGGCACCGCCGCCATGCTGGACTTCGCGGCCCGCCACACCGATCTGCGTCCCAATCCGGCAGGCGCGCGCGGCATCCTCTACAAGGCGCCGAAGCCCGGGCAGGACCGCCGCATCGACCTGCCGACCCTTGGCCCCGACAGCGTCGATCAGGCCGCCGCCGCAGGATTGGCCGGGATCGCGTGGCAGGCGGGCGGCGTGATCCTGCTGGACCGCGCCGAGGCGCTGCGCCGTGCAGAGGCAGCCGGGCTGTTCCTCTGGGCAGCGGGCCCCTTCGCGGGCGATCCGGGCTGAAAGCTCTGGTCACCTCTCCTTTGTCGAAATACCCATGACAGCGCAGCAACAAGGCGGACCGGCATGCGTTATTTCCTGATCGCGGGAGAGGCCTCGGGCGACCAGCTGGGCGCGGCCCTGATGGCGGGGCTGCGCGCGCCGGACCCCGACGCGCAGTTTGACGGCATCGGCGGCCCGGCCATGACCGACCTGGGCCTGCAGAGCCTCTTTCCCATGGACGAGCTGTCGGTGATGGGCATCTGGGAGGTGCTGCCGAAATACCGCCATCTCAAGCGCCGCATCGCGCAGACCGCCGAGGCCGTGACGGCGGCCGCGCCCGATGTGCTGATCACCATCGACAGCCCTGATTTCGGCCTGCGCGTGGCCCATCTGGCCCGCGCCGCGCGGCCCGATCTGCGCACCGTGCATTACGTCGCGCCCTCGGTCTGGGCCTGGCGCCCGGGCCGGGCGCGCAAGATGGCGCGGGTGATCGATCATGTGCTGGCCATCCTGCCCTTCGAGCCGCCGCTGATGGAGGCTGCCGGCATGACCTGCGATTTCGTGGGCCATCCGGTCGCCACCTCGGACGTGGCCGGCCCTGACGAGGCGCAGCTGTTCCGCAATGCCCATGGCATCGCGCCCGACGCGCCGGTCGTCCTGTGCCTGCCCGGATCGCGGCGGGGCGAGGTCGCGCGCCTTGGCCCCCGCTTCGACGAGGCGCTGATGCGGCTGCGCGACCGGGTGCCCGAGATCCGCGTGGTCCTGCCGACCGTGCCCGGCGTGGCGGGGCTGGTGCGCGACATGACGCGGCGCTGGCCCACCGCTCCCATCGTCATCGAGGAGGCCGAGGAAAAGCGCGCGGCCTTCGCCGCCGCCGATCTGGCGCTGGCGGCCTCGGGCACGGTCAGCCTGGAACTGGCGGCCAACCGCATCCCGATGGTCATCGGCTATGACATGGCGCCCTTGTCGCGGCTGATCGTGGGGGTGCTCCTGCGCACCGACACGGTCACGCTGGTCAATCTGGTCAGTGACACCCGCGCCGTGCCGGAATACCTGGGCCGCGCCTGCCAGCCCGGGCCGCTGGCACAGGCCCTGCAGGACACGCTGGAGGAACCCCGGACCCGCGCCGCCCAGCTGGAGGCGATGGATCTGACGATGGAGCGCTTGGGCAAAGGGGGCGAGGCGCCGGGCCTGCGCGCCGCCGCCTCGGTGATCGCCGCGGTCAGGCGACCGCGTTAGGGGTTGCGGTCAGAGGACCGCAGTGACGATGATCTCGACCTTGTAGTCGGGGGTCGCCAGCGCCGATTCGCCGGTCGCGCGGGCAGGGGCGGCGCCTTGGGGCACCCAGGCATCCCAGACCGCGTTCATCTCGGCGAACTCGGCCATGTCGGCCATCCAGATCTGGGCCGAGACGATCTTCGTCTTGTCGGTGCCCGCCTGTGCCAAGAGGTCGTCGATCTGGGCCAGCACGGCGCGGGTCTGGTCGGCGACCGGGGTGCCGGGCTCGCCCACCTGGCCCGCGAGGAAGACGAAGCCGTTGGCGATGACCGCCTGGCTCATGCGGGTGCCGGTGCCGATGCGGGTGATCTCGGTCATGTCAGTCTCCGTTATGGGGTTCGGGCGGGACGCTAGCGCCGGGTCCGGGCGGCTGCAAGACGGGTTGCGGGCGTTTCCGCTTCGTTCTAAATTGCGCCCATGAGCGCCGAAGCCCCCCTCCTTTCCCTGCCGCCCATGCCCGGCCAGCGCCTGGCACGCGGCACGGCGCGGCTGCTGCGCAGCATGGATCATGCGGTCCTGACGGAATTCGTGCCCGCGCGGGGCCTGCGCGTCGACCTGATCAGCCTCGGTCCCAAGGGCGAATTGTGGATCGTCGAATGCAAGAGCGGCCGGGCCGATTTCCGGGCCGACCGCAAGTGGCAGGGCTATCTGGACTGGTGCGACCGCTATTTCTGGGCGGTGGACGGCGATTTTCCGGTCGAGCTGCTGCCCGAGGACACCGGCCTGATCCATGCCGATGCCTTCGGCGCCGCCGTCACCCGCATGGCGCCGGAAACCCGGCTGGCAGGCGCCCGCCGGGTCAAGGTGCAGCGCGATTTCGCCCGCGCCGCCGCCCTGCGCCTGCAGATGCTGGCCGATCCCGAGGCGCTTATCGCCGGGGTTTCTTAGACCCGCCGCCGGGCGCCTTGCCGCCTTGGCCCATGGCGCGCGCGGCTTCCGCGGCGGCCATCAGCTCCTCGGCGATCTCGGCCGCCTCCTCGGGGTCGAAATCCATCGGCAGATCGACGCCCTCGCCCTGGACATAGATGCGCACCATCCCAAGGTCGGTCGGGCCGATCTGGATATTGGCGGTGATGTCGCTTTCGCTGTTGATGCCCATGGTTCTGTCCTTGTCATCGGGGAAACTTTCTCTAGCGCAAACGCGATTTCGCGGCAAGCGGGGCTTGCACGCCGGGCGGGTCGGGTCTATGAAGCCGCCCTGTGCCGCCTTAGCTCAGTTGGTTAGAGCGCTAGATTGTGGATCTAGAGGTCACCCGTTCGAGACGGGTAGGCGGTACCACCTCCCCCCCAAACTTTCCGCAGCGCAGCATCTTGCCGTGCGCGTTCTGCGCTGCCACTCTGGCCCAAAGCCGCTAGAGGAGCCGCCATGGGCCTGCTGGGAATTTTCCTGTCGCTGATCCTGCTGATGTATCTGGCCTATCGCGGGATCACGGTGCTGATCCTGGCGCCGCTGCTGTCGCTGATGGCGGTGGCGCTGTCGGGGGGCATTCCGCTGCTGGCGACCTATACGCAGGTCTTCATGGGGTCGCTTGGCGGCTATGTCATCACCTATTTCCCGCTGTTCCTGCTGGGGGCGATCTTCGGCAAGGTGATGGCCGACAGCGGAGCGGCGCGGTCCATCGCGGAATGGATCGTGGACCGGCTTGGCCCCGGGCGCGCGGTCCTGGCGGTGGTCTTGTCCTGCGGGGTGCTGACCTATGGCGGCGTGTCGCTGTTCGTGGTGGCCTTTGCGGTCTATCCCATCGCCAATGCGCTGTTCCGTCGCGCCGACATCCCCAAGCGGCTGCTGCCCGCGGCCATCGCGCTCGGGTCCTTCACCTTCACCATGACCGCATTCCCCGGCACGCCCGCGATCCAGAACGCCATTCCCATGCCCTTCTTCGGCACGAACGTCTTTGCAGCACCCCTGTTCGGGCTGCTGGCGGGGATCATCATGCTGGCGGGCGGCACGCTGTGGCTGAACCGCCGCGCGGCGGCAGCTGCCAGCCGGTCCGAGGGCTATGGCGATCACCCCGCCACCGCCGCCGACGCCAATCTGCGCGACGAGGCCGACCTGCCGCCCTTCGCGCTGGCGGTGCTGCCGGTCGTGGCGGTGATCGTGCTGAACGCCGCGCTGACCTGGTTCGTCTTCCCGGCGATGAGCGCGGATTATCTGGCCCTGCCCGAATACGGAGAGACGGACCTGGCCGCCGTCGCGGGCATCTGGGCGATCATCGTGTCGCTGGTGGTATCGATCTGCCTGGCCATCGGGCTGAACTGGCGCCGCTTCGCCGACCTGCGCGAAAGCGTCAATGCCGGCACGATGGGGTCCTTGCTGCCGATCTTCAACACCGCCTCCGAGGTGGGATACGGCGCGGTCATCGCATCCTTGCCCGCCTTCACGATCATCCGCGACGCGGTACTGGGACTGTTCCCGTCGAACCCCGTCGCCTCGCTGGCGGTCGCGGTCAACGTGCTGGCGGGGATCACCGGATCGGCCTCGGGCGGCATGTCCATCGCGCTGCAGACGCTTGGCGCGCAATTCGCCGAGATGGGGCAGGCGCAGGGGATCAGCATGGAGCTGATGCACCGCGTGACCGCGCTGGCCTCGGGCGGGTTCGATGCGCTGCCCCATAACGGTGCGGTCATCACCCTGCTGGCGATCACCGGGCTGACGCACAAGAAAAGCTATGCCGACATCTTCGTGGTGGCGGTGGCGATCCCGGTCGTGGCGCTGATCACGGTGATCGTGCTGGGCAGCGTGATCTAGCGGCAGCCCGACCTAGCGATAGCCCTGGGCCTGCAGCTCGAACAGCTCGCGATAGCGGCCGGGGCGGGCGACCAGTTCGGCATGCGTGCCCTGGTCCTGCACCCGGCCCGCCTCCAGCACGATGATCCGGTCGGCCATCCGCACGGAGGAGAAACGGTGCGAGATCAGCAGCGCCGTCCGCCCCGCCGTCAGGTCCTTGAAGCGCTGGAAGACCTCGTATTCCGCCCGCGCATCCAGCGCCGCCGTCGGCTCGTCCAGCACCAGCAGCTGCGCGTCGCGCATATAGGCCCGCGCGATGGCCAGTTTCTGCCATTCGCCGCCCGACAGGTCCAACCCGCGCGCGAAGCGGCGCCCCACCATCTGGTCATAGCCCTGCGGCAGCTTGGCGATGACCTGATCGGCCAGCGCGCGTTCGGCCGAGGCGATGATGCGGGGGCGGTCGTCGCGCGCCTCGATCCGGCCGATGGCGATGTTCTCGGCCGCGGTGACGGCATAGCGCACGAAATCCTGGAAGATCACCCCGATGGTGCCACGCAGCTCGTCCAGGTCATAGTCGCGCAGATCGCGCCCCTCCAGCGTGATGCGCCCCTCATCGGGATCATAGAGCCGCGCCAGCAACTTGACGATGGTGGTCTTGCCGGCGCCGTTCTCGCCCACCAGCGCGACCGTCTCGCCCACCTTCAGGTCCAGCGTCATATGGCGGATCGCCCAGTCCTCGCGGCCCGGATAGCGAAAGCCCACATTCTCGAAACGGAAGCCCTGAACGATCGGGCGCGGCACCGGCAGCGGGTCTGCGGGCGAGGCGATGGCGGGGACCGCCGTGAAGAATTCGAAGAGGTCGTCCAGATACATGGCCTGACCCGCCATGCCGGAAAACCCCGCCAGCAGCCCCTCCAGCAGACCCCGCAGGCGCAGGAAGCTGCCCGACAGAAAGGTCAGGTCGCCAAGCGACAGCTGCCCCGTCAGGGTGCGGGCGATGATCCACAGGAAGGCCGCGTAATAGGCCAGCGTGCCAAGCGCGGTCAGCACCGCCATGACCGACAGCTGACGCCGCTGGATGACCCGGTTCTCGACATAGAACCGCCGCGCCAGCACCAGATAGCGGTCGCGCAGCCAAGGCGAGAGGCCGAAGATCTTGACCTCTTTCGCCGTCTCGGCGGTGGCGGCGATCATGCGCAGATAGTCGCGTTCGCGCCGGTCGGCGGCGCGGGCGTGGTTCAGCGCATAGGTGCGGGCGTTGAAATGCATCTCGCCCAACAGGGAGGGGATCAGCGCCAGCGCCAGCAGCACCACCAGCCAGGGGTTGTAGAGGATCAGGCCCACCGCGAAGCTGGCCACCGTCACGCTGTCCTGCAACTGCTGCATCAGCTGGTTCAGCAGCGGGATCCGCCCCATCGTTTGGCGCCGCGCGCGGTCCAGCCGGTCCTGAAAGGCCGCATCCTCGAAGCTGGCCAGATCGAGGCCCGCCGCGTGGTCCATCAGCCGGATCGAGATGTCGATGACCAGCTTTTCCTGCAGCAGCGCATCGGTATAGCTGACCAGCCGGCCCAGCACGTCCTGCGCCACGGCCAGCGCCAGCTCGATCGCCACCAGCCAGATGAGCGTGTCGGCCAGCCCGCTGTCCCACCAGCCGGACAGGGTCTCGGGCCCGCCGGAGGAGGACAGCGCCACCACCTGGTCGATGATCAGCTTGCCCACCCAAAGCATCGCCACGGGCATCAGCGCCCGCATCAGGCGCAGGATCACCATGGCCAGCGTCAACGCCGGGCTGGCCCGCCAGACCAGGGCCAGAAAGGGCGGGATGTTCTTCAACGCCGCCCACCGGGCCGAGAAGGACGGACCGGCGGGGGTGTCGGGGGGCATCTCAGGCGGCCTCGCGCCGGCGGGCATGGGCGATCTCGGCCTCGGTCAGGGGGCCGGGGAAGTGGCAGGCGGTCTGGTGATCCATGCCCTGCAGCACCGGCACCTCGGCCGCGCAGCGCGCCTGCGCCCGGGGGCAGCGGGTGCGGAACACGCAGCCCGAGGGCGGGTTCAGCGGCGAGGGCAGATCGCCCGCCAGCGGCACGATGGTCTTGGCCGTCTCGACCGTCGGATCGGGCACCGGCACCGCCGACAGCAGCGCCTGCGTGTAGGGGTGCTGGGGCGCGGCATAGAGATCGTCCGAGGAGGCGATCTCCATCACCTTGCCCAGATAGAGGACCATGATCCGGTCGCTGATATGCTTCACCACCGACAGATCATGCGCGATGAAGACCAGCGACAGGCCCAGGTCGCGCTGCAGCCGGATCAGCAGGTTGATGACCTGCGCCTGGATCGACACGTCCAGCGCACTGACCGGCTCGTCGCAGATGATCAGCTTCGGCTCCACGATCAGCGCGCGGGCGATGCCGATGCGCTGGCACTGGCCGCCCGAGAACTCGTGCGGATAGCGATTGATCTGGTTGGGCAGCAGCCCGACCTTGTCCATCATCGCCCGCGCCCGCTCCTTGACCTCGGCGCGGGACAGATCGGGGCGGTGCGTGGTCAGGGGTTCGGCAATGATCTGGCCCACGGTCATGCGCGGGTTCAGGCTGGCCAGAGGGTCCTGGAACACCATCTGGATGTCCTGGCGGTACTTCATCATCTGCCGTGCGCTCAGCGCCAGCAGGTCCTGCCCGTCCGACCAGCGCGCCTGGCCTGCGGCGGGCACCAGCCCGATCAGCGCGCGGGCCAGCGTCGATTTCCCGCAGCCCGATTCGCCCACCACGCCAAGGGTCTCGCCGGGGTTCAGCGTGAAATCCACGCCCGCCACGGCCTGCAGCGGCAGCGGCTTGGCCCAGGGCATCGCGCCTTCGGGGCGGATGGGGAAGGTCACGCGCAGGTCGCGCACGTCCAGAAGCGGGGTCATGGCTGTCCCTCCGTGGGGGTTCCGGCGGCCCCGGCGCCGGCGACGGCGCCGCGGGGAATGGCGCTGTCCGCGACGGCGCCGGGATGGGCGGCGGGATGGGCGGCGGGCTGGTCCGTGTCGGGATGACGGGTGGTCCGGCGCGCCAGCACCTCGGCCACGGGGGCGTGGCAGGCCCGCGCGCGGTCCGGCGCAAAGATCTCCAGCGGGGGGTCGATGCTGTCGCAGCCTTCCCGCGCATAGGGGCAGCGCGGCTGGAAGGCGCAGCCGGGAGGCGGGTTGCTCATGTTCGGGGGCTGGCCGGGAATGGCGCGCAACTCCTCGTCCTCCTGATCGACTCGGGGGATCGCGTCCAGCAACCCTTGGGTATAGGGATGCGTGGCTTCGGCAAAGATCGGGCGCACCGGCCCGGTTTCGCGGATGCGGCCGCCATACATGACGGCCACCCGCTCGCAGGATCCGGCGACGACGCCCAGATCATGGGTGATCAGGATCATCGCCATGCCGAAATCGCGCTGCAGGTCGGACAAGAGCGCCATGATCTGCGCCTGAACGGTCACGTCCAGCGCGGTCGTGGGCTCGTCCGCGATCAGCAGCTTGGGGCGGCACAGAAGCGCCATGGCGATCATCACCCGCTGGCGCATGCCGCCCGAGAACTCGTGCGGATACAGACGGATGCGGCTTTTGGCATCGGGGATCTTGACCGCGTCCAGCATGCGCACGGACTCGGCCACGGCCTCGCGTTTGCCCATGCCCTTGTGCAGGGTCAGCACCTCGGCCATCTGGTCGGCCACCCGCATGTAGGGGTTCAGCGAGGTCATCGGGTCCTGAAAGATCATCGCGATCTGCTCGGCCCGGATGCGGTTCAGCACCTTCACCGGGGCGTTCAGGATCTGCTGCCCGTCGAACATCACACTGCCCGAGGCGCGGCCGTTGCGCGCGAGAAGCCCCATGATGGCGAAGGACAGCTGCGACTTGCCGCTGCCCGATTCGCCCACGATGCCAAGCGTGTCGCCCGCATTCACGGTCAGGTTCACGTCGGTGACGGCGCGCACCTCGGCATCGTTGGTGGCGAAGCGGACCGACAGGTCCGTGAGGGTCAGAAGGGCCATGTCACCTCTCCTTGGGGTCGAGGGCGTCGCGCAGGCCGTCGCCCACGAAGAAGAAGCCGAACAGCGTGATGACGAAGAAGAACAGCGGGAAGGCCAGCTGCCACAGGGTGCCATAGTTCATCGTGCCCGCGCCTTCGGAGATCAGCGCGCCCCACGAGGTCAGCGGTTCCTGCACGCCCAGGCCCAGGAAGCTGATGAAGCTTTCGGTCAGGATCATCAGCGGCACCAGCAGCGTCGCATAGACCGCGACCACGCCCAGCAGGTTCGGCACGATATGGCGGATGATGATGCGGAACGACGACACGCCGGTGGCGCGCGCGGCCTCGATGAATTCCCGGTTCTTCAGGCTAAGGGTCTGACCACGCACGATTCTGGACATGTCCAGCCAGCTGATCAGCCCGATGCCCAGAAACAGCATCGACATGGACCGCCCGAACATGACCAGCAGCAGGATCAGCACGAACATGTAGGGGATCGACATCAGGATGTCGACGGCCCGCATCATGATCTGGTCCGTGCGCCCGCCGACATAGCCCGCGGTCGCGCCATAGAGCGTGCCGACGATGACCGCGATGCCCGCGCCCACGATGCCCACCATCAGGCTGATCTGGGTGCCCTGCACGACCCGGGCATAGAGGTCGCGGCCCAGATTGTCGGTGCCGAAGTAATGCCCGTTGGCGATCGAGGGCTGACCCATCTGGGCCACCTGGCCCATGACGCTGAAATCCAGCTCTTCGCCCGACCATTGCGCGAACTGACCGCCCAGCAGCGCGAACAGCACCACCAGCACCAGGATCGTCAGGCCCAGCATCGCGGCCCGGTTGCGCCAGAACCGGCGGCGGGCATCGGCCCAGGGGCTGCGCCCGCGCACCTCGTCCGTCACCAGCCGGTCGGACAGGGACTGCATCTTCTGTTGATCGATGACCATGACCTAGTACCTGATCTTGGGGTCGATCCATGCATAGAGCACATCGACGAGAAGGTTGAAGAGGATCGTCAGCGCGCCCACCAGAATCGTCACGCCCATCATCACCGCGTAATCTCGGTTCAGCGCGCTGTCGACGAAGGCCTTGCCGATCCCGCCGGTCGAGAAATAGATGTCGATCACCACCGACCCGGTGATCATCGACACGAAGACCGGCCCCAGATAGCTGATCACCGGCAGCATGGCGGGCTTGAGCGCATGGCGGATGATGACGCGATGTTCCGGCATCCCCTTGGCGCGCGCGGTGCGGATGTGGTTCGAGCCCAGCACCTCCAGCATCGAGGACCGGGTGATCCGTGCGATCGAGGCCATGTAGCTGGTCGCCAGCGCGATCACCGGCATGACCCAGAAGCTGGGATCGGAAAAGCTCCAGCCGCCGCCGGGCAGCAGCCGGTACCAGAGCGTGAAGACCAGGACCAAAAGCGGCGCCATGACGAAGTTCGGCAGAACCTGCGCGCCGATCGAGATGCCCACGGCCAGATAATCGACCCAGGAATTGTGCCAGATCGCGGCCACCACGCCCAGGGAGACGCCGAAGATCACGGCGGCCAGGAAGGACAGCCCGCCATAGGTCAGCGTCACCGGAAAGCCGTTGGCGATCAGCTGGTTCACCGTGCGATCGGGATAGACGAAGCTGGGACCGAAGTCGAAATGCACGACCACGCTGACCAGATAGTTCCAGATCTGCAGCCACAGGGGGTCGTTCAGCCCGTACTGGGCCTCCAGATTGGCCAGCACCTGCGGGGGCAGGGCGCGTTCGCCCGTGAAGGGGCCGCCCGGTGCCAGATGCATCAGGACGAAGGAGAAGACGATCAGCAGAAGCAGCGTGGGTATCGCCACCGCCAGCCGTCGCAGGACAAATGCGAACATCGCGTGGGGCCTTCCCTGCGGGAGGAGTGAAAACGGCAGGGCCGGAGCGGAAGGGTTCCGCCCCGGCCCCCGGTCATGATCGCATCTTACTCGGCGGTGCGATACAGATCCTTGCCATACCACGTGTTGCGCAGGTTCTCGGTCGGCAGGCCCTTGATGGCCGGGTTGATCATGTCGACCTTGGCATAGTGATAGACGAAGGCGGCGGGAACCTCCTCGGCCAGGATCTCCTCAGCGCGCTGATACAGCGGCGCGGTGTCCTCGGCAGTCCGCGCCTCTTCCAGAAGCGCATCATATTCCTCGTTGGACCATTTGCCGCTGTTGTAGCCATCGGTGCGGAACCAGTCGAGGAAGGTCGTCGCCTCGTTGTAATCGGCGCACCAGGCATAGCGCGCGACCTCGAAATCACCCGATTGCAGGCGGTCGGTATGGACGGCCCATTCGACGTTGTTCAGCTCGATCTCGATGCCCAGGGGGCGCCAGAACTGCTGGGCGGCGATGGCCAGAAGGCGGTGGTTGTCGTCGGTGTTGTACTGCAACTGCAGGCGCACCGGGTTGTCGGGGCCGTAACTCGCCTCGGCCAGCAGTTCGGTGGCGCGGGCCAGACGGTCCTCCATCGGCATGTCCTCCATGCCGCCCTCGGGGGCCGCAAAGCCTTCGATGGCCCAATGGGTCCAGGTATAGGCGGGGCGCTGGCCGCCCTGCAGGACCTGGTCCACAATGATCTCGCGGTTCAGCGACAGGGCCATCGCCTCGCGCACGCGCTGGTCCTTGAGGACCTCGGGGCCGTTCTCGCCGACATTGAAGACATAGGCATAGGAGCAGCCGTTCGGCACCGAGATGGCCTGATCGGGGTACTGTTCGGACAGGCGCGGATACTGGCCCGCGGGGATCTGCACGCGGTCCAGCTCGCCCGCCTGATAGCGGGTCAGGGCCACGTTGTTGTCGTTCACGGTCACGCCGCGCACGGTTTCCATGACGACATTCTCGGCGTCCCAGTATTCCGGGTTCTTCTGCAGCACGATCTCGACGCCCAGATTGTGGCTGGCGAGGGTGAAGGCGCCGTTGCCGACCAGATTGCCGGGTTGCGTCCAGGCATCGCCATGTTCCTCGACCACCGCGCGGGGCACGGGATAGGTCGTGGTGTGCGACAGGGTCTTGATGAAATAGGGCGTGGGCGTGGTCAGCGTGACCTGCAGCGTCTTGTCATCCAGCGCGGCGACGCCCAGCTGGTCGGGCGCCATCTCTCCGGCGACGATGGCCGTGGCGTTCGCGACATTCATCAGTTCCAGATACCAGGCGTATTCGGATGCCGTCTCGGGCGTCACGACGCGCTGCCAGGCATAGACGAAATCGTCGGCCGTGACCGGCTCGCCGTTCGACCAGTTGGCGTCGCGCAGCGTGAACGTATAGGTCAGCCCGTCCTCGCTGACCTCGTGGCTCAGCGCCATGCCGGGGATCATCGCGCCCTGCGCATCCTCGATCATCAGCCCCTCATAGAGGTTGCGCTGCACGTCCGAGCCCTCGACATCCGTGTTCAGCGCCGGGTCCAGCGACTTGATCGCGTCCAGCAGCCAATAGGTATAGGTCTGGGTCTCGGCCAGGGTCTCGCCCTCGGCGGGTTGCACGGCGAATGCCGGCAGCGCCAGCGCGGTCAGCAGGGCGGTGGTGGCGAAAAGTTTGGTCATCCCAACTCCTCCAAGTCGTGGGTCGGTGCCGTCTCGCACCGGAATGGCGCGAGGTTTATTGAAACCCACGGTCTGGGCAAGCGGCGTTTCTCACTTTCCAACCCGCCCGCCCTGTGGAAAACAGTCCCGCATGACGGCACGTGGACATCTGACCCTGGTCACCGGCGGCGCACGCTCGGGCAAGTCGGCCTTGGCCGAGCGGCTTGTTGCACGTCATGCATTGCCCCGGATCTATCTGGCCACGGCCGAGGCCCGCGACGGCGAGATGGGTCAAAGAATTCTGGAACATCAACGTCAACGCGGCCCCGACTGGCGGACGATCGAGGCGCCCCTGGACCTTGCGGGGGCGCTGCGGGCCACGGACGGGCAGGGCGTGCGGCTGGTCGATTGCCTGACCCTGTGGATGTCGAATGGCGAAGGCCGCGCGGATGTCGACGCCCTCGTGATGACGTTACGTCAGCAATCCTGTCCTGTCGTCCTTGTGACCAACGAGCTGGGCCAGGGGATCGTCCCGGCCAATGCCCTGGCGCGGCGGTTCCGCGACGATCACGGGCGGATGAATCAGGCCGTGGCGCAGATCGCCGATCAGGTCTGGATGGCCGTCAGCGGACTGCCTGTGCGGCTGAAGCCTTCCCGAGAGGACCCTGATGACCCGATTTGACGACGATGCCGCGCAGGGCGCGCGCGACCGCCAGGCGCAATTGACCAAGCCCCCCGGTTCTCTGGGCCGGCTGGAGGAACTGGCGGTCTTCATGGCGGGCTGGCAGGGGACCGACCGGCCCCGGATCGACCGCGCGCAGGCACTGGTCTTTGCGGGCAATCACGGCATCACCGCACAGGGGATCACGCCCTTTCCTCCGGCGGTCACGGCGGGGATGGTCGCCAATTTCCGCGCGGGCGGCGCGGCGATCAACCAGCTGTGCCGCGTGGCGGCGGCCGATCTGGCCGTGGTCGCGCTGGATCTGGACCGGCCCACCGGCGATTTCACCCAAGGCCCCGCGATGACGCCGGCCGAAGTGCGGGACGCGATGGCCAAGGGCGCAGGCGCCGTGGACCCCGAGGCTCAGGTCCTGATCCTGGGCGAGATGGGGATCGGCAATTCCACCACCTCGGCGGCGCTGGCGGCGGCGACCTTCGGGGGCCGGGCCGAGGATTGGGTCGGCCCCGGCACCGGCGCCCATGGCGACATGCTGGCCGCCAAGATCCGCGTCGTGACCGAGGGGCTGGCGCGCCACGCCCCCACCGGCGCGCACGCCACGCTGGCGGCCTTCGGCGGGCGCGAGCAGGCGGGGATCTGCGGCGCCATCGGGCGCGCGCGGGACCTGCGCATCCCGGTGATCCTCGACGGGTTCATCTGCACGGCGGCGGCGGGGGTGCTGACGCGCGACGACCCGGACGCGCTGGCCCATTGCCTGATCGGCCATGAAAGCGCCGAGCCGGGCCACCGCCGCCTGATCGCGGCGCTTGGCATGCCGCCGGTCCTGTCGCTGGACATGCGCTTGGGCGAGGGCTCGGGCGCGGCGGTGGCGCTGATGGTGCTGCGCGCGGCCCTGGAATGCCACAACGGCATGGCGACCTTCGCCGAGGCCGGGATTGACTAGGCCGCAGCAGGTCCTGCTGGCGCTGGTCTTCCTGACCCGGCTGCCGCTTGGCCGCTTCCTTCCGCCCCGCATGGTGCCGCTGTCGGAGGCGGCTTGGGCCTTTCCCCTGGCGGGTGGGCTGGTGGGCGCGATTGCGGGCCTGCCCTTGTGGCTGGAGGGGCCGGGTGTGCTGCCCGCCGCGCTGGCCGTGGCGGGGGCGGTCTGGCTGACCGGCGCCCTGCACGAGGACGCCTTGGCCGATTTCGCCGATGCGGGCGGCGGGCGCACACGCGAGGACCGGCTGCGGATCATGCGCGACTCGACCATCGGCAGCTATGGCACCATGGCGCTGGTGACCACGTCGCTGATCCGGGTGGCGGCGCTGGCCGCGCTCGGGCCGCTGGCGCTGATCGGGGCGGCGGCCTTGGGCCGGGTGGCGCCGGTCCTCTTGATGCGCGCCCTGCCGCCCGCGCGGAGCGACGGGCTGGGGCAGGGCGCGGGCCGCCCCTCGCGCAGTGCGGCAGCGACGGCCGCGCTGATCGGCGTGCTGGCCCTGTGGCTCTGCGCCCCGGGGCCGGGGGGGGCGGCGCTGGCCACCCTGCTGGCAGGCCTGTCGGTCGTCGCGGTCTCGCGCCGGGCCTGTCGGCTGGTGGGCGGGCAGACCGGCGACGTGCTGGGCGCCTCGGCCCTCTTGGCGGAATGCGCGGCGCTGGTCGGGCTGGCCCTGATGACCTAGCGTCAAGCAGCCGGAAAAACTTGACCCTGTGGGGGCGGATGCAGCATATGCGGTGACTGCGCGGAATGCCGGGTCTACCGGACACCTGCCCCCGAAACGGGCAGCGCCTGGAGGGAGGAGACATATCATGGGTGCCCTGTTGGCCCTATCGCGCGGCATCGACCGCATCACGACCCTGATCGGGCGGTCGGTCAGCTGGCTGATCCTGCTGGCGGTGGTGATCAGCGCCACCAACGCGATCATCCGCAAGGTCTTCAGCATCTCGTCGAATGCCTGGCTGGAGGCGCAATGGTATCTGTTCGGCGCGGCCTTCATGCTGGCCTCGGCCTGGACGCTGCTGGACAACGAACATATCCGCATCGACGTGATCTATGGCCGCTGGTCGCGCCGCGCGCAGCACTGGATCGACGTGATCGGCACGGTGCTGTTCCTGCTGCCCTTCACCACCGTGATGCTGTGGCTGACCTGGCCCGCCCTGATGGGAAGCCTGCGCACGGGCGAGGTGTCGATGAACGCGGGCGGGCTGGCGCTGTGGCCGGTGCGCGGCGTGATGGTGGCGGGCTTCGGCCTGCTGTTCGCGCAGGGCATTTCCGAGCTGATCAAGAAGGTCGCCGTCATGCGTGGCATCATCCCCGACCCCATCGCCCATGGCGACACCCACGAGGCCGCGCTGCGAGAGGCCGCCCTGATGGTCGTCGGTCTGGAAGACGAACAGAAGGCCGCATCCCAGGCCACCGACACGCCGGAGCGCCGTCCATGATCGACCTCATTGCCCACAACCTGGCGCCCATCATGTTCTTCTCGATGGTGGCGTTTCTGCTGTTCGGCTATCCCATCGCCTTCGCGCTGGCGGCCAACGGGCTGCTGTTCTTCTTCTTCGGCGTGTTCCTGACGCCGCTGTCGGACCAGGTGAACCTGGGCTGGAACCTGCTTGGCGCGCTAGGCGACCGGGTGTTCGGGGTCATGCGCAACGACACGCTGCTGGCCATCCCCTTCTTCACCCTCATGGGGATCGTGCTGGAACGTTCGCGCATGGCCGAGGAACTGCTGGAAACGATCGGCCAGCTGTTCGGCCCGGTGCGCGGCGGTCTGGCCTATGCGGTCATCCTGGTCGGCGCGCTTCTGGCGGCGACGACCGGCGTGGTGGCGGCCTCGGTCATCTCGATGGGGCTGATCTCGCTGCCGATCATGATGCGCTACAACTATGACAAGCCGTTGGCGACCGGGGTCATCGCGGCCTCGGGGACGCTGGCGCAGGTGATCCCGCCCAGCCTGGTACTGATCGTGCTGGCCGACCAGCTGGGCCGGTCGGTGGGCGACATGTACAAGGCCGCGCTGGTGCCGGCCCTGGCGCTGACCGGCATCTACATCCTCTACGTTCTGGTCCTGTCCTTCCTGCGCCCCAAATCCATGCCCGCCCTGCCGCTGGAGGCCCGCAGCCTGGGTTCGGGCGGCTGGTCGCTGCTGGCCGCGATCCTGGGCGCGGTGGCGGTCTACTGGCTGGCCGCGCGCGGGCTGGAGGGGGCGGGCATCGCCAATGCCCCGATCTGGGCGGCGACCGTCGCGGTCGCGGTGCTGCTGGTCGTGGCGGTGCTGGACCGCGCGATGGGTACGGGCCTGCTGTCGCCGATGACGCGGCAGGTCATCATCGTGATGATCCCGCCGCTGGCGCTGGTCTTCCTGGTGCTGGGCACGATCTTCCTCGGCATCGCCACGCCGACCGAGGGCGGCGCGATGGGGGCCATGGGCGCGCTGATCCTGGCCGCGATGAAGGGGCGTCTGACCTATACGGTTCTGAACCAGGCGCTGCTGTCGACGGTCAAGCTGTCGGCCTTCGTCATGTTCATCCTGATCGGGGCCACGGTCTTCTCGCTGACCTACTATTCGATCAACGGCCATATCTGGGTGCGCGACCTTCTGACCGCGCTGCCGGGGGGGCAGGTGGGCTTCCTGATCGTCGCCTGCGTGATCATCTTCATCCTGGGCTTCTTCCTCGACTTCTTCGAGTTGGCCTTCGTGATCGTGCCGCTGCTGATCCCCGCCGCCAACCTGCTGGAGATCGACCTGGTCTGGTTCGGGGTGATCCTTGCGGTGACCATGCAGACCTCGTTCCTGACGCCGCCGGTGGGCTTCGCGCTGTTCTATCTGCGATCGGTGGCGCCCCGGATGGCCTATCTGGACAAGATCACCGGCAAGCGCATGGACCCGATCACCACGCTGAACATCTATCGCGGCGCGGTGCCCTTCGTGGGCCTGCAGGTGCTGATGATCGCGGCGGTGATCGCCTTCCCGGCGATGGTCATGCATTATCGCGGCCCGGTCGTCGACACCTCGAACATGCGGATCGAGATCCCGATGGGCGGGGGCTTGGGTGGGGGCCTTGGTGGCGGGCTGGGTGGCGGCTCGGCCCCGGCCGAGGGCGGCAGCAGCGGCTTCGGCACGCTCGGGGGCCTGGGCGGATCGCCCTTCGGCCAGCAGCCGCCCGCGACCCCGGCGCCTGCCGACCCGGCGACGCCCACGGATCCCGCAGCGCCCGCACCCGCGCCGCAGACCGCCCCCGCACCGGGGGCGGCGGCGCCCTCGGGCGGGATGGGCCTGGGCTTCGGCGGCCCGCCCCCGGGCCTTTCGGGGAACTGACCCCGGGGGGCCGGTCGGTCCGGCCCCCGTCACCCGGACATGAAAAAGCCGCCGCGCAGGTCCTGCGCGGCGGCTTTCGTCATCGTTAGGGCAGGGTCAGCCGCCCTGGACCAGCCCGCCATTGCGCTGCTGGATCATCATGAACGTGTCGAAGGTGTATTCCGCCGTCTGCTGGTACAGATACCAGTCGTCGCGGAACTGCAGCATCGCCTCGTACTGGGTCTTGAAGGACTCGTTCTCGGCGGACACCTCGGCATAGACCTCGTTGGCCGCGGCATAGGCGGCCACCAGGATCTCTTCGCTGAACGACCGCAGCTGCGCGCCGCTGCCGACCAGCTCCTTGAGCGCGGTCGGGTTCAGATAGTCGTATTTCGCCAGCATGTTCTGGTCCGTCGCCTGCGCGGCGGTGCGGAACAGCGACTTGTAGGTCTCCGGAAGGCTGTCCCACTGGCCCTTGTTCACGAAGAAGCTGACCGTGGGGCCGCCTTCCCAGAAACCGGGATAGTAGTAATAGGGCGCGACCTTCTGGAAGCCCAGCTTGCTATCGTCATAGGGGCCGACCCATTCGGCCGCATCGATCGTGCCGCGTTCCAGCGAGGGATAGATGTCGCCGCCCGCGATCTGCTGGGGCACCACGCCCATCTTCTCGACCACCCGGCCCGCCAGTCCCGAGATCCGCATCTTCAGGCCCTGCAGGTCGGTCAGGCTGTTGATCTCCTTGCGGTACCAGCCGCCCATCTGGGTGCCGGTGTTGCCGCCGGGATAGCTGACCAGATTGTACTGTTCCAGGAAGGTGTTGTAATTCTCGATCCCGCCGCCGTGATAGTTGAAGGCGGCCTTGGAGCGGGCCGAGAAGGTGAAGGGCAGATCGGCGCCGCAGGCGAAGGCCGGGTCCTTGCCCCAGTTGTAATAGCCCACCGAATGCGCGCATTCGACCGTGCCGTCGGTCGCGGCATTGATCGCGTCCAGCCCCGGGACGATCTCGCCCGCCGAGAAGACCTGGATCTGGAAGCGGCCATCGGTCGCCTCGGACAGGCGCTGCGCCAGCTCCTCGCCACCGCCATAGATCGTGTCCAGCGACTTGGGGAAGGACGAGGCCAGCCGCCAGTTGATCTGCGGCGCCTCCTGCGCCAGGGCCGGAGCGGCCAGCACGCCGCCCGCCGCCGCCGCAGCCCCGCCGATCGAGGCGCGGGTCAGGAAGGACCTGCGGCCCAGGGTTTTGGAATCTTTCATTCTCTCTCCTCCGTTTCGGGTGGGGGGGCCCCCTCGGCCCCAGTCGTCCCACCCGGATGGCCTGCAGTCTAGCCCGGCTTTTGCGCCTGTCGAGGGTCGGCGTCCCCCGGGGGGCGGTTATTTTCCGCGATGGCCGCGAAGGTTGGCCCCGGACCTGCCTCCGGGCAATTGTGCGCGGCAAATCGGCGCATTAACAGGGAGGCGCGCCAGCCGGAAAGGACATCTCATGCGGATCGAGGAATGGCAGCCCGACCTGTCCGGCCAACCCGGCCCCAAGTTCCGCGCGCTGGCCAATGCGCTGCGCGAGGCGGCGCGGTCCGGCGTGCTGGCGCCGGGCACGCGGCTGCCGCCGATGCGCGATCTGGCCTGGCGGCTGAAGGTCACCCCCGGGACCGTGGCGCGGGCCTATCAGGCCGCCGCCGCCGAGGGCGTCGTCGAAAGCCATGTCGGGCGTGGCAGCTTCATCGCCGCGCCGCGCCCGCGCCCGCCGGTGCCGCAGCCGCTGCTGTATGAAAGCCTGGACCATCCCGCAGAGGCGCAGGGGCCCGCCGACCTGCGCATCCCGCAGCTGCCCGATTGCGGGCAGGCGCGGATCATCGGCGACCATCTGGGCGCGCTGGCCGGGGGGCTGGATGCGGACCTTCTGGACTACATGCCGCTCAGCCGCGATCAGGACTGCCGCGCGGCGGCGCTGGACTGGATGTCGGACCGCGCGCTCGGGCCGGTGACGGTGGCCGACATGGTGCTGACCAATGGCGGCCAGCATGCGATCACGCTGGTCATGGCGCTGTGCCTGGCCGACCGGGCGCCCCTGGTCATGGTCGAGGCGCTGACCTATCCCGGCATCACCCATGCCGCGCGGCTGATGCGGGCGCGGACCCTGCCCGTCGCGCTGGACGATCAGGGGATGATCCCCGACGATCTGGACCGGGTGGCGCGGGCCTCGGGGGCGCGGCTGGTCTGCCTGACGCCCTCGGCCCAGAACCCGACGATGGCCGGGATGAGCCCGGCCCGCCGCGCCGCCATCGTCGAGGTCGCGCGCCGCCACGACCTGCAGGTGATCGAGGACGAGTGCTATGCCCCCAGCCCCCGGCCCGATGCGCCGCCCGGCCTGCGGGCGCTGGCGCCCGAGCGGGTCTGGCATGTGTCCAGCCTGTCCAAGATCATCGCGGCAGGGCTGCGCTTCGGCATCCTGATCTGTCCCGAGGGGATGGGGCAGGCGGGCCGCGTCGCCGCCCAGCACAGCCATATGGGCCTGTCGCTGCCGATCACCGGGCTGGTCACGCGGCTGATGCGCTCGGGCGATGCGGCGCGGATCGCGGGGCGGGTGCAGGATCAGGTGGCCGACCGGCTGGCCTTGGCGCAAGAGGCCTTCGCGGGCCTGGGGGCGGTGACGCAGCCGGGCGTGCCGATGGTCTGGCTGCCGCTGGCGCCGCCTTGGACGGCGGCCGATTTCGTGGCCCGCGCGGCGGCGGCGGGCGTCATCACCCGCCCGACCTCGGATTTTCGGGCGGCGGGGCAGGAGGCAGGTGCCGGGTCGGATGAAGGCGTGCGGATCGGGCTGAACTGCCGGATGCCGCGCGACCGGCTGGCCGTCGCGCTGGACGCGCTTGGCCAGATGGCGCGCTCGGGCCCGCTGGAGGGGCCGAACTGAGAGGTCGCGCGACCGGAGGGTGCCGGTCGCGCGAGGGGCATCAGCGCAGGATGCTGCGCCCGGCGAATTCCGCCGTGGCGCCCAGCATCTCCTCGATCCGGATCAGCTGGTTGTATTTCGCCAGCCGGTCCGAGCGCGACAGCGAGCCGGTCTTGATCTGACCGCAATTCGTGGCGACGGCCAGGTCGGCGATGGTCGCGTCCTCGGTCTCGCCCGAGCGGTGCGACATCACCGATGTGAAGCCCGCACGGTCGGCCATGCGCACCGCGTCCAGCGTCTCGGACAGGGTGCCGATCTGGTTGACCTTGACCAGCAGGCTGTTGCCGCAGCCCTCCTCGATGCCGCGCGACAGGCGCAGGGGGTTGGTAACGAACAGATCGTCGCCGACCAGCTGGATGCGGTCGCCCAAGCGGTCGGTCAGCAGCTTCCAGCCCTCCCAGTCATCCTCGGAACAGCCATCCTCGATCGACAGGATCGGATAGGCGTCGCAGAGCGCTGCCAGATAGTCCACGTTCTCGGCGGCCGACAGCGACTTGCCCTCGCCCTTCATCTCGTACTTGCCGTCCCGGTAATATTCGGTGGCGGCGCAGTCCAGCGCCAGCATGATGTCCTCGCCGGGGCGATAGCCCGCCTTCTCGACGGCCTTCAGGATCACATCCAGCGCGTCGCGGGTCGAGGACAGGTTCGGCGCAAAGCCGCCCTCGTCACCGATGCTGGTCGACAGGCCCGCCGACGACAGTTCCTTCTTCAGGGTGTGGAAGATCTCGGACCCCATGCGCACCGCCTCGCGGATGTTTTCCGCGCTGACCGGCATGATCATGAATTCCTGGATGTCGATCGGGTTGTCGGCATGCTCGCCGCCATTGATGATGTTCATCATCGGCACCGGCAGGATGCGCGCCGCCGTGCCGCCGACATAGCGGTAGAGCGGCTGGCCCGTCGCCTCGGCCGCGGCCTTGGCCACCGCCATGGACACGCCCAGGATCGCGTTGGCGCCGAGGCGGCCCTTGTTGGGGGTGCCGTCCAGATCGCACATCATCGCGTCGATGGCGCGCTGCTCGGTCGCGTCCTCGCCCACCAGGTTTTCCGAGATCTCGCCATTGACGGCGGCCACGGCCTCCAGCACGCCCTTGCCCATGTAGCGCGACATGTCGCCGTCGCGCTTCTCGACCGCCTCATGCGCGCCCGTCGAGGCGCCCGAGGGGACCGCCGCGCGGCCCAGGGTGCCGTCCTCCAGCGTCACGTCGACCTCGACGGTCGGATTGCCGCGGCTGTCCAGGATTTCACGGGCGAAAATGTCGATGATGGCAGTCATGAAGACCCTCCGTTGATGCTTGGCGCCTTCTTAGCGCCCGCGACCCGAAGTCGCAATCTTCACGGCAGGTTGATGCGCGCCCAGATCGGCAGGTGGTCCGAGGCGTCGCGCGCGCCGGCTTCGGTGAAGACGCCGGTCTCCAGCACCTCCAGCCCGCTGGACAGCGCCATGCGGTCCAGCCGCAGCCGGGGCAGGGGCGCGGGCCAGGAGGGGCCGGGCGCGATCACCTTGAACCCGGCCAGCGATTCCAGCCCCCGGTCGTCGCGCCATTCGTTGAAATCGCCCATCAGCGCGATGTGGTCGCCGCCGATCCGCCCGGCCCGCGCGGTGATCCGGGCCAGCTGCGCGCGCCGCGAGGACCGCGCCAGCCCCAGATGCGCGCCGATCACCGTCAGTCCCGGCAGGCGCAGGGCCACGGCGCCGCGCGGTTCCAGCCCCGGCAGGGGCAGGCGGCGCAGCACGGCCTGTTCGGCCAGATGCGGGCGCATCAGGATGGTCTGGCCGTGCCAGCCCAGGCTGCTGTCGGTGGTGCCGGTGATGTCGGCGGGGACCAGCCCCGTCTCGGCCTGGATCAGCTTGCGCGGCAGCGCCTCGGGGCGGGCGCCATAGCGGAAGTCGACCTCCTGCAGGGCGATGATGTCGGGATCCAGCGCCCGGATCACCGCAAGGTTGCGCAGGGGCGCGTGCGGGCCGGTCAGTCCCCGGCACTTGTGCAGGTTGTAGCTGGCGATCTTCAGCATCCGTCCGTCCGGGTGGGGGCATGGCGCAGATCATGGCCGGGAACGCGGCGCCCGCAAGAGGGGCGCGCGCACAAGCCCGTCACGTTCCGCAAAAGGTCTGCAGGACCGCCTGCCCGGTGGTCGGGGCATGGGCCAGGTCTGCCCAATCCTCGTGCAGATCGCGCGGATGGGTGACTGCCGCGAACAACCGCTCGAAAGGCGCCATGTCGCCCGCCACGGCGGCCACGATGGCCTCTTCGACGCGGTGGTTGCGGGGGATGCGGCGGGGATTGGCTTGGGCCATCACCGCGCGGTCGGGCGACAGCGCCTGCCAGTCGCGCGCCCAGGCATCGAAGGCGTCGCGCTCGATGAACTCGTCGCGCGCGGTGCCGTCCGACAGGCCCGCGAAGACCCGGGTGAAATCCGCCCGCTGCGTGGCCATCAGGCTGAGCAGCCGCTCGATCAGCGCCTGGTTCGGGGCGCCCTCGATCCCCAGCTTGGCGCCGAAGCGGCGCAGCCAGGCCGCTTGATAGAGCGGCGCGAAGCGGTGGACAGCGTGCGTCGCAGCCTCGACCGCCGCCTCCTCCTCGCCCATCAGCGGGATCAGGCACGTGGCGAACTGTGCCAGGTTCCAGACGGCGATGTTGGGCTGGTTGGCCCAGGCATAGCGCCCCTGCCGGTCGATCGAGGAGAACACCGTGTCGGGATGATAGACATCCATGAAGGCGCAGGGGCCATAGTCGATCGTCTCGCCCGAGATCGCCATGTTGTCGGTGTTCATCACCCCATGGATGAAGCCCAGGGCCATCCATTGCGCGATGGTCTCGGCCTGGGCCGCGACCACCTGATCCAGCAGCGCCAGCGGGCCGTCGGCCTGCGGGTAATGGCGGGCAATCACATGGTCGGTCAGCGCCGCAAGATCGCCCTTGCGGTCGCGTACGGCGAAGAACTGGAAGGTGCCGACGCGGATATGGCTGGCGGCCACCCGGGTCAGCACCGCGCCGGGCAGGCCGCCCTGTTCGCGCCAGACCTCGTCGCCGGTGGCGACGGCGGCCAGCGCGCGGGTGGTGGGCACATCCATCGCGGCCATGAATTCGGACACCAGATATTCGCGCAGCACCGGGCCCATCCAGGCCCGCCCGTCGCCGCGCCGCGAGAAGGGCGTGGGCCCCGAGCCCTTCAACTGGATGTCGAAGCGCGCCCCGTCCGGCGCCGTGACCTCGCCCAGCAGCACCGCGCGGCCGTCGCCCAGCTGCGGGACGAAGCCGCCGAACTGATGGCCCGCATAGGCCTGCGCCAGGGGGGCGGCGCCTTCCGGCACAGAATTGCCCGACAGCATGCCCACCGTCAGCGCGTCGCGGTCCAGTCCCAGCCTGTCGGCCAGCGGGCCGTTTAGCGCCAGCAGGCGCGGCGCGGTCACGGGGGTGGGGTCCACGCGGGCGAAGAAGCCCTCGGGCATCCGGGCATAGCTGTTGTCGAAACGGATCATCGCGGTCTCCTTTGCCCTTTACATAGGTGCGGGGCGCGGCTTTGCCAGCCCGCCGCCCTTGCGCGACGGGCCGCAAGGGCGTATCGCCGGGCGGCAAAAGGAGCCTGTCCATGAAATTTCTCGACCTCGCCAAAGTCTATATCCGCTCGGGCGGCGGCGGCGCGGGCTGCGTGTCCTTCCGGCGCGAGAAGTTCATCGAATATGGCGGCCCCGATGGCGGCGACGGCGGGCGCGGCGGCGATGTCTGGGCCGAGGCGGTCGAGGGGCTGAACACCCTGATCGATTTCCGCTATCAGCAGCATTTCTTCGCGAAATCCGGCCAGCACGGCATGGGCAGCCAGATGACCGGCAAGTCCGCCGATGATGTCGTGCTGCGCATTCCCGTGGGCACCGAGATCCTGGAGGAGGACGAGGAAACCGTCATCGCCGACCTGACCGAGGTCGGCCAGCGCGTGCTGCTGGCCAAGGGCGGCAATGGCGGCTGGGGCAACCTGCATTTCAAATCCTCGACCAACCGCAGCCCCCGCACCGCCAATCCGGGGCTGGAGGGGGTCGAGCGCACCATCTGGCTGCGCCTGAAGCTGATCGCGGATGCCGGTCTGGTGGGCCTGCCCAATGCCGGCAAGTCGACCTTCCTGGCCGCCGTGTCGAACGCGCGCCCCAAGATCGCCGACTATCCCTTCACCACGCTGCATCCCAATCTGGGCGTCGTGGGCGTGGACGGGCGCGAATTCGTCATGGCCGACATTCCGGGCCTGATTGAGGGCGCCTCCGAGGGCCGGGGTCTGGGCGATCAGTTCCTGGGCCATGTCGAGCGCAGCAATGTGCTGCTGCATCTGGTCGACGGCACCTCCGAGACGCTGGCCGAGGATGCGCGCACCATCCTGACCGAACTGGCGGCCTATTCCCCCGTCCTGATGGAGAAACCCCGCGTCACCGCGCTGAACAAGATCGACGCGCTGGATGACGAGGTCCTGGCCGAGCGCCGCGCCGCGCTGGAGGCCGAGCTGGGCCATCCCGTGCTGCTGATGTCGGGCGTGGCCCGGACCGGCGTGACCGAGTTGCTGCGCGCGCTGTGGACGCAGATCGAGCCGTCCCGCACCCCCGCCCCCAACCCGTCGGACGAGGGGTCGTGGCAGCCGTGACGGCGCCTGCGCTGGCCTCCGCGCGCCGGCTGGTCGTCAAGATCGGCTCGGCGCTGCTGGTCGGCCCCGAGGGGCTGCGCGGCGACTGGCTGCAGGGATTGTGCGACGACGTGGCCGCCTGGCGGGCGCGGGGCTGCGACGTGGTGCTGGTCAGTTCCGGGTCCATCGCGCTCGGGCGCCGGGTGCTGGGCCTGCCGGGCGGTGCGCTGCCGCTGGAGCAGGCGCAGGCCGCCGCCGCCGTAGGCCAGATCCGCCTGGCCCGCGCCTATGAGGAGGCCCTGGCCCCGCATGGCGTCATCACCGCGCAGGTGCTGCTGACGCTGGAGGACAGCGCCGACCGCCGCCGCTATCTGAACAGCCGCGCCACGATGCAGACGCTGCTGTCCCTGGGCGTCGTGCCCATCGTGAACGAGAACGACACGGTCGCCACCGACGAGATCCGCTTCGGCGACAACGACCGTCTGGCCGCCCAGATCGCGGTGACCTGCGGCGCCGACCAGCTGCTGCTGCTGTCCGATGTGGACGGGCTCTATACCGCCAATCCCAAGACCGACCCGACCGCCCGCCACCTGCCTTTGATCGCGGCGATCACGCCCGAGATCGAGGCGATGGGCGGCGATCCGGTCTCGGGGCTGTCCAAGGGCGGGATGAAGACAAAGCTGATGGCCGCGCGCACCGCCGTGGCGGGCGGTTGCGCGATGGCCATTGCCGAGGGCTCGGTCCTGCGCCCGCTGACGGCGGTGGCCGAGGGCGCGCGGACCAGCTGGTTCCTGCCCGAGGCCGATCCGCAGCTGGCCCGCAAGCGCTGGATCGCGGCGATGAAGCCCAAGGGCGTGATCGGCATCGATGCCGGGGCCGTCGAGGCGCTCGGGCGCGGCAAGTCGTTGCTGCCGGCGGGGGTGACCGGGGTCGAGGGGGTCTTCGGGCGCGGCGATCCCGTCGCCATCGCCGGGCCGGACGGCGTGCGGATGGGGGTCGGGCTGATCCGCTATACCGCCGACGAGGCGCGGCTGATCGCGGGCCAGCACTCGGCGCGGATCGAGGCGATCCTGGGCTATGCGGGCCGCGCCGCGCTGGTCCATCGCGACGACATGGTGCTGTGATCCCGAAGGTCGGTACTGCGGTCGGGTCGGATGCCTCCGGCGGGGATATTTTCGGACCCAAGCAATCCATGTGCCGGGTTGCGGCGTTGAGGCTTGGGGCAAGGGCGAAAGGGCCGCGGTGCTGAACCTGATGAAGCTGTGCGTGGGCGCCGAGGGGCCCGAGGATCTGGTCGTCTGGCAGCGCCGCTTCGGCGACGGCCCCGCGATGCATGTCACCCGCATGTGGCCCAAGCGCGAGGCCGAGCTGCTGGAGGGCGGCTCGATCTTCTGGGTGTTCAAGGGGGTGATGCTGGCCCGCCAGCGGCTGCTGGCGCTGGACCGGGTCGAGGGCGCCGACGGCATCCTGCGCTGCGGGCTGGTGCTGGACCGCGATCTGGTCCGGGTGGCAGCGGTGCCGCGCCGGCCCTTCCAGGGCTGGCGCTATCTGGCCGCCGCCGATGCCCCGCCCGACCTGCCCGAGGGCCGCGCCAGCGAGGAGCCCCTGCCGCCCGCCATCGCCGCCGCCCTGGCCGAGATGGGGCTTCGCTGAGATAGACCTGGGCTGAGGCTTGACCTGTCCCGCGCCCTGGGGTAGGCGACAGGCAAGGCGGGTGTAGCTCAATGGTAGAGCAGAAGCTTCCCAAGCTTACGACGAGGGTTCGATTCCCTTCACCCGCTCCAATTCCTCGATTTATGTCTCTCCGGCTCCTGCGCAGCAGGGCCGAATCGCGGGCAGGCGGATGCGTCAGGCCGCGTTCGGGCCGCTGCGCGCCCAATGGATCAGCGCATGCGTCATCTTGCGCCGCAGGTCGGGAAGGCGGGCGCCGCGCCGAAGGGAGACGGCCAGCAGCATCTCGCCCAAGTGGAAATGCAGCGCCGGCCGGTCGGCCGCCGGAAGTGGCGGCTGGCTGGCGCAGAGCGTGTCGAAGGCCAGCCGGCTGATCCCGCTTTCCCGGCCCGGCTGGGGCAGGGTGATGCCTTCCGGCCAGACCAGCATCCGCGCCAGATCCTCGACCCGCGGCATCGGCTCGGCGATCTCCATGTCGATTTCCGTCATCGTCAGCCGCGCGCCCTGTTCGGCGATGAACAGGTTCTCGGGATGGACGTCGCTGCGGGAGAGCCCATGCGCACCCATCTGGCCATGCATGCGCCGGGTCAGCCGCTCCATCAGGTCCATGTGGGAACCCACAAGCGGCTGGTCGACGGTCTCGTCCACCGGAAAGGTCCGGACATCGTCCGCAACCCGCATATGGGACGTCCAGGCGAGGAAGGGCTGCAGCTAGCGACCGCTGATCAGGATCGTTGCCTGATGCCGATGTGCCGCAGAGGGCCCCGGATAGCATTTGAGAAAGGCCTCGCGGTCGTCATGACGTATCCTTATCACCTTCTGGCGCGTCCCGTTGCGGATCAGATCCGTCACGTTCACGCCACGCAGGGCGGGATGCTGGCGCAATCGGTCGGGAATTCCGGCAGGGAGGGGCGTGAGGCATCCTGACGGAGATCGACTTGTCACAAAGCTATCACGTTCGGTCTGTGCATCTGCAAGCGGATTAAGCTGGGATGTCCTGTCGGATCGTCCTGGGTGCAACTCAGAAAAGAACACGGACATGTGCGCTCCGGCCACGGCGGATCCGGGCGCGGATCCACGGGTAGGGGCGGGCCGCAGCCCATCGAACCCGCCGGACTTTGATGCTAGACATCCCGCAACGCCCCTGTCGGGCAGGAAAGGATCGCTCATGAAAGCCGTCAAGATCGCACGCCCCGGCGGGCTGAACCACTTGCAGATTGTCGAGATCGCCGATCCGGGCCAGCCGGGCGCAGGAGAGATCCGGGTGCGCCTGCAGGCCTCGTCGCTGAATTTTCACGATTACGGGGTCGTCTCGGGCCGCATGCCGACCGAGGATGGGCGCATTCCCATGTCGGACGGGGCAGGCGTGGTCGAGGCCGTGGGCGAGGGTGTCGAGGAGTTCCGGGTGGGCGATCAGGTCGTCTCGTGCTTCTTTCCGCAATGGGCGGACGGCCCGGCCCCGGTCGCGGATTTCTCGGGCACGCCCGGCGACGGCACCGACGGCTATGCCTGCGAGGTGGCGGTGCGGCCGGTGTCCTGGTTCACCAAGGCGCCCCAGGGCTATAGCGCTGCCGAGGCGGCGACGCTGACCACCGCCGGGTTGACCGCCTGGAGGGCGCTGGTCGTCGATGGCGGGCTGAAGGCCGGGGATACGGTCCTGACCCTGGGCACGGGCGGCGTGTCGATCTTTGCCGTGCAGCTGGCGATCGCGATGGGCGCGCGGGTCATCGCGACCTCGTCCTCGGACGAGAAGCTGTCGCGCCTGCGCGAGATGGGCGTGACCCACACGATCAACTATCGGACCGAGCCGGATTGGGGCGCCCGTGTGCAGGCGCTGACCGATGGCCGGGGCGTCGATCACGTGGTCGAGGTCGGGGGCCCGGGCACCCTGCCACAATCGATCACCGCCTGCCGGGTCGGCGGGCATATCTCGCTGATCGGGGTGCTGACGGGCGCCTCGGGCGAGGTGCCGACGGCGGCGCTGATGGCCCGGCAGCAGCGCCTGCAGGGCCTGATCGTCGGCAGCCGCGCCATGCAGATGGATTTCGTGCGCGCTCTGGAGGTGACGGGCATCCGCCCGCTGATCGACCGCAGCTTCGCGCTGGACCAGATCGCGGACGCCTTTCGCCACGAGGAGTCCGGCGCGCATTTCGGCAAGATCGTGCTGGAGATCTAGTCCCGCCCTGACCGCCGCGCCCGGCTAGCGCCCCGTGGGCGCGGCATAGACGGCGGCCCAATAGCGGGTCCGGCCGTCCGAGCCGACCGCATGGCCGATGCCGAATTCGCTCAGCTGCGGGATCAGCATGTTGGCCGTATGGCTGGGCGAGGCGTTCCAGGCCGTCAGCACATTGTCCAGATCGAAGGGGCCCGCGGCGATGTTTTCGGCAGTGACCTGCGGGCGATAGCCGAGCGCCTTGACCCTTTGCGCGGGGCCTCCGCTTTGCGATCCGGCATGGGTCATGCGCCCGCGCTCGGCCATGTCGCAGGCATGGCGGGCGGCGGCTTGGGACAGGATCGGGCTGGGCGCGACCGAGGGCAGGCCGGACCCTGCGCGCACGGCATTCGTCGCCTGCGCGCCCGATTGCTGCTCGGACGGGGTCGTAGGCCGGCAGCGGGCCAGTCCGGGGGGCGAGGCGGCGATATCGATGGCGCCGAGCGCAGTCGGTGCCGCGGCGGGGGCGCAGGCGGCCAAGGCGATAAGCAACGGACAGGCGGCCAGCGGGCCGGGCAGGCGGATCTGCAGCATGAGTAAAGTGTACCGTTCAGGTTGCAATTGATGCAATCTAACACCGGGAACGTGCAGGAAGTCACGCGGAAACCGCATCCCGTGCCGACATGGATGCAGGGGTCAGCGCTGTCGTCTCACGGCTGCGGCAAAGGGGCATGGCCCGGTTCGTATTCGACCAGGCTGCTCATGCAGAGCGCCGCACAGGGCTCGGACGGCTCCGAGCGCGCGCAGGCGGCAAGGGCGAGCGACAGAAACGACAGGCACAGAAGCTTGATCATGACATCCTTCCGGGGGACGACCCGACAGGGTCGCAAGGGCAGTCAACGCAGGCCGCGGGGCAAAAGTCTCGGCCCGCGTCCGGGACTGCCCGAAAGGACAGGGCAGGACGGGCCGGCGCCCCGGCCCTGCGCGCAGGCGGATCCGGGGCGCGGCCCTGCGAGGTCCCCCGGGTGGGGCCTTGGGCGCCTGTCCGGCCCTAGCGGGCCTTGATCTTGGCTGTCGGCTGTCCCGCCGGCGTCCAGGGGGCCGATCGGGTCATCTGCTGGTCAAGCCGCTGGACCAGATCGCGATACTCGGCATTGTGGGTATAGGCGCCAAGCGCGGTCGAGATCATCGCCCAATCCGTGGGCGACAGGTTCGGGCAGAAGGCGGTCTGACGGGTTTGCACAAACATAACGATAAACTCCATACATAAGCGGAAGCTCATCTAACGCGATATTTGCGCATTTGGTATGCCTATCTTCGCACATGCGTTGTGCGGCAAACTGTAACGGTAGGCTTAGAATTTTCGTTTGGATGCAGGGGGTTGTACGGGGCGGTTGAGAAAGTCGGTCCTGCACGGCGGGATGCCGGCCTTGGTGTCAAGATCGCGCCTTCGTCGTCCGAATCCGAAACCATGCCGAAGGCGCCGCAATCTGGGGTTGTGAGGTGGCCTGGCCGGATCGTCGGGTCCAAGGCAGTCGTCGCGTGGGGCAACGGATAGGGTCGGGTGACCGAGGGCGCGTCCTGTCACCCGCTTGAACCCCGATGTCCTCGGACCGCACACCGGGGCGCCCCGGCCATCCCCCATGGAAAAGGGGCCCCGAGGGGCCCCTTTCCGCAATATTCGGGTCGAGAGGCATCAGCCTTCGTCGGCATCCGGGTCGGTTTCAGCCTCGGGCGTGGCGGACTCTTCGTCGCCGGTCGCGATGGTCACGGTCTGCATGATGTCGGGATCGGTGACCGCGCCGTTGGTGGCGGCGTCGCCCTTCTTGATGCTGTCCAGCACCTCCCAGCCCTCGATCAACTGGCCCACGACGGTGTATTCGCCGTCCAGGAACTGCGCCGGGGCCAGGTCGATGAAGAACTGGCTGTTGGCGCTGTTGGGGTCCATCGCGCGGGCCATGCCCACGGTGCCACGGTCGAAGCTGGCATCGCTGAACTCGGCTTCCAGATCCGGCAGGTCGGACCCGCCCATGCCGGCCATCGCGGTGTCGCCATCCTGGCGGCCATGCTCCACGTCGCCGGTCTGGGCCATGAAGCCGTCGATCACGCGGTGGAAGACCACCCCGTCATAGGCGCCGGATTCGGTCAGCTCGGCCAGCCGGGCGACATGGTTGGGGGCCAGGTCCTCGCGCAGGTCCAGCACGATCGTGCCCTTGGACGTGCCTTCGGCATCGGCGACCTCGATGACCATGTTCGGGCCGTCGGTGTCCTCGACCTGGGGGTTGGCGCCCTGCGCGACGGCCGCGCCGGTGCTCAGCATCAGGAACGCGGGGATGAGGGCCAGATTACGCATCGGCGGCCACCTTGACGCTGATCATGCGGTCGGGATTCACCGGCGGCTCGCCGCGGGCGATCTTGTCCACATGCTCCATGCCCTCGATCACGCGGCCATAGACCGTGTACTGGCCGTTCAGGAAATGGTTGTCGCCGAAGTTGATGAAGAACTGGCTGTTGGCGCTGTTGGGGTTCTGCGAGCGCGCGGCGCCGATCGTGCCGCGATCATGCGGCAGCTTGGAGAACTCGGCCGGCAGGTCCGGCTTGTCCGATCCGCCCGTGCCGGCGCGGCCGGGGTTGTAGTCCTTTTCCATGTTGGCATGGGCCACGTCGCCGGTCTGGGCCATGAAGCCCTCGATCACGCGGTGGAAGGCCACGTTGTCATAGGCACCGGCCCGGGCCAGTTCCTTCATGCGCGTGGCATGCTGCGGCGCGACATCGGTCAGCAGCTCGATGACGACGGGGCCGTCCTTCAGCGTGATGACGATGGTGTTTTCCGGGTCCTTGATCTCGGCCATCTGGCCCTCCTGTGGCTTGTTCGACCCCTGATCTAGGGGCTCGGGCGCCCAAGGGCAACGTGCGAAACCGGGGCACGGGCTTCACAAGGCCGTCGCGGGGCAGGCGCGGGCGGGGGCCGGCAAGGCTCCGCCCATCGGTGCGGTTGACGCCGCGCCTGCCATGCGGGAGAAGTTTGCCAACCCCAAGCGGAAGGATGCGACATGGCCAGGTTCCACACCATCGATGACATGGATCTTGACGGAAAGGTGGTGCTGACCCGCGTGGACGTGAACGTGCCGGTCGAGAACGGACAGGTCACCGACACGACCCGGATCGACAAGATCGTGCCGACCATCAAGGACATCCAGGCCAAAGGCGGCATCCCCGTCCTTCTGGCCCATTTCGACCGCCCCAAGGGCCAGCGCGTGGACAGCATGAGCCTGCGCCAGATCCTGCCCGCGCTGGAGGCCGCCCTGGGCCAGCCGGTGGTCTTTTCCGACGATTGCATCGGAGGCCCGGCCAAGCGCGTCGTGGCGGCGCTGCAGCCCGGTCAGGTCGCGCTGATGGAGAACACCCGCTTCCATGCGGGCGAGGAAAGCAATGACGCGACCTTCACCGCCTCGCTGGCGGCGCTTGGCGGGGCCTATGTGAACGACGCGTTCTCGGCGGCGCACCGGGCCCATGCCTCGACCGAGGGGCTGGCGCGGCTTCTGAACGCGGGCGCGGGGCGTCTGATGGAGGCCGAGCTGAAGGCGCTGGACGCGGCGCTTGGCGATCCGCAGCGCCCGGTGATGGCCGTGGTGGGCGGCGCCAAGGTGTCCAGCAAGCTGGACCTGCTGATGAACCTGATCGAGAAGGTCGATCACCTGGTGATCGGCGGCGGCATGGCCAACACCTTCCTGGTGGCCCAGGGGATCGAGGTCGGCAAGTCGCTGGCCGAGCGCGACATGGCCGACACGGCCCGCGCGATCATGGAGAAGGCGCAGGCGACCGGCTGCAAGATCCACCTGCCGGTGGACATCGTCGTGGCGCGCGAGTTCAAGGCGGGCGCCGCCTCCGAGACGCTGCCGGTGGGCGAGTGCCCGGCGGATGCGATGATCCTGGATGCCGGTCCCGAGACGGTCGAGGCGCTGCGCCAAGCGATGACCGCCTGCAAGACGCTGATCTGGAACGGCCCGCTCGGCGCCTTCGAGATCGAGCCCTTCGACGCCGCCACCAATGCCGCAGCGCGCGCCGCAGCCGAGCTGACGGCCTCGGGCGCGCTGGTCTCGGTCGCGGGCGGGGGCGACACGGTCTCGGCGCTGAACAAGGCGGGCGCGGCCGAGGGGTTCACCTTCATCTCGACCGCGGGCGGTGCGTTTCTGGAATGGATGGAGGGCAAGACCCTGCCCGGCGTCGCCGCGCTGGAAGCTGCCAAGCGCTGAGCGGTCCCCGGCGCGCGCGGCCTGAAGGGCGGCGCGCGCCGGGACGGGTTGGGACATCGGTCCTGACCTTCTTCTGGTTTTCGTTAGCGTAATCAGAATTGTGACCTTGGGCGGGCGTGCTATGCACGCGCGAACCCCAAGGAGAAGACCCCATGCAGATGACCGACACGGTGCGCCGCATCCTGGCCAATTACGAGGGCGAAACGCCCGGCGTGAAGGCGCAGCTGGCGCGGATGCTGATGACCGGCAAACTGGCCGGCACCGGCAAGATGATCATCCTGCCCGTCGATCAGGGCTTCGAGCACGGCCCGGCCCGCACCTTTGCCGCGAACCCGGCGGGCTATGACCCGCATTACCATTACCAGCTGGCCATCGATGCCGGGCTGAACGCCTATGCCGCCCCCCTGGGCATGATCGAGGCCGGCGCGGATACCTTCGCGGGCCAGATCCCGACGATCCTCAAGGTGAACAGCGCCAACAGCTTGATGTCGGACACGGCGGGCAAGAATCAGGCGATCACGGCCTCGGTCGACGACGCGCTGCGGTTGGGCTGCGCGGCGGTGGGCTTCACCATCTATCCGGGCAGCGACATGGCCTTGGACATGTACGAAGAGATCGTCGAGATGCGCAAGGAAGCGGCTGCCAAGGGCGTGGCGACCGTCATCTGGTCCTATCCGCGCGGCGAGGCGATCACCAAGGACGGCGAGACGGCAATCGACGTGGCCGCCTATGCCGCCCAGATCGCGGCGCTGATCGGCGCGCATATCATCAAGATCAAGCTGTCCACCGACCACCTGATGCTGCCCGAGGCCAAGAAGGTCTATGAGGAGAAGGGCATCGACATCTCGACCCAGGCCAAGCGCGTGGCGCATTGCATGCAGGCCAGCTTCGGCGGGCGCCGGATCGTGGTCTTCTCGGGTGGGGCGTCCAAGGGCGCGGATGCTGTTTATGACGATGCCCGCGCGATCCGCGACGGCGGCGGCAACGGCTCGATCATCGGGCGGAACAGCTTCCAGCGCTCGCGCGAGGATGCGCTGGAGATGCTGGGCAAGCTGGTCGAGATCTACAAGCCTGCCTGAGGCTGCACACGGCTGCGCCCCCGAAAGCCGGGGGCGTGACGCCTGACGGCACAGGATCGGGGGCCGTGCGGCCCCCGATCACACCTCTTCGATGCGCAGCTCGACCGGGTCGCTGACCAGGACGCCGGTGCGGGGCAGGGCCTCGATCGCATAGTCGATGGCCTCGGGCATGGTCTTGTGGGTGACGACCAGCACCGGCACGCTGGCCGGGCTGTGCTGCCCGTATTGGCGCATCCGGTCGATCGAGATGCCGGCATCGCCCAGGACCGTGGCGACCTTGGCCAGCGCGCCCGGCTTGTCCTGCAGTTCCAGCCGCATGTAGTAGGCGGCGGGCACCGCCGTCCGGGCGGGCTGGGCCGCGACCAGACCGGCCGCGGGCTGTCCGAAGACCGGCAGGCGGACGCCGCGGGCGATCTCGACGATGTCGGACATGACCGCGCTGGCGGTCGGGCCCTCGCCGGCGCCGGCGCCGCGCAGGACGATCTGGCCGACGCTGTCACCCTCGATCACCACCATGTTGGTGCCGCCGACCAGCTGGCCCAGAGGGCTGTCGGCGGGCACGAGGCAGGGCGCCATGCGCTGTTCCAGCCCGCGCGGGGTCATCTGCGCCACCCCCAGCAGCTTGATGCGATAGCCCATGTCGCGGGCGCGGTGGATGTCGTCGATGCTGACGCGCTCGATACCCTCGATCTCGACCGCGTCGAAGCTGACCTGCGTGCCGAAGGCGATCGAGGACAGGATCGCCAGCTTGTGGCCCGCATCGATCCCGCCCACGTCCAGCGTCGGATCGGCCTCCAGGTATCCCAGCTGGCGCGCCTCCTCGAAGACGGCCTCGTAGGGCAGGCCCGCGCTTTCCATGCGCGTCAGGATGTAGTTGCAGGTGCCGTTCATCACGCCCATGACGCGGGTGATGCGGTTGCCCGCCAGTGATTCCGTCATCGACTTGATGACCGGGATGCCGCCCGCCACCGCCGCCTCGAAGCGGATCACCCGGCCCAGGCTTTCGGCCAGTTCCGCCAGCGGCTGCCCGTGCAGCGCCAGCAGCGCCTTGTTGGCGGTCACCACGTCCTTGCCGGCGCGCAGCGCGGTCTCGATGCTGTCGCGCGCGATGCCGGCATCGCCGCCGATCAGTTCGACGAAGACATCCACGTCAGGGGCGGTGGCGACGGCCATCGGGTCGTCCTCCCACCGATAAGCGGAGAGGTCCGCGTCGCGGTTCTTCATCCGGTCGCGGGCGCTGACGGCGGTGATCGTCACCGGGCGGCCCGAGCGCAGGGCCAGAAGGTCGGCATGGCGCTGAAGGATCTTGACGACACCGATCCCGACGGTGCCAAGCCCGGCAATGCCGAGGCGGAGGGGGGACGACATGACAGCCTCTCATCCTTGATTTTGCGGGTGTTAGCCTGCCCGCGCGGCTGTTGCAACGCGCGATGCGCGCAGGGCCACGGCCCTAGTCGCGCCAGAGCCGCGCCACCCACGAGGTCGGGCGCACGTAATGCCGCAGGTGCTTCAGCGGTGCCTCGCGCCGGTCGCCGGTGAAGAGCGCGCGCAGATGCGCCAGGGGCGGGCGGACCGGGTCGGCCTCGTCCCATCGGCCCGCGATGGCGTCGGGCGGGTTCAGGCTGCCCGGGAACATGACGATGCGGGTGCCGCGCGGGATGCGGGGCTCCATCAGATAATTCAGCGGAAAGACCGGCACGCAATGGAACCGGAAATGCGCCAGCCAGCCGCGCGGCCAGAATTTCACCCCGCCCGGTGCGTTGCGCGTCACGAAGCGCTGCTCGTAGCGGTACTGGTCGGCCACGCCCTGCGGATCGGCGGCGAAGATCTGCTGCAGCGGCGCCAGCTTGCCCACCCGCATCCGATAGACCGAGGTCTGGCCCATCTTCTCCAAGGGCGTGTTGGGATTGCGGCCCAGCACCGTGTCGTCGGGATCGCCGAAGGTGAAGAACGGGTCCAGATCGCCGGTGACGATCACGTCCAGATCCAGGAACAGCACCACCCCGGTCACATCGCCCAGATCCCCCCACAGCCGCGACTTGGGCCATTTGCCCCGCGTGTTGACCGGCGCTTCATAGGCAAAATCGGGCAGGGGCCGCACCGCCACGTCGGGATGCAGGCCGGTCCCGTCATCGGTGAAGCAGAACAGCCGGAAGGGCGGGGTGATGTTGCGCGCGATCATCGCATGCAGCCGGTTGACGTAGTCGGGCCCGAACTTCGTGCCCCATTTGATGCAGATGATCTGCTTGAGTTCGCCGTTGCGTCCGTCGCTCATGGCCGTCCTGCCTTGCCTGCTGTTGCCCCGGTTGTCCCATTCCGGGCGGTGCGGGGCAATGCGCGATCACCCGGCGTCATAGATGTCGCGAAACGCCGCCACCGCCTGCGCCCCGGGGGCGCCGCCCGCCTCGGGGTCGCGTGGGTCAAAGAGCTGCGCGCGATCGGGAAACCAGCGCGCCCGCAGCCGCGCGTTCGAGGCGGCATGGCGGTCCAGGATCGCCTGACGCTCGGCCGGGCTGAACAGATCGCCCCGTCCGGCAAAGCGGTCCGCATGGCCCGCCATCAGCCGGCGATTGGCCTGTCGCACCCGCAGGGGATCGTCCAGCGTCCGGTACAGCTGCAGCAGCGCGGCCTGGGGCGAGACATTGGCGCGATGGGCCTGCGAATCGGGCGGGATCAGGCGGTCCCGGCCCATCGCCCGCAGCAGCGCCGCGATGCTGTCGGGCGGCGGCTGGCCCGGCAGCTGTTCGGCATAGATCTGCGGCAGGATCGTGGCGCGGGGAAAGGCCGCGGCCCAGGCCTCCAGCATCCGGTCATAGTCCAGAAGCGGCGCGATGACCCGCTGCATCATCGAGCTTGGGTCCCGCGCCTGGTTGCCGTTCCACTTGATCCATTGCTTGGTCAGCGCCTCGGCAAACAGGTCCTGACGGCGCAGCCAGACCAGAATGCAGATCCGGCGCCCCTCGAAGGCGTCCAGCAGCGGCGCCGCGATCTGCGGCGGGCTGACCGAGAAATCTTCGGACGAGACCAGGATGTCGGTCAGCGCGGGGCCCGCCTTTTGCACGCTCTGCATCAGTTCGGCGATCAGCCGTGCCGCTTCGGGCGGATCGCGGTTCAGGGTCGCGGCCAGCGCGCCGCTGGCCGGCAGGCCCTTCCGGGGGCGGACATAAAGCAGCCCCTCGTCCAGCAGCCGGGCCTCGTTCTTCGCCATCCAGGTCTGCGCGGCCGAGGTGCCGGTCTTCTGCATGCCGATATGAAGCCACAGGGTCTGCATCCGTCCCTCCATGTTGACCGGACCGAGAGGCTGGGGGCCCCCCGGAAGGGCTCAGCCCCGCGTCTCGCGGATCAGCGCCAGGATGTCGGCGGCGGCGGTGGGGATGTTGGTGCCCGGGCCGAAGATCGCCTTGACGCCCGCGCGGCGCAGGAAGTCGTAATCCTGCTGCGGGATCACGCCGCCGCAGATGACCAGGATCTCGCCCGCCCCCGCCGCCTGCAGCGCCGCGATCAGCTTGGGCGCCAGTGTCTTGTGCCCCGCCGCCTGAGAGCTGATGCCCACCACATGCACGTCATTGTCGATGGCGTCCTGCGCGGCCTCCTCGGGGGTCTGGAACAGCGGCCCCACATCCACGTCGAAGCCGATATCGGCGAAGGCGGTGGCGATCACCTTGGCGCCCCGGTCATGCCCGTCCTGGCCCATCTTGACGACCAGCATGCGGGGGCGGCGGCCCTCCTCCTCGGCGAAGGCCTCGACGTCGCGCTGGATCTGGGCAAAGCCCTCGTCGCCCTCGTAGGCGGCGCCGTAGACGCCGGCCAGCGTGCGGACCTCGGCGCGGTGGCGGCCGAAGACCTCCTCCATCGCCATGCTGATCTCGCCGACCGAAGCGCGGGCGCGGGCGGCCTCGACGGCGGCCTCCAGCAGGTTGCCGCCCTCGCGGGCGCGCCGCGTGATCTCGGCCAGCGTGGCGGTGACGGCGGCCTCGTCGCGGGTGCTGCGGATGCGGGCCAGGCGTTCGATCTGGCTGTCGCGGACGGCGACGTTGTCGATGTCGAGGATGTCGATCGGGTCCTCGGTCTCCTTGCGGTACTTGTTCACGCCGACGATCACGTCCTGGCCCCGGTCGATGAGCGCCTGCCGCCGCGCCGCCGTCTCCTCGATGCGCAGCTTGGGCATGCCGCTGGCCACGGCCTTGGTCATGCCGCCCATCTCCTCGACCTCGGAAATCAGCTCCCAGGCCTTCTCGGCCAGCTCGGCGGTCAGGCTCTCGATGTAATAGCTGCCCGCCAGCGGATCGACGACATTGGTGATGCCGGTCTCCTCCTGCAGGATCAGCTGGGTGTTGCGCGCGATGCGCGAGCTGAATTCGGTCGGCAGCGCGATCGCCTCGTCCAGCGCGTTGGTGTGCAGCGACTGCGTGCCGCCAAGCGCCGCCGACATCGCCTCATAGGCGGTGCGGATGACGTTGTTATAGGGATCCTGTTCCTGCAAGCTGACGCCCGAGGTCTGGCAATGCGTCCGCAGCATCAGGCTGCCCTGCTTCTTCGGCTCGAACTCGGACATGATGCGGTGCCACAGCAGGCGGGCGGCGCGCAGCTTGGCGATCTCCATGAAGAAGTTCATGCCGATGGCGAAGAAGAAGGACAGCCGCCCCGCGAAGGCATCCACATCCATGCCCGCCGCGATGGCCGCGCGCACGTATTCGCGCCCGTCGGCCAGGGTATAGGCCAGTTCCTGGACCAGGTTCGCCCCGGCCTCCTGCATGTGATAGCCCGAGATCGAGATCGAGTTGAACCTGGGCATCTCGTCGGAGGTGTACTGGATGATGTCCGCGATGATCCGCATCGAGGGCTCGGGCGGGTAGATATAGGTGTTGCGGACCATGAACTCCTTGAGGATGTCGTTCTGGATGGTCCCCGACAGCACGGCGCGGGAATGGCCCTGCTCCTCTCCGGTGACGATGAAATTCGCCAGGATCGGGATGACCGCGCCGTTCATCGTCATCGACACGCTGACCTTGTCCAACGGGATGCCGTCGAACAGGATCTTCATGTCCTCGACCGAATCGATGGCGACGCCCGCCTTGCCCACATCGCCCTCGACCCGCGGATGGTCGCTGTCATAGCCGCGATGCGTGGCCAGATCGAAGGCCACCGACACGCCCTGCTGGCCCGCCGCCAAGGCGCGGCGATAGAAGGCGTTCGACGCCTCGGCGGTCGAAAACCCCGCATATTGCCGGATCGTCCAGGGACGGCCCGCATACATCGTGGCGCGCGGCCCGCGCGTGAAGGGGGCGATGCCCGGCAGCCCGTCCAGATGGTCCAGCCCTTCGGTATCTGCCGAGGTATAGAGCGGCTTGACCGCGATCCCCTCCAGCGTGTTCCAGGTCAGGCTGTCGGGATCGCGGCCCTTCAACTCGCTCCGCGCCAGTTTGTCCCAGTCCTGCATCGTGGCTTTTGTCATGATCCGTCCTTTCGCGCGGCCCGTCCTGCCCTATATTCAAAGCATGACGAGGTGCCGATGAAATTGAAATTCCTGATTTTCGTGATGGCTCTGGCCGCAATGGGCCCCGCCCGCGACGGGCCCGTGCCCGACCCGGAGGCGGATCCCGACATCGCCAGCGCCCGTGAGCCGCAGCGCAATCCGGCCCGTCTGCCGCCCGTGTCCCGGCAGCCCGACCCACCGGTGCCGGTGGTGTCGCCCCTGGCCGAGGGAAGCCCCGTGCTTCTGGACGCGGCCGAGGTCACGCCGCAGCAGTTCCTGTGGAACGCCCGGCCGGTGGTGGTCTTTGCCGACACGCCCGACGATCCGGCCTTCCTGCAGCAGGTGGCGGCGCTGGAACGCGACAGCCGCGCCTTGGCGGCGCGCGACGTGGTGGTGGTGGTCGACAGCGATCCGGCGGCCAACAGCCTCTGGCGCCAGCAGTTGCGGCCGCGCGGCTTCTCGCTGGTGGTGATCGACAAGGACGGGCAGGTGAAGATCCGCCGCCCCAGCTTGTGGGATGCGCGCGAGATCGGCCGCGCCATCGACCGGCTGCCGCTGCGCCGACAGGAGATCGGGCGGGGCAACGTGCTGCGCTGAACGGGGCCCGCGCGAAACTTGTGGATTTGCGGCGCGTTCCCTATATCATGAGGGCAATCCGGCATGGGGCCGGACCCAGCAAGGGGATCGATCATGGCCAATTCGCGTCCCGACCGCAGCGCCGCGCCCGTGGTGCCTGTCCGACCGACCAAGACCCCCGCGCGCCGCAGCGACACCCCCGCCCCGCGCGCCGAGGGAAAGCCCACCGCCATCAGCCGTGCCAACGAGATCGTGCGGGCCATCGGGCTGCGTCCCATCACCGGCCTCTCGGGTCCGAAGATCGGCTACTGACCTCGCGCGCGGCCAGACGGTCGCGCATCCGGGCCAGCTCCTCGGGCAGCTGCCGCGCGAGCTGCGCGATCGCCTGCGCTTCATCCTCGTCCAGCATCTGGTCCACGGCCTCGGCGCCGCCGCGCAGACATTCGGTCAGCACGCGGATCGCTTGGATGCCGTAGTCGCGCGTCTCGTCCATCAGCGACAGGTAATCCGCCATCATCTGCGCCGCCCGTTCGCCATCATGGCGTGCGATGCGCCGCAGGTCGGTGGCCAATGCCCCCATGATCGACAGCAGCCGGTAATACAGTACGATCGGGTCGATCACCGGTGCGGGCAGGATGTGGATGTCGGCGATCACCGCGCCGAAGATCCGGTCATTGGCCTGCTGGGGCAGGGTGGGCACGAAATCGCCCGAGCGGATGCGCGCGATCAAGGCCTCGGCATCCTCGGGCGAGGGGGTCTGCTGTTCCAGCGCGAAGACATGGGCGCGGATCTCGGCCAAGAGGGCGCGCTGCAGGTCGGTCTCGCGTGCGCGGCGCAGGGCCGCGTCGCGGCGGCGGGTCTGCGCGGCGACCACGATCCAGCCGATGGCCACGAACAGGCCGGTGACCACGGCCTGCTGCAGCTGCGGGCTGAGAAGCGCGTCAAGCGGCGGCATGGGAACCTGCCGCCGCCCGCAGGCGTCCTGTCCGGACAGTGGGGAGAGATGCGATGCGATTCTGTCTGACCGCCGCGATGGCCTTCTGGCCGGTGATGGCGCCCGCCGATACAGGCCGGGGCGCGGGCCTGCCCGTGGCCGCCCTGCAGACCGACACCCTAGCGCAGCTGCGTTGGCAGGCCCGCCCGGTCGTCGTGCTGGGCGAGGAGGGGCCGGTCGCGGACCAGATCGCCCGGATGCGTGCCGCCTCCGGCGCGCTGGCCGAGCGCGAGGTGACGCTGCTGACCGACGGGCCGGGCGCCGAAGACCTGCGCCCCGCGGCGGGCCTGCGGGTTCTGCTGATCGGCAAGGATGGCGGCATCAAGCTGGACCGCGACGGCCCGGTGACCCCGGACGAGATCATCGCCCTGATCGACAGCATGCCGATGCGCCGCCGGGAGGCCGACTGATCACCGCCCATCCCGGCGCCCCCGAATCCCGGCCAAAGCTGCCAGCAACGCCGCCAGATGGCCGATCGCCGTACCCGCAAGCGCCTGCGGAATGGTGATCCGCGCGTCCAGCAGCAGCCACAGCCCGGCCCCCCAGATCAGTGCCGAGACTGGCAGCGCCACAAGCCAGAACCCGAGGCCCCGCCAGCGCCGCGCCAAGGCCCCGAAGACCAGCTGGAACAGCGCCAGCGCGACCAGCGGCGGAAGGATGTAGGCCAAGGGCAGGTCGATGCTGCCCAGGGGAAGGACCGCGCCGCCCGCGACCACTAAGACGCCCGCCGCCCCGCCAAGGGCGAGCAGGGCGGCCAGCAGGGCCGGGGGCAGCAGGGCGATCATTCGAATTCCATGATGATCTCGTCGACCTTCAGGCTTTCGCCGGGGGCGGCGGTCACGGATTTGACCACGCCTTTGCGCTCGGCGCGCAGGATGTTCTCCATCTTCATCGCCTCGACCGTGGCCAGCGCCTGGCCTTCCTGCACCTCGTCGCCCGTGGCCACGTTGATCTTTACGATCAGCCCGGGCATCGGGCAGAGCAGGAACTTCGACGTGTCGGGGGGCAGCTTCTCGGGCATCAGCCGGGCCAGTTCGGCGGCGCGGGGCCTGCGGACATGGACGCGCAGATCGGCGCCCCGGCTGCGCAGGCGCAGGCCGGCGGCGATCTTGTCGACCTTGAGGACCAGCGGGCGGCCATCGACCTCCAGCCGGGCCAGGGTCTGGCCGGGGCGCCAGTCGCTTTCGACGCGCAGGGCCTTGCCGTCGACCTGCACCTCGGCCCCCTCGCGGTCGGGCACCACGCGACAGGCGAACTCATGCCCGCCCGCGAAGACCACCCAGTTCTCGCCCACATGGCGTTCGTGATTGCTCAGCCGGCCGCTGATGCGGGCGCGGCGGATCTCGGCCACGCGGTGCATGGCGGCGGCGGCGGCGGCCAGGCGGCGCAGCTCGTCCTCGGGCAGGGTCGCGCCCTGGAAGCCGTCGGGATATTCCTCGGCGATGAAGGCCGTGGTGATGTCGCCCGACACGAATTTCGGATGATCCATGACCGCCGACAGGAAGGGCAGGTTGTGGCCAATCCCCTCGACCTCGAACGTGTCCAGCGCCACGCGCATCGCCTCGATCGCCGCGCCGCGCGTCGGCGCCCAGGTGCACAGCTTCGCGATCATCGGGTCATAGAACATGCTGATCTCGCCGCCCTCGAAGACGCCGGTGTCGTTCCTGACCGCCGCCTCGCCCGAGGGCGTGCCCTGCGCCAGCCACTTGTTCTGCGCGCGCATCGGCCCGGCCGAGACCTCGGCGGGCGGACGATAGCGGGTCAGGCGCCCGATCGAGGGCAGGAAGCCGCGATAGGGATCCTCGGCGTAAAGACGGCTTTCCATCGCCCATCCGGTGATCTTCAGGTCCGACTGCGCGAAGGGCAGGGTCTCGCCCGCCGCGACCCGGATCATCTGTTCGACCAGATCGACGCCGGTGATCAGTTCCGTCACCGGATGTTCGACCTGCAGCCGGGTGTTCATCTCGAGGAAATAGAAGTTGCGGTCGCCGTCAACGATGAACTCGACCGTGCCCGCGCTGGTATAGCCCACGGCCTTGGCCAGCGCGACGGCCTGCGTGCCCATCGCGGCCCGCGTCGCCTCGTCGAGGAAGGGCGACGGCGCCTCTTCGACGACCTTCTGGTTGCGGCGCTGGATCGAACATTCGCGCTCGTGCAGATAGACCGCGTTGCCGTGCTGGTCAGCCAGCACCTGGATCTCGATATGGCGCGGTTGGGTGACGAATTTCTCGATGAAGATCCGGTCGTCACCGAAGCTGCTGGCGGCCTCGGATTTCGACGATTCGAAACCCTCGCGCGCCTCGTCGTCATTCCACGCGATCCGCATGCCCTTGCCGCCGCCGCCGGCGCTGGCCTTGATCATCACCGGATAGCCGATGCCCGCGCTGATCGCCGCCGCCTCGTCGGCATCCGCGATCAGGCCCATATGGCCCGGCACGGTGCTGACGCCGGCTGCCTGCGCCAGCTTCTTCGAGGTGATCTTGTCGCCCATCTGCTCGATCGCGCCCGAGGGGGGGCCGATGAAGACGACGCCCTCGGCCTCCAGCGCCTCGGCGAACTTGCGGTTCTCGGACAAAAAGCCGTAGCCCGGATGCACCGCCTCGGCGCCGGTCTGGCGGATCGCCTCCATGATCCTGTCGATCACGATATAGGACTGGCTGGCGGGCGAGGGGCCGATATGGACGGCCTCGTCGGCCATCTTCACATGCAGCGCATTGCGGTCGGCGTCGGAATAGACGGCGACGGTGGCGATGCCCATCTTGCGCGCGGTCTTGATGACGCGGCAGGCGATCTCGCCCCGGTTGGCGATCAGGATCTTCTTGAACATGGGCTCCCCCCCAGGACGGAACATGAAAAAACCGTCCGAAGCACGGGGCTTCGGACGGTCTGGCAGGCCGAAGGCGCGCAGGACGCGCCGGTCAGGTCGTCACTGGCACAGACGGAAGTCGTTGCACAGCGCACCCGCCGCGCCGCCGATGGCCGCGCCCTGGATGGCGTTTTCACCGCTGACGCTGGCGATGGTTGCACCGACACCGGCGCCGATGAGCGCGCGATCCGTGTCGGTCGGGTTGATGCCCTGCGTGCAGCCCGCAATGGCGGTCGTGCCGACCAGAGCGGCGATGGCGAAATACTTGGACATGATGTGAATCCCGTGGGTTGGCGGGCAGCCGCGCGATCTGCGGGCTGCCCCGGTCTTAGTGGATCAGTAGCGGCGCTGGCAGACGCCGGCGTCGTCGCAGAGCGCGCCGCCGACGGCACCGATGGCCGCACCGGTGGCGATATCCTCGTCCAGCGCGCGGGCGATGACCGCACCCGCCACGGCGCCGCCGGCAGCGCGCTGCGCGTCCGGGGTGATGCCGCCGCCCTGATAGCCGGGGGCGCAGGCGGACAGACCGGCCGCGACCAGAGCCAGACCGGCAAGACGAAGAGTGAAGATCTTTTGCATGAAATGAAGCCTGTCGTGTTGGGCCCCCTGGGGGCCGGTTGTAGGTCGATACCCGTTATCGCACAGCCGCGCCCCGCGTCAAACTGACATGCGTGTGACTTCAAGGGGTTCAGCATCAACCTGCGCATCAGCGGGCGTCATCCCCGTCATCGTCGTCGTCCCAGCCATCCGCGTCGTCCCAATCGAAGGCGGGGGGCGCGTCCTGGACGAACAGCTCGGGGAAGCCCGCCTCGGCGGCGGCCATGTCGACCTGCAGCAGCTGGTCGTAATCGGCGGGATCGAACTCGCCCACGGCCCGCACCTCGCGCCCGATCAGCCAGGACAGGCGCCCGGCATCCAGGTTGCCGCGGGGAAAGGGCTCGTCGCCGAACTTGGCGATCAGGGCGGACAGGAAGCCCGCATCGGCGCGCTTGTCGGCGGGCCGGCGGTCCTTGAACCGCTCGCGCTTGGTGATGGGCGTGGCGCCCTTCTTGCGGTTCTCGCGCCGGATGGTGAACTGGAAATCTGTGCCGGGCAGACGCCCGGGAAAGCCGCGATGCTTCAGCATGGCTGGGCCCCTTTGCTGGGGCGCAGGGGGCCTGTCGCCGCGCACGGGCGGGCAGGCCGCCCGCGCGCAAGGATGTGGATACGGGTGTTAGCCGAACTTGCCGCTATAGACCGGTTCGGTCGTGACGGGGTTGACCACCGGGGCGGGCGCGGTGGGCACATAGACGTCGGCGGGCTGCTGACGCTGGCAGGCGGCAAAGGCCGAGACCAGCACGAAGCCCAGAACGATCTTCTTCGACATGGATGAATGCTCCTGTGATGCGGGCGGCGGTGCGCCCGTCTGCTCGAGTTATGGACGGCTTGTTGGACAGCCGACCTGACCCGCATGATAGCCAAGCGACCGGCCCGCAGACAGGGACCGGACAGGTCCGCCGCCACAGCGCCGCGCGGCTGTGGCCCCGCTGCATCATTCACGACCTTGTGCATCCCGCGCCCCGCCTGCGTCATCACAACGGAATGTTGTCGTGTTTTTTCCACGGGTTCGTCAGCTGCTTGCCGCGCAGCGAGGCGAAGGCCCGGGCCACCCGCTTGCGCGTGGAGCGCGGCTGGATCACCTCGTCGATGAAGCCCTTTTCCGCGGCCACGAAGGGATTGGCGAAGCGGTCCTCGTAGTCCTTGGTGCGCGCGGCGATCTTGTCGGGATCGCCCAGCTCGCTGCGATAGAGGATCTCGACCGCGCCCTTGGCACCCATCACGGCGATCTCGGCGGTGGGCCAGGCATAGTTGAAATCGCCGCGCAGATGCTTGGACGCCATCACGTCATAGGCCCCGCCATAGGCCTTGCGGGTGATCACCGTGACCTTGGGCACCGTCGCCTCGCCATAGGCGAAGAGCAGTTTCGCGCCGTGCTTGATGACGCCGCCATATTCCTGCCCCGTGCCGGGCAGGAAGCCCGGAACGTCGACCAGCGTCAGGATCGGGATCTCGAACGCGTCGCAGAAGCGCACGAAGCGCGCCGCCTTGCGCGAGCTGTCGATGTCCAGGCAGCCCGCCAGCACCATCGGCTGGTTGGCCACGACGCCGACCGTCTGCCCCTCGATCCGAATGAAGCCGATGATGATGTTGCCCGCGAAATCCTTCTGGATCTCGTAGAAATCGCCCTCGTCCGCGATCTTGGCGATCAGCTCGGTCATGTCGTAGGGCTGGTTCAGGTTGTCGGGGATCAGCGTGTCCAGGCTGGGCTCGATCCGCGCCGGATCGTCGAAGAAGGGCCGCACCGGCGCCTTCTCGCGGTTGTTCAGGGGCAGGAAATCGAACAGGCGGCGGATCTCGGACAGCGCCTCCACATCGTCCTGGAAGGCGCCGTCGGCGACCGAAGATTTCTTGGTATGCGTGCCGGCGCCGCCCAGCTGCTCGGCGGTGACGACCTCGTTGGTGACGGTCTTGACCACGTCGGGGCCGGTCACGAACATGTAGGAGGTGTCGCGCACCATGTAGATGAAGTCGGTCATGGCCGGCGAATAGACCGCGCCGCCCGCGCAGGGGCCCATGATGACGCTGATCTGCGGGATCACGCCCGAGGCCATGATGTTGCGCTGGAACACGTCGGCATAGCCCGCAAGGCTGGCCACGCCCTCCTGGATGCGGGCGCCGCCCGAATCGTTGATGCCGATCACCGGGGCGCCGTTCTGCATCGCCATGTCCATGATCTTGCAGATCTTCTGGGCATGGGTTTCGGACAGGCTGCCGCCGAAGACGGTGAAGTCCTGGCTGAAGACATAGACCATGCGCCCATTGATCGTGCCCCAGCCCGTCACCACCCCGTCGCCATAGGGACGGTCGGATTCCATCCCGAAATCCGTGCTGCGATGGGCGACGAACATGTCGAATTCCTCGAAGCTGTCCTCGTCCAGCAGCAGCTCGACCCGCTCGCGGGCGGTCAGCTTGCCGCGGGCGTGCTGGGCGTCGATGCGGCGCTGGCCGCCGCCAAGCCGGGCTTCGGCGCGGCGCCGTTCCAGTTCCTGCAGAATGTCCTTCATGGCGGGCCTCCCTCGATCACAGCGCAGGCTAGCGGGTGGCGCGGGCCGCGCAAAGGAAAATCGGGGGAATTTGCAAACAAGACAGCGGATTGGATCAGCAAACTGAAAATCTGCAAACATGGCCTCGCGCGACGGGTCTTGACGCGGCACGGCCGCAGAGGCAATCGAGGGCCATGGGATTGCAGATCGACCTCGCGGCCATCCTGGCCAATCACGCCGCACTGGCCGCCCGGGCGCCCGGTTCCCGCGCCGCCGCCGTGGTCAAGGCCGATGCCTATGGCCTGGGCGCCGACCGGGTCGCCCCGGCGCTCTATAAGGCTGGGGTGCGGGACTTCTTCGTGGCCTTGGCGCGCGAGGGGCGGGCGATCCGGCCCCTGCTGCCGCCCGATGCGCGCATCAACATCCTGTCCGGCCATATGGCGGGCGAGGATCTGACCGGCCTGACCCCGGTCCTGAACAGCCCCGCGCAGTTCTTCCGCGACCGTGTCCTGCGTCCGGGCAAGCCCTTCGCCATCCAGCTGGACAGCGGCATGAACCGGCTTGGCATGGAGGCCGCCGAATGGTCTGCCATCCGCGCCGAGGCACTGGCCGCGCGTCCCGAGTTCATCATGTCGCATCTGGCCTGCGCGGACGAACCCGACCACCCCGCCAATGCCGCGCAGCTGGCCGCCTTCCGCGCCATGACCGAGGGCTGCGACGTGCCGCGGTCGCTGGCCGCGACCGGGGGCATCCTGCTGGGGCCGGACTATCACTTCGACATGGTGCGGCCCGGGGTGGGCCTCTATGGCGGGATGCCCTTTGCCGAGGCGCGGCCCGTGGTCACGCTGTCGCTGCGCGTGATCCAGACGCGGGCGGTCGCCGCGGGCGAGATGGTGGGCTATGGCGCCACCTGGCACGCCGCGCGCGACAGCTGCATCGCGACGGTCGATGCAGGCTATGCGGACGGGATCCTGCGGGCCCTGTCCTCCAGCGGCGCCCAGCTTTACGCGGGAAAGACGGCCTGTCCCATCGTCGGTCGGGTCTCGATGGACCTGATCACCGTGGACGTGACCGATCTGGCCGAGGTTCCCGACCGGCTGGCGCTGATCTGCCCGGCCCAGCCCATCGACCGGCTGGCCGATCTGGCCGGGACCATCGGCTACGAGGTGCTGACCTCGCTTGGCCTGCGCTACGCCCGGACCTGGGTGTGACCCCCCTCCGGGCGGTCGGCCGCCCCGCGCTGAGGGTGACGCGCGGCATCGGCGCGGTCGCACTCTTTGCCGCGCGCGGCCTCGTCGGGCTGCGCCCCTTCCCGGGCCGCGCGCTGCTGCACCAGATCATCCAGATCGGCTGGCTGTCCCTGCCGGTCGTCGGGCTGACCGCGCTCTTCACCGGGGCGGCGCTGGCGCTGCAGATTCATTCCGGCGGCGCCCGGTTCCAAGCCAGCGACGTCGTGCCCGCCATCGTGGCCATCGGCATGGTGCGCGAACTGGGGCCGGTGCTGGGGGGGCTGATGGTGGCGGCGCGCGTCGCCAGCTCCATCGCCGCCGAACTGGGCACCATGCGCGTCACCGAACAGATCGACGCGCTGGTGACGCTGTCCACCGATCCGGTCCGCTGGCTGGTGACGCCGCGCCTCTGGGCCGGGATCCTGTCCATGCCGGTGCTGGTCGCGGTGGGCGACATCATCGGGATCATGGGCGGCTGGCTGGTGGGGACCGGATCGCTCGGCTTTTCCTCGGCCACCTACATCAGCGGCAGCTGGTCCTATCTGGAGCCCTGGGACGTCACTTCGGGACTGATCAAAGGCGCGGTCTTCGGACTGGTCGTGACGCTGTCGGGCTGCTGGTTCGGGATGCGCTCGGGGCGCGGCGCGGCGGGCGTGGGACGCGCCACGACCTCGGCCGTGGTCGCGGCCGCCGTGGGGATCCTGGCCGCGAACTTCATCCTGACGGGGCTGTTCTTCGAATGATCGAGATCCGGGGCCTGCAGAAATCCTTCGGCGCCGCGCGCGTGTTGGACGGAGTGGACCTGACACTGGGGCAGGGCGAAAGCCTCTGCGTCATCGGGCAGTCGGGCACCGGCAAGTCGGTGCTGCTGAAATGCATCCTGGGGCTAGAGGCGCCCGAGGCGGGCCGCATCCTGTGGCAGGGCCAGCCTTTGGACCGGGCCGCGCGGGCGCGCTTCCTGGCGGGCTTCGGGATGCTGTTTCAGGGGGCGGCGCTGTTCGACAGCCTGTCGGTCTGGCAGAACGTCGCGTTCCGCCTGCGCCAGCGCATGTCCGACGACCGCGCCCGGGGCATCGCGCTGGACAAGCTGGCCCGCGTGGGCCTGGGCCCCGAGACCGCCGACCTGATGCCCGCCGAGCTGTCGGGCGGCATGGCCAAGCGGGCGGGCCTCGCCCGGGCCATCGCCGACGATCCCAAGGTGATCTTCTTCGACGAGCCGACCACCGGGCTGGACCCGATCCGCGCCCGCGCCATCGACGCGCTGATCCGCGGCATCGTGACCGAGACGGGCGCCACGGCGCTGACCATCACCCATGACATGGCCTCGGTCGGGCTGATCGGCGACCGGGTGGCGCTGCTGCAGGGCGGGCGGATCGCCCATGACGGGCCGGTGGCCGGGATGGACGCGGCCCCCGCGCTGGCCGCTTTCCTGGGCAGATCCCCGGCGCCTCGGGCCGGTTTTGCCGCGCCGTGATGCAACTTTTGCGCCATGGCCCGTGTTTTGCCACGTTCTGCGGCAATTCATCGCCGGATGCGGGTCGCGCGACCTTGTGCGAATCCCGCAGGCTTGCCACCTTGAGATCACACGCCTGAACAGGAGAGACATTTGGGCCTGACCCCGACGCCACCCGTCACCGCACCCACGGCCGAAACCCTTCTGGAATTTCCCGACAACCGATTGCTGATCGACCTCTGCGGGGCCAATGACCGCCATCTGGCCCGCATCGAGGAGGCGCTTGGCGTCCATATCCTGCGCCGCGGCAACCAGATCGCCGTCGTCGGCGGCCCCGAGGCGCAGTCCGAGGCCGCGACCCTGCTGCGCGGTCTGTACGCCCGGCTGGAGCAGCACCGCCCCGTCAGCCTGGCCGAGGTCGAGGCCGCCCTGCGCATGGGCGTCGAGCCCGCCGCCGAAGTGACTCCGGCCGAGCAGATGGAGATGTTCGCGCAGGGCAATTACGAGCTGCGCACCCGCAAGAAATCGGTCGAGCCGCGCACCGAGGCGCAGAAGGCCTATGTCCGCGCGCTGTTCCAGAACGAGCTGGCCTTCGGCATCGGGCCGGCGGGCACCGGCAAGACCTATCTGGCGGTCGCCGTGGGCGTGACCATGCTGATCGGCGGCCATGTCGACAAGATCATCCTGTCCCGCCCCGCCGTCGAGGCGGGCGAGCGCTTGGGCTTCCTGCCCGGGGACATGAAGGAGAAGGTCGATCCCTACATGCAGCCGCTCTATGACGCGCTGAACGACTTCCTGCCCGGCAAGCAGATGCAGAAGCTGATGGAGGAGAAGCGCATCGAGATCGCGCCGCTGGCCTTCATGCGGGGCCGCACGCTGAGCCGCGCCTTCGTGGTGCTGGACGAGGCGCAGAACGCCAGCTCCATGCAGATGAAGATGTTCCTGACGCGCTTGGGCGAGGGGTCGCGGATGGTCATCACCGGCGACCGCACCCAGATCGACCTGCCGCGCGGCATGCAGTCCGGCCTGATCGACGCCGAAAAGGTCCTGAAGGACGTGAAAGGCATCAGCTTCAGCTATTTCACCGCCGATGATGTCGTGCGCCATCCGCTTGTCGCGCGGATCATCAAGGCGTATGACGCCGAGGAAATCGCGGCCCATGCCCGCGGCGAAACCGAGGAGATGCGCGGGCAATATGTCCCGCGCCGGATGATGCGGAACGATGCCTGACGAGATCACTGCCGATTGCGTCATCGAGGATGACCGATGGGAGGCCGCCGGTCTGGACGACCTGGCGGCCAAAGCGGTCGAGGCGGCGCTGTCATGGCACCGCATCGGCGGCGAGGTGGTGGTCATGGGCTGCGACGATGCCCGCATCGCCAGCCTGAACGCCGATTTCCGGGGCAAGCCGCGCGCCACGAACGTGCTGTCCTGGCCCTCGGTCGAGCATCTGCCGCACCCGCCGGGCGAGGCGCCCGAGATCCCCGACGAGGATGAGCTGGGCGACATCGCCATCGCCTACGAGACCTGCGCCGCCGAGGCGCAGGCGCAGGGCAAGCCCTTCGACCATCACGTCCTGCATCTGCTGGTCCACGCGACCCTGCATCTGCTGGGCTATGACCACGACACCGACCCCGACGCCGAACGCATGGAAACGACGGAGCGCGCGATCCTCGCCCGTCTGGACGTGCCCGATCCCTATGGAGAAACCGCCCGATGACGTCCGACACCCGATTATCCGAGCAGCCCGCGCAGGACCTGTCCCCCGTTCCCGATCGTGACCGGGCCGACGAGGCCGAGCAGGAGCCGGCCAGTCCCCGCGGCTTCTTCGGGCGGGTGATCGACGCCCTGAAGGGCGGCGATTCCTCTGAAACCGAGGGCGACGAGGGCGAGCATCACGCCGCAGGCCGCCCCGGGTTGGTGAACCTGCGCCGGATGCGGGTCGATGACGTGGCGATCCCCAAGGTCGAGATCATCGCGGCGCCGCTGAACATCACCCTGGACGATCTGGTGACGATGTTCCGCGAGCACGGGTTCACGCGCATCCCGGTGTTCCGGGGCACGCTGGACAGTCCTCTGGGGCTGATCCACCTCAAGGACCTGACGTTGAAGCACGGCTTCGGCGCGGGCGGCAAGTTCACCCTGCGCCCGATGCTGCGCCCGATGCTGTACGTGCCGCCCTCGATGCCCATCGGGGTGCTGCTGCAGCAGATGCAGCAGAAGCGCATCCACATGGCGCTGGTCATCGACGAATATGGCGGCGTGGACGGCCTGGTCACGATCGAGGACCTGATCGAGCAGGTCATCGGCGAGATCGAGGACGAGCATGACGAGGACGAGGGCGGGCTGTGGATCCACGAGAAGACCGGCCAATGGCTGATCCAGGCCCGCGCCGCCCTGTCGGATGTCGAGGCCGAGACCGGGCTGCGCCTGGTCGAGAACGAGGATGAGGAGGTCGACACGCTTGGCGGTCTGATCTTCATGCTGGCCGGGCGGGTGCCGCTGCGCGGCGAGGTCATCACCCATCCCTCGGGGGCGGAGTTCGAGGTGGTCGAGGCCGATCCCCGGCGGCTCAAGCGCATCCGCTTGCGGATGACGAACGTCGCCACCCCGTCCGAGCGGTCGAGGGCCGACGCCTGAGGGCTGTGCCTTCTGCCCGAGGGGGCAGGGGGGCCGTCTGCCCCCCGCCGCCTGCGGCGTCTCCCCCCGAGGATATTTCGGGACCGTCGCAGGGGGCCGTCAGGGCGTGTGGGGCTCAGCCGGCGGCGAAGCGGGCCAGCATCGCGGCGTAGAAGGGCTCGCGCAGTTCGTCGGTTTCCATCAGGATCTCGTGGCGGGCCCCGGGGATGACCAGGAGGTCCGCATCCGGCCAGCGGGCGGCGCGGTCGCGGATGGCCTGGGGCGAGACGATGCGTTCGTCGCTGCCGAGCGAGACCAGCATCGGCAGATCGGGCGAGGGCAGGCGCGACAGGCGGGTGCATTCGTTCAGCGCCTTGCCGACCCAATCGAAGGTCGCGCCGCCGATGGTGAGGTCGGGCCAGGCCACGGCCTCGCGCACCAGCCGCGCCCATTCGTCGCCGTTGCGGGTGAGCAGGTTGGCGTTGAAGCTTTCGTCCAGCGGATAGGTGGTCGCGCCACCGCCACTGCGCGGCGCGGCCAACCCGCCGCGCCCCACGCGGCCCGCCAGATAGGCGATGCCGAGCGCCATGCCATGCTGCACGCGGCGCAGGTTGATCCCCCACATCGGCGCCGAGAAGACCGCGCTCTGCACCGGCAGCCCGGCCCCGAGCGCGGCCAGGCCAATGCAGCCGCCCATCGAATGGGCCAGCAGGTGCCAGGGGCGGGGCAGGTCCAGATGCTTGGCCGCGACGATCATCTCGATCACGTCGCGCTGGTAATCGGCAAAATCACCGATATGGCCCAAGCGGGGATCGGCCTGCAGGCGGTCGGACATGCCCTGCCCGCGCCAGTCGATCGACAGCACGTCATAGCCCTGGGCGGTCAGGCGATGCGCCACGGGGGCGTATTTCTCGACATATTCGGTGCGCCCGGGGAACAGCAGGACGCTGCCTTGCGGGTCGTCGCCCGGGGCCTGCCAATGGGCCAGCCGCAGGCGCAGATCGTCATCCGCCTGCGTCCAGTAGGCCCGGGCCGGGGCCGACCGGTCGTCGGGCAGTTGATGGAACGGCGCCTGCTGCATGGGATCAGGCCAGCTTCTGGCCCAGCTGCATCGCCACGCCCATCGAGCCGTCGACCTTCAGCTTGCCCATCATGAAGGCGGTGGCGGGGTTCACGTCGCCGTTCATGATTCCCTCGAAGGTCTCGCGGCTGGCGGTCAGGGTGACCTCGGCCTCCTCGTCGCCGGCGCGCACGCCGTTCTCGTCGATCATGATGGCGCCTTCGCCGGTGATGACGAATTTCGCCGTCGAATCGAAGCTGTCGATCTTGGTGGACAGCTGCTCGACGGCCTTGGTCACGACTTCGCTCATTTCACGTCTCCTGATGCGCTTTGGCTGGCGCCCGACCTGCGGGCTGGGTTACACCGGAGCTATGACCCCGGTCCGCCATGTTTTCCATAATGCCGTCGCGGCACTGCGTCACCCGGTTCTGACGATTTTGATGGGCTTTGCAAGCCTGTTGCCCCTGCCGGCCGGGGCCGATCCGCTGGACGACGCCTTCGCGCAGCTGGCCGAGCCTTCGGGCGAGGGCTGGCGCATCGCGGAAAGCGACATCCTGAGGGACTGGTCGCGGTCGGGCTCGGCCGCGATGGACCTGCTGCTGCAGCGCGGCGAGGCGGCGCTGGACAGGGGCGATCTGCCGACGGCCATCGGACATCTGAGCGCGCTGACCGACCATGCCCCCGACTTCGCCGCGGGCTTCCAGGCCCGGGCGGCGGCGCTGGCCATGTCCGGGCAGTTCGGCCCCGCTTTGTCCGACCTGCAACGCACGCTGGTGCTGGAGCCGCGCCATTTCGCCGCGCTGACCCAGCTGGGCGCCATGCTGGAGGAAATGGGTGATCCGGACCGGGCGCTGGACGCCTATCGGGCCAGCCTGGCGATCCATCCCCACCAGCAGGAGGCGATCGATGCGGTGGCCCGTCTGGAAAGACAGCGCCTTGGGACCGATATCTAGATCATGAACATCTCGTCGCGCGGGCGCATCACCGCCATCCTGGGTCCGACCAACACGGGCAAGACCCACCATGCCATCGAACGGATGCTGGGGCATCGCTCGGGCGTCATCGGCCTGCCGCTGCGCCTTCTGGCGCGCGAGGTCTATGACCGGATCGTGAAGGCGCGCGGCCCCTCGGTCGTGGCACTGGTCACGGGCGAGGAGCGGATCGTGCCGCCCCGCGTGCAGTATTGGGTGGCCACGACCGAGGCCATGCCCGACATCGCGACCGATTTCGTGGCCATCGACGAGATCCAGCTTTGTGCCGATCCCGGTCGCGGCCATGTCTTCACCGACCGGCTGCTGCATATGCGCGGCACGGTCGAGACGCTGTTCCTGGGCAGCGACACGATGCGCAAGGCCATTGCCGCGCTGGTCCCCGAGACGCAGTTCATCCGGCGCGAGCGGTTCTCCAAGCTGAACTGGGCCGGGTCGAAGAAGCTGTCGCGGATGCCCGCCCGCAGCGCCATCGTGGGCTTCAGCGTCGACGACGTCTATGCCATGGCCGAGCTGCTGCGCCGCCAGAAGGGCGGCTGCGCGGTCGTGATGGGTGCGCTGAGCCCCCGCACCCGCAACGCCCAGGTCGAGATGTACCAGAATGGCGAGGTGGATTACCTGGTCGCGACCGATGCCATCGGCATGGGCCTGAACTTGGACATCAAACATGTGGCCTTCAGTGCCACGCACAAGTTCGACGGGCGCCGGGTACGCTCGTTGTTTCCCCATGAGATGGGCCAGATCGCGGGCCGGGCGGGGCGTCATACCGAGCCCGGCACCTTCGGCGTCACCGGCGAGGCCGAGATCCTGGACGAGGGGCTGATCGACGCGCTGGAGAACCATCGCTTCGCCCCGATCCAGCGGCTGACCTGGCGCAACGGCGCGCTGGAATTCGGCACGATGGACCGGCTGATCGACAGTTTGGAAACCGGCCCCGCCCATGAACTGCTGTCGCGGGGCCGCGAGGCCGACGATCTCGCGACGCTGAAGATCCTGGGCGCCTTGCCCGAGATCCGCGACCGCGTGCAGGGCGGGCGGGATGTGCGGCTCTTGTGGGATGTGTGCCGCGTGCCCGACTTTCGCGGGATTTCGCAGATGGAACACGCAACCCTGCTGGCCCGAATCTTCGGCTTCCTGCAGGATGGCCATATCCCCGCCGACTGGCTGGGCCGCGCCATCACGCGCATCGACAAGGTGCAGGGCGATATCGACGCCCTGTCCAAACGGCTGGCCTATATCCGCACCTGGACCTATGTGGCGCAAAGAACGGGCTGGGTGGCGGACGAAAAGCATTGGCGCGAGGAAACGCGCGCTGTAGAAGACCGCCTGTCGGACGCGCTGCACGCGGCGCTGACGCAGAGATTTGTGGACCGGCGCACATCCGTGCTTCTGCGCCGGCTCAAGCAGAAGGAGAGCCTCGTGGCCGAAGTGAATGACAAGGGCGAAGTGACGGTCGAGGGCGAATTCGCCGGCCGTCTTGAGGGCTTCCGCTTCCGCCCCGACCAGACCGGATCGGCTGACGAGGCGCGGATGCTGTCGCGCGCCAGCTATGAGGCGCTCAAGCCCGAGTTCCACCTGCGGGCGGACCGGTTCTACAACGCGCCCGACACCGAGATGGACTATACCGAGCAGGGGGGCCTGATGTGGGGCACCCAGGCCGTGGGCAAGCTGGTCAAGGGGGCCGACCCCCTGCATCCCGGCGTCGAGGTCTTCGTCGACGAGGAGGCCGGCCCCGAGATCGCCGACAAGGTCCGCCGTCGCGCCCAGCATTTCATCGACCGCAAGATCGCCGCGCTGTTCGAGCCGCTGGTGACCCTGCAGAAGGACGAGGCGCTGACGGGTCTGGCGCGCGGCTTCGCCTTCCGGCTGGTCGAGGCTCTGGGCATCCTGCCCCGCGACGCCATCGCCACCGAGGTCAAGGAGCTGGATCAGGAGGCGCGCGGCGCGCTGCGCAAGCATGGCGTCCGCTTCGGCCAGTTCACGATCTTCCTGCCCGCGCTGCTCAAGCCCGCGCCGACGCGCCTGCGTCTGGTGCTGTGGTCGCTGCACGAGGGCCTGTCAGAATTTCCCGAAAGCCCGCCCCCCGGTCTGGTGACGATCCCGCATCTGGATGTGGTGCCCGATCAGGTCTATGCGCTGTCGGGCTATCGCCCGGCGGGCGAGCGGGCGATCCGCATCGACATGCTGGAACGTCTGGCGGACCTTTTGCGGGCGCAGGATACGCGCGGCGGCTTCGAGGCCAATCCCGACATGCTGTCGATCACCGGCATGACGCTGGAGCAGTTCTCGGGCCTGATGCAGGGTCTGGGCTATGCCGCCGAGCGCGGCGAGCGGCCCAAGGTCAAGGCCGCCGAGGCTCCGGTCGTGGCACCCGTGCCCGAGGGCGAGGCATCCGACGCGCCGATGACCGAAGAGGAATCGGTGCTGGCCGCCGAGACCCGGGCCAAGTGGGAGGCCGAGCAGGCCGAGAAGCGCCGCCTGGAAGCCGAGGCCGCTGCGGCGTCTGCCGAGGTGTCGGCCGAGACCGCCGAAGGTGAGGCTTCCGAGGCCGTTGCCGTCGAAAGCGAAGCGACCCCCGAGGCGACCGCGCCCGAGGAGGCTGTGCCCGAGATGGAAGTCTTCTACAGCTTCCGGTGGGCGCCCAAGCCGCGCGGCAATCGCCGTCCGCAGGGTGACCGGTCCCAAGGAGAGCGCGCCGAGGGCGAGCGTCCGCAGGGCCAGCGCCGCGGTCCCCGCCGTGACGGCCCGCGCGAGGGTCAGGCCAGGGAGGGCGCTGCACCCTCGGGCGCTGGACCCTCGGGAGACCGCCCGCGCGGCGACGCGCCGCAGGGCGAGCGGCGTGAGCGCAGCGGCGGGCCCGGGCAGGGCAAGCCGGGCGGCAAGTTCGCCGGCAAGACCGGGGGTGGCAAGCGCGATGGACGTGACGGCGGCGGCCGCGATGGCAAGCCCAGCCATCAGGGCCCCAAGACCTTCTCCTCGCGCCCCGAGAAGAAGGCCGATCCCGACAGCCCCTTCGCGATCCTGGCGCAGCTGAAGGACAAGGGCTGACTTGTCCGAAAAGGTCGACGGGCTGCGGCTGGACAAGTGGTTGTGCCATGCGCGGGTCTTCAAGACCCGCGGTCTGGCCGCGGCCCGGATCGAGGGCGGCGGCATCCGCGTGAACGGCCAGCCCTGCCGCAAGCCGGGGCGGGCCGTGCGCCCGGGCGACCGGCTGACCGTCTCGGCCCATGGCGACGTGCGGGCGATGACCGTGCTGGCCTTGGGCGAGCGGCGCGGGCCCCCCGCCGAGGCGCAGGCGCTCTATCGCGACGACAGCCCGCCCGAGGTCGGGGAGGGGTCCTGAACGGCGACGGGTTGATTGATCCGCGTGAAACGACTAGGTGACAGGCCGAAGTTCCAGACAAGAGCGCGCCCCATGACCTATGTCGTGACCGACAACTGCATCATGTGCAAATACACCGATTGCGTCGAGGTGTGCCCCGTGGACTGCTTCTACGAGGGCGAGAACACGCTGGTCATCCATCCGGACGAATGCATCGATTGCGGCGTCTGCGAGCCTGAATGCCCCGCCGATGCGATCCGCCCGGACACCGAGCCGGCGATGGAGACCTGGGTCGAGTTCAACCGCAAGTATTCCGAGCTTTGGCCGGTGATCACCCGCAAGAAGGACCCTCTGCCCACCGCCACCGAGATGGACGGACAGGACGGCAAGCTGGAGAAATATTTCTCGGAAGCGCCCGGCGAAGGCGACTGATTCGCGCAGGATTGGACGGCCGGGGGCAGGGGCGCCCGGTACGCCGTTGAAATTGCACGCTGTGCAGGTGATCGATCCTGGAAAGGCGGTGCCGAAGGCGACGCTTTTTTCCGTGTCATTTTTGTGTTATGATCTCTCATGTTGCGCAGTCGTCTGCGGGTCCGCGGATCTGCCCTGCTGCGCCTGAAGCCTGCCGCATTCCCGCTCTCTGCCGGGCGGGATGCGTGACCATGATCGAAAATGGACCGAGGGTGGCACTGCCCCCTGCGGCCCTTTGTGCCCGTCTTGCGGGCGCATGTCAGAGGAAGCCAGATGTCGAAAGCCAAGAAGAACGAATTCCGTCCCGATGATTTTGTCGTCTACCCGGCCCATGGGGTCGGTCGCATCGTGTCGATCGAGGAGCAGGAGGTCGCGGGCCTCCGGCTGGAAATGTTCGTGATCTCGTTCGACAAGGACAAGATGACCCTGCGCGTGCCGACCGCGCGGGCCTCGGAAATCGGGATGCGCAGCCTGTCGACCCCCGACCTGATCGATCGCGCCCTCGAGACGCTGAAGGGCAAGGCCCGCGTCAAGCGCGCGATGTGGTCGCGTCGGGCGCAGGAATACGAGCAGAAGATCCATTCCGGCGACCTGATGTCCATTGCCGAGGTCGTGCGCGACCTGCATCGCTGCGATGACCAGCGCGAGCAGTCCTATTCCGAGCGCCAGCTATACGAGGCCGCTCTGGACCGCCTGACCCGCGAAGTCGCCGCCGTCGGCGGTCTGGACGAGGGCGGGGCCCAGAAGCGCGTCGAAGAGGTCCTGCTGACCCGCGTCGCCGCCTGATCCTTCACCAACCGATCGGCATCAAAGGGCGCCCCCGGGGCGCCCTTTTGCCGTTAAGGCCCCGGCGTGGCGAACGTGGACAACGTGACGCGGCCTGCCTATAAGGCGACCAGCATTTTCCTTTCGCACAACATCAAGGGTGCCTCATGATCAAGGTCTTCGGCCATACCTCTCCCGATACGGATTCGACCGGCTCGCCCCTCATCTGGGCATGGTATCTGACCGAATGCCGCAAGACCCCGGCCGAGGCGGTCCTGCAGGGCGAACCCAACACCGAAGCGCTGTGGATGCTGAACCGCTGGAACCTGGACAAGCCGCAGATCATCGCCGACGTGACGGCGGGCGACCGCTGCGTGATCGTGGACACGAACAACCCGGCCGAGCTGCCCGCCTCGATCGACCAGGCCGAGGTGATCGAGATCATCGACCACCACCTGCTGGCCGGCGGCATCAAGACCCGCACGCCGATCAACATCACCGTCCGTCCGCTGGCCTGCACCGCGACGATCATGCATGACCTGATCGGCGAGGACATGGCCCGCGCCCCCGAGGGCATCAAGGGCGCGATGCTGACCTGCATCCTGTCCGACACGCTGGAATTCCGCAGCCCCACCACCACGCCCCATGACCGCGCCGTGGCCGAGAAGCTGGCCGCCGATCTGGGCGTGACCATCTCCGGTTTCGCGGCCGAGATGTTCGCCGCGAAATCCGATGTCAGCGCCTTCAGCGAGGCCGCGCTGCTGAAGATGGACAGCAAGGAATACGAGCTGGGCGGGCGCCAGCTGCGCATCTCGGTGCTGGAGACGACCTCTCCGCAGGTGATCCTGGACCGCAAGGCCGCGCTGATGGCCGCCATGCCCGGCGTCGCCGCCGAGGACGGTGCCGAGGAGGTGCTGCTCTTCGTCATCGACATCCTGCGCGAAGAGGCCACGCTGCTGGTCCCCAACGACTTCGTCAAATCCGTGGCCGAGCGCAGCTTTGCCGTGACCGTCACCGGCGACACGGTCGTGCTGCCCGGCGTGATGAGCCGCAAGAAGCAGATCATCCCTGTCCTGGCGGTCTGATGACGCGGATCCTCTCGTCGCTGGCCGAGATTTCGGCCGGCTATGACGCGCTGTTTTGCGATCTCTGGGGCTGCCTGCACAATGGCAAGCAGCCCTATCCCGCCGCCGTCGCGGCGCTGCAGGCGTTCCGGGCGCAGGGGGGCACCGTCTGCCTGATGACCAATGCGCCGCGCCCCGGCCCCTATGTCGCCGCGCAGCTGGACCTGATGGGCGTGCCGCGCGATGCCTGGGATCTGATCGTCAGCTCGGGCGACGCCGCGCAGGACGCGATGTTCGCGGGCGCAGTCGGGCGCAAGGTCTGGCATATCGGCACCGCCAAGGATGACGGCTTCTTCACTGACATCCCCGAGGCCCATGCCGGGGCCGAGCCGGTCGCCCGCGTCGATCTGGCCGAGGCCGAGGGCATCGTCGCCTCGGGCCCCTTCGACGAGGTCAGCGAGACGCCCGAGCATTACCGCGACCGCTTCCTCGACGCCCGCGACCGGGGGCTGCCGATGCTGTGCGCGAACCCCGACATCATCGTGGATCTGGGCGACGTGCGCATCTATTGCGCGGGCGCGCTGGCCGAGTTCTACGAAAGCCTGGGCGGGCGGACGCTCTATTTCGGCAAGCCGCATGCGCCGATTTACGACCGGGCGCGGCAGCTGATGGGCCTGGGCCCGGACGCGCGCTATCTGGCGGTGGGCGACGGGATCTCGACGGACATCGCCGGCGCCGTGGCGCAGGGGATCGATTCGATCTTCGTGACCGGCGGGCTGGCGGCGGATGCCTTCGGCGCCGATATCGAGACCCCGGATCTGGAGATGCTGCTGCACTGGCTGAAGGTGCAGGAAAAGGCCCCGACCTATGCGATCGGTCGCCTGCGCTGACAGGGCAGCGACTGACGCGTCCCGAACGCCCGCGCCCCCCGGCGCGGGCGTTCTGCGTCGGGGCGTCTTGAACGCGTAAGTAAGAATATTATACCTTCGTCGCGTATTTCGGAACAATCTTGCTATGTCTCGCCCATGCTGCTATGCAGCATCAAGTGCAAGGACCGGACTTCAGACGAATGGACCCCAAGATGCTGGACAACCTTCCCCGCGGCACGATCGTCATCGAGGATCTCGAGATTGGGATGATGCGCCACCTGCAAAAGATGGTCACCGATCGCGACATCGAGATGTTCGCCCAGGTCTCGACCGACCGCAATCCGGTGCATCTGGACGATGCCTATGCCCGCGACACCATCTTCGAGGGGCGCATCGCGCATGGGATGCTTACGGCGGGGCTGATCTCGGCGGTGATCGGGGAACAACTGCCCGGGCATGGCACGGTCTATCTGGGCCAGACGCTGAAGTTCATGGCCCCCGTGCGCCCCGGCGACATGGTCCGGGCCGAGGTCACGGTCGAGACGATCGACCATGCGCGGCGGCGGGTCACGCTTGCAACCCGCTGCCTCGTCGGCGATACGGTCGTTCTGAAAGGCGAGGCGGTCGTGCTGGCCCCAAGCCGCAAGTTCGACTGACGGGGCACATCGGCTGCCCCCTGGGGGCGCAGTGCAGATCCATCGCGACTGGACGGGACTGAAGGAAGAGGCGCGCGGCGCCTCGATTGCCATGGGAAATTTCGACGGGGTCCATCTGGGCCACCGCGCGGTCATCGACACGGCCCGCGAGGCCTGCGACGCGCCCTTGGGCATCCTGACCTTCGAACCCCATCCCCGCCAGTATTTCGCCCCCGACGCAGCCCCCTTCCGGCTGATGAATTCCGAGGCGCGGGCCAACCGGCTGGCCCGGCTTGGCGTGCAGCAGCTCTACGAGCTGCCCTTCGGCCCGGTCCTGGCGGGGCTGACGCCTGAGGGCTTCGCCCGCGAGGTCCTGGCCGAGGGCTTGGGCATCGCGCATGTCACCGTGGGCGCCGATTTCTGCTTCGGCAAGAACCGGCGCGGCACGGCGGACACGCTGCGCGAGATGGGCGAACGTTACGGCTTCGGCGTGACCATCGTGCCGCTGGTCGGCGCGGCCGAGGGCGAATACAGCTCGACCGCGATAAGGGCGGCGCTGGCCGAGGGGCAGACCCATGACGCCTGCCGCATGCTGGGCCATTGGCACCGGATCGAGGGTGAGGTCGTGCATGGCGAGAAGCGCGGGCGCGAGCTGGGCTGGCCCACCGCCAACATGGTGATGGACGGGCTGCACCTGCCGCGCCTCGGGGTCTATGCGGTGCTGGTCGATGTGCTGACCGGCCCGGACCGGCTGTCCTGCCAGGGGGTTGCCTCGCTTGGCGTGCGGCCGATGTTCGGGCGCAACGCCCCCAATCTGGAGGTGCATCTGTTCGATTTCTCGGGCGACCTCTACGGCCAACACCTCTCCGTGGCCCTGGTCGATTTCCTGCGCGACGAGGCCAGCTTCGACGGGCTGCCCGCGCTGATCGACCAGATCGCCCGGGATGCGCAGGACGCACGTCGCCTGCTGGCGGGCCGCTGAGATGCGCGAACGTTTCTGGGAACTGCCTCTGCCGAAGCTGGCCCGCGACGAGTGGGAGGCGCTCTGCGACGGCTGCGGCAAGTGCTGCCTGAACAAGATCGAGTTCGAGGACACGAACGAGCTGGCCTTCACCCGCGTCGCCTGCAAGCTGCTGGACGGCGATGCCTGCCGCTGTTCCAGCTACCCCAACCGCCATGATTACGTTCCCGACTGCGTGGTGCTGACCCCGGGCAAGATCAAGGAGATCGCCTGGTGGCTGCCGGTCACCTGCGCCTATCGCCTGCGCCACGAGGGGCGGCCCCTGCATGACTGGCACCACCTGATCTCGGGCAGCACCGACAGCGTGCACGAGGCGGGCGTCAGCGTGCGCGGCTGGACCGTCAGCGAGCTGTCGGTGACCGAGGACGAGTGGGAGGACCACATCATCGAGGATCTGTCATGAATTTCGCCTCCGACAACGCCTATGCCGCGCATCCCGCCGTCATGGCCGCCCTGAACGACGCCAATTCCGGCGCGATGATGGGCTATGGCGCCGACCCGGTGACCGCGCGCGCGCAAGAGGCGATGCGCGAGGTTCTGGAGGCGCCCGAGGCGGTGGTGCGCTTCGTCTCGACCGGCACGGCGGCGAATGCGCTGGTCTGCGCGCAGCTGTCGCCGCCCTATGGGCGCATCTATTGCCATGACGACGCCCATATCGAGACCAGCGAATGCGCGGCGCCCGAGTTCTTCTCGCACGGGGCCAAGCTGGTGACGCTGCCGGGCACGGGCGGCAAGCTGGCGCCCGAGACGCTGGCGCGAGCCCTTCATGTCGGGGCGGGTGCGGGGCTGAACGGCGGGCTGAGCGCGATGGTGTCGATCACCAACGCGACCGAATGGGGCACGGTCTATACCGCCGCCGAGGTCGCGGCGCTGTCCGCCGTCACGCATGAGGCCGGGCTGCCCCTGCACATGGACGGGGCGCGCTTTTCCAATGCGGTGGCGACGCTCGGAGGGTCGGCGGCGGATCTGACCTGGCGGGCGGGCGTCGATGCGCTGTGCTTCGGCGGCACCAAGAACGGCGCGATGGCCGCCGAGGCGGTGGTGTTCTTCGACCCGGCCCAGGCCGAGGGCTTCGACTATCGCCGCAAGCAGGCGGGGCACGTGTTTTCCAAGAACCGCTATCTGGCGGCGCAGATGCTGGCCTTGGCGACGGACGGGCTGTGGCTGGATCTGGCGGGGCGCGCCAATGCCCATGCGCAGGTGCTGGCCGAGGCCGTCAAAGCCGGTGGAGGCCAGCTGCTGCAGCCGGTGCAATCGAATGCCGTGTTCGCGACGATCCCGGCCGAGACCCATGCCCGGGCCCGGGCGGCGGGGGCGCAGTACTACCTCTGGCCCGACAAGTCGGCCGAGGGGCTGGACCCGGTGCCGCTGCGTCTGGTCTGTGCCTGGGACACGCCCGAGGCGGATGTCGCGGCGCTGGCCGCGATCCTGCGCGGCTAGGCCGTCAGCGCGTCCAGCAGCAGCTGCAGCGCATGTTCGACCGTCGCCGCGCGGACGCGGTGGCGGCCGATGGCGCCGAACTCGACGGTCTGGGTGACGGTGCCGAAGGGCTGCGCGATGCCGAAGCAGACCCGCCCCTCGGGCTTGTGCTCGGACCCGCCGGGGCCGGCGATGCCGGTGACGGCGACCGCAATGCCCGCCTGCGACAGGCGCAGCGCGCCAGCGGCCATCTGGGCCGCGATCTCTTCGCTGACCGCGCCGTGATCGTCCAGCGTGGTCTGCGCGATGCCCAGCATCTGGATCTTGGCGGCGTTGGAATAGGTGACGAAGCCCCGATCAACGGCATCCGACGATCCCGGCACCTCGGTCAGGGCGCCGGCGATCAGCCCGCCCGTGCAGCTTTCGGCGGTGGCGATCATCACGCCCCGGTCGCGGGCCGCCTGCAGGACCTCGGCGGCGATCGTCACAGCATCATCGGGATGTGAAAGGCCGCTGCCGCGATCATCGTGGCCACGCCCGCGAAGAGGCCCGCCCACAGATCGTCCAGCATCACGCCCGCCGTGTCGTGGCGGCGGTCGGCGCGACCGATGACCCAGGGCTTGCGGATGTCGAAGATCCGGAAGAAGACGAAGGCCGCGACCCAGCCCGGATAGGGGAAGGTCTCGGCCGGCAGGTCCATCATCCAGAAGCCGAAGGACGGGAACATCAGCGCCAGCCACTGGCCCGCGACCTCGTCGATGACGATCTCGCTGCGGTCGGGATCGGCCATGCCGGCGGTGTACTGCGCCACGGCCCAGAAGCCCGTCAGGATGACCAGCCCGGTGGCCAGCGCCAGCAGCGGGAAATGCCCGATGCGGTGGATCAGGAGGCCCATCGCCACGGCCACGGCAGAGCCCCAGGTGCCCGGGGCCGGGCGCAACAGCCCCGCGCCGAACCAGATGCAGAGAAGGCGCGCCATGCGGGGTTATTCCTTGATGAGGGTGGCGGTGGCGAGGGCCGCGATGCCCTCGCGCCGTCCGGTGAAACCGAGGCGTTCCGAGGTGGTGGCCTTGACGCTGATGCGCGCCTCCTCCAGCCCCATGATTTCGGACAGGCGGTGGGACATGGCCAGCGCGTGGGGGCCGATCTTGGGCGCCTCGCAGATGAGCGTCACGTCGGCATTGCCGATGCGAAACCCCTTGTCGCGCGCGAGGCTTGCGGCATGGGCCAGAAAGATCGCGCTGTCGGCGCCCTTCCATTGCGGGTCCGAGGGCGGGAAATGCCGCCCGATATCGCCCTGCGCCAGCGCGCCATAGATGGCGTCGGTCAGGGCATGCATGCCGACATCGGCATCCGAATGGCCCAGCAGCCCGGCCTCGTGCGGGATGCGCACCCCGCAGAGCGTCACGTGATCGCCCGACGTGAAGGCATGCACGTCATAGCCATTGCCCAAGCGGATATCCATGTCGCGTCCCCGGATGCGTTCGGCCCGCGCCAGATCGGCGGGGTAGGTGATCTTGAGATTGTCTTCCGAGCCGGGGGTGATGGCAACCTCGATCCCCTCCAGGCGGGCAAGTTCGACATCATCGGCGGCGTCATCCGTCTGGCGATCATGCGCCATGGATATTTGGGCCAAGATGAAACCCTGAGGGGTCTGCGCCCGCCAGAGGCCGTCGCGCGGCGCGGTGCCGGTGACGGTGCCGCCCGCGCCCCGCCAGAGCGCGTCCGAGACCGGCAGGGCGGGCGCTGCGGCGGCGGCCCCCGCCTGCAGCGCGTCGATGACGCCCTGGATGACGGCCTCGGACACGAGGGGGCGGGCGCCGTCATGGATCAGGACATGGGTGGCCTCCGCGCCGAGTGCGGTCAGCCCGGCGCGGACGCTGGCGGCGCGGGTCCGGCCGCCGGTCACCAGGGTGACGGGCCCCGCATAGCGCGCCATGGCCCAGGCCATGTCGTCGGGATGGACGACCAGCACGATCCGCGGAAAGCCCGCGAAGGCCGCCAGCGCGTGATCGAGGACCGGGCGCCCGGCCAGCATCTGCCACTGCTTGGGCAGCGCGCCGCCCGCCCGGGTGCCGCGCCCCGCGGCGGTGATCAGCGCGGCATAGCCCGGCGGTGCGACAAGGGTCATGCGTGGACGGCCACATCGCCCTTGATCGCGCGGGCAAAGGCGCTGCGGTAGAGGTCGGACAGCTCAGAGAGGGGGGCCGCGTCATCGCCAAGGCTCACCCGGTCGCCGCCGAAGCGCCCGACCTGGGCCAAGGGAACGCCCGCCGCGCCGGCGGCTGCCGTCAGGGCGGCGGCGCCCTCCGGGCTGCAGGCGACCAGATAGCGGGCCTGATCCTCGCCGAAGAGCTGGCCGATGTCGGCGCTGTCCAGCGTGACGCCAAGGCTCGCGGCCTCGGCCATCTCGAAGGCCGCGAGGGCCAGCCCGCCATCCGAGAGGTCGGTGGCCGAGGAGAGGTGCGCGCGGTGGTCCCGCAGGAACTCGCCATGCAGGCGCTCGGCGGCCAGATCGACATGCGGCGCGTCACCGGTCGCGATGCCGAAAGCCTCCCAGGCCAGGGCGGATTGCGCCAGATGGCCCTGCGTCGTGCCGATGACCAGCGCCAGATCGCCGTCCGAGGGCAGACCCGCGATGATGTCGTCCAGATCCGCAATCAGGCCCACGCCGCCGATCGTGGGGGTGGGCAGGATGCCGCTGCCGTCGGTCTCGTTGTAGAGCGAGACATTGCCCGAGACGATCGGGAAGTCCAGCGCCCGGCAGGCCTCGCCGATGCCCTTGATGGCGCCGACCAGCTGGCCCATGATCTCGGGCTTTTCGGGATTGCCGAAGTTCAGGTTGTCGGTCGTCGCCAAAGGCAGGGCGCCCACGGCGGTCAGGTTGCGATAGGCCTCGGCCACGGCCTGCTTGCCCCCCTCATAGGGGTTGGCCATGACATAGCGCGGCGTCACGTCGCTGGTGAAGGCCAGCGCCTTGCGTGTGCCATGCACACGCACCACGCCCGCACCCATCCCGGGACGGCGGATCGTGTCGGCGCCCACCTGCGTGTCGTATTGATGCCAGACCCAGGACTTGTGGGCATGGTTGGGGCTGCCGATCAGGGCGCGCAGGGCGTCCAGCGGCGCGATGGCGGGCAGCGCCGGGGCCGGGGCGGGTTTGGGCGTCTCGACCCAGGGGCGGTCGTATTCGGGCGCGCTGGAGGCCAGCTTGGACAGCGGCAGGTCGGCCACCACGTCATTGCCGTGCAGGATCAGGAAGCGGTCCTCGGGGATCGTCTCGCCCACGATGGCGAAATCCAGGTCCCATTTCTCGAAGATGGCGCGGGCCTCGGCCTCCTTCTCGGGCTTGAGGACCATCAGCATCCGTTCCTGGGATTCCGACAGCATCATCTCGTAGGCGGTCATGTTGGTTTCGCGCTGCGGCACGTGGTCCAGCGTCAGCTTGATCCCAAGGCCGCCCTTGTCGCCCATCTCGACCGCCGAGCAGGTCAGGCCCGCCGCCCCCATGTCCTGGATGGAGATGACCGAGCCCGAGGCCATCAGTTCCAGGCAGGCCTCCAGCAGGCATTTCTCGGTGAAGGGGTCGCCGACCTGCACGGTGGGGCGCTTGTCCTCGATCGTGTCGTCGAATTCGGCGCTGGCCATGGTGGCGCCGCCGACGCCGTCGCGGCCGGTCTTGGCACCCAGATAGACGACCGGCATGCCCACGCCCGAGGCGGCGGAGTAGAAAATCTTGTCCGCATCGGCCAAGCCCGCCGCGAAGGCGTTGACCAGGCAGTTGCCGTCATAGGAGGGGTGGAAGCGCACCTCGCCACCCACATTCGGCACGCCGAAGGCATTGCCATAGGCGCCGATCCCCTCGACCACGCCCTTGACCAGATGCGCGGTCTTGGGATGCTCGGGCCGGCCGAAGGACAGCGCGTCCATCACCGCGATGGGGCGGGCGCCCATGGTGAAGACGTCGCGCAGGATGCCGCCCACTCCGGTCGCGGCGCCCTGATGCGGCTCGATATAGCTGGGATGGTTGTGGCTTTCCATCTTGAAGACCACCGCCTGCCCGTCGCCGATATCGACGACGCCCGCGTTCTCTCCGGGACCGCAGATGACCTGCGGGCCCTCGGTCGGAAGGGTGCGCAGCCATTTCTTGGAGGACTTGTACGAGCAGTGCTCGTTCCACATGGCGCTGAAGATGCCCAACTCGGTGAAGCTGGGGGTGCGGCCGATGATCTGCAGGATCCGGTCGTATTCGTCGGGCTTGAGCCCGTGCGCGGCGATCAGTTCCGGGGTGATCTGGGGTTCCTGCATGGGTGGGCCCTTCCTGCGCATGAAATCACGGGCCTTTTAGGCCGTGGCGGCGCGCATGGAAAGGCCGCGCGGCCCGGGCGCGGGACAAAAAAAAGCCGGGCACGAGGCCCGGCCTAAGTCCAACAGGGAGGTAGAAGATGATGAGCAATTAAGCGAGCATCGTCTTCTGAGCCCGATCTATGTGCAGTTTGTGAACTCTTCAAGACGAATGGGTCGGTCCGCCCCGCATAGCGGCCATGCACAAATGTAATGGCTGCCGGATCAGGTCTGGCCCGCTTCGCTTTGATGGCGGCGATAGGCCTGGATTTCCTCCAGCACGAAGTCGCGGAATACGGCCACGCGGCGTGTCTGGCGCAGCTCCTCGGGATAGGCGAGGAAGACCGGCACCTCGCCGGATTCGGTGTCGGGCAGGATGCGGACCAGCTGCGGGTGGTCGGCGGTCAGATAGTCGGGCAGCACGCCGATGCCCAGATTGGCCAGCACCGCCTGCAGCACGCCGAAATAGTTGTTCACCGTCAGGGTCGATCCGACATTCTGCGCCATCAGCTCCTGCACCAGCCGGGCGCCGGCGGCGACCTGCGGCTGGTCGGGCTTCTGGCAGATCAGCCGGTGCTTGGACAGATCCTCCAGCGTGACCGGCATGCCGCGCGCGGCCACGTATTCGGGGCTGGCATAGAGCCGCATGCGGATGTTCAGCAGGCGGCGGCGGATCAGGTCGGACTGGCTGGGCTCCTTCATGCGGATCGCCACATCGGCCTCGCGCATGGGCAGGTCCAGCACGCGTTCCTTCAACAAGAGGTCGATCCGCAGGTCTGGAAACTTCTCGTAGAGCTTCACCAGACGCGGGGCCAGCCACAGCGTGCCGAAGCCCACCGTGGTGGTCACCTTCAGCTCGCCCAGCACGTTCTCCTCGCTGTCGCGGATGCGGGCCGAGGCGCTGTCCAGCTTGCGCGCCATGGCGCTGGTCGCCTCGAACAGCAATTCGCCCTGCTCGGTCAGGATCAACCCGCGCGCATGGCGGTGGAACAGCGTGGTCCCAAGCGATTCTTCCAGCGCCCGGATCTGGCGGCTGACGGCGGATTGCGACAGGTGCAGCGTGTCGCCCGCATGGGTCAGGCTGCCCGCATCGGCCACCGCGTGAAAGATTCGAAGCTTGTCCCAGTCCATCCCTTAAAATCCTGTCATATCAGCCATGCGTCTGTTGCAGACCTGTCCCTTTCACCTGAGGTCCGCAGGTCCGCACGTCAACCCAAGAATTTTGTCTTCGTAAGTCAGCCATTCTGACCTATAATGCCGGGGGGAGCCGCAAGGCTGGGGAGGAGACACAAGATGAGCAAGCAGGAATTTTCGCTGGCCGACCGGTTCGACCTGGGCAAGCCACACGTTTTGTTGAACGGCACGCAGGCGTTGGTGCGCCTGATGCTGATGCAATCGGCACGCGACAAAGCCGCGGGTCTGGACACGGCAGGGCTGGTCACCGGCTATCGCGGCAGTCCGCTTGGCGGCGTCGATCTGGCGATGATGCGCGAGGGCAAGCGGCTGGCCGCGTCGAACGTGCTGTTCCAACCCGGCCTGAACGAGGATCTGGCCGCGACCGCCATCTGGGGCAGCCAGCAGGCCGAGTTGCGCGGCGAGGGGCGCCATGACGGCGTCTTCGCGCTGTGGTACGGCAAGGGACCGGGGGTGGACCGGTCCGGCGACGTGATGAAGCACGGCAACATGGCGGGCTCGTCGCGGCTTGGCGGCGTGGTCATGGCGATGGGCGACGATCACACGGGCGAAAGCTCGACCGTGCTGCACCAGTCGGACTGGGCGATGATCGACGCCTATATTCCCGTCCTGTCGCCCGCCGGCGTGCAGGAGATCCTGGACTATGGCCTCTATGGCTTCGCGCTGTCGCGCTATGCGGGGGTCTGGACCGGCCTCAAGACGATGAAGGACACGGTCGAGGCGACCTCGGTCGTCAATGGCGATCCGCACCGGCTGTCCTTCGTGACCCCGGACCGCGCGCTGCCCGAGGGCGGGCTGAACATCCGCCTCGGCGACACGCCGGTCGCGCAGGAGGCGCGGATGATCGACCACAAAAGGTGGGCGGCCGAGGCGTTTTCCCGCGCGAACCGGCTGGATCACCGGGTCTGGGGCCGTCCCGGCGCCAAGATCGGCTTCGTCGCGGCGGGCAAGAACTGGCTGGATCTGGTCCATGCCCTGTCCCTGCTGGGCATCGATCAGGTCGAGGCCGAGCGATTGGGCCTGACCACCTACAAGGTCGGGCAGACCTGGCCCATGGACATGAAGTCCATCCAGGAATGGTCCGAGGATCTGGAGCTGATCATCTGCGTCGAGGAAAAGCGCAAGCTGATCGAGGTGCAGCTGAAGGAGGCGATCTTCGACAACCGCCGCGGCCGCCGCGTCCATGGCTGGAAGCACGACCGCACCGGAGAGGAGCTGTTTCCCACCCGCTATGCGCTGGACCCGGTGACCATCGCCCAGAAGATCGGCACCATCCTGATCGAGGAGGGGCGCGGCACCGACCGCCTGCGCGCCGGACTGGCCCGCCTGACCGAGGTGCGCCGCAACGACAACGCCCCCGAGATCGCGACCCGGACCCCGTGGTTCTGCTCGGGCTGCCCGCATAACAGCTCGACCCGTCTGCCCGAGGGCAGCCGCGCCTATGCGGGGATCGGCTGCCACTACATGGTGCAATGGATGGGCCGCGAGACCGAGGGCTTCACCCATATGGGCGGCGAGGGCGCGAACTGGATCGGCGAGGCGCCGTTCAGCACAAGAGCCCATGTGTTTCAGAACCTTGGCGACGGAACCTACAATCATTCGGGGATCCTAGCGATCCGTGCAGCGCTGGCTGCGGGCACCAACATCACCTACAAGATCCTCTACAACGATGCCGTCGCCATGACCGGCGGGCAACCCAACGAGGGCGGCCTGACCGCCCCGCAGATCGCGCGCGAGCTTGTGGCGATGGGGGTGGACCCTCTGGTCATCGTGCATGACGAGAAGGAAGAGGTCGATCCCGCCGACTTCCCCAAGGGCCTGCGCGTCGAGACCCGCGACCAGATGCCGGTCGTTCAGCGCGAGCTGGAGAAGGTCACCGGCGTCAGCGCGATCCTCTATGTCCAGACCTGTGCGGCGGAAAAGCGGCGGCGGCGCAAGAAGGGCCAGTTCCCCGATCCCGACCGCCGCATCTGGATCAATCCCGAGGTCTGCGAGGGCTGCGGGGATTGCTCGGTGCAGTCGAACTGTGTCTCGATCGTGCCGCTGGACACCGAACTGGGCCGCAAGCGGCAGATCGACCAGTCCAGCTGCAACAAGGATTTCAGCTGCGTGAAGGGCTTCTGCCCGAGCTTCGTCTCCGTCAAGGGCGGCACACTGAGGAAGCCCAAACCCGAGGCCTTCGATCTGCCCGACCTGCCGCTGCCCGCGCTGCCCGCGATCACCGGCACCCATAACATCGTCATCACCGGCGTCGGCGGCACGGGCGTCGTGACCATCGGCGCGGTGCTGGCGCAGGCCGCCCATATGGACGGCAAGGGCGCGGGCATGATGGAAATGGCGGGGCTGGCCCAGAAGGGTGGCGCGGTCCATATCCACCTGCGCCTGGCCGAGCGCCCCGAGGATATCAGCGCCATCCGCGTCGCCGTGGGCGAGGCCGATTGCGTCATCGGCGGCGATCTGGTGGTGACGGCGGGTGCCAAGACGGTCGGCCTGATGACCCAAGGCCGCACCGGCGCGGTGGTCAACGATCACGAGATCATCACCGGCGACTTCACCCGCAACCGCGATTTCCAGGTGCCCTCGGACCGGCTGCGGCTGTCGCTGCAGGCGCGGCTGACCGATCGCGTGGCCTTCTTCGACGCCAACGATCTGGCGCTGCGGATGCTGGGCGATTCCATCTATTCCAACATGCTGGTGCTGGGCGCGTGCTGGCAGCAGGGGCTGATCCCGCTGTCGCTGGACGCGATCCTGGAGGCGATCCGCCTGAACGGCGCCAAGGTGGCCGAGAACCAGCGCGCCTTCCAGATCGGGCGATGGGCGATGGCCTTTCCCGACCAGGCCGTGCGGCCCGCCGAGGTCTCGCAGCTGCCGCCCGATCCGGTGGCCTATCGCGCCGAGCGGCTGGTCGGCTATCAGGGCAAGCGGCTGGCCCGGCGCTATCGCAAGCTGGTCGAGGCGGCGCCCGCGCCGATGCGAGACACCGTCGCAAGAAGCTATTACAAGCTGTTGGCCTACAAGGATGAATACGAAGTGGCGCGGCTGCATCTGAGCACCGCCGAACAGGTCGTCGCCCGGTGGGAGGGCGACGTCAGGCTGTCCCTGCATCTGGCCCCGCCGATGCTGTCGGGCATGGACCCGAACGGCCGTCCGAAGAAGCGCGAGTTCGGGCCGTGGATGCTGCGGGCCTTCCGCGTCCTGGCGGGGCTGAAGGGGCTGCGCGGCACGCCGCTGGATCCCTTCGGCTACGCCTCCGAGCGCAGGCGGGAACGCGCGATGATCGCCGAGTTCGAGGCCGACATGGCCGAGGTCTTCGCCAAGGTCACCGAGCCGATGATGCCCGTCGCGATCGAGCTGGCCGGGCTGCCTTTGTCGGTGCGCGGCTTCGGTCCTGTCAAGGAGGCCGCCGCCGATCAGGCCGCCCTGCGCCGGGCCGAGCTGCTGGCCCAGTTCCGCGAGGGGCGCGCACCGATCCGTGAGGCCGCCGAATGATCTGGATCATTCCCAAAGCGGGCGTGGCGCCTTATGAAGGGCGCCACGCGGGGCAGAGGAGCGGTTCATGGCGGTTGGGGTCTTCGATTCGGGGCTGGGCGGGCTGACCGTCCATCAGGCCATCGCCGCGCGCCTGCCCGACCTGCCGCTGGTCTATCTGGGCGACAACGCCCATGCGCCCTATGGCGTGCGCACCCCCGACGACATCTTCGACCTGACCTGCGCAGGGGTGGAACGGCTGTGGGACGAGGGCTGCGATCTGGTGATCCTGGCCTGCAACACCGCCAGCGCCGCCGCGCTGAAGCGCATGCAGGAGACCTGGCTGCCCGAGGGCAAGCGCGTGCTGGGCGTCTTCGTCCCGATGATCGAGGCGCTGACCGAACGGGCCTGGGGCGACAATTCGCCGCCCCGCCGCGTGGCCGTCAACAACGTGGCCCTGTTCGCCACCCCCGCCACGGTCGCCAGCCGGGCCTTCCAGCGCGAGCTGGCCTTCCGCGCCGTGGGCGTGGATGTCGAGGCCCAGCCCTGCGGCGGTGTCGTCGATGCCATTGAAATGGGGGATGAAATCCTGGCCGAGGCGCTGGTGACCAGCCATGTCGAGGCGCTGAAACGCCGGATGCCTTATCCCGAGGCCGCCGTGCTGGGCTGCACCCATTACCCCCTGATGCAGGACGCGTTCCAGCGCGCGCTTGGGGATCACGTCCGCGTCTACAGCCAGGCGGGGCTGGTCGCGGAAAGCCTGGCAGACTATCTGATCCGCAGGCCCGAATTCACGGGCCCGGGTCGGGTTTCGAAACATCTGACGACGGGCGATCCGGTGCGGGTCTCTGGCAAGGCCACGCAGTTCCTGCGCCGCCCCGTCCGCTTTGACGCTGCCTGAGGAGGACAGAATGGCCGGTATGAAATCCCTCAAGAAACAGCGCCGCATCCAGGTGCTGGCGGCGGCCTCGGTCGCGCTGGTCGTGGCGGTGGGGCTGATCGGCTACGGGTTCAGCGACGGCATCAACCTCTATCGCTCGCCCAGCCAGGTCAGCGAGGCGGCGCCCGAGCCCGACGAGTTCTTCCAGCTGGGCGGGCTGGTCAAGGAGGGCTCGATCGCCAATGGCGAGGGCGTGGCCTTCGATTTCGTGATCACCGATGGCGCAGCCGAGATCCCGGTGACCTATGTCGGCGGCGATCCGCGGCCCGACCTCTTCACCGAAGGGCAGGGCACCATCGCCAAGGGCTGGTATCGCGACGGCCGCTTCGAGGCGCGCGACCTGCTGGCCAAGCATGACGAGACCTACATGCCGCGCGAGGTCACGAACTCGCTGAAGGAAGCAGGTGTCTATCAGGACCCCGGCAGCTGACGCAACGCGCGCAGGGTTAACGCAAGGTTAACGCCCCCGCGTCAGCATCCCCCGGTGCGGCCGATCCCCGGCCGCCCCAGCCAAGGGGGATGTCATGCCAAGCGTCGACCAGATTGCCCGAGAGATCGTGGCCCGCGAGGGGGGCTATGTGAACGACCCCGACGATCCGGGCGGGGCCACCAATCACGGCGTCACCATCGGCACGATGCGCGCCCTGGGGATGGACCTGACCGGCGACGGGCGGGTCGATGCGGCGGATGTGCGGGCCCTGACCCGCGCCCAGGCCGAAGAGGTCTTCGTCGCGCATTACTTCCGCAAGCCGCGCCTGGCCGAGTTGCCCGAGCCCCTGCAGGCCAGCGCCTTCGACATGTATGTCAACGCGGGCGCCAATGCGGTGAAGATCCTGCAGCGGCTGGTCTCGCGCATGGGCTTTGCCTGCACCGATGACGGGGTGATCGGCCCCCGGACGATCGCCGCCGTCCATCAGGCGGCCGAGGCCGCGCCGCTGCATCTGGCGGATGCCTACGGGATCGCGCGACGCAATTACTACTATGCGCTGGCCGATCAGCGCCCCGCCAGCCGCAAATATGCCCGGACCAAGGCGGGCGGCAAAGGCGGCTGGATCACCCGCGCCGAGGAGTTCATCGCCCCCCGCTATCGCCTGACCGAGGCCGAGCACCGCCAGAGGACATCCGCATGGGCCTGATCGACCGCTTTCTGGGGGTCGCCCCCGCCGTCACCGCTTTAGGCAGCGCCGCCACCGGCATGGCCGAGGTCTTCACCCAGAACGCCACCCGCCGGATGGAACTGGACGAAGAGGCCCATGCCCGCGCGCTCGCCCAAGCCGGGCAGGAATTCATGGTCCCGCGTCAGGGCTGGTTCGACGGCTTCGTGAACGGGCTGAACCGCCTGCCGCGTCCGCTGCTGGCGCTCGGGACCCTGGGGCTGTTCATCTATGCCATGGTCGAACCGGACGGCTTCGGGTTGCGCATGGAGGGGCTGCAGCAGGTTCCCGAACCGCTCTGGTGGCTGCTGGGCGCCATCGTCGGCTTCTATTTCGGGGCGCGCGAGGCACATCATTTCCGCCACCGCGTCTGGCCCGCCCGGGTGACCGAGGAGACGACCATCGTCCCCCACGCCGCCGCCCAGACCGCCCCCGTGGCGCAGGCCGCGCCCGCCGGGGATTTCACCGACAATGCCGCCCTGCGCGACTGGCAGGCCTCGCTGCGCGATTAGGCCGCAGCCCCACACGGGGAACTGACCGCGGTCCCACGAAGGGGGGGCTTCCCCCTCCTTCGTCACATCCCTATGCTGGGGCGCAGCAAAGGATGCCCCACATGATCGCTGAACTTGGCCATTTCGCCCTGATCCTGGCCTTCATGGTCGGGATCTATCAGATGACCATCCCGATGATCGGCGCGCACAAGGGCTGGCATGGCTGGATGGACAGCGCCCGGCCCGCCGCCATGGCCCAGCTTCTGCTGATGGTGCTCAGCTTCGGCGCGCTGACCATCGCCTTCGTCACCTCGGACTTCTCGCTGCGGCTGGTCTACGAGAACTCGCACACGGCCAAGCCGATGATCTACAAGATCAGCGGTGTCTGGGGCAATCACGAGGGCTCGATGCTGCTCTGGGTGCTGATCCTGGCGCTGTTCGGCGCGGCGGCGGCGCTGTTCGGGGGCAACCTTCCGCCCAGCCTGCGGGCGCGGGTGCTGGGGGTGCAGGCCTCGGTCAGCGTGGCCTTCTACGCCTTCATCGTCTTCACCTCCAACCCCTTCTGGCGCATGGGAAACCCGCCCTTCGACGGGCGCGACCTGAACCCCTTGCTGCAGGATCCGGGCCTGGCGTTCCACCCCCCGTTCCTCTACCTCGGCTATGTCGGCCTCTCGATGGCCTTCAGTTTTGCCGTCGCCGCCCTGATCGAGGGGCGGGTCGACGCGGCCTGGGCGCGGTGGGTGCGCCCCTGGACGCTGGCGGCCTGGGTCTTCCTGACCATCGGCATCGCGCTCGGCTCGTGGTGGGCCTATTACGAGCTGGGCTGGGGCGGTTTCTGGTTCTGGGACCCGGTCGAGAATGCCAGCTTCATGCCCTGGCTGCTGGCCGCCGCGCTGCTGCATTCCGCCGTCGTGGTGGAAAAGCGCGAGGCGCTGAAAAGCTGGACCATCCTGCTGGCGATCATGGCCTTCGGCTTCTCGCTGATCGGCACCTTCATCGTGCGCTCGGGCGTCATCACCTCGGTTCACAGCTTCGCCAACGACCCCGAGCGCGGGGTGTTCATCCTGGCGATCCTGGCGGTCTTCGTGGGCGGCGCGCTGACGCTCTACGCCTTCCGGGCGGCCGAGATGACGGCCAAGGGCGTCTTCTCGCCCGTCTCGCGCGAGGGGGCGCTGGTCCTGAACAACGTGCTGCTGGCGGTCGCGGCCTTCGTGGTCTTCATCGGCACCATCTGGCCGCTGGTGGCGGAAATGGTCTGGGGCCGCGTGCTGTCCGTGGGCCCGCCCTTCTTCAACCAGGCCTTCACGCCCTTCATGATCGTGCTGGCCATCGCTTTGCCCCTGGGGTCCATCCTGCCGTGGAAGCGGGCGACGCTGGCCCGCACCCTGCGGCCCCTGCGCGGCGCGCTGATCCTGACGGCGGCGATCATGGTGCTGGTCTTTGCCGTCTCGACCGGCAATTCGGGGCTGGCGGTGATCGGCGCGGGTCTGGGATCCTGGCTGGTCTTCGGCGCCTTGGCCGAACTGTGGCTGCGCACCGGCAACTCGGGCGCGGGACGCCTGCTGCGCCTGCCGCGCGCCGATTGGGGCAAGGCCACCGCCCATGCCGGGCTGGGGATCACCTTCATCGCCGTGGCGCTGGTCCAGGCTTGGCAGAGCGAGGATGTCCGCGTGGCGCAGGTCGACCAGCCCTTCCGCGTCGGCGCCTATGATCTGGTGCTGCGCGACGTCCAGCGCGTCGACGGGTCGAACTACCTGTCCCAGATGGCCACCATCGAGGCCAGCCGCGACGGCCGCCCCGTCGCCACGCTGACCCCGGAAAAGCGCGTCTATCCGGTGCAGGGCATGCCCACGACCGAGGCCTCGATCGACTACGGCTTCTGGCGCGACCTCTATGTGGTCTTGGGCGACGAGCAGGCGGGCGGGGGCTGGGCCGTGCGGACCTATATCAAGCCCTTCGTCAGCTGGATCTGGGCGGGCTCGATCCTGATGGCGCTTGGCGGGCTGATCAGCCTGACCGACCGGCGCTATCGCGTGGCCGCAGGGGCCTCGCGCCCGGTGCGCCGCGACACGACGGTGCCGGCGGAATGACGCGGCTCTGGACCCGACTGGCGCTGGTCATGGCGCTGGCCCTGGCGCCGCTGGCGCCCGCGCTGGCCGTGCAGCCCGACGAGGTGCTGCAGGACGCGGGGCTGGAATCCCGCGCCCGCCAGATCTCGCAGCAGCTGCGCTGCCCGGTCTGCCAGGGCGAGAACATCGACGAATCGAACGCGCCGATCAGCCGCGACCTGCGGCTGTTCGTGCGCGAGCGGCTGGTCGCGGGCGACAGCAATGACGAGGTGCTGGACAATGTCGTGGACCGTTTCGGCGAGTTCGTGCTGTTCGACCCCCGCGCCACGGGCAGCAACCTGATCCTGTGGATGGCCGGGCCGCTGATGGCGGTGCTGGCAGCACTTGCGGCGGCGCGCTTCCTGCGCGCGCGCAACCGCCCCACGCCCGAGGTCGCGGCGCTGGACCCCGCCGAGGCCAAGCGCCTGGACGAGATCATGCGCGGCAACTGACGCCAAGTCGCGCTTTCCCGATGGCGCGTTTCTGCCATGATCCCCCCGACATCGGGGAGGGATCATGAGCTACCAGACAATCCAGTTCGACATCCACGAGGGCGTGGCCACGCTGACCCTCGACCGGCCGGCCGTGATGAACGCGCTGAACCGCGCCATGCGGGCCGAGATCACGCAGGCCCTGACCACGCTGCCAGCCGAGGTCCGGGCCGTGGTGCTGACCGGGGCGGGGCGGGGCTTCTGTTCGGGGCAGGATCTGACCGATGCCGGGGCCGCCGCCGATCTGGAGGCGGTGCTGCGCGCCGAATACGAGCCGATGCTGGCCGCGATCACCACCTGCCCGGTCCCGGTGATCGCGGCGGTCAACGGCGTGGCGGCGGGCGCGGGGGCCAATCTGGCGCTGGCCACCGATGTGGTGATCGCCACCGAGAGCGCCAGCTTCATCCAGGCCTTCACGCGGATTGGGCTGATCCCCGATGCGGGCGGTACCTGGATCGTGCCGCGCGCGGTGGGGCTGGCCCGGGCGATGGGGATGATGCTGTTCGCCGAACCGGTGACGGCGCGCCAGGCGGTCGACTGGGGCCTGATCTGGCAGGCCCTTCCCGACGAGGAGTTCGCCGCAGGGGTCGCCACCCGGGCTCAGGCGCTGGCGCAGGGGCCGACCGGCGCGTTTCTGGCGATCCGCGAGGCGCTCGCAGCCTCGTTCTCGCAGGATCTGCCGGCGCAATTGGATCTGGAGGCGCGGTTGCAGGGCGAGGCCGGGCGCAGCGCCGATTTCGCCGAAGGGGTCGCGGCCTTCCTGCAGAAGCGCCGCCCGGTCTTCACCGGTCGCTGAGCGGCGCTACGCGATCTGGCGAAAGACCGGCGCGGGGCCGCGATTGTCGAAGAAGGGCACCGTGTCGGGCCGGGGCAGCGGCCGGTCCGCGGGCAGACCGTCGATCAGCTCGGCCAGTTCGGCCAGCACCACCTCGGTGATGAAGGGCAGGTCAAGCTGGCGGACCTGCGCCAGAGGCACCCAGTGCAGATGGGACAGCTCGTCGCAGGCGGCGCTGAAATCGTCGGGATCGCCCGCGATCGCCGTGGCATCGGTGACGAAGAAATGCGCGTCGAACCGGCGCGGGCGGCCGGGCGGCGTGATGGCGCGGAACAGATAGACAAGCGGCGCGGCATCCGGGACCAGCCCCGCCGCCGCATGCCCGGGCCAGGGGCAGGGCGCGCTGCCCGGCTGGCCGATCAGCAGGCCGGTTTCCTCGGCCAGTTCGCGCAGGGCGGCGGCGGCGATCGCCTCGGGCGACAGCCCCGCCTCCAGCTGGAGGCGATGCCGGCAGACCGGATCGAGGGGCCGCGCCAAGGCCACCTGCGCGTCGCCGGGATCGACGGCGCCACCGGGAAAGACAAATTTCGACGGCATGAAGGCCGCCGCAGCGCCGCGCATCCCCATCAGGACCGAGGGGCCCTTGTCGTCGCGGCGCAGCACCAGAACGGTCGCCGCATCGCGGATCGGCATGTCGGGAGCCGGGTTCACGCGCCGACGCCGCTGGACCGCCCGCCGAAACCATGCATCCGCCGCGCCCATTGCAGTCCGACCATCGCGCCCTTGATCAGCGGCAGCAGGGCCAGCGACAGCACGATCGCGCCGAGGCTGAAGGACAGAAGCAGGGTCATCGCACTGGGCCGCCAGGCGATGAAGGCGGCCAGCAGAAGCGGCGCCCCCAGATGCGAGACGATCAGGATGGTCAGATAGGCCGGCCCGTCATCGGCCCGCTGATGCGACAGATCCTCGTGACACGAGGGGCATTGGTCTGCGACCTTCAGATAGCTGGAAAACATCTTCCCCTCGCCGCAGGCCGGGCAGCGCCCGCGGGCGCCACGCAGCATCGCCTGTCCGGTGGGGCGTTCGGGCGCATCGATATCGGGCTGCGGGATCTGGGTCATGCGAAGGCTCCTTGCCCGGCGGGACACGATCCCGCATCGCCGGGCATTCTAGCCGGCGGGCCGTGGCAAGGGAAGGGTCGCCTATGCCGCACGTTCCCTGTGCCCGCTGACCACCCGGTTGCGGCCCGAGGCCTTGGCGCTGCGCAATGCCCGGTCCGCACGCTCCATCACCAGCCGGCCCAGCTGGTCGCCCCCGTCCATGTCCTCGGGGCCGCCACAGGCGAGGCCGACCGAGGCGGTCACCGGGATCAGGCCGCCCCCCGACAGGTTGGGCAGCGCCACCGGCCGATCCTGCACGGCGCGGCGCAGCGCCTCGCCGACGGGATGGGCGCGGTGTGGCGGGCAGTCGTCCAGCACGCCCAGGAATTCCTCGCCGCCCATGCGGGCGACGAGGCCCTCGCTGCCCAGGGCCTCGCGCAGCCGGCGCGCCATCTCGGACAGGACGGCATCGCCGGCGCTGTGCCCATGGCGGTCATTGACGGTCTTGAAATGGTCCAGATCGACGACAAAGACTGCGAAATGCCGCCCGCCCGCCACCGCCTGCTGCGCGATCTCGGCCAGGCGCGGCAGGGCATAGCGGCGATTGTAGAGCCCGGTCAGCGGATCGATCATCGCCAGCCGTATCTGCCGGTCCATGTCGGCCCGCCGCTGATCGCTGCGGGTCTTACGCGACAGCAGCAGTTGCAGGGACATGGCCGCGGCCTGCGCGGCCTGCGCCGTGGTCAGGCAGTCGGGCATCACATCCCCCGCTCCCAGATCCAGCGCGATGCTGGCCAGCTCGGCCCGGTCGGGGGCGATGGCGATCACGAATCCCGCATCCCGTGACCCCGGCCGCGACCGCAGTTCCGACAGCAGGCGCAGCCCGTCGCCGCGCGCCCGCAGATCGGCGGCGATCAGATACAGATCCGCCGTCCGCCCCGCCGTCGCCGCGCTCAGGGCCTGGTCGGGGTCCTGAACCTCGAAGCGGCAGGTCATCCGGTCCGACAGCATCTGCCGCCAGCGGAGGGCGCGGCTCGGATGGCTGGCGATCAGCGAGATCAACGGGCGCTGCGCGTGATCGAAGCCCGATTGCGCCTCGGCCATGCCGGAAACGGTCTGCGGCAGATCGACCTCGCGCAGGATGGTGCGGATGCGTGCCATCAGCATCTGGTCATCGACATTGGAATCCAGCGTGGCCGTCGCACCCGCCTGCAGGGCCGCCAGACGCTGGTCGGGGCCGGTCAGCATCAGCACCGGGATGTCGCAGGTCCGAGGGTCCGCAGCCAGCCTGCGACACCAGGCGACCGCCGGCCCGTCCGCCAGACCGTCACCCAGGATGATCAGGTCGGGGCGCCCAAGATCCAGCTGCGCCATCAGCTGCGCGCCAGAGCCCAGGGCCACGACATCATGGCAGACAGCCGTCAGCCGGACCTTGAGGGTGATCCGAACCGTCGCCGTGCCATCCGCCACCAGGATCCGTGCTGTCATCGCCCTATCCAGCCATATGCGACATCTTCATTTCAACTTCGCAGCAAATGCTTAAGAAAGGGTTTCCGGGCATTCGCCCCGACAGGAAAAGGAGAGGCTCATGGCTGTTTCGCAGGCACAGGCGCGCGATCTGGCGATGCAGATCCTGGTGATGCTGGTCGATCGGCCGCAGGATCTGGCGCAGTTCATGGACGGCTCGGGCCTGCGCCCCGCCGATCTGCGCGACATTGCCGAGCGTCCGGACATCGCCTTGTATCTGCTGGATTTCATCGTCGAGGATGATGCGCGGATCTGCAGCTTCGCCGAGGCGCTGTCGATCAGGCCGCAAGAGATCATGACCGCCCGCACGGCGCTGGCCGGGCCGGGAAGCTATGGATGGGAGGCCGATTGACGAAATTCCGGCGCGCGTTCCGGATTTGTTAAGACCGGCTCGGTAACGTCGTCTCGAATCGAGGACGACATGAACCGGCTCATCCACCGCACCATCACCGAATTCCTGCGCAGCACCTATGGGGAGGACTTCGCGCAGATGATCCGCGACGATCGCAGAAGCATGGCCGCTCCCGAGACGCCGGTCACGGGCTTTGCGACCGCCGGGCTCGCCTTCGCGGCCGAGCGTCTGTCCAAGCCGCTGCCCGACCTCTACGAGGATCTGGGGGCCTGGCTGACGCGCATCGAGCCGATCCGCAGGCTCCTTCGCTTCTCCGGGCGCGATTTCGACGATTTTCTGCTGCGTCTGGACGAACTGCCCGGCCGGGCGCGTCTGGTCCTGCCGGTCGTCGACGTGCCGCTTCTGCAGGTCGACGTGGACGATGGGGCGATCTGGCTGACCCCGTCGCGGCCGGAAATCGGCTGGCAGCACATCCTGGTCGGGCTGCTGCGGGGCATGGCCGACGATTACGGGGCGCTGTGCCTCATCTCGGTCCACGAGACGGCGATCCGCGTCGATATCTGCGACCATTCCTTTGCCGAAGGACGTCAGTTCACGCTCTACGGCTCCCCCGGGCCGGGGATCGTGCCATGAGCGCGGCAGGGGGAACGGCCCTGACCCTCGATGCGCTGAAACGGTTCCTGCCGATGCATCTGCGGCTTCGCGACGATGGCACGGTGCTGTCGGTCGGACCGACGCTGGCGAAGCTGGCGCCCGATCTGCAGGCGGGGCTGCCGGGGCGCCTGGTCAATGCCCGGCCCGGCCGCAGCACCTGCCCCTTGGCGGCCATCCAGGAGGCCGTCGACGGCCAGGGCCGTCTGATCCTGCGCATCCTGAACACGCGCGACATCATCCTGCGGGGTCATGGCGTGCGCGATGGCGCGGGGGCGATGCTGCTGAACCTCGGCTTCGGCATCAGCCTGCACCGGGCGATCCGGGCGGCGGAGCTGACGGATGACGACTTCGTCCCCTCGGATCTGGCGATGGAGCTGATGTTCCTGCGCGAGGCCAATCGCGGCGTCCTGCACGTCCTGTCGCGGTTCAACGACCAATTGGCCGAGGCCCGTCAGGAGGCCGTGCTGCAGGCGCAGACCGACGCGCTGACCGGCCTGCGCAACCGGCGCGGGCTGGATCTGGAACTGGCGCAGGCCCTGCGCCTGAACGGGCACCGGCAAGAGGATGCAGCGGTTCCCGTGGCGCTGATCCATCTGGATCTCGATCATTTCAAGCAGGTCAACGACCTCTTGGGGCATCTGGCGGGCGACGAGCTGCTCTATCGCGTGGCGGCGGTCCTCAAGCAGCAGGTGCGCAAGGCCGATACGGCGGCCCGGGTCGGAGGCGACGAGTTCGTCCTGCTCATGCGGGGGATGACCTCGCGGTCGGCCCTGCAGGATCTGTCCAAGCGCATCATCCGCGCCATCCGCCTGCTGACGCCGCCCGAGCTTACCGAATGCCAGGTCTCGGCCAGCCTGGGCATCGTGATCTGGATGCCGGGAGAGACGGACTCGGCCTCGGATCTTCTGGACCGCGCGGACAAGGCGCTCTACCAGGCCAAGGCGGCGGGCCGGTCGCAGGCGGTCATCCTCTAGGGTCAGGATTCATAACCAATAGATGACGGTTGCTGCGAGGGCGATGGCCGAGAGGAAGACCTTTGGAAATCTGTGGTATCGCGTTGCCACTCGCCTCCAATCCTTGAGCCTCCCGAACATGATCTCGATGCGACTTCGCCGCTTATAGCGCCGCTTGTCATACTTGATCGGCGTCTTGCGTTGCTTCCGACCGGGGATGCAGGCGCGTATCCCTTTGTCCCGCAACGCTTCTCTCAACCAGTCAGCATCATAACCGCGATCGCCAAGCAGCCATTTGACGTTCGGCAAGCTGCCGAGCAGCGCCCGTGCGCCGATATAATCGCTCACCTGTCCGGCGGTGATGAACAGGTCGAGCGGTCGGCCCTGGCTGTCGCAAATGGCGTGCAGCTTGGTGTTCATGCCGCCTTTGGTCCGACCGATCAGGCGACCACGCCCCCCTTTTTGACGGCCATACTGGTCGCTGTGCGATGTGCCTTCAGGTATGTGGCGTCGATCATCACGGTCTTCTCTTCACCATGTTCGGCCGCGAGGCCGGCCATCATCCGAGCGAAAATGCCCTTTCCGCTCCAACGCCTCCAACGGCTGTAAAGCGTCTTGTGGGGTCCATAGGCGGAGGGTGCATCACGCCAGCGCAAGCCATTGCGGACAATGAAGATAATCCCACTGAGAACACGCTTGTCATCAACGCGTGGCTTGCCGTGTGACTTCGGGAAAAAGGGGGCAATGCGTGCCATCTGAGCGTCAGTCAGCCAGAAAAGGTCGCTCATGTCACCGCTCCGTTTCCGGGCCGTGAATCACGCAGCGCAACGAAAATCAATGCATCCTGACCCTAATGCGGCGGCACCGCCAGCATCGACCGCAGCAAGGCCTCCTTGGCGGGAAAGACATGCCGGGCGTCCTGCTCCGCCAGGATCCGGTCGCGCGCCGCCCGGCGCAGTGCCTGCGCCTGATCCGGCGTGTCGATGGCCCAGGCCAGCGTCTCGGCCACCTCGTCGGCATCGTCCATGTCGACGATCAGCCCGTTCTCCATGTCCGCGATCATCTCGTGGACCGGGGCCGTGTTCGATCCGACGACCAGGCACCCCATCGCCAGCGCCTCGGACAGCGACCAGGAGGTGACAAAGGGCTCGGTGAAATAGACATGCGCGGTCGAGGCCTGCAGGACCGTCGCATATTCCGCGCGCGGCCGCATCGCGTTCACATGCAGGCGGCGGTGGTCCAGATCCAGCTGGTCCATCATCCGCAGCCACCAGCTGTCCCCCGCGGGCAGCCGCGAACCATAGGACACCGCGTCATTGGCCAGGATGACGGTGTGGAAATCCTGTCGCTCACGCTGCAGACGCTCGATTGCGCGCAGGAACTGGGGAAAGCCGCGCAGCGGCTCCATGCCGCGGGTCGCATAGGTCAGGATCGGCTGCCCGCGCGGGATGCCGACCCAATCGAAGTCGATCCGGGCATCGGGATCGGGGCGGTGCAGCGCGCAATCGACGCCATCGGCCAGCACCGTCATGCGGTCCCGCAGGGCGGGCGGGAAGCGGCTGGCCTGGAACCGGGTCGGGCACCAATGCGCATCGGCGAGGTCGAATTCGGCGGCGATGGGCAGGTTGCGCATACGGTCGGCGACCTGATCCATCACCTCGACCGGGCGCTCGGCCCGGCCCTTGTCCCAGTTCCGGTCGGTGTAATACCATTCGTGATAGGCGATGTAGCGGCAGTCGGGCCAGACCAGCTTGACGCCCAGGCCCACCCCCCAGCCCACATGCGCCATCACGATGTCGGGCACATACCCCTCGGCATGGCGCATCCGGGACATCAGCTCAGTGGCGCCCCGGCAATTCTGGGCGGCATGGTCCAGGATATGCCGGTAATCGCCCCGGGGGATCGCGGTGTCGCGCAGGCGGAAGCGCCGGATGCGGCAGCCGTCAGCGTCCTCGATGCTGTCAACGCCGCCATGAGCGAAGGTCACGTCCCAGCCCTGTTCGGCCAGCCATTTCCCAAGGAACTGGAACTGGCCCTGGCCGGTCAGGTGCAAGAACAGGATCCGGGGCCGGGACGCATGGCGGACCTCGGTCGCGGCGGGAACGGTCGGCAGGGGTGCGGAGGGCATCGGGGCTGCGGGTCCGGTCATGGCGCCCGCCGCTCGCCGGATTTGACGATCAGCTGCCAGCCCTCGGTGGCCTGGCGCAGCAGCTCGGGCTGGCGCCATTCGCCCGCCCGCCGCATGGCCCGGCTGCAGGCGGCGGGCAGGTCCAGCCGTGCCCGGGCGGCGACATAGATCGTGCCGGCCTGGGGATCGTCGAGGGCATAGAGGGCCGGAAAGATCGATTGCAGCAGATCCTCGACCTTCGGCGCGGGGCCGGGGTAGCAGACCAGCAGGACGGCGGCCCCCCCGGTCAGCCGACGCGCATGGCCGCGCATCAGGGCCGGCGCCTCGGCCCCGTGCAGCCAGTCCGCATCGCCCTCCAGCAGGATCGCATCCATGCGGGGGGCCGTCTCGTCGGCGGTCGGATCGCTGAGCGATGCCACCCGGCAGCCCGAGGCCAGCTGCAGCGCGGTCATGGCGCGCAGGGGCCAGCCGGGCCCGTGGTGCAGGGTCAGATCGGGCAGGATCGACAGCAGCGCCACCGCCAGCGGGGTCAGGCCGGGCGTCAGGACCATCACGTTCTGCAGCGCCGATGTGGCGCTGAGGATCCCCAGGCAGCGGCGCCCCAGGGCGCAGAGGGGCCGCGACGGGTTTGCCGCATCCAGCACGGCGACGGGGGCGCCGGCATCGTCCAGCACCTGCACCCGCTGCGGGTCCAGGGCGACGAGCGGTCCCGCAACTTCGGCATCGCCCCGCCAGGGGGCCAGATGCAGGGCGCGGTTCAGCCCCTCGGACCGGGCTCGGATCACCGGGCTGGCGCTGTCGGCCCAGCTGCGGTGAAACGGCGTGATCCAGTCGAAGGGCGCGCCGCTGTCCAGAAGCTCCATCGCCTGCTGGACCGAGATGGCCAGCGCCCCGTCCAGATCCTCGGAGACCGGCAGGCCCGAGGGCTGCGTGCCCGTCAGCGTCACCTTGGCCGCGCGCCAGGCATGGCGGCGCATGGGGCCGGTCGCGGGCGTGGTCTCGGCCCGGTTCAGGTGGAAACCGGAGGCCGCCGACAGCTGCGGCCCCAGCACATGCAGCAGCTCGGCGCCCCGGCGCAGGGCCAGATAGCGCAGCGGCAGGCCGATGGCGGGCGCGGCGATCGCGCGGTTTCCGGGCCGGGCCAGCATGTCGTCCAGGATCCGCATGGCGGCGCGGGTCGCCATGTCCCCGCTTTGCGCGGGCCGCACGCGCATGCCCATCCGGGGGTCGTTGAACAGCAGCGGGCCGTAAGAGATCGCGGGGTCGGTCATTCGGAATCCTCGGGTCCGGGCGGGGGGGCGGCGCCGGGATCGCCCTCGGTCCGGATGCGCTCGACCATGACGGCGGCCAGCCGGGCGGCGGTCATCTCTTCGGTGACGGGCAGGCTGGACAGGGCGGTCCCGAAACGGCGCTCGATGTCCAGGCGCAGCTCCATCGCCATCAGCGAATCGATGCCATAGCGGTTGAAGGGGCGATGCGGGTCGAACTGGTCGGGCGGCAGGCGCATGATGGCCGACAGGATGTCGCGCAGCTCGGCCTCGACCAAGGCCAGCGCGGCGGGCCAGTCCAGCTGGCGCAGGCGGTCGGCCAGCTCGCCCTCGGCCCGGGCCAAGGCGGCGCCTTCGGCCACCAGCCTGCCGAACATGGCGCTGCCCAGGCCCGGCAGCAGGGGCGCGAGGCGTCCCCAGTGCAGCGGCGCCAGGACGTGATCGCCGGGCTGGGGATCACGCAGCGCGGCGCCCAGTTCGGCCAGCAGCTGCGGCGTGGACAGGAAGCCCAAGCCCTCCATCCGCGACAGCTGCAGCGCCACGGCGGCGTTGCGCGTCAGATAGCCCGCGTCGCGCAGCGCCCCCCAGCCTAGGGCGCGGACCGGATGGCCTTCGTCCCGCAGCTGCCGGGCCAGAGCGGCAAGCGCGCAATTGGCGGCGCTGTAGGCGACCTGCCCCGGATTGCCCAGATAGGCCGCGATCGAGGAGAACAGGACCACATGGTCGGGCGCCAGCCTGCCCTGCCGCAGCAGCCCCGCCAGCACCTGCGCGACGCCCAGCTTGGCCCGGATCACCTGTCCCGCCTCGACCGGGTCCAGATCGCGCAGCAGCCGGTCGCGCAGGACCATCGCGGCATGGATCACCCCGCCGACCCGCTGTCCCTGCAGCCCGTCCAGGAACGCTTCCATCGCTCGGGGATCGGTGGCATCGACGGCATGCACCGAGACGGTCGCGGCGGACTGCGCCCATCGCCCGATCCGGCCATTGCCCGGGCGGATCTCTCCGCCGCGCGACAGCAGGTGGACATGGGCCGAGCCCTGATCCAGAAGCCAGCGCGCCAGCCTAAGGCCCAGGCCGCCAGTGCCACCGAGGATCACCCAAGCGTCGCGCACGGGCCGGCGCAGCGGCAGGCGCGGGCAGGGCGGGCGGATCACGATCTTGCCGCTGTGCCGCGCGGCCAGCATGTGGCGGAACGCCTCTTCGGCCATCTCGGCGGGGAAGGGGGTGACCGGAACCGGTCGCAGCGCGCCCGTCGCAAAGGCCGCCCGCAGGGCCGCCAGGATCGCCCTGACCCGATCCGGATCGGCGGCCAGGCGCTGGTCCAGATCCATGCCGAAATAGGTCAGGTTGCGGGCGAAGGGGCGCAGGTCCATCTGCGTGCCCTCCAGATAGTCGCGCTTGCCCAGTTCGACGAAGCGGCCGAAGGGTGCTAGGCAGTCGACCGACCGCGCCATCGCCTCGCCCGACAGGCTGTTCAGCACGACATCGACGCCCCGCCCGCCCGTGGCGCGCATCAGATCGGCGGCAAAGCCCAGATCGCGGCTGTCGAAGGCGGCCTCGGCCCCGGTGGCCCGCGCCAGCGCCCGCTTTTCGGGCGTGCCGGCGGTCGCGAAGACCCGAGCGCCGACCAGCCGGGCGATCTGGATCGCCGCAAGGCCCACCCCGCCGGCGCCGCCATGGATCAGCACCGTCTCGCCCGGCTGCAGGGCGGCCAGATTGCGCAAGGCCTCCCATGCGGTGACGAAGGCAACCGGCAGGCCCGCCGCCGCGTCCGGGTCGATCCCGTCCGGCAGGGTCGTGACCGAGGCCGCGGGCAGGATCAGCCGGGTGGCAAAGGCCGAGGCGGCAAAGCCCATCACCTGCGTGCCCGCAGCCAGGTCCACCCCCGGCCCGGCGCGCCGGACGGTTCCGGCATATTCCATGCCCATCCCCGCCCCCGAGGCGCCCGCATCCAGGATGCGTTCGGACAGAAGGCCCCGGGCGGACATGACATCGCGGAAATTGAGCCCGGTGGCGGCGACCTCGATCTCGACCTCGCCGGCGCGGGGGGCGCGCAGGGGCAGGGGCTGCCAGCCGAGGCTGTCGAGCCGCCCGGGGTCGCGCTGATCCAGATGCAGGGCGGGGGCCGCGTCGGGGCGCGGCGACAGGGGCTGCACGCGATCCGCTGTCAGGCCGTCGCGGCCAGAATGGGCGGCGGTTTCGGCCTCGGTCAGGGCGATCAGCCGGGCCAAAGCCGCCGCGTCGGGGGCGGGCCCGGTCAGGGTCAGGAGGCGGATCGCCAAGGCCCCGGCCTCGTTCGCCGCCGTGACCATGATCGAGCGCAGGCCGGCGGCGAGGATCGCGAAATCGGGATCGTTGTCGGGATCGGCGGCGATCAGCAGGATCGGCGGGCCGGGCTGCGACAGGGCAGCCTTGACGGCCATCATGGCACGGACCAGCCCCTGGGTCAGGTCCATGCCGGGGCGATGCAGATGGGTCAGGACCCGGTGGGAGGGCTTGCCCTCGGCCTTGCAGCCCTGCAGTGCGGCGGCCAGATCCTCGGGCAGGGGTGCGGCGGGCCCGAGGTCGAGGGCGATCTGCGCCACCTGCGCGGGCATCGGGTCGGGGGTCCGCCGCCAGGCGGACAGCCGCAGCGTCAGACCCTCCGCCTCGAGATCGCCTTCGGGCCAGTCGATCTGTGGGGCACCCGCGGGCCGCAGCGCCAGGGCCAGGCCGCCCGGGGCCAGCGCCTCGGCAACCATGCCCCCCGCCGGGACCGGCCCCGCGATCAGGATCAGGTCGCTGCCCCCCGGGGCCGGGCTGTCGGTCACCCAGGGCATCAGGTCGGGCGGCAGGACCTGCACCAGCAGGCTGCGATCGCCCGGATCCGCTGCCGCGACCCGGATGTCGTCCAGCCGCGCATCATCGGCAAGTTCACGCAGCAGGGCGACATCGGGCAGACCGAGGATCAGCAGAGAGCATCGCTGACCTTGGGGCCAGAGGCGCAGCAGATCGCGCAGGATCCGGCCCGCATGGGACCAGAGCCGCCGCCGGACCAGCCCGTGCAGCGCGGTGTCGCGGGGATCACGCCCCTCGGCGGCGATCATCATCGCGCGCAGATCGTCCGCCAGATCGGGGTCCTGATGCAGCGCGAGGGCCAGCGCCGCGTCCTGGCCCTGCCCGGCCTCGACCGCCGCACGCAGGGACGACAGCGCCACGTCCAGCGGACCGGGACGCCCGGGGTGATCGCGCGTCAGCCGGTCCACCAGCCGGGCCGGATTGCTGAACTTGCGGGGCAGTCGCACCGGATCGTCGGGCAGGCGCAGGCGCACGCGGCGGTCGATCAGCCGCAGGGGCGCGATGCGCGTCGCCGCATCCAGATGCACGACCGAGAATTCGGCATCCTCGATCACGGCGACCGGGGTGTCCTGCGCATCGAACAGCGCGATCCGTGCCAGAAGCGAGCGCCTCCGATGCCGGGTAAGGGTGATCTGGGCCAGATGCGGGACCACGCCCGGCTGGTACAGCTGCAGATGCCCCATCCGCGTCGGCAGCAGGGTCGCCCCCTCGTGCAGCCGCCCGGCCAGCTCGCGCGCGGCGGGATCGGTCCGGTCGCGCAAAGCGGGCAGGATGGCCGCCAGCCCGTGAAACGCCCCGTCCAGGGCGGTCGGGTCCAGCAGGAAGCGGCGCGCGACCTGAGCGGGGGCCAGTTGCAGCCGGACCGAGCCGGCCCCAAGCGTCTGCAGCGCGGCCATGCGCCGGAAGGCCGGGCCATAGTCCAGGCCCACCGCCGCCAGATCATCGTACAGATCCTCGGGGTCCTGCGGACGGCCCCGGCGCGAGGGTGCATGCGGGGCGGCCAGGGCGGTGCCGCGCCGGACTACGCCCCGGGCCAGCGCGACCCAGGCCACCTCGGACAGGCGCGGGCGCATCTGCAGGGTCAGGGCGCCGGAAGCCTCGTCGATGCGCGTGCGGATCCGCAGCCCGTCGCCCTCGATCACGGCGGGGGCGAGGATGTCGAAATGCAGCAGCTGCAGCGGCTGGTCGGGCCAGAGGCTGGCGGCGGCGCCCAGGGCCATCTCGACCAGCGTGGCCGCGGCCAGCACGATCCGCCCGCCGACCTTGTGATCGGCCAGCCAGGCGGGATGGCTGGGGGTCATGTCCGTCACCCAGAGGGGGGCATCGACCTCGGCCCGGCGTCCGGCCAGAGGGCGCGGACCGGCGGCGCCATAGACGTCCAGCCCGTCGGGGGTCGGCTGGGTCCGGTAATCCTGTTCGTCCCACGGGTAGGCCGGCATGTCCGGGGCGGGGCCGCTGCGGGACCCGCCCAAAGCCTCGGGGCGGACCGGAACGCCCGCCACCCAGGCCCGCGCCGCCTGCCGACCGGGGGGGGTGCCGTCCTGCGGTGGCTGCGGCTGGAAATGCTCCAGCGCAACCCCGCCGAAGCGGGCGATGTCGCGGATATTGCCCGGAAAGACGGGGGTGGGAGAGACCTCGACCAGATGGCAGGGCCCGTCCTTGGCCAGCGCCGCCGCGGCATCGGCAAAGCGCACCGGGTCGCGGGCATTGCGCCACAGATAGTCCAGCCCCATGTCGCCGGGCCGCATTACCCGGCCAAGCGCCGAAGCGCCGATCTGCATCCGGGGCGCCGCAAAGACGAGGCCCGCCAGATCGGCCATGAAACGGTCGCGCAGCGGCTCGACCAGCGGTGAATGATAGGGGATCTCGACCTTGAGACGCACCAGCGGCAGCCGCTTGCCGGCGATGCTGACCCGCGCCAGCCGCGCGATTGCCGCCTCGGATCCGGCCACCGTGACCGAGCGCGGGCTGTTCACCGCCGCGATGGCCAGATCGGGCAGGTCCAGCCCGGCCATTGCGCGGGTCACATCGGCCTCGGACGCCGCCAGCACGGCCATGCCGCCCTGACCCCGCAGCGCCTCGAAGGCGGTGGACCGGGTGACGATGATGCGGGCCGCCGCCCTCAGATCCAGGCAGCCCGCGACATGCAGGGCCGCGATCTCTCCGACGGAATGGCCGATCACGGCGTCGCAATCCAGCCCGGCGGCCAGCAGGCTGCGCGCCTGCGCGATCTGAAGGCCGAACAGCAGGGGCTGGGCGACCAGCGGGCTGGACAGACGCTCGGCCAGATCGGGGGCGTGCAGGAGTCCGGCCAGATCACCGACGCCCATCGCGGCCATGGCATCGGCCACCTCGTCGAAGGTCGCGCGAAAGATCGGATCAAGGCGGTATTCCGCGACGCCCATGCCCGGCACCTGCGCGCCATTGCCGGGAAAGGCCAGCACGCCGCGCGCCTGTCCCCGACCCGCGAGGCCGCGCAACGGACCCTCCTCCTCCGCCAGAAGTCCCCCAGACATCGCCTCCGGCAGCGGCAGCGCCAGCCGGTGCGGCAGGGCCATCCGCACGGCCGCAGCGGCGCAGAGGGCGGCACCCTCGGCCTCGGGGACATCCCGCAGACGCCCGGCCCAGCCCGCCGCCAGCCGGTCGAGCGAGCCTTGCGAGGCGGCGGAGAGCAGCAGCCAAGGGGCCTCGGGCGGTGGGGGCAGGGCGACCGGATGCAGACGGGGCGCCGGCGGCGGCGCCTCGGCCAGGATCGCGGCGACATTGGTGCCGCCGAAGCCGAACGAGTTCAACCCCGCCACCAGCCGCCCCGGCCCAAGCGGCAGCAGCGCGGTGTTGACCCGCAGGTTCAGCCCGTCGAAGTCGATGTTCGGATTGGGCGAGCTGAAATGCAGCGACGCGGGCAGGGCGCGATGCTGCATCGCCAGCAGCACCTTGGCCAGGCCGACCAGCCCCGCCGCAGGCTCGGCATGGCCGAAATTGGTCTTGGCAGAGCCGAGGAGCAGCGGCGCGCGGCGCAACTGGCCGATGGCCTGACCGATGGCCCGCGCCTCGACCGGGTCGCCCACCTGGGTGCCGGTGCCATGCGCCTCGTAGAAGGACAGGTCGTCGGGATCGCAGCCGCTGCGGTCCAGCACCTCGTCCAGCAGGCTTTCCTGACGCGCGGCCGAGGGCACGGTCAGCGCCGAGGCCCCGCCATCGGTGTTCACCCCGGTCGCCAGCAACCGTGCCCGGCGCCGCGCCATCATCCGGTCGGCCACGTCGGGATGCTGCAGGACCAGCGCCACGCAGGCCTCGGACCGGACATAGCCGTCCGCCCCGGCATCGAAGGTGCGGCACAGCCCGGTGGGCGACATCATCCGCGCCTGCGAGAAGCCGACGAAGCCCCCCGGCGTCATCAGCACATGCACCCCGCCGACGATGGCCGTGTCCACCTGGCCCGTCCGGATCGCCTCGGACGCCTGGTGCATCGCAAAGAGCGACGAGGCGCAGGCCGCATCCAGCACATAGCTGGGTCCGCCGAAATCGAAGACCGAGGACACCCGGTTGGCGATGATGCACAGCGTGTTGCCAAGCGAGAAGCTGGAGCCGGACCGCGCCGTGTCCGAATAATAGGGCCAGAGGTTCTCGACCAGCGAGGCGCCGACGAAGACCCCGGTGCGGGGCCCCGCCAGATCGCGCGGCGACAGGCCCGCATCCTCGATCGCCTCCCACACGGTCTGCAGCATCAGGCGCTGCTGCGGATCGGTGTCGATGGCCTCGCGCGGGGTGATGCCGAAGAAGCCCGCGTCGAACCGGAAGACGTCGTCCAGCTGGCCCGAGGCCAGCGAATAGGCCTTGCCGCGGCGGTTCTGGAACGGGTCGGCATAGAGGTCCGGGTCGAACAGCCCGTCGCGCAAGGTCCCGATGGTGCAGCGTCCGTCGCGCAGGACCTGCCACATGCGGTCCCGCCCCCGCGCCCCGGGAACCCGGCAGCCGATCCCGCTGATGACCGGACCTTCGGTCTGGGAGGAAGGCGCCTGCAGCGGGGTCTTGGGCATGGGGTCGATCGTTCCGGGACTGGGCGTGACGTGCAAAGGCGGCAGGCGCGCCTAGAGCCGCATGAAGTAGTTCCCGCCCAGATGCGTCGCCCCGTTCGACCGCAGCACCAGGTCGGTCTCCTCCATCGCGATGCCGGAGACGACGTTGAACATGATGCCCTTCGATCCGCGCGGCGCCGACCAGCCACGCACCGCCAGCATGATCCGCTGCCAGACATAGCTGCCGATCTCGGTCGAGCGGATGTCGCTGCGGACATAGACCGTGTGCATGATCGTCACCCAGGTCTGGCGGCTGCCCATCAGCGGCGAGAAGTAGAAATAGGCGAAAGCCACCGGCTCTCCCTCGAATTCGATATAGACCGAGCCATGGAAGCCGGTCTCGGCCTTCAGGTCACTGATGACCTTTTCCAGCTGCGGCTGGTCGAAGGGCATGTCGGAGAACATGCTTTCCTTGTGCAGCTGGCGGGCCAGCGGCAGGATCCTGTCCAAGTCGATGGCATCCTTGCCGAACTGGACCGAGATCTTGCGGAGCGTTGAGGCGGGGAGGGTTGTTTCGATGCTCATGTCCAAAAATTAGCCCACCTTGCCTCAGCAGCAAAGTGGGCCTTTCCATAAGGTTATATGAAAATCTTACGCGTAGAGCGGCCGATCGTTCTTGGCGTGGCGGGCAGCCAGGGTCCGGCTTTCGCGCCCCTTCAGGAAGGGCAGGGCCGAGGCTGCGGGGTGGTCGGCTTCGACCAGATCGTCGAGGTTCGGGAAGATCTCCCGGATCTCGCGCAGCTGGTCCTCGTTCAGGAAGCTGATCGCCTGGCGGCCCGGATAGAGGCTTTCGGCCTCGATCCCCTCGACCGACAGGATCTGGTGCTCGTCCAGCATGATGTGGAAATACTGCACGCTGCGCACATCGCCGTCGACATCGATGCCGTTCACGCCGACCAGCTGCTTGATCGAGACCAGAACCTCGGCGCTGCCGAACATGCGCTCGGCGATGGTCGAGCGGACCACGACCCGGTGCTGCGGCGAGAAGCTGACATCGCGGGTCGGCATGCCGTTGCCGAAGGCACCGGCGGGGACGCGGATCGGCATCAGCTTGGGATTGCCGGCCAGGTCGATCGAGTCCAGCTTGCGCTTGCCGATCCACTGGATCGGGCGGGCGCCGTTGCGGGTCGTGACCAGATCGCCCTCGCGCAGATCCTGCACCGCGACCTTGCCCGTGGGCGTGTCGATCAGCGTGTCGGCGGTGAAGCAGATCACCTCGAGTTTCTCGAAGTTCTGGAACTTGACCTTGACATCATCCTTGAACTGGACGGTGCCATTCAGCGTTTTCGGAAGCGGGCTGACGATCTTCGCGACATCCTCATTGGAGAAGACGTTGGTCTCCAGATCGCCGACGCCGTTGCCGTCGGTATCGATCCAGACGCTGCCATGTTCCAGCGTCAGGGTCCAGGGGCCCTGCAGGTTCAGCGTGTCGACGCCGTCGCCGCCGTCGATCACCATCGGATGGTTGGGGTCCTTCTGCGCCAGTTCGGCATCGGACAGGGTCACATTGGGGGTGATGTTGCCAAGACTGACTTCGTCATGTCCCTTTCCCATGTCGACGTGACTGCCGCCGGAATGGTCCAGCACCAGTTCGTCGTTCCCGCCGCCCATCTGGATATTGTCGAAGGCGCTGCGGAACAGCTCGACGGTATCGTCGCCGCGACCCATGTCGATGTCGTCGAAGGCGACCCGGACGCCCTGGCTGTCATCGATCCAGTTCATGTTCTGGCCGACCAGCTTGTCGCTGGCATCTTCCAGGTTGACATCGAAGAAGGCACGATCGTGCCCGCTGCCGATCCCCGAGACGGTGACGTCGGGGCCCTTCGTGATCGTGACCTGATTGGGATCGCGCAGCGGCACACCGTTGGCATCGGTGGCATTGCTGACAGTCACATTGTTTACGTTGTCGTTTCCGTCAATGTCCGCCATCGCGGTACTCCTTGAAATAAGTGGTGCGCATGGGCTGTTCTTTAACAGGTGTTAGGAAGAATGACCCCACATTGTCAATCGTTAGTTAACGAATGCCCGGGGTGCTGTCTTGCCTCTGTCACACGCACAACCCTCAAAATGCGTAGAACAAAAGTAAATAAATACAATGTATTATTATAAAATCTTACTTATCGCGGAGGAGGTATTGTTCCCTCTCAGCAGGTAAGGGGTGCTGATCTTCTTAATTAATAGGCAGAACTCCTGCCGTAATTTTACAAACTGAACCGTACGTTTTACACATCGCGCAAGTCTGGCCAACGGTCCCGAGGGCGCGCAGGTCAGGAAAACCCGTCCCGGTTGGGACAGCGCGCGGCGCGAGGGAATCAGGGGGTCGGGGATGCCGTCAGGGTTGAACCGGCACGTCACTCCAAGCGAGCGCCGCGCCGGCCCGGGCGCGCAGCCGATGGCGCGCGCGGACCGGCAGTCGGTCGCGCGGCTGTCAGTGCCGTGTCAGGGGTGGTTCACCCGCGGGTGCGCAGCAGGCCCATGATGTCCTTGGTGCGGTCCAGGATCGGAGTCGCCACCGCCGCCGCGCGATCGGCGCCGTCGGCCAGCACCGCGTCGATCTGGGCGGGATCGGCCATGAATTCGGCCATGCGGCGGGTGATGGGCGACAGCGCCTCGACCGCGACCTCGGCCAGAGCAGGCTTGAAGGCGCCAAAGCCCTGGCCTTCGAACCGGGCCAGCACCTGGTCGGGGGTCTCCTCGGTCAGGGCGGCATAGATGTTGACCAGGTTCCTCGCCTCGGGGCGGTCCTTCAGACCCTCCATCTGGCCGGGCAGGGGCTCGGCATCGGTGCGCGCCTTGCGGATCTTCTGGGCGATGGTGTCGGCATCGTCGGTCAGATTGATCCGGCTCGCATCCGAGGGGTCGGATTTCGACATCTTCTTGCTGCCATCGCGCAGGGACATGACCTTGGTGGCCACGCCCTCGATCAGCGGCTCGGTGATCGGGAAATGCGTGACGCCGTAATCGTGGTTGAACTTGGCGGCGATGTCGCGGGTCAGTTCCAGATGCTGCTTCTGATCCTCGCCCACCGGCACGGCGGTCGCCTGATAGGTCAGGATGTCGGCGGCCATCAGCGCCGGATAGGCCAGAAGCCCAAGGCTGGCGTTCTCGCTGTTCTTGCCCGCCTTGTCCTTGAACTGGGTCATCCGGTACATCCAGCCCACGCGTGCCACGGTGTTGAACAGCCACGCCATTTCGGCATGGGCGCTGACCTGGGACTGGTTGAACAGGATAGATTGCGCCGGATCCACGCCCGAGGCCATGAAGGCCGCCGCCGCCTCGCGGATGCGCCCGCGCAAAACCTCGGGGTCCTGCCAGACGGTGATCGCGTGCAGGTCGACGATGCAATAGACCGTCTCGGCCTCGCCGCCCTGCAGCGCCGCGAAACGCTTCAGCGCGCCCAGATAATTGCCAAGCGTCAGCCCGCCCGAGGGCTGGATCCCCGAGAAGATGCGCGGGCGGAACGGGGCATTGATCGGATCGGACATGAGCGGCCTGCCTTGGAATTTCCTGGCCCGTGGCTTAGCGGGTGGGGGCAGCCTTCGCAACCATCCCCGAACCCGAACTGGAAACCCCATGCGCTCCGGCCTCACCGAATCCCCGCTGAACCCGCTGCCGCCCGTGATCTGGCTGCTGGCCCTGCCCGCGATCGCGTCCGAGGCGCTGTTCGCCCTGGGCACCGCGGGCTTCATCGGCGGCGCCGAGGGGGTGGGGATGCGGCTGTCCGCGATCCGCCTGACCGCCTTTCCGCCCGAGCTGGCGCAGCGGGTCTGGACCCTGGGGGCGCTGGACCTGGACCAGCTGTACCGCGCCTTCAGCTTCAGCTTCGTGCATGTGTCGCTGATGCATGCGCTGTTCGTGGTGGTCTTCACGCTGGCGCTTGGCAACATGATCGCGCACAGCTTCCGCCCCTGGGCGCTGCTGGCGCTGTTCTTCGGATCGGCGATCGGGGGCGCGCTGGTCTATGCGGCGATCGTGCCGTGGCTGGGCGTGCGGGCGGCGCCGCTGATCGGCGGCTATCCGGCGGTCTACGGCTTCGTGGGCGCCTTCACCTTCCTGCTGTGGACGCGGCTGGCGGCGCAGAACGCGAACCGGATGCGGGCCTTCACGCTGATCGGCATCCTTCTGGCCTTCCAGCTGGTCTTCGGGCTGGTCTTCGGCGGCACCGGCCCCGGCTGGATCGCCGAGATCGCGGGCTTTGCCTGCGGCTTCGCGCTGTCCTTCCTGCTGGTGGACGGGGGTGCCCGGCGGGCCCTCGCGCAGATCCGGCAGCGCTAGCCGCGCCGGACCGCCGCCTTCAGTTCCGACGGGCGATAGCCGCCGATGACGAAGGCCAGCGCGAAATAGACCGCCGCGCCACCGAAGACTAGGATCGCCAGTCCCAGCCCGCGCCCGGTGCCCGCGGCCTCCAGCGCCGCGCGCATCGCCCAGAGGGCGCCCGCCATCAGCACCGAGGCCGCCAGGATGCGCGGGAAGGCGCTGCGCAGCCGGGCATCGGCGCGCGCCGCCTGGCCCATGGCGCGGGTGCCCCACCAGAGCTGCGCCACCATGATCCAGGCGGCGATGGTGGTGCCAAGCGCCGCGGCCAGGAAGCCCAGCCAGGGCATCAGCCCGAAGGCCGCGACCGCATTCACCACCATCGACACGACCGCGAAGCGGAAGGGTGTGCGCGTGTCCTCTCGCGCGAAATACAGGGGCTGCAGGATCTTCTGCAGCACGAAGGCCGGCAGGCCGAGCGCATAGACCGTCAGCGCAGCCGCCGTCTGCTGCGTGTCGAAGGCCGTGAAGGCGCCACGCTCGAACAGGGTCGAGACCATCGGCTCGGCGATCACCGCGATGGCGAAGGCGGCGGGCAGGGTCAGGAACAGCCCGAACTCGGTCGCGCGGGAATAGGCGGACTGGCCGCCCGCGTGATCCTCGGCCCGGATGCGGCGGGCAAGCTCGGGCAGCAGCACCACGGCCACGGCGGCGCCCACCACGCCAAGCGGCAGCTGATAGAGCCGGTCGGAATAGGACAGCCAGGCGATCGCCCCCTCGAAGCGCGATCCGACCTGACGACCCACCAGCAGGTTGATCTGCACGACGCCGCCCGCGAAGGCCGCGGGCAGGGCCACAGCCACCAGACGGCGCATGTCGGGGGTCAGGCGCGGGCGGCGGGGCCAGAAGGTGTATCCCGTCCGCCGGGCGTCCCACCAGACCAGCGCCAGCTGGGCCACGCCGGTGACCGGGGTGGCCCAGGCCAGCGTCAGGCCCAGATCCCAGCCCTGCCAGCGCCCCAAGCCCATCGCCGCGATGAACAGCAGGTTCAGCAGCACCGGCGCGGCGGCGGCCACCGTGAAGCGGCCATGCGCGTTCAGCACGCCCGAGATCATCGAGGCCATCGAGATCAGCAGGATATAGGGAAAGGTGATCCGCCCATAGGTCACCGCCAGATCGAAGCGCGCGTCGCCGGCAAAGCCCGAGGCCATCAGCCAGACCAGCCCCGGCATGAAGATCATCGCCACCGCCGACAGCGCCAGCACCGTCAGGAACAGCCCCGAGAAGGCCTCGCGCGCGAAACGCTGCGCGTCCTCGGCATCCTGCAGCTTCTTCGAGAACATCGGAATGAAGGCGGTGTTGAACGCGCCCTCGGCGAAGAAGCGGCGGAACATGTTGGGCAGGGACAGGGCGATCAGGAAGGCCTCGGCCACCGCCCCCGTGCCCAGCCAGGCGGCCATCAGGATGTCGCGCACGAAGCCCGAGGCCCGCGAGATCAGCGTCCAGAGCCCCACCGAGAGGAACCCCCGCACAAGTCCGGTCTTCATGCTTGCCCGTTCATATCTGGCGCGTCGCTGCGCACGTCGTTTCGTTGTGACCCGTCAGAGCCTGATGTGATGTGATGCGGTTGGCGTCGGTGTGGCATGAGGCGGTGTGCTTTGATGTGGCGTGACCGGGAATGGACCCGCCGGTTGGGGTCCAGCAAGGTTATCCCTGCTCAGCCTCGGCCCGCTTGACGCCCTCGGCGATCGCCGCGCGCAGCTTCTTTTCCAGCATGTCGCGCTTTGACAGGCTGTGCAGCTTCAGCCCGAACATGTCCTTAACGTAGAAGCTGTCGACGACCTGCGCGCCATAGGTGGCGATCACGGCGCTGACGATCTGGATGTGGTTCGCGGCCATGGCGCGGGTCAGGTCATAGAGCAGGCCGGGGCGGTCGCGGGTGTCCACCTCGATGATGGTATAGATGTCGCTGCCCTCGTTGTCGAAGATGATATGGGTCGGGAACTTGAACTCGCGGTTGCGCTTCTTGGGCTTGTCGCGGCTGGCAAAGGCCTCGCGGGCGACGATCTCGCCGGCCAGCGTGCGCAGGATGGTCTGGCGCAGCTTGGGCAGGCGGTCCTCGGCGAAGGGCCGGCCCTCGGCGTCCTGCACCCAGAAGACCGCCGTCGCATAGCCGTCGCGCGTCGTGTAGGTGCGCGCGTCCACCACGTTCGCCCCGGTCAGCGTCAGCGCGCCGGCCAGCCGCGAGAAGATGCCCGGATGATCCGACAGCACGAAGGCGGTGCGGGTCGCATCGCGGTCGGGATCGGCGCGCAGGTCGATGCGGATCTCGTCGGGGCCGATGCCCGACAGCAGATCCGCGAAGACGACCTGCGTCTGCGTGGGCAGGCCCGGCCAATAGGCATCGTAATGGCGGCCGAGTTCGGCGCGGATGGCGCGGGGCTCCCATCCCTTGGCGATCAGCATGTGGCGCAGGGACCGTTTCGCCTCGGCATGGCGGCGGTCGCGGTTCAGCTCTTCCAGGCCGTTTTCCAGGGCGGCGGCGGTCTCGCGGTGCAGCTGGCGCAGCAGCGCGGCCTTCCAGTTGTTCCAGGTGCCCGGGCCCACGCCGCGGATGTCGCAGACCGTCAGCACCAGCAGCATGTCCAGCCGCTTGCGGGTCTTCACCGCCTTGGCGAAGTCGCGCAGCGTGCGGGGGTCGGAAATGTCGCGCTTCTGCGCCACGTCCGACATCAGCAGGTGATGGCGCACCAGCCATTCCACCGTGTCGATGTCGTCCTGGGCAAAGCCGAACCGCGTGGCGATCCGCCGGGCGATGCGCGCGCCCAGGATCGAGTGATCCTCGGGCCGGCCCTTGCCGATGTCATGGAGCAGCGTCGCCAGATAAAGGACGCGGCGGTTCACCCCGGATTCGATGATCCCGCTGGACAAGGGCAGGTCGGCCGGATGCTCTCCGCGCTCGATCTCGGCCAGGGCGGCGACGCATTGGATGGAATGCTCGTCGACCGTGTAATGATGATACAGGTTGAACTGCATCATCGCCACGACCGGTTCGAATTCCGGGATGAAGGCGGCCAGCACGCCCAGCTCGTTCATGCGGCGCAGGGCGCGTTCGGGGTTTCCGTGGCGCAGCAGCAGATCCATGAAAATGCGGATCGCCTCGGGGTCGGACTGCACCGAGGCGTCGACCAGATGCAGGTTCGCCGCCACCAGTCGCATCGCGTCGGGATGGATCAGGATCGAGTTGCGCAGCGCCTCCTCGAACAGGCGCAGGATGTTCAGCGGATCGGACAGGAACTGCGCCTCGTCGGCATAGGACAGGCGGCCCTGCTGGTCGACGAAGCCCGCGCGCATCTTGCGGCGCCGGCGGAAGATGCGGCCCAGGAAGGGCGCCGCGCGGACATGGCGGGTCTCCAGCTCGGTCAGGAAGACGCGGGTCAGCTCGCCCACGCGGGTGGCGTGGCGGAAATAGTCCTGCATGAAGTACTCGACCGCGCGGCGGGCGGCGGTGTCGGCATATCCCATGCGCCGGGCCACCTCGACCTGCATGTCGAAGGACAGCACGTCCACGGGCCGCCCGGCGATCAGGTGCAGGTGGCTGCGCACCGCCCAGAGGAAATCCTCGGCCTGCCAGAAGGACAGATGCTCCTCGCGCGAGAAGACGCCCAGATCGACCAGCTCGACCGCGCGGTCGACGCGGTGGATATACTTGGCGATCCAGTAGAGCGTCTGCAGGTCGCGCAGGCCCCCCTTGCCCTCCTTGACGTTGGGCTCCAGCACATAGCGCTGGCCGCCCTGCCGGGTGTGGCGGGCGGCGCGCTCGTCCAGCTTCGCCTCGACGAATTCGGGGATGGTCTGGGCGAAAAGCTCCGTCCACAGCCGGTGGCGCAGCTCCTCGGCCAGAGGCGCGTGGCCGGTGACCAGGCGATGTTCCACCAGCGAGGTACGGATGGTCATGTCGGCGGCGCCCAAGCGCAGGCAGTCGTCGACGCTGCGGATCGAATGGCCGATCTTCAGCTTGAGGTCCCACATCATGTACAGCATCGATTCGACGACGCTTTCCGCCCATGCGGTGATCTTCCAAGGGGTCAGGAACAGCAGGTCCACATCCGAGGCGGGCGCCATCTCGGCCCGGCCATAGCCGCCGACGGCCAGCACGGCCAGACGCTCGGTCTCGGAATGCGACTGCTGGGGATGCAGACGGGTGGTCGCGACATGGTGGATGGCCGTCACCAGCGCATCGGTCAGCCCCGAGATGGCGCGCACGGTCTCCCGCGCCGCCCGGGGATGGGTGGCGAAGGCGGCCTCGATGGCGGCCATGCCCTCGTGCCGGGCCAGTCCCAGGAAGGCCACGGTGCGGGCGCGGACCTCCTTGGGGTCTTGGCACGCCTCCAGCTGCCGGTCCAGATGGTCCAGCAGCCGGGCGGGATCAAGATCGGTCCGGGTCAGGAAGGAAGCGGTCGCGGTCATCTGGCCCTGCGTCTCCGAGCGGATCAGGAGCCCAGGCCGCGCGCAGTGCGCGGGGCGGGGTCCAGCACGACCAGCTGGTTGTCGCGGATCGTGCCGACCGCCAGCCCGCGCTGGATCGTGCCGTCGCGCTGCAGGCGGAAGATGCCGCCGACGCCGGTGAAGCCCGCGCGCTGCGTCAGGCCCGAGGTGGTCAGCGCGTTGCGCCGCCCGTCGCGGGCCAGAGAGGCGATGGCCGCCACCCCGTCATAGGCCAGCGAGGCCAGCTGATGGGGCGCCTCGCCATGGGCCTGGGCATAGCGCGCCTCGAACTGGCGCTGCAGGCCTTGGTCGGGCAGGGCGAACCAGCCCTCGGCAAGTTGCGGCAGGCCGAGGCGCGCGCCCGGCTGGTCCCACCGCGTCAGGCCCATCATCTGGATGCCCGGAGAGCGGACGCCCGCCTCGGCCAGCTGTTCGGTCAGATAGGGCAGGACGGCCTGGTTGTTGGCGGTCATGAAGACCGCGTCCACCCCGCCCGACTGCGCGGCTTCGGTGATCCGCGGGGTCACCCCGTCGATCCCGCTGATCGAGACCGGGTGGTTGACGCGCCCGGCCATGCGGGCGCCGTTGCGGGCGATGGCGGTCTCGATCGCGCGGCCGCCCAGCTGGCCCGCGACGTCATCCTCGGCCACGACCAGGACGTTGCGCTTGCCTTGGCTCATGCCGTAATCGACCAGCCGGTCCGCGATGGTCTCGAAGCTGTTGCCCAGGATGAAGACGTTGCCGCCCGCGATCTGGGCGTTGTTGGAGAAGGTCAGCACATTGATGTTGCGCGGCATCATGGCATTGCCCACGGCATTCGCACCATCGGCGAAAAGCGGCCCCAGGATGATCTGCGCCCCCGCATCGGCGGCCGCATTGGCCTGTGCCACGGCGCTTTCGGTCGAGGCGCCGCTGTCATAGACCCGCAGGTCGATGGTCGCGCCCTGGGCATCGCCCGCCGCCATCCGCGCGGCGTTCTTGAGGCTGCGCGCCAGCCATTCCAGATCCTGCGACCCGGTGCCCGCCGGCGCCAGCAGGGCCACCCGCACCGGCTCGGAGGGATCGATCAGCGGGCCGATCTCGGGACCGCTAGCCTGCTGGCTGCCGGCCCCAGGGTCGCAGGCGGCCAAGAACAGGGCCGAGACGACCGCGGCGGTCCGGGCGAGGGCATGGCGCAGGCCCGTGGGCAGACCCGTGGCAGGCCGGCCCAAGGAAGGCCGGGTTGTGGCGGAGGCTGACATGTGAAACTTCCCTGCAGTGTGAGATGACGCGTGTGGCTGCCGGCAAGCCTATGGCCTGCGCCCGCGATTGGCAATCAGCGCCGGCCCGCGACCGGTGCCGAACGGAGGCAGGATGACCGACCGCCACGACCGACCCGATGCCGAGCCGCCCCGCCGCCTGACCGCCCATGTCGAGGCCGCGCGGCTGGAGCCCGGCCTTTATCTGGTCGCCACCCCGATCGGGGCGGCGCGCGACATCACGCTGCGGGCGCTGGACGTGCTCAACAGCGCCGACCATCTGGCCGCCGAGGACACGCGCGTGCTGCGCCACCTGATGGACATCCACGGCATCCCGCTGCGCGGGCGCCGTATCCTGGCCTATCACGACCACAACGGCGACCGCGCCCGCCCGGCGCTGCTGGCCGCGCTGGCCGAAGGGGGCAGCGTCGCCTATTGCTCGGATGCGGGCACGCCGCTGGTGGCCGATCCCGGCTATCGCCTTGCACTCGACGCAGCCCAGGCCGGCGCGCGCGTTCACGCGCTGCCTGGGCCCTCGGCCGCCTTGGCCGCGCTGAGCCTCGCGGGCCTGCCCAGCGACCGCTTCCTGTTCCTGGGCTTTCCCCCGCCCACCAAGGCCGCGCGCCTGACCTGGCTGCGACGCTGGCTGGCGGTCGATTCCACGCTGATCCTGTTCGAAAGCCCCAGGCGCGTTAACCGAACATTAGATGACTTGTGCGACATTGATCCGAATCGCATTACGGTGGTGGCGCGGGAACTGACGAAGAAGTTCGAGGAGGTGATCAGAGGAACGGCCGCCGAGCTGGCCGCGGATCCCCGCATGGCCACGCTGAAGGGCGAGGTGGTGATGGTGCTCGACCGTCCCTCGGCGGTCGAGGTGGACGAGGATCGTCTGGACCAGGTGCTGCTGGGGCATCTGCGCACGATGTCGGTCAAGGACGCCGCCCGCGCGGCGGCAGAGGACCTGGGCCTGCCCAAGCGCGACGTCTATCAGCGCGCCCTGGGATTGGCGGATGACAGCTAGAGGGGACCGGTGGCGGTCCGATGGAGGAACAATGGCACAAGTCGCGGACCGGAACGTTCTGACCCCCTGGGCGCGTCCTTCGACCGTCGTCCCCGCGCCCAGCCCGGCCCGCCAACGGCGCGGTCGGCGCGCGGCCCTGTCCGGCCTGATGGCCGAGGACAATGTGCTGCGCCTCTATCAGCGGCGCGGCGCCCGCCTGCTGGCCAGCCGCTGGCGGGGCCGCGCGGGCGAGATCGACATGATCCTGCAGGAGGGTGAGGATCTGGTCTTCGTCGAGGTCAAGTCCTCCGCCACCCATGCGGCGGCCGCCGAAAGGCTGCTGCCCGCCCAAATGCGCCGGATCACTCAGGCCGCCTGCGAATATTGCGACCTGCACGGTCTGGGGCTGGTCTCGATGCGCTTCGATGCGGCGCTGGTCGACGCGCTGGGACGGGTCGACCTGATCGAGAATGCCTTCGGCGAGGTCTGATCCTGCAGGCTTGCATCCCTGTCCTGCTCGGGCCACAACGGGGCCGAAATTCAGGAGCGCGGGATGAGCCTTTACGTCGCCTTGCAGATGGACCCGATCGAGCATGTCTCGATCGACGCCGACAGCACCTTCCGCATCGGCCTGGAGGCCGAGGCCCGCGGGCATCGCCTGTTCCAGTATACGGTCGAACAGCTGCGCTATGACGAAGGGCGCGTCATCGCGCGCGGCAGGCCGGTCAGCTTGCGCCGCAAACAGGGCGATCATGTGACCTTCGGGGACTGGGCCGAGGTCGAGGTCGGCGATTTCGACGTGGTCTGGCTGCGTCAGGATCCGCCCTTCGACATGGGCTATGTCACTTCGACCCATCTTCTAGACCGGGTGCATCCCGGCACCCTGGTCGTGAACGATCCGTTCTGGGTCCGGAACTGTCCCGAAAAACTGATGGTCCTCGACTTTCCGGACCTGACGCCACCGACGATGATCGCCCGCGATCCCGCCGCCTTCAAGGCGTTCCGGGCGCGGCATGGCGAGATCATCGTCAAGCCGCTCTATGGCAATGGCGGGGCCGGGGTGTTCCACCTGCGGCCCGGCGATCCCAACCTCTCGGCACTGCTGGAAACCTTCGCGGGGATCAACCGCGAGCCGATGATCGCGCAGAAATACCTACCCGCCGTGGTCAAGGGCGACAAGCGCATCATCCTTGTCGACGGAGACCCGGTGGGCGCCATCAACCGCGTGCCGCAGAAGGGCGAGGCGCGGTCCAACATGCATGTCGGGGGCCGGGCCGAAAAGATCGGCCTGACCGAGCGCGAGCGCGAGATCTGCGGCCGGCTGCGTCTGGTCCTGCGCGAGAAAGGCCTCATTTTCGCCGGCATCGACGTGATCGACGGCTGGCTGACCGAGATCAACGTCACCTCGCCCACCGGCATCCAGGAGCTGGAGCGCTTCGACGGCATCAATGCCGCCGAGGCCCTGTGGCAGGCGATCGAGCGACGGGTGGCCGAGAAGGGCTGACCCTGTGCGGAGTGTCGTGGCATCCGGCGCATCGCGGTTGGCCTCACAGGCGTCGCCTGTCCTGACAAACGCGATTGGCGTCGCGAAAGGTCGAATGTTCGGCGGTCATGGCTGTTGCAGGGAGGCAATGGCAGCGAGGATCGGTTCGGTCTCTGCCGAAGGGCTGCCCTCGGCGGAGACCGACGTACCAGTTGCCTGCGGCTGTTACCGGCTTACCGACTGCCGAGAGCTGCTGGCCGGAAGGCGTGCCGGACAGGCCTTCGCCTCCGCCCCCGGGCTTGCATCGCGCATTTTTACCTTGTGATGTCTGTCTGACAAGCGACGTCGCCTAAAACCCGCCTTGGCCCAAGCCTGCTCCCCATCACCCGCCCGACAGGAACGGCAGGCGATAGCTGATCGCCTCGGCCAGATGCCGCGTCAGCACCTTCTCCGAATGGTCCAGATCGGCGATGGTCCGGGCGCTGCGCAGGATGCGGTGGTAGCCCCGCGCCGTCAGGCCCAGCCTCTCGGACGCCGCCAGGATCAGCGCCCGCCCCTCGGCATCCGGGGCGGCGATGCTGTCGAGCAGCGGCCCCGAGGCCTCGGCATTGACACGTACGCCGGGATAGGCGCGATAGCGCCGAGCCTGGATCTGCCGCGCCTCGGCCACCCGCGCCGCCACCGTGGCCGAGCTGTCGCCCGAGGGCGGCAGGTCCATGTCCTGCAGGCTGACGCCCGGCACCTCCAGCCGCAGATCGAACCGGTCCATCAGCGGGCCCGAGATCCGGCCCAGATAGCTGTCGCCGCAGGCCGGCGCGCGCGAACAGGCCCGCGCGGGATCGGCCAGATAGCCGCAGCGGCAGGGATTGGCCGCCGCCACCAGCAGGAACCGGCAGGGATAGCGCAGATGGGCCGACGCGCGCGACACCACGACCTCGCCCGTCTCGATGGGCTGGCGCATCGTCTCCAGCACCTGGCGGGGGAATTCCGGCAACTCGTCCAGAAACAGCACGCCGTTATGGGCCAGGCTCATCTGCCCGGGCCGCGCCTTGGGACCGCCGCCGACGATGGCGGGGGACGAGGCGGTGTGGTGGGGGTCCTGGAAGGGCGCGCGGCGCGAGATGGCGCCGTCGGTCAGGAGGCCCGCGACCGAATGGATCATCGAGGTCTCCAGCGCCTCGCGCGCCGACAGGGGCGGCATCAGGCCGGGCAGGCGGGTGGCCAGCATGGACTTGCCCGCGCCCGGCGGGCCGATCATCAGCAGGTGATGGCGGCCCGCGGCGGCGATCTCGAGCGCGCGCTTGGCCCGTTCCTGGCCCTTCACGTCGGTCAGGCAGAGCGGATCGGGGGTGTCCAGCAGCGCCCCGGGGCGGGCGGGGGTCAGGGGCTGGCGGTCGGTCAGGTGGTCGATGACGGCGCGCAGCGTGTCGGCGCCGAAGACCGCGATCTGGTCGATCCAGGCCGCCTCGGGACCGCAGGCGCAGGGGCAGATGAGCGCGCGGTCCTCCTCGGAGGCGGCCAGGGCGGCGGGCAGGGCACCCGCGACCGCGACCAGCCGCCCGTCCAGCGCCAGCTCTCCCAGGGCGACGTGGCGGGCCAGTTCCTCGGCGGGCAGGATCTCCAGCGCGCCCAGCACCGCCAGCGCGATGGGCAGGTCGAAATGCGAGCCCTCCTTGGGCAGGTCGGCAGGCGACAGGTTCACGGTGAGGCGCTTGTTCGGCAGCGCGATGGCCAGCGCCCCGAAGGCCGCACGGACCCGTTCGCGCGCCTCGCTGACCGCCTTGTCGGGCAGGCCCACGATGGAAAAGCCGGGCAGGCCGGCAGAGACGGCGCATTGCACCTCGACGAGGCGGGCCTCGACCCCCTCGAAGGCCACGGAATAGGCGATGGCGACCATGGCTGCCCCTTGCTGATCCCGCAAATGGTTAACGCGGCGGGTTTAAGGAAAGGTTAACCTCGGGCTTTCCTTGCGGCAGGGGGGCGTCGGGGTTATCTGGGTCGCAGACAGAGGGGGCCTCATGCAGGGCAGGCGGATATTGCTGATCGTGGGGGGCGGGATCGCCGCCTACAAGATCCCGCAGCTGGTGCGGCTGATCCGGGCATCGGGCGCGGCGGTCACGCCGGTGCTGACCGCCTCGGGCGCACAGTTCGTCACGCCCATGACCCTGTCGGTGCTGGCCGGAGAACCGGTCCATGACACGCTGTGGGACCGCGATTCCGAGGCGCAGATCGGCCATATCCAGCTGTCGCGGCAGGCCGATCTGGTCGTCGTGGCCCCCGCCACCGCCGATCTGATGGCCAAGATGGCGGGGGGGCTGGCGAACGATCTGGCCTCGACCCTGCTGCTGGCCACCGACAAGCGGGTGCTGATCGCGCCCGCGATGAACGTCCGCATGTGGGGTCATCCCGCCACGCGGCGCAATCTGGCGGTCCTGCAGGGGGATGGCGTGCTGACGGTCGGCCCCGATGACGGCGACATGGCCTGCGGCGAATACGGCACGGGCCGCATGGCCGAGCCCGAGGCGATCCTGGCCGCGATCCGCGCGGCACTGGAGCCGGGGCCGCTGGCCGGGCGGCATGTGATCGTGACCTCGGGGCCCACGCATGAGCCGATCGACCCGGTGCGCTATCTGGCCAACCGCTCGTCTGGCGCGCAGGGGACGGCGATCGCCGCCGCCTTGCGCGATCTGGGGGCGCGGGTCAGCTTCGTGACCGGGCCTGCAAGCGTGCCTGTGCCTGCGGGTGCGCAGGTGATCCGGGTCGAGACCGCAGAGCAGATGCGCGCGGCGGTCGAGGCGGCGCTGCCGGCCGATGCGGCGGTCATGGCGGCGGCGGTGGCCGACTGGCGTGTGGTGAACGGCAGCGATCAGAAGATGAAGAAGACCGGCGATCTGCCCAACCTGCAGATGGCCGAGAACCCCGATATCCTGGCATGGCTGTCCCACGCCCCGCAGCGCCCCCGCCTGGTGGTGGGCTTTGCCGCCGAGACGCAGGACGTCACCGCGCACGCCACCGCCAAGCGCCTGCGCAAGGGCTGCGACTGGATCGTGGCCAACGATGTCAGCCCCGCCACCGGCATCATGGGCGGGACCGAGAATGCGGTGACGCTGATCACCGACCAGGGGCCAGAGGACTGGCCGCGCATGGGCAAGGATGCCGTCGCCGCCCGGCTGGCCGCCCGCATCGCGAGGGAGCTGGCATGAGAACCTATCTGGACTGGAACGCCACCACGCCCCTGCGCCCCGAGGTCAAGGAGGCGATCATCGAGGCGCTGGAGCTGTCGGGCAACCCCTCCTCGGTCCATGCCGAGGGGCGGGCGGCCAAGATGGCGCTGGAACGCGCGCGCGAGCAGATCGCGGCGGCCCTGGGGGCCGAGGGGGCCGATCTGGTCTTCACCTCGGGCACGACCGAGGCCGCGTCGATGGTGCTGGGGCAGGGCGGATACCTCTGCGCGCCGACCGAGCACAGCGCCATCAAGGTCTGGTGCGACCCGGTCCTGCCCGTGGACCGCGACGGCATCGTGACGGTGACCGACCCCGCGCGGACCAGCCTGCAGCTGGCCAACAACGAGACGGGCGTGATGCAGGACCTGCCGCAGGGGCTGCACAGCAGCGACCTGACGCAGGCCTTCGGCAAGGTGCCCTTCGCCTTCAACTGGCTGGGCCTGACGGCGGGCTTCGTCAGCGCACACAAGCTGGGCGGTCCCAAGGGCATCGGCGCGCTGGTCCTGAGGAAGGGCACCGAGATCCCCGCGCTGATCCGGGGCGGCGGGCAGGAACAGGGCCGCCGCGCGGGGACCGAGAACCTGATCGGCATCCTGGCCTTCGCCGCCGCCGCCGCGGCCGCGCAGCGCGACCTGGAAGCCGGGGTCTGGGATCAGGTCGCGCAGCGCCGCGACGCGCTGGAGGCCCGGCTCTGCGACATTGCGCCCGAGGCGGTGATCGCCGGAAAGGCGGCGCGGCGCTTGCCGAACACGACCTGCCTTCTTACATCGGGATGGAAGGGCGAAACCCAGGTCATGCAGATGGATCTGGCCGGATTTGCGATCTCGGCAGGCTCGGCCTGCTCGTCGGGAAAGGTCCGGGCCAGTGGCGCTTTGCAGGCCATGGGGTTCGACGATCAGCTTTCGCAATCCGCGATCCGGATCTCGATAAGCCCGACTTTGGGCGATGATCAGATCAACCGATTTGCGGATGCGTGGGAAAAGGCGTATTCACGCTGGCGCGACAGGACTGGTCCGGCGATACGGCCGAGCACCGAGGAAGGATGAACGATGACGGAAGCCACCGATCTTGATGTGCGCGAAGGCGTCGACCGCGAAACGGTCGAGGCCGTGCAGAACATGGGCAGCTACAAATACGGCTGGAATACCGAGATCGAGATGGACTACGCCCCCAAGGGCGTGAACGAGGATATCGTCCGTCTGATCTCGGCCAAGAACAAAGAGCCGGAATGGATGACCGAGTGGCGGCTGGAAGCCTATCGCCGGTGGGTCACCATGACGGAACCGAAATGGGCGATGCTGAACTATCCGGTCATCGACTATCAGGACCAGTATTACTATGCCCGCCCGAAAAGCATGGAGGAAAAGCCCAAGTCCCTGGACGAGGTCGATCCCAAGCTGCTGGCCACCTATGACAAGCTGGGCATCCCGCTGCGCGAGCAGATGATCCTGGCGGGCGTCGAGGGGGCGGAGAACGCTCCTGCAGAGGGCCGCAAGGTTGCCGTGGACGCGGTCTTCGACAGCGTCAGCTTGGGCACGACCTTCCAGGACGAACTGGCCAAGGCCGGGGTCATCTTCTGTTCCATCAGCGAGGCGATCCGCGAGCATCCCGAGCTGGTGAAGAAATACCTGGGCACGGTCGTGCCGCAATCCGACAACTACTTCGCCACGCTGAACAGCGCGGTCTTTTCGGACGGGTCCTTCGTCTACATCCCGCCCGGCGTGAAATGCCCGATGGAGCTGTCGACCTATTTCCGCATCAATGCGGAGAATACCGGCCAGTTCGAACGCACGCTGATCATCGCCGACAAGGGCGCCTCGGTCAGCTATCTGGAAGGCTGCACCGCGCCCAAGCGCGACACGACGCAGCTGCACGCGGCTGTGGTCGAGCTGGTGATCCTGGAGGATGCCGAGATCAAGTACTCGACCGTCCAGAACTGGTTTCCGGGCGACGAGAACGGCAAGGGCGGCATCTACAACTTCGTGACCAAGCGGGCCGATTGCCGCGAGGCACGGGCCAAGGTGATGTGGACGCAGGTCGAGACCGGGTCGGCGATCACGTGGAAATACCCCTCCTGCATCCTGCGCGGCGACGAGAGCCAGGGCGAGTTCTATTCCATCGCGATCGCCAACAACTGGCAGCAGGCCGACACGGGCACCAAGATGGTCCATCTGGGCAAGAACACCCGGTCGCGGATCGTGTCCAAGGGCATCTCGGCGGGGCAGGCGCAGAACACCTATCGCGGCCTCGTGTCGATGCATCCGCGCGCCACGAACAGCCGCAACTATACCCAATGCGACAGCCTGCTGATCGGCGACAAGTGCGGGGCGCATACGGTCCCCTATATCGAGGTCAAGAACAACTCGAGCCGGGTCGAGCACGAGGCGACGACCAGCAAGGTCGATGACGACCAGCTGTTCTACTGCCGCTCGCGCGGGATGGACGAGGAAGAGGCCGTGGCGCTGGTCGTCAACGGGTTCTGCCGCGAGGTCCTGCAGGCGTTGCCCATGGAATTCGCCATGGAAGCGCAGGCTCTGGTCGCGATCTCGCTGGAGGGATCGGTCGGCTGATCCCCTTCGGCCGGGCCCCTGTGCCCGGCCGCACCCCCATCACGGCGCCCCTGCGGCGCTTTCGCCGTTTGAGGATATTATGCTGAACATCAACAACCTGCATGTGAAACTTGAGGACGAGGACAAGGCCATCCTGAAGGGCCTGACGCTGGAGGTGCCCGCCGGTGAGGTCCATGCGATCATGGGTCCGAACGGATCGGGCAAGTCCACCCTGTCCTATGTCCTGTCGGGCCGCGACGGCTATGTCGTGACCGAGGGCGAGGCGACGCTGGACGGCGCCAGCCTGCTGGACATGGACCCCGAGGTGCGGGCGGCGGCGGGCCTGTTCCTGGCCTTCCAGTATCCGGTCGAGATCCCCGGCGTCGGCAACATGACCTTCCTGCGCACGGCCGTGAATGCGCAGCGGAAAGCGCGCGGCGAGGCCGAGCTGACCGCGGGCGAGTTCCTCAAGGTCGTGCGCGCCAAGGCGGCCGATCTGCAGATCAGCCCCGACATGCTGAAGCGTCCGGTCAATGTGGGCTTCTCGGGCGGCGAGAAGAAACGCAACGAGATCCTGCAGATGGCCATGCTGGAGCCGCGCATGTGCATCATGGACGAGACCGACAGCGGTCTGGACGTGGACGCGATGCGGCTGGTGGCGGATGGCGTGAACGCGCTGCGCAGCCCCGACCGCAGCTTCCTGGTCATCACGCATTACCAGCGCCTGCTGGATCACATCAAGCCGGACGTCGTGCACATCCTGTCCAATGGCCGGATCATCAAGTCGGGCGGCCCGGAACTGGCGCTGGAAGTCGAAGAGAACGGCTATGGCGATCTTCTGGCGGAGGCCGGCTGATGTCCGATCTGGCTGTCAAACCCATCGACGAGGTGACCCCGCAGGTCAGCGGCCCGCCCAAGGCGGCGGATGCGCTGGAGGCGCGTCTGGCCGCTCTTGATCTGCCGCGCGACGGCTTTGCCGTGGCGGCGCGGGTCGATGCCTTGGCGCGGCTGCGCGCCATGGGCCTGCCCGCGCCCCGCGACGAATACTGGCGCTATACCGATCCGCGCCCGTTCAACGCCCCCGAGGCGCAGGCCCTGCCCATCGTCGGCGGCCCGGAATCGCCCCTGTTCGCGGCGCGCGACACGCTGACGCTGGTCTTCGTGGATGGCGTCTTTGATGCCGCCGCCTCGGACGATCCGGCGCTGGACGGTGTCGAGATCACCTCGCTGGCGGACGCCGGTGCGGGCCATTGGGCCGAAGACCTCTACGGCACGCTGGAGGCTGCGGGCCAGTCCCCGGTCCGCCGTCCCTTCGCGGTGCTCAATACCGCCGCCGCCCGCGACGGGCTGCTGATCCGCGTGACCGGCACCCCTTCGAAGCCCGTGCATGTGCTGCACCGGCGCGGCACGGATGCGGCGGATGCGGTCTGGCACCATGTCATCCGTGTCGAGGCGGGCGCCGAGCTGACGCTGCTGGAAAGCGGCACCATCGGCGCGCGCTCGAACGGCGTGATCGAGGCGGATCTGGCGCCGGGTGCCAAGCTGCACCACATCGCCGCCAAGCGGGCCAACGATCCCAAGGTCGGGCTGTCGCACCTGTTCGCGCGCGTCCTGGACGAGGCGTCGCTGAAAAGCTTCACCCTCGCCGTGAACGGGCGCCAGATGCGGCACGAGGCGGTCATCGACATGGTCGGCGACGATGCCGTGGCCCATGTCGCGGCGGCGGTGATGGGCGACGGCCATGTCGGGCCGTTCCACCACGACGACACGGTCTTCATCACCCATGCGGGGCTGCGCGGCGAAAGCCGCCAGGTCTTCAAGAAAGTGCTTCGCAACGGCGCGACCGGCGTGTTCCAAGGCAAGATCCTGGTCAAGCAGGGCGCGCAGAAGACCGACGGCTACCAGATCAGCCAGGCGCTGCTTCTGGACGAGGCCAGTCAGTTCCTGGCCAAACCCGAGCTGGAGATCTATGCCGACGACGTGAAATGCTCGCATGGCTCGACCACCGGGGCGATCGACGACGAGGCGCTGTTCTACCTGCGCTCTCGCGGGGTGCCGCGCGACCGGGCCATCGTGTTCCTGGTGCTGTCCTTCCTGGCCGATGCGCTGGCAGAGGTCGAGGATGAAAGCCTGCGGGACGAGATCAACGAACGGCTGGACGCGTGGCTGACCGATCAACCGCTGAACTAGGCCGCCCGCGCGGCGGCATGGTGCTGCGCGTGCTGGAGAGCTGGTGGGCGCCGCGCCGGGTGGTGCGGGGCCTGTCAGGGATGCCCGACCGGGTGCTGCTGGTCGTGCTGATGCTGGCCATGCTGATCACGCTGATCGGGCAGGCGCCGGGACTGGCCCGGGCGGCGCAGCTGGACCCTTCGGTTCCGCTGGACGCCCGGATCGCCGGGGCGGCGATGGGCACGATCTTCATGATGCCGCTGCTGGCCTATGCGATGGCCGGGCTGACGTCGATCCTGTCGCGGGCGACGCCGTGGCGGCTGGACCCGCGCCATGCCCGGCTGGCGCTGTTCTGGGCGCTGCTGGCGGCCTCTCCGGCGACGCTGCTGGCCGGGATGGTGGCGGGGCTGATCGGTCCCTCCGCCGCACTGACCCTGACCCGCACCGTCGCGGGCCTGGGATTTTTCATCATCTGGGGCGCCGGGATCGCGGCGTTGGCAAGACGCACATGACGTTTGACGATTTCAAGGCGCTGGTCGGGCAGACCCTGCGCGACCCCCAGGCCGCCGCCGCGCTGCTGATCGGGCAAGGATGGCCGATGCAGCTGCGCTGGATGGCGCTGTTTCTGGCGGTCTCGCTGTCGGGTCTGATGGCCTATGCCTCGACGCTGATCTTCCCGGTGCCCGAGGGCGAGGCGGCGACCGTCTTTTCGATCAGCGAGCAGCCCCTGGTGCTGGCCGGGTTGCAGCTGGTGGCCATCGTGCTGGGCGCCGGGCTGATGACCAGTGTCGGGCGCATGTTCGGCGGCACGGGGCGCTTCGCCGACGCGCTGCTGCTGACCGTCTGGATCGAGGTCATCCTGCTGATCGTGCAGGCGGTCCAGATCGTGCTGTCGCTGGTGCTGCCGGCCGCGGCGGGCATCCTGGGGATCCTGGCCATCGCGATGTTCCTGTGGCTGACGGTCCAGTTCACCAAGACCCTGCACGGCTTCACCAGCGGGCCCAAGGTGCTGTTGGTGATGTTCGGCACGCTGCTGGTGATGGGTTTCGTGCTGTCCTTCCTCATGGCCGCGCTTGGCCTCATGCCGGAGATGCCGCAATGAGCTTTGATGTCGAGGCCGTCCGGGCCGATTTCCCGATCCTGTCGCGGCAGGTGAACGGCAAGCCGCTGGTCTATCTGGACAATGGCGCCAGCGCCCAGAAGCCCCGCGTGGTGATCGACGCGATCAGCCGCGCCTATGAGGGCGAATATGCCAATGTCCATCGGGGCCTGCATTACCTGTCGAACCTGGCCACCGACAATTACGAACGGGTCCGGGCCACCATCGCGCGCTTCCTGAACGCCCCGCGCGAGGACGAGGTGATCTTCACCTCCGGTTCGACCGAGGCGTTGAACATGGTCAGCTATGGCTGGGCCGCCCCGCGCCTGCAGGCGGGCGACGAGATCCTGCTGTCGGTCATGGAGCATCACGCCAACATCGTGCCGTGGCATTTCCTGCGCGAGCGGCAGGGGGTGGTCCTGAACTGGGTCGAACCCGAGCCCGATGGCAGCCTGCCCGCCGAAAAGGTGCTGGCCGCGATCACCCCGCGCACGAAGATGATCGCGGTCACCCACATGTCGAACGTCACCGGCACGGTGGTGGACATCGCCGCGATCCGCGCGGGCACCGACCTGCCGCTGGTCGTGGACGGATCGCAGGCGGCGGTGCATATGCGGGTCGACCTGTCGACGCTCGGTGCGGATTTCTACTGCATCACCGGGCATAAGCTCTATGGCCCCTCCGGCTCGGGCGCGATCTGGATCCGGGCCGACCGTCAGGCCCAGATGCGCCCCTTCATGGGTGGCGGCGACATGATCCGCACCGTGGGCCGCGACGTGATCACCTATGCCGATCCGCCGCTGCGCTTCGAAGCAGGCACACCGGGCATCGTGAACCAGATCGGCCTGGGCGCCGCGCTGGACTACATGATGGAGCTGGGGATGGACAACATCGCCGCCCATGAACGCGCCTTGCGCGACTATGCCCGCGACCGGCTGCGCAGCCTCAACTGGCTGCAGATCCACGGCGACGCGGCGGACAAGGGCGCGATCTTCTCGATGACGATGGAGGGGGCGCATGCACATGACATCTCGACCATCCTCGACAAGAAGGGCATCGCCGTGCGCGCGGGCAGCCATTGCGCCATGCCGCTGATGGAGTTCATGGGCGTCACCGCCAGCGCCCGGGCCAGTTTCGGGATGTACAACACGCAGGCAGAAGTGGACGCGCTGGTCGAAGGATTGACCTTCTGCCGCGAGCTTTTCGCCTGAATCTTGCAAAGATTTGGCAGGGTGTCGAAGAACCCCCGATAAATCTTGCCGGATGCCGGGAATGTCTGCATCTCTGACCCATTGTCAGTCACGGGGGCAGCGATGGCCGAGGTTCTGGTTTTGGGTGCGGGAATGGTGGGCGTCTCGACGGCGCTGGCGCTGCAGGCGCGCGGCCATGACGTCACCATCGTCGAACGCGGCGTGCCGGGGCGGGAAACCAGCTATGGCAATGCCGGGCTGATCCAGACCGAGGCGGTCGAGCCCTACGCCATGCCGCTGGCCCCCGGCGCCCTGCTGCAGATCGCCATGGGGCGCGGTTATGACGTGAAATGGACGCCGCAGGGCCTGCTGTCGCAGCTGGGCGCGGTCGCGACCTATGCCTGGAATTCCCGGCCCGCGGCCCACAGGCGCGCCTCGGTCACCTGGGGCAAGCTGATCCGGCAATCGACCGACCGCCACGCGCCGCTGATCGCCGCCTCGGGCGCCGACAATATCATCCGCCGCAACGGCTATATCGAGATCCACCGCACCCCCGCCCGCATGGACAAGGCCCGCCAGACCGCCGAGCGCTTCGCCACCGAATTCGGCGTGCAGGCGCGGCTGATGACCGGGGCCGAACTGCGCGCGATGGAACCCTCGATTCGCACCGAGGTCGAGGGCGCGACCCATTGGTCCGACAGCTGGAACTGTGCCGATCCGGGCGGTCTGGTCGCCAGCTATGCGGCGCTCTTCCAGAAGAACGGCGGTCGGATCGTGAACGGCGATGCGGGCGATCTGCACCGCCACGGCGCGGGCTGGCGCGCGGACGAGGCTGTGGGCGAACATGCCGTCATCGCGCTCGGGCCTTGGTCTCCGATGCTGACGCAGCGCTTCGGGCTGAAGGTGCCGATGGTCTTCAAGCGCGGCTATCACAAGCATTACCACATGGAACTGCCGCCCCATCACCCGATCGCCGATTTCGGCAACTCGGTGGTGATGTCGCCCATGCGCCGGGGCTTGCGCATCGCCACCGCCGCCGAGCTGACCCCGCATCCCCGCCTCTCGCCCCCGCAGCTGCGCCACGGCGAGAAGGCCGCGCGCGAGCTGTTCGACGTGGGCGCCGCGGTCGAGGCCGAACCCTGGACCGGCCGCCGCCCCTGCATGCCCGACATGCTGCCCGTGGTGGGGCGGATTCCCGACCAGCCGAACCTCTGGGGGCATTTCGGGCATGGGCATCAGGGCTTCACCCTGGGCCCCGTCACCGCCGAGATCCTGGCCGACGAGCTGTCCGGCGGCGAGGGCTGGGCGGAACTTCAGCCGGCGCGTCTCAAACGCGGTTGAAACCGGGCGCGGCCCGACACATCTTGGGGTCGACACCGAACGGATCAGGAACCCCATGGGCCATAACAACACCAACGCGCCCGTGATGCGCCCGATCGAAGTGACCCGCCCCAAGCTGGAGGGTGGCAAGCGCTTCGTCCTGAAAAGCGAGTTCGAACCGGCAGGCGACCAGCCCTCGGCCATCAAGGAACTGGTGGCGGGGGTCACCGGCGGCGAGCGCGATCAGGTCCTGCTGGGCGCCACCGGCACCGGCAAGACCTTCACCATGGCCAAGATCATCGAGGCGACGCAGCGCCCCGCCATCATCCTGGCGCCGAACAAGACCCTGGCCGCGCAGTTGTATGGCGAATTCAAGGGCTTCTTCCCCGACAATGCCGTCGAGTACTTCGTCAGCTATTACGACTACTACCAGCCCGAGGCCTATGTCGCGCGCTCGGACACCTATATCGAGAAGGAAAGCCAGATCAACGAGGCCATCGACCGGATGCGCCATTCGGCCACCCGGGCGCTGCTGGAACGCGACGACGTGATCATCGTGGCCTCGGTCAGCTGCATCTATGGCATCGGCTCGGTCGAGACCTATTCGGCGATGACCCAGGACATGGTCGTGGGCGAAAGCTATGACCAGCGCGAGTTCTTGGGCCAGCTGGTGGCGCAGCAGTACAAGCGCCTGGACACCAGCTTTCAGCGCGGCGCCTTCCGGGTGCGCGGCGATCTGGTCGAGGTCTGGCCCGCCCACTTGGAAGACCGCGCCTGGCGCTTCGATTTCTTCGGCAACGAGCTGGAGGCGATCACCGAATTCGATCCGCTGACCGGGGTCAAGACCGACAGCTTCAAGCAGATCCGCATCTATGCCAGCAGCCATTACGTGACGCCGCGCCCGACGCTGCAGCAGGCCATCAAGGGCATCAAGCAGGAACTGGCGCTGCGCCTCAAGCAGCTGACCGAAGAGGGCAAGCTGCTGGAGGCGCAGCGGCTGGAACAGCGCACGGCGTTTGATATCGAGATGCTGGAGGCCACCGGCGTCTGCAACGGCATCGAGAACTACTCGCGCTACCTGACCGGCCGCGCCCCGGGCGAGCCGCCGCCGACGCTGTTCGAATTCATCCCCGACACCGCCATCGTCTTTGCCGACGAATCCCACGTCTCGGTGCCGCAGATCGGCGGCATGTACCGGGGCGACTTCCGGCGCAAGTTCACGCTGGCCGAACACGGCTTCCGCCTGCCCAGCTGCATGGACAACCGCCCCCTGAAGTTCGAGGAATGGGACGCGATGCGGCCGCAGTCGGTCTTCGTCAGCGCCACCCCCGCGCAATGGGAGATGGACCAGACCGGCGGCGTCTTCACCGAACAGATCATCCGCCCCACCGGCCTGCTGGACCCCAAGATCGAGATCCGTCCCGTCGAGATGCAGGTCGACGACCTGCTGGACGAGGTGCGCCGCGTCACCGCCGCCGGCTACCGGACGCTGGTCACCACCCTGACCAAGCGCATGGCCGAGGATCTGACCGAATACCTGCACGAGCAGGGCATCAAGATCCGCTACATGCACAGCGATATCGACACGATCGAGCGGATCGAGATCCTGCGCGACCTGCGCCTTGGCGCCTTCGACGTGCTGGTGGGCATCAACCTGCTGCGCGAGGGGTTGGACATTCCCGAATGCGGGCTGGTGGCCATCCTGGACGCCGACAAGGAAGGCTTCCTGCGGTCCGAGACCTCGCTGATCCAGACCATCGGGCGCGCGGCCCGGAACGAGGATGGCCGCGTCATCATGTATGCCGACCGCATCACCGGCAGCATGGAACGCGCCATGGCGGAAACCGAACGCCGCCGCGAAAAGCAGATCGCCTATAACGAGCTGCATGGCATCACGCCCCAGACCGTGCGCAAGAATGTCGAGGATGTGCTGGCGGGCCTCTGGGCCGGCGACACGGATCAGTCGCGCATCACCACCAAGGTGGACAAGCCGCTGATCGGGGCCAACCTGGCCGCCCATCTGGACGCGATGCGAACCCAGATGCGCAAGGCCGCCGAGAACCTGGACTTCGAGGATGCGGCGCGGCTGCGCGACGAGGTCAAGCGGCTGGAGGCGGTCGATCTGGCAATCTCGGACGATCCGATGGCGCGGCAATCGGTCATCGACGACGCGGCCGAGGCGGCGGTGCGGTCCTCGGGCCGCTCGACCGCCGGCCGGGCGGGCCAGCGCGGCGGCAACAAGCGCTCGAAGCGCGGGGGCTAGCCGCAGGCGACGCTGGTGATCCAGCCCTTGGCGTCCAGGAACATGGTCAGGCGCGCGGGATTGAAATCGCGCGTCATGGCGCCCTCGGGTCCGACCTCGCGCTTGCGCAGGTTGGGCGGCAGGAAGACCTCGCCGATATTGCGGCCGACCAGCGCCTGATGCTGGGACGGGCTGCACTGGGTTGCCGAGATGTCGTAGGGGCTGGCGGCGCAGGCGCCCAGGGCCAGCACCAGCAGCGGTGCGCCCAGCAGGGTCATGCGAAGGGGGGATGCGGTCATGGTCGCGTCTTTCTTGTCAGCAGGTCTGTCGCAGGTACCAATCTTGCAGAACGCGGCAGGTTCCGCCAGCGGGCTGTCGGGCGCGTCCCAGGAGGGCGCGCCTTCCGCATCGCACAGGCAGGGCGCGGGCAATCCGGGGGCTTGATCCGGGGGGCGGTTTTGACGATATACCAAGGGCAGCTTTTCCCGAAGGACATCCCATGATCGTGCGCATCTTTCAGCCCGCCCGCACCGCGATGCAGTCCGGCACCGCCAAGACCAAGGGATGGGTGCTGGAATTCCCCCCCTCCGATGCGCGCGAGATCGACCCGCTGATGGGCTGGACCAGCAGCGAGGACACGCAGAGCCAGGTCCGCCTGTGCTTCGACAGCCGCAAGCAGGCCGAGGATTACGCCCGCGACCACGGGTTGGACTTCGTCGTGCAGGAACCCCATCGCCGCGCCGCCAATGTCCGCCCGCGCGGCTATGGCGAAAATTTCGCCACCGACCGCCGCGCCCCCTGGACGCATTGAGCCCCGGCGCGGTCCCCGGACCTGCTGCGGGACAAAATGCCGCGCGCCACGGTCTGCCTGTCGAAAAGGCGTGCAATCGGCGGTGAACCGATCCACGATGGCCCCATGTTGACGGCGACGATCGGGGCTTTTGCCTTGGGGCGCTGCCTTCCCGCCCCGGTCGGAACCCAAGCGCGCAGGTACTGATGAGACGAGACGTCGACACCCTTCACCAGGATCTGCTGCAGACCCGGTTGCACGAGATCTCGCGCGGTTTCGATGCCGTGTCCGACCCGCTTGGCCGGGCGATGCGGGACGCGGTCCTGTCCTCGGGCAAGCGCTTCCGGGGGATGCTGCTGCTGCTGGCCGCCGATGCCTCGGGCGGGGTGGGCGAGACGATGATCGACGCCGCCTGCGCGATCGAGATGGTCCATGCCGCCTCGCTGATCTTCGACGACATGCCCTGCATGGACGATGCCACGCTGCGCCGAGGCCAGCCCGCCACCCATGTGGCCCATGGCGAAAGCCGGGCGTTGCTGGCCGGGATCGCCCTGATCACCGAGGCGATGGCGGTCCTGGCCACCGCGCGGGGCGCCGATGGCGCGACCCGGGCGCAGCTGGTGCGGATCCTGACGCGCGCGCTCGGGCCGCAGGGGCTGTGCGCGGGGCAGGACCTGGACCTGCATGCCGACAAGAGCGATGCGGGGATCGAGCGCGAGCAGGATCTGAAGACCGGCGTGCTGTTCGTGGCGGGCCTCGAGATGCTGGCCGTCGTCAAGGATTTCGACGCCGAGGACAAGGACCAGATGATCGCCTTCGGTCGCCAGCTGGGCCGGGTGTTCCAGTCCTATGACGATCTGCTGGACGTGATCGGCGACAGCAAGGCCTTGGGCAAGGAGCCCGGCCGCGATCAGGCCGCCCCGGGCCCCAAGCGCGGGCTGCTGGCGGTGGCCGATCTGCAGCAAGTCTCGCGCCATTATGCGGCCAGCCGGGCACAGCTGGATGCGATGCTGCGCAGCAAGCGGCTGCAGGCGCCCGAGATCGCGGCGCTGCTGGAACGCGTGCTGCCCTATCGCGCCAGCGCCTGAGGCTCAGCCCCGCGGCCGGGTCCACAGCCCGTCGCGCGAGACGGCGGGCCGCGACAGGCGCGAGCGGGCCACATCCCATCCTCCGGCGCTCAAGAGGCCCAGCTTGGTCAGCTTGGACGTGCTGATCCGCTGGCGATAGGCGGCAGGCCCGCCCCTGCGGATCCGGTGCCCGATGGCGCGATAGATGCGCAGCGCCGCCGCGATGGACCACGCGCAGCGCGGCGGCAGATGCGGCAGCCCCACCCGCGCCGAGGCGTAATAGCCGTCCGCCGCATCCAGCAGGCGCAGGATCACCGCGTAAAGCTGGGGCGAGGGCAGCGGGCCCTCGACGGTGGCCCCGGCCTCCTCCAGCCAGTCGCCGGGCAGGTAGCAGCGCCCGATGGCGGCATCGTCGATCACGTCGCGGGCGATGTTGGTCAGCTGGAAGGCCAGCCCCAGATCGCAGGCCCGGTCCAGCACCGCGTCGTTGCGCACGCCCATGACGCGCGCCATCATCACGCCCACCACGCCCGCGACGTGATAGGAATAGTCCAGCACGTCATCGAGGCTGCGATAATCGCGCGCCTCGACATCCATCGCGAAGCCCTCGATCAGGTCGAGCGGCCAGCGGTCGGGGAAATCATGCCGCCGCGCGACGGCCCGCAGCGCGGCGAAGGGCGGGGTCACCGGCCCGTCGCCATGCAGCGCCGCCAGCGTCATGGCGCGCAGATCCTCCAGCCGCGCCTGCGGGTCCTGCACCAGCTCGGGGCGGCTGCCCAGCTCCTGCCCGTCGATGACGTCATCGGCATGGCGGCACCAGGCGTATAGCATCACCGTATCCTCGCGGATGCCCGGCGGCATCAGCTTGGCGGCGGTGGCGAAGCTTTGAGAGCCCTGGGTGATGGCCGTCTGCGAGGTGGCGACCAGATCGCTCATGCCGCGCCCAGATCGGCCATGATCACCTGCGCGGTCGCCTTGGCGCTGCCCACCACGCCCGGGATGCCCGCGCCCGGATGGGTGCCCGCGCCCACCAGATAGAAATTGCGGATCGTCTTGTCGCGGTTGTGGGGCCGGAACCAGGCCGATTGCGTCAGGATCGGCTCGATGGAAAAGGCGCTGCCGTGATGGGCACCCAGCTCGCTGGCGAAATCGGCCGGAGAGAAGATGCGCTGCACGGTCAGGTTGGCGCGCAGGTTAGGGATCAGCCGTTCTTCAAGGCTTGCCAGGATGCGGTCGGCATAGCGCGGCCCCTCGACCGACCAATCGATCTCGGCGCGGCCCAGATGCGGCACCGGGGCCAGAACGTAATGCGTCGACATGCCCGGAGGCGCCATCTCCGGATCGGTCGTGCAGGGGGAATGCAGGTACAGCGAGAAATCCTCGGCCAGGTTCGGGCCCTTGAAGATCTCGTTCACCAGCTCCTTGTAGCGGGGGCCGAACAGGATGGTGTGGTGGGCCAGGTCCTTCGGCGCCTCGCGCAGGCCGAAATGCAGCACGAAGAGCGACATGGACCAGCGCTTGCGGTCCAGCGACTTGGCGCGGGACTGGCCACGCGGGGTATGGCCCAAGAGGTCGCGGTAATTGTGCATGACATCGCCATTGCTGGCGACCATGTCGGCCTGGACCTTGCGCCCATCGGCCAGCGTGACGCCGGTGGCGCGGCTGCCCGCGACCTCGATCCGGGCGACCTTGGCGTTCAGCATCACCTGACCGCCCAAGCGTTCGAACAGCGCGACCATGCCGTTGATCAGTTGATTGGTGCCGCCCTTGGCGAACCAGACGCCGCCGCGCCGTTCCAGCGCATGGATCAGCGCATAGATCGAGCTGGTCGAGAACGGATTCCCGCCGACCAGCAGCGTGTGATAGGAAAACGCCTGCCGCAGATGCGGGTCCTTGATGAAGGTCGAGACCTTGGCATGCACGGACTTGTAGGCCTCCAGCCGCATCAGCGCGGGCGCCGCGCGCAGCATCTGGCCCAGCTTCAGGAAGGGCACCGTTCCCAGCTTGACATAGCCCTCCTGATAGACCTCCTCGGCATAGTCGCGGAACCGGCGGTATCCCTCCAGATCGTCGGGATTGAAGCGCGCGATCTGGCTCTCCAGCTGGTCGGATTCGTTGACATAGTCGAAGACCTTCCCGCCCGGCCACATCAGCCGGTAGAAGGGTGACACCGGCATCAGGGTCACGTCGCGCGCCATGTCCTGGCCCGACAGCGCCCACAGCTCCTTGAGCGCATCGGGATCGGTGATGACGGTGGGGCCGGCATCGAAGACATGGCCCTGATCGTGCCAGACATAGGCCCGCCCGCCGGGCTTGTCGCGCGCCTCGACCAGCGTGGTGGCGAGGCCCGCCGATTGCAGGCGGATGGCCAAGGCCAGCCCGCCGAATCCGGCGCCGATGACGATGGCGGTCTTGGTCTGGGTCATGCGAATTCCTTGAGAAGCGGACGCTCGGGCAGGCAGCGGAAGGCCGTGCGCAGCGGAATGGGGGGCTTGCCGGTCACGATGCGCAACCGGTCGGCATTGGTCAGGGTGCTGGCATAGAACCGCTCGATCAGCCCCTCGGGCATGCGGTAGAAACGTTGCAGCAGGGTATAGCGCCGCTCGGGCGCGCAGCCCCGGAACAGCATGCGGTTCAACAGCCGCAGGAAGCGGTCCTGCCGCGCGCGGTCCAGCGCGAAATCGCGCAGGGCGGGGCGCAGGCGGTCGGTGGTCAGGGGGCCGGGCAGGGCGGCCACCATATCGGCCACCCGCGCGGCATAGGGCAGCGAATAGCCTGTGACCGGATGGAAGAACCCCGCCCTCAGCCCCACGGGCACCGCGCCCGAGGCGTGATCGTCCCAGAAGCCCTGCGCGTCATGGGCCAGCGCGATGGGCAGGATGCCGCGCTCGCGCCGCATCTCGGTGCCGGTCCAGCCCTTGTCCCGGGCGTAATCATGCGAGGCCTGCGCCAGGGCCGCGTCATCCAGATCGCCGCCATCGGAATAGCGCGTGTCCTCGATCAGGATGCGCGTGGGCGAGAAGGGCAAGAGGTAGATGAATCGATAGCCGTCCTGCTGCGGCACGGTCGCGTCCATGATCAGCGGGCGGGTGACGCCATGGGGGGCATCCGTCTCGATCTCGATGCCGACGAATTTCTGGAAGCCCACCGCCAGATGGTGCGAGGGTTCCGCGCCCCGCGCGTCGATCACGCAGGGCGCCTCGATCCGGGTGCCGTCCGTCAAAGTCGCGCCTGCCGCGTCCAGCGCGGCGATGTCGCTGGACCAACGTACCCGAGCGCCCGCCGCCTGCACCGCGGCCAGCAGCGCGGTATCTTCCAGCGAGCCATAGCCCGCCCGCATCCGCCGCGCATGTTCGGGAAAGCGGACCTGCTGGTCGGACCAGCTGGCACGTCGCAGGGGCCGCAGCCGGGTCAGCCAGTCGGACGACAGGTCGGTGTCGTGGCAGGACCAGGTATGCCGGTCCACCGGCCCCGCCGCGCGGTCCAGCAGCAGCACCTGCAGGTCGGGCCGGGCGGCGCGGACGGCCAGCGCGATCAGCCCGCCCGCAAGCCCGGCGCCCGCCACCACAAGATCAGGGGTCATGCAGCGGGTCCGCGATTGCGGGGCTGGGTCTCGGCGCGCAGCACGCCCGTGGATTTCAGGTCCTGCTTCAGCTTGTCGACCGGCGGCGCATAGATGAAGCCGAAGCTGACGCATTTGTCCCGCCCCTCGACCGCGTGATGCAGCCGGTGGGCCTGATACAGCCGCCGGGCATAGCCGCGCCGGGGCACATAGCGGAAGGGCCAGCGCTGATGGACCAGCCCGTCATGCAGCACGAAATAGATCAGCCCATAGACGGTCATGCCAAGCGCGATCCACCAGAGGACCGGCGCCCAGATCCAGCCCACGGTGAACAGGATCGTGGCGATCACCGCGAAGACCAGACCGTAGAGGTCGTTCTTCTCCAGCGCGTGGTCATGCTCCTCGTGATGGGACTTGTGCCAGCCCCAGCCCAGGGGGCCGTGCATGATCCAGCGGTGGACGGAATAGGCGGTCAGCTCCATCACCAGGACGGTCGCCACGACGATCAGGAAGTTGGTCATGGGCGGGGGCCTTTCATGTCTGTGACGGTCTTGCGGGTGCTGGGCAGGCGCCACCACGGCACCGTCGGATAGAGGTGATGCTCGTGGTGATAGCCGCCGAAATGGAAGCAGGTCAGCAGCGACAGCGGATCGCTGATGCGCGAGGACCGGGCATTGTGGCGGTCGGGGAAATGATCATGCCCCGGACGGTGCGGCAGCCAGGTGCCGAAGACGAACAACTGCATGGACGCCAGGATCGAGGGCAGGGGCCAGAACACCACATACATCCAGCGATCCCCCAGGATCAGCGCATAGGTGGTGACGATGACGGGCAGGATCAGCCCCTCGCGCCAGCCGAAATAGGTGCCGATGAAGCGGGCATACCAGCGGACCGGGCCACCATGGTCGAAATCCGGATCGTCGTCGGTGCCGGCATGGCGGTGATGGGCCATGTGCTTGACGATCATCTTGCGCCACGAGAACCCCGCATAAAGCCACAGGACCAGCGAGCCGATCGCCGCATTGGCGCGCGGGCGCCCCGGCACGACGGCGCCGTGCATGGCATCATGGGCGATGATGAACAGCCCCACCGACAGCCAGGTCAGGCCCATGAAGTTCAGCGCCGCGATCACCGGATGGGCGGCGGCGTCCAGGAACCACAGCGCATGGATGTGCAGCGCCAGCCAGGCCAGGATGATCCCGCCCGCCAGCATCAGGTTGGGGAGGGTCAGGTGGTCGGTCCTGTTCAGCGGTCGGTCGGTCATGCTGGATCCTCGGCCCGGTACGCGGGCAGGCTACGCCGATGGGTCGGGCTTTTCCATCCCTGCTGATTGCGACCAAAAGCCGCCAGGCGGGGACAGAAGCGGCGCCCGGCGCAGGGCCGCCAGATCGGCCGATCCGGTGCAGAACATTGCGATGCGCAGCTGCGCGATCACGTCGCCCAGATGCTGGACCAGCGCCTCGGCGCTGTCGCGGGCGGCGGGCAGGGCGCGCGCCGCCTGCCCGGCCAGATCCGCGCCAAGCCGGATCGCGCGCGCCACATCCAGCCCGTGCCGCACCCCGCCCGAGCCGATCAGCACCCCGCCCGGCCGCATCAGGGGCGCCACCCCCCGCAGCGCCGTCGTGGTGGGGATCCCCCAGTCATGGAAGGGCGCGGCCAGCGCCTGCAGCCGCTCCGGGCCCCGCTCGGCCTCGACCCGCGCCCAGCTGGTCCCGCCCGCGCCTGCGACGTCCAGGATGGTGACCCCGGCCTCGATCAGCCGCCGGGCGAGCGGGGCGGAGAGGCCCGCGCCGACCTCCTTGACGCCCAGGGGGACGGGCAGGGCCGTCGCCAGTGCCGCGATGCGCGCCAGAAGGCCCGAGAAGTCGCGGTCGCCGCCCTCCTGGATCGCCTCCTGCAGCGGGTTCAGGTGCAAAATCAGCGCGTCGGCGCCGATCATGTCCACCGCCCGCTGCGCCTCGTCCAGGCCGAAGCCATAGTTCAGCTGCACCGCACCGATATTGCCCAGGATCGGGATCTGCGGCGCGATCGCCCGCAGGCTGGCCCCCAGGCCCCCCGCGCCGCCCGCCTCGACCGCGATGCGCTGCGAGCCGACCGAGAGGGCCAGCCCCAGATGCGCGCAGGCCTCGGCGATGTGGCGGTTGATGCGCTCGGCCTCGTCCGGCCCCCCGGTCATGGCCGAGACCAGCAGCGGCGCCGCCATGTCCCGTCCCAGAAACCGCGTGCGGCAGTCGACGGCCGCCATGTCCAGCTCGGGCAGCGCCTGATGCAGGAAGCGCACCCGGTCGAAGCCGCTGTCCAGCCCCTGCTGTTCGCCACGCCCCTCGGCCACGATGCGCAGATGGTCCGACTTGCGGCGCGAGATCTCGGTCATGAGGGGCCATCCGGTTCTGGGGCAGGGCTGTCGTCCCGACCCTGTCCCGGTTCGGCCCGGGATGCCAGAGGGACGAACTGCCACATCCCCGATCCGCAGGCGGAATGGTCGCGCATGTCCTTGGCGCTTGGCTGAAAAGCACCGCCGGATCGGGATCCAGCGACGAAGCCCGGAGACCCCCCGGGATCATGGGAAAAACCCCTTGCCCCCCTTTCCCGATCTCCCTATAGGGGTCGGCGGAGATGTGGCCGAGTGGTCGAAGGCACGCCCCTGCTAAGGGCGCAGGCCCGAAAGGGTCTCGAGGGTTCGAATCCCTTCGTCTCCGCCAATTACCTTTGTAAGGCATTGTTTTCGCTCTACTTTATGGGCGTGCATTTATTTGTCCCCCCGCGCATCCCCCCAGCGAACGTAGGAAGATGCGGGAAGTTTTGGGAAGCTGGATCAGCCCGATGCGGCGTTCGGCTTGAGTTTCCATTCCACGGAATGCAATTCCTCCAGTTGCCGCGCGTCCTCTTTTATCGCTCGGATCAAGGCGAGGATGCCGTTGGCAAGTGGTTCGTTCTTGCAGAGGGCTGGATACTCGGTAGCGACCTCATACAGGATCTCCGCGAACCCCTGCATGCGCGCAATGTGCATATCGGTGGCGTTGTGGGCGTCATGCCAATCGGGTGTGTTCATTTCCGGCCCTCCACATAGTCGAAGATCTCGATATCATTGACCAAACGGCTGGCGCGGTCGATCAGGGTTTCGAACATAGCAGGCATCGAGTTGGACGCGGGCGACAGGTCGGTCTTGAGCGTTTCATGTAGCTCGGCCACGCCCTGCGCAAATGCGTGCAAGAACACCGCGTCACGGTGGATATCGTTCAGGGGACGGGCCTTGATGCCGGGGTGCAGGGAAGGACTTTGCCCAGACATGCCGGGGGTGTTATGGCAAGTATCAGCCATTGCTCGATCTCCTATAGGATCGGGTTTCGGTTAGGCCGCGCGTGGTGCTGTAACACCGTGCGTGGCTGCTTGCTTTGTTAGCAATTGTTTGATACATGCCGAGGAAGGGATCTGTCAACAGGAAAGTGCTAGCATTGTCAGTAGAACGCGAAACCCGCTCCGCGCCTCTTGGGCTGCGCATCCTGCCGTCAGTGAAGGCTGCGCTTGAAGCCGCTGCCCGCGAAGACAACAGATCAACTGCGTCGATGGCAGAGTTAATTCTTACAACCTACCTACGCGAAAAGGGGTTTCTCAAATGAACACTGATCTTGTCGACCTTCCGCTTAGCTGTTCATCTTGCGGGGCTGACCCGCTTCAAGTTGCGGTTTCTGATCCAGTCTCTGACGATAGCGATGCCACATGCGCAGACTGTGGCGCGCAGCTAGGACGATTTGGAGACCTTAAAGCGCAGGGGATGGATGCCCTCAAGGCTGCGGTTGAGAAAGCTGGAATAGAAGCATTCAAGGGCATCAAGTTCTGAAAGTGAAGTTATTGTGCCCGCACATTAAACGCATCACCCGCCCATAAGAGCGTCGAACAGCCCCGCCGATAGCGGCGTGCTGGACACCATAGGCGCGGCTGGCGTTCCCGATGCCTGCCCTGCCATCTGCTTCCCCGCGTGCCTCATCCACACATCGTCCAGCGCCATGATGATCTCGGCATGATGCGGGGGGATGGGGCGGCGGCTTACCTGCACATAGGCAGCCATTGCCTCCCAGGTGATCGGGTTCGGGCCGTGCTGGTGATAGGACCGCGCGCGGGACAGGTGCAGGAAGGCATCGAAGATATCCCCGCCCGCATCCGGCATCCGATACTTCTTGCCCTGCAGCATGGCTTCCAGCGTGGCGCACAGCATCTTCTCAAGGCGGGCCATCACCAGCGGTCCCTCGGGTTGCGAATTGATTTATGAACCATGTCGGGGATCCCCTTCCGGAACTGGTGAAGACCTCGCTGGACCCCACCAGCAACCCGCTGGTCCACGAAGGTTTGCAGGTTGCCGTTGTTATCGAAGCTGTTCGTCACGTGCACTTGCACGTCCACCGCCTGCTTACCGCCGCCACCCCCGGATGACACGCCCACAGCCCCGCCGTTGGCATAGCCCCTCAAGGCGCCTTGGTGGATGCTGTCGAGGTTGCGGACCCCGAGGCGCTGGACGGCTGCCGCGCTCATCACATACTCGCCACGGTGAACGATGCCTGCCGGGTCATACTTGCCACCTGCGCCGGTAAAGCCGCCCGCCGCATATCCGGGGTTCAGCAACCCACCAAGCAACCCACTTGCAGCCCCGATGCCGGGCAGCCCCATCAGGCCCTTCATCATCTGCGCCTTGGCGATCTCGGCCACCAGTTGCAGCATCGCATCCTTGGCGGACATGGACCCGTCGATGATCGATCCGAACATGTCTTCCAGCGCCTGCTTGCCGCGTTCGGACTGTTCCTGGATCTGCTTCATCTTTTCCGCCGCCGCTTCGGCCTCCAGCCCCGCTGTGACGTAGCTCTGGGCCAGTTGGTCGATCTCGGCTGTCAGTTCCGGGGTGATGGCCTTCCCGGCCTCCTGGGCGGCGTGTAGCAGCTCTGCGCGGGTGCGGGCGTATTCCAGGGCATCGCCATAGTCTTCGCCGCTTTGGGCCACCACGATCAAGGATGCGGCCTCAGCCTCAAGGGCCAGGGTGCGGTCGCGGATGGCCTCGGCCTCGCGCTGGTATTCGTCCAGCTTCTCCTTGCCCCCGGACGCGCCCTTGCCGCCCTTCGCACCGCCACCACCGCGACCTGCTCGCCCCGCTTCCCGGCGTGCGTCCTCTGCCGCCAAGGCTGCGCTGGCGAAGTCGGTGGCCTGCTGTTCGGTCAGGGATGCGCCGCTTTCACCTGCCCGTTCCCGGACGGACTCGATCTCGCGTTGCAGCCGCAGTTGCTCGGCGCTTGCGCTGTTGCGGGCCGTCTCTGACTGCGTGAAGCCCTCAGACGCGGCGCGCTGTGCCTCCAGGCTTTCGAGGCTGGCCGCCTCTGCCGCATGACGGTCGCGCATGGTCTGCCCGGCCTGCTGGTCAGGTGCCACGCCTGCCGCACGTGCCAGTGCCGCGCCCATGCTGTTTGCAAGGCTGATGATGCCGCCGATGACCCCGCCAAGGCGTTCCAGCTGGCTGATGACCCCGGAGAACTGCACCCGATCGCTGGCGTCGAGCTGGCTGAATGCGCTTGAGGCAGCGTCCTCGATCTCGCCAAGCTGCGCGGTGAAGTCCTCGCCCGACACTTCCCCCTCGCGGAAGGCTTCGACCAGCGTCTGCATTTCACTGTAGGCCGTGCGCAGGATGTCTGCGGCATCGTCATAGCCCAGGCTGTCCATCTTGCTGATGGCGTCGATCAGGGCCATGCCGGAGCGGTCGGCTTCCTCCGAGAGGGCCATGTATTGCTGGTTCAGGACGCCCAGGCTTTCGGCGTTCTCATCCACCATGTCGCGGTTCTGCGCGAGGCTGTCATAGAGTTCATCCCCCAAGATCGCCCGGCCCTGGTCCTCGCTGTCGAACAGATGGTCGAGGCGGTCGCGGAAGTCGGCCATTTCTGCCCCGGCAGCCACGACTTCGACCACCATGCGCTTGGCGAAGTTGCCTGCGGTGCTGGTGAGCTGGGCAAACTTCCGGTCGATCTCCTCGGCCTTGCGGATCAGCTCGTCATCCAGCACGGCGCCGGTTTCATGGGCGCGGTCGATGGTGGCCTGCAAGGCGCCTTCACCTTGGCCCAGCATCTGAATGAACTGCTCGCCACCCGTGCCGCCGAAGATCTCATCTGCAATGCGGATCTGCGCGGCCTTATCCAGCCCCTCAAGCCTGCCCATGATCTCCAGCATCAGGGCAGAGGGGTCTTTCAGCTTGGTCTTCAGGCTATCGGCACTAAGGCCCAAGCGGGTGAAGGCATCCGCCCCCGATCCCTTGCCGGTGGTGATGAACTCGTCTGCGCGCAGGGACAGTTCCTTGAAGCCGTCCACCAGGGCATCGACGCTGACCCGGTTCTGATCGGCCACGAACCTCCATTCCTGGAAGGACTGCGCCGACATGCCAGCCCGCTTCGCCTCGTCGCCAAGCTCGGCCATGCTGCGGACGGTGTTTGAGATGCTGCCGGTGACGCCTGCGAACAGGCCCACCGCTGCGCCGGCCACCAGCCCGCCCGCCATGGATGCGGCCAAGGTGCCGATGCGCCCCGTGGTCGAGGCGATGGCGCGGTTGATCGAGCCGGTCGAGCGGATCATGTCCGCTTCCATCTGCCGGGTTGCCGACCGGGAATTGCGGGACAAGCCCTGATAGGTCCTGGTGCCGCGCTGTTCGGCCTGCCGCATCCGGCGCTCGAACTCGGTCACGCGGGCTTCCAGCATTACCACCAGGCGCTCGTCGGCTCCCACTGCTACGTTCATCGTCGCCTCCTATGCGGTCCACATGTCTTCGGTGAACCATGTCTGATTGGTGGTCAGGCCGCCCTCGTTCGCCGCCGCGCGGGATACGGCCATTGCCGCTGCCACCGCGCCGTCGATCGACAGCCATTTCTTGGGCTTGGTGAACTTCACGACATGGCCGTGGTCGTTGCGCTTCACGACGACATTGGCGAAGCAATGACGCAGGACCGGATTGCCGCCGTGGAAGAACTCGCCACCCAGAAGGGCGCGCTCTAGCTCCATCGCTGCAGGCATCATCAGGGACGGCACCTGCCGGAAGTCCACGGCAGGAAGGCCCGCTTCAAGGATCTTGGGCTGCACCTGCCGGGCCATGTGCGGGTCGAAGGCGATTTCCTGGACGTTCAGCTCTTCGCAGAGTTCGATGATCTTGCTTTCAATCTCGGCATAATCGATCACCGACCCGACCGTGGCCGTGACCAACCCATCCTCAACCCACTGGCTGTAGGGTGCCCCGGACTGGCTCTCACGCTGCGCCACGCCGTCGTCGTCCATCATTCCGCCATCGTCCTTGCTGGTGACGGTGTCCTGAGGGCAGAAGAACCACGCATGACCGCGTAACCCTCGGCAACCCGCCAGCACCCCACGATCACCGACAGGTCCACGGTCGATGACAGATCGACAGCCAGCCAGCAGGGTTCGTTCTTGAGCGTATCGAAGTCATATTCTTTCGCGCCCTGGTCATAGATCTCCATGTCCACTAGCGGCTCGGTCGAGGCATCCAGCCAGATATTCAGCTTGAGCTGCTTGAAGGACTGCCGGTCGCCCACGCTGCGCTGTGACCGCTTGGCGTGGCGCCGGAAGCCCGCAAGGCTCGGATAGCCGTGCTGCAGGCCGGGATTGACGCGGTGCCACAGCTCCTCGTCCTGCCAGTCGTCGCGGCGGTCGGCCTCGAACAGGATGGGCAGGATCGAGTCATCCTCAACCTTTCCACGGGCGACGTTGCGCGCGTCCTCGAAGAAGTCAAAGGCCAGGGTGTCCTGACCCCGCCCGGCAGTCGAGGCCACGACCAGCAGGCTGTCATCGATCTTCTCGAGGCCGGTGGTCAGCGCCTCCCACAGGTCGCGGCCCTTCCAGATATGAATTTCATCTGCCAGCACGAAGGCAGGTGTGCGGCCATGCTGCGGCCCGCCATCGCCGGAGATGACCTCCAGGTATGAGGCGTCCTTGCGATAGAGCAGCTTCTTCGGGGCGTTGTGGGCGTCATAGATGCCCACCGCCGACACGATGCGCCTGTCTTCGCGGATGATGCCCACGGCCTCGCGAAAGCCGATACCGGCCTGCTTGCGATCCGCCGCGGCAAAGATGGCTTCACCGCCCGCCCGGCGCTCAGGGCCGATGGTGTGCAGCAGGGCCAGTGCCGCCGCCAGGGAGGTCTTGCGATTGCCCCGGGGCAGCAGCAGCGCGACGGTGTTGGTGATCCGCGTGCCGTCCTCATGCCGGGGGCCATAGATGCGGCGCACGATCCGCTCTTGCCAGGGGTCGAGCTGGAAAGCCCGGTTCGGCAGGATCGACTTGGGATGGCGCAGAGTGCGCAGGAAGGTCACCGCCCGCTCACCATAGCCGTAGGGGTCGGGGATCTCGGACCCGTCGTAGATCCATTCCGGGAAGGTCGAGGGTATGGCTTTCATGACCTTACCCCACGTCCAGAGGCGATGGGGTGCTGTCCTGGTCGCCATCCTCGCGGATCGCGGGGCGCGACCGGCTGACAGGCGTCAGGCCCATCTCTGCGGCCAGCTGACGGGCAGAGGCCATGGCTTGGCCCTGCACCCGGATCAGCTTCAGCATCATCTCAGGTTCGGGTTCGGTCTGGATCAGTTCTTCCATCTGCCGGACCCGTCCGATGCTGATGCAGTAGTTTCCCAAGCCGCCAAGATCCGCGTCGGTCAGGATGCGGCGTTCGGTCAGAACCGGCATCACCCGGTCCCATTCCTCGCGGGCGTGAACGTCCAGCCATTCGGGCGCTGCGATATTGTCGGCCAGAGCGTCATTATCTTCGCGCAGGTGGGGTTTGGTGCCCTTCATTCCGTCAGCCTCGTGCAGCGCAGGTCCAGACCCTTGCGGCGTCCGATGGGGGTCACCTGACTGATGTTGTAGGGCTGCCCGTGCCACAGCACCCGGTCAGCGTTGCTAATGCCGTCCAGATGCCGGATGCGGAACACCACGGCTTCCTCCTCACTGGCGCCAAAGCTGCGCATGAACTCTTCGGTGGTCTGGTCGATGCGCTCGGCCCGGACGCTGGCAAAGGGGCGCCAGGTGGTGGTCGGAGTGCCGTAGTCATTCACGGCATCGGTGCGATGCTCGATCTGAATGCTGTCGGTCAGCTTGCCGGACTTCATGGCAGGGCCTCCGCAATCAAGATTTCAAGTGTCACGACGCCGTGGGAATGTTCGCCGTCAGGGTCGCGCAGGTATCTTTGACCGGACACGCGCAGATCGGCGCAGTGCAGCCCCACAGGCAGCGTCAGGCGGCCAAGTTGCATTGCGGCAGCCACGGCGGCCCCGATGGCCTTGGACCGCTCTAGGGACGCCTCACGCGCCCAGATGTGCAGGGTGTGATAGATCCGGGTGTGCGCCCGGCGCAGGCTGGTGCCCTCATCCACGGACTGGCTTTCGCCCAGGATGATCGACGGCATTGGCGCGGGGCGCTGATTGGTGTCGAAGATATGCGCGGCAGGGACCAGCACCGTAATAACCCCGTAAGAAATTAGCCGGTCGCGGATGGCTTTTTGAACTGCCAGCTCCATCACTTGGCCTCCCGGATTGCTTTGCCCACGGCACGCTTAATGCGGTCGAGGGCGCGCTTTCGGCCAAAGCGGAAGCCCGGCCAGAAGAACGGCTGCGCCGCTGCCTTGCTGGTCCCGTGTTCCACAAGATGCGGATAGCGCACATCGGTATTGCCGACCGTGATGGCGGCAGCGTTCTCGGGCACCACTTGCGAGCCGCCGGGCTGCGAGTAAGCCGGGGTCGATTGGCCTGCGAGGGTGACAGCCACAGAGTTCTTCAGATCACCATCATCCTCAGGCGCCAGGCTCTCGATGATATCCGCGATCTCATAGGCACTGGCTGCCAATGCCGGTTGGACCGCTGCCCTTGCGGCGAGAGGGATCGCCGCCATGCGCTTCTGGAACTTGGACAGGCCGCCATCATCCGCCATCAGAAGGACCGATCCCGGTGTGCGTCGATGATCTCGGCCACGCCGAACGGCAGGGGGGCGCCACGCTCCATGACGGCTTCGCGGTTCTCGTACCACCACGCAGCCAGTTGCATGACGGCCTCGCGCAGATCCGGGGGCACAGCGTGGGCCACCTCGAATTGCGCGATCAGGCCATAGCCCAGCATCCGCTCGATCAGGCTTTGCGCTGCGTCCAGCTTGAGCTGGATCAACATGTCGTCGTCTTGCTGATCGCCAGTCAGGGCGAGGTGTTCCTTCATGTCGTCGAGGGTCACGATGGTTTCAATCGGCATGGGTCACCTCGTTATGTTCGTGACCGGGTGCAGATCGGCCTGCATCCGCATCACATTGTTGGCCGCGTCGAAGACTTCCCCGAAGCTCATCACCAGGGCGAACCATTGCCGATCGGTCACGCCATCCGGGAACAGCAGCCGGAACGGGAAGGCATCTCGGGACCGATACGCATTGAACAGCAACAGCTGGCCGGGGTCGGTCGGATCGAGGCCCATGACGATCTGCATCGTATCGGGACTGTGAACGCCCTTCATTGCCGTATAACCATCACCAAGGGGGTCGATGTGATTAGCCTCGTGCAGCTCATACCGCCCGCCCAAGGTGCCGAAGGCTTCCGTCTCTCCGATCTCAACCCATGCACCAGCAGGCACCGATACCGGGCCTGATGGCGACGAGGCGGGTTGATCCGCGATGAAGAAGCGGCTGCCAGCGACGGGGAACAGCATCAGACTTCAGCGTCAATCTTGACGATGTTGCTGTTGATCCAGAGCGAGGCGTTCAGCTTCATCACGCTGTTGGCGGTGTCATACTGTTCCGCCGCGCTGCCCACCTGGGCCACGAACATGCGCTCCGAAGGGGTGCCGCCCGGCAGGGCATCTGCCAGAACCACCCGGAAGGCGTAATCGCCCTTGGTGCGCTCGGCAGCGATCAGGGCGATCTGGCCGGGATCGGTGGCGTCGAGGCCGCAGACGATATCCATGGTGCCTGCGCTGCGGGTGCCCTTCAGGCGGCGGGTGCGGCCGGAATTGATGCCATCGAAGGTGACTTCCGAAGACGTGTCACCGGCAGAGCCCAGGCCCTCGGTTTCATCGATCTCGACCCACAGGGCGCTTTGGCCTACAAAGTCTGCCTCAACGAAGTCAGTGGATTTGGCAGCCAGGGGGCCGCCGATATAGAGGCGCGTGCCTGCGGTGGTGAAGATGGTCATGGCGAGGGTGTCCTAAGCTGGCGGCGCTCCAATCGTTGCTTGGCGCCTGAATGGCAGGGGGTGCAGAGCGACTGCCACCGGGACTTGTCCCAGAAGATGGTCTGATCGCCGCGATGGGGGGTCTTGTGATCGACCAGCGATGCCGGGGCACCGCAGGCCGTGCAGTAGGGATGCTGGCGCAGGAAGCGGGCGCGGGCCTTGTCCCATTCCCGATTGTAGCCACGCTGGCTGCTGTTGGGCCGGGTCTTGTCGAAACGGGCCTTGCGGGCCGCCGCGCGCTGGATCTGGCAAGGGCACTGTGCGCCCGAAGGCACCAGTTGACCACAAGAACAGATCCGGGGCGCGCGGACGGGCATCAGGCAGCCGGTCGGGTCAGCGGGACGAAGACTGCCGCAGCACCCGCGATGATGCTGGTGCCGCCGGCCTTGGTCAGCGACACGCGCACGTACCGCTTCCAGCCGCGATAGCCCAAGCGATAGGTGCTGTCGGCGGCCAGCGTGGCAGGGGCGTTGCTGTCGATCTGCGTGCCAGCCACAGCGGTCCAGCCCGAAGTGCCGGTGTCGCTTTCCTGAAGGGTCAGGGCATAGTCGCCCGACCCGGCGATGGCGCCGGTGTTGACCAGGAAGGCCACGCCGCCCTTGCCGTTCAGGTCGATGGCTTCGCCTTGGGCCGCTGCAGCCTGCACCGCTGGGGCGAGGGCAGAGACGGCATCGATGTTCGCATATATATCACGCATGGGTCATGCTCCTCAGGTGGTGGACATTCTCAGTTTGCGGAAGCGGGCCGGTTGCAGAACCGCACCGCCGACACGCCGGGTGGCGTGAATGCGGGTGATGCGCTCACGGGCGCGGCTGTAGGGATCGACCAGGATCGACATGCTCAGGCGGTCCACGATCCGATAGGCCTGGAAATCGCCGTAGATGATCGGGTTCTGGTTGGCTGCGATGTCCTCCAGATCCACCATCTCGATCACCGGGCGGCCCAGGATCGTCTCGGGCTGGCCCGCTTGCAGCGAGGTCTGCCAGATGTATTGGCCCTGCGTGTCCTTGAGGGTGCGCAGGATGCCCAGGGTGGTGCCGTTCATGGCCCATGCCCCGCGCGACCGGTAAGCCTGCGGCAGGTCATACATCAGCCGGATCAGGGCATCGGTGGACAGGTTGGCGGCGTGGCCGTTGGCAACCTCGGGAATGGCGGTGTTGACCATCACGCCCTCGGGCATCTTGACGCCCGTGCCCCACAGGAACGCCTCGGCCTCTTTTTTGCCGAAGTCCTCTGCCAGGGCGGCGCGCACTTCGGTTTCCGCGATGGGCGCGTCTTGCAGCAGGCGGTTGGAGATATCCACGAACGTCGCCAGTTCATGCACCTCGACCTCACGCTGGCCGAAGGTGATAGTGGATTCGTTATGCGGCTCCATCTCGCCCACCCATTGGGCGTTGGTGATATCGCCACGGGTCGGGAAGATCACGCTGTCGGCGCCGGTGTTGCGCACGCTCGCATAGCTGCGGATCGGGCTGTATTCGATCAGGTCGCGGATGACCTCGGAGGACATTTCCGGGGGGGCCAGGAACCCGCCCTGCGTGTCGCTGGTGACGTTCAGGGCCTTGCGGTCCTCTTCGGCCAGCTTGTCGCCGTGGCGCAGGTAGGACGCGAACGCCTTGCGCTCTGCCGTCAGCTCGTCCTTGGCCTCGGTCGTGCCCTGGTGCCGGTTGCTCTTGGCCTCCAGCTTATCCAGGCGCGCGACCAAAGCCGAGTTGTCGGCCTTCTGTTCGATGGCGGTCATCTTGGCTTCCAGTGCCGCGATGTCCGGGGTCTGCGTGTCGTCAGTCATGTCATAGTCCTTTGCAGAGGTGATGCGGGCGCCGGGGTGTGCGCCCACGGCCACCACGCTGATTTCCAGAAGATCGAGGGCAGAGATGGTGCGACCACCGCCGCGCCGGGGCGCCGCCTTGGTCGAGGCGAAGCCGATAGACAGGCCCGACAGGGCGCGTTCCCGGATCATCGCCCGGACCTCACGGGCGCGGGGCAGATCCTCGATCAGAAGTCGCCCCTTCACGTGCAGGCCGTCCGGGCGTTCTTCGATTGAGTCCCACACGCCAACGGTTTCCCGCTGCTCGTGGAAGGCCAGCATCGGGATCGGCGGCATGGCCTTGGCGAAGGCCCCCAACTCGATCAGGTCGCCCACGCGATCAGGGCTGCCGAAAGGCCACGCGATGCCCTCGATCACGCCCGCCTCGTCCACGGTGAAGTTGGCTTTGACTTCGATCTGGCTCATTGCACCGTCCCCCGGAATGCTGCGCGGTCGGCGGCGAAGCCATCCACCTGCACCTGCACCCATTGCGCCGCCTTAAGCAGCCGCAGGACGCTGGCGTGATTGTAGGGCACCGGCTGGCCGTCTTCGGTGATCGTCCAGCCCAGAACACAGCGGGCGAGGTTGTTAAGCCGTGCGCGCTCTCTGTCAGCGCCAGAGACACGTCCCTCGGCATCCATGGCCTCGGCCAGCTCGTCAGTGAATTGCAGCCGTGCGCGGGCTTGTGTGGCGCTGTCAGGGCCTGCGATGCGCAGGACGATGCCCGTGGGCTTTCCTGTCACCGGATCGGCCAGCTCGAAGTCGCGGCCACGGTCCTGATCCTGCGCGTCGGCCAGAATGTCATTCAACTGCATGGATCACCTCGACATCCGTGCCCTGATCCACGGTGATGACCGGAACGCCAGGGAATGCCTTCTCGACCTGGGTACGCACGTTGCTGGCGGGCCAGTTGGGGGCGAAGGGTGTCATCCGGATCACCACGGCCAGCGGTTTGCCCTGCGATGGGATTGCGTCAAAGGATGCGTTCTCGGTGCTCATGCTTGGGTATCTCCGCTCACGGGGGCCGTGGTGATGTTGGGGTTCAGGAATTGATCGCCGCCCACGCGCGGGGGCAGGCCAAGCCAGTTGCGGCCCTCGTTCGGGTTCAGGGTCTGGCTGGCGATCAGGGAATTGATGACGGTGGCGCGGGTCGCCAGATCGGCGCGGGTCAGGTCGTCACGGTCGAAGCGGACCACGTAGCGGCCCCGCTCGTCGTCGCTGAACAAGGCACGGTTCAGGGCGCCCTCCAGCCCGCGCAGCCACGGCTCCAGAGTGTAGGACAGAAACTCACGGCCCTTCTGTTCGCTGTTCGACCAGGTGGCGCGGCTCAGATCGCCCACCATCGGGGCGGGGATGTTGAAGGCTCGGGCAATTTCCTCGATCTGGAAACGGCGATTTTCGAGGAACTGGCTGTCGGTGCTGTTCAGGGTCAGGGCCTCGAACTCGGCTCCATCGTAAAGGATCGCGGTCTTGCCGCTGGTATCTTCGCCTTCATGAGCTTCGCGCCATGCTGCGCGAGACTTTTTCACGGCGTCCTCCCCCATGGTTTTCGGGAACTTCAGCAGGCCAGAAGGCTTTGCGCCGCGCGTGAACAGCCGGGCCGCGTGGCGGTCCAGAGCGACGGCAACGCCGATGGCGTCACGGGCGAGGTTCAGGGGAGACCGATAGAGCGGCGGCATCAGGTGGATCACGTCACGCGCCGGGATGGGATTGTTGCCGAGACGGTATGTGCGCTCCAGAGTGTCGGTATCGGCGTCGAAGGTCATGACGCCCTGGCGGTAGCTGATGATCTCCACCGGCCTGCCGTTCACCCGGTTGACCCACGCCATGCCCCCGGCATCGGACACCAGAGCATCGACCATGATCTGGCGGATCAGTTCAAAGCCTGATGTCCAATCGTTGGCGTCGCCACGCAGCAGGGTCAGCACGGGATGATCGGTCACGTTGATCTCTGTGCCGCCCTCGTGGAACTTCACATGCACGTCCAGCGATGCCACGGCTTCGGAGATGAGCTGGATCGCATTGGCAACCACGGGCACCTTCAGGGCCTCAAGGACGCTGATAGAGATGCCGCTGGCGGTCGGGGTAATGCCGAGGATCGCCTCAAGCGCCGGATCGGGCGAGGCGAGGGACTTGCGAGAGAAGGGCCAAAGTTTCATGGCCCCACAATACGGGGGCCAGGGTCAAAGCGGCAGTTGGCAAAACCTATATAAGCCTAGCAAATCGTTGGCTTAATCTGTGGGCTTCGACCTTAGCCAGCTTCGCAGTTCGCTCTGGAATGCGCAATAGCTGGTCGTGCCGGGTGGCCGATAAATCGGCACATCAGGCAGCCGCGCCCAGCGCCTCGCCGTGTCCACGCTCACGCCGAGAAAGGCCGCGATCTGAGGCAGTCCCCACAACTTGCCCTTTACAGGCGCCTCCAGCAAAGCGTCGAGGCGCCAGCGGTCAATCGGCGGGGCGTCGTGCAACGGTTCTTCAGTCATCCCAAAATCTCCAATTCGGTCATATCTTGCACGCGCCCCCACGCGCCGGTCCCCGCTAATGGGGCAAAGTTAGCGACCACCCCCCCGTGTTCGATATCAGCTGTTGCCAAATCAACTTGCGCGGCGCAGCTTGGCTGACCGGACATTTCCAGCATGAGGCGCCAATGTTTATTGAACTGATGGACCACGCGGATGAATGCCCCACCATTGTGAACACCAAGTACATCGTGCGACTGGCCAGCATGGACGGCGATCAGACTGCCATCTATCTCAGTGATGGTAACTCGATCACGGTTGATGAGAGCTATGCGATCGTTAAAGACAAGCTCCGAGAGATAAATGTTCTGACCGCCTGAAGCTGCGTTACTCATCCGATGAACCCAATCGAGCTGCTGCCATCATCCAGCTTGAGGGCTACGGCATAGAACTCGCCGCGCTGCACCTCTGACCCTGCGAACCATGCGCAGCTACAGATCGGCAGGTGTTCATCGACATGGACCACCGTCATCTTCGGCCCGCTGCTCTTGAGGCGCACCACGTCGCCTGCCTTGATGGGATCACTCATCGCTCATCTCCCGACCAGTAAACGCACCATAGATCACAGCAGCCCTGCGAGTGACCGCACGTGCCAACACAGGGTCAGTGATGTTTGCGCTTGCTTTGTGTCCCCCTGGTGTCTTTCCAGTGGGGCCATAGGCGGCAACGATACCCTCAGCCTTCTCGATCAGAACGCAACCGGTCACAGCCGTGATGGGCATGTTGAGGTTGAACGATGCCAGCAATCGATTGCCGCGTGTGTTTGGCTGTCCATCGATGACGGTCAGCTTGGAGATGGTGAAGTCGGGTATGCCCGTCATGATTCATTCCTTTGCCAATAGGCCGAATTGGGGTCATCAAATTCCGCAGCATCATTACTGCCACGGACAGGCGCCACGGACGGACAAACGGACACCCTTATAGGGGGGTGTCCGTGTCCGTCCGGATCTGTCGCGGACAAGTCCGAGGCTGTCCGTGACTTGTCCGCTTTGTCCGTTACCCAGACATAGTTGTCGAAAATGCGTATCCGGTTCTTGTCCATGAGCGCATCACGGTGGCGCCGGAACGTCCGGGCCTTGGTATCGGCATTATCACTGTCCGTAAGGCCGACGCGGTCGCAGCAGGCCTGCCATTCGGTCAGTTCGACCACGGGTACATTGGGCAGCTCGGAGGATCTGATGATCCGGCCCTTATCACGGAGTGCGTCATGCAGCGCGGTCAGCGCCACTTGGACACGTCCGGACACACGTTCGCGCTTGTCCGTCCTTTGAATGTCCGCCTGTTCGACAACGGCGCTTGTCACCTTGTCGCCGTCATCATCCGTGCCCAGGAAAACCGACTTGAGGCGATAAGCAAAGACACCCTCGCAGGGCATATCCCGCTGTTTGCGTGCCTCGGCCATCACGACGTCATCAGATCGGGTCAACTCGATCTCGCTGTCTGCCGCCGCCCGTAGGCTGCCAGAGCCGCGTGCACCCTTGCTTGCGTCCTTGCCGCTGTGATGGACGACCATGACGTGCGCGTTGGTAACTTCGCGCAGCATGTCGATGTTGCGGACGAACAGACCCATATCTTTAGCCGTGTTTTCGTCGCCGTTGCCCATGGTGCGCGCCAAGGTGTCGATTACGATCAGCGATGGCATGGCGGAAAAGCCCTCGCGGATGGCGTCGATCAAGTAATCCGCGTCGTTTGATGTGCAGAGGTCCAGCGGCGCTGCAAGAAGGCTGAAATTACCTGCATCCTCGATCCGCTTCATCAGATTGGGATATTCACGACGCATGGCCTCAATGCGGTTGTTGATACCGCTGCCGCCCTCTGCCGCTACGTACAAAACCGGACCTGCGTATTTGGCGCCTGCTGGAACTCGGTGCCCATGCCAATTTTCACCAGCAGCGACATGCAGGCCAAGGTCCATCGCGAAGAACGTCTTACCCACGTTGGACTCGCCATATATTACGCTGAAAGCTCCACGATCCAGCCATCCCTTGACCAGATAACGCGATCGAAGTGCTGGAAGGACGCGCTTCAATGGTCGGATGGCGACGGCAATATCGCTTGCTCGACCGACTAAATCAGAGGGATGCGCATTGGCTCTAGCCGTGCGATGTGCCGCATCTAGTCGCCCCAGTTCTGCAAACTCATTCATGCGCGCGCCCTGGCCGGACGTGATTTAGGAACGCCTCCTGATCCTGGAGCGAAAGCCGATTAAAGCAGGCAAGACCATAGGCCTTACACTCGGACCGGCTCGCCCGGTCAGCCCAGAACGTCGCCTGCTCCATGATGCTGCCCATGAGCACCATCGGGAAGCCTGCCCGCAAAAATTCATGGGCGTCTTCAAGTAGATCGAGGCGATCTTCAGGATCGCAATCAACCAGGGCTTCGCTGAAATCCCTTGCCGAAAGCACTCGGTTCAGGGTATTATCACTGCAATCCCGCCCGGATTGCATATCGACCTCGGATGCGCTTGCCAGCGCTCCGGGGTCATTCCATGTCTGATCGTTCATGATTGGACCTCATGCCGCGACCGGACGGGATTCAATCCATTCAGAGATATCAGCAATACGCCAGGCTACGGCACGGGCGCCCAGCTTGATCGGCTTGGGGAACTCGCCTCGGCTCATTTTCGCGTAAATGGTGGACGTGCTCATCCCGGTCAGATCTTTGACATCAGGCAGGCGGAGAAGTTTGGCAGGCATTGGCTATTCCCTTCAGAGGCGCAAGCGCCATCGTGCCGCGAATGCGGCGCTGATATGACCGTGGACAAGGCATCCACGGAACGTGTAAGAAGGGGTTGGAAGTGGCTCGCAAAGTTCTTCCAACCAAACCCGCAGCACCTTTTGTGGTAGATTGGTGCTGCGGGCGTCCCTAAGTCTTGGGCCTTCTATTAAGAATCTACTCCTTGCTGCGTAACCTCGCAACGAACAGTATAGGGTTGACAGGCTATCTATGCTTGTCGTTTCCGACCCGTTAGTTTGCAGACCTTGTTGGCGCTGCCTGTCATGGGTGTATTTCTCAACTGGTGTCTTCTTGGTAAGACCTACTGATTCTTGCACAAACTCACAAGATATTCGCGCGCAGGCTTCCAGCGTCCTGATGAGCATTCGGGAGGTCAGATCCCTTTAAATCACTGCGCAATAGAACGAATTAATTGCGTGGCACCCTGACGGAACTGCGCCCATCCACGAGAAGTGCGCGCTCTAGATATCGACTATTGCGACGCGTATGACGGCATCATGGCGTCAATGCGCCAGATACACTGCCCAAGCCTCGCCCAGCGCGCGGCGCTTCTCCATCAGATCCGACCTTGCATAAGCAGCTTCGGCTTTGTCCTTGATCGTATGTGCTAGTGCGGCTTCGGCCACTTCGCGCGGGAACGTGGTCTTTTCCTGCGTCCAGGTGCGGAAGCTCGTTCTGAAGCCGTGGATGTCGATGTCGTAGCCGTTCTCTCGCACAAGCTTCAGAAGCGTGGCGTCCGACAGTGGCTTGCCCTTCACGGTGCCGGGGAAGATCAGCGCCTCGGGATCGTCGCTGTCGGATATCTCCTGTGCTTGACCAATTACCGTAACAGCCGCTGCGGAGAGGGGCACGCTGTGCGCCTTCTTGGCCTTCATCACCGACGCCGGGCGCGTCCATACAGGCCCTCCCTCGGCCTTCCAGTCGATCTGGCCCCACCGGGCAAGCCTGACCTCGCCCGATCGGCTGGCGGTCAGCACAAGCAGCCGGAAGGCCAGCTTGGTGACGATGCCGGCGCCGCTGTTCTCGATCGCCGCCATGCAGGTTGAAACCTCAGAGTAGGGCAGGGCCTTTCGATGCTCTTTCTCTTGCCGGTCCTTGGGCAGAGCCTGAGCGATTGCCATGGACGGATCGTCCTGTCGCCAGCCCTTCGCCACGGCCCACTTCATCACCGTGCCAATGCGCTGCCTCACGCGCTTGGCTGTCTCGCGCTTCTCGTTCCAGATCGGTGACAGGACAGCCAGAACGTCGCTGGTCGTCACGTCCCCGATCTTGGTCTTGCCCATCCGGGGGAAAGCGTATGTCTCCAGCGTGGCAATGAACTGCGCGGCGTGCTTCTTGTTGCGCCATGTCGGTTCGTGCAGCTGGTGGACCGTTCGTGCAGCTTCCTCGAAGGTCGGCACCGCTTCGGCTTCTTTGCGGGCCTGTAGCGGGTCCATGCCCTCGTACACTTGGCGCTTGTTTTCCAGAGCGACCTCGCGCGCCCGGGCGAGGGTCACCACCGGCGGGCTGCCAAGGCCGATCTCGCGACGCTTGCCCTTGACCATGATGCGCTGCATCCACGACCGGGCACCGCTTGGCTTCACAAGCAGGTATAGACCCAGGCCGCCGCCGTCGTGATACTTGCCCGGTGCCAAGGGCGATTTGACTTGCATCGCTGACAACCTTGCCGCGACTCTCCGGGTTGTGGTTTCCTGCATTCGACCCCCCAAACGTCCCCCCAGCCTGATCGAGAAGGTATGGGACATTATGAGAACGCGCAAGAAGAATAAACGCGCTAAACGCCTGCGATTGCTGGTGATTTAGGAAGTCCTGAGAACTAGTGAAACGATGCCTTTGCAGACTTCGTCTCCGCCATTATTTTCGAAACCCGCTCAACCCAAGCGCTCGGTTCGCTGCCTCCGGCCTTGAAGGATGGCCGCAAAGGGCCACGTTGACGCCAAGCAATCCGTGGGAGTGGGCCGGGGCGATCCCGTGTGCGGGGTGCAGTGCGACGCGAGCGGGCGCGGAGGCTCTGCGCAGGCCGGTGGTGTGGCCGGGTGCCGCCATCCGGGCGTCCGGGACCGAAGGCGCGATGGCGGTGCGGGTCTTACCCTCGCACGAAACCCGCGCATGAGAAAGGGGCCCTCGGGCCCCTTTGATCGATCGATGTCCGGTGCGGGGATCAGGCGGCCTTGCGGGCATCCAGTTCGCTGATCACGGGACGGGGCATCTCGTCGCGGGTGAAGTAGCTGTACATCTGGTCCAGCGCGGCATCGGCCTCGATGTTGCGCTTGCGGTCCGCAATGCTCAGCGGTCGGTTGGTGTCGGTCGGCATTGTCATTCTCCGGGTCAGGGATGTTTCGCTCCCACGGACCCTAGATATTGACTGCCCGGTCAAAATAAAACCGCCCTGACGTGGGGTCAGGGCGGGTGCAAGGCTGCCATGCAGCGACAGCAGGTCAGGCCAGTTGCAGCATCTGGTGCTTCTTGCGGCCGATCGAGATCTTGATGCCGCGCTCCAGCGCCACGGGGTCCAGCGCCATCTGCGGATCGGTGACGGCGATGTTGTCCGCGCGCAATCCGCCCTCGGCGATCAGGCGCTTGGCCTCCTTGCCGCTGGCGACCAGACCCGACTGGACCAGCGCCTGCGCGATGGTCACGCCCGGGGCAGTGTCGGCGGGCAGGCGCGCGATCTCCAGCTCGCCCCCCGCGCCGCCTTCCTCGAAGACCTCGCGGGCGGTGGCCTCGGCACGGGCGGCGGCCTCCGCGCCGTGCAGCAGGGTGGTGACCTCGTTTGCCAGCCGCGTCTTGGCCTCGTTGATCTCGGCCCCCTGCAGCGCGCCCATGCGCTCGCATTCCTCGACCGGCAGTTCGGTATAGAGCTTGAGGAAGCGGCCCACATCCGCGTCGGTGGTGTTGCGCCAGAACTGCCAGAACTCGTAGGGGCTCAGCATGTCCGCCGACAGCCACGTGGCGCCGCCCGCCGACTTGCCCATCTTGCGCCCGTCGCTGGTCGTCAGCAGCGGCGAGGTCAGGCCGAAGACCTGCGCATCGTCCACCCGGCGCGTCAGGTCGATGCCGTTGACGATGTTGCCCCACTGGTCCGACCCGCCCATCTGCAGCATGCAGCCGTGGCGGCGGTTCAGTTCGAGGAAGTCGTAGGCCTGCAGGATCATGTAGTTGAATTCCAGGAAGGACAGCGACTGCTCGCGGTCCAGCCGGGATTTCACGGATTCGAAGGACAGCATCCGGTTGACGCTGAAATGCCGCCCGATGTCGCGCAGGAAGGTCAGGTAGTTCAGCCCGTCCAGCCATTCGGCGTTGTTGAGCATGCTGGCCTTGCCGGGGCCGTAATCCAGGTAGCGGGCGAAGACCCGTCCCATCCCGTCGATGTTGGACTGGATCGCGGCATCGTCCAGCAGCGGGCGTTCGTCGCTGCGGAAGGACGGATCGCCCACCTTGGTGGTGCCGCCGCCCATCAGGGTCAGGGGGCGGTTGCCGGTCTTCTGGAACCAGCGCAGCATCATGATGTTCAGCAGATGGCCCACATGCAGGCTGGCCGCCGTCGCGTCATAGCCGATATAGGCCGTGACCGGCCCCGCCAGCAGCGCCTGATCCAGCGCGGCCAGGTCGGTGCAGTCGGCCAGATAGCCGCGTTCGGACATGATGTGCAGGAAGTCGGACTTGGGCTGGTGGGTCATGGGGTTCATCCTTCTGATGGGCCGCGCTATACAGTCTGGCGCCATAAAGGAAAAGCGATGATCCGGGCTTTGGGGATGATGTCGGGCACCTCGCTGGACGGGGTGGATGCGGCGCTGATCGAGACCGACGGCATCCGCATCGGTGGGTTCGGCGCCAGCGCCTTCCGGGCCTTCTCGGACAACGAATCGGCGGTGCTGCATGGGGGCTTGGGCCTCTGGCCCGACGCGCCCGCGGTGCCCGACGTGGCGCGGCTGGTCGAGGCCGCGCATGCCGATCTGGCGGCGAGCTTTCCCGATGCGCAGTTGATCGGGTTTCACGGCCAGACGCTGGCCCATGACCCGCGCGGGCGGGGCACCCATCAGGCGGGCGACGGCGCGACGCTGGCGCGCGCGACTGGGTGCCCGGTGGTCTGGGATTTCCGATCCGAGGATGTGCGGCAGGGCGGCGAGGGCGCGCCGCTGGTGCCGTTCTTCCATTGGGCCTGCGCCGAGTGGGCGGTGGGGCAGGGCGCGCTGCCCCCCGCGCCGGTGGCCTTCCTGAACCTGGGCGGGGTCGGCAACATCAGCTGGGTCGATCCGACCGCCCCATCCCCCGAGGCGCCGGGCGCCTGCCTGGCCTTCGACACGGGCCCCGCCAATGCGCCGCTGAACGACCTGATGCGCGCCCGCCGCCGCCAGTCCCGCGACGAGGGTGGCGCGCTGGCGGCGCAGGGCACCCCAGATGCGGCGATCGTGGCGGCCTTCCTGCAGGATCCGTGGTTCGCCCGGCCCGCGCCCAAATCCCTGGACCGCGACCATTTCGCGGACCTCTCGCAGGCGGTGGCGCGCTTGGGGGATGCCGATGCGGCGGCGACGCTGGTGGCGGCGCTGGCGGCCTCGGTCGCGGCGGCGCTGGACTGGCTGCCCTCCCCGCCGGCGCAGCTGCTGGTCTGCGGCGGGGGTCGGCACAACCGGGCGATCATGGCGGCCCTGACCCGCGCGCTGCCGATGCCGGTGACCCCGGTCGACAGCATCGGGCTGGACGGCGACATGCTGGAGGCGCAGGCCTTCGGATGGCTGGCGGTGCGGGTGCTGCGGGGGTTGCCGATCTCGGGGCCGATGACGACGGGGGTGCCGGACCCCGTCTGCGGCGGGCGCATCAGCCATCCTCGGGGCAGCCTCACGAAACTGTTTGGAACGTGACGGAGGGCGGGGCGTTGTGACGGTGAAGATGGCAGAAAGTGCCGTCAAAACCAAAGATTGAAAGAGATTCTTATGAAAACCCTTATGATGACGACCGCAGCCGCCCTGACCCTGAGCACCGCAGCCTTCGCTCAGACCGCCGCCCCGACCGAGCCGATGACCACCGAGACCATGCCGGCGGAAACGATGCCCGCCGAAACCATGCCGGCAGAGACCATGCCCGCAGACACGATGGCGACGGACCCGATGGCGACGGACGCGGCCATGGACCCGGCGATGGAAGAGGCCGTCGTGCCGATGTCGGACACCAACCCGGGCATCTCGGCCTCGTGGTTCCAGGACAAGGCGATCTACACGACGAACCAGCCCTCGACCACCGCATGGGACGACAATGCCGACTGGGGCACCGAGCTGCCGGGCGACTGGAACCAGATCGGTGAGGTCAGCGACGTCGTGCTGTCCGGCGACGGTCAGGTGATGGGCTACATCGTCGACATTGGTGGCTTCCTGGGTCTGGGCGAGCACACGGTCATGCTCAGCCCCGACGTGGCCAACCTGGTCGATTTCGACGCCAACGTGCTGTGGGGCGACGATACGGTCTTCGCCACCAACTACACGCAGGAAGAACTGGAAGCCCTGCCGGAAGTCGAGATGGACTATATTCTCGAGTGATCCTTGCCGGATCGGACGTAAGACGGGGTGCCCTTCGGGGCGCCCCGTTTTCGTTTGCGGGCGCCGGCGCGGGCCGTTTCGCGCCGCATGTCGGATTTCTGTCAAAAACCCCGATGCTGCCCTTGACGGGGGTGCGACCCATGCGTAAACCCCGCCTCACCCCGGCGGGCGATCGTCCGGGGGATGAGTTGGGCGGTTGTAGCTCAGTTGGTTAGAGTACCGGCCTGTCACGCCGGGGGTCGCGGGTTCGAGCCCCGTCAACCGCGCCACAACTCATCATTCGCCCGAAGGAAATGCGCGGTTGTAGCTCAGTTGGTTAGAGTACCGGCCTGTCACGCCGGGGGTCGCGGGTTCGAGCCCCGTCAACCGCGCCATTTCCCTTCCCTCCCCCCTTCGCAGACCTTGGCATTCCCCTGACGGGGGAAAGTCGCTAAGACGGGCTCGATCTTGCGGTTCGGAGGATGTGATGACGGATATGGTTCAGGCCCGGCAGCTGATTGAGGCCCTTGGCACCGCCGCCCGCGCGGCGGCCACCCAGCTGGCGCAGGCCCCGGCCCCGGTCAAGACGGCGGCCCTGATGGCCGCCGCGCAGGCCGTCACCGACCAGACCCCCGCGATCCTCGCCGCCAATGCCCGCGATCTGGACATGGCCCGGCAGAAGGGCCTGTCTGGGGCGATGCTGGACCGGCTGGCCTTGGATGCGGCCCGGATCGAGGCCATCGCGCAGGGCCTGCGCGAGGTGGCCGCACAGCCCGATCCGGTGGGGCAGGTGATCGCCGAATGGGACCGTCCCTCGGGCATCCATATCCAGCGTGTGCGCACGCCCATCGGGGTGATCGGCGTCATCTATGAAAGCCGCCCCAATGTCACCGCCGATGCGGGCGCGCTGGCGCTGAAATCCGGCAATGCGGTGATCCTGCGCGGCGGCTCGGAAAGCCTGCAGTCCAGCGCGGCGATCCATGCCTGCATGGTCGAGGGGCTGCGCGCCGCCGGCCTGCCCGAGACGGCGATCCAGATGGTGCCCAATCGCGACCGCGCCTGCGTCAGCGCGATGTTGGGCGCGCAGGGGCTGATCGACGTGATCATCCCGCGCGGCGGCAAGGGGCTGGTGGGGCTGGTGCAATCCGAGGCCCGGGTGCCGGTCTTCGCGCATCTGGAAGGGATCTGCCACGTCTATGCCGACGGGGCCGCCGATCCCGACAAGGCGCGGCGGGTGATCCTGAACGCGAAGACCCGCCGCACGGGCGTCTGCGGGGCGGCGGAATGCCTGCTGATCGACCGCGCCTTCCACGCCCGCCACGGCGACATCCTGATCCGTGCCCTGCTGGAGGCGGGCGTCGAGGTCCGCGCCGAGGGCGAGCTGGCGCAGATCCCCGGCACCGTGCCCGCCACGCCCGAGGATTTCGGTCATGAGTTCCTGGACATGATCATCGCCGCGAAACTGGTGGACGGGGTGGATGGCGCCATCGCCCATATCCGCCGCCACGGCAGCCAGCACACCGAATCGATCCTGACCGAGGATGACGCCGTGGCCGCGCGGTTCTTCGTGGGCCTCGACAGCGCGATCCTGATGCGCAACGCCTCGACCCAGTTCGCCGATGGCGGCGAATTCGGCATGGGGGCCGAGATCGGCATCGCCACCGGCAAGATGCACGCGCGCGGCCCGGTGGGGGCCGAGCAGCTGACCAGCTTCAAGTATCTGGTCACCGGCGACGGCACGATCCGGCCCTAGAAGGCGATCTCTTCGCCAGTCATGTCGAAGCTGTGGCGCAACGGGCGGCCCTGCGCCCGGGCAGCCTCGGCCAGCAGGGGGAAATGCACCTCGGCCGCGGCAGGGCTGCGGGCCATGTCCCCGCCCAGCCAGGCCCAGAGGCAGGGGTCGATCCGGCTGCGCTCGCAAGCCGCCACCAGCCGCCAGCCCGGCGCAACATGCTGCACGGTCACCCGCCCACCCCAGGGCATGGCGGTTTCCAGACACATCAGCGCCAGCATCACCATGCGGATCTGCGGCCGGGCAAAATCGCCCGAGGCGTCCAGCGCGATCTGCAGCCGCCCCTGCGCGGCGATGCCCTTCAGCAGATCCGCCAGTTCCGCCTGCCCGATGCGCTGATCCTCCGAGGCCGTGCCGAAGGCCATGCGATAGGCCTGGATCCGCGCCCGCGCCGCCGTCACCGCGTCGACGATCAGCCGCAGTTCGGGCGAGCGCGACAGGCCGGGGAAATCGGGCGACATCTCCAGCAGCTCGACGCCGTTGCCGATGGCCCCCAGAGGCGAGACGAGATCGTGGCACAGCCGCGATCCCAGCAGGGCCGCCAGATCGCCCGGGGCGATGCGCGTTGTGTCATGTCCCATGAGCCGCTACCCTATGTCCGACACACGGAGGCATCGCGGTGAACGAAATCCTGGAACCCGGCATGATCGTGCGCCATCCCGGCGCGCCCGAATGGGGCGAGGGACAGGTCCAGTCCCGCATCGGCGACCGCATCACGGTCATGTTTCCCGAGGTCGGCAAGCAGGTGATCGACGGCCGCCGCGTGGCCTTACAGATCCTGCGATTCAACAGCATGTGAACTCCGCATAACATTTGTTCCTTGATGCAACCTTGGATTGCATGACGCAAGAGGTTCTTGGCGCTGCATGTTGCAATGGGCCCGGGGCTTTTCTAGACAGTGCCCAGTCCTGACCCCCGAGGCCCCGTGACCCGCGCCGACCCCGCCTTCTTCCAGATCCGTCTGGCGACCGATCCGCAGGATCTGCGGGCCGCACAGCGCCTGCGCTATCGGGTCTTCGTCGAGGAACTGGGCGGCACCGGCCCGCTGGTCGATCACGACGCGCGGCTGGAACGCGACGAGTTCGATCCGGTCGTCGACCATCTGTGCCTGATCGACACCCGCCGCGATCCGGCGGCGCTGGATCATGTCGTGGGCGTCTATCGCCTGCTGCGCAGCGATGTGGCGGCGCGCTTCGGGCGCTTCTATTGCGACGGCGAATACGATCTGGCGCCCCTGCGCGACAGCAGGCGGCCCCTGCTGGAGCTGGGGCGGTCCTGCGTCGATGCCGATCACCGGGGCGGGGCGGCGATGTTCCTGATGTGGAACGCGCTGGCCGATTACGTGCTGGATCACGGCATCCAGATCCTGTTCGGGGTGGCCAGCTTTCACGGCACCGACGCCTCGCTTCTGGCCCCCTCGCTGTCCTGGCTGCACCATCATCACCTGGCCCCCGAGGCGCTGCGCCCGCGCGCCCGCGCCCCGGGGTTCCAGACGATGGACCTGATCGCGCCCGAGCGGCTGGACCGGCGCGAGGCGATGGTCGCCATGCCGGCGCTGATCAAGGCCTATCTGCGGCTTGGCGGACAGGTGGGCCTGGGGGCCTTCACCGACCATGCCTTCAACACCACCGACGTGTTCCTGCTGATGGACACGGCGGCCATGTCGGCCAAGCACAAGCAGTTCTACGAAAGCCGCTGGCAGCCGTCATGAGCCCCCGCCGATGATGTCGATCCGATGACCCAGATGAGCCCGACCCGATGAGCCTGCCCCGATGAACCCGACCTGGCGCGAGGGCGCGCCGCCGCCGTTGCCTGGGCCGCAGGGCCTGCGCGAGTGGCAGCGGGTGCTGCGCCGCGCCGTGCCCGCCATTCTGGTCCTGCTGCTGGGCGTGGTGCTGATCCTGCCGCTGCGCGGGGTCGAGCGGCTGCTTCATGGCCGCCGCCGCCCCTGGACCGGCCCGCATGTGCAGATCGTCTGCCGTCTGGTGCTGGCCTGCCTGGGGATCGGCTGGCGGCGCGAGGGCGTGCCGCTGCGCGGCCCCGGCGCGGTGGTGGCCAACCATTCCAGCTGGCTGGACATCCTGGTCCTGAACGCGGCGCTGCCGGTCTTCTTCGTCAGCAAGGCCGAGGTCGCCTCGTGGCCGGGCATCAACATCCTGACCCGCGTGACCGACACGCATTTCGTCACCCGCGATCCGAAACTGGCCCGGGCGCAGGCCGCCGAATTCGCCGCCCGCCTGCGCGCCGGGCACCGGCTGCTGTTCTTCCCCGAGGGCACCTCGACCGATGGCCGCCGCGTGCTGCCTTTCAAGCCGACGCTGTTCCAGGGCTTTCTGGATGCGGATCTGCCGGGCGGTCTGGCGATCCAGCCGGTCTCGGCGCTTTATGTGGCGCCGCCGGGCGAGGATGCCCGATTCTACGGCTGGTGGGCGGACATGTCCCTGGGCCCGCATCTGCTGACCGTCCTTGCGGCAAAGCGACACGGCACTGTGACCGTCCGGCTTCACCCGCCGATTCCTGTCGCGGGGCATGACCGCAAAAGCCTTTCCGCGTTATGCCACAAGGCGATAATGCTGGATTTTCCAGCCGATGACACATCGAAGCACAGATTGCCTGTCAACCCTATATCTTGACTTGATTGGCATGATCTGACGCTATATCTGGTGTTAACTCTTGAAAAGCTGCCAAGGAATCTGCGTAATGACCCGCTTTGCTGTCCCTATTGCCGAACAGATCTGGAACATGAAGTACCGGATGAAGGATGCCGAGGGGCAGCCCGTCGATGCCTCGGTCGAGGACAGCTGGCGCCGCGTGGCCCGCGATCTGGCGCGCGTGGAAAACGACCCCGCGCTGTGGGAAGACCGGTTCTTTGCCGCGCTCGAGGATTTCAAGTACCTGCCCGCCGGCCGCATCCTGGCGGGCGCGGGGACGGGCCGCTCGGTCACGCTGTTCAACTGCTTCGTCATGGGCACCGTGCCCGACAGCATGGGCGGCATCTTCGACATGCTCAAGGAAGCCGCGCTGACCATGCAGCAGGGCGGCGGAATCGGCTATGACTTCTCGACCATCCGCCCGCGCGGCGCGGTGGTGAAGGGCGTGGCGGCGGATGCCTCGGGGCCCTTGTCCTTCATGGATGTCTGGGACGCGATGTGCCGCACGATCATGTCGGCGGGCTCGCGCCGCGGCGCCATGATGGCCACGATGCGCTGCGACCACCCCGATGTGGAGCAGTTCATCGAGGCCAAGCAGGACAGCGCCCGGCTGCGCATGTTCAACCTGTCCGTGCTGATCACCGACGATTTCATGGAGGCCGTCCGCGCCGATGGCCCGTGGGAGCTTAAGTTCGACGGGCGCGTCTATCGCACCGTGCAGGCGCTGGACCTGTGGAACCGGATCATGAAGGCGACCTACGATTTCGCCGAGCCGGGCGTGATCTTCATCGACCGGATCAACACTGCCAACAACCTGAACTATGTCGAGACCATCGCCGCGACCAACCCCTGCGGCGAGCAGCCCCTGCCGCCCTATGGCGCCTGCCTTCTCGGCTCGATCAACCTGGCGCGGCTGGTGACGGATCCCTTCACCGATGCGGCGCAGCTGGATCCGCAGGGTCTGGACGATCTGGTCCGCACCGCCGTGCGGATGATGGACAACGTCGTCGACGCGTCGAAATTTCCGCTGGAGGCGCAGGCCGAGGAGGCGCGCAACAAGCGCCGCATCGGTCTGGGCGTCACCGGCCTTGCCGACGCGCTGCTGATGCTGGGCCTGCGCTATGGCGCGGATGATGCGGTCGAGCAGACCCGCGTCTGGATGAAGGCCATCGCGCGCTCGGCCTATCTGGCCTCGGTCGATCTGGCCAAGGAAAAGGGCGCCTTCCCGCTGTTCGATGCCGAGAAGTACCTGGCATCCGGTTTCATGTCGAAGATGGACGAGGACGTGCGCGACGCGATCCGCGAGCATGGCATCCGCAACGCGCTGCTGACCTCGATCGCGCCCACCGGGACGATCAGCCTCTATGCGGGCAACGTGTCCTCGGGGATCGAGCCGGTCTTCGCCTATGCCTATACCCGCAAGGTCCTGCAGAAGGACGGAAGCCGCACCGAGGAAGAGGTCGTCGATTATGCCGTGCAGATGTGGCGCGACCTGAAGGGCGATGCTGAGCTGCCCGCCTATTTCGTGAACGCGCAGACCCTGGCGCCGCGCGACCACGTGGCCATGCAGGCGGCGGCGCAGGAATGGGTGGACAGCTCGATCTCCAAGACCATCAACTGCCCCGAGGATATCGGCTTCGAGGAATTCAAGGACGTCTACCTGGCCGCGTGGGATCTGGGCTGCAAGGGCTGCACCACCTATCGTCCGAACGCGGTCACCGGGTCCGTCCTGTCCGTCAGCGAGACGACCGAGAAGGCCCCCGAGGCCGACAAGGGCGCCGACGTGGTCTATCTGACCGAGCCGCTGGACCGTCCGGCGGCCCTGGAAGGTGCGACCTACAAGCTGAAATGGCCGGGCAGCGAGCACGCCATCTACATCACCATCAACGACATCGTGCAGGGCAACCACCGCCGCCCCTTCGAGATCTTCATCAACTCGAAGAACATGGAGCATTACGCCTGGACGGTGGCGCTGACGCGCATGGTCTCGGCCGTGTTCCGCCGCGGCGGCGACGTGTCCTTCGTGGTCGAGGAGCTGAAGGCGGTCTTCGATCCGCGCGGCGGGGCCTGGATGTCGGGGCGCTACGTGCCCTCGATCCTGGCGGCCATCGGCGGCGTCATCGAGCGCCATCTGGTCGAGACGGGCTTCATGGCGGGCGAGGGGCTGGGCCTGAAATCCGACCCCAAGGCCGAGGTCGTGGCGGTGGGCGAGGCCCCGCGCGGGCCCGCCTGCTCGGCCTGCGGTCAATACGGGATGCGCATGGTCGAGGGCTGCATGACCTGCCCCAGCTGCGGCCATTCCAAATGCGGATGACCGGCTGACAGGACGCACGGCGCGGCATCGGACGGGCGGGATCTTCGGGTCCCGCCCGTTCGCATGACACCTTCCCGACGCCGTCCCGCGCCGATGATTCGCGCGATCTTCGCCGCGCGGCGCGAAACCTCTCGTCAGGTTTCGTGGTTAGAGTGTATCATCGACAAAAGTGTCTCAGGTGAGGGGGTCTTGGACATGCAGCCGCCCCAGAGGGAGTCCGGATCGGGCAATGGCACGGAGTGGCTGTCGGTGCTGATCGCCGCGCAGCCCTCGCTGATCGCGGGGATGACGCTTGATGCCATGGCCGCAATGCTGGACGAGGCGCAGATCCTGCATCTGCGCCGCCCCCGGCAGGTCCTGCGCCAGGGAGAGACCGCCCGAAAGGGCTATCTGATCCTTCGCGGGCGGATCGAGGTCAGCTTCATCGACACCGACGGAAACCGGGTGCTGGCGCATCTGGCCGGGCCCGGCGAGGCCTTGGGCGAGGTCGAGCAGTTCTCGGGCCGGACCTGCGCGGCCAGTTGCACGACCCTGCCGGAGACGACCGTGATGGTCTTCGATGCCAATCTGATCCTGCGCCATCTGCCCGCGCCCCTGCTGCTGCGCAATCTGGCGGGCATCTTTCACGACCGGCTGGTCCGCGACACCCGGCAGCGCTCGGTGGCCCTGTTCTATGCCGCTGAGGACCGGGTCCGTATCCATCTTCTGTCCCTGACCTCGGTCGCGGCGCCCGAGGTCCGCCTCAGCCAGACCGAGCTTGCCGGGTTTGCCGGATGCTCGCGCCAGACGGTGAACAAGACGCTGTCGGCCCTGCGGGCCGAGGGGATCGTGCAGATGGGCCGGGGCGCCATCCGGGTGCTGGACCGCGCCCGGCTGGAGGGGACCCGTCCGCAGACCGTGAAGGGACTGCCCGACGAGGATCTCCGGTCGGTCCCGCCCGGGTCCGGTAGGCCCTCCGCACCCGGTCCGGTTCCCTCCGATCCGGTCATGGCCGATCCGGGCCGGCCGCACGGGGCCGGCCCCGGCATGCCGAAAGCGTGACCGCCGGCCCCGGTCCGGGGGGCTGAGATCGGTCGCGCTTTCGGCTTATCTGATGCCAGCATTTCAGCGACCGGAGACCGCATGGCCAATCCCGACCGACCCCAGCCCCCCCTGGCCGACGCCCCTCCCGCCTCCCCCGATCCGCGCGTTCCGGACCCGCGCGCCGGCCGCGCCGGCGACCGCTATGCCCGCGAGCTGGAGCGGCATCTGGACTGGCTGGACAGCTTCACCTCGACCGCGCTCGGCGTGCTGTCTGCGGCCTCGGGGATCTATACCTATCTGGGCGTGTGCACGCTGCTGGACGATCCCGGGCTGTGGACGACCTTCGCGGCGCTGGCCTATGCGATCGCCGTGTCGGTGGGCATCTTCGTCTTCTGGTCCTATCTGCTGCGGCTGCTGCCGGCGGTGCGCAGCGCGGCCTCGCGCGTGGGGCTGATGCTGACCATGGCGCTCGGCTCGGTGGCGATCATCGCGATGTCCTCCTGGCTGAACGCGGCGGCGCTGGCCGGGGGGGCGGCGGTGGAAACGCACATGGCCACCACGGTGCAGAACTATCAGACCTCGCTGGAACGGGCCCATGCCAATGCGGTGGCCGGGCAGGCCCTGTCGCGCGACGTGGCCCGGGTGCGGCAAAGTTTCCAGGACCTGTCCGAGCAGGAGGCGGGTGGCACCCTGTCGGGATTCTCCGGGCGCGGCGCGGTCTTTCGCGTCCTGACCCAGAAAAGCGCCGAATTGCAAGCGCTGGAGGAACAACTGGTCTCGACCCTGGGGCCTGTCGAGCAGACCTTTGCCCAAGGCAACACGATCCTGTCGCGGATGCGCGGCACCTCGGTCATGCCGGGACCGCTGGAGGATCGCACGGTCAGCTTCTCCGAGGATGCGGTCGAGCTGGCCGGGCTGATCACCCAGCTGCGCCAGCTGAACCCCGCGCCGCTGGTCAGCCGCGCGGCGCAGGATCTGGCCGATGCGGTGATCCTGCCGGAACTGGACGGCGCCACGGCGGCGACGCGGGCGGGGCAGTCCAGCACCATCGAGGCGGTGCTGACGCTGGTGGCGCAGCGGGCCCAGACCCTGACCACCGCCAGCGCCGAGGTGATGGCCCTGCCGCCGCCCGACGACGCGCTCTACACGCCGATGTCCGCGGCGGATGCGGTCATCGCCTATGCGGGGAATTTCGTGCCGGCCTGGGCGGGGGCGATCTCGATCGACCTTCTGCCGGCGGTGCTGGTCTTCATCATCATGGTCGTGCAGGCGGCGATCCGGTCGGGACGGGGCGAGGAGCACAGCGACGACCGCATGACCGTGGGCGAATTGCGCGCGGCGCTGGCCGCCTCCGAGATGCTGCGCCAGCACGAGGCGGTGTTCAGCCCGGCGCCCGGTGCGGTCGCGCCGGGTGGACCGCCCGTCCCGGGTGGGGATAGCGGGCGCGGGGTCTGAGGATGGGGCTCTTCTCCACGCCGGGCAAGGCGATCCGGGCGGTGCTGCTGTCCCAGGTGGCGATGGCCGCGGCCATCGTCGGGCTGGACGTGATGGGCGCCCCGGGCCGCGAGGCGCCGGGCCTCTATGCGCCACCCGCCGAGGGGCCGAACGTGCGGCCCTATCGCCCCGACCTGCGCGCCCCCGATCCCGCGCGTCCCGGCGCCCCCGCGATGCGCCCCATGCCCGAGGCGCTGGAGTTCGACGAGACCGAGGGCGCCATCCGCCTGAGCGGCCAGATCGCGCCCGGCGATGCCGACCGCTTCGCCGACTGGTTGGAGCGCACCCGCCCCGAAAGCCTGCGCGTGGCGCTGGACAGTTCGGGCGGCTCGGTCTCGGACGCGCTGGCGCTTGGACGGACGATCCGGACGGCGGGCTATGACACGGTGGTCGAGGACGGAGCGGTGTGCCTGTCGGCCTGTCCCTACATCCTGGCGGGCGGGGTCGCGCGGCAGGTGGCCGGGCAGGGCGTGGTGGGCGTGCACCAGCATTATTTCGGCCAGAGCACGATCCTGCCCGCCTTCATGGCCGTCAGCGACCTGCAGCGCGCCCAGGCCGGGGTGATGGACTATCTGGTGCAGATGGGGGTGGACCTGCGCCTGATGACCCATGCCCTGCGCACCCCGCCGGCCGAGATCAACGTGCTGGATGCGGATCTGATGGCCGAGCTGGGGCTGACGACCGGGGAGGGGTGAGGGATGCGCCTGTGGCTGGCGCCGCAGGGGGCGCTGCCCCCGTCGCGCAGGGCGCGACTCCCCCGGGATATTTGGGCCAAGATGAAAGGGCGGGGATCTTGAGAGGGCCTGCAGGCCTATCGGGAGGTGGTGCGGGTGGAGGGACTTGAACCCCCACGCCTTGCGGCGCCAGAACCTAAATCTGGTGCGTCTGCCAATTTCGCCACACCCGCATCGGCGCGTCTTCTAGCAAAGCCCGGGGGGCGGGGCGAGGGGAAAATCACCTCCCCAGTGATGGCGGCCATGCGGCGATCAGCGCGGGCAGCTGGTCGATCAGGTCGTCGGCGATCAGGCCGGGGCCGTGGCGCCGGGCGGCGGCTGCATGCAGGCGCATCCCGAGGCAGGCCGCCTCGAAGGCCGGCAGGCCGCGCGCCATCAGGCCGGTGATCAGGCCCGCCAGCACATCGCCCGATCCCGCCGTGGCAAGCCAGGGCAGGCCCATGTCGGAATGGATCGCGACCTGCCCGGCGGGCGCGGCGATCACCGTATCGGGGCCCTTCAGCATCAGGACGGCGCCGATCCTCTGGGCGGCCTGCCGGGCCGCCTCGGCGCGCGAGAGGCAGGGGGTGCTGCGCCCGTCCTCCTTCAGGGCACCGGCAAGGTCGGGGAAGAGGCGCGCGAACTCTCCGGCATGGGGGGTCAGGACGCAGTCCGGGGGCAGGGGCGCGGCGGGGCTGCGGGCCAGCGCTGTGAGCGCGTCGGCGTCCAGCACCAGGGGACGCCCCGCCGCCAGCGCCGCCGGCAGAAGGGCGGTCGCCCGGTCGATGCCGCAGCCCGGCCCCAGGCACAGCGCCAGGGGCCGGGGATCCTGAAGCGCCCCCGTCAGGTCGGCACCGGTCCCGATCGCGCGGCGCATCAGCGCATCGGGGGGCAGGGCATGTTCGGACAGGGCCTCGGCGGGCGGGCAGAGGGTCACCAGCCCCGCGCCGACCCGCAGGGCGGCGCGGGCGGCGAGGCGGGCCGCGCCGCCCTGCGCGGGGCCGCCCGCCACGATCAGCGCCGCGCCATGGGTGAACTTGTGGCCCTGCGCCAGATGCGTCTTGCGCAGCCAATCGCCCTCGGACGGGTCGGGGCGGGCGAAGCCCGGGCCGATGGCGACGGTCTGCGAGTGGCCTTGGGGGCGGATCTCGGCCAGCCCGATATCCGCGCAGATCAGATCGCCGCAGACCAGCGGGCCATGTTCCAGCAGATGGCCGGGCTTGGGGCTGTCGAAGGCCACGGTCAGCGTGGCCCGGGCGGCCCCGGCGGGCAGGGCGCCGCGCCCTTGGCCCAGAAGCACGCCGCAGTCGAGGCAGAGCCCGCTTGGCGCGTCCACGGCGACCAGTCGCCCCTGCAGGTCCGGATCCCCCAGGCGGTGCAGCAGGGCGGCGACCTCGCCCTCGGGCGGGCGCGACAGTCCGGTGCCGAAGATCGCGTCGACACACAGATCGGGCCGGGGGCCCGCGTCGAAGACCTGACGGGTCAGCGGCAGGACCGGGCCCTGCCAGGCGGCGCGGGCGGCGGCGGCATCCGTGCCCGGTGCCGGCTCCGCGCCCAGCAGGCGGACCGTCCAGCCGGCCCCCGCCAGGAGCCGGGCGATCACGAAGCCGTCGCCGCCATTGGCACCCGGACCGCAGAGCACCGTAACCCGCCGGGGCCTGGGCCAGCGCAGCCGGATCAGCCCGGCGACCGCCGCGCCGGCGCGGGTCATCAGCTGCAGCCCCGTGACCGCACCACTGCCCATTGCGGCGGATTCGATGGCGCGCATTTGGGCGGCTGTGACAATTTCGGTGCCGTGCAGCCTCGTCATTGTCTAATCCTTGTGCTAGATGTATAAATTATAGGCAGTTCGGCCCCGCAATCCGTTTGGGGTCTTCCAAGATCGCGGCTCTGCATTTACGCCATGCATCAAACGCGCCAATCAGACTTCAGGCAAGCCGCGAGGAAGGACCAAGTGCGATGAAGAAGATCGAGGCGATCATCAAGCCGTTCAAGCTGGACGATGTGAAGGAGGCGCTGCAAGAGGTCGGCGTGCAGGGTCTTTCCGTCACCGAGGTCAAGGGCTTCGGTCGTCAGAAGGGACATACCGAACTGTATCGCGGCGCGGAATACGTGGTCGACTTCCTGCCCAAGGTGAAGATCGAGATGGTGCTGCCCGACGACCAGGTCGAGGCCGCCATCGAGGCGATCGTCAGCGCCGCGCGGACCGAGAAGATCGGCGACGGCAAGATCTTCGTTCTGCCCGTCGAGCAGGCGATCCGCATCCGCACGGGCGAGACCGGCGACGACGCGGTCTGAACGCCTCCGGCACGTGAAACTCTCCGCACCCGGTCGGCCACGGCCACCGGGTCGCAACTGTGAAGAAAGGGAAGAGATGGAAATCAAGGACGTCTTGGAATTGCTCAAGGACGAGGATGTCGCCTATGTCGACGTCCGCTTTACCGATCCCAAGGGCAAGCTGCAGCACGTGACGCTGGACGTGGACCTGATCGACGAGGATTTCTTCGAGGAAGGCTTCATGTTCGACGGCAGCTCGATCGCGGGCTGGAAGTCGATCGACCAGTCGGACATGAAGCTGATCCCGGATCCCTCGTCGGTCTATATCGACCCGTTCTATGCCGAGAAGACGCTCTGCGTGCATTGCAACGTGGTCGAGCCGGACACGAACGAGCCCTATAGCCGCGACCCGCGTGGTACTGCCGCCAAGGCCGAGGCCTATCTGAAGGCGTCGGGCATCGGCGACGTGGCCTATTTCGGCCCCGAGGCCGAGTTCTTCATCTTCGACGACGTGCGCTATTCGGTGACGCCGCAGAAGGTGTCGTTCCAGATCGACGCGGCCGATGCCGCCTGGAACACCGACACCGAATACGAGATGGGCAATACCGGCCACCGCGCGGCCCACAAGGGCGGCTACTTCCCGGTGAACCCGGTCGATGCGGCGCAGGACATCCGGGGCGAGATGCTGTCCACGATGAAGCGCATGGGCATGAAGGTCGACAAGCACCACCACGAGGTTGCCAGCGCGCAGCACGAGCTGGGGCTGATCTTCGGCGGTCTGGTCGAGCAGGCCGACAACATCCAGAAGTACAAGTACGTCATCCACAACGTCGCCCATGCCTATGGCAAGTCGGTGACCTTCATGCCCAAGCCCATGAAGGGCGACAACGGCTCGGGGATGCATGTGAACATGTCGATCTGGAAGGACGGCAAGCCGGTCTTCGCGGGCGACAAGTATGCCGACCTGAGCCAGGAGGCGCTGTACTTCATCGGCGGCATCCTGCGCCACGCCAAGGCGCTGAACGCGCTGACCAACCCGGCGACCAACAGCTACAAGCGCCTGATCCCCGGCTTCGAGGCCCCCGTGCTGCGCGCCTATTCGGCCCGCAACCGCTCGGGCTGCGTCCGCATCCCGTGGACGGAAAGCCCCAAGGCCAAGCGCGTCGAGGCCCGCTTCCCGGACCCCGCCGCCAACCCCTATCTGGCCTTCGCGGCCCTCTTGATGGCCGGTCTGGACGGGATCAAGAACAAGATCGATCCGGGCCCGGCCTCGGACAAGGATCTCTACGACCTGCCTCCCGAAGAGCTGGCCGAGATCCCGACCGTCTGCGGGTCCCTGCGCGAGGCGCTGGAAGAGCTGGAGAAGGACATGGACTTCCTGCTGGCGGGCGACGTCTTCACCCGCGACCAGCTGGAGGGCTATATCGCCCTGAAATGGGAAGAGGTCTATGCCTACGAGCATACCCCCCATCCCATCGAATACGCGATGTACTACAGCTGCTGATCGGCCTTTCGGCGATCGGACAGGGGGGCGGCCGCAGGGCCGCCCCTTTTGCGTTTCCGGACCCGCGCCATGAAAAAGGCCGGGCAGATGCCCGGCCTTCGTCGTCCTGTCACATGGTCGGGATTACTCGGCCGCGACCTGTTCGGCGGTCGGATAGTCGACATAGCCCTCGGCGCCACCCGCGTAGAAGGTCGAGGGGTCCTGATCGTTCAGGGGCAGGCCCTTGCGGAACCGCTCGGGCAAGTCGGGCGTGGCGATGAAGTCGCGCCCGAAGGCCACGGCATCGGCCTTGTCGCCGGCCAGCAGCTCGGTCGCGCTGTCGAAGGTCAGGCCCTCGTTGGCGATGACCGGGCCGCCGAAGGCGTCGCGGATCTCGCCCATCAGGCTGTCGGGGCCGGGATGTTCGCGCAGGCACAGGAAGGCCACGCCGCGGTCGCGCATCTGGCGCGCGACATGGGTGAACAGCGCCTTCGGATCGCTGTCGCCGATGTCATGGCTGTCGCCCCGCGGCGCCAGATGGACGCCGACGCGGTCCGCGCCCCAGACCCCGATGACCGCATCCGCGATCTCGTTCAGGAACCGCACCCGGTTCTCGATGCCGCCGCCATACTGGTCGGTACGGGTGTTGCTGCGGTCCTGCAGGAACTGGTCGATCAGATAGCCGTTCGCGGCATGGATCTCGACCCCGTCGAAGCCGGCGCGGCGGGCATTCTCGGCGCCCTTGCGGAAGGCCTCGACGACGCCGGGGATCTCGTCGGTGGTCAGGGCGCGCGGGGTGACGTAGTCGCGCATCGGGCGCAGCAGGCTGACATGGCCGGCCGGCTGGATGGACGAGGGCGCCACGGGCAGCTGACCGCCCAGCAATTGCGGATCCGAGATGCGGCCCACATGCCACAATTGCAGGAAGATCAGGCCGCCGCGCTCGTGCACGGCCTGGGTGACCTTGGACCATCCGGCGACCTGTTCGTCGCTCCAGATGCCGGGCGTTGCCTCGTAGCCCACGCCCATCGGGGTGACGCTGGTCGCCTCGGACAGGATCATCCCGGCGCCGGCGCGCTGGCGGTAATAGTCGACCATCAGGTCGTTGGGAATCCGGGCCTCGCCGGAACGGCTGCGGGTCAGGGGTGCCATGACGATGCGGTTGCGCAGGGTCACGGCGCCCAGGGTCACGGGGTCGAACATCGAGGACATGCTGCCCTCCTTTCAATGAGGTTGTCGTCGGGCCCGTCGGGGCCTCAGGGGCTGACCTGTGTGCCCCGCCGCCGCTTTTCAAGCCCGCAGGCCGCGCACCGTCACATCGGCGTCAGCGCACCAAAAACCTTCCAGATGTGGCGGGGTCGCGCTTCCCAACGACGACATCTGCCCTTATTCCAAAAGCATGGACATCCTGCTGCTGACCACCTTCACCGCCATCCTGTTCCTGCTGATCGCGGCGGCCGAGCCGCTGGCGGCACGGCTGTCGATCCCCTTCAGCGTGATGCTGGCGGCGGTGGGCATCCTGATCGGCGGCGGGGCGATCTTCCTGCTGCGGACCGAGCTGACGGACACGCTGAACCCCGTGGCCGAGGGGATCCTGTCGCTGCCGATCCGGTCCAGCGTCTTCATGTATGTCTTCCTGCCGACCCTGATCTTCCAGGCCACGCTGGAGATGAACATCCGCCGGATGCTGGATGACTGGGTGCCGATCCTGACGCTGGCCGTGGTGGCCGTGGTCGCGGCGACGCTGACCATTGGTTTTGCATTGTCCTGGATCGGCGGGCTACCCTTGATGGTGGGCCTGCTGATCGGGGCGATCGTGTCGACGACCGATCCCTCGGCCGTGGTCAGCATCTTCCGCAGCCTGTCGGCGCCCAAGCGCCTGGCCCGCATCGTCGAGGGCGAGAGCCTGCTGAACGACGCCGCCGCCATCGCGCTGTTTGGCTTGTTCATGAGCTATGTGATGCTGGGCGTGCCGAATCCCAGCCTGGCCGAGGCCTTGGGCCAGTTCCCCGCCCTGATCCTGGGCGGGGTGGTGGCGGGCTGGCTGGTGGCGCGGATCGCGCTGGTGCTGATGGGCATGTTCGCGCGCTTCGAGACGGCGCAGATCTCGGTCTCGGTCGCGGTGCCCTATCTGGCCTATATCGGGGCGGAACAGCTGCTGGGCGCGTCCGGCGTGATCGCCGTGGTCGCGGCGGGGCTGGTCCTGAACTTCATGGGACCGGGGCGGCTGGCGCCGGCCTTCTGGGTGAACCTGCGCGAGGTCTGGGGCCTGCTGGCGCATTGGGCCGGGGCGCTGATCTTCATCCTGGCCGCGCTGCTGATCCCGCGCCTTCTGGGCGAGGTGCGCTTGAACGACCTGTTCCTGATCGGCGTCGTGGTGGTCGCGGCCTTCGTCGCCCGGGCGCTGATCCTGTTCGTGCTGCTGCCGGTGCTGACGGGCCTGCGCCTGTCGCCCAAGATCAAGCGCCCCTACCGCATCGCCATCATGTGGGGGGGCCTGCGCGGGGCCGTCACGCTGGCGCTGGCGCTGGCGGTGACCGAAAGCCTGCGCGTGCCGGTCGAGACCAAGCGCGTGGTAGGCATCCTGGCGACCGGCTTCACGCTCTTCACGCTGATCGTGCAGGGCACGACGTTGCGCAGCGTGATCGGCCTTCTGGGGCTGGACAAGCTGTCGCCGCTGGACCGGGCGCTGTCCAACCAGGTCGTTGCCGTCGCCCTGCAGACTGTGCGCGAGGGCGTGGCCTCGGCCACCGAGAATTACGACCTGACGCGCGAGACGGTCCGGTCCGAGGCCAAGCGCTTTGGCGTGCGGCTGGACGAGGCCGTCGAACGCGCCGAGGCCGAGGACAATGCCGAGATCCTCGACCGCGACCGCATCACGCTTGGCCTGATCGCGCTGGCGGGCCATGAACGCGAGGTGATCCTGCTGCGGTTCCGCGAACGCGCCATCTCGGCCCGGCTGTCGGAACAGGCGCTGTTCGACGCCGACCGGCTGATCGAGGGCGCACGCTCGGGCGGGCGCACCGGCTATCAGCGCGGCGCGCGGTCCAGTTTGCGCTATGGCCCGGCCTTCCGCTTCGCGGCCTTCCTGCGCAACCGGCTTGGCCTGTCGGGCACCCTGGGGCGCATGACCGCCGACCGGTTCGAGATGCTGCTGGCCAAGCGCTTCATTTTGCGCGACCTGCACGGCTTCATCGACCGCCGCATCCGCCGGATCCATGGCCGCCGCGTGGCCGAGCTGCTGCACGAATTGCTCAACCGCCGGATCGAGGCGGTCGAGACCGCGCTGGAGGGTCTGCGCCTGCAATATCCCGGCTATGCCGAGGAACTGGAACGCCGCTTCATCCGCCGCACCGCCCTGCGGCTGGAGGAACGCGAATACACCGCCATGCGCGAGGACGGGCTGATCGGCTCCGAGGTCTATACCCAGCTGATGGAGGACGTGACGCGGCGGCGGCAGCAGACCGAGGGGCGCCCCCGGCTGGATCTGGCGCTGCGCAAGAACGAGCTGGTGCGCCAGTTCAAGCTGTTCGCCGATCTGGACGATGCCGAGCTGAAGCGCCTCAGCCGCGAGGTCCGCACCCGCTATGTCAATGCCGACCATGTGATCACCCGCAAGGACACGCCCGCGCGGTCGGTCTTCTTCGTGGCATCGGGCGCGGTGGAACAGGAGGTCGCGGGCCAGACGACCCGCCTCGGGCGCGGCGAGATGTTCGGGCAGATGGGCGTGCTGACCACCCGCCTGCGCCGGACCGAGGTGCGCGCCATCACGCCGACCAGCCTTCTGGTGCTGGACGAGCCCGGGTTCCGGCGGCTTCTGAAACGCTCGGCCGCGCTGCGGCAGGCGGTGCGGGACAGCGTGGCGGGCAAGGCGCTGGCGGGTGACGTGATGGACATGCCCGAATTGCAGGTCGACGATTCCGACCGCGTGAAGCAGGCCAAGGCCGGCAAGCCGGGCAAGGCCGCGCCCAAGGAAGACCCTCCCGCGTCCGGGGCCCCGCCCTCCGACACCCCATCCCCGGAGGCACCGCCCTCCGAGGTCCCATCCCCCAACGCACCCGCGCCCGAAAAGGCCGCCCCGAAGGCCGAACCCGCAGCGCCGGCCCCGGCCAATGCCGCCGCACCCGCGCCAGAACTGGCCACCGCCGATGGCGGCCCGGGCCAAGACCGATCCGACGCGCCTGCGGGCGGATCGCCGGCCCGGCGACCGACCGATCCACCCAAGACAGGGGCCCACACATGACCACCGACACCCGCACGCCCGCACGCATCGCCCGCCGCATCGCCACCGAGATCGGCGCCGCCCCCGCGCAGGTCGATGCCGCCGCGGCCCTCCTGGACGGGGGCGCGACCGTCCCCTTCGTCGCGCGCTATCGCAAGGAGGCGACGGGCGGTCTGGACGACACCCAGCTGCGCACCCTCGCCGAGCGTCTGGCCTATCTGCGCGAGATGGAGGCGCGGCGCGCGGCGATCCTGGCCTCGGTCCGCGATCAGGACAAGCTGACCGACGATCTGGCCCGCCGCATCGACCAGGCCGACACCAAGGCCGCGCTGGAGGACATCTACCTGCCCTTCCGCCCCAAGCGCCGCACCAAGGCGATGATCGCGCGCGAGAACGGGCTGGAGCCGCTGCTGCGCGCCATCCAAGCCGATCCGTCGCGCGACCCGGGTGCGCTGGCCCCGGCCTATGTGGCCGGCGCAGTCGAGACGCCCAAGGCCGCGCTGGAGGGCGCCCGCGACATCCTGGTCGAGGAGCTGGCCGAGACCGCCGAGGTGCTGGGCGGACTGCGCGAGATGATGCGGCGCGAGGCGGTGATCGCCGCCCGCGTGGGTGCGGGCAAGGAAGAGGCGGGCGCCAAGTTCAGCGACTATTTCGCCCATTCGGAAAGCTGGGCCTCGATCCCCGGCCACCGGGCGCTGGCCATCCTGCGCGCCGCCAACGAGGGCGTGGTCACCATCGACATCTCGCCCGAACCCGAGACCGGCACCGCGCGGGCCGAGGGGATCGTCGCCCGCGCTCTGGGCCCCTTGGGGCAGGGACCGGGGGCCGACTGGCTGCGCGGCGTGGCGGGCTGGGCATGGCGGGTGCGGCTGTCCAACACGATCTATGTCGATCTGCTGTCCGAACTGCGCGCCCGCGCCCATGCCGAGGCGATCGGCGTCTTCGCCCGCAACCTGCGCGATCTGCTGCTGGCGGCGCCGGCGGGCGCTCGGGTGACGCTTGGGCTGGATCCGGGCATCCGCACGGGCTGCAAGATCGCCGTGGTGGACGGCACCGGCAAGCTTCTGGACACCGCCACCATCTATCCCTTCCAGCCGAAGAACGACCTGCGCGGGGCCGAGGCCACGCTGCTGGCCCTGATTGCCAAGCATGGCGTCGACCTGATCGCCATCGGCAATGGCACCGCCAGCCGGGAATCGGAACGCCTGGTCGCCGGGCTGATCGGGCGCCTGCCCAAGGGCACCAAGCCCCCCACCCGGGTGATCGTGTCCGAGGCCGGGGCCTCGGTCTATTCCGCGTCGGAACTGGCGGCGAAGGAGTTTCCGGGGCTGGACGTGTCCCTGCGCGGCGCCGTGTCCATCGCGCGCCGCCTGCAGGATCCGCTGGCCGAACTGGTCAAGGTGCCGCCGCAATCCATCGGCGTGGGCCAGTACCAGCATGACGTGGACCAGCGGCAGCTGGCGAAATCGCTGGAGGCGGTGGTCGAGGATGCGGTGAACGCCGTGGGCGTCGACCTGAACACCGCCTCGGCGCCGCTTCTGGCCCATGTCGCGGGGCTGGGGCCGTCGCTGGCGCAGGCCGTCGTGGCGCATCGCGATGCCCAGGGCGCCTTCGCGTCCCGCGCGGCGCTGAAGAAGGTGGCGGGGCTGGGGCCCAAGGCCTTCCAGCAATGCGCGGGCTTCCTGCGCGTGCAGGGGAAGGAGCCGCTGGACGCCTCGGCCGTCCACCCCGAGGCCTATGGCATCGCGCGCAGGATCGTGGCCGCCTGCGGACGCGATCTGCGCACGCTGATGGGCGACGGGGCCAGGCTGCAGGCGCTGGACGCCCGCGATTTCGTGACCGACGAGTTCGGCCTGCCCACCGTGCGCGACATCCTGTCCGAGCTGGAAAAGCCCGGCCGCGACCCGCGCCCCGGCTTCGTGACCGCCAGCTTTGCCGAGGGGGTCGAGGACATCAAGGACCTGCGCCCCGGCATGTCGCTGGAGGGCACGGTGACCAATGTCGCGGCCTTCGGCGCCTTCGTCGATATCGGCGTGCATCAGGACGGGCTGGTTCATGTCAGCCAGCTGGCCGACCGCTTCGTGAAGGACCCCCACGAGGTCGTCAAGGCGGGCGACGTGGTCCGCGTCCGCGTGACCGAGGTCGACGTGCCCCGCAAGCGCATCGGCCTGACCATGCGCAAGGACAATGCCGACAGCGCCCGCGACGCAGGCCCCCGCAAGGAGGCCCCGAAGGGCGCCCCGCGCTCGGCCCAGGCCGGTCCGAAGGGGGCGTCGGGGCAGGCCGCGCCCAAGGGGGCATCGGGGCAGGGCGCCTTCGGCTCGGCCTTGGCCGACGCGCTGAGGAAGCGGTGATGATCCCCGGCCCCGAGGATCTGTCCGGCCCCTGGATCGCGGACGACGCCCACCGCGCCTTCCTGATCGAGGATGCGCATCGCGCGTTGGACCTGTTCGATGCCAGCCTGCGCCCCGGCGGCGGGCTGCAGGTGCTGGACCTGGCGGGCGCCCCCCTGCCGGGCAGCCTGCAGGAACTGCACACGACCACGCGGCTGGTCCATTCCTACGCGCTGGCGCAGATGGCCGGGCGGCACGACCGGGCGGGACTGATCGACCGGGGCATGGACGAGCTGTGGACGCGGCACCGCGACACCCGCCACGGCGGCTATCTATGGTCGCTGGACGAGGCCGGGGTCGTGGACGGCACCAAGCTGGCCTATGGCCATGTCTTCGTGCTGCTGGCCGCCTCCAGCGCGAAACTTGCGGGGCATCCCGATGCCGACCGCCTGATGGCCGACATCTGCGAGATCCTTGAGACGCGCTTCTGGGACGAATCCTCGGGCCTCTTCCGCGACGAGTTCACCCGCGACTGGCAGGTCTTCTCGACCTATCGCGGCATGAACGCCAACATGCATGGGGTCGAGGCGCTGCTGGCCGCGCATGAGGCCACGGGCGAGGCGCTGTTCCTGCAGCGCGCGGGCCGCATCCTTGATTTCTTCATCGCCGGGCAGGCCGCCCGGCACGGCTGGCGCATCCCCGAGCATTACGACGCGTGCTGGCAGCCCGATCCCGACTACCGGGGGAACCCGGTCTTTCGCCCGCCGGGCACCACGCCGGGCCACAGCTTCGAGATGGCGCGCCTGCTGTTGCAGTGGTGGGATCTGGCGGGCCGCCCCGGCCTTGAGGCGCCCGCCCAGGCCCGCGCGCTGGTCCGCACGGCGCTGGACGATGCCTGGGACACGGAACGCGGGGGGCTGGCCTATACGCTGCGGGACGGTGTCATGGACGATGCCACCCGCTACTGGTGGCCGGTCACCGAGGCGATCGGCGCGCTGGCGGCCCTGATCAAGCTGGACCCGCAGCCCGGGGACGAGGACGATTATCGTCGCCTGTGGCGATTTGCCGCCCTGCGGCTGATCGATCCGGCAAGCGGCGGCTGGTTCCCCGAACTGGGCCCCGACGACCGCCCCGACGCCAGGCAATTCGCGGGCAAGCCCGATCTCTATCACGCGCTGCAGGCTGATCTTTTGCCGCTGCTGCCCGGCCTGTCGCATGCGGCGCGCGATCTGGCCCACCTGCGTCCCCTGCAGGGCGATCCCGCCGCACAGTAACGCTCGGTTCACATGCCCCGGATCTTGACAGGATACGGGCTTTGGCTCCATCCGGGCAGACGACCCTGCTTTGCCCCGTAGATGTCAATCGTTCACTCTGGTCCAAGGTCCGAACCCTCCATGCTGTCGCAAGATCCCAACCTGCCCGTGCTGGACCTGCTGGACGGGGCCGAGGCGGGCTTTGCCCTGTCGATCCTCGATGCCTCGCCCGATTGCATCAAGCTGCTGGATCTGGAGGGGCGGCTGCGCTTCATGAACGGAAACGGCCTCTGCGCGATGGAGATCGACGATTTCCGCGTGGTCGACCGGCAGGCCTGGCCCAGCCTCTGGCCGTCCGAGGCCAATGAGCGTCTGGACGCGGCGATGGCGGCGGCGCGGCGCGGCGAGGTGACCCGGTTCGAGGCCTTCTGCCCCACCGCAAAGGGCACGCCCCGCTGGTGGCATGTCACCGTCTCGCCGGTGCGGGCCGGCACCGGAGAGGTGCATCGCATCCTGGCCTCGTCGCGCGACATCACCGAGACGGTCGAGGCCCGGCAGCGGCTGGAGGATCAGGCCGAGCGTCTGGCCTCGGAGGTCGCGCAGAAGGATGACGCCATCGCCCGCCAGGCGGTGCTGATGGGCGAGATCGACCACCGGGTGAAGAACAGCTTCGCCGCCGTGATCGCGCTGCTGCGGATGCAGGCGCGGGTCCATGCGGGGCAGGCGGCGGGCGGTCTGCTGGGCGATGCGGCCAGCCGCATCTCGACCCTGGCGCGGGTGCATGAACAGCTGCATCTGGACCCCGGGCGGCGCGACGTGTCACTGTCGGATTACCTGACGCTGCTGGCCACCGACCTGACGCAGGCGCTGGATGCGCGTCTGAGCATCGGCGATGCGCTGCCGTCCGAGGTCCGCATCCCGCCCTCGCAGGCCGCCGCCATCGGCCAGGTGCTGGCCGAGTTGATCGGCAATGCGGTCAAGCATGCGGGCGGCGGAGGCCAGCCGCAATTGGCCCTGTCGCTGTCGCAGCGCGGCGACCGGCTGGTGATGACCCTGACCGACGACGGCCCCGGCCTGCCCGACGGGTTCGACCCGCAGGCGCGGTCCGGACTTGGGATGCAGATCTGCCTGATCTATGCCCAGCAGATGGACGGCCATCTGCATCACGGTGCCTCCGAGACGGGCGGTGCGGCCTTCACGGTCGAGATGCGGCTGGATCCTCCTGCGGCATCCTGACATCGCGGGAACTTCCCGGCTGTCCGGCAATTGACATTGCAATCGATCGCAGGCATCGACCGCGATCCGAACACCCCCGTTTTGCTTTATTGACCGACAGGAGCCCGCCGATGCGGATGAAGATCGACGTGACGCTGGACTATGGTCTGGACAGCCCCGGACCGGCCCTGCTGCTGGTCGAAGCCGCCGGCGTGGAGGGTCAGATCCTGAACAATGTATCCATCGATCTGGGCCAGCCGTTGAAATCGGCGCGCGTGCCGGGAGAGGAAGGCATCGGCGAGCGCCTGATCCTGCGCCTGCAAGACCGCCTGACCTGCCGCTATTCGGCCGAGGTCGAGGTGACCCGCCCGCGGCCCGACCTGCAGCACCTGTCGGCCGTCGAGGTCGAGGACATGCCCGGCGACGCGCTGCGCTACATGCTGCCCTCGCGCTATTGCCCGGCAGAGCGGTTCGGCTATTTCGTGTCCTCGCGCTTCGAGGGGCTCAGCGGCGGGCCGCTGGTCGCCGCCCTGCGGGACTGGGTCGAGCGCAACCTGGACTATGTGGCGGGCGCCAGCGACGGCGACACCACCGCCGCCGACACCTTCCTGGACCGGCGCGGGGTCTGCCGGGATTACGCGCATCTCATGATCGCGCTGTGCCGCGCCGCGCAGATCCCGGCGCGCATCGCCAGTGTCTATGCCCCCCCGGTCGATCCGCAGGATTTCCACGCCGTGGTGCAGGTCTATCTGGACCACGACTGGCATCTGGTCGATCCGACCGGCATGGCGCAGGCCGATCAGATGGCGCTGGTCGCGGTCGGGCGCGATGCGACGGACGTGGCCTTCCTGACCACCACCTCGGTGGCCGAGCTGAAGACCCAGCTGGTCGAGGTCTCCGAGGTCTGATTGTTCAGATCAGCGCGAAGGCCAGCAACGCCGCCCCCGCCAGCGCCACGGCGCGGCGGGTCAGCGCGATGCCGCGCGCCAGATCCGCCGCCTGCGGATCGGGTGCGCCAGCGTTCAGCCAAGGCTCCTCCGCGACCCGGTCGGCATAGACGCGCGGTCCCGACAGGCGGCAGCCCAAGGCGCCCGCCATCGCGCCCTCGGGCCAGCCCGCATTGGGCGAGCGATGCGCTGGCGCATCGCGCCATGCGACCCGCAGCGCCCCCCGCGCGCGCCGCCCCGAGGCCAGGGCGATCAGCACCGCCGTCAGCCGGGCGGGGATCAGGTTCACCAGATCGTCCAGCCGCGCCGCGATCATGCCGAACTGTTCGTGCCGGGGGGTGCGGTGGCCGATCATCGAATCCATCGTGTTGATCGCCTTGTAGGCGGCGATCCCAGGCAGCCCGCCGATCGCCGCCCAGACCAGCGGCGCGATGACCCCGTCGCTGGCATTCTCGGCCAGGCTCTCCAGGCTGGCGCGGGCCAAGGCGGGGGCATCGGCGCGCGTCACGTCGCGCCCCACGATCATCGCCGTCGCGGCGCGGGCGGCGGGCAGGTCGCCGGCCGCCAGGGGCCGCGCCACCGCCCGCAGATGCTGGTCCAGCGACCGCGCCGCGACCAGCGGCCAAGCCAGCACCGCCGCGACCCAAGGCCCCAGCCAGACCTGCACCAGCGCCGCCGGGATCGCCGCCGCCGCCACGACCAGCGCCACGGTCAGCGCCCCCTTGGCCTGCCGCAGCGCGCCCTTGTTCAACGCCCTGTCCAGTGCCGAGATCAGCCGCCCCAGCCATGTCACCGGATGCCCGATGCGCCGGTAGACCGCGTCGGGCCAGCCGATCAGCGCATCCAGGAGCAGCGCCAGCACCGCGATCATCGCCATGCCCTCAGTCCCCGGCGCGCAGGTTGACGGTCTCGACCGCCCAGACCTCGCCCGCCCGGCGCAGCACGGTCAGCGACAGGGGCGCCACTGCGAAGGACAGCGCCGCCGGACCCACGACCATCGACAGGGCCGCGCGCACGGTGCCCGCATGGGCGATCAGCACCGAATCGCGCTCCAGCGCCTGCAGGACGGGGATCACCCGGGCGGCCATGTCGTCGAAGCTTTCGCCGCCCTCGGGCCGGTGCCGGGCCAGCGCCGACATCGACAGGGGCCCCAGATCGGGCAGCGCCTCGGCGGCCAGATCCTCCCATGCGCCCAGATCCTGTTCCCACAAAGCGGGCTCCAGACGGTCGGGGATCAGGCCTAGGGCGGCGGCGGTCTGGCGGCAGCGCAAGGCGGGGCTGGCGATGATCCGGCCACCGCCGCCGATCCGCGCGGCCTGACGCGCCAGCCCGGCGAGGTCGCTGCAATCGGCCGCCACGTCGCGCCGCCCGGCCATCCGGCCCCCGGCCAGACTGGGCGCATGCCGCAGGATCGTCAGCCTCATCCCGTGCTCCGTCACATCTCGACCCTCCATCGCCTGACAGGCCACGCGCGGCAAGCCCCGGCTTGACGGATCGCCACGGACCGCTCAGCCTGCTTGACGTGGCGGGGCACCTCGCGCTAAGGAAATGAACAAGCGTTCAATAACCGGGGAGGGGGAGATCGCGATGTTCACCAAGGGCATGAACTTCGATCTGGGCGAGGATGTGAACGCGCTGCGCGACATGGTGCATCGGTGGGCGCAGGAGCGTGTCGCCCCGATGGCCGCCGAGATCGACCGCAGCAACGCCTTCCCCAACGCGCTCTGGACCGAGATGGGCGATCTGGGCCTGCTGGGCATCACCGTGGCCGAGGAATGGGGCGGGGCTGGCATGGGCTATCTGGCCCATGTCATCGCCGTCGAGGAGATCGCCCGCGCCAGTGCCAGCGTCAGCCTGTCCTATGGCGCGCATTCGAACCTCTGCGTGAACCAGATCAAGCTGAACGGCACCGATGCGCAGCGCGCGAAATACCTGCCGGACCTGTGCAGCGGCAAGGCCGTGGGCGCGCTGGCCATGTCCGAGGAAAGCGCGGGCAGCGATGTCGTCGGCATGAAGCTGCGCGCCGAGAAACGCGGCGATGTCTATGTGCTGAACGGCAGCAAGTACTGGATCACCAACGCGCCCGATGCGCATGTGCTGGTGGTCTATGCCAAGACCGATCCTCAGGCGGGGTCGAAGGGCATCACCGCCTTCATCGTCGAACGCGGCATGGCGGGGTTCACCACCGGCCCGCATTTCGACAAGCTGGGGATGCGCGGATCGAACACGGGCGAGCTGATCTTCGACAATGTCGAGATCCCGTCCGCGAATGTCCTGGGCGAGGAGGGCCGGGGCGTTCGGGTGCTGATGTCGGGCCTGGATTACGAGAGGGTGGTCCTGGCCGGCATCGGCACCGGCATCATGGCGGCCTGCCTGGACGCGGTCCTGCCCTATGTGGCGGAACGCAAGCAGTTCGGCCAGCCGGTGGGGTCCTTCCAGCTGATGCAGGGCAAGATCGCCGACATGTATGTCGCGCTGAACACCGCGCGGGCCTATGTCTACGAGGTCGCCCGCGCCTGCGACGCGGCCAAGGTGACGCGGCAGGATGCGGCGGGCGCCGTCCTTTATGCCAGCGAGCAGGCGATGGTGCAGGCCCATCAGGCCGTGCAGGCGCTTGGCGGGGCGGGGTTCCTCAATGACAGCGTCGTCAGCCGCCTCTTCCGCGACGCCAAGCTGATGGAGATCGGCGCCGGCACCAGCGAGATCCGCCGGATGCTAATCGGGCGCGAGCTGATGGGCCTCGTGTGATGCGCGCCGTCGCGCTGGCGCTGCTGCTGGCGGGCCCGGCGGCTGCTCAGGACGGGCCGCCGCCCTTCGACGCGGGCCCGCTGACCGCCTGCCTTGAGGGCGACGCCCCGGCGGACAGCTGCATCGGTCTGGCCGCGACCGCCTGCATGGAGGGTGCGGATGGCCAGACCACCGTCGGCATGGGCTTCTGCCTCGGCGCCGAGCGGGATCTGTGGGACGACCGCCTGAACACCGCCTATGGCGCGCTGATGGAGCGGGCCCAAGCCACGGATGCCGAGATGACCGGCCTGGGGTCCTCCGCCGCCCCGCAGGCGCCCGCGCTGCGCGAGATGCAGCGGGACTGGATCGCCTATCGCGACGCGGCCTGCGAATACGAGGCGGTGCGATGGGGCGGCGGCACCGGCGCGGGCCCGGCCGCGGCCCAATGCGCGCTGACCCTGACCGCCCGGCAGGCCCTGTGGCTGGGCGGTTATCTGGTCGAGGGGCGCTGATCCGGTGCTTGGCCAGATGCACTCCGTCGCGCCGACGCCTGTTCCGGCTTGGGGCAATCGGCCCCCATCGGTCGCACGCGTGACGCGACAAGCCCGGACCCTTGCGGATCCGGGCCTGCGCCGTCAGCTTGCGCCCATTCGTTCAGAAGGTCATCACATAGGCGACGCCGACCACCACCGGGTCGATCTCGACCTCTCCGATGACCTCACCGTTCAGCTTGACCTCGCTGTCGATGTCGATCCAGCGGATGTCGGTGCGCAGGGCCGCCCTGTCGCTGATCTTGTAGTCCAGCCCGGCATGCAGGGCGAGGCCGAAGGAATCCTCCAGCTCCAGCTCGTTGCCGGCCAGCGCGCCCGTGGTCTTCTCCTTGAAGAACACGGTATAGTTCAGGCCCGCCCCGATGAAGGGCGACACCTGCCCACCGCCGTTGAAGTGGTACTGCAGCGAGACGACCGGCGGCAGATGCTGGACCTCTCCGACGCGGCCAAGCCCCTGCAGGTTGACGGAATGCTTGAAGGGCAGGGCGGCCAGCACCTCGATGCCCAGGTTGTCGCGGATGAAATACTCGCCGGTGATGGTCGGGCGCGCATTGCTGCCCACATCCGACCGAAGGTCCGCCAACTGGCCGTTGTCGCTCTTGGGCATGACGCTGTGAACGCCAAGGCCCACCGTCCAGTCGCCCGCCGACTGCGCCAGCGCGGGCAGGGTCGCGCTGCCCAAGGCGGCTGCGACCGACAGCACAAGGATGTTCGTTTTCATGGCTTTGCCCCGTTCGTGTTGACTGGACACAGCCTTACGCCCCCCGCCGGGCCCGGCCTTGACGTGGATCAAATCCAGGGCCTGGCCGCACCGGATCTGCCGGGGCGCATTGACGCAGGCCGCGCGCCGCAACAGGAGCTTGCATGAAGCTGCAATCCCGCGCCCTTCCCGGGTCCGACGCCTTCCGCGCCAACCGCGCGGCCCATCTCGACATGATCGCGGCCGTGGCCGAGGTGGCCCGCACCGCCGCCGAGGGGGGCGGCGCCAAGGCGCTGGCCCGTCATACCGGGCGCGGCAAGATGCCCCCGCGCGAGCGTGTGGCGAACCTGCTCGATCCCGGCAGCCCCTTCCTCGAGGTCGGTGCGACGGCGGCCCATGGCCTCTATGACGGCGCCGCGCCGGCGGCGGGGGTGATCGCGGGCGTGGGCCGGGTGCAGGGGCAGGACGTGATGGTCGTGGCCAATGACGCGACGGTCAAGGGCGGCACCTATTACCCGATGACCGTCAAGAAGCACCTGCGCGCGCAGGAGATCGCCGAGGAGTGCCATCTGCCCTGCCTCTATCTGGTCGACAGCGGCGGCGCGAACCTGCCCAACCAGGACGAGGTCTTTCCCGACCGCGACCATTTCGGGCGCATCTTCTACAATCAGGCCCGGATGAGCGCCAAGGGCATCCCGCAGATCGCCGTGGTGATGGGGTCCTGCACGGCGGGCGGCGCCTATGTGCCGGCCATGTCGGACGTGACGATCATCGTGCGCGATCAGGGCACCATCTTTCTGGCCGGCCCGCCGCTGGTCCGGGCCGCCACCGGCGAGATCGTGACCTCCGAGGATCTGGGCGGCGGCGACGTGCATACCCGACTGTCGGGCGTGGCCGATTACCTGGCCGAGGATGACGCCCATGCCCTGGCCATGGCGCGGCGCGCCGTCCTGAACCTGAACCGCCGCCGCCCTGAAACGGTGCTCTGGCAACCCTCCGAACCCCCGGCCTATGACCCCGACGAGATCCTGGGCGTAGTGCCGCCCGACCTGCGCACCCCCTATGACATCCGCGAGGTCATCGCCCGCATCGTCGACGGCAGTCGCTTCGACGAGTTCAAGGCCCGCTTCGGCGAGACGCTGGTCACGGGCTTCGCCCATGTCGAGGGCTGCCCCGTGGGCATCGTCGCCAACAACGGCGTCCTCTTCAGCGAGGCCGCGCAGAAGGGCGCGCATTTCATCGAACTCTGCAGCGCCCGCGACATCCCGCTGGTCTTCCTGCAGAACATCACCGGCTTCATGGTGGGGCGCAAATATGAGAACGAGGGCATCGCCCGGCATGGCGCCAAGATGGTGACGGCCGTGGCGACCACCAATGTCCCCAAGATCACCATGCTGGTCGGCGGCAGCTTCGGCGCCGGAAATTACGGCATGGCGGGCCGCGCCTACAGCCCCCGCTTCCTGTGGACCTGGCCCAACAGCCGCATCGGCGTCATGGGCGGCGAACAGGCGGCGGGCGTGCTGGCCACCGTCCGCCGCGACGGGATCGAGCGCCAGGGCGGCAGCTGGTTGCCCGAGGAAGAGGCCGAATTCAAGCGCCCCACCGTCGAGATGTTCGAACGCCAGTCCCACCCGCTCTATGCCTCGGCGCGGATGTGGGATGACGGGATCATCGACCCGCGCCGCTCGCGCGAGGTGCTGGCCCTGTCGCTGCGCGCCAGCCTGAACGCCCCCATCGCGCCGACCCGCTTCGGCCTCTTCCGGATGTGAGGGATCGCCCATGCCACCGTCCGGACACCCGCGATGACCGCGTGCGCCGCCCGCGCCCTTTCATCTTGGCGCAAATATCCTGCGGGGGTCCGGGGGCGCAAAGCCCCCGGCGTTCTCCCCCCGTCCCCTGTTCCTGCCTCCCGCGGAAGGTGCTGACATGTTCGACAAGATCCTGATCGCCAACCGGGGCGAGATCGCCTGCCGCGTCATCGACAGCTGCCGCCGCATGGGGGTCGCCACCGTCGCCGTCTATTCCGACGCCGACCGCGCCGCCCGCCATGTCGAGATGGCCGACGAGGCGGTCCATCTGGGCGGGCCGGCCCCCGCCGACAGCTATCTGCGCGCCGACCGGGTCATCGCCGCCGCACGGGCCACGGGCGCGCAGGCGATCCATCCGGGCTACGGCTTTCTCTCGGAAAACCCCGATTTCGTCGATGCGATCGTGGCGGCGGGGCTGGTCTTCATCGGCCCCTCGGCAGCCGCGATCCGGGCGATGGGCCTCAAGGACGCGGCCAAGGCGCTGATGGAACAGGCCGGCGTGCCGGTCGTGCCCGGCTATCACGGCGCCGATCAGGACCCCGACCATCTGGCGCGGATGGCCGGACAGATCGGCTATCCGGTCCTCATCAAGGCGGTGGCGGGGGGCGGCGGCAAGGGAATGCGGCGCGTCGACGATCCCGCGCAGTTCCGCGACGCGCTGGACAGCGCGCGGTCCGAGGCGCAGGGCGCCTTCGGCAACCCCGCCGTGCTGATCGAGAAATACATCCTGCAGCCCCGCCATATCGAGATGCAGGTCTTTGGCGACGGCACCCGCGCCGTGCATCTCTACGAACGCGACTGCTCCCTTCAGCGCCGCCACCAGAAGGTCATCGAGGAGGCCCCGGCCCCCGGCATGACCCCCGAGGTCCGCCGCGCCATGGGCGACGCCGCCGTCCGCGCCGCCGAGGCCATCGGCTATGCCGGCGCGGGCACGATCGAGTTCATCGTCGATGGCGCCGACGGCCTGCGCCCCGACGGCTTCTGGTTCATGGAGATGAACACCCGCCTGCAGGTCGAGCACCCCGTGACCGAGGCGATCACCGGCATCGATCTGGTCGAATGGCAGCTGCGCGTCGCCTCGGGCGAGCCGCTGCCGGCCCGGCAGGAGGATCTGTCCATCACCGGCCATGCCTTCGAGGCGCGCCTCTATGCCGAGGACGTGCCGGCGGGCTTCCTGCCCGCGACCGGGCGCCTGTCGCATCTGCGCTTTCCCGATCAGGCCCGGATCGAGACCGGCGTGCGCCCCGGCGACGCGATCAGCCCCTGGTACGATCCGATGATCGCCAAGCTCGTGACCCATGCGCCGACCCGCGCCATCGCCCTGCGCGCGCTGGAACAGGCACTGGTCGACACCGAGGTGGCCGGATCGGTCACCAACCTTGCCTTCCTGACCGCCCTCACCCGGCATGCGGGCTTTCGCCAGGGCGAGGTCGATACCGGCCTGATCGCCCGCGATCTGGACGCGCTGATCGACGCGGGCCCGCCCGACGACCGCGCGCTGGTCCTGGGCGTGATCGGGCTGGCGGGGCTGGCCGATCCCGCCCGGCAGGGCGGCACGACCCTGTGGCAGCCCCTGCGCCGCACCATCGCATGGGAGGGGGGCTCGGCGCTTCTCGAGGTGCATGGCCCCGGCGCCGCCCGGGTGACCTTGGTGCAGCCCCACGAGGTCCTCTGGCAGGGCGGGCGCTGGTGGGTCGATGGCGATCTCTGTCGCGCGCGCATCGTGACCCATGCGGCGGGGGTCAGCGTCTTCGGCGGGCGGGTCGTGCATCTGACCCCGCTCGATCCGCTGGCCCGGACGGGCGCGGCCGAGGGCGGCGACGGGCTGACGCGCGCGCCCATGCCGGGGCTGGTCAAGGCGGTTCATGTCACCCTGGGCCAGCAGGTCGCGGCCGGCGACCGCCTTGCCGTGCTGGAGGCGATGAAGATGGAACACAGCCTGACCGCCGCCCGCGACGGGGTGGTGGCCGAGGTGCTGGTGGGCGCCGGCGATCAGGTCGAGGCCGGGGCCGCCCTCATCCGCCTGGAGGACCAGCCCGATGGCTGAGCGGGTCGAGATCTTCGAGATGGGCCCCCGCGACGGGCTGCAGAACGAACCCCGCCTGATCCCCGCGGCGGACAAGATCGCGCTGGTCGACCTGCTCAGCCGTGCGGGCTTCGCGCGGATCGAGGTGACCAGCTTCGTGCCCCCCGCATGGGTGCCGCAGATGGCCGATGCGGCCGAGGTCATGGCCGGCATCACCCGCCGCCCCGGCACGCGCTACGCGGTCCTCACCCCCAACCTGCGCGGCTATCAGGCGGCGCGGGCGGCGGGGGCTGACATCGTGGCTATCTTCGCCAGCGCCTCCGAGGGCTTCAGCCGGGCCAACCTGAATGCCTCAATCTCTGACAGCCTGGCGCGTCTGGCCCCGGTGGCCGAGGCCGCGCGGGCCGACGGGATCACGCTGCGCGGCTATGTCAGCATGGTCACCGACTGCCCCTTCGACGGACCGACCCCGCCCCATGCCGTGGCCCGCGTCGCCGCCGCGCTGCGCGACATGGGCTGCAGCGAGATCAGCCTGGGCGACACGATCGGGCAGGGCCGCCCCGAGACCGTCGACGCCATGCTGGCCGCCGTGCTGGACGACCTGCCGCCCGACCGGCTGGCGGGGCATTACCACGACACCGCAGGCCGGGCGCTGGCGAATGTCGATGTCAGCCTCGCGCGCGGGTTGCGGGTCTTCGACGCCGCCGTGGGGGGCTTGGGCGGTTGCCCCTATGCGCCCGGTGCCGCAGGCAATGTCGCGACCGAGGCTTTGGCCGCCCATCTGACCGCGCGGGGCTTCGATCACGGGCTGGACATGACCATCCTTCACCGCGCCGCCGCCTTGGCCCGCAGCCTCAGGGAGGCCCCCATGCCTGACACCATCCGCATTGACACCGACCCGCGCGGCGTGGCGACCCTCTGGCTCGCCCGGCCCGACAAGCACAACGCCCTGTCGCGGCAGATGATGGACGAGCTGACCCAGGCCGCAGCCCGCCTCGGTGCCGACCCGCAGGTCCGCGTGGTGGTGCTGGCGGCCCAAGGCGCCAGCTTCTGCGCGGGTGGCGATCTGGGCTGGATGCGCCAGCAGATGCAGGCCGACGAGGCGACCCGGCGCGAGGGCGCCCGCGCTTTGGCCGGGATGCTCTCGGCGCTGAACACCCTGCCCAAGCCCCTGATCGCCCGGGTGCACGGAAATGCCTTCGGCGGCGGCATCGGCATGATGGCGGTCAGCGACATCGCCATCGCCGCCAGCCCCGCGAAATTCGGCCTGACCGAGGTGCGCCTCGGCCTGATCCCCGCCACCATCGGCCCCTATGTTCTGGCCCGCATGGGCGAGCCCGCCGCGCGGCGGGTCTTCTTCTCGGCCAGGATCTTCGACGCGGCCGAGGCCGTCACGCTGAACCTCGCCGCCCGCGCCGTCGCCCCCGAGGACCTGGACGCCGCCATCGAGGCCGAGATCGCCCCCTTCCTGCAGGCCGCCCCGCAGGCGGTGGCCGCCGCCAAGGCGCAATGCCGCGCGCTCGGCCCGCGCATCGACGCCGCCGCCATCGAGGACAGCATCGACCGTCTGGTCGCCACCTGGCAGGGCCCCGAGGCCGCCGAGGGGATCGGCGCCTTCTTCGACAGACGCAAGCCCGCCTGGCAAAGCTGACCATCCAGCCAGTTCTTCTTTGCCCAAATACCCCGGGGGGGCGCCGCAAGGCGCGGGGGGCTGGCCCCCCTCCGCCCTCACCGGCCCGCGTCCCACCGCCGGCCCATGAAAAAGCCCGCCGCACAAGCACGCGCGGCGGGCCGGACGGGCTCAGACGAGGATCACATGCCCTGATACAGCGGGAAGCGGGCGCAAAGCTCGGCCACTTCCGCGCGAACCTTGGCCTCGACCTCGGCATTTCCGTCCTCGCCATGGGCGGCCAGGCCATCGACGACCTCGACGATCCAGCGGGCGATCTGGCGGAACTCGGGCTCGGCAAAGCCGCGCGTGGTGCCGGCGGGGGCGCCAAGACGGATGCCCGAGGTCACGAAGGGCTTCTCGGGATCGAAGGGCACGCCGTTCTTGTTGCAGGTGACATGCGCGCGGCCAAGCGCCGCCTCGGTGGCCTTGCCGGTCACGCCCTTGGGACGCAGATCGGCCAGGCAGAGGTGGTTGTCGGTCCCGCCCGAGACGATGTCGATGCCGCCCTTCATCAGCTCGTCCGCCATGGCGGCAGCATTCTTGACGACCTGATGGGCATAGGTCTTGAATTCGGGACGCAGCGCCTCGCCGAAGGCCACGGCCTTCGCGGCGATCACATGCATCAGCGGCCCGCCCTGCAGGCCCGGGAAGACGGCCGAGTTCACCTTCTTGGCGATATCGGCATCATTGGTCAGGATCATCCCGCCACGCGGTCCGCGCAGGGACTTGTGCGTCGTGGTCGTCACCACATGGGCATGGGGGATGGGCGAGGCATGGGCGCCGCCCGCGACCAGACCCGCGATATGGGCCATGTCGACCATCAGATAGGCGCCGACCTCGTCCGCGATGGCGCGGAAGGCGGCCCAGTCCCAGCTGCGGCTATAGGCGGTGCCGCCGGCGATGATCAGCTTGGGCTTGTTGGCGCGTGCGCTCTCCGCGATCGCCTCCATGTCCAGCATCTGGTCCTGCGGACGCACGCCATAGCTGACCACGTTGAACCACTTGCCCGACATGTTGACCGGACTGCCATGCGTCAGGTGCCCGCCCGAGTTCAGGTCGAGGCCCATGAAGGTGTCGCCGGGCTGCAGCAGCGCCAGGAACACGGCCTGGTTCATCTGGCTGCCGCTGTTGGGCTGGACGTTGGCGTATTCGCAGCCGAACAGCTCCTTCGCGCGCTCGATCGCCAGGGTCTCGGCGATGTCGACATACTGGCAGCCGCCGTAATAGCGCTTGCCGGGATAGCCCTCGGCATATTTGTTCGTCAGGACGGATCCCTGCGCCTCCATCACGGCGCGGCTGACGATGTTCTCGGAGGCGATCAGCTCGATCTCGTCGCGCTGGCGGCCCAGTTCCTGGGTGATGGCCTTGGCGATGTCGGGGTCACGGCTGGCCAGGGTTTCGGTGAAGAAGCCGTTGTCGCGGTGGGGTGCGTTCATCGGTCTTGCGTCCTTTGTGACTGAAAGGCGGGGTTGGCGCGTTCTACCGCAACGACGCCCCTGCGGAAAGTGACAAAACGACCCGCCCGGGCGCCGATGCGACCTGCGGGCGGGGTTGCCTTCGCCGGCGCGGGGCGTGATGGTGCGGGTCCATCACCGGACAGGACCATGACCCTCAGGATCCATTTCACCGCCAGCCAGGCCGAGGCCGCCCAGGCCGCGCTGACGGCCCTGACCGCGCGCTATGGCAGCGTGACCCCGGACCGGGCCGAGGTCGTCGTGGCGCTTGGCGGCGACGGGTTCATGCTGCAGACGCTGCATGCGACGCGCCGGTGGGACGTGCCGGTCTATGGCATGAACCGGGGCACGGTGGGCTTCCTGATGAACATCTATGCCGAGGACGACCTGCCCGAGCGCATCGCCGCCGCCGAGGAAACCGTCATCAACCCGCTGCGCATGCGCGCCACCTGCGCCGACGGCACCTGCCACGAGGCGCTGGCCATCAACGAGGTCAGCCTGCTGCGCGAGGGCCCGCAGGCCGCGAAGCTGCGCATTCATGTCGATGGCCGCCTGCGGATGGAGGAACTGGTCTGCGACGGCGTGCTGGTCGCGACCCCGGCGGGCTCGACCGCCTACAACTATTCCGCCCATGGTCCGATCCTGCCCATCGGCTCCGAGGTGCTGGCCCTGACCGCCATCGCGCCCTTCCGCCCGCGCCGCTGGCGGGGGGCGCTTCTGCCCAAATCCGCCGAGGTGGTGGTCGAGGTCCTCAATCCCGAACGCCGCCCCGTCATGGCCGATGCCGACAGCCGCTCGGTCCGCCATGTCACCCGGGTCGAGATCCGCAGCGCCGGCGAGATCCGCCACCGGCTTCTCTTCGATGCCGGCCACGGGCTGGACGAGCGCCTGCTGCGCGAGCAATTCGTCTAGCGCCCGCTGCGCGCGCGGGTCGTCCGAGGATCAGCCCGCGCAGATCTGCTGCAGGGCCAGCCATTGCGCATCGGTCAGCAGATCGGCAGGCGCCGCGCCGGCGCGGATCGGGTCGGCCTCGATCAGCGGCAGGACGGCGGCGCCGGTCGGATCGATGCTGCGGGCATAGGGCTCGGTCGACAGGCCCAGGGGCGCAAAGGCCGGGGGCAGGGCGGCCAGATCAGGCCGGGGCACGGCCTCGGACAGCATCGCCTCGCCCAGACCCTCCATCGCGCCCTGCGGCAGCGTGCCAAGCGTCATCAGCCGCAGCGAGGCCATCAGCCCGGCATGGCGCAGCGCCTGCAGGGTCACCGTCTTGTCCTCGACAGCCATCCGCGCGGCGATCAGATGGCCGGCGGCGGCCTCGGGTCCCGGTGCGGCGGTCAGCAGGTCGCTGCCCAGCACATAGAGATCGCCGGGCAGGCGCCGCGCGCCGTTCAAGGGGCCGGGCACGACCTGAACCAGAGCATCTGCGCCGATCAGGTCGGGCGACATCCAGTCCAGCACCTGCTGGCCCGAGGTCCGCCGGCAGACCGCGCCCGCGCTGCGTTCCAGATCGGCCAGCACCGCCAGCCCGACATCGCGGGCCTGCGCGGGGGGGGCGATCCGGGCGGCATGGCGGATCAGCGCATCGGGCAGCCAGAAGATCAGCGCGCCCAGCATCGCCAGCACGGCCAGCCCGGTCACCACGCCGCGCAACCGCCCCGGCACCGCGCGATGCGAGGCGATGGCGCGCTGCACCCGCTCGATCGCCTCGATCATCACCGGGTCCTCGATCTCGACCGTCTCGTCGGGCAGATCCCTGCTGGGGGTGTAGAGCGCGGGCAGGCGCCCGGGATTGAGCCGGGTGACCGCCGGCAGCGACCAATGCGACAGGGGCTGGTCGGATTTGGGGTCCATCATGGTCAGCGTTGCCTCGCCGACCGAGACGATCACCTCGCGCAACCGCGCATCGGGACGCTCGCGCCACGATCCTTGCGCTTCCAGGCGCTGGAACTCGGTCAGGGCGGTGGAGGAGGTCATCGGGGCAGCATGATCGGGGCGCATCCTGTGGCGTGACCAGACCATAGCGTCGCGTCGCATCGGGTCAATGCGGCGCGACCTATCCTTCAGGGATCATTCCGCCTCGGCGGCGATCTGCATGCCCTTTTCCCGGGCCAGCACGCGCATGCGTTCCTGCAGCTTCTCGAAGGCGCGGACCTCGATCTGGCGGATGCGCTCGCGCGACACGCTGTAGCGGGTGGACAGATCCTCCAGCGTCATCGGATCGTCGCGCAGGCGCCGCTCCATCAGGATGTCCTTTTCGCGGTCGTTCAGCACGTCCATCGCGGCGACCAGCATGCGCCGGCGGGTGTCCAGTTCCTCGGTCTCGGCATAGGCCTCGGCCTGGTTGGCGTCGGTATCCTCCAGCCAGTCCTGCCACTGCGCCGCCGATTCCCCGTCGCCCGAACCGACCTGCGCGTTCAGCGAGGCATCGCCGCCCGACAGGCGCCGGTTCATGTCGACGACCTCTTTTTCGGTCACGTTCAGCTCTGTCGCGATCTGGGCGACGTTCTCGGGACGCAGATCGCCCTCCTCCAGCGCGCCGATCTTGGACTTGGCCTTGCGCAGGTTGAAGAACAGCTTCTTCTGCGCGCTGGTGGTGCCCATCTTGACCAAGGACCAGGACCGCAGGATGTATTCCTGGATCGAGGCGCGGATCCACCACATCGCATAGGTCGCCAGTCGGAAGCCGCGCTCGGGATCGAAGCGCTTGACCGCCTGCATCAGGCCGACATTGGCCTCGCTGATGACCTCGGCCTGCGGCAGGCCATAGCCGCGATAGCCCATGGCGATCTTGGCGGCCAGCCGCAGGTGGCTGGTGACCAGCTGATGTGCCGCCTCGCTGTCCTCATGGTCGGCCCAGGCCTTGGCCAGCATGTATTCCTGCTCGGGCTCCAGCAGGGGAAACTTGCGGATCTCCTGCAGATACCGGTTCATCCCCTGTTCGGGGCTGGGGGCGGGCAGATTGGTATAGGTGGCCATGAGGAATGCCTTTCACAGAGCCCTCGTAACGCACCCGGACCGCAGATGTTCCGGGTCCGGGTCTTGCATCAGGGGAACCGATCACTATGGGGGCGGTCCGGCGACCCGTCAAGAGGCGCTGCCGCCGACCCCCCGCAACCGGTCCAGAAGCTCCTGCATGTCCGGGGGCAGGGGGCTGTCGAAGGCCATCTCCGCGCCGCTGACAGGATGGACGAAGCCCAGATGCGCCGCGTGCAGCGCCTGTCGGGAAAAGGCCTGCACCGCCCCGGCCACCGAGCCCAGCACCTTGGTCGAGGCCTTCCGGGCGCCGCCATAGACCGGATCGCCGATCAGCCCCAGCCCGGCATGGGCCATGTGCACGCGGATCTGATGGGTGCGCCCCGTCTCCAGCCGGCATTCGACCAGCATGGCGACCGGGGGTTTCCCAAACCGCTCCAGCAGGCGGGCGCGGGTGACGGCGTGGCGGCCCTTGTCGACATGGACGGCCTGCTTCTGACGATCGGTCGGGTGCCGTGCCAGATGGGTGGCGATCCGCAGCACGCCGCCCTCCTCGAAACTGACGCCGGGCGTCGCCCGCAGGCGCGGATCTGCGGCGTCGATCGCCCCATGGGCCAGCGCCAGATAGCGGCGGGTGGCGCTATGCGCCTCGAACTGGGCGGCCAGACCGTGATGGGCGCGGTCGGATTTCGCCACGACCAGCAGGCCCGAGGTGTCCTTGTCGATCCGGTGCACGATGCCCGGACGCTTCTCGCCGCCGATCCCCGATAATGTCGCGCCGCAATGGGCCAGAAGCGCATTGACCAGCGTTCCCGAAGGACTGCCCGGCGCGGGATGGACGACCATGCCCGCCGGCTTGTCGATCACGATCAGGTCATCGTCCTCATGCGCGACGACCAGCGGGATGGCCTCGGGCCGGGTCTCGACATCCTCGGGCGGGGCCAGCGCGATGTGGTATTCCTGCCCCTCGGTCACGCGGGCCTTGCCGTCGAGCGCCGGGCCGTCGGGGCCGGTGACCGACCCCTCGGCGATCAGGCGCATCAGGCGCGAACGCGACAGGGCCGCCTGCTCTGGCACCGCCAGCGCAAGCGCCTTATCAAGCCGGTCGGGCGGGTTGGCCGGGATGGTCACGGAAAGGATCGACATGGGGCAGGATGATACCGACTGGAAGCGCGCCGCGAAAGAGGTCCCGGAGCTGCGCTTTCTGAAAATGCTGGTCACCGGGCTGACGATCGTCATGGGCCTTGGCATGGTGACCGTCGTGGCGCTGCTGTGGATCCGGCTGAACCAGCCGGTCCTGCCGGATCTGCCGGGCAGCATCGCCTTGCCCGAGGGCGCCCGGCCCGCCGCGATCACCTTCGCCGCCGACCGCATCGTGGTGGTCACGGAAGCCGACGAGGTGCTGGTCTATGACCGCGCGGGCGGGCTGATCGGGCAGCTGCAGCTTCAGCCCTAAGGCGTGGTCCGCCCGGCTTCCAGCGTGTCCAGCCGCGCCTTCAGTTCGGCATTCTCGGTGCGGGCCTTGATCGCCATCTCGCGCACGGCCTCGAATTCCTCGCGCGTCACGAAATCGCGGTCGGCCAGCCAGCGGTCGATCCAGCCCTTCATGGCGGTCTCGGCCTCGGTGCGGGCCCCCTGGGCCACGCCCATGGCATTGGTCATCAGCTTGGACATGTCGTCGAAGAAACGGTTCTGCGTGGTCATGTAAAAGGCCCTCTGGCTTGCGTTGCGTCCTATATGGTCCGCCGTGCGCCCGGGTTCAATGTGTTGACACCGCGGCTTTCGCGACTAGCGTGCGCCCGAATTGACCCCGAGGCCCCATGATCCCCTTTCCCGATATCGCCCCCGAGATCTTCACGATCAATCTTGCGGGTTTCTCGCTGTCGCTGCGCTGGTATGCGCTGGCCTATCTGGCAGGGCTGATCATCGGCTGGCGGGTGATCGCGGCGATGATGCGCCGCCCGGCGATCTGGGGCGGCACGCCCCCCACCGAAGCCGACCGGGTCGACGACCTGCTGACCTGGGTGATCCTGGGGGTGATCCTGGGCGGGCGCTTGGGATTCGTGCTGTTCTATGAGCCCGCCTATTATCTGGCCAATCCGTCGCAGATCCTGATGGTCTGGCAGGGCGGGATGAGCTTTCACGGCGGTTTCGCGGGGGTGATCGTGGCGACCTGGCTCTGGTCGCGGGCGCAGGGCGTGCCGGTCCTGCGGCTGGCCGATGCGATGGCCGTGGTGGCGCCGATCGGCATCCTCTTCGGGCGCCTCGCCAACTTCATCAATGCCGAGCTGTGGGGCCGCCCCACCGACCTGCCTTGGGGCGTCGTCTTTCCGGGCGAGGCCGCGCAGGCCTGCCCCGGCGTGGTCGGCCCCTGCGCCCGCCATCCCAGCCAGCTCTACGAGGCCGGGCTGGAGGGGCTGGCTTTGGGCCTGATCCTGTGGGCTGTCGTGCGCGCGGGCGGGCTGCGGCGCCTGGGGCTGGCCTTCGGGATCTTCCTGGCGGGCTATGGCCTTGCCCGCATCTTCGTCGAGCTGTTCCGGGTCGCGGATGCGCAGTTCATCACGCCCGACAACCCGCTTGGGCATGTGCTGGGCGGGCCAGTGATCGGGCTGACCATGGGGCAGGTGCTGTCGCTGCCGATGGTGCTGATCGGGCTGGCGCTGATCTGGCGGGCCCGCGCCCGGCCGCCGCGCACGGCATGACGCCGCTGGCGGGGATCATCGCGGCGCGCATCCGGGCCACCGGGCCGATGAGCCTGGCCGAGTACATGCGCCTCTGCCTGATGGACAGCCGCCACGGATACTATGCCACCCGCGATCCCTTCGGGGCTGCGGGCGATTTCACCACCGCCCCCGAGATCCATCAGCTTTTCGGAGAGATGTGCGGGCTGGCCCTGGCGCAGGCCTGGCTGGATCAGGGACGGCCCGCGCCCTTCACCCTGGCCGAGCCGGGGCCGGGGCGCGGCACGCTGATGGCCGACATGCTGCGCGCGATCCGGGTCGTGCCGGGCATGGCGGAGGCGGCCCAGATGGCGCTGATCGAGGCCTCGCCCCATCTGCGGCAGGTCCAGAGGGAGCGTTTGGGCGATGTCCGGCATCTCGACGGAATCGAGGATCTGCCGGACAACCCCCTGTTCCTGATCGGAAACGAGTTCATCGACGCCCTGCCGATCCGGCAGTTCCAGATGACCCCCGAGGGCTGGCGCGAGCGCATGGTCGGCCTGTCCGATACCGGCCTGCGCATGGGCCTGGGGCCCGTCGTCCCCCTGAACCGCCCCGGCCAGCCCGGCGACATCGTCGAGGATTGCCCCGAGGGCGCCGCCTTCGCCGAGGCGCTGGCGCGGCGCATCGCCGCTCAGGGCGGGGCGGCGATCCTGATCGATTACGGCGGCTGGAACGGCTATGGCGACAGCTTCCAGGCGCTGCGCAACCACGCCCCCGAGGACCCCCTGGCCCGGCCCGGAGAGGCCGACCTGACCGCCCATGTCGATTTCGCCGCGCTGGCGGCGGCGGGGCTGCGGGGCGGGGCGGTCGTCTCGCGTCCGGTGCGGCAGGGCGACTGGCTGGCGGCGCTTGGCGCACCCGCCCGGGCGGCACGGCTGGCGCAGGCGGGGGACGCGGGCGCGCTGCAGGCGCTTCGACGCTTGACCGACCCGTCCGAAATGGGTCACCTGTTCAAGGCCATCGCGTTCTGGCCCGCGGGCGCCCCGCCCGTGCCCGGTTTCGAGGCGCTGGAGGCCCATGCAGACGACGCTTGAAATACTGACCCATCCGCTGCTGTCAGGCACGACGCATGGCTTCTTCACCCGCAAGGGCGGCGCCTCGTCGGGGCTGTTCGCGGGGCTGAATTGTGGGCGCCGCTCCACCGATCAAAGCGACATGGTGCAGGTCAACCGCGCGCGCGTGGCCGATGCGATGGGTGTGGGCGCGGGGCATCTGGCGACGGTGCGGCAGGTCCATTCCGCCGATGTGGTGACGATCGGCGCGGACGCCGATCTGGACGCCATCCGCGACACCGATGCCGACGGGCTGGTGACGGCGCGGCGCGACGTGGCGCTGGCGGTGCTGACCGCCGATTGCCAGCCGATCCTGCTGGCCGATGCGGGCGCGGGCGTCGTGGGGGCCTGCCATGCGGGCTGGCGCGGGGCCCTGAACGGGGTGATCGAGGAAACGGTGGCCGCCATGCAGGCCTTGGGCGCGACGCAGATCCGGGCGGTGATCGGCCCCTCGATCAGCCAGCGCGCCTATGAGGTGGGCCCCGACTTCATGGACGACTTCCTGACCGAGGATCCCGGGTCCGACCGCTTCTTCAGCGGCGGGCAGCAGGGGCGGCCGATGTTCGACCTGCCCGCCTTTGGCCTGTCGCGCCTGCGCGCGGTGGGGGTCGAGGCGGAATGGTCGCGCCATTGCACCTATTCCGACCCGGACCGCTTCTTCAGCTACAGGCGTGCCACGCATGAGGGGCAGGTCGATTACGGCCGGCTGATCAGCGCGATCTCGCTCTAGCCGGCCTCGCGGACGCGCTCCTCGACGATCTCGAAGGGGACGGCGGGCTCGTCCTTGGCGCCCCGGATCACCAGCGAGGTCTTGACCGAGGCCACGTTCGGCGCCGCCGTCAGGCTGTTGGTCAGGAAGCGCTGGAAGGTCGAGAGGTCGGGCGAGACGCATTTCAGGATGAAGTCGATCTCGCCGTTCAGCATGTGGCATTCGCGGACCAGCGGCCAGGACATGACCCGCGCCTCGAAGGCCGAGAGGTCGCGTTCGGACTGCGAGGCCAGCCGCACCATCGCAAAGACCTGCACCTCGAATCCCAGTTCGCGGGCGTCGATATCGGCGTGATAGCCCCGGATATAGCCCAGCTCTTCCAGCGTGCGGACCCGGCGCAGGCAGGGCGGGGCGGAAATGCCCACGCGGCGGGCCAGTTCGACATTGGTCATCCGGCCATCGGCCTGCAGTTCGGCCAGGATCTTGCGGTCGATGTCGTCAAGTTTGGCGCCAGCCATGAGGATCTTTCTTCTGTTCGATCGCGGCGTTTGCGGAAACTACAATGACGCCCCCGTGGGCGCAACAATCTTTCTGTTGCTGCCGCAAGGCGGGCATGCGTTGCAGTCGGCCGCGTGAGGCACTACCTCATGCACAAACCGCGAAAGGGGCGCAAGATGACCGAACGCAGCCATGTGAAATTGTTGATCGTGGGGTCGGGCCCGGCGGGCTACACCGCTGCCGTCTATGCCGCCCGCGCCATGCTGGAGCCGATGCTGATCCAGGGCATGCAGCCCGGCGGGCAGCTGACCATCACGACCGAGGTCGAGAACTGGCCCGGCGAGACCGAGATCCAGGGCCCCGAGCTGATGGTGAAGATGGAGGCCCATGCCAAGGCGATGGGTGCCGAGATCGTGACCGATCTGGTCACCGCGCTGGATCTGCAACGCCGCCCCTTCACCGCGACCTGCGACAGCGGGCGCGTGGTGACGGCGGATGCGGTGGTCCTGGCGACGGGCGCGCAGGCACGCTGGCTGGGCCTGCCCTCCGAGGAGAAGTACAAGGGCTTCGGCGTCAGCGCCTGCGCCACCTGCGACGGGTTCTTCTATCGCAACCGCGAGGTCGTGGTGATCGGCGGCGGCAACACCGCGGTCGAGGAGGCGCTGTTCCTGACGCGTTTCGCCAGCAAGGTCACGCTGGTCCATCGCCGCGACAGCCTGCGGGCCGAGAAGATCCTGCAGAACCGCCTGTTCGCCCATCCCAAGGTCGAGGTGATCTGGAACAGCGAACTGGCCGAGGTGACCGGGGCCGAGACGCCGATGGGCGTCACAGGCGCCCTGCTGCGCGATCTGCGCGACGGCTCCACGCGGACGGTCAAGGCCGACGGCGTCTTCGTGGCGATCGGCCATGCGCCGGCCAGCGAGCTGGTCGCGGGCCAGCTGGAGCTGCACAATGGCGGCTATGTGAAGGTCGAGCCGGGCAGCACCCGCACCTCGATCCCCGGAGTCTTCGCCGCCGGAGACCTGACCGACCACATCTATCGCCAGGCCATCACCAGCGCCGGCATGGGCTGCATGGCCGCGCTGGATGCCGAGCATTTCCTGGCCGCCGAGGGCGAGGTCCAGACCGCGCCCTCGGCACTGGTCGCGGCGATTCACTGACCGGGCTCGGGCGGCGCCTATGAACCGCCGCCCGGTCTAGACCACTCGCAGTGGTGCTTTACGGGATCTCGATGGGCGCGCCTCGGGCACCGCTCTGACGCGCCTCAGCCCCCGGTATGGCTCATATGCCGGGTCATCTGGCCGTCGACCTTCTGACGCGAATAGTCGAAGTCGTGGCCCTTGGGCTTGCGCGCGATGGCGGCGCGGATCGTCTGCTCCAACGCGGCATCGTCCGGGCTGGCGCGCAGGGGCGCGCGCAGGTCGGCATTGTCCTCTTGCCCCAGGCACATGAACAGCTCTCCGGTGCAGGTGACGCGGACACGGTTGCAGCTTTCGCAGAAATTATGGGTCAGCGGCGTGATGAAGCCGATCTTCTGGCCCGTCTCGGCCAGCTTGACATAGCGGGCGGGGCCGCCCGTGCGCTCGGCCAGGTCGATCAGGGTGAAGCGTTCGGCCAGTTGCGCGCGCAGGTCGGACAGGGGCCAGTATTGGTCCAGACGATTCTCCTCGCCCATCTCGCCCATCGGCATGACCTCGATGAAGGTCAGATCGTGCCCCTCGTCGCCGCACCAGCGGACCAGATCGAACAGCTCGGCATCGTTGACGCCCTTCAGCGCGACGGCATTGATCTTGACCCGCAGGCCAGCGGCGGTGGCGGCACGGACGCCGTCGAGCACCTGCGGCAGGCGGCCCCACCGGGTGATCGCCGCGAACTTGTCCGGGTCCAGCGTGTCCAGCGAGACGTTCACCCGGCGCACGCCGATCTCGGCCAGCTCCGCCGCGTGGCGGGCCAGCTGGCTGCCATTGGTGGTCAACGTCAGCTCGTCCAGGCCTTGGCCCAGATGGCGCGCGACATTGCGGAAGAATCCCATGATGCCGCGCCGGACCAGAGGCTCGCCCCCGGTGATGCGCAGCTTGCGCACGCCCAGGCCGATGAAGGCGGTGCAGAGCCGGTCCAGTTCCTCCAGCGTCAGCAGGTCGGCCTTGGGCAGGAATTGCATGTGCTCGGCCATGCAATAGACGCAGCGGAAGTCGCAGCGATCCGTGACCGAGACCCGAAGATAGGTGATGGGCCGGGCGAAGGGATCGATCAGCGCGGGCAGGGGAGGGTGCATGTCCATGCCGTCCAATCTAGGGGCGCGAGGGGCCGCTCACAAGCCGGGCATTCGTCTGCGATGCGGTGGACCTTGGGCCGCGCCCGCGTCTAAGGTTGCGCCAAGACCGGAATGAAGGAGATTTCGATGCGTCCGACCCCCCTTGCCGCCGCCCTGGGGCTTGCCCTGGTGCTGGCGGGCTGCGCCCAGGTGACGGCCCTGACCGACCGCCCCACCGCCCCGCAGGCGACCGAGGCGCAGGTCTCGGCCGCCACCGCCGTGACCCGCGCCCCCAGCCCGCGCCCCGTCGCGCGCGCCACGCCCGCGCAGTTAGACACGACCACGCCCGAACAGCGCGCCGCCGCCGCCCAGGCCCCGGCCGCCAGCGCCGAGACGCGGCTTGGCACCACGGTCGGATCGCTTGGCAATCCGTCCGAGGGCGGGTTCTGGATCAAGACGCCCCTGGTGCAGGAACGCGCGCAGGGCCGCATCGTGAACCCCGCCACCGGGAAATCGGCCCAGGTCGAGCTGATCCCCCTGACCGGCGGCGGCAGCGGCAGCCAGGTCTCGCTGCCCGCGCTGCAGCTTCTGGGCGTCTCGCTGACCGACCTGCCGACGCTGGAGGTCTACCGCTCCTGATCGGGGGCGGGGGTGTCGTCCTCGTCCTCGGGGGCGGCATCCATGTCCGGGGCGGGGTCTGGCTCCGGGGCGATGCCGGCCCCAAGGTCGGCGTCCGCCAGCCGGTCGTCCTCGTCGGGGTCGTCGATCTCGTCGGGCTCCACCACACCCGCCGCCCGGGCCTCGGCCCGCGCCGCGACACGCTCCTCCTGCGCCTGCTGCCACAGGGCGACCCGCGCAGGGTCGTGCTTGGACAGATCGCGCACCCAAGCCATCGCCGCCTGACGCACTGCGCCGTTGCGGTCGGTCGACAGCGTCAGCGCCCAGGCCAGCACGTCCTCGCGGATCTCCAGATCCTGCGGCTTCGGCGCATTCATCTTGGCCCAGGGGGCGGTCGCGACCAGCAGGCCCCGCCGCAGCCAGGGGTTGCGGCTGGTGGCCCAGGGGGCGATGCGGTCCAGCCGGTCGGGCTGGGCCACCAGCCGGCGCGACGCCGCCGACATCACGCCGTCGCCGATCTCCTGCCCGTCGATCTGCGGCGCCCAGTCCAGCATCGCAGCCCAGGCCCCGTCATCGGGGCGCATCCGCGCCTGCACCAGCAGCCGCGCCGCCGCCAACCGCGCCTCGTGGATGTCGCTGTCCCACAGCGCGCGGGCCAGCGCCACGCGCGGCTCGATGTCCAGGCCCGCGCGCCATTCGGCGGCCAGCGCCTCGATCTGCGCGGGGGGCACGCCCAGGGTCTCGCGGCCGCTCTTGTGGCGGGCGCTGGCGCGGGCGGCACGGTCGGGGTCGCCCAGGGCGCGCAGCCGGTCCAGGTCCTGCATCGGGATCTCCTTTGATGATCGCCCCTTCTAGGGCGGGCGGGGCCCGGCCTCAAGATCATGGTGGCAGGACCGGGGCCGCCGGGCTAGAAGACCCCGCACAACCTGGAAGGTCCGCCCATGTCGCATTCCGCAGATCCCCGTCCCATGACCGCGCGCCGCACCGGCCCCCTGACCGGCGAAGCCCTGGTGCCGGGCGACAAGTCCATCAGCCACCGCGCGCTGATCCTGGGCGCCCTGGCCGTCGGAGAGACGCGGATCACCGGCCTGCTGGAAGGCCAGGACGTGCTGGACACGGCGCGCGCCATGCAGGCCTTCGGCGCGCAGGTGGTCCAGCACGGCCCCGGCGACTGGTCGGTGCATGGCGTGGGCGTAGGCGGCTTCTCCAGCCCCGAGGGCGTCATCGATTGCGGGAATTCCGGCACCGGCGTGCGGCTGATCATGGGGGCGATGGCCACCACGCCCGTCACCGCGACCTTCACGGGCGATGCCAGCCTGTCGCGCCGCCCGATGGCGCGGGTGACCGACCCGCTGGCACAGTTCGGCGCCCGGATCACCGCGCGCGAGGGGGGCCGGCTGCCGATCACGGTTCAAGGCGCGACGAACCCGGTCCCGGTGACCTACCACACCCCCGTCGCCAGCGCGCAGATCAAGTCCGCGATCCTGCTGGCGGGCCTCAACGTCCCCGGCGACACGGTGGTGATCGAACCCGAGCCCACGCGCGACCATTCCGAACGGATGCTGGCGGGCTTCGGCGCGCAGATCCGCACCGAGACAGTGCCCGAGGGGCACAAGGTCACCCTGACCGGCCGCCCCGAACTGCGCCCGCAGCCGGTGGCGGTGCCGCGCGATCCCTCCAGCGCGGCCTTCCCGGTGGCGGCGGCGCTGATCGTGCCGGGATCCGAAATTCGCGTGCCCGGCGTCAGCCGCAATCCGACGCGCGACGGGCTCTACGTGACCCTGCGCGAGATGGGCGCCGACATCACCTATGAGAACCCCCGCGACGAGGGCGGAGAGCCGGTGGCCGATCTGCTCGTCCGCCACGGCCCGCTGATGGGCGTGACCGTCCCCGCCGCCCGCGCCGCCAGCATGATCGACGAATTCCCGATCCTGTCGGTGATCGCGGCCTTTGCCAAAGGCCCCACGGTGATGAACGGCGTGGCCGAGCTGCGCGTGAAGGAAAGCGACCGCATCGACGCCATGGCCGTGGGCCTGCGCGCCAATGGCGTGCGGGTCGAGGACACCCCCGACAGCATGACCGTCCACGGCCTGGCCCATGTCCCGGGCGGAGGCCATGCGGTCACCCATCTGGACCACCGCATCGCCATGTCCTTCCTGATCCTCGGGCTGGCGACCGAAAGCCCGGTCGGCATCGACGATGCCGGCCCGATCACCACGTCCTTTCCCGATTTCGTGCCCCTGATGACCCGCCTCGGCGCCGATCTGTCCTGATCTTCTTCTTTGACGGAAATACCCCGGGGGGACTCCCGGAACGGGAGGGGGGCAGCGCCCCCCTCTGTCAGTCCGCGCCCGCCGGGACCTGCGCCACCGGATAGCCCACGCGCTTCAGCGCCAGGCGGATCTCGTCCAAGATCGCCGGATCGTCGATCGTCGCGGGCGTCACCACCTCGCAGCCATCGGCGATCCTGGCCATGGTCGCGCGCAGGATCTTGCCGGACCGGGTCTTGGGCAGGCGGTCCACCACGCAGGCGGTCTTGAAGGCCGCGACCGGCCCGATGCGGTCGCGCACCATGCGCACCACCTCGGCGGTGATCTGCGCCGGGTCCGTCTCGACCCCCTTCTTGAGGCATAACAGCCCCAGAGGCGCCTGACCCTTCAGCGCGTCCGCCACCCCGATCACCGCGCATTCCGCGACGGCGGGATGCGCGGCCAGCACCTCCTCCATGCCGCCGGTGGACAAGCGGTGGCCCGCGACGTTGATCACGTCATCGGTGCGCGACATGATCCAGACATAGCCGTCCTCGTCGATGATGCCTGCATCGCCGGTCTCGTAGAAGCCCGGGAAATGGTCCAGATAGGCGCGGCGGAACCGGTCCTCGGCCTTCCACAGCGTCGGCAGCGTGCCCGGCGGCAAAGGCAGCCTGATGGCGATCGCGCCAAGCGTGCCGGGGGGCACCGGATGGCCGCCCTCGTCCAGCACCTGCACGTCATATCCGGGCATGGGCAGGGTCGGGCTGCCCTTGCGGATGGGCATCAGGCCCACGCCCAGGGGGTTGGCGGCGATGGCCCAGCCCGTCTCGGTCTGCCACCAGTGGTCGATCACCGGGACCTTCAGCCGCTCCTCGGCCCAGGTGACGGTATCGGGATCGGCGCGCTCGCCCGCCAGGAACATCGCCTTGAGGCTGGACAGGTCATACTGGCCCACCAGCCTGCCCTCGGGGTCGTCGCGCTTGACGGCACGGATGGCGGTGGGGGCGGTGAAGAAGCTCTTCACCTTGTGATCCGCGACCACCCGCCAGAAGGTCCCGGCATCGGGCGTGCCCACGGGCTTGCCCTCGAAGACCACGGTCGTCGCCCCGGCGATCAGCGGGCCATAGACGATATAGCTGTGCCCCACGACCCAGCCCACGTCCGAGGCCACCCAGAAGACCTCGCCCGGGCCGATGTCGTAGATATGCGGCACGCTCCAGGCCAGCGCGACCAGATGGCCCGCCGTGTGGCGCACCACGCCCTTGGGCTGGCCCGTCGTGCCCGAGGTATAGAGGATATAGGCCGGGTGGTTGCCCTCGACCGGGACGCAGTCCACCGGATCGGCGGCGGCCACGGCCTCGGCCCAGTCCAGATCGCGGCCCGCCACCATCTCGGCCGCGCATTCGGGGCGCTGGAAGACGACGGTGAAGTCGGGCTTGTGGACGGCCTCGGCGATGGCGCGGTCCATCAGGGGCTTGTAGGGAACGACGCGGCCCGGCTCCAGCCCGCAGCTGGCGGCGATGATCGCGCGGGGCTGGGCATCGTCGATGCGCACGGCCAGCTCATGGGCGGCGAAGCCCCCGAAGACGACCGAATGGATCGCCCCGATCCGGGCGCAGGCCAGCATCGCTTCCAGCGCCTCCGGGATCATCGGCATGTAGATGAGGACGCGGTCGCCCTTGACGATCCCGCGCGCCGTCAGCACCCCGGCCAGCCGCGCCACCCGGTCCTGCAATTCGGCATAGGTCAGCCGCGAGACGCTGTGGGTCATCGGGCTGTCATGGATCACCGCCAGCCGGTCGCCATGGCCCGCGGCGACATGGCGGTCGATGGCGTTCCAACAGGTGTTGACCATGGCATCGGAGAACCATTCGCCCGCCGGCCCCTGATCGAAGAAGGCGCGGCTTGGCGGCGCGGTCCAGTCGATCGCATCGGCGGCCTGCATCCAGAACGCTTCCGGATCGGCTTTCCAGCGCGCGTAAAGCTGCTGATAAGGCATGGTTTCCCCTCCCTGAGACTGACAGATCCTGTCGCAGGAAGGGGGCGGTCGCGCAACAGTGTTAGCGGCAGCAGAGGGTCGCACGCGGTGGATTGTCACCAGAACCGCCGCAAGGGTTTGCAAAGCCGCCCTCGCTGCAAACCCCTGCCCGCAGCGCCCCTGATTCTGCAGAACCCGGGGCGCTGCGATGCGAATCAGCCGTAATGCGTGACCGGGGTGCCGGCCAGGACGCTCATGTTCAGCAAGCCGCGGGTGGTGATGGACGGCGTGACGATATGCGCGCGGTTGCCCATGCCCATCAGGATCGGCCCGACCTCCAGCCCGCCCGCCCGCATCTTCAGCGCGTTCCGCACGCCCGAGGCCGCGTCGGTGCCCGCGAAGACCAGCACATTGGCCACGCCCTCCAGCCGCGATCCGGGAAATATCCGCTCGCGCAGCTCGGGGTCCAGCGCCGCGTCGACATGCATCTCGCCATCATACGTGAAATCGGGGGCGCGGGCGTCCAGCATGGCCAGCGCGTCGCGCATCTTGCGGCCCGAATAGCTGTCGGTATTGCCGAATTGCGAATGGCTGCACAGCGCGATCTTGGGCGGCAGGCCGAAGCGGCGCACATGGCGCGCGGCCCCCATCACCGTCTCCATCACCTGCTGGGGGGTGGGGTCGTTGTGGCATTGGGTGTCCGCGATGAACAGCGGGCCGTCCTCGAGGATGATCATCGACAGGGCGGCCACCGGCTCCAGCCCGTCGCGGGCCAGGATCTGACGCACATATTGCAGATGCCAGCTGTATTGCCCGAAGGTGCCGCAGATCAGGCTGTCGGCCTCGCCGCGATGGACCATGACCGCACCGATGGCGGTGGTGTTCGTGCGCATGATCGCCCGGGCGATGTCGGGCGTCACGCCGCGCCGCGCCATCAGCCCGTGATAGGTCTCCCAATAGTCGCGATAGCGGGGGTCGTTCTCGGGGTTCACGATCTGGAAGTCGCGCTCGGGCCGGATCGGCAGGCCCGCGCGTTCGGCGCGCATGGCGATGACGTCCGGGCGGCCGATCAGGATCGGCACGTCGGTGGTCTCCTCCAGCATGGCGTTGGCGGCGCGCAGCACGCGCTCGTCCTCGCCCTCGGCAAAGACGATGCGGCGGGTGACGGTCGCGGCGGCCTCGAAGACCGGGCGCATGATCAGCCCCGAGCGGAAGACCGAATCGTCCAGCTTCTGCTTGTAGGCGGTCAGGTCGGGCAGGGGGCGCGTGGCCACGCCCGTCTCCATCGCCGCCCGCGCCACGGCGCTGCTGACCACGCCCATCAGGCGCGGATCGAAGGGCTTGGGGATCAGGTAGTCGGCGCCGAAGGTCAGCGTCTCGCCGCGATAGGCGGTGGCGGCCTCGGCGGCGGTGGTGGCGCGGGCCAGCGCCGCGATGCCCTCGATGCAGGCAATCTTCATCTCGTCATTGATGGTCGTGGCGCCCACGTCCAGCGCGCCGCGGAAGATGAAGGGAAAGCACAGGACGTTGTTGACTTGGTTGGGAAAATCGCTGCGCCCGGTGGCGATGATCGCATCGGGGGCGACGGCGCGCGCGGCCTCGGGGTCGATCTCGGGATTGGGGTTGGCCAGGGCGAAGATGATCGGGCGCGGTGCCATGCGGCCCACCATCTCGGGCGTCAGCACGCCGGGACCGGACAGGCCCAGGAACAGGTCGGCGCCGTCGATCACCTCGGCCAGCACGCGCTTGTCGGAGGCTTGGGCGTAGGCGGCCTTCTGCGGGTTCATGTCGACCTCGCGGCCCTCGTGGACCAGCCCGTGGATGTCACACAGCCAGACGTTCTCGCGCTTCACGCCCAGCTTCAGCAGCATGTCGAGGCAGGCGATCCCCGCCGCCCCGCCGCCGGTCGAGACGATCTTGATGTCCTCGAACGCCTTACCCGCGATGCGCAGCGCGTTGGTCGCGGCGGCGCCCACGACGATGGCGGTGCCATGCTGGTCGTCGTGAAAGACCGGGATGTTCATGCGCTCGCGGCAGATGCGCTCGACGATGAAGCAGTCGGGCGCCTTGATGTCTTCCAGGTTGATGGCGCCGAAGGTCGGTTCCAGCGCGCAGACGATCTCGGCCAGCTTCACAGGGTCGGGCTCGTCCAGCTCGATGTCGAAGCAGTCGATATTGGCGAATTTCTTGAACAGGACCGCCTTGCCCTCCATCACCGGCTTGGAGGCCAGAGCGCCGATATTGCCCAGGCCCAGTACGGCGGTGCCGTTGGTGACCACGCCCACCAGATTGCCTTTGGTGGTATAGCGCGCGGCGGTCTGGGGATCGGCCTTGATCTCGAGGCAGGCTTCGGCGACGCCCGGCGAATAGGCGCGCGCCAGATCGCGGCCGTTGGCCATGGGCTTGGTGGCCCGGATCTCCAGTTTGCCCGGATGCGGGAACTCGTGATAATCGAGCGCCGCCTGTCGCGCGCTGTCCTGCCTGCGGTCTTCCATCTCTGCGACTCCGGTTTTCAGAATTGGTTTACCGTTAAACCAAATTCTCCATGACGAACAGCGCGCTTGTGCCAAGCCATGCGCGGCCTTGCGCCTTGCGCGGCGCGGGCGCAGATTGGCCGCCGGGATCACGGGTCAAGGGGACGGACCATGTCACTTCTGCAGGCGGCGCGCGAGGTGCGCGAACGGGCCTATGTGCCCTATTCCCGCTTCAAGGTCGGCGCGGCGATCCGCGGCGCCTCGGGCACCATCTATCGCGGCTGCAATGTCGAGAACGTCGCCTATCCCGAAGGCACGTGTGCCGAGGCAGGCGCCATCGCCGCGATGGTCGCCGCCGGCGAGACGCGCCTGACCGAGGTGGTGGTCATCGCCGACAGCCCCGGCCCGGTGCCCCCCTGCGGCGGCTGCCGCCAGAAGCTGGCCGAATTCGCCGATGCCGACGTGCCGGTGCTGCTGGCCACGACCGACGGGGCCGAGATGCGCACCACCGTGGGTGAGTTGCTGCCGGGGCGCTTCGACGCGGGCCACATGGCGCGCACATGACCGATCCGCGCCCCGTGATCTCGGCCATCCGCGACGGGCGCGGGCTTGACGGGCCGGGGGCGGCGCTGATCGCGCAGGGGCTGGCCGATGGATCAGTCAGCGACGCGCAGGCCGGCGCCTTCGCCATGGCCGTGCTGACCCGGGGCGTGGGGCCGGCGGGCCGCGTCGCCCTGACGCGCGCCATGCGCGATTCGGGCCATGTGCTGCAATGGGACCTGTCGGGCCCGGTGGTGGACAAGCATTCGACCGGGGGCATCGGGGACACTGTCAGCCTGGTGCTGGCGCCGCTGCTGGCCGCGCGGGGGGTCTTCGTGCCGATGATCTCGGGCCGGGGTCTGGGCCATACCGGCGGCACGCTGGACAAGCTGGAGGCGATCCCCGGCTATCTCTGCGACCAGCCCGAGGACGCGTTCCGCCGCATCGTGCGGCAGGTCGGTTGCGCCATCGTCTCGGCCACCGGCGACGTGGCGCCCGCGGACCGGCGCCTCTACGCGATCCGCGACGAATCGGGCACGGTCGAATCGATCGACCTGATCACGGCCTCGATCCTGTCCAAGAAGCTGGCGGCGGGGCTGGATGCGCTGGTGCTGGACGTCAAGGCGGGCTCGGGCGCGATCCTGAAGAAGCCCGACAGCGCCGGGCGGCTGGCGCAGGCGCTGGTCGAGACGGCGAATGGCGCGGGCTGCCCGACGACCGCGCTGATCACCGACATGGACCAGCCGCTGGCCCGCAGTGCCGGCAACGCGCTGGAGGTGAGGGAGGCGATCCGCACCCTGCAGGGCGCCCCCGGGGCGCTGCGCGATCTGACCCTGGCGCTGGCCGCCGAATGCCTGGCGCTGGCCGGACAGTCCATCGAGGGGCTGGAGGCGGTGCTGGACGGGGGCGCCGCCGCCGAGGTCTTCGGCCGCATGGTCGCCGCGATGGGCGGGCCGCGCGACCTGATGGAGCGTCCCGAGGCGCACCTGCCCCGCGCGCCCGTCATCCGCCCCGTGCCCACCCGCGAGGGCCGAGTGGGACGCATCGACGTGACCGCGCTCGGCCATGCGGTGCTGGCGCTTGGCGGCGGGCGGGTGCGCGCGGGCGAGGCGATCGACCATAGCGTGGGGCTGGACGGTCTGGTCAAGCTGGGCGAGCCGGTGGGCCCCGACCAGCCGCTGGCCATGGTCCATGCCGCCGACGAGCTGGGGGCCGAGGTCGCCATCGCCGCCGTGCAGGCCGCCTACACGATGGGCGAGGGCGCCCCCGGCCCGCTGATCCGCGCGCGGATCACCCGGTGAGCCGGGCCTTCCTGATCGTGCTGGACAGCCTCGGGATCGGCGGGGCGCCCGATGCGGGCGAGTATTTCAACGACGGCCGTCCCGATACCGGCGCCAACACGCTGGCCCATATCGCGGCGGCCCACCCGCTGCACCTGCCGGTGCTGGACGGGCTGGGCCTCGGCGCGGCGCTGCGCCTCGCCTCGGGCGCCGACGCGCCGGGACTGGGGGCCGAGCCGCAGGGCCTCTGGGGCGCGGCGACCGAGGTCTCGCGCGGCAAGGACACCCCCTCGGGCCATTGGGAGATGGCGGGCGTGCCGGTGCCGTGGGACTGGACCTATTTCCCCGACACCCGGCCCGCCTTTCCGCCCCATGTGACCGCCCGGATCTGCGAACTGGCCGGGACCGGGGGGATCTTTGGGGATTGTCACGCCTCGGGCACCGAGGTGATCGAGACCTTCGGGGCCGAGCATCTGCGGACCGGCTGGCCCATCTGCTACACCTCGGCCGACAGCGTGCTGCAGATCGCCGCGCATGAGGACGCCTTCGGCCGGGACCGGCTGATCGCCCTCTGCCGCGATCTGGCGCCGATGCTGCACCAGATGCGCGTGGGCCGGGTCATCGCGCGGCCCTTCACCGGGACGCCGGGAAACTTTCGCCGCACCGCGCATCGCCGCGATTTCGCCATCGCCCCGCCGGGCGACACGATCCTGGACATCGCGCAGGGGGCCGGACGGGTCACCCATGGGATCGGCAAGATCGGCGACATCTTCAGCCATCGCGGCATCACCCATCTGCACAAGGGCGGATCGGACGCCGATCTGGCCGATCATCTGATCCGCCTCGGCGGGACAGCCGAGCCCGGCAGCCTGACCTTCGCCAATTTCGTCGAGTTCGACGCGCTCTACGGCCACCGCCGCGATATCGCGGGCTATGCCCGGCATCTGGACTGGTTCGACACGGTCGCGGGGCGCTTTCTGGCGACGCTGGCCCCCGGCGATCTGGCGATCTTCACCGCCGATCACGGCAACGACCCCGGCTGGCACGGCACCGACCACACCCGCGAACGGGTGCCGGTGCTGGGGCATGGCGCGGGCTGCCGCAGTATCGGGCTTGTGGGCTTCAGCGATATCGGGGCATCGGTGCTGTCCCATCTGGGCCTTCCCGCCCTCCGACACGGAGCCAGCTTCCTGTGAAGAAGATCGAACTGCACCTGCATCTGGAGGGCGCCGCGCCCCCCGATTTCATCCGCAGCCTGGCGGGCGAGAAGCGCCTGACGCTGGACGGCGTCTTCGACGATCGCGGTGCCTATGCCTATGACGATTTCGCGGGCTTCCTGCGCTGCTACGAAGGCGCCACCCGCGTGCTGCAGGGCCCCCGCGACTATGCCCGCCTGCTGGCCGAGGTCCTGGACCGCTGCGCCGAGGAAGGCGTGATCTATGTCGAGCTGTTCGTCTCGCCCGAGTTCTGCGGTGGCGGCGACCTGTCCGCCTGGCGCGACCACCTGGCCGCGATGACCGAGGTCGCGGATGCCGCGCGCCGGGACGGCATCGACAGCCGTGGCATTGTCACCGCCATCCGCCATTTCGACCCCGACCGCGCCCGGCGCAGTGCCATCTGCGCGGCCGAGACCGCCGGCGGCTGGATCACCGGCTTCGGCATGGGCGGCGCCGAGCAGGTCCACAAACCCACCGATTTCGCCTGGAGCTTCGACTGCGCGGCCGAGGCCGGGCTGGGCCTCACCTGCCACGCGGGCGAATGGGGCGGCCCCGACAGCGTCCGGCAGGCGCTGGATCTGGGCTGCACCCGCATCGGCCACGGCGTCCGCGCCATCGAGGATCCGGCCCTGGTCCGCGATCTGGTCGAGCGCAACATCACGCTGGAGGTCTGCCCCGGCTCGAACATCGCGCTTGGCGTCTACCCAAGCTGGGACGCCCATCCCATCGCGCGGCTGGCCGATGCGGGGGTGCGGGTCACGGTGTCGACCGACGATCCGCCCTTCTTCCACACCACGCTGCGGGCCGAATACGACCGGCTTGCCTCGACCTTTGACTGGGGCGATACCGAGTTCCGGCAGATCAATCTGTGGGCAGCCGAGGCCGCCTTCTGCGACGCCGCCACCCGTGACCGCCTGAAAAAGGAATTCGCCTGATGCCCCATCTGACCGTCGTCGATCACCCTCTGGTCAGCCACAAGCTGTCGATCATGCGCCAGAAGGACGTGTCCACCGCCGGCTTCCGCCGCCTCTTGCGCGAGATCAGCCTGCTGCTGGCCTATGAGGTCACGCGCGAGCTGGAATTGACCACCATGCGCATCGAGACCCCGATGTGCGAGATGGACGCCCCCACGCTGGAGGGCAAGAAGCTGGCCCTGATCTCGATCCTGCGGGCCGGAAACGGGCTGCTGGACGGCATTCTGGAGCTGATCCCGGGCGCGCGGGTGGGCTTCGTGGGCCTTTACCGCGACCCCGAGACGCTGAAGCCCGTCGAATACTACTGCAAGGTGCCGCGCGAACTGGATGCGCGCATGACCATCGTCGTCGATCCGATGCTGGCCACCGGCAATTCCTCGGTCGCGGCCATCGACATGCTGAAGGAGCGCGGCGCCAAGAACATGCGCTTCCTGTGCCTGCTGGCCGCCCCCGAAGGGGTCGAGCGCATGCGGCAGGCCCATCCCGACGTGCCGATCTTCACCGCCGCCCTGGACGAGCGGCTGGACGATCACGGCTATATCGTGCCGGGCCTGGGCGATGCCGGCGACCGGATGTTCGGCACGAAATAAGCCCGCGCCCGTTAACCGCCCCTTCAGGCTTCTGCGCTAGCTCTGGGCGCAGGACAGGGGGTGCGGATGGACGGGCGCTGGCGGATCGTGGCGGTGATGATGACCTTGGGCGCGGTGGCGCAGGCGGCCCCCCGCCCGCCGCCGCCGGACGGCTTTTCCGGGGCGCAATATATCGACGCGCAGGGCTGCGTCTTCACCCGCGACGAGGTCGGCTGGACGCCCCGGATGGACGGGCAGGGGCGGGCGATCTGCGGCTTTCCCCCCAGCATGACCGCGCGCCGCACCGATCCCGGTGCCGACCGCGTGCTGCCCCTGACCGAGGACGCCCCCCCCGATGTCGAGACGCTGCTGATGGAGCAGCTGTCGCGCGATCTGCGCCCCGGCGAATGGACCGCCGATCCGCGCCCGGCCGAGACCCGGTCCGAACCCGCGCCCTCGCGCCGCCTCGACCCGGTCCAGACCGCCCTCGAGGATGCCATGGCCGTGGCGCCTGCACTGCGCGAGGCCTCGGGGTTGGGGGGCTCCTCCGATCTCTGCGCGCGCCTTGGCTATCGCCCGGACCCGGAGGGGACGCGGCAGGGCCTGTCCCTGGGCCTCTGCCCCGGCATGCGCGTGGCCCCGCTGACGATCGGAACGGTGCAGGTGGTGGCGCCGGACGGGCCGCCTGTCCCGCTGCCGCCCGCCACTGTCGCCGCAGCCCCCGCCATCCCGGCCCCCCCGAAGGCGGCCCCCGGCCCGGTGGTCCGGGCGCGTCCCATCCCGGTGGCGGCGCCGGCGCGATCTACAGCCGTCGCCAAGGCTTCAGCACCCCGTCCCGCCGCGACGTCGACCGAGGGTCCGGAAATGATCCCGGCCTCGGCCCGCTACGTGCAGATCGGCGCCTATGGGGACGAGGCGGCGGCCAAGGCCGCGATGCAGGATCTGTCCGGGCGCGGCTATGCGGTGGGTCAGGGCCGGGTCAAGGGCGATGCCTCGTCCCTGCGGCTGGTCATGGCCGGGCCCTTCGCGGACCGGCGTGCGCTGATCGTCGCGCTGAACGACCTGCGCCGCAGCGGCTATCCTGCTGCCGTGGCGCGCTAGGCGCTGCGCACCGCCTCGATCATCCGCGCGACATTGTCGGGATCGGCGTCGGGGGTGATGCCGTGGCCCAGGTTGAAGACATGCGGCCCGCCGCGCAGGCTGCGGGTGATCCGCTGCGCCTCGGCGACAAGCTCGGGCCCGCCCGTGACCATGTGACGCGGGTCCAGATTCCCCTGCACGCAGCCGTCGACCTGCAGCTCGGCTGCCGCCCATTCGGCCGAGACCGAATTGTCCAGCGCCAGGCAATCCGCCCCGGTGGCCTTGGCAAAGCCCACATAGCGCGGCCCTGCCTCGCGCGGGAAGGCGATGACCGGCACGCCGGGATGGCGGGCCTTCAGCGCCGCGATGATGCGCGCGATCGGGGCCAGCGAGAACTCGTCGAAATCGCGGCCCTTCAGGCTGCCGGCCCAGCTGTCGAACAGCTTGACGACCTCGGCCCCGGCCTCGATCTGGCGCGACAGGTAATGGATGGTCGCCTCGGTGATCAGGTCGATCAGCGCCGCGAAAGTCGCGCGGTCCTGGTCTTTCAGCAGATGCGCCGGGCCCTGATCCTTGGTGCCCCGGCCCGCGACCATGTAGGTCGCGACCGTCCAGGGCGCACCGGCAAAGCCGATCAGCGCGGTCTCGCGCGGCAGTTCCGAGGACAAAATCTTCACGGTTTCGTAGATCGGCGACAGGGTCGCGTCGATCTGGTCCGCCGGGCGCAGCTGTGCCAGATCGGCGGCCGAGGTGACGGTGGACAGGCGTGGGCCTTCCCCGGTCACGAACCACAGATCCGCCCCCAGGGCCTGAGGAATCAGCAGGATGTCGGCGAATAGGATCGCCGCGTCGAAGCCGAAACGCCGCAGCGGCTGCAGCGTGACCTCGGCGGCCAGTTCGGGATTGTAGCACAACGACAGGAAATCGCCCGCCTGCGCGCGCGTCGCCCGGTATTCCGGCAGATAGCGCCCGGCCTGGCGCATCATCCAGATCGGCGGGGTGGGCAGGGTCTCGCCGGCCAGGGCGCGCAGCAGAAGTTTGGTCATGGGGCCTCCTGCCGCCCCTTGAAGGCGAGGCGACAGGCGTTGTCAAGCGCGGCCCCCCCGGCTATGCGAGGGCGCATGACACAGATGCCCACCTCCTCCCGCCCCCTCCGGATCGGCACGCGCGGCTCGATCCTGGCCCTCGCGCAGGCGCATGAGACGCGCGACCGGCTGATGGCCGCGCATGATCTGCCCGCTGACGCCTTCGAGATCGTCGTGATCCGCACGACCGGCGACCGCATCACCGACCGACCCTTGAAGGAGATCGGCGGCAAGGGCCTGTTCACCCGCGAGATCGAGGAGGCGCTGAGCACCGGTGCCCTCGATCTGGCCGTCCATTCGATGAAGGACATGCCGACGCTGCAGCCCGACGGGCTGGTCATCGACTGCTATCTGCCGCGCGAGGATGTCCGCGATGCCTTCGTGAGCCTTGCGGTCGCCTCCATCGCGGATCTTCCCCAGGGCGCGGTGGTCGGATCCTCCAGCCTGCGACGCCGCGCGCAGCTGGCCCATCGCCGCCCCGATCTGCAGCTGGTCGAGTTTCGCGGCAACGTGCAGACGCGGCTGAAGAAGCTGGAGGATGGCGTGGCGCTGGCCACCTTCCTGGCACAGGCCGGGCTGAACCGCCTGGACATGGCCCATGTCGCCCGAGGGCCTATCGACCCCGACGAGATGCTGCCCGCCGTGGCGCAGGGCGCGATCGGTGTCGAACGGCGCCGGGATGACGACATGGCGGCCCGGCTGCTGGCGCCCATCCATCATGCCGAGACCGGCCTGCGCATCGACGCCGAGCGGGCCTTCCTTGCGCGGCTGGACGGGTCCTGCCAGACGCCCATCGCGGGTCTGGCAGAGCTGTCCGGCGATCGGCTGATCCTGCGCGGCGAGATCCTGCGCCCCGATGGCAGCGAGGTCGTGGCCGGGCGTCGCGACGGACTTGCCACCGAGGGCAGCGCGATGGGCGACGATCTGGCCCGCGAATTGCTGCAGCGCGCCGGGCCGGGCTTCCTGCAGGTCTGACGGCCCTTGTCGGGCACGGCCAGGACCGCCGTGCCCGACGAGGTTTCAATAGGTCCGGATCAGCCCGACCAGACGGCCCTGGATGCGCACGCGGTCGCCCGGCAGGACGCGCGTCTCGTAGGAGGGATTGGCGGCCTCCAGCGCGATCATCGCGCCCTTGCGGCGATAGCGCTTCAGCGTGGCCTCCTGGTTGTCGACCAGCGCCACGATGATGTCGCCGGTCTCGGCCGTGTCCTGCTCGCGAATCACCACCACATCGCCGTCATTGATCCCGGCCTCGATCATCGAATCACCGGTCACCTCCAGCGCATAGTGATGTTCGCGGCCGGTCAGCATCGTTCCGGGCACCGAGATGTGATGGGCCACTTCCGAGATCGCCTCGATCGGCACGCCGGCGGCGATCCGTCCCATCAGCGGCAGTTGCACCGAGGGGCTGTCGGCCACGGTCAGGGCACCGCGCGGACGGGCGGGCCGCGTGTTGGCGATCACGCGAGGGGTAAAGGGCACGCGCCCCTCTTCCTGGGGTGCGGGACTGCCCAGATGGGCCAGCGCGTCAGGCAGGCGCACCACCTCCAGCGCGCGGGCGCGGTGGGGCAGGCGGCGGATGAAGCCCCGCTCCTCCAGCGCGGTCACCAGACGGTGGATGCCGGATTTCGAGCGCAGGTCCAGCGCATCCTTCATCTCATCGAACGAGGGCGGCACACCGTCGCGCATCATGCGCTTCTGAATGAACTCCAGCAGTTGGATCTGCTTTTTTGTCAACATGGCCCTCGCCTCTTTCATCTGTTCCGCCTATGTTCTAACCGATGCACCGAATCCCGTCAATCATCTGACGGGGCCAAGGTAAAAATCCGGTTAATTCTCAGTGCGAAAGCGGAATGAAGGCGACCTGATCGCCGACATTGCGGACGGGATCGAGGGGCGGGCGGACCAGCAGCGCATCGGCTCGGGCCATCAGCGCCAGCCGGGCGCTATCCTGATCCGAGAAGGGGGTGATGCCGGGCAGGTCCTCGCCGGGCGTCAGGCAGGCGCGCAGATAGTGCTGGCGCGGGCCTTCGGCGGGCAGATCGCAGGTCAGGCGCGCGTGCTGCAGCGGCGGAACCGGCGGCAGACCCAGCATCGCGCGGATGATAGGTTGCATGAAGAGAACGCCGCAAGTCATTGCCGAGACAGGGTTTCCCGGCAGGCCCAACATCGCGGCATGGCCCATCCGGCCGGCCATCAGCGGCTTGCCCGGGCGCAGCGCGACCTTGTAGAAGGCCTGGTCGACGCCGTGTTCGGCGGACAGCCTGCCGATCAGGTCGTGATCGCCGACCGAGGCGCCGCCGATGGTCACCAGCAGTTCCGCCCCTTCGGCGGCGGCGAAGCCCTCGCGCAGGCTGGCCTCGGTGTCGCGGGCCAGCGGCAGGATTAGCGGCTCGCCCCCCGCGTCGCGGACCAGCGCGGCGATGGCCAGATCGTTGGAGCTGACGATCTGGCCCGGGGCGGGGTCGGTGCCCGGCGGTACCAGTTCATCCCCGCCGGCCAGAATCGCCACGCGGGGGCGGCGGGCGACGCCGACATGGGCCACGTTCATCGCCGCCAGCAGGCCGATCCGAGCCGCGGTCAGGCGGCAGCCGGGCTCCATCCGGTCGCCTTCGGCAAAATCATTGCCGCGCGGGCGGATGTTGCTGCCGCGCGAGCGGGTGGTGACGGTGATGCGGTCGCCGTCGCGGTCGATATTCTCTTGCAGTTCCACATGGTCGTAGCCGGCAGGGACCGGGGCGCCGGTGAAGATGCGGATGGCGGTGCCGGGACGGGGGCTGCCGTCCCAGGGATGGCCGGCGGCGCTGGTGCCGATCACCTCAAGCCGGTCCCACAGGTCGGCCGCCCGCATCGCATAGCCGTCCATGGCCGAGGCGTCGAAGGGCGGCTGCGTCAGGCGCGAGACGGCGGGCTGCAGCAGCGCGCGGCCCTGCGCCTCGGCCAGCGGCACGGTTTCCGGGCGCGGCGCCGAGGCCAGTGCCAGGACGCGGGCCAGCGCCTCCTCGACGGTGATCATGGCGCCGCCTCGTAGAGGCCGGACTTGCCGCCCTCCTTGCGGAGCAGGTGGACGCCCTCGATCCGCATGGATTTCTCGGCGGCCTTGAGCATGTCGTAGATGGTCAGGCAGGCCACGGTGACGGCGGTCAGCGCTTCCATCTCGACCCCGGTGCGGCCGGTGGTGCGGACCGTGGCGGTGACGCGGATGCCGGGCAGGGCGGGGTCGGGGACCAGTTCCAGCGCGACCTTGGCGAGGGGCAGCGGATGGCAGAGCGGGATCAGATCGGCGGTGCGCTTGGCGCCCATGATGCCCGCCAGCCGCGCGACGCCCAGCACATCGCCCTTGGCGGCACCGCCCTCTGCCAGCGCCAAGGTGGCGGGCGACATGATCACCACGCCGGTCGCCACCGCCTCGCGCATGGTTTCGGACTTGGCCGAGACATCGACCATATGCGCCTGCCCGGCGGCGTCGAAATGGGTCAGCGTCATGGGGTCACGTCCAGGATCGCGCGGGTGGCCGCCGCCACGTCGTCCTGCCGCATCAGGCTTTCGCCGATCAGGAAGCGCCGGGCGCCGACCTGCATCATCGCCCCCAGATCGGCGGGGGTGAAGAGGCCGCTTTCGCAGACCAGCTGCCGGTCGGCGGGGATGCGCGGGGCCAGGTCGCGGGTGACATCCAGCGTCACCTCGAAGGTCCGCAGGTTGCGGTTGTTGATGCCGATCAGCGGGGATCTGAGGCGCAGGGCGCGGTCCAATTCGGGGGCGTCATGCACCTCGATCAGCACGTCCATGCCCCAGTGGATCGCGGCGTCTTCCAGATCGCGGGCCAGCGCGTCCTCGACCGAGGCCATGATGATCAGGATGCAGTCGGCGCCCCAGGCCCGCGCCTCGGCCACCTGATAGGTGTCATGCAGGAAATCCTTGCGCAAAGCCGGCAGGTCGCAGGCCGCGCGGGCCGAGGTCAGGAATTCGGGCGCGCCCTGGAAGCTGGGACCGTCGGTCAGCACCGAGAGGCAGGCGGCGCCGCCCTGCTGATAGGCGCGGGCCAAAGCGGGCGGGTCGAAATCGGGGCGTATGAGGCCCTTGGAGGGGCTGGCCTTCTTGATCTCGGCGATCAGGGCCGGGCCGGTCGCGGCGGCGCGGTCCAGCGCCCGGGCAAAGCCGCGCGGCGCCGGGGCCTGACGGGCCTCGGCCTCCAGCGCGGACAGGGGACGGGCGGCCTTGGCGGCGGCGATCTCGTCCAGCTTGTAGGTCTTGATAGTCTCGAGAATGTCCATGGCGTCGTTGTAGCGCCCCGTGTCCGGCGGGGAAAGGGGGCGCTGCCCCCGTCCTGACGGACTCCCCCGGGATATTTTCGGACCGCTGCAGGGGTCAGGCGGTCCAGTCGATGGGCGCGCGGCCCTGATCCTGCAGCCAGGCATTGATGCGGCTGAAGGGGCGCGACCCGAAGAAGCCGCGCCGGGCCGAGAGGGGCGAGGGATGGGCGGTGGCGATCACCAGATCCTGCGGGCGCGGCAGGCCCTTGAGCGTCTTTTGGGCATGGGCGCCCCAGAGGAGGAAGGCCAGCGGCTGATGGCGCTGCGCCTCGGCCACGGCCTCGCGGGCAAGGCGGTCCCAGCCCCATCGGGCATGGGCGCCCGCCTGGCCCGGCAGGACGCTGAGGGCGCTGTTCAGGAGCAGGACCCCCTGCGCCGCCCAGCCCGAGAGATCGCCGGTGGCGGGGGTGGCGCCGATATCGTCGCGCAGTTCGGTATAGATGTTTTTCAGCGAACGCGGCAGCGGGGTCTCGGGCGTGACTGAGAAGGCCAGGCCATTGGCATGGCCCGGGGTGGGATAGGGGTCCTGGCCCAGGATCACCACACGCGTGTCCTGCGGCGGGGTGGCTGTGAGCGCCGCGAAGAGGTGCTCGGGTCCGGGCAGGAAGTCCCGGGGCAGGCGGTCGCGCAGATCGGGCCAGGTGTCGGTGAAGAAGGGCAGATGCGCCCAACATTCGGGCGGGGTCATGCCGCAGGCACGCCGGTGATCCGGGCGAGGGCCTCCAGCCGGGCCTTGGCGGCACCGCTGTCGATCGAGGTGGCGGCCAGCACGGCGCCCGCGCGCAGGTCGGGGACATGGCCGGCGATCAGCAGGGCCGCTGCCGCGTTCAGCAGCACCGCGTCGCGATAGGCGCCGGGAGCGCCGTCGAGCAGCGCCCGGAAGGCGGCGGCGTTCTGCGCGGGCTCGCCGCCGATGATCTCCTCGAACGGGTGGCGGGGCAGGCCGGCATCCTCGGGGGTGATGGTGAATTCGGTGATCCGACCGTCCTTCAGCTGGGCCACCTGGCTGGGGGCGGCGATCGACAGCTCGTCGGTGCCGTCGCCGCCATGGACCAGCCAGGCGGCGTCCGAGCCCAGATCGCGCAGCACCTCGGCCATGGGACGGATCCACTGGGCGCTGAAGGCGCCGGTCAGCTGGCGGCGGACCGAGGCCGGGTTGGTCAGCGGGCCCAGCAGGTTGAAGACCGTGCGCGTACCCAGTTCGGCGCGGGGCGGGCCCACATGGCGCATCGCCGGATGGTGCATCGGCGCCATCATGAAGCAGATGCCCGCGCCGTCCAGCGCGGCTTGCGCCACGGCGGGCCCGCCCATCACGTTGATGCCCATCTGCGTCAGCGCATCCGCCGCACCCGATTTCGACGACAGGTTGCGGTTGCCGTGCTTGGCCACCGGAACGCCGGCGCCCGCCACCACGAAGGCCGTCGCGGTCGAGATGTTCAGCGTGCCCTTGCCGTCGCCGCCGGTGCCCACGATGTCCATCGCGCCCTGCGGCGCGGTCACGCGGGTCATCCGGGCGCGCATGGCACGGGCGGCGGCGGCGATCTCGGCCACCGTCTCGCCGCGGACGCGGAGCGCCATCAGCAGGCCGCCGATCTGCGCCGGAGTCGCGGCGCCATCGAAAAGGGCCGAAAAGGCGGCCTCGGCCTCGGGGCCGGTCAGGGGGCGGGTGGCACTGATGCCGATCAGGGGGCGGATGTCGGTCATGCGGCGTCCTTGCGGGGCGTGCAGCGAGTCAGGAAGTTGCGGATCATCTCGTGCCCATGTTCCGAGGCGATGGATTCGGGATGGAACTGCACGCCCTCGATGGGCAGGTCGGCATGGACCAGCCCCATGATCGTGCCGTCATCCGAGGTCGCGGTGACGCGCAGGCAATTGGGCAGGGTCTCGGGCTGGACCGTCAGCGAATGATAGCGCGTGGCGTTCAGCGGCGAGGGCAGGTCGGCGAAGACGCCGGTGCCGTCATGGGTGATCGCATCGACCTTGCCATGCAGGATGCGGGTCGCGCGCACCACATGGCCGCCGAAGGCCTGCCCGATCGCCTGATGGCCCAGGCACACGCCGAAGAGCGGCACGGCCCGCTCGGCCGCCGCCCGGATCAGGTCAAGGCAGATCCCCGCCTGCGCCGGATCGCAGGGGCCCGGCGAGATCACGATGCCCTCGGGCGCCATGGCCAGTGCCTCGTCGACGGTCAGCTGGTCGTTGCGGCGCACGGTCACCTCGGCCCCGGCCTCGCCCAGGTAATGGACCAGGTTCCAGGTGAAGCTGTCGTAATTGTCGATCAGAAGGATCATGGCGCGCACCTTGGGGCAGGATGGGGAGGCAGGGGGACGGCGGCGGTTTCCCCCCGCCGAAGCGTTCGCTATAGATGGGGCATAGCGCGACCGGGGGTCAAGACCGGGCCGGATCATTCGCGCAGAGGACAAGGCAGGCGGATGGCACGGGGATTTCTGACGGGGCTGGTTCATGGCGGGATCCTGGGCGCCGTGGCGCTGGCCGGGCTGTCGCTGCTGGCGCCGCTGCCGGTGGCCAATCCCGCCCTTGGGGTGGCCTCCGAGGCGGTCGAGGCGCGCGATCCGCTGTCGATGGGCCTGCCGGCGGGGTCGGAATTCGGGCGCGGGGGCGACATCGCGCCGCGCCTGCCCGCGCCGAGATCCGCCGCTCCCCGCGAGGCGCGCGATCCGGTCGCCGTGCCCGCGCCCCGGATCGAACCGGCGCCCCTGACCATCCGCGACGCCAATCTTCGCCCCGAGATCGCGGCGGAAGGCCAGGGGCCGGCTCCGACGCCGCCGGGCGAAGCCGAGGGCGCGGCGGGCCTGACCCTGCCGGGCCTTGCCTCCGCCACCCGGCGCGAGGAGGTCCAGGCCGCACCGCTGCCCGATCCCGGACCGGGCCGGGACGCGCTGCCCCGCATCGCCGTCGACAGCGCCACCCCCGAACACGCCCCGGAGCGCCGCAACGATCCGCAGCCCACGACCCCCGCGCCACAGACCTCCACGCCCGGGCTGCCGGCCCCGGCGTTGGATTTGTCGCTGCCGCCCGACCTGACCGACCTTCGCCGACTGGAACGGAACTGACATGCACCCCCTGAACCCCGCCTTCACCACCACCTTCGCGCCCCCGGTCATGGAGGCCCGCCGCTGGCTGGAGGGCGTCACCTTCCCGCCCGATCAACCCCTGATCAATGTCAGCCAGGCCGCGCCCGTCGATCCTCCGCCCGAGGGGCTGCGCCGCGCCATCGCGGATGCCGCGCTGCACAGGCCCGAGGCGCATCTCTATGGTCCGGTGCTGGGCAATGGCGATCTGCGGGCGGCGGTGGCGGCGCAGTTCTCGGGCGCCTATGGCGGCGCGGTCGATGCGGGGCGCGTGGCGATCACGCAGGGGTGCAACCAGGCCTTCTGCGCGGCGATGGCGACGCTGGCCGGGCCGGGCGATCAGGTGATCCTGCCGACGCCCTGGTACTTCAACCACAAGATGTGGCTGGACATGGCGGGGGTCGAGGCCGTGCCTCTGCCCTGCGGGCCGGACCTTTTGCCCGATCCCGATCAGGCCCGTGCGCTGATCACGCCCGCGACCAAGGCCATCGTGCTGGTCACGCCCAACAACCCCTCGGGGGCGGAATATCCGGCGGGGCTGCTGGGGCGGTTCTTCGATCTGGCGCAGGCGCAGGGGCTGGCGCTGGTCGTGGACGAGACCTATCGCGATTTCGACAGCCGCGAGGGCGCCCCCCATGACCTGCTGGCCCGCCCCGATTGGGACCGCACGCTGCTCCAGCTCTACAGCTTTTCGAAGGCCTACCGGCTGACCGGGCACCGGGTGGGGGCGATGGTCGCGGGCACGGGGCGGCTGGCGCAGGTCGAGAAGTTCCTCGACACGGTCGCCATCTCTCCTTCGCAACTGGGCCAGATCGGCGCGCTTTGGGGGATGGAGAACCTGCAGGACTGGCTGGCGGGTGAGCGGGCCGAGATCCTGTGCCGCCGCGCCGCGACCCGGGCGGCGCTGATCGCCCTGCCGGGCTGGCGGCTGAAAAGCACGGGCGCCTATTTTGCCTGGGTCGAGCATCCCTTCGCCGAGGGCTCGGCCGAGCTGGCGCGGCGCATGGTGCGCGACATCGGCGTGCTGGCCCTGCCGGGCACGATGTTCACCCCGCAGGGCGATCCGGTGGGCGCGCGCCACTTGCGGCTGGCCTTCGCCAATGTGGACGGGCCCGGCATCACCGAGCTGGCGGCCCGGCTGGCGCGGCTGGCGCCCTGATCCACTTGTGGCGCGCCCCCGGGCGTTCTAGAGACGGCAGCGACACGACCACGAGGAAGGCCGCGCCATGTCACAGCTGCGAACCAAGGGCAAATCGACCGTCGTCTGGATCCTGATGGGTCTGATGGTGCTGGGGCTGGGGGGCTTCGGCGTCACCAGTTTCTCGGGCGGCACCTCCGAGGTGGGCTCGGTCGGAGAGACCCGGATCACCGCCGACGACTATGCCCGCGCCCTGCAGGCGCAGATGCGCGAGCTGTCCCAGCAGATGGGCGAGCCGGTCAGCCTGCAGCAGGCCCAGCAGATGGGCGTGCCGCAATCCGTGCAGGCGCAGCTGGTCGCCGGTGCCGCCCTGGGCGAGCAGGCGCGCCGCATCGGCGTGTCGGTGGGCGATGCGCAGGTCGCGCAGACCATCCTGCAGGCGGGCGCCTTCCAGGGCCCCAACGGCAGCTTCGACCGCACCGCCTATGCCGAGATCCTGCGCCGCGAGAACCTGACCGAGGCCGAGTTTGAGGCCAGCGTGCGCGAGGATTCCGCGCGCCTGATCCTGCAGCGCGCCGTGGCCGGGGGCGTCGTCCCGCCCGCGCCGATGGTCGATCAGACTGCCGCCTGGCTGCTGGAGACCCGCGATTTCAGCTGGCGCGAACTGACCGAGGCCGACCTGCCCAGCCCCGTGGCCGAGCCCGACGAGGCCACCCTGCAGGCCTGGCACGAGGCCAATGGCGACCGCTTCACCGCGCCCGAGACCCGCGCGATCACCTATGCCTGGGTGACGCCGGACATGCTGTCCTCCGAGGTCGCACTGGACGAGGCAGCGCTGCGCGCCGTCTATGACGAGAATATCGACCAGTTCCAGCGCCCCGCGCGGCGCATGGTCAGCCGCCTCGTCTTTCCCGACGAGGCCGAGGCTCAGGCCGCCCGCGAGGCGATCGATGCCGGCACGCTGCCCTTCGAGGGGTTCGTGCTGCAGCGCGGCCTGACGCTGGACGATGTGGATCTGGGCGAGGTGACCGAGGCCCAGCTGGGCGCCGCCGCCGAGCCGGTCTTCGCGCTGGAGCAGCCCGGCGTGGTGGGTCCGCTGCCGACCGATCTGGGTCCGGCGCTGTTCTCGGTGAACGCGATCCTCGATCCCGTCGACGTTCCCTTCGAGGAGGCGCGCGAGGGGCTGCGCGGCGAGGCGGCCCTGTCCGCGGCCGCCCGCCTGATCCGCGACCGGGGCGCCGATTACGAGGATCTTCTGGCCGGCGGCGCCACGCTGGAGGACTTGGTCGAGCAGACCGAGCTGGAACTGGGCCAGATCGACTGGTCCGCCGAATCCGTTCCCGAAGAGGGCAGCATCGCGGGCTATGAAAGCTTCGTCGAACGTGCCGCCTCGGTCTCGACCACCGATTTCCCGCAGCTGGTCGAACTGGCCGATGGCGGCGTCTTCGCTCTGCGGCTGGACGAGCTGGTGCCGCCGACGCTGCGCCCCTTCGACGAGGTGCGCGACGAGGTGCTGGCCGACTGGCGCGCCGCCGAACGCCAGCGCCAGCTGCTGGCCTTGGCCGCCGAGCAGCGCCTGACCGCGATCTCGGAAACCGCGCCCGACACCGAAACGCCCGAGACGGCAGCCCCCGAGACGGCAGCCCCCGAGGCCGGCACGCCCGCGCCGGTGCCCGCACCCGCGCCGCTGGACTGGACCGCCGAGGAAGGTCTGTCGCGCAACGACTGGATGGACGGGTTGCCGCCCGAACTGCTGTCGCAGGCCTTCGCCCTGAGCGAACCGGACGAGGCCGAGGTGGTCGATGCCGGCGACCGGGTGTTCCTGGTCCGGCTGGACGGAATCAACGAGGCCGACCTGACCGGTGAGGACGCCGCCCAGATCCTCGAGGGCGTGCGCGCCCGGCTGGTCCAGTCGCTGCAGGCCGACCTGTTCGACTATTACGCCCGCCACGCGCAGCGCGAGGCGCAGGTGCAGCTGAACATGCAGGCGATCGACGCCATCAACGCCCAGGTCCAGTGATGCAGCTGACCCCCGACTTTGCCGCCTTCGAGGCGGAATGGGTTGCCGGGCGCAACCAACTGGTGACGATCCGGCTGGCCGCCGACCTGGACACGCCCGTCAGCCTGATGCTGAAGCTGGCCGAGGCGGCCCCGCAAAGCTTCATGCTGGAATCGGTGACCGGCGGCGAGGTCCGCGGCCGCTATTCCATCGTCGGCATGAAGCCCGACCTGATCTGGGACTGCCGCGACGGGCGCGCCCGGATCAACCGGCAGGCCCGCTTCGCGCCGGACTTCCAGGACGATCCGCGCCCGGCGCTGGACAGCCTGCGCGCGCTGATCGCCGAAAGCCGGATCGAGACCATGCCCGAGGGCGTGCCCCCGGTCGCGGCGGGGCTGTTCGGCTATCTGGGCTATGACATGATCCGGCTGGTCGAGAACCTGCCCGACGTGAACCCCGATCCGCTGGACCTGCCTGATGCGATGCTGATGCGCCCCTCGGTCGTGGCCGTGCTGGACGGGGTCAAGGGCGAGGTGACGCTCTGCGCCCCCGCCTGGCATGACGGATCGGACAACGCCCGCGCGGCCTATGCCCGCGCCGCCGAGCGGGTGATGGACGCGCTGCGCTCGCTGGACCGCCAGCCCTCCGAGCCACGTGCCTTGGGCGACGAGGTGCAGATCGGCGCGCCGGTGTCGAACTTCACCAAAGACGGCTATCTGGCCGCCGTCGAGACGGCCAAGGATTACATCCGCGCGGGCGACATCTTCCAGGTCGTGCCCAGCCAGCGCTGGCGCATGGACTTTCCGCTGCCGCCCTTCGCGCTCTATCGGTCGCTGCGGCGCACCAATCCGTCGCCCTTCATGTTCTTCCTCAATCTGGGGGATTTCCAGATCGTCGGTGCCTCGCCCGAAATCCTCGTGCGCCTGCGCGACGGCGAGGTGACCATCCGGCCCATCGCCGGCACCCGACCGCGCGGCGCGGACGAGGCCGAGGACCGGGCGCTGGAGGCCGATCTGCTGGGTGATCCCAAGGAGCTGGCCGAGCATCTGATGCTGCTGGATCTGGGTCGCAACGATGTGGGCCGGGTGGCAAAGCCCGGCACCGTGCGCCCGACCGAACAGTTCGTGATCGAACGCTACAGCCATGTCATGCATATCGTCTCGAACGTGGTGGGACAGTTGCGCGACGGAGAGGACGGGCTGTCAGCGCTGCTGGCGGGCCTGCCTGCGGGGACCGTCTCGGGCGCGCCCAAGGTCCGGGCCATGCAGATCATCGACGAGCTGGAGCCCGAGAAGCGCGGCGTCTATGGCGGCGCGGTCGGCTATTTCGCCGCCAATGGCGAGATGGACATGTGCATCGCGCTGCGCACGGGCGTGATCAAGGACAAGGCCCTCTATATCCAGTCGGGCGGCGGCGTCGTCTATGACAGCGATCCCGAGGCCGAGTTCCAAGAGACCGTGAACAAGAGCCGCGCGCTGCAACGTGCTGCCGAAGAGGCCTCGCGCTTCGTGCGCGGCAATAGCTGACATGCGAACGGCGGCCCCGAAGGGCCGCCGCGTCACAAGGCGGGATGCCTTGTCAGTCTCAGTTGGCCGGAGCCGGCGTCGTGGTGGTCGCGTCGGTGCCCATCTCCATGGTGTCCGTGTCGGTCTCCATCGTCTCGGTTTCCATGGTGTCGGTTTCCATGGTATCCGCGTCCAACGGCTCGGTCGCCATCGGCTCGGCTTCGGTCCCCGTGGCCATCGGATCGGCGGCAGGTGCCGTGCCCATGCCCGTGTCGGTCGTGCCCATCGCGGGATCGGTCATCATGTCGTCGCCGGCGGCAGCTGCCTGATCGCGGAAGACGTATTCCGGAGCGGCTTCGGCCTCTTCCTGCGTCAGATCGGTGGTGATCTCCTGCGCGTCGGAATTGATGGTCAGGTCGGCCCAAGGCAGGGCGATCTGCTTCTCACCGATCCCGAGGAACCCGCCGACGCCGATGATCGCGGCCTTCATTTCGCCGGTATCGCCATCGACGATCACGTCGCTGATCGCACCGATGTCGTCACCGGTGGGCGAGGTCACGTTCGTGCCGGTGATCCAGTCGATGCGCCACTCGTTCTCGGCCTGCTGCACTTCGACCTTCTCGGCGGCCGAGGCGGCGGCGGCGGCCTCATCGGCATCCGTCTCTTCGGCCATCGGCTCGGTGGTGGCCATCGGATCGGCGGCCGGAGCATCGCCCATGTCGGTCATCGGGGCGGTTTCGGCGGGCTCCATCGCCGGATCGGCGGCGGGGGCGGTGTCTTGGGCGAAGGCGGCACCGAAGCTCATCGGCAGGGCCAGCGTGGTGGTCAAAAGAAACTTGCGCATCTCATCCTCCTGGGTCTTCAGCAGGTCGCCGGTCGCGCCCCGCTATCTGACGGCATAATGCCCGGCCCGTGGGAGGGGTTCCCCGCCTTGCGGCGCGGAACCGAACAGATCCGTTCAACTCATTGGGAAGACGTCAATCTTCGCCGCGGAAAGGTTGCACATACTGCAAAGCCATATCCCAGGGGAAGAAGATCCAGGTGTCCTGGCTGACCTCGGTGACATAGCTGGCAACCATCGGCTTGCCCTTGGGCTTGGCATAGACGGTGGCCAGGTGAGCCTTGGGATACATCTCGCGGATCAGTTCCAGGGTGCGGCCCGAATCGACCAGATCGTCGACGACCAGGATCCCCTCGCCATCGCCCATCAGCTCGGGATCGGGGCGCTTGAGGACCTCCAGCTTGCCCTGGCCCGCCTGCGTGCCGACTCCCTTGTAGGAGCGGATCGAGATCGTGTCGATCGTGCGGATGTCCAGCTCGCGCGCCACGATCATCGCGGGCACCAGCCCGCCCCGGGTGACGGCCACCACCGCGCGCCACGACGTTCCCTCCATGCGCCAAGCCAGCGCGCGGGCGTCGCGGTGCAACTGGTCCCAGCTGACATGGAAGCCTTTTTCATGCGGCAGGCGGTCGGACGACATGGAATTCTCCTTCAGGGGCGCAGGACCAGGGACAGGCCAAGGAGGGCGATCAGCGCCCCGGCCCCCCGGTCGATCCAGAACTTTGCGGCATAATAGCGTCGCCGCAGCAGCGGCAGGGCCATCAGGCTGGCCAGTGCGGTATAGAAGAACAGCTCGACCGACAAGGCCACCGCATAGATCGCGCCCTTGTCGGCGGGGGTCAGCACGGCGGGAAAGATCGACAGCAGCACGGCGGAATAGAACAGCGCCGGCTTGGGGTTGGACAGGTTCAGCGCCATGCCCGCCACGATCCCCATGCCGCGCCCCGCCGGGACTTCGGGCAGGGGATCGGCGGCATGGCGCCACATCTTCGCGCCGATCCAGATCAGATAGGCGCCGCCCAGCATCTTCAGAAGCACCAGCGTCCAGGGCGCCACGCGGAACAGCGCCGTCAGCCCCAGCAGCGCGAAGAGGCACCAGACCGAGGCACCGAGGGCCAGCCCCCAGCCATAGGCCAGCGCACGGCTGCGGCCCAAGGCAAAGGCGCCTTGGCTGACCGCGATCACGCCGGGACCGGGCGACAGGATCGCCACCGACAGGGTGGCCACGAAAAGGCCAAGCTGCTCCGCCGTGATCTGGATCATCGGGGATGCGCGCCGCCCGGGGGCGTCAGTCCTTCTTGACGGTGGCGATGTCGGGCGCGTCCACGGCCTTCATGCCCACGACATGATAGCCCGCATCGACGTGATGCACCTCGCCCGTGACCCCCGCGCCAAGCCGCGACAGCAGGTAGAGCGCCGAATTGCCCACATCCTCGGTCGTGACATTGCGACGCAGCGGCGAGTTCAGCTCGTTCCACTTCATGATGTATCGGAAATCGCCGATGCCGCTGGCGGCCAGGGTCTTGATGGGGCCCGCGCTGATCGCATTGACGCGGATGTTGTCCTTGCCGAAATCCTCGGCCAGGTAGCGCACCGAGGCCTCCAGCGCGGCCTTGGCCACGCCCATGACGTTGTAATGCGGCATGACCCGTTCGGCGCCGTAATAGGTCAGGGTCAGCATCGACCCGCCATCCGTCATCATCGCGGCCGCGCGGCGCGCGACGGCGGTGAAGGAGTAGACGGAAATATCCATCGTCATCAGGAAGTTGTCGCGGGTTGTTTCCGCATAGCGGCCGCGCAGCTGCTCCTTGTCGGAAAAGCCGATGGCATGGACGATGAAGTCCAGCCCGTCCCATTGCGCGCCCAGATCCGCGAACAGCGCGTCGATCGAGGCCTCGTCGGACACGTCGCAGGGCAGGATCAGATCCGACCCCAACTGGGCGGCCAGAGGGCCCACGCGCTTCTTCAGCGCGTCGCCCTGATAGCTGAAGGCCAGCTGGGCCCCTTCGGCGGCCAGCGCCTTGGCGATGCCCCAGGCGATCGACTTGTCATTGGCCAGTCCCATGATGAGACCCCGCTTGCCGGCCATCAGGCCGGTCCTCTGCTCGCTTGACATGTCCTGTTCCCCGCGCTTTCAACCGTTCGGGAGGTGTTAGGCCAACTGCCCGGCCGCATCAAGCACAAGGACGACGCCATGACCGAGCGAACCGGACTCTTTGCGGGCGACGACCCGTTCGACATCATCCGCGCCTGGATGACCGAGGCGGAGGCGACCGAGCCGAACGATCCCAATGCCATCGCGCTGGCGACCGTGGATGCCGAGGGTATGCCCGACGCGCGGATGGTGCTGCTGAAGGACGTGGACGGGCAGGGGGCGGACGGGTCCTTCGTCTTCTACACCAATTACGACAGCGCCAAGGGCCGGCAGATCGCCCAGACCGGCAAGGCCGCCTTCGTGATGCACTGGAAGTCGCTGCGCCGGCAGATCCGCGTGCGCGGGACGGTGACACGCGAGGAAGGTCCGCAGGCCGATGCCTATTATAACAGCCGTGCGCTGCAAAGCAGGCTGGGGGCCTGGGCCTCGCGCCAGTCGCAGCCGCTGGACGCACGCGGCACGCTGATGGCCGAGGTGGCGCGGCAGGGCCTGCGTCACGGCACCCACCCGACGCGGCCTCCCTATTGGGGCGGATTGCGCCTGCGCCCCGTGCAGATCGAGTTCTGGGCGGATGGGGCGTTCCGGCTGCATGACCGTTTCTGCTGGACCCGCACCCCCGACGACCGGTGGGAAATCGCCCGCCTGTCGCCCTGACGCGTTGGCCACCTTGACGAACCGTTCCGCGACCCCGACATTGAGTTGACGCGACGAACATGACGTGACCCGAGAGATGACGTGGGGTTCGCCCCCCCGGCATTGCAACTGAACCGTATTGTAGTCACGTCACGGCAACACTAGGGTCCCCCGACCAGCGAAAACGTGCGAAAACGGAAATGGAATGAGTGACGACGACAGCCTCAAGCTCGTGACGGGACTGGTCAAGTGGTTTGACCCGTCCAAGGGCTATGGCTTCATCCTGAACGAGGATGGCGGCACGGACATTCTGCTGCATTCCAACGTCCTGCGCAATTTCGGGCGCAGTTCCGTCGCCGACCAGTCGCGGGTGCGCGTGATGGTCCAGCAGACGCCGCGCGGCGTTCAGGCCGCCGAGGTCATCACGATCGAGCCGCCCGAAAGCGACGGCCAGCCCCCCATCGCCGATCTGGACATCGAGATCCTCGAGCATCTGGACAGTCTTCCCCTGCGCCCGGCCCGCGTGAAATGGTTCGACAAGTCCAAGGGATTCGGCTTTGCCAACATCTTCGGGCACTCGGATGATGTCTTCATCCATATCGAGGTGCTGCGCCATTCCGGTTTTGCGGACCTTGCCATCGGCGAGGCGATCTGCATCCGCGTCGTCGAAGGCCCCCGCGGGCTGATGGCGGCGCAGATCTCGGCCTGGGACAGCGGCCTTCCCCGCAAGGACGATCAGCACGACAAGGACGAGGACGGCCAGTCCGGTCCCCATGACAGCCTGGCCCATGTCGCTGAATAGGTCTCTGGCCGCTGTCCTGGCGCTTTGCCTGGCGCTGCCCGCCGCGGCGCAGCCGGTCGTGGCGGTCGATGATCTGGCCGAATGCCGTAACGATGCCGCGCTGATCCGCACCGACCCCGACCGCGCCCTGTCCTTCCAGATCGAGCTGGCCGATACCGACGAAAGCCGGGCGCGCGGCCTGATGTATCGCCGCGATCTTCCGGCGGGCGCGGGGATGCTGTTCGTCTATCCCGCCTCGCAGCCGGTCAGCTTCTGGATGCGCAACACGCTGATTCCGTTGGACATCGTCTTTATGGACCCGCGCGGCGTGATCCGCCACATCCACCGCATGGCCCGGCCCCTGGACGAGACCCCGATCCCCGGCGCCGCCATCGGCGATCCCGATCCCAACCGCCTTCTGGTGCTGGAAATCGCGGGCGGCGAGGCCGACCGCCTCGGCCTGCAGACGGGGCAGGTGCTGGCCCATCCCGCCGTCCCCGAGAGTTCCGCCGCCTGGCCCTGCCGCTAGGGGCTTTCCTCTGCCCGCCGCTTGCGCTAGAGCGGTCCCGTCGGGGTGTAGCGCAGTCTGGTAGCGCGCCTGCTTTGGGAGCAGGATGTCGTAGGTTCGAATCCTATCGCCCCGACCACGGGACCTGCCGGGCAGGGCACCCGGTCTGATCCCTCAACCGCAGGTCAGGTCACCCGACAGAGCATGGCCGACCGCACCCCTCGGGCATGATCGGCCTCTCGATGCTCAGAAGCGATAGCTGGCCCGGACCTGCACCAGATCCGTGTCCAGATCGAGCCCCGAGATCCCGCTCAGATCGTCCAGGATATCCTTGAACGTGTTGCGGGTATATTCCAGACCAACCGAGAAGCGATCCGTCACGAGGATATCGGCGCCGATCCCATAGGTCAGCCCGGTATCGGCCAGGCGGTCTCCGGCGATGTCGCCATGCACGCCCGCGACGCCCAGGGTCACATAGGGCATGACGCGGCCCGCATCAAAGCCAAGCCGCGCGCGCAGGCGCAGCAGGTCGCCATTGTCGTCGGCGCCCTCGAACTCGACGCTGTTGTAATCCAGATCGCCGCCCAGCACGATCCGGCCCATGTCGCGCTGATAGCCGACATGCAGACCATAGGCGTCGAAATCCGCTTCGCCCAGGGGACCGTCCAGCGTCAGGTCGCCGCTTCCCTCGCCATATTGCAGACCGGCATAGAAGCCCGACCAGTCGGAGCCTGCGGCCATCGGTGCCGCGCCGATGGGCGCATAGTCCGGACCCGCATAGCCTTGGGCGGCAGCACCGGAGGCGGCAGAGAGGGCAGCGATGGCAAGCAAGCAAAGTTTCATGGTCGATCTCCGGATGTTGAAACTGAACTATGCGGTTCACCTATCCCCCGGGCAATCGGCCCCGGATCGGGACGGTCCCCGTGTTGCAAATCAGGTACGCCGGACGGAACCCGATCCGGGCGCCCCCACATCCGGGATCGTCCGTCGCCGGGCAGGACCCCGGGCCCTGCAGGTGCGGGCCTGCAGTGCGACGGGAACCGGCTCACCTGGCCCTCACTGCGAAAGCGGCGCATGTCCAGCGTGGGCGTGGCGGCGGCCAGCACGTCGCGGATCCTGTCCTGATGGACGTCATGCGATCTGCGGGCAGAGCGCAGCGCCTCGATCGTGTGGCTGCCGAAAAGCTCGGGGCAGCCCTCGGCCATGCAGGGGCGCACCCTGCCGTGAAGGCGCCGCGCCCGCAGGACGACGCGCCAGATGCGACGTGCCGGCCCCCGAGCCACCGAGGATCATCACGCGGGTGCAAAGGGTCGTGGCCACGAAGCCCTTGGGTGAACGGATGGGCGAGGATAGACCTGAGACATGCTGGAAACGATCCTATCGTCGGGTACGATCAGGTTCAATAATGCCCCGGCGATCTAAAACCTTAGGACCAGACCGTCCGCGCGCCCGAATCTGCGGCCAGGGGCCATTGGCGGGCCGCGCGGGGGATTCTATGATCTGGGCGGCAGGGACCGGGCAGGGGCATCATGGATCAAAGGGGCGGCGATCGACCCGGGGACAGGCCGGGGGCGTGCGCCTTGCCCGATCTGTACCTGATGCGCCATGGCGAGACGGTCTGGAACGCCGAAGGGCGGCTGCAGGGCGCCCTTCACGCGCCGCTGACGCCGCGCGGCTGGCAGCAGGCCGGATGGCAGGCCGCGCTGGTCGCGGGCGTGGGGGGGCTGCGGCTGTCCAGCCCGCAGCCCCGGGCGCAGCAGACCGCGCATCGGGTCTTTGGCGCGCATCCCTTCCGCATCGAACCGCTTTTGTCCGAGATCGGCATCGGCGATTTCGCCGGGCAGCTGCTGGCCGATCTGGAACGGGAACAACCCGATCTGTTCACCGGCCCGCCGCTGGCTTGGTACGACCGCTGCCCGGGAGGCGAGGGGCTGGGGGCGCTGGCCACCCGCTGCGGCAGGTTTCTGGACACACTGACGGGAACCACGGCGCCGGTCCTGATCGTCAGCCACGGGATCACCCTGCGGATGCTGCGGGCCGTGGCGCTGGAGCGGGCCCCGGACCGCTGCCCCCCTGACCACTGGGCCACAGGCGAGATGCGGCAGGGGGCGGTGCATGTCGTCTCGGGCGGCGCCTGCCGGACCTTGTGTCATCCCCGCGATTGCGACTGACCGCCGTCATTTTTCACCTTGCCAAGCCGGCCCTTGGGCGGTTTGATGCGCCGCGTGCCCCCAATCGGACGGCACGGGGCCCGTTAGCTCAGTGGTAGAGCGTCCCGTTTACACCGGGCCGGTCGGCAGTTCGAATCTGTCACGGGCCACCATCATGTGACCGGGCCGGACGCCATGCCGCAACCGGCACGGTTGACCTGCAGGGGTCCAGCAAGCATCTAGGGACCATGTCCGGGGCCGGCCCGGATCCGAACAGACTGTCAGGATGACGATGGCGCGCATACTGTCTTCCTCTACCTTCGTCTTTCTGGCGATCCTGGGGTTTCTGGCCTTCTGGATCGGCGGTGGCATGATGAACCGCCAGCCGCCCGAGGAGGCCGCGCCCCTCGAGGTGCCCGTTCCCAATGTCGCGGCCAGCCTCAGCACCGCCGAGGTGATCCGCCCCCGCACCGTGCTGTTCGGCAATGTCGTGCCCGACCAGACCTCGATCCTGCGCGCCCGCACCGCCGGCATCGTCGAGGAGGTCGTGCGTCAGGGCCATCAGGCGCAGGCGGGCGACCAGCTGGCGCTGCTGTCGGCCGACGACCGCGAGGCCGGCGTGGCGCGGGCCGAGGCCGCCGTCAGCTCGGCCGAGCGCGACTACGAGGCTGCGCGCCAGCTGCGCGAGCGCGGCGTGACCTCGGAAGCCGAGGTGCAGTCGCGCTTTGCCCAGCTGGAATCGGCCCGCGCCGATCTGCGCGCCGCCCAGTTGGAACTGCAGAACACCCGGCTGCCCGCGCCCATCACCGGCACCATCAGCAATGTGCTGGCCGATCTGGGCAGCTTCGTCGATGCCGGGGGCGAGGTGCTGGAGATCGTGCGCAACGATCCCCTGATCGCCGAGGTCGAGGTGCGCCAGACCGAGATCACCTCGATCCACCTGGACCAGCGCGCCGACGTCACCTTCCAGGGCGGGCGCCAGACCGAGGGGCGCGTGCGCTTCATCGCGCCCGTCGCCACCGCCGAGACGCGCACCTTCCGCGTCGAGGTCGAGATCCCCAATCCCGGCAACGAGATCCCCGCCGGCCTCAGCGCCCAGATCTCGCTGCCCATGGACGAGATCCGGGCACATCGCCTGTCCCCCGCGCTGATCCGTCTGGACGATGCCGGGCGCATCGGGCTGTTCACCGTGGCCCAGGACGGCACCACGCTGCAGTTCCACCCCGTCGAGATCGTGCAGGCCCGCGCCGAGGCGATCTGGGTCACCGGGCTGGACGAGACCGCGCGGGTCGTCACCATCTCGCAAGGCGCGCTGATCGACGGCCAGCAGGCTCGCATCTCGGAGACGCCCGAGGCGTTCCGGGGCGTGCTGGGCGGCGAAGAGCTGCCAGAGGTCCCCGATGCCGCCGCCCCGGACGGCGCCGCGGCCCTGCTGGGGGCGATCGAATGACGCCGCGCGGCGCGGGGTCGGCCCGATGAACGGGATCATCGCCGCCGGATTCTCGCGGGCGCGGACGGTCATCCTGATCATGATCGCGCTGATCGGCGCCGGGGCAATGGCCTATGTGACCATCCCCAAGGAATCGATGCCCGAGGTCGACATCCCGATCTTCATCGTCAACGTCACCTATAGCGGCGTCAGCGCCGAGGATGCGGCGACCCTGCTGGCCGAACCCATCGAGCGGCAGGTGAACGCGCTGGACGGGTTGCGCCGGATGGAGACGGTGGCCAGCGAGGGCTTCGCCTCGGTCACGCTGGAATTCGAGCCGGGCTTCGACCAGGACAGCGCGCTGCAATCGGTCAAGGACGCGGTGGACGATGCCAGCCCCGACATCCCGCCCGAGGCCGATGGTCCCTTCGTGCGCGAAATCGACATGGCGACCTTTCCGATCCTGACCGTGGCCCTGTCCGGTCAGGTGCCCGAACGCGAGCTGATCCGCCTTGGCCGCGCGCTGAGCGACCGGATCGAGACGGTCAGCGGCGTGCTGCAGGCCGACCTGACCGGCGAGCGCGAGGACCAGCTGGAAATCCTGATCGACCCGCTGGCGCTGGAGACCTACGGCATCTCTCCGGGCGAGCTGTCGCAGGCGGTGCGCGCCAACAACCAGCTGATCGCGGCGGGGTCCTTCGACACCGGGGCCGGGCGGCTTGGCGTGTCGATCCCCGGCACCGTCGTGCAGCTGGACGAGATGATGTCGATCCCGGTGCTGGTGGACGGCGCCACCGTCCTGCGCGTGCAGGATCTGGCCGAGGTGCGCCAGACCTTCAAGGATCCGACCAGCTTCGCCCGCATCGACGGGCGCCCGGCGCTGGCCATCGACGTGCGCAAGTCGGCGGGCGCCAACATCATCGACACGGTCGAGGCGGTGCGGGCCATCGTCGACGAGACCCGCGCCGACTGGCCCGACCAGGTCGACGTGGTCTTCATGAACGACCAGTCGCAAGAGATGCGCGACCTGCTGTCGGACCTGCAGAACAACGTGATCGCCGCCGTGGTGCTGGTCATGCTGGTCACCGTGCTGTTTTTGGGCGTGCGCGCATCCCTGCTGGTGGCGGTGGCGATCCCGGGATCCTTCCTGGGCGGCATCCTGATCATCTGGGCGCTCGGCTACACGATGAACGTGATCGTCCTCTTCGCGCTGATCCTGGTGGTGGGGATGCTGGTCGACGGCGCCATCGTCGTCGTCGAGCTGGGCGAGCGCTTCATCGCGCAGGGCCACTCCAAGAAAAGCGCCTTCCGCATGGCCGCGCAGCGCATGGCCTGGCCGATCATCTCGTCCACCGCGACCACGCTGGCGGTGTTCTTCCCGCTGCTGTTCTGGCCGGGACTGGCGGGGCAGTTCATGTTCTACCTGCCCGCCACGATGATCGCCACGCTGCTGATGTCGCTGCTGATGGCGCTGATCTTCGTGCCGGTCATGGGCAGCGTGCTGGGGGGCGGGCAGGACCTGCCGCCCGAACCGCGCCCCGAGGACCCGCCCTCGGCCTTCGAGCGGTTCTCGGGCTGGACCATCGCCCGGCCGGGCGCGACGCTCGGGCTCTCGATCCTGGGTGTTCTGGTCGTGGCGTGGGCCTACAGCCTGCTGGGCCGGGGGGTCGAGTTCTTCCCCGAGACCGATTCCGAGCGCGCGCAGGTGCAGGTGACCGCCAACGGCAACCTGTCGGTCATGGAAAGCGACCAGCTGGTGCGTCTGATCGAACAGCGGCTGCTGGGCTTCGAGGGGGTCGAGCGCGTCTATGCCCGCACCATCGGCTCGGTCGAGGAGCGCGTGCGCTCCAGCCTGTCCAGCGACGTCATCGGCCAGATCCAGGTCGAGTTCACCGACTGGCGCAGCCGCGACGGATCGGACGTGGTGATCGAGCGGATGCGCGCCGCCACGACCGAGGTGCCGGGCCTGGGCATCCAGATCGAGGCCGCGGCCTCGGGCCCCGCCGCCGCGCGTCCGGTGCAGATCGAGGTTTCGGCCACGACCCGCGCCAGCCTGCAACAGGCCGCCGGCATCGTGCAGCGGCTGATGGAGGAGCAGGGCAGCTTCGTCGACATCGCCAATGACACGCCCCGCCCCAATCCCGAGATCCGGCTGATCGTCGACCGCGAGGAATCGGCGCGCTATGGCGTGGACATGGACACGATCGGCACCGCCGTGCAGCTGTTGACCACCGGCGTGAACCTGGGCACCTATCTGCCCGATTTCGCGGATGACGAGGTCGACATCGCCCTGCGCTATCCCCCCGAGCAGCGCAACTTCGAGAATCTGGCGGCGCTGCGCGTGGCCAGCCCCGTCTCGGGCGCGCAGGTGCCCATCGGCAATGTCGTGCAGATCCTGCCCGCCCCGGCCCCCGCCGCGATCACCCGGATCGCCGCGCGCGAGACGCAGACCCTGACCGCCGACCTGGCCCCCGGCGCCACCCTGCAGGCGGAACTGGACCGCATCGGCGCCGCCATCGCCCAGGCCGACCTGCCAGAAGGCGCCGAGATCGCCTTCGGCGGCGAGATCGAGGATCAGGAAGAGGCGATGACCTTCCTGATGGGCGCCTTCGTCGCGGCGATCTTCTTGATGTTCACGATCCTGCTGATCCAGATGAACAGCTTCTTCCAGGCCTTCCTGGTGCTGACCGCGATCATCTTCTCGATCGCCGGGGTGTTCCTGGGCCTGATGGTCCGGCAGGAGGCGTTCTCCATCGTCATGAGCGGGATCGGCATCATGGCCTTGGCGGGCGTGGTGGTGAACAACAACATCGTGCTGATCGACGCCTATAACGAGCATCGCGACGCGGGGCGCGGCCCCGACGAGGCCGCCCGGCGCGCGGCAGGCGAGCGCCTGCGCCCGGTGCTGCTGACGGCGGGGACGACGGTGATCGGGCTGGTGCCGATGGTCTTCGGCATGACCATCGATTTCGTGGGGCGCGACCTGTTCTTCGGGGCGCCTTCGGGGCAGTTCTGGATCCAGCTGTCCACCGGCATTGCGGGCGGTCTGGTGGTGGCCACCGCCATCACGCTGCTGCTGACGCCGACGCTGCTGGCCTGGGACGGTCGCCGCCGCCTGCGCCGCGCCGAGAAGCGGGGCCGGGGCGCCTGTGCCGCAGCCCAACCCGCGGAATGACCCTCGCCGAATGACCAAGGGCCGCCCCGGGAGGCGGCCCTTGTCCGTGTCGCGAGGGGTGGATCAGTCGAAGGCGCGGTCCGTGATGGTGGAGACCCAAGCCCCCTCGGGCGCCGCCTCGATCACCGGGTCCGACCCGCCCGCCAGCAGGATGTCGACCGTGCGCTGGTAATCGGCCTCAAGCAACGTCCCGTCCGAGCCCTCCAGCAGCTTGGCGATCTCGGTCATCATGCGGGTCTGATGCTCGATTGTCTGGGCGCCGGTCTCGTCGTTCTCCAGGACGATCTCGGCGGCCTCCTCGGGGTTCTCGGCCGCATATTGCCAGCCGCGCATGCTGGCCCGCACGAAGCCCACCAGGTCGGTGACCTTCTCCGGATCCTCCAGCGTGCCTTCCAGCACATAGAGCCCGTCCTCCAGCGTGGCGACGCCCTGATCCTCGTATTTGAAGGTGATCAGGTCATCCTCGGTCAGGCCCGCGTCGATCACCTGCCAATATTCGTTATAGGTCATGGTGCTGATGCAGGCGGCCTGCTTCTGCAGCAGCGGATCGACGTTGAAGCCCTGCTTGAGGACCGTCACCCCATCCTCGCCGCCCTCGGTCGACAGGCCGAGCGTGTTCATCCAGGACAGGAACGGATATTCGTTGCCCGCGAACCAGACGCCCAACGTCTTGCCCGCGAAATCGGTGGCCGGGTCGGTGATGCCCGTCTCGGCCAGGCAGGTCAGCATCATGCCCGAGGCCTTGAAGGGCTGGGCGATGTTGACCAGCGGCAGGCCCTTCTCGCGCGCGGCCAGGGCGGCGGGCATCCATTCGACGATCACATCCGCGCCGCCGCCCGCCAGCACCTGCGTGGGCGCGATGTCGGGACCGCCGGGCAGGATGGTCAGGTTGACGCCTTCCTCCTCGTAGAACCCCTGCTCCAGCGCGACGTAATAGCCCGCGAACTGCGCCTGCGTCACCCATTTCAGCTGCAGCGTCAGATCGCCCGCCTGCGCGGCTCCGGCCATCAGCGCAAGGGCCGCGGCCCCGGTCATCAGTCGTTTCATCCCTGTCTCTCCTGTTGATGGGGCCGGTCGGCCCCGATTAGCGGCGCTGCGAGGGGTGCCAGAACGTCACCTTCTTTTCGAGCGCCGCGACAAGTCCATAGAACAGCGTGCCCGCAAGGGCTGCCACGACAATCTCGGCCCAGACCAGCGGCAGGTCCAGCCGCCCCACGGCGGTCGAGATGCGAAACCCCATGCCGCGCGTGGGGCTGCCGAAGAACTCGGCAACGATGGCGCCGATCAGCGCCAGCGTCGTGGTGATCTTGAGCCCGTTGAAGAGGAAGGGCATGGCGGCGGGCAGGCGCAGCTTCCAGAGGCTCGCGCCATAGGGCGCGGCCCAGCTGGCCATCAGGTCGCGCTGCATCGCGTCGGTGGCCCGCAGCCCCGCGACCATGTTCACGAGGATCGGAAAGAACACCATGACCACGACCACGGCGGCCTTGGATTGCCAGTCGAAGCCGAACCACATGACCAGGATCGGCGCGATGCCGACGATGGGCAGGGCGGCCACGAAATTGCCGATGGGCAGCAGCCCGCGCTGCAGGAAGGGGCTGCGGTCAATGGCGATGGCGGTCAGGATCGCCGCGCCCGCACCGATCAGCCAGCCGGTCAGCGCGCCCTTGACGATCGTCTGCACGAAATCCGTCCAGAGGATCGACCCGTTGGCCGCAAAGCTGGCCGCGATCTGGCTGGGCGCGGGCAAGATCACCGTGGGGATGGCATAGGTCCGCACGATCATCTCCCACAGGGTGATGATCGTCGCCCCGAAGATCACCGCCACCAGCGTGCGTGAGGCGCGCGTGTCGAAGCGCGACAGCCAGATGTTGACAGCCCAGCCCCCCAGCCAGACCCCGATGATGGGCACCGCGCTCATGCCGCCAGCCCCATGCGGGCCAGCACGCGGCGCTCGACCAGCCCGATCAGCGCGACCAGCAGCCCCGCCAGGATCGCGGCCATGAACAGCGCCGACCAGATCTGCACGGTCTGCCCGTAATAGCTGCCCGAGAGCAGTCGCGCGCCCAAGCCCGCCGTCGCGCCCGAGGGCAGCTCGGCCACGATCGTGCCCACCAGCGCCGCCGCGATGGCGACCTTGAGGCTGGCAAAGAGATAGGGCAGGGACGAGGGCAGCCGCAGCCGCGCCAGCACCTGGCGACGCCCCGCGCTCCATGACCGCATCAGGTCCATCTGCATGGCATCGGGCGTGCGCAGCCCCTTGACCATGCCGACCAGCACCGGGAAGAAGGACAGCCAGGCCGCGATGATCGCCTTGGGCAGCAGCCCCGTGACGCCCGCGCTGGCCATGACCACGATGACCATGGGCGCGATGGCCAGGATCGGCACGGTCTGGCTGGCCACGGCCCAGGGCATCACCGACTGATCCATGCTGCGGCTGTGCACGATCCCCACGGCCAGCAGAATTCCCGCCGCGGTGCCGATGGCAAAGCCCGCCAGCGTCGCCGACAGCGTCACCCAGGCATGCCAGACCAGCGACCGGCGCGAGGTCACGGCTTGGCCCGCCACCCCCTCCCACAGCCCCACCGCCACCTGATGCGGCGCGGGCAGGACGGGCCGGTCCTGCGTCAGGGTCAGCGGGATCAGCTGCGACCACGTCACCTCGGTGCCCGCGCGGGCGGCCTGATCACGCTCCCATGTGGCATTCATGCGGATCGCGCCCAGATACCAGACGGCGACGATCACCAGCAGCACGGTCAGGATCGGGACCAAATCGGCCCTACGCATCGCCATGCCCCTCGCGCAGCCCCTCGCGGACCTCATGGGCCAGCGCGATGAATTCGGGCGTCTCGCGGATCTCCAGCGGGCGATCCGGGGGCAGGGGGCTGTCGATGATGCGCGTGATCCGCCCCGGACGCGGCGACATGACGACGATCTTGGTCGACAGATAGACCGCCTCGGGGATCGAATGGGTGACGAAGCCGATGGTCTTGCCGGTCTTGCGCCAGAGCGCCAGCAGCGCCTCGTTCAGCCGGTCGCGCACGATCTCGTCCAGCGCGCCGAAGGGCTCGTCCATCAGCAGGATGTCGGCGTCGAAGGCCAAGGCGCGGGCGATGCTGGCGCGCTGCTGCATGCCGCCCGACAGCTGCCACGGGAACTTGGCGCCAAAGCCCGACAGCTCGACCAGGTCCATGACCCGGGCGATCCGCTCGGCCCGATCAGCCTTTGAAAAGCCCATGATCTCCAGCGGCAACGAGATGTTCCCCGAGATCGTCCGCCACGGATAAAGCCCCGGCGCCTGAAAGACATAGCCATAGGCCCGCGCCCGCCGCGCCGCATCCGGGTCCATGCCGTTGACGCGCAGGGTGCCGCCGGTCGGCGTCTCCAGCGCCGCGATGGACCGCAGGAAGGTCGTCTTGCCGCAGCCCGAGGGGCCGATGAAGCTGACGAATTCGCCGGGTGCCACCGACAGGTCGACATCCTTCAGCGCATGGACCGGCCCGTCGGCGGTCTGGAATGTCAGGCAGACGCCCTGCGCCTCGATCACCGCCATCTCAGACGCCGCTGGCCGGAATGCCCGACCGCTGCACGGGGCGGGGCGCGGTCAGGTCCTTCCATGCGGACAGGGCGCGGTTCACCTGGCCCCGGGGCGCGCGGGCCACGAATTCGCCATGCCCCTCGCGGCTGTCCACCACCCCTTCGGTCACCGCCACGACGCCCCGCGTCAGGGTAAAGCGCGGCAGGCCGTTGACCTTCTGCCCTTCGAAGACGTTGTAATCAATGGCCGATTGCTGGGCGCCCGCGGTGATGGTCTTTTCCGCCTCAGGGTCCCAGACCACCAGATCCGCATCCGATCCGACCAGCACGGCGCCCTTCTTGGGATACATCCCCAGGATCTTGGCCGCATTGGTCGAGGTCGCCGCCACGAACTCGTTCGGCGTCAGCCGCCCCGTGCCGACCCCATGGGTCCACAGCATCGGCATGCGATCCTCCAGCCCCCCGGTGCCATTGGGGATCTTGGTGAAATCCCCCAGTCCCGTGCGCTTCTGCGCGGTGGTGAAGGCGCAATGATCCGTCGCCACCACCGACAGGCTGCCCGATTGCAGCCCGGCCCAGAGGCTGGCCTGATGCGCCTTGTCGCGGAACGGCGGCGACATGACGCGCCGCGCCGCGTGGTCCCAATCGGGGTGCAGATATTCGCCCTCGTCCAGCGTCAGATGCTGGATCAGCGGCTCGCCCCAGACCCGCTTTCCGGCCGCCCGCGCGCGCCGGATCGCCTCATGGCTGTCCTCGCAGCTGACATGGACCACATAGAGCGGCACCCCCGCCATGTCCGCTACCATGATCGCGCGGTTCGTGGCCTCGCCCTCGACTGCCGGAGGCCGCGAATAGGCATGCGCTTCGGGCCCGGTATTCCCCTCGGCCAGCAGCCGCGCCGACAGTTCCGCCACCACGTCGCCATTCTCGGCATGCACCATCGCAATGCCGCCCAGATCGCCCACCCGGCGGAAGCTGGCGAACAGCTCGTCATCGTTCACCATCAGGGCGCCCTTGTAGGCCATGAAATGCTTGAAGCTGGTGATGCCGCGATCCACCACCGCCTCCATCTCGTCGAAGACCTGCTGCCCCCACCAGGTCACCGCCATGTGATAGCTGTAATCGCAATGCGCCCGGCCCGACTTGTTGTCCCACATCTGCAGCGCGTCCAGCAGCCCCTGACCGGGCGAGGGCAGGGCGAAGTCCACCAGCATGGTCGTCCCGCCCGCCAGTGCCGCCCGCGTGCCGGATTCGAAATCATCCGCCGAATAAGTGCCCATGAAGGGCATCTCCAGATGCGTATGCGGATCGATGCCGCCCGGCATGATCAGGCAGCCGCCCGCATCCAGAACCTCATCGCCCACCAACCCCTGCCCGATGGCCGCGATCCGCCCGCCCTCGATCAGCACATCCGCCGCATAGCTCAGATCCGCCGTCACGACGGTGCCGCCCCTGATGACCGTGCTCATCTTCTGCCTCTTCTTCTTTGTTCAAATACCCTGGGGGTCCGGGGGTGAAACCCCCGGCCACCGTCCGCGTCAGCGGACAATCTCCGCCGCATCCAGCACCGCATGCAGCAGCACCTCGGTCCCGGCTCGCGCCCAGTCCGGGGTGATCTCCTCGGCCTCGTTATGGCTGAGGCCGCCCTTGCAGGGGCACATGATCATCACCGTCGGCGCGACCTTGGCGATCCAGCAGGCGTCATGCCCGGCGCCCGAGACGATATCCTGATGGGCATGGCCCAAGCGGTCGGCGGCGGCGCGCAGGCTGTCCGCCAGACCGGCATCGAAGGTCACCGGGTCGAAATGCCCGACCGGCTCGATCTCGATGCCCAGACCAAGACCTGTAGCGATATCAACCGCTTCCGCCTCGAACCTCGAACGCATCGAGGTCAACTTGTCCAGATCCGGCGACCGGAAATCGACGCAGAAGACGACCCGGCCGGGGATCACGTTGCGGCTGTTGGGATAGACATTCGCCTGTCCCACCGCGCCCACCGCATCGGGCTGGTGGTCCATGGCGATCCGGTGCACCGCCTCGATCATCTGCGCCATGCCGCGCCCGGCATCGACCCGCATCGCCATCGGCGTGCTGCCGGTATGGGCGTCCTTGCCCGTCACCGTCACCTGCAGCCACCACAGCCCCTGACCATGGGTCACGATGCCGATGGGGATGTTCGCGGCCTCGAGGATCGGGCCCTGCTCGATATGCAGCTCGAACATGGCGTGGATCCTGCGGTCGCCCGGCGCCTCGGTGCCGCGCCAGCCGATCCGGTCCAGCTCGTTGCCAAAGCTCTTGCCCTCGGCGTCCTGCCGGCTGTTGGCATAGTCCTCGGTCAGCACCCCCGCGAAGACGCCCGAGGCCAGCATGGCGGGCGCGAACCGCGCGCCCTCCTCGTTGGTCCAGTTGGTCACCACGATGGGGCGGCGGGTCTTCACCTCCAGATCGCGGATCGTGCGCACGACCTCCAGCCCGGCCAGCACCCCCAGCACCCCGTCATATTTTCCGCCGGTGGGCTGGGTGTCCAGGTGGCTGCCGATATAGACGGGGTCCAGATCAGGCTCGGCCCCCTCGTGGCGCAGGAACATGCTGCCCATGCGGTCCAGGCCCATGGTCATGCCCGCCTCCTCGGACCAGCGCTGGAAGAGGGTACGTCCCTCGGCATCGGCATCGGTCAGGGTCTGGCGGTTGTTGCCGCCCGCGATGCCCGGTCCGATCGCAGCCATCTGCATCAGGCTGTCCCACAACCGGTCGCCATCGACCGTCATGTTCGCAGCCGGGGTCCCGGCGCTCGTGTCGCTCATGTCTTGCGTCCTTCCTGTCGGACCGCCCCCGTCTGTCGCGGGGGTCGGCTTGATGGGTCTGCCGCCCTCAGGCGGCGGTCTTCAGAACCTGGCCAAGCGTGTCGATCAGCTCGTCGATCTGCGCCTCGCTGATGATCAGCGGTGGCGACATGGCGATGATGTCGCCGGTCACGCGGATCAGGATGCCCGCCTCGAAGGCCTTCACGAAGGTGTCGAAGCCGCGCTTGCCGGGATGACCCTCGATGGGCGACAGCTCGACCGCGCCGATCAGGCCCATGTTGCGGATGTCGATCACATGGGGATGGTCGCGCAGCCCGTGGATCGCCTCCTGCCAATAGGTCTCCAACTCGGCGGCGCGGGTCAGCAGGCCCTCTTCGGCATAGGTGTCCAGCGTGGCGATGGCGGCGGCGCAGCTGATCGGGTTGCCGGAATAGGTATAGCCGTGGAACAGCTCGATGATGTGCTCGGGGCCCTGCATGAAGGCGTCGTGGATCTGCGCGCTGGCCAGCACCGCCCCCATCGGGATCACCCCGTTGGTCAGGCCCTTGGCGCAACAGATCATGTCGGGGACGACCCCGAAATGCTGGGCCGCGAAGGGGCTGCCAAGGCGGCCGAAGCCGGTGATGACCTCGTCGAAGATCAGCAGGATGCCGTGCTTGCGGGTGATGTCGCGCAGGCGCTGCAGATAGCCCTTGGGCGGCATCAGCACGCCGGTCGATCCGGCCATCGGCTCGACGATCACGGCGGCGATCGTCTCGGCGCCGTGCAGGGCCACGATGCGCTCCAGCTCGTCGGCCAGATGCAGGCCATGCTCGGGCTGGCCCTTGGTGAAGACGTTTTCCGGCAGATGGGTGTGGGGCATGTGGTCGACGCCCGCCAGCAGCGTGCCGAAATGGCGACGGTTGTTCACGATCCCGCCGACCGAGATGCCGCCGAAGCCCACCCCGTGATAGCCGCGCTCGCGCCCGATCAGCCGGGTGCGGGCGCTGTCGCCGCGCGCCCGGTGATAGGCCAGCGCGATCTTCAGCGCCGTATCGACGGCCTCGGAGCCGGAATTGGTGTAGAAGACATGCTCCATGCCCTCGGGCGCGATGTCGACCAGCCGGTTGGCCAGTTCGAAGGCCAGCGGATGGCCCATCTGGAAAGCGGGGGCATAGTCCAGCTCGCCCACCTGCGCCTGCACGGCCTCGGTGATCCGGGGGCGGCAATGGCCCGCATTGCAGCACCACAGGCCCGCCGTGCCGTCCAGCACCTGACGGTCGTCGGCAGTGGTGTAATGCATGTCCTTGGACGCCACCAGCATGCGCGGCGCCGACTTGAACTGACGGTTCGCGGTGAAGGGCATCCAGAAGGCGCGCAGGTCGTTCGGGGCGGGCTTGCGGTCGAGCGGCATCGGGCTATCCTCATGGAATATTGACCAAACGGTCAGGATCAAGCTAGCACGGGTCCGAGGGCAGTCAAGCATCCTGAAGGTCGGACCGGCATTTGGGGGCGATGTGCCCAAATTCGGATCATGGCAGATGCGGGGACGTGATGACAGAGGCCAGCGGACCCCAGATGTCCCGGATTCAGCAGAAGAACCGCGACCTGATCCTGCAGGGCGCGCTGCAGGCCTTCTCGACCCACGGGCTGCGCGGGGCGACCATCGACCAGATCGCGCGGGCGGCGGGCCTGTCCAAGCCCAACGTGCTGTATTACTTCGGCTCGAAGGACGAGATCCACAAGGCGCTGCTGACGACCCTTCTGGACATGTGGTTGGCCCCCATGCAGCAGATCGACCCCAAGGGCGAACCGTTGGTCGAAGTTCTCTCATATGTCCGCGCCAAGCTGCTGATGTCGCGCGACTATCCGCGCGAAAGTCGGCTCTTCGCGCATGAGATCCTGCAGGGCGCGCCGCATCTGACCGAGATCCTGGGCGGCGGCCTGCGCGAGATTGTGGACCGCACGGTCGTGGTGCTGGAGCGCTGGATGGACGAGGGGCGCCTGGCCCGGGTCGAGCCGCGCCACCTGATCTTCTCGATCTGGTCGATGACCCAGCATTACGCCGATTTCGAGACGCAGGTCCGCGCCGTCCTGGGCGCCGGGCGCGATCCGATCGACGAGGGGGCGGTGTTCCTGGACGACCTTTACCGCAAGCTGCTGACGCCCTAGGCGCCGGTCGGCTTGTCCAGCATCTCGGCGGCGGCCAGGATCAGCGACAGGTTCTCATGCGCGGCGGCGATGAAGTCGGGACGCTGCCCGGACACCCAGTCCTTGGTCGCGGCATGGGTCGCGGCGATGATGGCGGCGGCCAGGATCTCGACCATGCGCTCGTCGGTGCCGGGCAGGCGGCGATGCAGCAGGGCGCGCATCTGCGCCCGCCGCGCCAGCATGGCGCTGTTGCGCAGCGCCTCCAGCTTGGGATCCTTGTCCGACAGGGCCAGCAGATGCCCGATCATCTCGCGTTCGCCCAGAAAGCGGCTGAGATGCGTCTCGATCAGGCGGCCCAGATCGTCGATCAGCCGACCCGTGCCCTCCACGAAGGCATCCGAGGCGGCAGGCGGGTAATTGGGCGGCGGGCCCATCAGAGCCGCCTCCTTGTAGGGATAGTAGTTGAAGAAGGTGCGCGTGCTGATCCCGGCATGGCGCGAGATCGCTTCGGTCGTGACATTGGCTAGACCGTCACGCACCGCCAGATCGACCGCAGCCGCCTGAATGCGTTTGGCGGTCTTGTAGCGCCGCGTCTCGAAGGGGCTCATGCGGATCCGATCTTGCTGAAATGCGAGGCAACGATGTCAAGGGCTTGTCAGGAAAGCAACGACAAACCGTGTGTCAGAATGTCGCAAGGCGCATCTGCCACAGCAGAGGCGCCTTGCGAAGGACACGAGGGGTCGGAGCGTGATGCCGGGATCAGCTGCCCCAGGAGCGGACCGGACCGCAATCCATGTGGACGAAGTTCGACCGGCTGTAGCGACCGACCCCGCCCGCGCGGCAGGCGACGGCGGCCTGGTACATCTGGCCGACCGAGCGCGATTTCAGCCGCAGGTCGGCGGCCTTGCCGGTGACGTGCAGCGAGTTCTGCGCGACGCCGCCCGACTGGCGGCGCAGCATGGCGTTGGTGCGGGGCGAGCGATAGCCCGACAGCATCATGTAGGGCTCGTTCGTCTGCATCAGGCGCGACGAGGCGGCGGCCACGTCGATGGTGCGCGGGTCGATGCCGATCACCTCGCCGGTGCGCCAGTCGCGCATGAAGATGTTGATTTCGTTCAGGGCCTCGCGGATGTACTTGCCGTCGACCCAATAGACCGTGTCGATGCTTTCGCCCGTCCGGCCGTTATACATGCGCACGCGGCGCATGTCGCCGGCGTTGCCGCGAAGAAAACCGAAGGCATTGGCCATCACCGGAGTTGCCGCAACAGTGGTTGCCGCGAACACACCAAGAATGCCGCGACGGGAGATAAGGTCCATTGTCATGTCAGATCGCCTGTCCTGCTTCGTTTTTTCAGCCGGCGACGTGTCGCGGCTCGTCGTGGTTTATCCCCGACTGGTTAACATTATGTCAAAACATAGTGTGCCATGAAACGGATTCTGCCCATCTGCGGTTGAAGTCCGTGCATTTCGGCAGAAACTTGCCGACTGGCCTGAATGTTGCAATTGAGAAACTTTGAAGTTGCATTTCGGCAACGACCGGGTTTCGCCAGCGGGATCAGCGCGCTGGCCGATGGCAGGTCTGGCCGGGATATGGAAGAACGGGAATAGATATGGAGAGACGGGGCATGACCGCGACAGGCTGGGCAGGCGTTCTGGGGCTGGCAGTGGGCCTGATGGGTGCAGGTTCCGGACACGTGCATGCGCAGGATTCCGCCGGTTCCCTGAGCGTGGCGGCAGCGCCACGGCTGCATTTCACCCCCCAGCAGATGGCCCTGGCTCTTGCGGTCGCCGATGATGCGGATCTGGCGGCCTTCTATGGCGGCAACGGGTTGCAGCCGGTCTTTCTGGGACCCGAGGGCGCGGCCCGGCGGCAGGCTCTGCGCGACGCCATCGCGGCCATGCCCGACCACGGCATCCCCGCCAGCCGCTATCCCCTGCCGCCCTCGACTGCCCCCGTCGCGGGGATGGAGGCCGAACTGGCCCATGCGCGCCAGGCGGCACGGCTGCTGCGCGACTTGACCCGCGGGGTGCTGACCCCCGCTAGCGTCGATCCCGAGATCAAGCGGGAGCCCGGTCCCAGCCCGGTGCCCGCGCTGCTGGCCGCGTTCCACGCTGCCGCCGATCCCGGCGCGGTGCTGGAGGGGGCCGCGCCGGACCTGCCCGCCTACCGTGCCCTGCAGGCCGCGCTGCAGACACGCGCCGATCTGACCGTGCCCGCCGATCTGCCGCGCATTCCCGACGGGCTATGGCGTCCCGGAGGGCAGGGGGCCGGGGTCGCGCCGCTCCGCGCGCGGCTGGCGTGGATCGGCTTTGCGGCACCAGGCGCGGATCCCGACCTCTACGACGCGGCGCTGTCCGAGGCTGTGGCGGCGTACCAGCGCGCGGCCGGGCTGCCCGATGACGGCATCGCCGGGCCGCGCACGATCGCCCGGCTGAATGGCGAGGACGCATCTGGCCCCGATGCCCGTCAGCGCGCGATCACCGTCGCGCTGGAGCGGTTGCGCTGGATGGGGGCCGAGGATCTGCAGGCCCGCCATGTCTGGGTGAACATCCCTGAATTCTCGACCACGATCCGGCAGGGCGGGGCCGAGGTCTTTCGCACCCGCAGCGTCATGGGCAAGGACACGCCCGAGATGCGCACGCCCGAATTCTCGGACATGATGGCCAATGTGGTCGTCAATCCCAGCTGGAACGTGCCGCGATCCATCACCGTGCGGGATTACCTGCCCAAGCTGCAGGCCAATCGCCATGCTGTGTCCCATCTGGACGTGCTGGACGGGTCGGGCCGGGTGCTGGCGCGCGACGGGATCGACTTCTCGCAATACACGGCGGCGACGTTCCCGTTCCGCCTTCGCCAGAAGCCGAGCGATGACAATGCCTTGGGTATCGTGAAGTTCATCTTCCCCAACCAATGGAACATCTACCTGCACGACACGCCCTCCAAGCATCTGTTCGGCAACCGCGTCCGGGCGGAGTCGAACGGCTGCATCCGCATCGGCGATCCGGTCGATCTGGCCCATGCGCTGCTGTCCGTGCAGTCCGACGATCCGGCGGCGGTCTTCGGCCGGGCGCTGGACAGCGGGCGCGAGACCTGGCTGACGCTGCGCCCCGCCGTGCCGGTGCATCTGGTCTATTTCACTGCCTGGCCGGGCCCGGACGGGCAGATCCGGCTGTTCGCCGACATCTATGCCCGCGACGCCCGCATCTGGACCGCGCTTCAGGCAGAGGGCTTCGGCACGGGCGGGGATGTGATCGCCGAGGCGCGCTAGGCACTGGAAGCGCCGGGGCAAACAGGCTAAGTCCCGCGGACGAAAGGGGGGCATCATGGCCGTCACGATGGCAGAACTGGCGCAGGCCCTGGATACCCGGCTGTGGGGCGACGGATCGATCCGGGTGACCGGCGCCGCCGAGCCGGCCTCTGTCGCGCCGGTGGGCCCCGAGGGCGGTCTGCTGGCCATGGCCATGTCCCCGAAATACGCAGACCACCTGCAGCCCGGCAGCATCGCCATCCTGGCCGAGGGCATGGCCCCCGAAACATACGGGCTGGTGGCCGCGATCTTCGCGCCGCGCCCGCGTCTGGTCATGGCCGGGCTGACCCGGGCCTTCGATCCGGGCCCCGACATCGCGGCGGGCATCCATCTGACGGCGGTGATCGACGACAGCGCAATGATCGGCGACGGCGCGGCCATCGGCCCCTTCGTCGTGATCGGCGCCGGCGTCATCATCGGTGACGGCGCCCGGATCGGCGCGCATGTCAGCATCGGACGGGGCGCCCGGATCGGCGCCTTGGCCCTGATCCATGCAGGCGTGCGCATCGGCCATGACGTGATTGCGGGCGACCGGCTGATCGTGCAGCCCGGCGCGGTGATCGGCGGCGACGGCTTTTCCTTCGTCACGCCCGAGGAATCAGGCATCGAGGAAATCCGCCGCACCCTGGGCGCCCGCGGCGAGGTCAAGGCGCAGCACTGGACCCGCATCCATTCGCTCGGCGCGGTCCATCTGGGCCATGACGTCGAGATCGGCGCCAACACCACCATCGACCGGGGCACGATCCGGGCCACGCAGATCGGCGACGGCACCAAGATCGACAATCTGGTGCAGGTGGCCCATAACGTCACCGTCGGGCGCGACTGCCTGCTCTGCAGCCAGGTCGGCATCGCCGGATCGTCGCGGATCGGCGACAGGGTCGTGCTGGCCGGCCAGGTCGGCGTGAACGACAACATCACCATCGGCGACGATGTGATCGCGGGCGGATCGTCCAAGATCTTCACGCGGGTGCCGGCAGGCCGGGTGATCCTGGGCAATCCGGCGGTCAAGATGGAGACGCAGCTGGAGATCCAGAAGGCCGTCCGCCGTCTTCCGCGTGTCGCACAACAGTTGTCCAAGCTTCAGGAAACCGTGACACGCCTGTTGGACAAGGGCTGAACAGGAGGCGACATGACAGACCATATCAGACAGCGCATCCGCGCGATCATCGCGGAACAGGCCATGCTGGATCCCGATCAGGTCACCGACGAGGCGACCCCGCAGGATCTGGGAATCGACAGCCTGGGCCTGGTCGAATCGATCTTTGCCATCGAGGAGGAATTCGACATCTCGGTGCCGTTCAACGCGAACGAGCCCGAGAAATCCGAATTCGACATCTCGAACATGGGCACGATCATCGCGGCGGTCGAGCGGCTGGTGGCGGACAAGGCCGGATGAGCCGAGTGCCGACGCAGACCCCGCCCATCCCCGCCGTGGTGGACGAGGCGCTGATCGATGCGGGACGGGCCGCGCCGGCGGTGCAGCCCTCGGGCGATCTGTCCGGGCGGGGCGGCTTGCGGCGCGTGGTCATCACCGGGGCGGGCACGATCAACGCGCTTGGGCATGATGTCGAGACGACGATGCAGGCCTTCCGCGAGGGGCGCTGCGGCATCACCCAGCTGGAATTCCGCGATGTGGAGCGGTTGTCGATCCAGATCGGCGGTCAGGTCCATGCCTGGACGCCCGAGACCTATTTCAACCGCCAGCAGATCCTGCTCTATGACAAGTTCACCCAGTTCACGTTGCTGGCCGCCAAGCAGGCGGTCGCCCAATCAGGGCTGCATTTCGAAGGCGCGCTCGGGCTGCGCGCCGGGGTCGTCCTTGGCACCGCCGGCGGCGGACTGAACACCTGGGACGAGAATTACCGCGCCGTCTATGAAGAGGGCAAGAACCGCGTCCATCCCTTCGTGGTGCCCAAGCTGATGAACAATGCCGCCGCCTCTCATGTCAGCATGGAGTTCGGCTTGCGCGGCCCCGCGTTCACGGTGGCCACGGCCTGCGCCAGTTCCAACCATGCGATGGGTCTGGCCTTCCAGATGGTGCGCTCCGGTGCGGCCGAGGTGATGCTGTCGGGCGGGTCCGAGGCGATGCTGTGCTTTGGCGGCGTGAAGGCCTGGGAAGGGTTGCGCGTCATGTCCAAGGATGCCTGCCGCCCCTTCAGCGCCAACCGCAACGGCATGGTGCAGGGCGAGGGCGCCGGCGTCTTTGTCTTCGAGGAATACGACCATGCCCGCGCGCGCGGCGCCGAGATCCTGGCCGAGGTGGTGGGCTTCGCCATGTCCTCGGACGCGCAGGACATCGTCATGCCCTCGGCCCAGGGGGCCGAACGCGCGATCACCGGGGCCATGGTCGACGCGGGCCTGAACCGCGAGGATATCGGCTATATCAACGCGCATGGCACCGGCACGGCGGCCAATGACAAGACCGAATGCGCCGCCGTGGCCCATGCCTTCGGCCATCACGCGGACCGGCTGATGATCAGTTCGACGAAGTCGATGCATGGCCACCTGATCGGCGGCACCGGCGCGGTCGAGCTTCTGGCCTGCATCATGGCGCTGCGCGACGGGGTGATCGCCCCGACGATCGGCTATCAGGAGCCCGATCCCGAATGCGCGCTGGACGTGGTCCCGAACGAGGCGCGCGAGGCCAAGGTCGATGCCGTCCTGTCCAACGCCTTCGCCTTCGGCGGGCTGAATGCGGTCATCGCGCTGCGCCGCGTCTGAGATCGCCTGACGTCTGATCCCGTCCCCCGACATGACAACGCCGCGCCCCTTGCAGGGCACGGCGTTTCGCTTGGGCGCGTCAGATGGCCGGGATCACTCGGCCGGTGCGTCCTCTGCCGGAGCGTCCTCTGCCGGGGCAGCGTCGGTCGGGGCAGCGTCGGTCGGGGCCGCGTTGGCCGGAGCCTCGGGGGCCGGTTCGGCGGCATAGGCGGTCAGCTCGTCGAAGGCGGCGGTGAAGCCGGCCAGCGACATGGACAGCTGCACCGGCTCGGCCGGATCGCCGCCGAAGGGCAGCAGCTGCACATTGGCGATGCGACCGCCCTTCATGCCGGCCAGTTCCTCGGGCGTGAAGCCCAAACGCGCGACGCAGCCCACCGGGGCGCAGAAGCTGAACGGATAGCCGCGCATCTCGCCCGCATCGACCTGAAAGCCCAGGCCCTCGATCAGGTCGGTCTCCAGCGGCGCGACCAGCGTCGCGCCGGCGGCCACATTGCCGTTGGACAGCGGCACCAAGGTCAGTTCGGCCACGGCATTGTCGTCCGCGTCGGTCAAGAGCTTGTACATCTCACAGGGGTCCTTACCCTGGCCTGCGCGGATGCAGCGGATCGTCCAGTCGCCATGCTCGGATCTGGCGTAATAGCTGCCCGGGCCCTCGGGATCGGGCGCCGTGCCGGCAGCCGCGCCGTCGGCGGCCTGTTCCGAGGGGGTGGGCATCGCAGTCCCGGGGGCCGCATCAGATTCTGCCGGGGCATCGGGGGTGTCGGCAGGGGCTGGGCTGGCGGCTGGAGCGAGCGGCGACTCGATCGTGGGAGCCTCGCTGGCGGGCGCTTCCGCGGCAGGGGCCTCGGGGGCGGGCGCGATCGGGCTGGTGGCATCCTGGGCGAAGGCCGGGCCGGCAATCAGCGCCAAAGCAGCCAGCAGCGCCTGCGACGATTTGATGGACATGAATCTTTCTTCCTTTTGCTCAGCGCATTGTGGCCGATCTAGCACGGTCGGAAAACCTTGTCAGGCCCCCGCCACATCGCGCGCCGTCACCTTGGCTTGAGCCCGCGCCCGCATCCCGGCCCCGCGCAAGGTTTCGCCGAAAGGGCCCCGGGGCCCGGACATGCGAAAGGCCGCAGCTTTCACCACGGCCCCCGACGCGTTGCGTAAGTCTCCCTGCCGGACGGGCCGGTCATCATTGCAGCGGACAGTAGTCGCGCCGCCGTGATCCGTCAACGGGGAAGACAGTCCGTCCCCCGGTCTGAAAAAAGGCCGCACCCGGGGGTGCGGCCAGTCCAACAGGGAGGAATGTCCGAAGGCACGGCAGGTGTTCCGGACAGGTTCAACCTTGCCATGAAGCCGTTAAGATAGTCTTTTCGGAACGCGCGTTGCCTGCTGCGCGGCGCATTATTTTTCTAAGAAAGGGGCAGCCGATGGCCATGGTCCTTGATCCCGAGGCGGGTCGCATCATCGTCGGCGGTGCGGGCGAGGGTTCCGCCCTGCCAGAGGCGCTGCTGCTGCGGCTGGCCAATCGCCACGGGCTGATCGCGGGCGCCACCGGCACCGGCAAGACCGTGACCCTGCAGACCCTGGCCGAAAGCCTGTCGCTGGCCGGGGTGCCGGTCTTTCTGTCGGATGTGAAGGGCGATCTGGCCGGGCTGGCGCGCCCGGGCTCCGATCAGGGCAAGCTGCACGGCGCGTTCCAGGCGCGGGCCGCGAGGATCGGCGTCGATCTGGATTATCAAGCCTTCCCGGTGACCTTCTGGGATGTCTGGGGCGCCGAGGGCCATCCGGTCCGCACCACCCCGGCCGAGATGGGGCCGCTGCTGCTGTCGCGCCTGCTGGGCCTGACCGCCGTGCAGGAGGGGGTGATGACCATCGCCTTCCGCCTGGCCGACGAGCAGGGGCTGCCGCTTCTGGACCTGAAGGACCTGCAGGCGATGCTGGTCTGGGTGGGCCAGAACGCCCGCGACCTGTCGCTGCGCTATGGCAATGTCGGCACCTCCAGCGTCGGCGCGATCCAGCGCGCGCTGCTGGTGCTGGAAGGCGAGGGCGGCGACCGCCTGTTCGGAGAGCCGGCGCTGGATCTGGCCGACCTGCTGCGGCAGGACGATCAGGGGCGGGGGGTGATCAACATCCTGGCGGCGGACCGGCTGATGTCCGCGCCGCGCCTCTATGCGACCTTCCTGCTGTGGCTTCTGTCCGAACTCTTCGAGCAGCTGCCCGAGGTGGGCGATCCCGACCGCCCGCGGCTCGCGTTCTTCTTCGACGAGGCGCATCTGCTGTTCGACGACGCCCCCAAGGCGCTGGTCGACAAGATCGAGCAGGTGGCCCGGCTGATCCGCTCCAAGGGCGTCAGCATCTGGTTCGTCAGCCAGTCCCCCGCCGACATTCCCGAGGATGTGCTGGGCCAGCTGGGCAATCGCGTGCAGCACGGGTTGCGGGCCTTCACCGCCAAGGATCAGGCGGCGCTGCGCGCGGCGGCGCAGAACTATCGCCCGAACCCGGATTTCGACATCGCCGAGGCGATCCAGACGGTGGGCACCGGCGAGGCCGTGACCTCGTTCCTGCAGGCGAAGGGAGAGCCGGGGATCGCGCAGCGCACGCTGATCCGCCCGCCCTTCAGCCAGCTCGGCCCGATCACCGAGGACGAGCGCGCGACGATCGTGGCGGCCTCGCCCCTGGGGGCAACATACGCCACCACGCTGGACCGCCACTCGGCCCATGAGATGCTGGCGCAGCGCACCGCCGAGGCGGCGGCGCCGGCAGATGAGGATCTGTTCCGGATGCCCGCCCCCAGCCCCGCTCCAACCGCCAGCCGGGGCCGCCCCTATCAGGCGCCCGAGGCGCCCGAGAAACCCGCGCCGCGCGGCCGGTCCGACAGCATCGCGCAGGCCTTTGGCAAGAGCCTCGCGCGGCAACTGGGCACCCGGACCGGGCAGGCGCTGATCCGGGGCGTCCTGGGCTCGCTGACGGGCAGGCGTCGGCGCTGAGGCTCAGCGCGCGGCGACGGCCGGGCAGGGCGGGGTGGCGGCGACGGCGGCGCGCATCTCGGCCAGAATGGCGATCATCAGTGCGACATGGCGCCTGAGATCGTAGCCGGCGGCCCGCGTCACCCGCAGGTCGTTCTGCAGATCCTCCTCGGCGCGCAGGCGCGGCAGCACCGCGCCGGGGGCCGGGCAGGTCTCCGAGCGCAGCAGCCGCGCCAGATCCCGGTCGCGCCGCCAGGACGCCTGACCCTCGCGGGCGGCGCGGATCAGCATCGCGGGACGACGCAGCCCGTGCAGCGACGGGCGGGGGCGGAAGACGATCACGTTCGACATTGCGGTCATGGGCGCGGTCATGGGCCTGTCCTTCAGTTTTGCTCGCGATGCAGCTTCACACAACTTTCAGCTGTGTTGCCGAATCGCCCGTCGCAGCGCGCGGTCGCGCAAAGATTCTTTAGGAATTGTTAGGGAATGTTGCGGCTATGTGCAGAGACATCCTGTTCGGCACAGAACGCCATACAACCCAGGGTTGCCCTTCCAGCCTGGCAGCCCGAGGACGACAAGGGACCTGACATGACCATATCCACCGGTGATTTCGCACCCTGCCCGGATGTCGCGGCGCCGCTTTCCGGGACCGGCCAAGGCAAGCACGCGCCCTGCGACATGACCGAGGATGCCCGCCTCTACCTGCGCCATGTCGAACAGGGCGTGCCCATCCGGGCGCTGGCCCGCGAATCCGGCTGTCATGCCTCGACCATCCTGCGCCGCGTCCGTCGGTTCGAGGCGCGGCGCGACGATCCGCTGGTCGATGCCGCCCTGACCCCCCGGCCCCCGCGCAACAGCGCCCAGGACGACCGGCAGGCGCTGCGGGTGCTGCGGCGGCTGGCCGAGCCGGGTGCGGCGATGGCCTCGGCGCCCGGCATGGACAAGGCCATCGTGACCCGCAACGACATCCGTACCGCCGTGCTGGACCGCGCCCTGGCCGAGGGCATGGCGCTAAAGGGCTGGGTCGTGCAGACCCGGACGGGCGGGCGGCTGCAGCGCTATGTCATCGCCCCGGCGGGACGCGCGGCGCTGCGCGACATGCTGCGCTCGCCCCGCCAGCGCAATGCGGTCCCGGGCCCGGCGGCCTTCGCGGATGCCGAACGGGTCGGTCCCGAACCGGCAGCCCTGCCGCCCGGCATGGCCGAAGCGCAGGCCGAGTTCGCCCCCGCCGAAAGCCATCGGGTCTGGGAGGATCGGGTGATCGAGGACCCCGAGACGGGGCGGCGCCGCCATGCCCGGGTCAACATCGCGGAAAGCCCGCTTCTGGTGCTGGCCCGGCGGCGCGATACGGACGGGCAGCCCTTCCTGAGTGCGGAGCTGGTCTCGGCAGGCGAGCGGCTGCGCGAGGATTTCGAGCTGGCGCAGATCGGGCCCCGGGTCACGCAGAACTGGGACGGCTTCATGACGGCGGGAATCGACGTGTCGCGGGGCGGTGCAGGATTTTGCGGCGGATCCGAGAAGGCCCGCGACCGCGTGGCGCTGGCCCTGCGCGATCTGGGACCGGGGCTGGGCGACATCGTGCTGCGGGTCTGCTGCTTTCTGGAGGGCATCGAGATGACAGAGCGGCGCTTCGGCTGGTCGGCCCGCTCGGGCAAGATCGTGCTGCGCCTGGCCCTGATGCGGCTGGAGCGGCATTATCTGGAAACCTACGGCAAGGGCCGTCCGCTGATCGGCTGAACGAACAGGGGGCGCCCCGTGGGGCGCCCCTTTTAAACCGACACTCGTGAAACAGGTCACGCGGCGGTTATTCCGCCGCGTGACGGTGGCGTTCTGCCATCTCGGCGCGGGCCTGACGGATGCCCGCCCCATAGGCCGGGCTGATCGCGTCGAAATGCGCCAGCGCGACATCCAGGATGCGCTCGTCGGACACCCCCTCCATCGCGGCGGCGAGGTTCTTGTACAGGCGCTCGCGCTCCTCCTCGGTCAGCACCGTGTCATGCAGCGCGCGGACCTGCGTATAGTCGTCCATCTGCTGCTGGTGCGGATGGCGCCCGGCCTCGCCCGAGATCCGCAGCGGCGGCTCTGCGAAGGACGGATCCTCGACGGCGCCACCGAAGCTGTTCGGCTCGTAATAGGCGTCCGAACTGCCCGACTTGTGGCCGAAGAAGTTCATCGACCCGTCCTTGTGATAGTGATGCACCGGGGATTTCGCGGCGTTCACCGGCAGATGCTCGTAATGCGTGCCCAAGCGATAGCGATGCGCGTCGGCATAGCTGAAGACGCGGGCCTGCAGCATCTTGTCGGGCGAATAGCCGATGCCGCGCACCTTGTTCGACGGGCTGAAGGCAGCCTGTTCGATCTGCGCGAAATAGTTGTCGGCATTGCGGTTCAACTCGACCTCGCCGACCTCGATCAGCGGATAGTCGGAATGCGGCCAGACCTTGGTCAGGTCGAACGGATCATAGGGGGTCTTTTCCGCGTCCAGTTCGGGCATGACCTGAACCATCATCTTCCAGCGCGGGAACTGGCCGTCCTCGATCTTGCCGAACAAGGCCTCCTGATACCCCTCGCGGTTGTGGCCGATGATCTCGGCGGCCTCGCCATTGGTGAAATGGCGGTGGCCCTGCTGGGTCTTGAAGTGGAACTTGACCCAGAAGCGCTCGCCCGCGGCATTCCACAGCGAATAGGTGTGGCTGCCATAGCCGTTCATGAAGGTCGGGTCCTGCGGAATGCCGCGATCCGACATCAGGATCGTCACCTGGTGCAGCGATTCGGGCTGCTGGCCCCAGAAATCCCACATGGCGGTCGGGCTGCGCATGTTGGTGCGCGGGTGACGCTTCTGCGTGTGGATGAAGTCGGGAAACTTCAGCGGGTCGCGGACGAAGAAGACGGGCGTGTTGTTGCCCACCATGTCCCAGTTGCCCTCGTCGGTGTAGAACTTCAGCGAGAAGCCCCGCACGTCGCGCTCATGGTCGGCCGCCCCGGCCTCGCCGGCCACGGTCGAGAAGCGCGCCAGCATGTCGGTCGTCTTGCCGACCTGCGAGAAGATCGAGGCGCAGCTGTACTGGCTGATGTCGTTGGTGACGGTGAAGGTCCCGAAGGCGCCCCAGCCCTTGGCGTGGACGACACGCTCGGGGATGCGCTCGCGGTTCTGGTGGGCCAGCTTTTCCAGCAGCTGGTAATCCTGCATCAGCAGCGGGCCGCGCACACCGGCCGTTTCGCTGTTCTGGTTCGAGGCGATGGGTGCGCCTGCGGTGGTGGTCATGCGCGGGCGGCCGGACGGATCGTTCTGGCTCATGAGAGGCTCCCTTGTGGTTGAATTCATTGGTTGCACCATGACCCATCCGGGCGATAAACAGAAATCGGTAATTCTGCTTGAACCGATCAGGTCCCCTTATGAACATCACCCTGCGCCAGCTGCGCTATTTCCTGGCCTTGGCCGATGCCGCGCATTTCACCCGCGCGGCCGAGGCGATCCATGTCAGCCAGCCCGCGCTGTCCATGCAGATTCGCGCGCTGGAGGATGTGGTGGGCGCCACGCTGGTCGAGCGGACCTCCTCGGGCGTCGTGCTGACCCCGCAGGGCCGGGCGCTGCAGGCCCATGCACTGCGGGTGCTGCAGGCGATGACCGATCTGGAACAGGGGCTGCGGCGCCCGGGGCAGGGCGGCCGGCTGATGCTGGGGATGATCCCCACGGTCGCGCCCTATCTGCTGCCCGAGGCGCTGCCCGTCCTGCGCGCCCGCGACATCGGCCGCGACCTGCATCTGCGCGAGGCCCAGACCGAGCGCCTGCTGGAGGAACTGGCGCAGGGCCGGCTGGATGCCATCGTCGTGGCCAGCCCCCCCGAGGATGCCCGGGTCGAGGCGGTCACGCTGTTCACCGACCATTTCCTGTTGGCGGGCAGCGCTTCGCGGGTGGCCGACCTGCATGCCCGCGCCGTGGCCCCGGGCGCGCTGGATCCGGGCCAGCTGCTGCTGCTGGACGAGGGGCATTGCCTGGGCGATCAGGCGCTGGAGGTCTGCGGGCTGAACCGGCGCAGCGCCCGGCTGGATCTGGGCGCGGCCTCGCTGGCGACGCTGTGCCGTCTGGCGGCGCAGGGGATGGGGCTGACCTTCCTGCCCGAGATCGCGCGGCGTCAGGAACTGGCGGCCGCCCCCGGCCTGACCGCGATCCGCTTCGCCGAGCCGCAACCCGCGCGGCAGGTGATGCTGATGCGCCGTGCCTCGACCCCGGCGCAGGGATGGTTCGACGATCTGGCGCAGGTCCTGCGGGCGGCGGCGCAGCCGCTGCTGGGGGGCGATCCGCAGGCATGACAAAGGGGCCGCGACAGTGGCGGCCCCTTCGCTTCAGGCAGGCGGTCTCAGGCGGGTTCGGACACCCGAGCGGTCTGCAGCCAAGCCAGCACCGCCTCGGGCGCGGTGGCGCCATAAGGATCCTCGTCGCAATCGTCGCAGCGGCCCGGCTCTTCGAACCAGGCCTCGACCACGCCGTCGTCGATGACGGCGGCATAGCGCCAGCTGCGCGGGCCGAAGCCCAGATTGTCCTTGCGCACCAGCATGCCGACGCGGTCGGTGAACTCGGCCGAGCCGTCGGGGATGACGGTGACGTTCTGCAGGTTCTGCGCCTTGGCCCATTGGTTCATGACGAAGCTGTCATTGACCGACAGGCAATAGATCGCGTCGATCCCCAGATCCTGCATCTGGCCGAAGGATTTCTCGAAGCCGGGCAGCTGATAGGTCGAGCAGGTGGGCGTGAAGGCGCCGGGCAGCGAGAACAGCACCACGCGCTTGCCGGCGAAGTAATCGGCGGTGGTCATGTCCTGCCAGCGGAAGGGATTGGGCCCGTCCAGCGCGGCGTCGCGGATGCGGGTGCGGAAGGTGACGTCGGGCAGTTTCGATCCGGGTGTCATCGGGGCTCCTGTCTGTAGGGGCATCGGCGGCGCGATGCGAAGGCTCCTCCCTTCGGGAAAAAGATAATGCCGCAGCGCGGCGACGGCAATGCCGCAGCTGCGCGATCGGGGCCGATCGGGGACCTTGCATGGCAGCCATGTTAGGCACGCCCCGGCCATGCGTTGCCAACTGGATGGAAACAGCCTATTTCTGCAGGAACCGCGACCGAAAGGACCACGACCTTGCGCGACCTCACCATCCCAGATCAGCGTCACCCGGAAAAGGCGCACCGTCCCGACCAGGCCCAGCCCAAGAAGCCGGACTGGATCCGGGTCAAGGCGCCGACCTCGGCGGGCTACAAGGCGACGCGCGATCTCTTGCGCGAGAACCGCCTGTCCACCGTCTGCGAGGAAGCGGGCTGCCCCAATGTCGGCGAATGCTGGAGCCAGGGCCACGCCACCATGATGATCATGGGCGAGATCTGCACGCGCGGCTGCACCTTCTGCAACGTCGCCACCGGCAAGCCCACATCGCTGGACGCGTTCGAGCCGGGCCGCGTGGCCCATGCGGTCGCCAAGCTGGGACTGAACCATGTCGTCATCACCAGCGTCGACCGCGACGATCTGGACGATGGCGGGGCGGATCACTTCGCCCAGACCATCCGCGCGATCCGCCACCGGTCGCCCGCGTCCACCATCGAGGTGCTGACGCCCGACTTCCTGAAATCGAAGCCCGGCGCGCTGGAGACGGTGGTCGAGGCGCGGCCCGATGTCTTCAACCACAACCTGGAAACGGTGCCGGGCCTCTATCCCTCGGTCCGGCCCGGTGCGCGCTATTTCCATTCGCTGCGCATCCTGCAGCGGATCAAGGAGCTGGACCCGACGATGTTCACCAAGTCGGGGATCATGGTGGGCTTGGGCGAGGATCGGCAGGGCGTTCTGCAGGTCATGGACGACATGCGCGCCGCCGATATCGACTTCATCACCATCGGCCAGTATCTGCAGCCCAGCCCCAAGCATCACCGCGTCGACCGCTTCGTGACCCCCGAGGAATTCGCGGGCTACGAGAAGGCCGCCTATGGCAAGGGCTTCCTGATGGTCTCGGCCACGCCGCTGACGCGGTCGTCCTATCATGCGGGCGACGATTTCGCGCGGCTGCGCGACGCGCGGCTGGCGAAACTGGGCCGGGCCTGACGCGGGTCGTGCGCAACGGGGCAGGGGCTCCACATCTGTCTTGCAAATCCCTGCGGCGGGAATTACGCGTCGTCGGGTGATCCGCAGGGATCCCGCCGGAAGGGCGCTCGGGCAAGGCCGGGGGCGTGGCGGAATGGTAGACGCGACGGATTCAAAATCCGTTTCAGCAATGAGTGCCGGTTCGAGTCCGGCCGCCCCTACCACGCCCTTCCTTCTTTCCGATTCATGCAAAGATTTTCGTCGCCTGCGGGAACAATCCGACGCATGCCATTGTTTGTGTGACGAAGGTGACAAGACACCTATGAAAGGACAAGACCATGGCACAGAACCCGACCCTCGACGACGCCAAGCGCGACGCTCAGACCGCAACCAACGAGGCCAAGCGCGACCTGAAGGACGGCGCCCGCCGCGTGGCCGACGATGTGCGCGAGACCGCGAACGACCTGACCAACAATTCCGGCGCCGAGCGCCTGAAGGACCGTGGTGCAGCCTTGGCCGACGACGCCAAGGAAACCGGCCGCCAGTATGTCGAGCGCGCCCGTGAAACCAGCGCCGAATATGCCGAGAAGGCCCGTGCCGAGGCCGAGCGCCTGTACGAAGCCGGCCAGGAGAAGGCCCATGAGGTCGCGCATTACGCCGAAGAGCGTTATGACGAAGTGTCCGAAATGGTCCGTCGCAACCCGGCTCAGGCCTTGGGCATCGCGGCCGGTGTCGGCTTCCTCGTCGGCCTGCTGATGTCGCGTCGCTGAGGTCGGGCATATGTTCGATTTCGCCCGACGCATTCAACTGGCTGTCGGCGATACGGTACGGCGCGCGGCTCTCAAGGTCGCCGCCGGAGTTGCCGGACTGATCGCGGCGGGTTTCCTGCTGGCGGCGCTCTGGTCCTTCTTGGCGAACGAGCTTGACTGGGGATCGACCTTGGCCTCGCTGGCCGTGGGGGGCGCGCTTCTTCTGATCGCGGGCATCCTGATCGCCGTCTCGTCGCGTCGCAAGCATGAGATGCCGACGACCGACGATCTGAAGCGCGAAGTCGAGGCCCGCGTGTCTCTGGCGACCGATGCCGCCGTGACACGGGCCCGGACCGAAGCCTCGCGCATGGTGGACATGGCCGAGACCAAGGCCCATTCGCTGATGGATCAGGCCTCGTACCGCGCCACCAAGCTGGCTGGCGATGCCGAGCGCACGGTCTTTGGCGGGTTCCGCGACACGGTCCGTGCGGTCGGTCTGGACAGCGAGACGCGGCAGGCTGCCGGACGTCGCGTCCAGTCAGGGACGCAGCAGGTCAAGCAGGCGGCGAACTCCAACGTCGGCAGCATGGCCAAGCTTTTCGGAGCCTTTGCGGTCGGCGTCACGCTGGCGGCCAAGATCCAGGAAAGCCGCAACGCGGATCCGGCCTATGACTATGATCCCGACGATCTGATCTGACGAGAAAGGGCGCCAATGGCGCCCTTTTTCACATCCGGCTTGCAGATCTCGGATCAGGCGTTCGCTTCGCGGATCTTGTCCGCCGCCGCCTGATCGAAGACCACACCCTGCTTCGAGAACAGCTGGTCCAGCTCGCCCGAGAGGGTCATCTCGGTGATGATGTCACACCCGCCGACGAACTCGCCCTTGACGTAAAGCTGGGGGATGGTCGGCCAGTCCGAGAATTCCTTGATGCCCTGACGGACATCGGCATCCGACAACACGTCCACATCCTGGAACGGCACGCCCATATAGTTCAGCACGCCCGCGACGCGGCTGGAAAATCCGCATTGCGGCATTTCCTTGGTGCCCTTCATGAACAGCACCACATCATTGCTGTCGATCATACCCTGGATACGGTTGGTCACGTCACTCATCATGACACTCCTTTTTCTCGGTCAAGGACCTGCCCGAGGCAGGCCGGAAATCTATGGCGGGGCAGGGTGCGGTCAGTCGGGCGCCTTGGTTGTCAGGGCCAGTGCGTGCAGTTCCCCGGAGGGGCCGTCCATCTTGCCCTGCAGGGCCGCATAGACGGCGCGCTGCTGCTGCACCCGGTTCATGCCGCGAAAGGCTTCGTCGATGACCTCGGCGGCGTAATGGTTGCCGTCGCCCGCCAGATCGGTGATCGTGATCTTGGCGGTGGGGAACGAGACCCTGATCAGGGCTTCGATATCATGCGCTTCCATGGCCATGAGGGGATCCTTGTCTGTGCTTGCCTCAGATGTAGGGGATGGTGCGGCCCCCCGCAAGGCCGACACGGAAACGGCCGCGCCCCGGGGGGCACGGCCGTCGGGCATCCGCGTGGGGTGCCGTTTACTGGGTGGCGCTGACCGCACCCACGGTGCCGCCGACGGCCGCGCCGACCGGCCCGCCGACAGCCGCGCCGCCAAGACCGCCCGTCGCCGCGCGCTCGCCGACCGTGGTCCCGCAGGCCGACAGGGCCAGAATTGCAACAAGAAGTCCGGCTTTTGCAGAGGTCATGAGGGTGATCCTTATCTGAACAGATTGTTTCTCCTGCAGACAGACGCCGCAACCAAGCCGGAGGTTCCCGAACCGGGCAGCCATGCCCCTTGGGGGTCGGGGCTTTTTCAAGGTGGCAAGAAGGGCTTTTCCTCAGGCCGTCAAACCCGGTAAAGCGGATCCTGTCGTGAAACAGGGTGGCCCGGATGAACCTGAGCGTCTTCATGACCGGCCTGCTGACCGGTCTCAGCCTCATCCTGGCGATCGGTGCGCAGAACGCCTTCGTGTTGCGCCAGGGGCTGCGGGGCGAGCATGTCCTGGCGGTCTGCCTGACCTGTGCCGTCTCGGACGCGCTGCTGATCTTGCTGGGTGTGACCAGCTTCGGTTAAATCGCGCAGGTGCTGCCTTGGCTGGCGCCGGTCATGCGCTATGCAGGCGCGGCCTTCCTGATCTGGTACGGGGCACGAAGCCTGAAGGCCGCGCTGCGGTCGCAGGAGGCGCTGGTCATCGGCACCGAACGTCCGGCCGCGGGACTAGGCCGGACCGTGCTGGCGTGCCTCGCCATCACCTGGCTGAACCCGCATGTTTATCTGGATACGGTCGTTCTACTGGGCACAATTTCGACCCGTTTTGTCGGGAATACGGACTCCTTCGCGGCAGGCGCGGTGTCGGGTTCGTTTCTGTTCTTCTTTTCGCTCGGCTATGGCTCGGCCTGGCTGCGCCCGATCTTTGCCAGCCCGGCGGCCTGGCGGATCCTGGAAGCCGTCATCGCGATCGTCATGTGGGCCATCGCGGTCAAGCTGGTTCTGGGCGCGTGACCGGGTGAGCCACAGCGTGTCGAAACCGGAGGCGAGATGACGGGATGTATGGCCACACATCCTTGACTGTCAAAGGCTGCCAGACGTCGATCTGGCGCAATGGAGAAGAGGGCCCGGCCCTTCTGCATCATGTTGTCACCAAGTTAAAACGTCGCGTGTTCCGCCATTTAGAAATGTCGCTGCCGGTGCGGATAGGCGCTGAGCCGGCCCCGGCCCGCTCTCTCCATCAAGGGCCGTAGGGATGGGGCCGGCGGTGGCGGTGGCGGCGATTGCAAGTGCCACTACCGATAATTTACCTCCACACTGACACGGTCATTCTGCTGGCGGTGAGGGCATGACGAGAGCGTCCGCCGCGCGACGCTCGGCGCGCTTTTCGACCCATCCCTTTCTGCCGCGATGCGCGTTCCCCTTCAGCGCGTAGCGGCTGCGCTGTTTGCCAACTGGTCCGACCTTCGGGGGGGCAACCTCCTGCCCGGCCATTACATGGGCCAAAACCTCGCTTAAGCGTTTGTTCTCGGTCACGGCGGCATGGGTAACCCGCTGCTGCGCAGGATCGAAGATGCGATAGGGTAGCGCAATACCCTTCCATCGGATCTCGAAAGGCCGGTCTGCATAGGCGTAGGTCTCGACATATCAGCCGATCGCACTGCGCGCATGCTCGCTGTCATCGAGAATGAACTTTCGGCGCTCGTAATGCACCACGAGGCTCGCTCCGACCTGCCGCTGGTCGCGAACGCAGAGGATCTCGGCCAGGCGCGACGCGGGCAGATTGAGGGGCCGATGGAGGTTGTCGGGCCGGGCAGGGGGATGGGCAAAGCGCAGGTTATGCTGCGCGATGAAGCCCGGCAGGAAAGCATTGCCCGCCTCTATGTCGCTGATCCCGGCCAGCCGCAATTCCTTGACCAGCCGGTCCTGCAGTGTCCGATTGGCGCGCTCTACGCGGCCCTTGGCCTGGCTACTGTTCGCGCAGAGGATCTCGATGTTCAGCTCGCAGGGCGCCCGGCCAAATTGCGTCATCCCGTGCCCGCTCCGGGGCTCGGGGCGGTTCACGCGGAAGACGCTGTGCTTGTCGGAATAGAAGGCTACCGGCAGTCCGTGGTCGTGCAGGTAATCTGACAGGGATGAAAAGTAGCTCTCGGTCGATTCCGAGGGCACGAAGCGCAGTTGCATGAGAGTTCCGGTCGCATCGTCAATGAAGACCAGCAAGGTGCAGGCGGGACCGCGATCCTCGAACCAGCGGTGTTCCGAGCCGTCGATCTGGATCAACTCACCCAGGGATTCACGCCGCAATCGGGGCTGATGCACGCGGCGCCGTTGCGCGCGGCTCTTCCAGATCCCATCCGCTATCATCCATTTGCGCAGCGTTTCCGACGAGACATGGATGCCATGCCGTTCGGCCAGCATCTCCGTGGCCAGTGTCGGGCCGAAATCCGGGTAGTTGGTGCGGATCAGCGACAGGATATAGTCGCGCTTCAGATCGCTGATGCGGTTGCTGGAGGGACGGCCTCGCAGTTTGTGGCGCACGGCCAATGCGCCCTCAGCACGAACTTCTCGGATCAACCGCTGCACCTGGCGTTGGCTCAGATTCAAGACATGCGCTGCCGTGACCGTGCGCAGGCTGCCATCCAGCACCTGCGCTAGCACATCAATGCGTTGAAGCTCGTGTTCGCTCATCAGAACAAGTCCCATGTCGAAAGCCCTCGTGCGATGCTGCTCAGCGCAGCGTCATCCGTCAGGGAAGAGGCGACAAATCAACTTTGCCAGTTCGCGACAATCCTACTTTGGTTCTACAAACTATTTGTGGAATAATCTGTATTATGTCATATCAGGACATATCCCCGTTCCCCGTTCGACCAATTTGCAGCTTGCTGCCGTCCGGCTGGTCTTCCAAGATCGTCCCGACATCTTCAGGAGAATAGCATGGCCGTCTCGCCACCCGTCTGTGATTTCGGCGCAGCCTGGCATGAGTTCGCGCTGCCTGCGGGCGACGGACAGGTCCTGACGCTGGCGGAGGTGGCGGGACCGCGTGGCACGCTGATCATGTTCATCTGCAACCATTGTCCCTATGTCCGCGCCATCCTCGACCGGATCGTGCGGGATGCACATGCGCTGATGGATCAGGGCATCGGCGTCGTGGCGATCTCGTCCAATGATGCCAGCGCCTATCCCCAGGACGGCCCGGCCCAGATGGCCGAGCTGGCCCGTGACGCCGGGTTCCGGTTTCCCTATCTGCATGACGAGACGCAACAGGTCGCCCGGGCCTATGGCGCCGAATGCACGCCGGATTTCTTCGGCTACAACGCCCAAGGCCGGTTGCAGTATCGCGGGCGGCTGGATGCGTCGGGTCGCGCGCCGGCCCCGCCCGAGGCGCGCCGCGATCTGTACGAGGCGATGATGATGATTGCCGAGACCGGATCCGGGCCCCGCGACCAGGTGGCCTCGATGGGATGCTCGATCAAATGGAAGGCTGCCTGACATGACCCGACCCTGCCCCATCGTCTTCGATCTGGACGGCACGCTGATCGACAGCGCTCCCGACATCCATGCCTGCGTGAACGCGGTGCTGCGCGAACATGACCTGCCCCTTCTGTCGCTGGACCGGGTGCGCAGCTTCATCGGCGGCGGGGTCGAGGTGCTGTGGACACGGATCATCGCCGCCTGCGCCATCGATCCGGTGCATCGCCGGGTGCTGATCGCCGCCTTCATGACACGCTATCACGATGCGACGGCGCTGACGCGGCTCTATCCCGGCGCGCTGGAGGCGCTCGGGCTTCTGGCCGAGGCCGGCCATCCGCTTGGCCTGTGCACCAACAAGCCGATGGCGCCCACCCGGGTCGTGCTGGAGCATTTCGGCCTCAGCCGCCTGCTGCCGGTCGTCGTCGGCGGCGATTCGCTGCCGCAGCGCAAGCCCGACCCCGCGCCGCTGCGGCTGGCGCTGGCGCAGTTGGGCGCGACCGGCGACCGGCCCCGCGCGCTCTATGTCGGCGACAGCGAGTTCGATGCGCACTGCGCGGCCGCCGTGCCGGTGCCCTTCCTGATCTATTCGCAGGGCTACCGGACGACCCCTATCGCGGATCTGCCGCATCAGGCGGTCTTCGACCGCTTCGACCAGCTTCCGGGCCTGATCGCCGAGGCGGCCCTCGCCTGAGGGCGCCTCTGCCCACCGCGCGGGCGGCCCCTTGCCCAGATGTCGGGGGCCGGCTTGACAAGACACGGGGAAAGCCTGCAGGTCGGCATGACACCTTCATGAAAGGCTTGCCCATGGACCTGCGCCAACTGACCCCGACCCTTGCCGTCTCTGCGCAGATCCTGCCCGACGATGTCCCCGCCTTGGCCGAGGCGGGCTTCAAGGTGCTGGTCAACAACCGCCCCGATGACGAGGTCGGCGCCGAGATCGACCACGAGGCGATGGCCGCCGCTGCCGCCGAGGCCGGGATGCAGTATCATTACCTGCCCTTCCAGCCCGGCCAGATCACCCCGCAGCTGATCGCGGATTTCGGTCATGCGGTGTCGGGCGCGGGTCCGGTCATCGCCTATTGCCGCTCGGGCAATCGCAGCACGGTCCTCTGGGCGCTGAACCAGGCCGGACGGCTGCCCGAGGACGAGATCCTGCAGACCGCCGACAAGGCCGGCTACGACCTCAGCGGCGTGCGCCCGCTGATCGCCTCGCTGGCCAGCCGCAAGGGCTGAAGGCCCCTGCCCCGCGCCTCTGGACGGGCCCGGTCCTAGACCGGGACGCCGAAGGCCCGCTTGACATTGGCGGTCCAGCCAAGCGTCGCCGTTTCGCCGGCGCGGATGGCGGGCCGCTTCATCACGCTCGGCTTTTCGCCCATCATCGCGACCGGATCGGCCGCCCGTTCGTCCTCGGACATGCCGCGCCAGGTCAGGCTGGCCCGGTTGATGATCTTGTCGCCGAACTCCTCGACCAGCGCGCGCCGCTCGTCCTCGGACAGGGGCTCCTTCTGAACGTCGCGGAAGGCGACGGTCCAGCCCTGCTCCTCCAGCCCCGCCTGCGCCTTCTGGCAGGTCGAGCAATGGGACAAACCGAACATCGTCAGGGACTTGGCCATGGTTTCCTCGTCAGATCAGGGGCACGAAGGGGACGCCGCAGGCCGTCAGGGCAAGGGTCGCCAGCAAGGCAAGGGTCAGGCGCATGAGAAAGGTCCTTTCGAGGGGCTGCCCCGTGGTTATCACGGCCCCTCCGGCGCATCGCAAGTCACAAATCATCCCCGCCCGCCGCATGCAGGCTTTTGCGCACGCGGCGCATCGCGCCCCAGACCGCCAGCACCGTCAGCGGCGTCAGCACCGCCACCAGCACCGTCTTGTCGAGGCCCGACGCCCCGGCCAGCGGCGCCAGCGCATAGCCCAGCAGCCCCACCGCATAATAGCTGATCGCGACCACCGACAGCCCCTCGACCGTGTGCTGCAGGCGCAGCTGCAGGTCGGCGCGGCGGTCCATCCGGTGCATGATCTTCTGGTTCTGCGCGCTGCGTTCCACATCGACGCGGGTGCGCAGCAGTTCCGAGGCGCGGGCGGCACGCTCGCGGATCGTGGCCAGCCGCAGCTCGGCCGATTTCGCCGTGCGCATGGCGGGCTGATAGCGGCGGCGCATGAACTCGGACAGCATCTGCCGGTCCAGGAACCGCGTCTCGCGCAGCGTGCCGATGCGGTCATGCACGATCGCCTCATAGGCCGAGGTCGCGCCGAAGCGGAAGGAATGCTGGACCGCCTGCGCCTCCAGCTCGGTCGAGACGGCCAGCAGCTCGTGCAGCAGCTGTTCGGCGGGCAGCGTCTCGTCGGCCATCTGGTCCAGGATCGCGGTCAGGCGCGGCTCCAGCTCGTTCAGGCGACGGCTGAGGCCGCGCGCCCGGCCCAGGCCCAGCATGGACATGGCGCGATAGGTCTCCAGCTCGACTAGCCGGTGCACCAGCCGCCCCGTGCGCCCTTCCGAGGTGCCGGGTCGGACGAAGACGGCAAAGCGCATCCAGCCATCGGCGTCGATGCGGAAATCGCCCGCCACCACCGCCGCCTCGTCCAGCACCCAGATCGCCGCCACGCTGTCGCGGGCGAACCAGCCGCCGATGCGCTCCAGCACCTCGGCGGGATCGTCGGGCAGCAGGTCCACCTGCACCATGACCGCCGCCACGCGCTTGCCCGGCGCGGCGCGCTGCCAGTCCTCGGAGAAGATCGCCGCCGCCGACGGATCGAAGGGCCGGATCGGCAGGCCGGGCGTCGTGGCCATATAGGTCACGAATTCGGTGTGGCTTTCCCATTTCAGGTCATGGCGCCCTTGCCGGCCCTGGTAATGGCTGTCCTCGGGATCGGGGCGCGGACCGCCATGGCGCGAAACCAGTTCGGACAGATGCGCCATGTCGCGGGACCGGTCGCGGGTGGCGGCGTCCTGCGGTTCCTTGAAGGCGACGAAGACCGCCGTGGCGGGAGCCGCCATCCGGGGCGAGGGCCGTGCATGAAGTTCGTTCACCAGCGCATAGCGCAGCGGATGTTCCGTTGCCGGTCCCATCACCTTGTCCCCCGATCCTTTGGCGCAGTTGACCCCGGCCCGTGACCGGGCGCAAGGCAGCAAAAGGCCCGCCGGACGGATCCGGCGGGCCTGTGTCGTGGGTCCCGCAGAGGGTCAGTCGATCATGGGCAGCAGCTTGTTGATGCTGTCCTTGGCATCGCCATAGAACATCCGGGTGTTGTCCTTGAAGAACAGCGGGTTCTCGATGCCGCTATAGCCGGTCCCCTGCCCGCGCTTGGACACGAACACCTGCTTGGCGCGCCAGACCTCGAGGACCGGCATCCCAGCGATGGGGCTGTTCGGATCGTCCTGCGCCGCCGGGTTCACGATGTCATTCGAGCCGATGATGATGACGACGTCGGTCGAGGGGAAATCCTCGTTGATCTCGTCCATCTCCAGCACGATGTCATAGGGCACCTTGGCCTCGGCCAGAAGCACGTTCATGTGCCCGGGCAGTCGGCCCGCGACCGGGTGGATCGCGAAGCGCACCGTCTTGCCCGCCGCGCGCATCTTGCGGGTCAGCTCGCTGACCGCGCCCTGCGCCTGCGCCACCGCCATGCCATAGCCCGGCACGATGACCACGCTGTCGGCCTCGTTCAGCGCCGAAGCCACGCCGTCGGCATCGATGGCGATCTGCTCGCCCTCGATGGCCGCCGCAGGGCCCGTCTCGCCGCCGAAGCCGCCCAGGATCACGCTGACGAAGTTGCGGTTCATCGCCTTGCACATGATGTAGGACAGGATCGCGCCCGACGAGCCCACCAGCGCGCCGGTCACGATCAGCAGGTCGTTGCCAAGCGTGAAGCCGATGGCCGCCGCCGCCCAGCCCGAATAGCTGTTCAGCATCGATACCACGACCGGCATGTCGGCGCCGCCGATGCCCATGATCAGGTGATAGCCGATGAAGAAGGCCAGCAGCGTGATGATCACCAGCCACAGGATCGCGGGGCCGACGCCGGTGAAGTAGAGGATGCCCAGCAGGATCGACAGCGCCAGGGCGCCCGCGTTCAGCATGTGCCCGCCCGGCAGCTTCTTGGGCTTGCCGTCGACGCGGCCCGACAGCTTGGCGAAGGCCACGACCGACCCGGTGAAGGTCACCGCGCCGATGAAGATGCCTAGGAAGACCTCGATCTTCAGCATGGCGATCTCGGCCGGGGTCCGGCTGGCCAGCAGGGCGGCAAAGCCCGTGAAGACGACCGGCACTTCGCTCAGCGCGGCGCGCATCACGCGGCCCAACTCGATCTGGGCATTGAAGCCCACGAAGACCGCGGCCAGACCGACCAGCGAATGCATCGCGGCGACCAGTTGCGGCATCTCGGTCATCTGCACGCGCTTGGCGACGATCCAGCCGCCGGTGCCGCCGATCGCGATCATGACCAGCGACAGGAACCAGTTGCCCGCGCCGGGGCCGAACAGCGTGGCCAGCACGGCCAGCGCCATGCCGACGATGCCGTACCAGATGGCGCGCTTGGCGCTTTCCTGTCCCGACAGCCCGCCAAGCGACAGGATGAACAGGACCGAGGCGACCACATAGGCCGCAGTGGTGAATCCGTATTCCATTGTCCCGACCCCTTACGACTTCTGGAACATGGCAAGCATGCGCCGGGTGACCATGAAGCCACCGAAGATGTTGACCGACGCCATCAGCACCGCCAGCGCGCCCAGCACCATGACCCAGCCCGAGCCGGAGCCGATCTGCATCAGCGCGCCCAGGATGATGATCGAGCTGATCGCGTTGGTGATGGCCATCAGCGGCGTGTGCAGCGAATGCGCGACGTTCCAGATGACCCGGAAGCCGACGAAGCAGGCCAGCACGAAGACGATGAAATGCGACATGAAGCTGGCGGGCGCGACCAGCCCGATCAGCAGCACGACCAGACCGCCGCCCAGCAGCAGCTTGATCTGGCTGGCCGTGTCGGCCTTGAAGGCCGCGGCCTCGGCGGCGCGGCGCTCGTCCGGGGTCAGCTCCTTCTTCTTTTCCTTGGGCTTCTGCGCTGCGATGGCCGCGATCTTGGGCGGCGGGGGCGGCCAGGTGATGTCGTGGTCATGGGCAACGGTGGCGCCCCGGATCACGTCATCCTCCATGTTGTGATGGATCACGCCGTCCTTCTTGGGGGTCAGGTCGTGCAGGAAATGGCGGATGTTGTTGCCATAAAGCTCGCTGGCCTGCGCGCCCATGCGCGAGGGGAAATCGGTATAGCCAACGATCACCACGCCGTTCTCGGACACGATCCGCTCGTCCGGGACGGTCAGCTCGCAATTGCCGCCCTTTTCGGCGGCCAGGTCGATGATGACGCTGCCGGGCTTCATCATGGCGACCATGTCGGCGGTCCACAGCTTGGGCGCGTCGCGCCCGGGGATCAGCGCCGTGGTGATGACGATATCCATCTGCGGGGCCAGTTCGCGGAACCGCGCCAGCTGCTTCTCGCGGAATTCAGGGCTGGAGGGCGCGGCATAGCCGCCCGTCGCGGCGCCGTCCTGCGCGGGCTCGTCGAATTCCAGATAGACGAACTCGGCGCCCATCGATTCGATCTGCTCGGAGACCTCGGGGCGCACGTCGAAGGCATGGACCTGCGCGCCAAGCGACACGGATGTGCCGATGGCCGCCAGACCCGCGACGCCCGCGCCCACCACCAGCACCTTGGCCGGGGGCACCTTGCCCGCCGCCGTCACCTGCCCGGTGAAGAAGCGACCGAAATTGTTCGCGGCCTCGATCACCGCGCGATAGCCCGCGATATTGGCCATCGAGGATAGCGCGTCCATCTTCTGCGCGCGGCTGATGCGGGGCACCATGTCCATGGCGATGGCGGTGATGCCCTGATCCTTGGCGCGCGCCAGCAGGTCCGCGCTCTGCCCGGGATAGAAGAACGAGATCAGCGTCTGCCCTTCGCGCATCTGCCCGATCTCGGCCTCGGTCGCGGGCCGGACCTTGGCCAGCACGTCGACCGCCCCGATCAGTTCGGCCGCCGTCGCGCAGACGGTGACGCCCGCACGGCGATATTCGTCATCAGAGAATCCGGCCCGCGCGCCTGCGCCGCTTTCGACCAGAACCTCGTGTCCCAGCTTGCCCAGATGCCCCGCAGAGCCGGGCGTGATCGCCACGCGGGCCTCACCCTCGAAGCTCTCTTTCAAAGCGCCAATCTTCATGGCTTCCAATGCCCCCCGCATGTCGTGGTTCCTGCAATTGAACGACACATAGCATCGGGAAAGATTATTTCACAAGGTTCGGCTGCGACAGGCACGACCGAAGGCCGACGTGACGTCACGATTGCCGCATCCTGCGCGGCCCATATGAAAACGGCCCGGATGATGCTGCATCCGGGCCGTCTTGCGGTCGGCGGAACCGATCAGTTCGCCGGGGCGGGCGCCGTCGTCGCGTCGTCATCCGTCGTGGCGTCGTCCGTCGCCGGATCCTCGGTCACCGGCTCGATCGGAACCGTGGTGGTCTCGGTATCGGTCTCGGCTTCAGCCGCATCGGGGGTCTCGACCACGTCCGGGGTCTCGGTGGCCGGCGTCTCGGTGGCGTCAGGCGTCGCCACGGGCGCCGGCGTGTCGATCTCGGCCTCGGTCTCGGTGGCGGGTTCGTCGACGGTCACGGCATCCTCGACCGCATCGGCGGCATCGCTCGCCGCGTCCGACGCCGCATCGGCGGCGTTCGACGCAGCCGTGCCGGCCGCATCGACCGCGGAACCGGTGGCATCTGCCGCGTCATCGGCCGTTTCCGACGCGCTTTCGGCGGCACTCTCGGCGGCCGCTTCCGCATCGGCAGCGGCATTGTCGGCAGCGGCTTCGGCCTCCATCTCGGCCGTGTCGGGCTCGGCATCGGGCTCGGCCACGACGGCGGGCGCCTCGACCGGATCGGGCGTGTCCTCGGTCGTCGTCACCGTGGTCGTGTCGCCATCGACGATGGTCGTGTCATCGGCCATGAACCGCTGCAGCACGAAATAGGCCAGCGCCAGAGCCAGCAGCACACCGATGATCAGCGGCAGCGCCGAGGACTTGCGCTCGACCGGCTCGACATAGGTCTCCTTGTGACCCGTGCCGGGTTTCGGGCGGTTCGGATCGTTGGGATCATAGCTCATGGAAGCCTCCAGTTCGGACTGTCTTGGGACCGGGTTACGTCGCTGTGCTTGGCGCGCGGCCGATGGGCTGTCAACCGCCAAGGCCGGACACCGCGTCTTGCGAGCCGGCGTTCAGGCGATTAACACCGGTGTCAGGCCCGGGTTCCGCCCCGGTCCGGTTTTTTCACGAGAGGCCGCCGCCCATGTCCGCCCCAAAACTGCAACCCGTCCAGCACCTTGCAGATTATCGGCCTTGGCCTTTCCTGCTGTCCCAGACCCGGTTGGACCTGACGCTGGCGGGGCGCGGAACCATCGTCCGGGCCGCCCTGGACCTGGCGATGCGCGATCCCGATGCCCCCGAGGACCTGATCCTGGACGGCGGCGCGGGCCTGCAATTGCGCGCGCTGACCATCGACGGGCAGGCCCCCGACCCCGCCCATGTCACGCGCACCGACGAGCGTCTGACCATCGCCGCCGCCGCCCTGCCCCGCGCGCCCTTCATCCTGGAAACCGAGGTCGCCATCGACCCCGAGGCCAACACCGCCTTCGAGGGGCTCTACCTGTCCGGCGGCATCTTCTGCACGCAATGCGAGGCCGAAGGTTTCCGCCACATTACCTTCTATCCCGACCGCCCCGACGTGATGACGGTTTTTCACGTCACGCTGCGCAGCGACCTGCCGGTGCTGCTGTCGAACGGCAACCCGGTCCGCACCGACGCGGGCGTGGCGGAATGGCACGACCCCTGGCCGAAACCCGCCTACCTCTTCGCGCTGGTCGCGGGCGATCTGGTGGCGGTCAGCGACCGCTTCACCACCCGCTCGGGCCGCGAGGTCGCGTTGAATGTCTGGGTGCGCCCGGGCGATCAGGACCGGGCAGGCTTCGCCATGGAAAGCCTGGTCGCCTCGATGCGGTGGGACGAGGATGTCTATGGCCGCGAATACGATCTGGACGTGTTCAACATCGTCGCGGTCGATGATTTCAACATGGGGGCCATGGAAAACAAGGGGTTGAACATCTTCAACTCGAAACTGGTGCTGGCCTCGCCGGACACCGCGACCGACACGGATTACGAGCGGATCGAGGCGGTGATCGCGCATGAGTATTTCCACAACTGGACCGGCAACCGCATCACCTGCCGCGACTGGTTCCAGCTGTGCCTCAAGGAAGGGCTGACGGTCTATCGCGACCAGCAGTTCACCTCGGACCTGCGCTCGGCGGCGGTCAAGCGGATCGAGGATGTGCAGACCATGCGCGCCCGGCAGTTCCGCGAGGATCAGGGCCCCCTGGCCCATCCCCCGCGCCCCGACCGCTACGAGGAGATCAACAACTTCTACACCGCCACGGTCTACGAGAAGGGCGCCGAGGTCATCGGCATGCTCAAGCTGCTGGTCGGCGACGAGGCCTATGCCCGCGCACTGGATCTGTACTTCACCCGCCATGACGGCGACGCCGCCACGATCGAGGATTGGCTGACGGTCTTTCAGGATGCGACCGGCCGCGACCTCACGCAGTTCAAGCGCTGGTACACCGACGCGGGCACCCCGGTGCTGGAGATGGTCGAGGACTGGCAGGACGGCACCCTGACGCTGAGCTTCGCCCAATCGACGCCGCCGACGCCCGGCCAGCCCGACAAGCCCGCCCGCGTGATCCCCATCGCGGTCGGCCTGATCGGCCCCGATGGCGACGAGGTCGCCCCCACCCGCGTGCTGGAGATGACCGAGGCGCGCGAAAGCTTCACCTTCAGTGGCTTGGGCGCCCGTCCCGTCGTCTCGGCGCTGCGCGGCTTCTCGGCCCCGGTCATGCTGAAGCGCCTGATGGACGACGCCACCCGCGCCTTCCTGCTGGCCCATGACACCGACCCCTTCGCGCGGTGGGAGGCGGGGCGCGAGCTGGCCTTGTCGGCGCTGATCCATGGCGATCCGGCAGCCTCGGCCTATATCGACGCCATCGGCGCGCTGGCCGCCGACGAGAGTGCCGATCCGGCCTTCCGCGCCCTCTGCCTGACTTTGCCCGGCGAGGAGGAGATCGCCACCCGCATGGCCGCCGAAGGGTCCACCCCCGATCCCGACGCGATCCATGCCACGCGGGGCGATCTGGCACGCCGCATCGCCCTGGCCCATCAGGACCTGCTGTCGCGCCTCTACGACGAGATGACCGTGCCCGGCGCCTATTCGCCCGATGCCGCCTCGGCGGCCCGCCGGTCCCTGCGCATCGCCACCCTGGGCCTGCTGGCCCGGATCGATGGCGGCGAGCGGGCCGAGATCCTCTTCGGCGTCGCCTCGAACATGACCGAGCGGATGGCCGCCCTGGCGGTCCTGGTGCGACTGGACCGGGCGGGATCGGCGCTGAAGGTGCTGGAGGCCGAGTTCGCCGACAACCGGCTGGTCATGGACAAGTGGTTCGCGATCCAGGTCATGGCCGCGCCCCCGGCGCAGGCGGTGGCCGTGGCCCGCGATCTGGCCGCGCGGCGCGACTTCGACTGGAAGAACCCCAACCGTTTCCGCGCGCTGCTGGGCGGGCTGGCGGGCAACCATGCGGGCTTTCATGCGGCCGACGGGTCGGGCTATGACTTCACCGCCGACTGGCTCATGCGCATGGACGCGGCCAACCCGCAGATCGCCGCGCGCATGTCCACCGCCTTCGAGACCTGGCCCCGCTATGACGCCGCCCGGGGCGCTCGCGCCCGGGCCGCCTTGGAACGGATCGCCGCTCTCGAGGGTTTGAGCCGGAACACGCGCGAAATGGTCTCGCGCATGATCGCGGCGGGCCGCTGAGGGGGAAACCGGGATGAGCACGCTGATGAACGCACGCGCCGAGATGCAGGCGCGGCTGGACCCGCTGATCGCCGAGCGCGCGCCCTGGCTCTTTTCGGGCCGTCCGCATCATCGTCTGGCGAAATGGACGATGATGCATCTGCTGCGCTATCCCCGGACCGTGGATCTGGGCGCCCAGTTCCGCGACCTGCCGCCCACCGAGATCTTCCGCCGGATGAGCGATATGGTGGTGCAGGATCTGCAGGTCGAGGGGCTGGAGCATATCCCGGCCACCGGCCCTGCCCTGATCGTCGCCAACCATCCCACCGGCATCGCGGATGGGATCTTCCTGAACGCGGTCATCTCGCAGCTGCGCGACGACCTGTTCATCTATGCCAATCACGACATGATCCGCGTCCTGCCGCAGATGATCGAGATGATCGCCCCGGTCGAATGGCGCCCCGAAAAGCGCAGCCATGCCAAGACCCGGGCGACGATGGATTATACCCGCGACGCGATCGCCGCGGGGCGTCTCGGGCTGATCTTCCCCTCGGGCCGTCTGGCCAAGCGGCACGGTCTGACCCTGACCGAACGTCCCTGGATGGCCAGCGCGGCGATGATCGCGCGCAAGTTCGACCTACCGGTGATCCCGCTGCGCATCCGCGCCCGCAACTCGCTTCTCTTCTACTTCTTGGACAAGATGCATCCGACCCTGCGCGACGTGACGTTGTTCAACGAGGTGCTGAACAAGACCCGCCAGCCCTATCGCGTGACGATCGGCGCCCCCATCGCGCCGGGCGACCTGCCCCGCAGCAGCGAGGACGCGATCACGGTCCTGCGCGAGGCCGTGCTCTCCCTGCCCGCGCCCGGCCAGAACGCTGCCCGCCTCAGCCGGGATCGCGGCGTCACTCGCCTGATCGGCGCCCGCCGCCGCCCCGTCGGCGGCTGAGGCCCCGACCGCCAAAACGGGCCCGCCCTCTTTCATCTTGGCAAAAATATCCCCGCCGGAGGCATCCGCCCCCGCCGACCGTCCCGGTGCGCGGAACGGAAACCCCGGACATGAAAAAGGCCGCATCCGAAGATGCGGCCCCTTGTCGTCACTGCGCCAGGATCACAGCTCGTCCAGCGCCTCGACGGCCTTTTCCAGCTCTTCCTTGGTCACGGTCTTTTCCTCGACCTTCGCCTTTTCGGCGATCAGATCGACGACCTTGTCCTCGAAGATCGGCGCGCGCAGCTGCTGCTGGGCCCCCTCGTTCTTCTGGACGAACTCGAAGAAGGCGCGCTCCTGGCCCGGATACTGACGGGCGGCGCGCAGCACGGCCTGGGTCATCTCCTGGTCGGTGATGGTCACCTCGGCCTTCTGGCCGATCTCGGCCAGCAGCAGGCCAAGCCGCACGCGGCGCTCGGCCAGGGTCTTGTGCTCGTCGGTCGGCTCGATGGCGTCATGGTTGTGGCCCTGAACCTCGGGGTTCTCCTCGTGCCACAGCTGATGCGCGATCTGGCTGGCCTCGGCCTCGACCAGCGATTCGGGCAGGTCGAACTTGACCTTCTGGTCCAGCTGGTCCAGCAGCGAGCGCTTCATCACCTGACGCGCGGCGCCGGCATATTCGGCCTCCAGACGCTCGGTGATCTGCTTCTTCAGACCGTCCAGATCCTCGGCGCCGAACTTCTTGGCCAACTCGTCGTCGATCTGCGCCTCTTTCGGGGCCTTCACCGACTTGACCTTGCACTCGAAGGTGGCGGCCTTGCCGGCCAGATGGGGGGCGCCGTATTCCTCGGGGAAGCTCACCTCGACCTTCAGGTCGTCCTCGGCCTTGGCGCCGACCAGCTGGTCCTCGAAACCGGGGATGAAGCTGTTCGAGCCCAGGACCAGCGGATAGTCCTCGGCCTCGCCGCCCTCGAACGCCTCGCCATCGACGAAGCCCTTGAAGTCGATGGTGATCTGGTCGCCGTTTTCGGCGGCGCTGCCGGCCTCGCGGTCCTCGAAGGCCTGCGAGGATTTCGCCAGGTTCTCCAGCGCCTCGGTGACGGCGGCCTCTTCGGCGGGCACAGTCAGCTTTTCCAGCGACAGCGTGGTCAGGTCGACCTCGGGGATCGTCGGCAGCGTCTCATAGGTGACGTTGACGACGACATCGTCGCCCTCTTTCCAGCCGTCGCCATTGTCCATCTCGACCTTGGGCTGGGCGGCGGGGCGGTCGCCCGAGCCTTCCAGATGGTCGCGCAGCGCGCCGTCGATGGCGTCCTGCATGGCCTCGCCCAGGATCCGGGGGCCGAACTGCTTCTTCAGCATCGCCATGGGCACCTTGCCCTTGCGAAAGCCCTTCATCTCGACCTCGGGCTGCGCCTCTTTCAGCTTGGCGTCGACGGCGGCGGCCAGATCGGCTGCGGGCAGCGTGAACTGATATCCGCGCTTCAGACCGTCGTTCTGCGTTTCCTTGACCTGCATCATCACCCTCATAGACAGAAGGGCCACCGATCCTTCGGCGGCCTGAAAATTTGAGCCGTTCTAGTCGCGCCGTCCCGGACCTGCAAGCAGATAGCAGACGGCCCGTCTGGAACATCCCGTCCGGCCTGCGGTAAGGTTCGCGCCACGCAAGCCGGAGACAGCCATGACCCAGACCGCCCCCGAACCCCGCCTGACCTCGCTGGCCCATGGCGGCGGCTGCGGCTGCAAGATCGCGCCGGGCGTGCTGTCGGGCCTGCTGCGCGGCAGCGCCGCCCTGCCCGTCCCGCCCGAACTGCTGGTCGGGATCGAGACCTCGGACGACGCCGCCGTCTGGCGCCTGAACGACCATCAGGCCCTGGTCGCCACCACCGACTTCTTCATGCCGGTCGTGGACGATCCCTTCGATTTCGGGCGCATCGCCGCCACGAACGCGATCAGCGACGTCTATGCGATGGGCGCGACCCCCATCCTGGCGCTGGCCGTGGTCGGCATGCCGATCAACGTCCTCTCGCCCGAGACGATCGCCCGCGTGCTGGATGGCGGCGCGCAGGTCTGCCGCGAGGCAGGCATCCCCATCGCGGGCGGCCATACCATCGATTCGGTGGAACCGATCTACGGCCTCGTGGCGCTCGGTCTGGTCGATCCGGCACTGCTCAAGCGCAATGCCGATGCCCAGCCCGGCGACGTGCTGGTGCTGGGCAAGCCTCTGGGCGTCGGAATCCTGTCGGCGGCGCTGAAGAAAGGTGCCCTGTCGCCCGAGGGTTACGCGCAGATGATCGAGGTCACCACGCGCCTCAACCGCCCCGGCCCCGATCTGGCGGCCATCCCGGGCGTCCATGCGATGACCGATGTGACGGGGTTCGGCCTGGGCGGTCACGCGCTGGAAATGGCGCGCGGCTCGGGCTGCGATCTGGTCGTCGACTGGTCCGCCGTGCCGCGCCTGACGGGCATCGACGCGCTGATCGCGGCGGGCCATGTGACCGGCGCCTCGGGCCGCAACTGGGCCAGCTACAGCGACGGCGTGGCACTGCCCCAGGGCTTTGGCGAGGACGCCCGCGCGCTGCTCAGCGATCCGCAGACCAGCGGCGGGCTGCTGGTGGCCTGCGCTCCGCAAGCGCTGGCGGCCGTCCGCGAGGCCTTCGCCCGCCATGGCTTTGCCGGGGCCGCGGTGATCGGCGAAGTCGGTCCCGAAACCGCCACGCCGCGCGTCATTCTGCGCTAGGGCGCGCGCTGCAGGGTCTGCAGGTAATCCGCCAGCGCGACCAGTCGCGCCGGCGTCGCCACCCGCTGCCCCGAGCCGTCGTCATACATGACCACCGGCCCTTCGCGTAGCTCTTCGAAGACCGGCATGTGGGATGTGCTGCGGCCCATGGTGTAGCCGACCAGCTGGCCCATCACCCGCGTCTTGGGAAAGACCCCGCCATTCTCGGCGGCCAGCATCGTCAGATCGCTTGGCGCAGGCATCATGCCCACGGCGGCGGGCCCGTTGCCGCGCCCGGCCGGACCGTGGCAGACCACGCAATTCTCGGCATAATCGCGCGCCGCGCCGCGCGGCTGCGCCTCGGGCGCACAGGCCGCCACCAGCCCGGCCATGGCCAGTCCCATGCCGCCCGCCATCATCACTGCCCGCATCGCCGACCCGCCTTCCAGTTTGCTTCAGGCACGCAGCATGCACGCTGGCGCGCGCAGGCGCAACGATCAGGCGGCGGTCAGCCGCACCACCCGGTCCATCCGCGCCGCCAGCGCATGATTGTGCGTGGCGATCAGCGCCGAGAGGCCCGTCTCGCGCACCAGCGTCATCAGCACGTCGAAGACCTTGTCCGAGGTCTCGGGATCCAGATTGCCTGTGGGCTCGTCCGCCAGCAGCAGCGCGGGCTGGTTGGCCAGCGCCCGGCAGAAGGCCACGCGCTGCTGCTCGCCGCCCGACATCTGCGCGGGTCGGTGATCGGCGCGGTGCGACAGGCCCACGCGGCCCAGAAGGTCGGTGGCCCGGGTCTGCGCCACGCGCGGCGACACCCCGTCGGCCAACTGCGGCAGCACGATGTTCTCGGCCGCGCTGAATTCCGGCAGCAGGTGGTGGAACTGATAGACGAAGCCCAGCTCGCGCCGCCGCGCCTCGGTGCGGGCGCGGTCGGGCAGCCCCGTCATATCGCGCCCGCCCAGAAAGACCCGGCCCGTGTCGGGCGTGTCCAGCAGCCCCGCGATATGCAAGAGCGTCGATTTTCCGGCCCCCGAGGGCGCGACCAGCGCCACGACCTCGCCCCGCGCCACGCTCAGGTCCAGCCCGGCCAGCACGGTCACCGGCGAAGGCCCGTCCGCGGCATAGGTCTTGCCCACGCCCTCCAGCCGCAACACGTCATTCATAGCGCAGCGCCTCCACCGGGTTCATGCGCGCGGCCCGGCGCGCCGGAAAGATCGTGACCACGAAGGACAGGACCAGCGACAGCCCCACCGCGCGCCCGATATCCCACAGCCGCAGCTCGGCCGGCAGGCGATAGATGCCGCGCACCTCGGGCTGCCACGCGCCCCCCCCGGTCAGCGCGTTCAGGCCCGCCATGATCGTGTCGACGTTCAGCGCCAGCAGGACGCCCAGCACCACCCCCGCCAGCGTCCCCAGGATGCCCGTGAAGGCCCCGCAGAGGAAGAATACCCGCAGCACCGACCCTTCGGTCAGCCCCATGGTGCGGAGGATGCCGATGTCGCGGCCCTTGTTCTTGACCAGCATGATCAGCCCGCTGGTGATGTTCATCGAGGCGATCAGCACCAGCACCGACAGGATGACGAACATCACGTCATCCTCCATGTCCAGGGCCGACAGGAACGATCCGGAACTGTCGCGCCAGGACCAGGTCTGCGCGCCCTCGCCCGCCGCCTGCATCAGCGCCAGCGTCCAGTCGCCCACCCGTTCGGGATCGTCGACGAAGACCTCGATCTCGTCGGCCACGCCCTCGCGGTTGAAATAGGACTGCGCCTCGGCCAGTGGCATGTAGATGCGGGTGCGGTCGATGTCATAGCGCCCGGCGCTGAAGACATAGGTCACCTCATAGGCGCTGACCCGCGGCGTGGTGCCGAAGGCCGTGCGCGCCCCCTCCGGCGCGATCAGCCGGATGCGGTCGCCCACCCCCACGCCCAATTCCCGCGCGATGCCCGAGCCGATGGCGATGCCCTCGTCGAACCGCTCCAGATCCCCCATCGATGTGGCGGGGTCCACGATGCGCGGCATCGCCTCCAGATCGCTGCGCGCCACGCCGAACACCTCGGCCACGTTCGAGCTGTCATTGGCGCTGGCCATGACCTGGCCCTTGACGATGGCGGCGGTGCGGGTGACGCCCGGCACCTCGGCCAGCCGCGCGGCCATCGCGTCGTAATCCGCGATCCGCCCGGGCACCACATAGACGTCGTCGGTGAATTCGTTGGTGATCCGCTGCGGCGAGACATAGACCGTCGTATGCGCATTGGCGCCCAGGATCGTGTCCACGAACTCGGCCCGGAATCCGGCCCGCACCGCCAGCGTGGCGATCAGCGCCATCACCCCCAGGGCGATGCCGATCAGGCTGATCCAGGTCATGACGCTGACCCCCCCCTCGGCGCGGCGCGCCCGAAGGTAGCGCCAGGCGATGAGGAATTCGAAACGCGAAAAGCCGAGCGTCATGGTTCAAACCCCTGAAATTCCGCCCGGACCCTGCCCCCCCATCCCCCGAGATTCAAGCCGACAAAGCCGTGAGCCCTTCTTCTTTGCACAAATACCCATCTTGCGACGGCTGCCCCCGGGTGCGACAGGGGGGCATGGCCAGATCCGTCACCGCCTTCACCTGCACTGCCTGCGGCGCCGCCCACAAGAAATGGGCCGGGCGCTGCGAGGCCTGCGGGGCCTGGAACACCATCATCGAGGAAGCGCCCCTGTCCCAGGGCCCGGGCCGCGGCCTCGGCGCCCACAAGGGCCGGGCCGTGCCCTTGTCCGCGCTGTCGACGACCGAACCGCCGCCGCCGCGCAGCCTGTCGGGCATGGTGGAACTGGACCGCGTGCTGGGCGGCGGCCTCGTGCCCGGCTCGGCGCTGCTGGTCGGCGGCGATCCGGGCATCGGCAAGTCCACGCTGATGCTGCAGGCGGCCGCCGCCTTCTCGCGCACCGGGCTGCAGGCGATCTATTTCTCGGGCGAGGAGGCCTCGGCCCAGGTCCGCATGCGCGCGCAACGCCTCGGCCTGGCCGACGCGCCCATGCGCCTCGGCGCCGAGACGAACCTGCGCGACATCCTGACGACGCTGGACACCGAGCGCCCCGACGTGGCGGTGATCGATTCGATCCAGACGCTCTGGTCCGACACGGTCGAGGCCGCGCCGGGCAGCGTGGCCCAGGTCCGCGCCGCCGCCCACGAGCTGGTGACCTTCGCCAAGAAGCGCGGCGTCGCGGTGATCCTGGTCGGGCATGTCACCAAGGACGGCCAGATCGCCGGCCCCCGCGTGGTCGAGCACATGGTCGATTGCGTGCTCTATTTCGAGGGCGAGCGCGGCCACCAGTTCCGCATCCTGCGCAGCGTCAAGAACCGCTTCGGCCCCTCGGGCGAGATCGGCGTCTTCGAGATGACGGGCGCGGGCCTGGCCGAGGTCGCCAACCCCTCGGCGCTGTTCCTGTCCGAACGCGGCCAGCCCATCGCCGGCAGCGCGGTCTTTGCCGGGATCGAGGGGACCCGCCCGGTCCTGACCGAGGTGCAGGCGCTGGTCGCCCCCTCGACCCTCGCCTCGCCCCGCCGGACGGTGGTGGGGCTGGATTCGGGCCGCGTCAGCACGATCCTGGCGGTGCTCGAGGCGCGCTGCGGCATTCCCTTCGCGGGGCTCGACGTATTCCTGAACGTGGCGGGCGGCATGAAGGTCGCGGAACCCGCCGCCGACCTTGCCATCGCCGGCGCGCTTCTGTCGGCCCGCGAGGATGCGCCCCTGCCGCCCGAGGCCGTGCTTTTCGGCGAGATCAGCCTGTCCGGGGCGCTTCGTCCGGTGGCTCAGGCCGAAAACAGGTTGAAAGAGGCGCAAAAACTTGGTTTTTCACAAGCGATTTTGCCGGACGCTTCCAGGGTCGAGGGCACGGGCGGCATGACGCTGCGGCGCATCACCGACCTGACGGGCTTCGTGGGTGAGGTGTTCGGCGCCGGCTAGGCCGCCGGCAGAACAGGGACAACCGGCGCAAAGGGCAGGTAATGGACGGATTTACGATCATCGACGCGGTGGTGGCAGGGGTCATCATCCTGTCGGCAATTCTGGCCTGGTCGCGGGGGTTCGTGCGCGAATCGCTGGCGATCCTGGGCTGGATCGCGGCGGCCATCCTGGCCTTTCTCTTCGCGCCGACGGTGCGGCCGATGGTGGCGCAGCTGCCCGTGCTGGACCGCTTTCTGGGCGACAGTTGCGAGTTGGCCACAATCGCGGGCTTCGCGGTGGTCTTTGCCCTGGCGCTGGTGATCTTCTCGATCATCACGCCGCTGTTCTCGTCGGTCGTGCAGCGATCCGCCCTGGGCGGGGTCGATCAGGGCATGGGGTTCCTCTTCGGGGTCGCGCGCGGCATCCTGCTGGTCGCCATCGCCTTCATCGTCCATGACCGGGTGATGACAAGCCAGAGCGTCGAGATGGTCGAGAATTCGCGCTCGGCGCAGGTCTTCGCCCGCATGCGCGGCCAGATGGACGAGCAGATCCCCGCCGACGCGCCGGGCTGGATCGTCAACCGCTACGAGCAGATGGTCGCCGCCTGCACCGCCGATGCGGTCCCGGTGACCCCCGCCACCCCCACCACGCCCGCAGTGAACTGATCCGTACCAAGATCCGCCCGCATGACGGGCGGATGACGAAAAAGCGCCCCCGCCCGACCGCGGGGGCGTGACTTTAGGGGTTCCCGGCCCTACATAGCGCAGGACAGCCCCCAGCCATCGAGGTCCGTGCCAATGCAACCATTCCTGGCCCATCCCTTCGATTCGGACCGCCTCCACGAAGAATGCGGCATCTTCGGCGCCATCGGCGTGCTTGACGCGTCGAACTTCGTGGCCCTCGGGCTGCACGCCCTGCAGCATCGCGGGCAGGAGGCCGGCGGCATCGTCACCCACGATCCCGAACACGGCTTCAACAGCGCCCACCGCTTCGGCTATGTGCGCGACAACTTCACCAAGCCGGACGTGATGTCGACGCTGCCCGGGCCGCTGGCCATCGGCCATGTGCGCTACTCGACGACCGGCACCAAGGCCAATACCGCGATCCGTGACGTGCAGCCCTTCTTCGGCGAGTTCCACATGGGCGGCTGCGCCATCGCCCATAACGGCAACATCACCAATGCCGCCGCGCTGCGCCGCGAACTGATCGAGCGCGGCTCGATCTTCCAGTCCTCCTCGGACAGCGAATGCATCATCCACCTGATGGCCCGGTCGATCCAGCGCAACATCCCCGAGCGGATGAAGGACGCCCTGCGCCGCGTCGAGGGCGCATTCTCGGTCATCGCCATGACCCGCACCAAGCTGATCGGCGTGCGCGACGCCTTGGGCGTGCGCCCGCTGGTCGTGGGCCGGGTGGGCGAGGACGGCTATGTGCTGGCCTCCGAGACCTGCGCGCTGGACATCATCGGCGCGGAATTCCTGCGCGAGGTCGAGCCGGGCGAGATGGTGGTGATCTCGAAGGGCAAGATCGAAAGCTCGCGCCCCTTCGGGCCCTCCACGGGGCGGTTCTGCATCTTCGAGCACGTGTATTTCTCGCGCCCCGATTCGATCATCGGCGGGCGCTCGGTCTATGAGACCCGCCGCCAGATCGGCGTGGAACTGGCGCGCGAGGCCCCGGTCGAGGCCGATCTGGTCTGCCCGGTCCCCGACAGCGGCACCCCCGCCGCCATTGGCTATGCGCAGGAATCGGGGATTCCCTACGGCATGGGCATCATCCGCAACCAGTATATGGGCCGGACCTTCATCGAGCCCTCCGAGCAGATCCGCAACATGGGCGTCCGGCTGAAGCTGAACGTCAACCGCGCGCTGATCGCTGGCAAGCGGGTGGTGCTGGTCGATGACAGCGTGGTGCGCGGCACCACCAGCCGCAAGATCAAGGACATGATCCTGGATGCGGGCGCCGCCGAGGTGCATTTCCGCATCGCCTCGCCTCCGACCGCCTGGCCCTGCTTCTACGGCGTCGACACGCCCGATCGCGACAAGCTGCTGGCCGCCAACATGACGCCCGACGAGATGCGCGAATGGATCGGCGTGGACAGCCTGTCCTTCGTCTCGCTGGACGGGCTGTATCGTGCGGTGGGCGAGGCCGAGGGGCGCAACAAGAGCTGTCCGCAATATTGCGATGCCTGCTTCTCGGGCGACTACCCGGTGGCGCCCTTCGACCAGCTGGAGCGCGGCTTCCGCATGAAGGTCGGGTCGGAAACGGCGGTCAAGCAGGCCGCAGAATAAGGGTGCGTCCCGCGACGGCGGGGGGCCAGCCCCCCGCACCCCCCGGGATATTTCAGCCAAGATGAAGGGGGTGGGGTTCGCTTAGAAGATGACCGTCTCGAGCGGGTCGTAATGCGCGTCGCCGCCGCCCCAGATGGACGCGCCGAGGCTGTCGGGTTTGTGGCGAAGTTGCGCGAGGTCGGCCCGCGTCACCCATCGGGCGCGGTTCACGATGCCTTCGGGGTCGGCCAGGGTGATCAGGTCGGGGCCGGTCAGGGTGGCGCGGAAGTGGATCTCGACTTGGTGGAAGCCTGAGGCGGGGTCGTGGAACTCGTTGATCAGGAAGGGGGCGCCGGGGGTGACCTGCAAGCCGGTCTCCTCGGCCACCTCGCGGATGAGCGTGTCGGGCAGGGACTGGCCCGGCTCGACCCCGCCGCCGGGCAGGCACCACAGGTCCGAGCCATGGCCCGGCCAGGCATTCACCACCAGCACCAGGGCCCGATGCAGGATCGCCGCGCGGACCGCGAGGCGGGGGGCCATCAGCCGGTGATCCGGTTCACATGGCCCATCTTGCGACCGGGACGCGCCTCGCCCTTGCCATAGAGATGGACCTGGGTGCGCGGCTGCGCCAGCAGCTCGGGCACGCGGTCCATGTCGTCGCCGATCAGGTTCTCCATCACCACATCGGCATGGCGGCGGCCATCGCCCAGGGGCAGGCCCGCCACGGCGCGGACATGCTGCTCGAACTGGTCGACGGCACATCCGGCCTGCGTCCAATGGCCGGAATTGTGGACGCGCGGCGCGATCTCGTTCACGATCAGGCCCTGGGGGGTGACGAACAGCTCGACCCCCATGACGCCCACATAGTCCAGCGCGGTGGCGATGCGGGCGGCGATCAGCACGGCATCGGTGGTGACCGCCCCGGCCAGGCCGCAGGGCACGGTGGTGGTGCGCAGGATGCCACCTTCATGCACGTTCAGGCCCGGATCGAAGGCCGCCACCTGCCCATCGGCGCCGCGCGCGACGATGACGCTGATCTCGGCCGAAAAGTCGATGAACCCTTCCAGCACTGAGGGCCCGCCGGTCCAGTCGGCGGGGCCGTCCCCGATGCGGACCTGGCCCTTGCCGTCATAGCCCATGCGGCGGGTCTTGAGGATCGAGGGGCGCCCGATCTCCGCGATGGCCGCGTCCAGCGCGCCCGCATCGGGGACATCGGCGAAGGGGGCGGTGGCCAAGCCGATCTGGTTCAGGAAGGACTTCTCCGTCAGCCGGTCCTGCGAGACGGCCAGCGCGCGGCGGTTCGGGCGGATGGGCGCCAGGCTTTCCAGCAGATCCAGCGCGCTGGTCGGCACATTCTCGAATTCATAGGTGATGACATCGACCGAGGCGGCGAAGGCGCGCAGGGCGGCCTCGTCCTCGTAGGGAGCCGTCGTCACGCGCCAGGCGACATCGCCGGCCGGCGCCGCGCCGGGCTCGAAGATGTGGCAGCGCAGCCCGAGGCGGCTGGCCGCGACCGAGATCATGCGGCCCAGCTGACCGCCGCCCAGGATGCCGAGGGTGCGGATCTCACTCATCGACCGGCTCCTCGGGGATCGAGGCCGACAGCGCCGCGCGCCAATCGTCCAGCCTTTGTGCCAAAGACGGATCGGACAGTGCCAGGATGGCGGCGGCCATCAGCCCGGCATTGGCGGCGCCCGCAGCCCCGATGGCCATGGTGGCCACCGGATAGCCCTTGGGCATCTGCACGATGGAATAGAGCGAATCGACCCCCGACAGGGCCTTGGTCTGGACCGGCACGCCGATCACCGGGATCCGCGTCTTGCTGGCCATCATGCCGGGCAGATGCGCCGCCCCGCCCGCGCCCGCGATGATGACGCGCAGCCCGCGATCGACGGCCGAGCGGCCATAGTCCCACAGCCGGTCGGGGGTCCGATGGGCGCTGACGATGCGCGCGTGCCAGGGAATGCCCAGCTGGTCCAGCACATCCGCCGCCTCGCGCAGGGTCGGCCAGTCGGACTGGCTGCCCATGATAATTCCCACCGGTTCGTCCATCGCGGCCCCCATTGATCCTTGCCGGGTCCCGCATAGCGCGGGGGGGCGCGGCCTTCAATCAGGCGATGATGTCGGGGGTCAGCTCGTCCTCCAGCCGGGCGATGCGATCCTTGAGCGACAGCTTTTGCTTCTTCAGCCGCTGCAGGGCCAGGGACGAGGTCAGCTGCTGGCCCTGCAGGGCCGCGATCGCCTCGTCCAGATCGCGATGCTCGCAGCGCAGCGCCTCGAGGCGGGTGCGCGCGATATCATCATGGGTCATCGAATGCTGCATGTTCATCTTTGGACGCTTTCGGGCTGTCGATGCCGGTTTCATCCAGTATAGCGCGGCGATGCGCGTCTGTTAACTGCCCCTGTTCGAATCCGGGGCTGCGGGCGCATTGCACGACATGCAGTTCTTGCAAAAATGCCCGCGACTTTCCATATTCCGATCAGGCGGGTTGCCACATCGCTTCGGGACCCGCGCCACGCAGTCGCTGCAATGCAAAGGGCTGAGATGACAAAGATGTCCTTGGGGTCTCACCCCTATCTTCTGGGCTTCGACCAGCTAGAACGCCTGGCCGAACGCGCCGCCAAAGGGGCCGAGGGCTATCCGCCCTTCAATATCGAACATATCGCGCCCAACGGGTTCCGCATCACGCTGGCCGTCGCAGGCTTTGCCGAGGAGGATCTGGCGATCACGACCGAGGACCGCCAACTGGTCATCCGGGGCCGCCAGCCCGAGGGCGAGGACAACCGCGTCTTTTTGCATCGCGGGATCGCGGCCCGCGCATTTCAACGCAACTTCGTGCTGGCCGACGGCGTTGAGGTGATGGGCGCGGGTCTCGACAACGGGCTTTTGAACATTGATCTGAGACGGGTCACCCCGCATCAGGTCGTCCGATCCATTCCCATCAGCCGCAAGGAAGGGGAACGTCTTGAATAGCAGATACGATTTCGGCGATATCGACGTCGCCCAGACAGTCTACATCCGCAAGGTGGCCCTCGCCACCCTGCCCCGCGACATCCGCGAGCAGCTGCCCGAAGGGCAGGACGTCTATGCCGTGCATGATGCCGAGGGCGAGCGTCTGGCCTTGGTCCAGGATCGCAGCCTGGCCTTCACGCTGGCGCGGCAGAACGAGATGATGCCGGTCAGCGTTCACTGACCGAGCCGCGCATAGCGCATGAAGGCAAAGGCGTGCCCGTCCGGCGCCCAGCAGGGCACGTTAAGCGTTCCCTGCCCTCCCCACAAATCCAGCAGCTTCCGCCGCCCCGTCCCGTCCGGTCGCATGATGTGCAGCGCCACGGGACGGTCGCGCGGGTGGTCCTGCGTGCCCGGCGCATAGGCCAGCCATATGACGTGGCTGCCACAGGGCGAGGGATGGGGAAACCAGTTCACATGGTCGTCGCGAAAGACCGGTGCGGCCTCTGATCCGTCGGACCGCATCCGCCAGATCTGCGCGTGCCCCGTGGCGTCCGAGTTGAACCAGATCCACGTGCGGCAGGGGCTGAGATCCGGGCCGTCATGATGGGCGATGCCCGGGGTCAGGATCCGCTCGTCGTGGCCTTCCAGGTCGCAGCTGGCGATCCGCACGACCCGGTCGCCGCCGCGCGCGCAGGCATAGACCAGACGTTCCGTCCCGGCGCCGTGCCACCAGCTGGGCCGGGGCAGCGGCAGGGTCCGCACCTCGCGCCCATCCGAGATGTGGATGCCCGCCCCCGTCCCGTCATGCGCCGAAAAGACGATGCGCCCGTCGGGCAGGATGCCGTGGTCGTTGTTGCACCGCTCGGGGCAGCCGGTGTCGATCAGGTGCAGCCCCGCTTCGTCCGCCCGCCACAGCCGCCCCTCGCCATTGACAAGGAACCAGCCATCGGGATGCCAGTTCGGCGCCTCGATCAGTTTTTCCGTGCGCAGGATCACCCGGGCGCTGGCCGAGGCCAGATCCCAGACCTCCAGCGAGGATCGCCAGCCGCTCATCCGGGTACCCGCACGCGGCGCACCGTGCGGGCCCGGATCGCCAGCAGGGTCAGGATCGCGGCAAAGACGCAGACCTGATAGGTCAGCGCGGTGGCCAGCGCCGCCGGATAATCGCCCGTCCCGCGCAGATGCACGAAGAACAGGCTGGAGGCCAGCGCGATGCCGATGGCCGCGCCGACCTGCTGGAAGGCCTGCATCCCTCCGGTCGCCGCCCCCGCCATCGGCCCGGGCACGTCGCGCAGCACCATCTGGAACAGCGGCGAGATGGCCAGCCCCATTCCGAAACCGTTCAGGGCCAGGGGCGCGGCCAGCGTCCACAGATGCAGATCGGCGGGCGGATGGCCCGCCGCATGGCGCAGCCAGATCATGCCGACCAGCATGATCCCGGCGCCCATCGCGATGCGCCGGGTCATGGCGCGGATGCCGAAGCGCGCCGTCACCCAGCTGCCCAGCATCACCCCCAGAGGAAAGGGTGCCGTGGCCAGCCCGGATTGCAGCGGGCTCAACCTGAAGCCCGTCTGCAGATAGATCGCCAAGATCAGGAACATCCCCGGAATGGCCGAGAAATGCAGCATCACCACGATGACTCCCGACAGATAGCCCCGGTCGCGCAAGAGCTGCACCGGCAGCAGCTGTTCGCGGCCCGCGCGTTCCAGCGCCTGCTGGCGGCGCCAGAACAGCCAGCCCACCGGCGCGGCGCTGGCCAGCGCCACCAGCGACCACCACGGCCAGCCCAGCAGCGGCCCCTCGATCACCGGCAGCACGACCAGCGTGATGGCGGCGGCGAACAGCCCGACCCCGCGCCAGTCGATGGCCATCTCGCGCGCCGAGGACATGGTCGGGATCAGCCGCAGGCCGCCCAGAACGACCAGCAGGCCGATGGGCAGGTTCACCAGGAAGATCGGCCGCCAGCCCAGCCCCTGGATGTCGGCGGTGATCAGCAGCCCGCCCAGCAGCGGCCCGCTGACCGCGCCAAGGCTGACCACGACGCCCGCCAGCGCGAAGGCCCGGGCCTTCTGCTCGGGTGCGAACAGCACATGCATGATCGCCATGACCTGCGGCACCATCATCGCGCCGCCGATCCCCTGCAGCGCCCGCGCCGCGATCAGCACCCAGATGCCCGGCGCCAGCCCGCACAGGACCGAGGCCAGCGTGAAGAGCCCCACCCCCGACAGGAACAGCCGCTTGCGCCCCAGCTTGTCCCCGAACCGCCCGCAGGGCAGCAGCCCCACCGCGAAGGCCAGCACATAGGCGGCCGAGACCCATTCGATCTGCGTCTCGGTCGCGTTCAGGTCGGCCCGGATCGAGGGCAGCGCCACGTTGACGATGCTGACATCGACTAGGTTCATGAAATTGCCCATCAGCAGCAGCACGGTCGCGGCCCAAGGGTTCACGCCCCTGGGCGCGGCGGTCGATGTGGTCATCGGGGATATCCTTCGCGGCGGAAACGGCCGGGGTCGAACCTTCGGGTGGCAGGGCGGGTTCCGCGCGCCCCGGGACAAACGCGAAACGGCCCCGGCAGGGTGCCGGGGCCGTTCCGAAACTTGCAGTCGCGATCAGCTGAGGCCGATCAGGCCCATGCTTTCCAGCTTCAGCAGCACCTGGTGGGCGGCGCCGTCCACGTCGATGTCGCTGGTGTCGACGACCAGCTCGGCATTCTTCGGCTCTTCATAGGGATCCGAGATCCCGGTGAATTCCTTGATCTTGCCTTCGCGGGCCAGCTTGTACAGGCCCTTGCGGTCGCGGCGCTCGCATTCCTCGATCGGGGTCGAGATATGGACCTCGACGAAGGCGCCACCGGCCTCGACCATCTCGCGCACGGCGCGACGGGTCGCGGTGTAGGGCGCGATCGGCGCGCAGATCGCGATGCCGCCGTTCTTGGTGATCTCGGACGCGACATAGCCGATCCGCTTGATGTTGATGTCGCGATGCTCCTTCGAGAAGCCCAGCTCCGAGGACAGGTGCTTGCGGACCACGTCGCCGTCCAGCAGCGACACGGGACGCCCGCCCATCTCCATCAGCTTGACCATCAGCGCGTTGGCGACGGTCGACTTGCCCGAACCCGACAGGCCGGTGAAGAACACCGTGAAGCCCTGCTGGGCGCGCGGCGGCGAGGTGCGGCGCAGCTGCTGCACGACCTCGGGGAAGCTGAACCATTCGGGAATGTCCAGACCCTCGCGCAGGCGGCGGCGCAGTTCGGTGCCGCTGATGTCCAGCACGGTCGAGCCCTCGGGGATCTCGTCGGCGGGGAAATAGCTGGCCTTTTCCTGCACATAGACCATGTGCTTGAAGTCGACCATCTCGACGCCGATCTCGTCCTTGTACTGGGTGAACAGGGTCTGGGCGTCATAGGGACCGTAGAAGTCCTTGCCTTGGCTGTTCTTGCCCGGACCGGCATGGTCGCGGCCCACGATGAAGTGCGTGACGCCATGGTTGGCGCGGATCAGGCCGTGCCAGACCGCCTCGCGCGGGCCCGCCATGCGCATCGCCAGGTTCAGCAGCGACAGGTTGGTGGTCGCGGCCGGATACTTGTCCAGCACCGCCTCGTAGCAGCGCACGCGGGTGAAGTGGTCCACGTCGCCCGGCTTGGTCATGCCGACGACCGGATGGATCAGCAGGTTGGCCTGCGCTTCGCGGGCGGCGCGGAAGGTCAGCTCCTGATGCGCGCGGTGCAGCGGGTTGCGCGTCTGGAAGGCCACGACGCGGGTCCAGCCCAGCTTCTTGAAGAAGGCGCGCAGCTCGTTGGGCGTGTTGCGGCGGGCGCGGAAGTCGTAATGCGTCGGCGTCTGCAGACCCTTGACCGGGCCACCCAGATAGACCGGGCCCGCGGTGTTGTGCAGGTAGTTGACCGCCGGATGGGCCAGATCGTCGGCGCCGAAGACCTTCTCGGCTTCGAGCGCCTTGTTCGGCACCCATTTGTCGGTGACCGACATGATCGCCAGGATCACGCCTTCCTGATCGCGCAGCGCGATGTCGGTGCCGGTGGGCAGGCCGTCGGCAAATTTCTCAGACACGTCCAGCGTGATGGGCATCGGCCACAGCGCGCCCGATTCCAGCCGCATCTCGTTGACGACGCCGTTGTAGTCGGCCTCGGTCAGGAAGCCCTTCAGCGGGTTGAAGCCGCCGTTCATCAGCAGCTCCAGATCGCAGATCTGGCGCGGCGTCAGGTCCCAGCTGGGCATCTGCCCCGCATCGTCCTTGAGCGCCTCGGCGGCGGCCTCCGAGACGTAGAGTTCGGGGATCGGGGTCTGGTTGGGCAGGGTCATGTGCAAAGCTCACGGTTACGCGAAAGGGAATCGACACGCGCAACCTGAAGGGGACCGCGTGATACCAGCACAGCCATAGCCGCGAAAAAAGCGATATTCAAGTCTGGGAAAACGCTTTTGCGTCGTCACGGCGCCGGGGGTGTGGCAGAGGAACCCTGCCAAGGCGCCTACGTTGGGTTTGCGACCGCATGGCAACCCGGAGGCTTCGATGACCGACCACACCCCCGCCACCCCCGAAGAACAGCGGGCCCTGAGCCAGGAAGAGCTGGGATTTGCCAATCAAAGCCGCCAGCCCGCCCTGGGTCAGCTGTCCGACAAGGACCTGTCGGATCTGATCGGGCTGCTGCGGGTGCGCCGAAACCGCGCCCGCGACATCGCCGCCCGGCAGGGCCGTGAGGCGCGCGGCAAGGTCCGGCCCTCGGGCAAGTCCTCGGCCGGCGGCAACGAGGGCACGCGCAGCAAGGCGGAATACCTGACCGCCGCGCTGGACCGCGCCACCGAGGAACGCGGCCGCCGCGAGGCCGGTGGCGCCAGCCAGACCGAGCTGGCCGAACAGGCGATGCAGCTGAAGACCGAGGCCGAGACGCCGAATCCGATGCTGGAAGGAGGCGGCGCGCTGCACCCGAACGATCCTGATGCCGATCCCGGCAAGAAGGGCTTGGCCGGCACCGAGCGCGCTACCGCGCCCTCCGGTGCATTGGATCACGCCGGAGACCTGCCCGCCCGCGAACGCTCGGGCACGCGCAAGTGACGCCCGGATCCGGGTCTGCGCCCATGATCGGCTGACACCAAGGAAAAACCCCCGGCGACACCGCGTCGGGGGCTACACCAAAATCACCGGATCATCTTGCCGGGGCGAATCGGCTTCGACAGCCTGCTTCGGCAGGGGTCGCCCATCGGCGCCAGCCTCAGCCCCCGGCCTTTCGTCACAGAACCATGCGCCTTACTCTGCCGCCTTCGCCTCGGCCTCCAGCACCTCGGCACGCTTCTCGACCAGTTCGACGATGTGATCGACCATCTGGTCGTTGGACAGCTTGTGGCTCTGCTTGCCGGCCATGTAGATCATGCCCGAGCCCGCGCCGCCGCCCGTGAAGCCCAGATCGGTCATCAGCGCCTCGCCGGGGCCGTTCACCACGCAGCCGATGATCGACAGGCTCATCGGCGTCTTGATGTGCTCCAGCCGCTGCTCCAGCGCCTCGACCGTGCGGATCACGTCGAAGCCCTGCCGCGCGCAGGAGGGGCAGCTGATGATCTGCACGCCCCGCGTCCGCAGCCCGAGCGATTTCAGGATCTCGAAGCCGACCTTGACCTCCTGCACCGGATCGGCGGACAGGCTGACGCGGATCGTGTCGCCGATCCCCGACCACAGCAGGTTGCCCAGACCCACGGCGGACTTCACCGTGCCGCCGACGAAGCCGCCGGCCTCGGTGATGCCCAGATGGATCGGCGCATCGGTGATCTCGGCCAGCTGCGCATAGGCGGCCGCCGACAGGAACACGTCGCTGGCCTTCACGCTGATCTTGAACTCGTGGAAATCGTTGTCCTGCAGGATCTTGATGTGATCCATGCCGGATTCGACCATCGCATCCGGGCAGGGCTCGCCGTATTTCTCCAGAAGATGCCGCTCCAGCGACCCCGCATTGACCCCGATCCGCATCGAGCAACCGTGATGCCGGGCCGCCTTGATGACCTCGCGCACCCGGGTCTCGTCACCGATATTGCCGGGATTGATGCGCAGGCAGGCCACGCCCGCCTCGGCCGCCTCGATGGCGCGCTTGTAGTGGAAATGGATGTCCGCCACGATCGGCACCGGGCTTTCGCGGCAGATCTCGCGCAGCGCGGTCGTCGTCTCCTGATCGGGCGCGCTGATGCGCACGATGTCGGCCCCGGCCTCGGCGCAGGCGATGACCTGGTCCAGCGTGGCACGCACGTCATGGCCGTTGGTGTTGGTCATGGTCTGCACGCTGATCGGGGCGTCGCCGCCCACGGGGACGTTGCCCACCATGATCTGGCGCGATTTCCGGCGTTCGATGTTGCGCCAGGGACGGATCGGGTTCAGCGACATGGGCGGCCTCCGGGGGTTCGCCCCTCAGATAAGCCATCGAGGCCGCGACGACAACCGCCCCCTCAGCGACCGAGCGCGCCCAGCACCACCCCCAGGCAATCGCGGGGCAGCATCAAGAGCATCGGCCCCTCGATCCGCAGGCTCACCGGCCCCAGGGCGCGGTTCGAGGTTCCGACCCGCCCGCCCGGCGTCATCTCGATCCCGTCGATCGGCCATTCCAGCCCCCGGCTGGTCCCGCGCGCCGGGCCCATAGGAAACAGCGACACCCGCGTTCCCGCCGGCAGTGGCAGGTCGATCCGCGCCGGACAGGCCAGGATCACGTCCTCCGAGGCCAGCATCACCACCCGAGGCGCCTCCGGTTGCACGAGGGCCGTCAGGGCCGCCAGCGTGTGATCCAGACGCAGCCCGGCAAATCCCACCGCCATGATCAGCGGCGCGTCGATCCGTCCCAGGCATTTGGCAAAATCGGTGCTGTCCTGCTCGGCCACCTCCAGCAGGCGTCCGCCGGGCACCCGTGCCCGCGCGGCGTCGGAGATGCTGTCCAGATCCCCGATCACCCAATCGGGCGCCCGTCCCAGATCATGGGCCCGGTCCGCCCCCCCATCCGCCGCCACCAGCAACGGAGCGACCGCCAGGGCACCGTCCAGATCCTCCGAAGCGACCGCACCGCCACCGATCACGGTCACCCCGCGCGGATCGCGGACCCAAGCGGACCTCACCCCTTGCCGACGCCCAGGAAGACCTTCTTGAAGGGCAGCGCCCACAGGACCCCCAGACCGACATAGATCAGCAGCTCGATCCAGATCGGCTGGCGCCCGAAGCGCCCGTCCAGCCAGTTCATCAGCGTGACCGCCGCCATCACATAGAGCGGCAGCGCCACGACCAGAATGAAGATCGACCACCTCTTGCGGGCCTTCAGCTGCATGACGGGTCGTCCTTTCATCTTGGCAGAAATATCCCCCAGGGGGTCCGGGGGAAAGGATGTCCCCCGGCGGTCGCGGGACGCAAGGGGACGCGGGGTCGCGGGCGAGATCAGTCCGCGAAGGGATCGGTCACCAGGATCGTGTCGTCCCGCTCGGGGCTGGTCGACAGCATGGCGACGGGGCACTGGATCAGCTCCTCGACCCGGCGGACGTACTTGATGGCAGCCGCAGGCAGCTCGGCCCAGCTGCGCGCGCCGGCGGTGGATTCCTGCCAGCCCTCCATCTCCTCATAGATCGGGGTCACCTTGGCCTGCAGCGCGGCGGCGGTGGGCAGATAGTCATAGGTCACGCCGTCGATCTCGTAGCCGGTGCAGATCTTCAGTGTCTCGAACCCGTCCAGCACGTCCAGCTTGGTCAGGGCGATGCCGTTCACGCCCGAGATGGCGCAGGTCTGGCGCACCAGCACTGCGTCGAACCAGCCGCAACGGCGTTTGCGCCCCGTCACCGTGCCGAACTCGTGGCCGCGCTCTCCCAAGCGCTGCCCGTCCGCATCGTCCAGCTCGGTCGGGAACGGCCCCTCGCCCACGCGGGTCGTGTAGGCCTTGACGATGCCCAGCACGAAGCCGATCGCCCCCGGCCCCACGCCCGTCCCCGAGGCCGCGGCCCCCGAGGTCGTCGTCGACGAGGTCACATAGGGATAGGTGCCGAAATCGATGTCCAGCAGGGACCCTTGGGCGCCCTCGAACAGGATGCGCTTTCCGGCCTTTCGCGCGTCGCCCATGATCTTCCAGACGGGCTGGGCATAGGGCAGCAGCTGGGGCGCGATCTCCATCAGCCGGGCCTTCAGGTCGGCGCGGTCGATGGGCGAGGCGCCCAGACCCTTGCGCAGCGCATCGTGATGGGCCAGCAGGCGGTCCAGACGGCTGTCCAGGGTCTCCTCGTCGGCCAGATCGGCCACGCGGATGGTGCGGCGGCCGACCTTGTCCTCGTAGGCGGGGCCGATGCCGCGCCCGGTGGTGCCGATCTTGGCCTTGCCGGCGGCATCCTCGCGCAGCTTGTCCAGATCCTGGTGCAGCGGCAGGATCAGCGGCGTGTTCTCGGCGATCATCAGGTTCTCGGTCGAGATGGCGACCCCCTGCCCGGCCAGCCGGTCGATTTCCGAGAACAGCGCCCAGGGGTCCAGCACGACGCCATTGCCGATCACCGCCAGCTTGCCCGGCCGCACGATGCCCGAGGGCAGCAGCGACAGCTTGAACACCGTCTCGCCGATGACCAGCGTATGGCCGGCATTGTGACCGCCCTGGAACCGCGCGATCACATCCGCCCGCTCCGAGAGCCAGTCGACGATCTTGCCCTTGCCCTCGTCGCCCCACTGGGCCCCGACAACCACCACATTGGCCATGACCGATCCTTTTCGTTGTCCGAAACTCTTTTCGGATTGCGTCTAGCGCATCGAAGATGATGGGGGAAGGCGCGATTTCCCAAGGAGGGCGGGACCTTGCCGGGGGGCGACGACCGGGGGCGCTTCGCCCCCCGGACCCCCCGAGGATATTTATGCCAAGATGAAAGGTGGGGGTTCGGCCCCCCGCCTCAGTAATGCGGGGGGCGCTGGTCGGTCAGGGCGACCTGGCCGGGGGCGTCGGCCTGGCGGTCGGCCTCGGCCTGCAGCAGCAGGTCCAGGCGGCGGGTCAGCCGGGCCAGGTCGCGGTCCTGGCGGGCGATCACCTCGGACAGGTCCTCGGTCAGGCGGGCCAGATGGGCCAGCGCCTCTTCCAGCTGCAGAAGCCGGTCCTGCGCGCCGGGCGCTGCGGGCTGCTTGTCCATGTCGTCACCTTCCGTTAGAGCGGCGCCTGAATATGGGCCCGAAAAGGCGACCGATACCATGGCAAAAGACAAGAAGCAGCCCCGCCCCAAGGCCGAGACGCCCAAGGGGTTCCGCGATTACTTCGGCAGCGACGTGACCGAGCGCAAGCGCATGCTGGACCGCATCGCCGAGGTCTATCACCGCCACGGCTTCGATCCGCTGGAGACCAGCGCCGTCGAGACGGTCGAGGCCCTGGGCAAGTTCCTGCCCGACGTGGACCGCCCCAATGCCGGCGTCTTCGCCTGGCAGGAGGAGGCCGTTCCGGGCGGCGGCACGGCGGGCGACTGGCTGGCGCTGCGCTATGACCTGACCGCGCCCCTGGCCCGGGTCGCGGCGCAGTACCGCAACGACCTGCCCAGCCCCTATCGCCGCTATGCGATGGGTCCGGTCTGGCGCAACGAGAAGCCCGGCCCGGGGCGGTTCCGGCAGTTCTATCAATGCGATGCGGATACGGTGGGCTCGGGGTCGGTCGCGGCGGATGCCGAGATCTGCGCGATGCTGGCCGATGCGCTGGAGGCCGTGGGCATCGCCCGCGGCGACTATCTGGTGCGCATGAACAACCGCAAGGTCCTGAACGGGGTGCTCGAGGCGGCCGAGGTCGACACGGACCGCGCCGACGACGTCCTGCGCACGATCGACAAGTTCGACAAGGTCGGCCGCGACGGCGTCCTGGCGCTGCTGACCACGGGACGGCGCGACGAGAGCGGCGCGCAGATCGAGGGCGTGGGCCTTTCCGAGGCGCAGGCCGCGCCGGTGCTGGCCTTCCTGACCTCGAAGGGCGCGGACAATGCCGCGACGCTGGACAATCTGCGCGCCGCCGTGGGCGTCTCGCAGATGGGCGCCGAGGGGGTGGACGAGCTTTCGCAGATGGCCGGCCTTCTCTCCGCGATGGGCGTGGCCGAGGACCGGGCCGTGATCGACCCGTCGGTCGTGCGGGGCCTGGGATATTATACCGGGCCGGTCTTCGAGGCCGAGCTGACCTTCGAGATCCTGGACGAGAAGGGCCGCAGGCGCCAGTTCGGGTCCGTCGCGGGCGGCGGGCGCTATGACGGGCTGGTCGAGCGCTTCACCGGCCAGAAGGTGCCTGCCACCGGCGTCAGCATCGGCGTGGACCGGCTGCTGGCCGCGCTGCGCGCCAAGGGGCTGGCCGGGGACGAGGCGGCGGGACCGGTCGTCGTGACGGTCATGGACCGCGACCGGATGGCCGATTATCAGGCCATGGCCGCCGATCTGCGCGCCGCCGGGATCCGGGCCGAGGTCTATCTGGGCAACCCCAAGAACTTCGGCAACCAGCTGAAATATGCCGACAAGCGCGGCGCCCCGGTGGCGATCATCCAAGGCGAGGACGAGGCCGCGCGCGGCGTCGTGCAGGTCAAGGACCTGATCCTGGGCGCCAGGATCGCGGCCCAGGCCTCGCTGGACGAATGGAAATCCCAGCCCGCCCAGACCGAGGTGGCCCGCGCCGATCTGGTGGCCGAAGTGCGGCGGATCCTGGGATGATCACCAAGCGCGACAAGCAGGATGTCGGCCAGCGCCTGCTGGCCCGCTTTCGGGCGACCGGCGCCGAGGAGGTCGCCCCCGACATCCTGCTGCCCGCCGAGAGCCTGCTGGACCTCTATGGCGAGGACCTGCGCGCGCGCGCCTATGTCACCGCCGACCCGATCCGGGGCGAGATGATGCTGCGCCCGGATTTCACCGTGCCGGTGGTGCAGGCCCATATGCGGACGGGCGCCGAGCCCGCGCGCTATTGCTATCTGGGCGAGATCTTCCGCAAGCAGGACATGGGCGACACCCGCCCCGAGACGCCGCGCGACCACGAATACCTGCAATGCGGGTTCGAGCTGTTCAGCCGCGATCCCGCCGCCGATGCCGAGGTCTTCGCGCTGTTCCACGAGGCGCTGGCGCCGCTGGACCTGCAGGCCGAGACGGGCGACATGGGGCTGCTGTTGGATGCCGTGGCGGGGCTGCCGCTGACGCAGGCGCGGGCCTGTGCCCTCTCTCATCACATCTGGCGCCCGGGCCGCTTCGCGCGGCTGCTGGCGCGGTTCTCCAGGCCCGCGGTGGCGCGGGCGTTTCCGGACAGCACCGCGCCCTGGGCCGGGATGCGGTCCGAGGACGAGATGATCCGCCGCATCGCGCGCCTGCAGGCCGATGCCGCCGTGCCGCCCTTGTCCCCGGTCTGGACCGAGCGGCTGGAGCGGCTGTTCGCTCTGCGTGCGCCCGCATCGGACGCCCTGCCGGCGCTGGTTGAACTGGCCCGCGACATGCCCGCCATCGCCCCGGCGGTGGACCGCATCCACGCGCGGATGGACGCCATCGCGGCGCGCGGGATCGACCTGGGCGCGGTGATCTTCGATGCCAGCCACGGGCGCACCACGCTGGAATATTACGACGGCTTCACCTTCACCTTCCATGCCGACCGCACGCTGCCCGGGCGCGCGACCTGGCCGCCCGTCGCCTCGGGCGGGCGCTATGACGCGCTGACCCGCGTGCTGGGACGCGGGCGCGAGATCCCCGCCGTGGGCGGCATCATTCGCCCCGGACTGGTCGCCGAACTGGAGGCATCCGCATGATCCGCCTTGGGGTGCCGTCCAAGGGGCGGCTGATGGAACAGACCTTCGACTGGTTCGCCGCGCGTGGCGTGCGCCTGTCGCGCGCCGGGTCGGACCGCGAATATGCGGGCCGGGTCGAGGGCGCGGAGGGCGTGCAGCTGGTCCTGCTGTCGGCCGGAGAGATCCCGCGCGAGCTGGCGGCGGGGCGGATCGAGCTGGGCGTGACCGGCACCGATCTGGTGCGCGAGAAGCTGGCTGGCTGGTCCTCGGACCTGGTCGAGCTGGCGCCGATGGGCTTCGGCCATGCCGACCTGATCCTAGCGGTGCCCGATTGCTGGCGCGATTGCCGCGACCTGGACGATTTTGCCGCGATCACCCGCGATTTCCGCGCGCAGCACGGGTTCCGCCTGCGCATCGCCACGAAGTATCACCGGCTGGTACGCGCGCATCTGGCCGCGCACGAGGTCGCCGATTACCAGCTGGTCGACAGCCAGGGCGCGACCGAGGGCACCGTCGCCAACCAGACCGCCGAGGCGATCGCCGACATCACCTCGTCGGGCGAGACGCTGCGGGCCAACAACCTGCGCATCCTGGACGAGCCGCCGATCCTGCGCTCGCAAGCGACGCTGTTCGCGGCCCGCGCGGCCCTGGGTCCGGATCTGGACGCCTTCGCCGCTGTCCTGGGCCTTCAGTCGGGGGGCGTGTCGGGCCGGGGGTGATCGTCCCACCGGTCCGACAGCACCCGTTCCCCATCGCCCTTGGGATCCTCGAACTGGCGGTTCCTCAGCGCCCAGAGGAACGCGCCGAGGCCCACCCCCCCCAGGGCCAGCGAGACGGGGATCAGGATGACCAGGATCTCCATCAGCGGGCCTTTCCGTTCAGGCGGAGCGCGTTCAGCGTCACCGTGATCGAGCTGGCCGACATGGCCAAGGCGGCCAGCAGCGGTGTGGCCAGACCCATCACCGCAAACGGCACCGCGATGACGTTGTAGCCGATCGAGATGGCAAAGTTCTCGCGGATCCGCCGGGTGGCCTGACGCGCGATGACCAGCGCCTCGGCCACCGGCGCCAGATCCCGGCCGGTCAGCACCATGTCGCTGGCCACCCGCGCCGCATCCAGCGCGCTGGCCGGAGAGATCGAGGCATGGGCCCCCGCCAGCGCCGCCGTGTCGTTCAGCCCGTCGCCGACCATCAGCACGCGGGCACCTTCGTCCGACAGTGTGGCGATGGCCGCGGCCTTACCCATCGGGCTGATGCCCGCGCGCCAGTCCTCGATGCCCAGCTGCGCCGCCAGCGCCTGCACCGGCGCCGCGCGGTCGCCTGACAGCAGGATCACCCGCAGCCCGTCCGCCTTCAGCCGGGCGATGCACGCCTCGGCGCCCGGGCGCAGCCGGTCCGAGAAGTCCAGCCGCAGCGGCGGCTGATCCCCGACCGCCAGCCAGCTGGACAGGGTCGCGCTGTCCTGTTGCGGGCCAAGCCCCAGCCAGTCGGCGCGGCCAAGCCGCAGCGCCTGCCCCTGCCAGATGGCGCTGACGCCCTGCCCCGGATGCTCGCACAGATCCGTGACAGTGGCGGGGATCGTGCCCTCCAGCCCCTCGGCCAGAGCGCGCGACAGGGGATGCGACGACCCCTGCGCCAGGGCCAAAGCGGGGGCGCGCAGGACCTCGGGGACATCCGTCAGCAGCAGCGGCTGGCCCAGGGTCAGCGTGCCGGTCTTGTCGAAGACGACCGTGTCCACCTCGGCCAGACGCTCCAGCGCGGTGCCGTCCTTGATCAGCAGCCCGCGCCGGAACAGCCGCCCCGAGGCCGAGGTCACCACCGCCGGCACCGCCAGCCCAAGCGCGCAGGGGCAGGTGATGATCAGCACCGCCGCCGCGATGTTCACCGCCAGCCGGACATCGCCCGTGCCCCAGAGCCAGCCCAGAAAGCTGCCGAAGGCCAGCAGATGCACAGCCGGCGAATAGGCCCGCGCGGCGCGTTCGGCCAGCGAGGTATAGCGGCCCCGCGCCGTCTCGGCCGCCTCGACCAGCGCGGTCAGGCGCGCCAGCGAACTGTCCTGTCCCGCCGCCGTCACCCGCAGGTCCAAGGGGCCGGTCAGGTTCACCTCGCCCGCCTGCAGGGCCGTGCCGGGGCCTGCGGGCACCGGCATCGTCTCGCCCGTCAGCAGGGCCCGGTCGATCTCGCTGCGCCCCTGCGCGATGATGCCGTCTGCGGGGATGCGCCCGCCGGGGCGCACGCGGATCAGATCGCCCGGGCGCAGGTCGGCCACCGCCACCGCCCGTTCCACCATCCCCGAGATCAGGGTGGCGCGCGGCACCTCCAGCGCGGTCAGCTCGGCTGCGGCGGACCGCGCGATGGCGCGGGTGCGGTGGTCCAGATAGCGCCCGATCAGCAGGAAGAAGCACAGCATCACCGCCGCGTCGAAATAGGCGTGATGGCCCGATTGCGTCGTCTCGAAGACGCTGATCGCGCTGGCCAGGATCAGCGCCAGCGAGATCGGCACGTCCATCCCCAAGCGCCGCGCCTTCAGCGAGGTCCAGGCGCTGGCGAAGAAGGGCCGGCCCGCGAAGGCCACGGTCGGCAGGGCGATGGCGGCGCTGATCCAGTGGAACAGGTCGCGGGTCGCGGCCTCGGCCCCCGACCAGACCGCGACCGACAGGATCATCACGTTCATCATCGCGAAGCCCGAGATGCCGATCCGCATCAGCAGATCGCGCCCCGCCCGGTCGGCCGAGGCCCCGACCAGCGCGTCGGGATCCAGCTCATGCGCCTCATGGCCGGCGCGGGCCAGCACCGGGACCAGATCCAGCGCGGTCAGGCCGGGCGCCTCGATGGTCACGCGGCGCAGGGTCAGGTTGACGCGGGCAGCCTTGACGCCGGGATGGGCCATCAGCGCGCGCTCGGCCGAGGTGATGCACAGCGCGCAATGCGCGTCGGGCAGCGACAGGACCAGCCGGGCGGGACGCGCGGCCTCGGCCCGTTCGGCCAGGCGCTGCGCCAGGGGGGCGGCGTCGCAGGCCGGGCAGGCGCCAAGCCGGTGATGGTGACCAGCGGACAGGTCGGCCATGATCTCAGCTCCCCACGTAAAGCGGCAGGCGCAGGCGCACCTGCGTGCCATCCGCCGCCTCGGCGGTCAGGTCGGCATTCCAGTTGCCCGGGGCCAGCCGCACCTGTCCGTGCCAGCGGCCCGCCGCCTCGGCCAGCAGCCGGGGATGCTGGTCGGCCTGCAGATGCGTGGGCCGGCGCAGGACCAGCGCCAGCGCGCGCGGCCTGACCCCCTGCCCCTCGGCATCCTGCAGGGTCAGCAGCAGCCGGTCGCCGTCCAACGACAGGGCGGCGGTCCAGCCGAGGGCGGCCTGGGCCGCACGCTCGGCCTCGAATTGCTGCGAGGCGATATAGGCGCTGCGCGTCTCGAGCCCGGGAAAGCTGCGCACGGCCTGGAAGGCCATGACCAGATTGACGCCGATGATCACGGCAAAGGCCCCGACCGTGATGGCCAGCACGTGGCGGCCGGTAAGTTCGCGGGTCATTCGGCGTCCCTTCCATGAAAGACGGTGTCGATCTCAGCCCGAGCCGGGCTGCCGGGATCGCGGGCCGTCAGGATGACGGGGGTGGCGCCGGTGCCCGCCAGCGGGCTGCCCGGCGCCGCGGTCAGATAGACCCGGCGGGTCAGGGTCTGGTCGGGTGGCACGGTGATGGCGCCGTCCGTCTCGCCCTCGACGCTGACCTCGATCGCGCCCGGGGCCTCGACGGCGATGTCATAGCGCACCGCCTCGTGCTGCTTGTTGCGCAGGCGCAGCTCATAGGCGTTGCGGACCGCGCCGTCCGACAGGGTGACGAACATCGGGTTGCGCACCGGCGTCACGCTGAGATCGATCTGCGAGCGCAGGACCAGCGCCGTGGCCAGCAGCACGCCGATGCCGGACCACAGAGTCGCATAGATCAGGGTGCGGGGGCGCAGCACATGGCGCCAGGGGCTGCGGGGGGCGGTGCCGGCGCGCTCGGCCGTCTCGTCGGACAAGGCCAGATAGCCGATCAGCCCGCGCGGGCGCCCGGTGCGGTCCATCATCTGGTCGCAGGCATCGATGCACAGCGCGCAGGTGATGCATTCCAGCTGTTGCCCGTCGCGGATGTCGATGCCCGTCGGGCAGACGGACACGCAGGCCAGGCAGTCGATGCAGTCGCCCGCCCCCTCGCCCTTGCCGCGCGGCTCTCCGCGCCAGTCGCGATAGGCGACGGTCAGCGTGTCCTCGTCCATCATCGCGGCCTGGATGCGCGGCCAGGGGCAGGCATAGATGCAGATCTGCTCGCGGGCGAAGCCGCCGAAGAGGAAGGTCGTCGCGGTCAGGATGGCGATGGTCATCCAGGCGACGGGTGGCGCCGACAGGGTCGCCAGATCGCGCGCCAGCGTCGGCGCGTCGGTGAAGTAGAACACCCAGGCCCCGCCGGTCAGCACCGCGATCACCAGCCAGACCGCCCATTTCGCCCCGCGCAGCCCGGCCTTGCGCACCGACCAGCCCTGCCGGTGCAGGCGGATGCGGGCGTTGCGGTCGCCCTCGATCCAGCGCTCGACCAGAATGAACAGGTCGGTCCAGACGGTCTGCGGGCAGGTATAGCCGCACCAGACCCGCCCGAGCGCCGAAGTGAACAGGAACAGCCCGAGCCCCGCCATGACCAGCAGGCCCGCAACGATGTAGAATTCGTGCGGCCAGATCTCGATGCCGAAGAAGAAGAAGCGCCGATGCGCCAGATCGACCAGCACGGCCTGATCGGGCATGGCCGGACCCCGGTCCCATCGCAGCCAGGGGGTGATGTAGTAGATGGCCAGCGTGACCGCCATCACCGCCCATTTCAGGCTGCGGAACCGCCCGCTGACGCGCTTGGGAAAGATCGGCTCGCGGGCGGCGTAAAGGCTGGGCGGGTCCAGCTGCGGGGTGGTCATGGCGGACTCCTGTTGCGCGTTGCGCCATCTAGGCCCCGCGCGCGCCGTCCGTCCTTGACCTGCATCAATCCCCGGCTACAGCAGCACCGCCACCGAGACCGCCGCGATCAGCGCCCCGGCCCCCAATTGCATCGCGCCGGGCAGCCAGCGCGCCGTCTGCGCCCAGGGGCCCGTCTGGGGCAGCAGCGCAAAGCTGCCCCGTCGCGCCCAGACCGCCAGCCCCGCGACGGCCAGCGTGACCGTCGCGGTGCCCAGGCCCATGGCGAAGGTTCCCAGAATGCCGGTGCCGAAGATCCCCATCCGCCAGGTCAGGATCAGCAGGAACAGGGCGCCGGTGCAGGGACGCGCGGCGATGGAGGCCACCACCAGTAGCCCGTCGCGCAGGGACCGCGTCTCGGCCAGCTGCCGGGGCGTCGGGCCATGCGCATGGCCGCAGCCGCACGCGGGGCCGTGATCGTGGTCGTGGTCGTGGTCGTGAGAATGCGCGTGATCGTGGGAATGGCCGGGGACGCCATCCCGTGCGGCCTCATGCCGCAGCATCTTCAACCCGCGCAGGGCCAGCCACAGCCCGACCAGCGCGACCAGCACGGTGCTGATCCGCGCCATATGGGCCTCGGACAGGTCGGTCAGCGCCTCGCGACCCAGATCCAGGATCGTGATGCCGCCCCAGACCAGCGCCACCGCCACGCCCGCCTGCGCCAGCGACGATGCCAGCGACAGTCCCGCCAGCCGGGCCAGCGGCACCTGCGAGCCAAAGCCATAGCTTCCGATGACCAGCTTGCCATGACCCGGCCCGACCGCGTGAAAGACCCCGTAGCCGAAGCAGACCCAGACCAGCGAGGCCGTGGCGCCCGGATCACCCGCCCTGAGCGCCCGCAGCGCGCCCGCCATCAGGTCCTGCGCCGCGCGCTGCTGCAGGGCGGCCCACCGCTCCAGCCCGGTCAGCCCGCCCGACAGCCACAGGGCCATCAGGATCAGCCCGGCCCCGAGCCCGACCAGCGCCAGCACCCGCCACAACCCCCTGCTCATGGTGCGTCCCCGCAGCGCAGATGGATCTCGTCCGCGCCCGCCGCGCCGATATCGACGACCAGCATCTCGGGGGTCATCGCGCCCTCTGCCTCGTCCAGACCCTCGGCCACCGCGCGGGCATAGGCATCGGCGGCGGCGAAGGGATCGCCCACGCGCTGATCCACCGCGCAATCCGCGCCCCGGATCACCGGCGGCGCGGGAATGGCGAACTGCACGTAATATTCCGGATCGTAGACCCTGAGCCGCAGGGGCTGCGCACCGTCCAGAGGCTGGGCCAGCGGCCGGACATGGGACGAGATCAGCCGCCCGTCCTCGTAGCGCGTCGGCAGATGGCGAGGCGCCTCCAGCGCGACGGGGGCTCCGTCGACATCCAGATAGAGGCGCCCGTCGAACCCTTCCTCCCAATCGGCATCGAAGCCCTGCAGGGCCGCCTGCTCATCGGGCGTCAGCACCCCGTCGCCATCGGGGTCGAGGCCCAGATCCTCGATGATCAGCAGCGAATAGAAATCGTCATAGGCCCATTCGACGGTCACCTGCGTCAGCGCCCCGCCCGGGTCATAGTCCAGCGCCAGCCCGGCATCGATGAAGACATGCGGATGGGCCAGCGCCGCGCAGGGCAGCGCCGTCAGCAGGGCGGCGGTCAGGAACTTGGCGGGCAGGGTCATCGCGGGCATGGGGGCGGCACCTTGGCAATCTCGGCCCGTCCAGTTACCCCCGGCGCTGCGGGCTTGCAAATCACCGCCGCGCCAGAGGTCGCAGGCGCGGAACCCAAAGGCCCGGGCGCGGTTGCGCCCGGCGCCGCAACTTCAGGATGACACGATGGGCTTGGGACGACGGATGAGGCTGGCCTTGGGCCTTGCCGTGCTGGGGATGGGACTGGCGGGGTGCGGGCGGGCGGTCGATGCCCGCGCCGGCGCGCGCGAGGCCGGGTTCGAGGCGCAGTTCCCGCCCACCGGCCATCTGCTGGAGGTGGGCAGCACCACCATCCATGCCCATGTCGAGGGCACGGGCCCCGACCTGATCCTGCTGCACGGCGCCAGCGGCAACAGCCGCGATTTCACCTTCGATCTGGTGGACCGGCTGAAGGACCGCTACCGCGTCATCGCCTTCGACCGGCCCGGCCTCGGCTGGTCCGACCCCATCGGCGCGCAGACCGCCAATCCCATCGCACAGGCGGAACTGCTGCGCGCCGCCGCCGACCAGCTGGGCGTGCGCGATCCCATCGTGCTTGGCCACAGCTATGGCGGCGCGGTGGCGCTGGCCTGGGCCGCGCGCGCGCCCTCGGACACGGCGGCGCTGGTGATCGTCTCGGGCGCGACGATGCCTTGGCCGGGCGATCTGACCGGCTGGTACGCCTTCATCGGCACGCCCTTGGGCGACCGGGTGGGGCCGCCCCTGCTGACCGCGCTGGCGCCCCTGGCCTTGGGCGACGCGATCATGGCGGGGATCTTCGCGCCCCAGCCCCTGCCCCCGGGCTATGCCGACTATATCGGCGTGGGGCTGGCCGTGCGGCGCGAGAACTACCGCGCCAATGCCGCCCAGATCAGCGGGCTGCGGCCCTATCTGCGGGTGATGGCCCCGCTTTATCCGCAGCTGACCCTGCCGGTCGAGATCCTGCATGGCGACCAGGACACCATCGTGCCCGCCTTCGTCCATGCCGAGCCGCTGGCCCGCGCCCTGCCCGATGCGGCGCTGACGATCCTGCCCGGACAGGGCCACATGCCCCAGCACGGCGATCCCCAGGCCATCGTCGACGCCATCGACCGCGCCGCCGCTCGCGCGGGCCTGCGTTAGGCGCCTGCGCTGAGGGGTTGCGCATCGCGCCCCCGCGCCGCAGGCTGCACAAAACAAGGAAATCCCCATGCTGATCCTTCACGGCGTCACCCGTTCCCGCGCCTCGCGCGTCATCTGGCTGTGTCACGAGCTGGACCTGCCCTTCCGGCAGGTGCCGGTGATCCAGGCCTACCGGCTGGCGGATGCCGAGGCCGAGGACGCGCCCCTCAACACCCGAAGCCCCGATTTCCTGGCGCTGTCGCCGGCGGGCGCGATCCCGGTGATCGAGGACGAGGGGCTGGTCCTGTCGGAATCGCTGGCCTGCACGCTGCATCTGGCGCGCAAGCATGGCGGCCCCACCGGCCCGCAGGACTATGCCGAGGATGCGCTGATGGGGCAGTGGTCGCTCTATGGCGCGACCGCGATCGAGCCGGACGCGCTGACCATCCTCTATCTGCACGACCGCACCCTGTCCGAGCCCGAGGATGCGGGGCTGGTGGCCGAGGCCGCCGAACGTCTGGTCCGGCCCCTGAAGGTGCTGGAGGATCATCTGGCCACCCATGCCTATCTGATCGGCGGGCGGTTCACCGTGGCCGACCTGAACATGGCCGAGATCGTGCGCTATGCCCAGGGCTACGGCCCGCTGATGGAGCCCTTCCCCGCGATCCGCGCCTGGCTGTCGGCCTGCCAGGATCGCCCGGCCTTTCAGGCGATGTGGGCCGCGCGTCTGGCCGAGCCCGCCTAGGCGCCCAAGGATCGGGCGCCACCCATGGGGGCTGGGGGCCCGGGGGCCACAACCCCTTGCCGCCCGCCCCCGCCCCATGAGATAAGCGCCGCGATCCTTATCAGCGAGCGACCCCCGATGGCCGACGACCTTCTTTCCGGCAACGCCGCCAGCGACGCCTATTCCGCCTCCTCGATCGAGGTGCTGGAGGGGCTGGAGCCCGTCCGCAAGCGCCCCGGCATGTATATCGGCGGCACCGACGAACGCGCGCTGCACCATCTGGTGGCCGAGATCCTGGACAACTCGATGGACGAGGCGGTGGCCGGCCATGCCAGCCGCATCGAGGTCGAGTTGCTGGCCGATTACAGCGTCGTCGTGCGCGACAACGGGCGCGGCATCCCCATCGACCCGCATCCCAAGTTCCCCGGCAAGTCCGCGCTGGAGGTGATCCTGTGCACCCTGCATGCGGGGGGCAAGTTCTCGGGCGACACCTACCAGACCTCGGGCGGCTTGCACGGGGTCGGCGCATCTGTGGTCAATGCGCTGTCGGATCTGATGGTCGTGCAGGTCGCGCGCAACAAGGAACTCTATGAACAGCGCTTCTCGCGCGGCATCCCGCAGGGGCCGGTGGCCAGGATCGGCGCGGCGCCGAACCGGCGCGGCACCACCGTGACCTTCCATGCCGACGAGGAGATCTTCGGCCATCACCGCTTCAAGCCCGCGCGGCTGATCAAGATGGTCAAGTCCAAGGCCTACCTGTTCTCGGGCGTCGAGATCCGCTGGAAGTCCGAGATCGACGATGGCGAGACCCCGCGCGAGGCCACGTTCCGCTTTCCCGGCGGTCTGGCCGATTATCTGGCCGAGGTCCTGGCCGGCGCCAGCACCTATTCCGACCGCCCCTTCGCGGGCGGCGTCGATTTCCGCGAGAAGTTCGGCGTGCCGGGCAAGGTCGATTGGGCGATCACCTGGACCCCCGCCCGCGACGGCTTCATCCAGTCCTATTGCAACACCGTCCCCACCCCCGAGGGCGGCACGCATGAGCTGGGCTTCTGGACCGCCATCCTCAAGGGCGTGCGCGCCTATGGCGAGCGGGTGAACAACAAGAAGGCCGCGCAGATCACCCGCGAGGATCTGGGCGTGGGCGGCTGCGCGCTGGTCAGCTGCTTCATCCGCGAGCCCGAATTCGTGGGCCAGACCAAGGACCGGCTGGCCACGACCGAAGCCGCGCGCCTGGTCGAGGGCGCGGTGCGCGACCATTTCGACAACTGGCTGGCCGCCGACACGAAATCGGCGGGCGCGATCCTGGACTTCCTGATCCTGCGCGCCGAGGAACGCCTCAAGCGCCGCCAGGAAAAGGAGACCGCCCGCAAGACCGCCACCAAGAAGCTGCGCCTGCCCGGCAAGCTGGTCGATTGCAGCGCCACCAACCGCGAGGGGACCGAGCTGTTCATCGTCGAGGGCGATTCGGCCGGGGGCAGCGCCAAGATGGCCCGCGACCGCACCAACCAGGCGCTGCTGCCTTTGCGCGGCAAGATCCTGAACGTGCTGGGCGCGGCCTCCTCGAAGATGGGCGCCAACCAGGAGATCAACGATCTCTGCCAGGCGCTTGGCGTCAGCATGGGCACGCGCTTCAATGTCGACGACCTGCGCTATGACAAGATCATCATCATGACCGATGCCGATGTGGACGGGGCGCATATCGCGTCCCTGCTGATGACGTTCTTCTTCACCCAGATGCGCCCGATGATCGACAAGGGTCATCTGTACCTGGCCTGCCCGCCGCTCTACCGCCTGACGCAGGGGGCGCACCGCATCTATGTCTCGGACGATGTCGAGAAGGAGCGGATGATGGAAAAGGGCCTGGGCGGGCGCGGCAAGATCGACGTGCAGCGCTTCAAGGGCCTGGGCGAGATGGACGCCAAGGACCTCAAGGACACGACGATGAACCCCAAGACGCGCAAGCTGATCCGGGTCAGCATCGACGATGACGAGGGCGGCGAGACCGGCGACCTGGTCGAGCGCCTGATGGGCAAGAAGCCCGAGTTGCGCTACGAATACATCCAAGAAAACGCACGCTTCGTGGAAGAGCTAGATGTTTAATCCAGTTTAGAGAACGGACGGCACAAAAAATCTGGATATATCGAATCCAGATGCGGCAAGCGGTTTGTTCGGCTTGATGGAGCGGACATATAGTCTTTGAAGAAAGCTTCTATCCGCTCATCGAGGGCAGTTTTTCCATAGAACAGCGATCGAAGAAATGGCAGTTCGGGATGATCATTTGGCGGCCAGACGTCCAAGTGAATGCCAAACTGGATTGAGTAGATATCCTTGAGCAAATCACCCATTTCGCTCAAGGTGCTCTCAATCTCGGTAAGGCTCACCCAACCGACCCGCGCTTCCTGCTTCAGCGACGCTAGATCGGTATGTGCCAAGTGCTTGTCGCGACGTTGTCTGAGAGAATAAGCCCGATTGCAAAGATCCTCCCGGCGTTCCTGACAATGCAGGCTTATTTCTGACGCCGGAAGCTTTGAAATCATGAGGTCGAACGATAAATTCACGAACTTCGTGCGCCCGGACTTTGCCGGATCCAACAAACGGCAAAGTCCGAGGACAATTGAGTCAAATAATGCGTCTTGAATAACTCTCGACAAAGCACCCGACGCAGCATTCATAATCTCGACACGTCTGACGTCGCCATACAGACCAGCATAAGCTCGCTTTTGCTCCATGATCTGAGCAAGGTGCAACCAGCAATATTCAAAGATAGCCTCGAGAGCTTCTGCGTCGCTTAATTCGTCGAGACGCTCCCATGGACGCTTCATCAGGCTCACACCCACTTCGCCAGGGGCGGCAGGCTCATCAGGACCGCATCTGCGTTGTGGCCGGTCTCCAGCCCGAACTTGGTGCCCCGGTCGTAGACGAGGTTGTATTCGGCATAGAGGCCCCGGTGGATCAGCTGCGTGTCGCGGTCGGCCTCGGTGAAGGGGTCTGCCATGCGCGCCTCGGCCAAAGGCAGGAAGGCGGGCAGGAAGGCCTCGCCCACGGCGCGGGTGAAGGCGAAATCGGCCTGCCAGTCGTCGGTGTTCAGGTCGTCGTAGAAGATCCCGCCCACGCCCCGCGCCCGGCCGCGATGGGGGATGAAGAAATACTCGTCCGCCCAGGCCTTGAAGCGGTCGTAGTAATCGGCGCCGTGGGGCGCGCAGGCCTCCCGCAGGGTGTCGTGGAAATGCGCGGTGTCCTCGGGGTATTCGAGGCAGGGGTTCAGGTCGGTGCCGCCGCCGAACCACCAGGCGCCGGGCGTCCAGAACATGCGGGTGTTCATGTGGACCGCCGGGGCATGCGGGTTCTGCATATGCGCGACCAGGCTGATGCCCGAGGCCCAGAAGCGCGGATCGCTGTCCATGCCCGCGACGCCGCGCGCGGCCATCGCCGCCTGCGCGCGGGGCGCCAGCGTGCCATGGACCTGCGACCAGTTCACGCCGACCTTCTCGAAGACCCGGCCGCCGCGCATCACCGACATCAGCCCGCCGCCACCGTCATTCTCGCGGGTGGTGGGGGTGACCTCGAACCGGCCCGGGGCGGTGGGGCCCGCGGCGCGGTCCTCCAGCGCCTCGAAGGCCGCCACGATGCGGTCGCGCAGGGTGTGGAACCAGTCGGCGGCGTCGTGGCGTTGGTCGTCCATGGCATCGGTCATCGGTGATCCGCCTCATTCGTGATTTGCAAACCTGCTTGCGTCGGCGCTAGCATCGCCCGACCCCTTAAAGAGAGCCGTCATGCGCCGCAACACCGCCCTTGCCCTGAGCCTTGCCCTGCCCTTGGCGCTGGCCGCCTGCGGCACCCCGCAGGAACGCTGCATCGACCGCAATACCAGCGAATACCGGACGATCAGCGCGCTTCTGGCCGAGGTCGAGGGGAACCTGGCCCGCGGCTATTCCTGGCAGGAGCGGCAGGTGGTCCGCACCCGCTTCGAGCAGTGCCGCCGGGTCTATCGCGACCGGGACGGGCAGCAGCACGTCACGACCTATGGCTGCTGGCGCGACTATGTGGACAGCGAACGGTACCGGGTGCCGATCGACCCGGCCGCGGAGACGCGCAAGCGCGACGGGCTGGAGGCGCGGCAGGCGGCGCTGTCGGGGGGCGCGCGGGCTGCCGTGTCGGCCTGCCGGGAGGCCTTTCCCGAGGAGGCGTAGCGCGGTCTGGGGGCGCCGCAGGGGGGCGCTGCCCCCCATCGCGTGCCGCGATGCCCCCCGGGATATTTCGGCCAAGATGAAAGCTGGCGTCAGAGGATCTGGGCGGTGACCGGGTCGGCCAGGCTGCGGCCGCCATCGACGGTGATGATCTGGCCGGTCACGAAGCGGGCGCCGTCGCTGCAGAGATAATGCACCGTCTCGGCCAGCTCGTCGGCGGCGGCGATGCGGCCCAGGGGCGTGCCGGCGATGATCAGGGCGCGGGTGTCGGGATTGTCCTTCAGCGCACATTGCAACTCGTGCGACATGACGCTGCTGAAGCTGACGCCGTTGACGCGGATGCGGTGCGGAGCCAGCGCCAGGGCCAAGCCGCGCGTGGCCTGTTCCTGTGCAGCGCAGGCGATGGAATAGCCCAGCATCGAGGGCACCGGGCGCCGCGCCGCCAGGGTCGAGATGTTGACGATCGCGCCGGTCTGGCTGGCGGTGCCCTCGCCCTCGGCCTGGCGGATCATCCGCTTGGCGACCATCTGCGACAGGCGCAGCCCGGCCAGCATGTTCTGGCGCAGCATCTCCTCGAGCGCGTCCATGTCGGTGTCCAGGGGATCGCTGCCCCGCACGAAGCGATGCGCATTGACCAGGATGTCGACCCGGTCGAAGGCGTCCAGCGTGGCCGAGAGCAGGTTCGCCATGGCCAGCTTTTCGGACATGTTGCCCACGAAGCGGCGTACCTGCGTCTGGCCATCCTCGTAATCCGAGACGACCGAATTCAGCGCCGCCTCGTCGCCATCGGCGAACATCACCGAAGCGCCGCGCTCGGCCAGATGCCGGGCGATGGCCAGGCCCACGCCGCGCGCCGCCCCGGTCACGATGGCGGTCTTGCCCTGGATCGAGAGGGTCATCGCCGCGCGGCCTTGCGGGTCGTGGCGCTGCCCTTGCCGGCGGCGCTGGCCTCGATCACCTTGAAGCGGGTGTCGCCGGCGATCTCGTGGACCTGGCCGAAATGCTGGGCCAGCACCTGCTCGTAGGGCAGGTGGCGATTGGCGACCATCCACAGCTTGCCCGCCCCGGTCAGCAGCCGCGCCGCCGTGGCGATGAAGGCGGCGCCGAGGCGCGGATCGGCCTCGCGCCCCGCATGGAAGGGCGGGTTCATGATCACGCCGTTCACCGGCTCCTTCAGCGCGAAGTCGCGGGCATCGGCCCAGTGGAAGCGGGCGCGCGGATCCGTGACGTTCTGCCGCGCCGAAGTCAGCGCCGCGTGGTCGGCCTCGACCAGATGCAGCTCGGTGACGCCGGCGCGGGCCAGGGCCTGTGCCGACAGCCAGCCCCAGCCCGCGCCCAGATCGACGATCCGCGTGGGCAGCTTGGGCGGCAGGTGATCGACCAGCATCCGCGAGCCCGGATCGACATGATCGGCCGAGAAGACGCCGGGCAGGGTCGTGAAGCCGGGCACGACCTCGCGGGCGCGGGCCTGCCACGCCTCGGGCAGGCCTTCCGGCGGCAGGGTCAGGCGGAAGATCTTGCCATGGGCCTTGCTGATCACCTCGGTCACCGGGGCCAGCGCGCGCAGTTCCTTGAGGAGCGCATCGGCGCCGTCGGTCTTCTGCCCATCCACCCAGAGGGGCGCGCCGGGGGCCAGATGGGCGGCGGCCAGCGCCAAGCGGGCCCGGGCGGCCTCCTTGGCGCGCGGCAGGCGGACGATGGCGGTGTCGAAAGTGCCATCGACCGCCGGGCTGACGCGAAGGCCGCGCGCGGCCAGGCCGTCATGCTCGGCGACATGGCCCTGCACGATGGTCAGGTGCTGCGGGTCCAGCGGGGACAGATCCTCGGCGGCGGTCGCGCCGATGAACAGGACCTCGCCCCCGGGATGGCCATCCGGAAAGGCCAGGTCCAGTCGTGATTGGGTCACAGGGTTACTCTTTTTCCATGGTGCATTGCAGGGGATGCTGCTGGCGCCGGGCCAGTTCCATCACCTGGGCGACCTTCGTTTCGGCCACCTCGTGGGAGAAGACGCCCACCACCGCCACGCCCCGGCGATGCACGGTCAGCATGATCTCGATGGCTTGGGCATGGGTCATGTTGAACAGGCGTTCCAGCACATGGACGACGAACTCCATCGGCGTGAAGTCGTCGTTCAGCAGCAGGACCTTGTACATCGGCGGGCGTTGCGACTTGCTGCGCGGCTTGACGGCCAGATCGGACTGGTCGTCGGGCATGTCGGGAGCGGTCATCCAGTGCGTCATCGGCGGGGGTCGTTCCTGAATGCTGCGGGCGGCGGGGCGGCCGGTGCCGGCCCCTGGGGTGAAATATAGCGCAAAGCGGCCCGGATGAAAGCCCCCCGCGCGGATCACCCCGGTTCGCGCGGAAGATGAATTTAGATGGAATGCACGGTTCCAAGGAAAAAACTCCCGTGCTATTCTCATGTGATTAACGACGGGCGTGCGACAAACGACGTGCCCGCTTGAGGCAGAGAGACAGTGACAGTGAACAGATTTCCCCAAGTCTTCCGGGTGCTGCGTCAGGCCGTGCTGGCCACCCTTCTGCTGTCCCTTCCGGCAGCAGCGGCGCCCTTCGCGGCCTATGTGATGGATGCCCGGACAGGACAGCCCATCTATCGCCAGAACGCCGACACCCGGCTGCATCCCGCGTCGCTCACCAAGATGATGACGCTCTACATGGCCTTCTCGGCCATCGAGCGGGGGCAGGTCCGGCTGGATTCGCGCTTCACCATCTCCAGCAAGGCCGCCAACGAGCCGCCCTCCAAGCTGGGCCTGCGCGCGGGCCAGAAGATCGAGCTGCGCTATCTGATCCGCGCCGCCGCGATCAAGTCGGGCAACGACGCCGCCACCGCCCTGGGCGAGGGGCTGGCGGGATCCGAGCAGGCCTTCACCCAGCAGATGACCCAGATGGCCCGCGCCCTGGGCATGAACAACACCCAGTTCCGCAACGCCCACGGGCTGACGCAGGAGGGGCATTACTCGACCGCCCATGACATGAGCATCCTGGGCCGTCACCTGTTCTATGATTTCCCCCAGTATTACAACCTGTTCTCGCGCCGCACGGCGGATGCGGGCATCGCGCAGGTGACTGCGACCAACCGTCGCTTCCTGGACGACTATCCGGGCGCGGACGGGATCAAGACCGGCTACACCCGGGCGGCGGGCTTCAACCTGACCGCCTCGGCGCAGCGCGGCAACAAGCGGCTGATCGCCACGGTCTTCGGCGGCACCTCGACCGCGCAGCGCAATCAGGTGATGGCGGAACTGCTGGACAACAGCTTCCCCCGCATCCCCGACCGCGTCCGCGAGGTCAAGCCGCAGCGTCCGCGCATGCTGGTCCAGTCGACGACCCGTCGCGCCCAGGTTGCAGCCAGCCCGGCGGCGACGCAGCCCGAACCGCAGCGCATGGTGCTGCAGGCCTCGCCGCCGCCCTCGACCCGCCCGGCGGCCCAGCCTTCTGTCGCGGCCGTGGCTGCCGCCGCGCCCTCGGCGGTGGATCTGACCGAGGCGCTGCGCCGTGCAGGCGCCACGGCCCCTGCCCCGGCCGCCCCGGGAATCGCGCTGGCCAACAGCCTGCGTCCCCGTGCCCGGCCCGGCGCGGCGGCGCCCGCAAGCCCCGCCGCCATCGAAGAGGCGATCGCCACGGCGGTGGCCTCGGATGCGGCGCCGGCAGCCTCGGCCAGCCTTGCGGCCCCGGTGCTGGCGGCCTCGAACCGCCCCGCGCCCTCGCCCCGCCGCAGCGCGAGCACCGCCGCCGTGACCGAACCTCGGCAGGTCGCCGCAGCGCCCGAGCCTGCCGCCCCGCAGCCGCAGGCGGCCCCGGGCAGCCTGTCGCTGGACAGCTCGAACGCCCCCCGGCCCCGGTCCGAGACGGTGATTCTGGCCGCGATGGGCGAAGGCGATCTGGGCAGCCCCGAGGCGCTGGAGGTCGTGCGCCGCCCGACCGACAGCGGCCGCAACTGGGGGGTCTCGCTTGGCCTGACCACCTCGCAGGCCGAGGCGGACCGGCTGCTGCTGGGTCTGGCGCTGCAGGACGGCAACCTCTTCGGGCGGGCCAGCCGTCAGGTGGCCAATACCAACCGGGGATTCGAGCCGCGATTCGGCAACCTATCCAAGGGACATGCCGAACTGGCCTGCGAGCGCATGCACAGCCGCTCGCGCCCCTGCACCGTCGTCGGGAACTGATCCCCGACGTCTCGGACTCGCGCCCCGTCCCTGAAAAGGGGCGGGGCGTTGTCATGTCCGAAGGGGCGGCGCGCAACGCAAAAACCCCGGAACCGGCGGCGACCGGTCCGGGGTTGGACGAGATGACGTCAGGCGCGCCCGGGGTTTCCCGAGGGCAGCCGTCCGGCCTCCCTCAGCCGCTGAACAGGAAATGCAGCACGTCGCCGTCCTTGACCTCGTAGGTCTTGCCCTCGACGCGCAGCTTGCCCGCCTCGCGGGCCCCGGCCTCGCCCTTGCCGGCAACGTAATCGTCATAGGCGATGGTTTCCGACCGGATGAAGCCCTTCTCGAAATCGCCATGGATTACGCCCGCCGCCTGCGGGGCCAGCGTGCCGCGCGTGATGGTCCAGGCGCGCGCCTCCTTGGGACCCACGGTGAAATAGGTCTGCAGGCCCAGCAGCTGGTATCCGGCGCGAATCAGCCGGTCCAGGCCCGGCTCCTCCAGCCCCATCTCGCCCAGGAACATCTGCGCCTCCTCGGCGTCCAGCTGGCTGATCTCTTCCTCGATCCGGGCCGAGATCACCACATGGCCCGCGCCCTGCGCCTCGGCCATCTCGCGGACCTTCTCGGACATCGCGTTGCCGTGGGCGGCCTCGTCCTCGGCCACGTTGCACACGAACAGCACCGGCTTGGCGGTCAGCAGCTGCAGCATGTCCCAGGCCCGGCGGTCGTCGTCGGACACGGTGATCGTGCGCGCCGGGCGGCCCTCGTTCAGCGCGGCCAGCGCCTGTTGCAGCAGCCGCTGCTGGTCGGCGGCATCCTTGTCGCCGCCCTTCAGCTTGCGCGCCAGATTGGCCAGCCGCCGCTCGATCGATTCCATGTCCGAGATCATCAGCTCGGTCTCGATCACCTCGGCATCGGCCAGGGCGTCGACGCGGCCCTCGACATGGGTGATGTCGCCATCCTCGAAGCAGCGCAGCACATGGGCGATGGCATCGACCTCGCGGATCGTGGCCAGGAACTGGTTGCCCAGACCCTCGCCCTTGCTGGCGCCCTTCACCAGACCGGCGATGTCCACGAAGGTGATCCGCGTCGGGATGATCTGCTTGCTGCCCGCGATCTGCGCCAGCGTGTCCAGCCGCGCATCGGGAACGGCGACCTCGCCCACATTCGGCTCGATCGTGCAGAAGGGAAAGTTCGCGGCCTGTGCCGCGGCGGTCCGTGTCAGTGCGTTGAACAGCGTGGACTTGCCGACATTCGGCAGCCCGACGATCCCCATGCGAAAGCCCATGACTGCACCCTTTTCAAAACGATTTCCGGGCTGCTGTTACGCGCCCCGCGCGGCCAAGTCCAGCGGTGGGCCCGATTGCACCCCGTCCCCATGCGGGCTAGTGCTGGCACCAAAGAGGACGGGGACGGACATGACCAGAATCGACGACAGGTTTGCGGCGCTGAAGGCCGAGGGCAAGAAGGCCTTCGTGGCCTATATGATGGCCTCGGACCCCGATGACGCCACCGCTCTGCAGATCATGCGCGGCCTGCCCGAGGCGGGCGTCGACATCATCGAGCTGGGCATGCCCTTCACCGATCCGATGGCGGATGGCGCCACGATCCAGGCGGCGGGCCAACGGGCGCTTGCGCAGGGTGGCAGCGTCAGCCGCACGCTGGACATGCTGCGCGCCTTCCGGCGCGAGGACACGACCACGCCGGTCGTGCTGATGGGATACTACAACCCGATCTATGCGCGGCCCGGTGGCGTCACGCAGTTCCTGACCGATGCGGTCGAGGCGGGCGTCGACGGGCTGATCGTCGTCGACCTGCCCCCCGAGGAGGATGCCGAGCTGTGCGTGCCCGCCACCGCCGCCGGGCTGAACTTCATCCGGCTGGCGACGCCCACCACCGATGACCGCCGCCTGCCCGCCGTGGTCAAGAACACCACCGGCTTCGTCTATTACGTCAGCGTCACCGGCATCACCGGCGCCGCCGCCGCCAATGCCGCCGATGTCGCCCCCGAGGTCGCGCGCATCCGGGCGGCGGCGAACCTGCCGGTCGTGGTGGGCTTCGGCATCTCGACCCCCGAGGCGGCCCAGGCCATCGCCTCGGTTGCGGATGGCTGCGTGGTGGGCAGCGCCATCGTCAAGCTGATCGGCGAGGGCCGCCCGGTCCCCGAGATCCTGGACTTCGTCCGCGCCCTGGCCGCGGGGGCGCATCGCGGGTGAGCCTGACCTTCGACCATGTGGCGATCGCCGCCCGCAGCCTGGACGAAGGCGCGGACTGGCTGCAGGCACGGCTTGGCCTGGCCTTGCAGCCGGGCGGGCGGCATCCGGGCCTGGGCACCCACAACATGCTGCTGTCGCTTGGTCCCGGCGAATATCTGGAACTGATCGCCCCGGACCCGGACAGTCCCGACCGCCCGCGCTGGTTCGGGCTGGACAGCTTTGACGCCGCGCCCTGCGTGGCGGGCTGGGTGGCGCGCGAGGATCCCCTGACCGCCCCGCCGGGTACCCAGATCGCCACCGCCAGCCGGGGCGATCTGTCCTGGCGCATCACCCTGCCCTTGGCCGGGCAGATGCCGCGCGACGGCGCCCAGCCCATGCGGATCGATTGGGGCACGGGCCCGCATCCGTCCGACCGCCTGCCCGATCACGGGCTGCGGCTGGCCCGCCTGACCCTGCCACTGGACCGGCTGGACCTGTCCGACCGCCGCCTGATGCTGACCGGGGCGGGCACGCCCATGACGCTGACCCTGACGCGCGACGGAACCGAGGTCACCCTGTGATCCTGCGCGCGGCCACCTTGGCGGATGTGCCGCAGATCGCCGCGATCTGGAACCCCATCGTGCGCGACACCGCCATCACCTTCTGGCCGACCGAGCGGTCCGAGCCCGAGATCGCCGCCCTGATCGCCGATCGGCAGGCGGGCGGTCACGCCTTTCTGGTGGCCGAGACGGACCGGATCGCCGGTTTCGGCACCTATACCCAGTTTCGCGGCGGGGCGGGCTATGCGCACAGCCAGGAACACACGATCTATCTGGCGCCCGGCCAGCGCGGCCTGGGCCTGGGCCGTTCCCTGCTGTGCGGGCTGGAGGATCACGCCCGCGCGCGGGGCCATCGCCTGCTGATCGGCGGGATCACCGGATCCAACCTGGGCTCGATCGCCTTTCACGCGGCGATGGGATATGCCCAATGGGGTCGCATTCCGGGAGCGGGATGGAAATTCGGGCAGTATCATGATCTTGTGCTGATGGGCCGCGATCTGAGCGTGACGCGCGACACCCCGCCCCTATCGCCGGGCGTGATCAGCGGCTAGACTGGCTGCATGGATTGTTGCGCGACCCCCTCGGCCTGCACGGGCCCCTGCCCGACCCTTCCGCCGCCCCGCAGCTTCTGGCAGCGGATGGCCGACCGTGTCGTGGCCTTCCTGTGGACGAACCACCCCGCGACGCCGCCCGAACGCTCGGTCGCCTTCACGATCGCGGTGATCGCGCTTGGCGCCAAGCTGGCCAAGGCCGACGGCACCGTCGCCCGGTCCGAGGTGGCGGCCTTTCGCCGCGTCTTCATCATTCCCCGGTCCGAGGAGAAGAACGCCGCCCGGGTCTTCGATCTGGCGCGGCAGGATGTGGCGGGCTTCGATGCCTGGGCGCGCAAGATGGCCTCGATGTTCACCCCCGGCGATCCGGTGCTGCTGGACGTGATCGAGGGGCTGTTCGTCATCGCCGTCGCCGACGGTCCCCTGCACGAGACCGAGATCGCCTTTCTCGATGAGGTCGGACGCATCTTCGGCCTGGCCCCCGCCCAGATCGACGCGATCCGGCGCCGCCATGACAGCGGTGCGGGCTGCCCCCCCTGCGAGGTGCTGGGCGTGGCTCCCGACACGCCGCTGCCCGAGGTCAAGCGCCGCTGGCGTCAGCTTCTGCAGGAGAATCACCCCGACAAGGCCATCGGACGCGGGTTGCCGCCCGAGGCGATCCGTCTGGCCGAGGCCCGCACACGCCGCCTGAACGAGGCTTGGGACAGCTATCGCACGCGCGATCGCCCGGCCCCGCAGATGGGCGCCGCCTGAGCCTTGCAGCGCCCCTCGTTTCTGCCCATCTTCGGGGCATGAGACATGCAATCGCCCCCCTTGCCCTCGCTCTGGCGCTGACCTTCGGTCCCGCGCAGGCGCAGGACGGCCCCGCGCCCGCTCCCGAGGAGCCCGGCCTGTTCGATCGCAGCCTCGACGGCCTCTTCGGGCAGTTCTTTGGCAAGGAGCCTGCGCCAGACGCTGAGGGCCCGACCAATGATCCGACCGGCGATCTGGCCGGGGCGCTTCGCCGGATGGGGCCGGCGCTGCGAGATCTGGCGACGCAGGTCGACGACATCCGCAACTATCAGGCGCCCGAGCGTCTGCCCAATGGCGACATCCTGATCCGGCGCCGCGAGGACGCCCCGCCTCCGCCTCCTCTGGGCGAGACGCTGCGCCCCGACCCCGAGGCCGGCCCGGACGGCGCCGATCCCGACCTGACCGATCCCGACCAGCCGCAGATCGCGCTCTAGTCGGGCAGGTTCGCGTCGGCGATCAGGCTACGATGGCGCCGGGCCTCGGCCCAGGCCTCCTCGAAGCGGGTGATGCCCTTGGCCTCCAGCGCCGGGATCAGCTTGAGGAAGGCCTCGGCCGTGGCGACGGTGTCGCCCATCGCGGTGTGGCGGGCCTCGGGCGGGATCTCGATGCCAAGCCGTTCCGTCAGCGCATCCAGCGTATGGACCGCCGACTGCCCCCAGACCATCGCGGACAGGGCGACCGTGTCCAGCACCCGGTTGTCGAAATGCGCGCCCGTCTGCGCACGGGCCCGGCGCAGGAAGCCCATGTCGAAGGGCGCGTTATGGGCGATCAGCACGCTGTCGTCGCAGAAATGCCGGAAGGCCGTCAGCGCCGCCGTCAGGTCGGGGGCATCCGCGACCATCGCGTCGGTGATGTGGTGGATCGCGGTCGAGCCGGGAGGGATCGGGCGGCCGGGATTGACCAGCGTGTCGAAGCGTTCCCCCGTCAGCCGGCCCCGTGCCAGCCGCAGCCCGGCGATCTGCACGATGGCATCGTGGTCGTTCAATCCCGTTGTCTCGGTGTCGAAGACCACGCAGGTCAGGTCCGCCAGCCGCGACGAGGCCACGCCCCGCGCCGCCAGCGCGAAATCATAGGTCACGCCGGACCCGTCAACGGTCCCCTCGGCCAGGGGCAGCGGCATGACCAGCGCGGCGGCGGGGCCCGACGCCTCGGGCCAGATGCCGGTGCCGTGGCGGGCGAGGATCTCGGTGCCCGTCAGGTCGGGCTGGCCGGGATCGGGGGCATCGGTCAGCCAGGCCTCCAGCAGGTCGATGGGCACGGGGGCGCCGGACCATTCCAGCGCCAGCCGCATCTGATCGGCCTGATCGGGATGGATGGCCAGCACCGGCGCATGGCCCAGATCGCGCAGCCGCGCGTCCAGCGCCAGCAGCAGTGCGTTCAGCCCCGCCGCCTCGGCGCGGAAGGCCAGGCGCGGCAGGGGACCGGCGGGGGTCAGCCCGGCGGCCAGCTCGTCCAGGCCCGCCATCTGGGCCGGCGCGTCGCTGGCCAGGATCTGCGACAGGGTGCGGGTGGTCGAAGCCAGGCCCTGCCCCTCGGCCCGGATCGCCAGCGCCAGCGCGGGCGGGATCGGGCCGTCCAGCGCGTCCAGCATCGGCACAAGCGTCGCGGCATGGCGGCGCAGCGCCTCCAGCGTGGCGCGCGGCGCGGGGCGGTCCACGGCGGCGTCGCGCAGAATCAGAAGCAGGCCCCCCTCGCCCATGCTGTCGATGGGGCGCAGCCGTCCCGACAGGCGCAACCCCGCTGCCGTCAGGCAGGTCAGGTCGGTCGCCCCTGCCCCCGCCGCCAGCCGCACCCGTGCGGCGCGCAGCGCGCCGGGGGTCAGCAGGCGGTCCAGCATCCCGTCCAGCGCCAGCCCCGGCAACAGCCGCGCCGCGCTGGCGTTGTAGAAAACCACCCGCCCCCGTGCATCGGCCATGACCGCGCCCGACCCGAAATCGGCCAGGATCGATTCGAGGCTGGCCTTCTCGCGCGCCAGTTCCGCTGCATGGGCCTCAAGCGCAGCGTCCAGCGCCTCATCCGAGCGCTGCCGGGCCAGTGCCGCATCCCGCGCGGCGGGGCCCAGATCGGCCAGATAGCGGGACTGCGCCAGATCGGGCACCCGCCCAGTGCGCAGCGCGCCGGCCAGCGCCTCGATGGGCCGGGCGATGTTCTGGTCGAACAGGTACCACAGCCCGGTCACGATGCCGGTCAGCCCGAAGCCCGCCAGCAGCGCGCCCTGGATCGCGGCATCCGTCCCGCCCGACCCCGCGCGCCACAGCGCCAGCCCCGCCAGCGCCAGCGCCGCGCCAAGCGAGCCCAGAAACATCAGCAGGATGCGCACCCGCAGCGAGCCGCGGACCGCCCCGCCCGGTGCGGGCAGTCCGGCATCCGGGGCCGGGGCCGTCATGGCGCGGCGGGACCCGGCGCCAGCAGCCGCGCCATCTCGGCGCGCAGCTCGGCCAGTTCGAAGGGCTTGGCGATGAAGCCGTCGGCACCAAGGGCCAGGCCCTTGCGACGCTCCACCACCGAGCCGCGCGCCGTCATCATCAGCACCCGCACATCCGCCAAGGCCGGATCGGCCCGCACGTCCTGCACGATCTGATAGCCCGAGACCTCGGGCAGCATCACGTCCAGCAGCACCAGATCGGGATGCATCTGCCGGATGCGGTCCACCGCGCCCTTGCCGGTGGCGATGCGGTCGTGGCGGTGGCCGTCGCGGGTCAGCAGGAAATCCAGCGCGGTGGCGATGTTGTCCTCGTCCTCGACGATCAGGATGTCAGCCATCGGTGGGCTCCTTCGGGCAGACGGCGGCGAAGGCGGCATCGTCGCCCGCAGGCGTCCAGTCGCCGCGCGCGGGCCGGATGCGGTCGCCCGCGCAGTCGAAATCCTGCGGGACGATGATGGTCTGGCCGCGCCGCTCGACCAGCATGATCGGCGCGCTGCGGGTGCCGCCCTCGGCCCCGGTGATCTGGGCGGGATCGACGGCGGCAAAGCGCACCTCGACCGGGGCCAGATAGGTCCAGGGCGCCCAGGGCTGGCTGTCGCGGCCGACGACCAGCACCTCGGAGCCCTGCGGAAGGGTCGCCACGGCGCGACCGTACCACGCATAGTCGTTCCACACCGAATAGGCGACCATCGCCAGCCCGATCCCTCCGGTCAGCAGCCAGGGTGGCGGGTTCAGCCCCGCCTTGCGCGCCGCATGCATCCCCGCATACAGCACCGCCGCCGCGCCGACCGCGACCGCGATCACCCCCAGCAGATCCGCACCCATCCCCGTCATCCCAGCATCCCCTTGCCATGTCCCACCGCCGATTGCATGCCGCGCACCACCACGAAGGCGTCGCGCAGATGACTGCGTTCGAAATCCGACAGATCCGCCGGCGAGAGGTAATTGTCGGGCTTGCGCCCCGCGCGCACCAGATGCGCCTGGTTTTCCAGACGCACGGTCTGGATCATGTCATAGGCCGCGATCAGGTCCCGCGCACCCGTCCCCGAGATGACGCCCCGCGCCTCGGCATCCTCCAGCCGGGCGCGGGTGTTGACCGATCCGATGCGGCCCTGCAGCGCATAGCAGCGGCCCAGATCGGTGACCGGCACGACGCCATTGTGCTTCATGTCGATATGATGGCGATGCTCGCCCGAGCGGATCGTGGCGAAGCCGCCGATCAGCCCCAGGGGCGGGCGGTGCTTGAGCGAATTGGCGATCATATGCGCCACGAAGATCGAGTTCTTCGACGCCGCCTCCAGCGTCTCGCGCTGCAGGCTGTCCAGCAGCGCGCCCTCGCCGCCGATGGCGCGCAGGTCGAACATGACCGAGGCCAGCATCTGCGCTTCGGGGCTGGGATGGGCGATCCAGTCGCGGAAATAGCCCCGCCAGACCGGGGCCGGCTGGCGCCAGCGCGGGTTGCTGGCCATCATGTCGCCCGGGCAATGCACATAGCCGCAGGCATCCAGCCCGTCGCAGACGCGCGCCGCCAGGTCGCGGAACCACGGATGGGCGGGATCGGCGCCGGGTTCCAGAATCAGGCAGTTGTCCTGATCGCTGACGCCGGTCTGTTCCTGCCGGCCCTGGCTGCCACAGGCCGCCCACAGCCACAGCGCGGGGGCCGGCCCCAGATCGGCCACGGCCAGATCCAGCAGCCGGCGGGTGACCGCATCGGCGATGTCGGTGATCATCCGGGTGACGATCTCGTGGCGCTGGCGCGCCTGGACCAGTTGCAGCAACAGCTCGGGGATGCGGGCGGTCACGCGCGCCATGCCTTCGGTGTCGCGCGCCAGCGCCACCTCGCGGATCAGCCCGGCCGCCGAGATCGCCTGCACCCGGGTCAGGTCGGTCTGGCTGATCATGCCGGTGAAGCGGCCATCCTCGACCACCGGCAGGTGGCTGATCTTGCGCTCCAGCATGATGTTCAGCACGTCATAGCCAAGCGCGGTCGGCGCCAGCGTCACCGGGTCGGGCGTCATCACCTGGCTTACCGGCTGGCGCATGTCGCGCCCTTCGGCGACGACACGGTTGGACATGTCGCGGATGGTGACCAGACCGATCAGGCGCCCGCCCTCGGTCACGCCGAGGCTGCTGATGCGGGCCTCGCGCATCATCTGGGCGGCGGTGATGATCGGCGTCTCGGGCGGGCAGCTGACCGGCTTGCCCGACAGCAGCTCGCCCACCTTCAGCCGCGCCACGTCGCTGCCGCGATCCACCGGCCCCCGGCCCCGGTCGAAGAAGCGCGCGATGGCGCGGTGTTCCGAGATCAGGCGGATCACCTCGGCCCGGGGCAGCATCAGGATCTGGGCCTCGTCCAGCGCCCGGGCCGAGGTCACCGCGACCCCGTCGCGCAGAAGCCCGCGCTCGCCGAAGGAATTGCGCGGCCCCAGCTGCGAGACGCTGTCGCCGTTGCGGTCGGTGACCGCCACATGGCCGGTCTCGATCAGGTAGAGGCCGGGCAGCCGGTCGCCGAAGTCATAGACCGGATCGCCGGCGGCAAAGCGCCTGCGGCTGAAGGAACCGGCGACCCGCGCCAGCTCGTCCCGCTTCAGGCAGTCATAGGGATGCACGGTGGAGATGAACTCTGCAGTGCGATCGGACATCCGGGGGAAATCTTTCGAGGGTCGGAGGATGCCGCGCCCCCCGGGATGGGGGGGACGCGGCGGTGATGGTCAGTGCGCGACGGCGTCGCCGGCACCGCGCGGGACGCGGATCGATTCGACCAGCTCCTGCACATGGGCCGGAGGACGCTGGCTGATCGCCGAGACGCCGAAGGCCACGGCAAAGTTGATCATCGCGCCGATGGTGCCGAAGGAGGCCGGCGAGATGCCGAACAGCCAGGCATCGGGGGTGTCGGGCAGGATATTGGTCCCGGCGACGAAGAAGAACCCCTTGTAGGCGAAGATGTAGAGGATGGTCGTCAGCATCCCCGCGATCATGCCCGCGATGGCGCCTTCCTTGCCGACCCGCTTGGAGAAGATGCCCATCATCAGCACCGGGAAGATCGAGCTGGCGGCCAGCCCGAAGGCCAGGGCCACGGTCTGCGCCGCAAAGCCCGGCGGATTCAGACCCAGGATCGTGGCCACCAGGATCGAGGCCGCCATCGAGATTCGGGCGGCGTTCAGCTCGCCCTTTTCGCTGATATTGGGCATCAGCGTGCCCTTGATCAGGTCGTGGGACACGGCGCCCGAGATGGCCAGCAGCAGACCCGCCGCGGTGGAGAGGGCCGCGGCCAGGCCGCCGGCGGCGACGATGGCGATGACCCAGCCCGGCAGGTTGGCGATTTCGGGGTTGGCCAGCACCATGATGTCGTTGTTCACGGTGGTCAGCTCGTTCCCGGCCAGGGCCTGCGATGCCGCCATGTCGACCACGGGGCCTGCGGTGGCGGCGTCGTTGTAGTACTGGATCAGGCCGTCGCCGTTCTTGTCTTCCCAGTTCAGCAGGCCGGTGGCCTGCCAGGTCCGCATCCATGCCAGATCGGGCGAGGTCTCGATGGCGTCCAGCGAGACGGCGGGCTGGCTGTAGGTGTCGCCGGTCAGCGCGCCCGGCCACATGGTGGCGGTCAGGTTGAAGCGGGCCATCGAGCCGACAGCCGGGGCGACCGTATACAGCAGCGCGATGAAGACCAGCGCCCAGCCTGCCGACTTGCGCGCATCCGAGACCTTGGGCACGGTGAAGAAGCGGATGATGACATGCGGAAGGCCCGCGGTGCCGATCATCAGCGCCATGGTGAACAGCACCATGTCCAGGGTCGAGTTGTGATGCGCGGTGTATTCGCGGAAGCCCAGGTCGGTGACCAGCATGTCCAGCTTGGACAGGAAGGCCATGCCCGAGGCCTCATGCGTGCCGAACAGGCCTAGCTGGGGCAGGAAGTTGCCGGTCAGCTGCAGCGAGATGAAGATCGCCGGGATGGTATAGGCGATGATCAGCACGACATATTGCGCGACCTGCGTGTAGGTGATGCCCTTCATGCCGCCAAGAACGGCATAGCAGAACACCAGCGCCGCACCGATCCACAGGCCGGTCGAGTTCGACACCTCCAGATAGCGCGAGAAGGTCACGCCCACGCCGGTCATCTGGCCGATCACATAGGTGATCGAGACGATCAGCAGGCAGATCACGCCGATGATGCGCGCGGTCGGCGAATAGAAGCGGTCGCCGATGAATTCCGGCACGGTGAACTTGCCGAACTTGCGCAGATAGGGCGCCAGCAGCAGGGCCAGCAGCACGTAGCCGCCCGTCCAGCCCATCAGATAGGTCGAGTTGTCATAGCCCGTAAAGGCGATGAGGCCGGCCATCGAGATGAAGGAGGCCGCCGACATCCAGTCTGCCGCCGTCGCCATGCCGTTCATGACCGGGCTGACGCCGCGGTTGGCAGCATAGAACTCGGCGGTGGACTTGGCGCGGCAATAGATGGCGATGCCGATATACAGCGCGAAGGACGCGCCGATGAACAGAAGGTTCAGGGTGAATTGGCTCATGACTGGGTCCTCACTCGTCCACGCCGTGTTCGGCATCCAGCTTGTTCATGCGCCAAGCGTAGAAGAAGATCAGCACGATGAAGCACAGGATCGATCCCTGCTGGGCGAACCAGAAGCCCAGATCCGTCCCGCCCACCGGGATCGACGAAATCAGCGGCCGCAGGATGATGCCGAAGCCATAGGACACCAGCGCCCAGATCGCGATGCTCACGTAGATGATGCGAAGATTTGCCTGCCAATAGGCATTCGAAGATTGTCTGTCACTCATGTCCTTGGGTCCCTCCCTGTTCAGACATCTGGTCGATCCGCCTTGTGGTGGTCCGCGCCCGCCCCGGCGGAGGGTCGGGCGACATTGCGGGGGCCCCGAAGAAGGCCGGGCCCCGGCCAAGCGTCAGCCGCGGTTCATGCGGTTGGCGATCAGTTCGTCCACGACCTCGGGCTCGGCCAGGGTCGAGATGTCGCCCAGGGTGCCGTGGTCGTTTTCCGCGATCTTGCGCAGGATGCGGCGCATGATCTTGCCCGAGCGCGTCTTGGGCAGGCCCGGCGCCCACTGGATCAGGTCGGGCTTGGCGATCGGGCCGATCTCGGTGCGGACCCATTTCTCCAGGTCCTTGCGCAGATCGTCACTGGGATCGACGCCGTTCATCAGGGTGACATAGGCATAGATGCCCTGCCCCTTCATGGCGTGGGGATAGCCCACGACGGCGGCCTCGGCGACCTTCTCATGGGCGACCAGGGCCGATTCGACCTCGGCGGTGCCCATGCGGTGGCCGCTGACATTGATGACGTCATCGACGCGGCCGGTGATCCAGTAATAGCCGTCCTCGTCGCGGCGGCAGCCGTCGCCGGTGAAGTAGTATCCCGGATATTGCTGGAAATACGCCTCCTCGAAGCGGGGGTGATCCTCCCACAGGGTGCGCATCTGACCGGGCCAGCTGTCGGCGATGCACAGCACGCCCTCGGCCGGATCGCCCTGCTGCACCTCGGCGGTGGCGGCGTCCAGGATGACCGGGGTGACCCCGAAGAAGGGCACGGTGGCCGATCCGGGCTTGGTCTCGGTCGCGCCCGGCAGCGGCGTGATCAGGTGGCCGCCGGTCTCGGTCTGCCACCAGGTGTCGACGATCGGGCAGCGGCCCTTGCCGACATGCTCGTTGTACCAGTTCCACGCCTCGGGGTTGATCGGTTCGCCGACCGTGCCGAGGATGCGCAGCGAGGACAGGTCATGCGCCTGGACCGGGTCGGTGCCCTTGGCCATCAGGCTGCGGATCGCGGTGGGGGCGGTGTAGAACTGGGTGACCTTGTGCTTGGCGCAGACCTCCCAGAAGCGGCCCGCATCGGGGAAGGTCGGCACGCCCTCGAACATCACGGTCGTGGCGCCGTTGGCCAGCGGGCCATAGACGATATAGCTGTGCCCGGTGACCCAGCCCACATCGGCGGTGCACCAGAAGACGTCGCCCTCGTGATAGTCGAAGACCATCTGATGCGTCATCGCGGCATAGACCAGATAGCCGCCGGTCGTGTGCACGACCCCCTTCGGCTTGCCGGTCGATCCCGAGGTATAGAGGATGAACAGCGGATCCTCGGCCCCCATCGGGCGCGGCGGGCAGTCGGGCGCGACCTGCGCCATCTGCGCCTTCACGTCGACGTCGCGGCCCTCGATCCAGGTGGTCTGGTCGCCGGTATGCTTGACTACCAGGCAGCGCACCTTGTCCGAGCAATGCAGCAGCGCCGCGTCGGCATTGGATTTCAGCGCCGTCCGGCGGCCGCCGCGCGGGGCGGTGTCGGCGGTGATCAGCACCTTGGCGCCGCAATCGTTGATCCGGTTGGCCAGCGCATCGGGCGAGAAGCCCGCGAAGACGATGGAATGGATCGCGCCGATCCGCGCGCAGGCCAGCATCGCATAGGCGGCCTCGGGGATCATCGGCAGATAGATCACCACCCGGTCGCCGCGCATCACGCCCTGACTCAGCAGGACGTTGGCGAAGCGGTTCACGTTCTCCGACAGCTGCGCATAGGTGATGTGCTGGGCGGGGGTCTGCGGATCGTCGGGCTCGAAGATGATCGCGGTATGGTTCGCGCGCGTGGCCAGATGGCGGTCGATGCAGTTGACCGAGGCGTTCAGCACGCCATCCTCGAACCACTTGATGCTGACCTGACCCAGGGTGAAATTCGTGTTCTTCACCTTGGTGAAGGGCGTGATCCAGTCCAGCCGGTGCCCCTCGCGGCCCCAGAACCCCTCGGGATCGCGGATCGATTCGTCATACAGGGGGGCATATTCCCCCGGTCCGACATGGGCCTTGCGGGTCCCTGCCGGAATCGCGTGTTTCTGAATGGTTTCGGTACTCATGACATCCCCCTCCGTCTCGGCCATGCGCCAGGCCCGGGGCGGGTTCGGTTGACCAGAACCGCGCGCCGGGCTGCGTTGGGAAGGATGTTAATCACAGTCGGGACAAAAAGTTAACATGTTTTTTATAAAGGGAATTCTTGTCAATAAATTGACCAGACTTACAAGTGAACGGTAAAGTCTTCACAAAGCCGTCAAGGCCCGCCGGGATGACCGGCGGGCCCTCGGATCCGTCCCTGCCAAGGTCGGAGGCGCCGCGCCTAGTTCGGTCGGTCCATCCGGGCATAGAGGCTGACCCGCCCGCGCAGCGGCTGCGCCCAGGTCAGGCGGATCTGGCGCTTTGCGCTCCCGATCTCGGGGGTGACGGTGGGGCTGGCATCGACGCGCGCCCCCGAGGCGCTCAGAAGCGGCGTCTCGGTCACCACGGACTGCACCGATCGGGCCCAGGCCTGGAAGGGCAGCCCGGTCAGCGCGGGCGTCGTCCAGGTCGCCGAACTGCTGTTCTGGGTGAGCTGCACCATCAGCGGGTTGGCCACATAAGTGTTCACGCCGTTGAAGGTGTTCGCCTCGAATTGCAGGTTGCGCATGGCGCCATAGTTAAGATTCGCGATCGAACTGTCGACCCGGTCGATCCGGGTGATGTTGCCGAAGAGCGCCTTGAAGACATTGCCCACCACGTTCAGCCCCTGGATGAAATGGCCGGAGCCGTAGGGCTTGACGGTGATCCAGGTGAACCAGGGCGCGGTGTTGGAACACAGGAAGGTGTTGCCGGTCAGGGTCAGCCCGCCAAAGCTGAACTCAGATCCGGTGAAGGTGGGAACCGCGCTGTGCTCGTTCGTCCATTCGATCGAGGCATTGTCGATGTAATTGCCGTTCACCGTGGTCTGCACATTGGGCTGGGTCAGCACCAGCCCGGCATAGCGCAGCCCCTCGCCCGACCCGTCGCCCTGGAACCAGTGGTTGCCGCTGATGATGTGCCCGCCGCCATTGGCCACCAGGAAATGCGCGAACCGCACGAAGCGGTTGTTGCGGATCTTGATGTCATTGGCATTGGTGTTGATGGCGATGGTGGTGCGCTGCTGGGCGGGCAGGTCCATGTCGTCGGACAGGAACTGGCAGTTGTCGACCAGCAGATCCTGACAGCCCCGCCCGATCGAGGTGATGCCGCGATTGACGGGACGGGTGAAGTAGCAGTCGGTGAACTGGATCATCTCGCCCTTGGGCGCCAGCATCACGCCGCTGGCCACGCGGCCGCTGCTGAAATCGATCTTGGCGAAATTGAGGCGGCTGACCTCGCGCATCCCCGAGAAGTCGATCAGATAGCGGAAGCGCTCGAAGGAATAGGTCCGGGTGCCGGCGCCGCCGTAGAAGGGCTGCGACAGGGTCAGGGTCTTCTGCGCCACGTCGCGCTCGCGCACATAGACCTCGCGGCCGACCCCGTTGCCGCTGATGCGGCTGCCCACCTCGATGGCGGCGACATTGGCCACCGCCGTCAGCAGCAGGGGCTGCGCGGGGCTGTAGGTGCCCACGCTGGTGGCGCGCCCGATCTCCCAGGCCGGGCCCGGCTTGGCCTGGATCGAGCCGTTCTGGATCACCCGCCGGTTCGAGAAGCCATCGGTCGTGGGCGCCAGTTCGGTCACGATCAGCGGCGCCTCCAGATCGACACGGCGCCCGCAGAGGTCCAGCGAGATGTGGTCGGTATAGCCCAGCAGCGCCTGGATCGCCTTCTGCAGGCCAAGCGTCTCGTCCCCAAAGGCATCGGCATAGGTCGGAAAGTCGAAGCTGCGCAGCAGCGAGACCCGGGTCGCGGCAGGGGTGACGATGCGGCCCCGGAAGCGGATGCGGCTTTCGATCGACAGATCGCCCGAGATAAAGAACGTCCCCTCGGGCACCAGCACCGCACCGCCCCGGCTGGCCCGGTCGGCGGCCAGGAAGGCCGCGCGGTCATTGGTGACCCCGTCGCCCACCGCGCCGTAATCGCGCACATCGACCCAGTCCAGAAGCGAGGGCACGAAGGCCGCCGTGATGTCCTCGATCCGGATCGATTCGATGCGGAAGGCGCCGCCATTGGCGCCGACCAGATCCAGCCCGAAATGCCCGTAGGTGGGGGCCGTGCCCCAGGGCATGTCGACGCCCGGGCGCTTGCCTATGCCGACGATGGCGCTGACCTCGACCACCGCGCCATAGGATTGCAGCGCGACCGTGGGGCCGGTGGTGACCAGCCCGGACACGGGATTGCGCGAGGCGTTGCCCGCCCAGCCCGCGATCCGCACCCCGGCCAGCGCGCCCGCCACCGCCTTGACCCGCGCCGAGATGCGCAGGTAGACGCCGGGAATCATCGGCGTCTCGCCCATGAAGCGGATGCTGGTGGTGGTCTGCTGCTTGGCGATTTCCAGGCAGGGCCCGAAATCCTGATCGGCGGGTACCAGCGCGGCATTGGCCGCCTGGTCCCAGGTCGGGCTGCCCGACCGGCCGTCCGTGCGCGACCAGGCGCCCAGGCCCGCCCTGAAGGCGGGCGGCATCAGCAAAAGCCCGTTCGTGATCGCTATGTTCATCGGCTATCCCTTCCTGATCCCCCTGAGGACCGGACCCGCGGCCCGTTCCGATGGGACAAGGAATGGGGAAGAAAGGTTAATGCCGGCTGAAGGCCGCGCGCGTTGCACGATCCGGTCGCGCAACGGCGGCGCCGGCCGGGGGGCTGTCAGCCCCCCGGACCCCCCGAGGATATTTCCGCCAAGATGAAGGGGAAGGCGCCGTCCGTTTTGGGCGTCAGGCGGGGGTGCCGGCCAGTTGGCCCGACAGCGCGGTCTCGATCAGGGCGCGGGTCTCGTCGATGCCGTAGAGCGCGATGAAGCCGCCGAAGCGCGGGCCCTGATCGGCGCCCAGCAGGACCTGATAGAGCGCCGCGAACCAGTCGCGCAGCGGCTCGAACCCGTGCTCCTTGCCGATGGCGAAGACCATGGACTGCAGCGCCTCGGGGTCGGCGGGCTGGTCCCACGCGGACAGGCGTGCGGCCAGATCCTCCATCGCGCGGCGCTCGACGTCGGTGGGCGCGCGGAAGGTCCGGGTGGGCGCCACGAAATCGGTGAAGTAGCGCAGCGCGAAGCCTGCCGCCGCGTCCAGATCGGGATGGGTCTGGGGCGAGGCGTCGGGCGCATAGCGGCGGATGAAGCCCCAAAGACCCTCCTTGCCGGTCTGGCCCGCGACGGCGGCCAGATTGAGCAGCATCTGGAACGAGACGACCATGTCGGAGGCCGGAACCTTGCCGCCATGGATGTGCCAGACCGGGTTGGACAGCTGCTGGTCTGGGGTCTGGTCGGGCCAGGCGCGCAGCTGCTGATGGTATTCGTCCACCGCCTTGGGGATCACGTCGAAATACATGCGCTTGGCGGATTTCGGCTTCTGATACATGAAATAGGACAGGCTTTCGGTCGCCGCATAGGTCAGCCATTCGTCGATCGACAGCCCGTTGCCCTTGGACTTGCTGATCTTCTGCCCGTGCTGATCGAGGAACAGCTCGTAGGTGAAATGCTCGGGCGGGCGACCGCCGAGGATTTTGCAGATGCCGTCATAGATGGGCGTGTTGGTGCTGTGATCCTTGCCGTACATCTCGAAGTCGACGTCGAGCGCGGCCCATCTGGCGCCGAAATCGGGCTTCCATTGCAGCTTGACCTGACCGCCGGTGACCGGAAGCGTGGTTTCCTGGCCGTCCTCGACGAAGGTGATGGTGCCGGCCTTGGCATCGACATGGGTGATGGGGACGTACAGCACCCGGCCCGTCTTCGGGCTGATCGGCAGGAAGCAGGAATAGGTCTGCTGGCGTTCCTCGCGCAGGCTGGCCAGCATCACCTCCATGATCTGATCGTATTTCTCGGCGGCGCGCAGCAGCGTCTCGTCGAACCTGCCCGAGGCATAGTATTCGGTGGCGCTGACGAATTCGTAGTCGAAGCCGAATGTGTCCAGGAAGCGGCGCAGCATGGCGTTGTTGTGGTCGCCGAAGCTGTCATGCGTGCCGAAGGGGTCGGGCACGGCGGTCAGCGGCAGTTGCAGATGGGCCTGCATCATGTCCTGCTGGGGCACGTTCTCGGGAACCTTGCGCATCCCGTCCATGTCGTCCGAGAAGCAGATCAGCCGCGTGGGGATGTCGCTGATCAGCTCGAACGCGCGGCGGATCATGGTGGTGCGCGCGACCTCGCCGAAGGTGCCGATATGGGGCAGGCCCGAGGGGCCGTAGCCGGTCTCGAACAGGACATGGCCCTTGTCGGGGGCCTTCTTCTCGTACCGTTTCAGCACCCGGCGCGCTTCCTCGAACGGCCAAGCCTTCGATGTCATCGCGGCATCGCGCAGGGTGGTCATGAGCAGATCTCCTGTTGAGGTCCGCATGGCTTATTGAAAGCGTCGCATATCGTCAATATTCTGACGCCGAACCCATGCGAGGCCCATCATGACCATCGACCTGCCTTCCCTGTCCCCCTGCGACGCGCTGGTCGCGGTGATGGTGGCGGTCTCTGCCTCCGACAACACGGTCCGCACGTCCGAACTGGTGGCGATCCAGCGCATGGTCGATCATGCGCCGGTCTTCGCCGCCTATGACGACGACCGAATCCGCGCGATCAGCCAGACGGTGATGACCCTGTTCGAGGAGGAGGACGGTGTGGACGCGCTGTTCGGCCTGATCCGCGACGCGCTGCCCGAGAAGCTGTACGAGACCGCCTATGCGCTGGCCTGCGACGTGGGCGCGGCCGACGGGCGGCTTTACGAGGGCGAGGTGATGATGCTGGCCGAGATCCGCGACCAGCTGAACATCAGCCGCCTGCATGCCGCCGCGATCGAGCTGTCCTCGCGCGTGCGCCACGTCACCGTCTAGCCGTCCAGCCGCCCCGCGAAGGCGCGCACCAGATCGCCCTGCAATGCCTTGGCCTGCCGGGTCCAGGGCGCGACGCCCGGGGGCATCTCCTGCCCGATGGCCGCCTGCCGCCGGTCGGGATCCGCGCAGAAGATCGCGAAGACGCCCTGCCCCCCGGACGGGCCGGTGACATAGCCCGCCAGATTCGAGACGAAATTCAGCGTGCCGGTCTTGGCCGCGACGGTGAAGCGGTCCGAAGGGTGCGGCTCGACCGTGTCGGCGCGCATCAGCGGCGCCAGCAGCAGATCGCGCCCCGGCCCGGCCAGGATGCGGGTCATCGCGAAGGGGCTGATCCGGCTGCCCTGCGACAGGCCCGAATGATCGGCCAGCCGCATCCCCTGCCCCAGTTCCGCCAGCCAGAGCCGCATCGCCTCGGCCGAGGCGCCCGGGTCTGCCGCCCCGCTGGCCTGCAGGCCAAGCGCCTCGGCCGTCAGGTTGGTCGAATAGCGCAGCATGTCGCGGACCAGCGCCACCACCGGGGGGCTGTCATGGCGCGCCAGCACCTCGCCCTGCGGCAGCCGGTCGATCACCTGGGCGGCGGGCAGCGCCAGACCCCGCGCCCGGCAGAGGGTCTGGAAGACATCCGCCGCGTACAGTTCCGGCAGGCGCACCGGCATCCAGCGGCTGCCCGGCACGGCCAGGGCGCCGCGCGCGATGGTCCAATGCTCCTGCGCCGCGTCCTGGCGATAGGTGAACAGCCCGGGATGGTCGCCGAGCCGTGCGGTGATCGTCCAGGCCTGGGGGGAATGGCGGGCGGCGCGGGCCTCGGCCCGGATGCGCGGCTCGGCGGTGCTGCGGGTCCAGCCCAGATGCACCCGGTTGAAGTTCAGCATCAGGCCCGAGAGGGCAGGATTGTAGGCCAGGTGGTCGTCCTGCTCGGGGGCGATCTCGGGCAGTTGCGGCAGCGCGCCGCCCCAAACCCCGAAGCGCGCGGGCGCGGGCTGCCCCGTGGCCACCAGCCGGTCGGCCAGATCCGCCAGATCGTCGGTGCTCAGCACCGGATCGCCGCCCCCCGCCAGGATCAGCATGTCGCCCGACAGGATCACCTCGGTGGCAAAACGGCGATCCGGGCCAAGCCGGTCCAGCGCATAGAGCGCGGTGATCGCCTTCATCGTGCTGGCCGGCGCCTGAGGGAGTGCCGCCTTGGCCAGGGCCAGCGGCTCGGTGCCATCGGTCAGGGCATAGGTCACCTGCCCCGGCAGGGCGGCGCGGCGCAGGATGTCGCGGGGATCGGGGGCGGGCTTGGGGCGCGGGCGCAGGTCCTGCCCCTGCGCGCCTGGCACCGAAGGCACCAGCGTCGCGCCCAGGGCTGCCAGGAAGGCGCGGCGACCGAGGCTCATGCCCCTGCCCCGCGAAGGCTGGTCGAGGACAGGGGGGACATCGGCAGGTTCAGCAGCACCCAGGCCGGCGCCGCCCGCAGGGCCAGCTCGCCCGCGCGGGTCTCGGGAAGGCGGGCGGCGCGCAGGACACCGGCGGCGACCGACTGGCGGGCCGAGAGCCGGGTTCCGGGGCGGGCCAGCACCGCGATGGGCACCTGCCCCGCGATCTGCCGCCAGCGGTCCCAGTGATGGAACTGCGCCATGTTGTCCGACCCCATCAGCCAGACGAAGCGCACCCCGGGATAAAGACGGGCCAGCGCGGCCAGCGTGTCGGCGGTCATGCGCAGGCCCATCCTGGCCTCCAGATCGGTGACGACGATGCGGGGATCGTGGATCAGGTCGCGGGCCGCCTGTAGCCTCAGGTCCAGAGGCGCTGGCCCGCGCGCCTTCAGCGGATTGCCCGGCGACACCAGCCACCAGACCCGGTCCAGATGCAGCCGCCGCAACGCCGCCTTGCTGATCTGGACATGCCCCGAGTGGGCGGGATCGAAGGACCCTCCCAGAAGACCGATGCGCTGGCCAGGCCGCGCGAGGGGAAAGCCCGTCCGCATGTCAACCGCTTAGCCGATCGCGCCGCCCATGCCAACAAGCTGGGCGGCGTCATCTGCAAAACCGGGACAGCGCCTACTTCACCGTGATGCGGCCGTCGGTATAGGGAGTGTATCCCCCCTCCTGCGCGCCCAGATAGTCGGCCAGGACCTCGGCCAGGTCGGGCCCAAAATCATAGGCATTCTGCCCGTTGCTGGCAAAGACCGCGTATCCGTCGCCGCCGCCGCGCATGTAGTTGTTGGTGGCCACGCCATAGGTCGCCGCCTCGTCGATGGCCACCCATTCGCCCTCGGCCTGAACCATCACCTCGCTGATGCGGGCCCCGGCTTCGGCAGCGGGATCGACCGTGTACTTCAACCCTGCGACCTGGGCGAAACGCCCCGCCTGTTCCTCGTACTGGCTGGCGCCGTTCTCCAGCGCGGCGATGATGTCGGCCCCGGTCAGCTCGAAGGTGGCCAGCGTGTTCTGGAACGGCAGGACCGTATAGACCTCGCCCATCGTCACGTCGCCTTCGTCGATCGAGGCGCGCAGGCCCCCGCCGTTCTGGATGGCGATGGTGACGCCCTGATCGGCCACGCGGTCGACCATGGCATCTGCCACCAGGTTGCCCATCTCGCATTCCTGCGCCCGGCAGACCTCGCGCGCGCCCTCGATGGGCGCCGTCGTGCTGGCCACGACCTCCTCGCGCAACGCAGCGATGGGCTGGGCCATCTCGGCCACCCGCGCGGCGATCCCCTCGTCCTCGGCCACCGAGGCGTCCAGCAGCACCGGCTGCCCCTCGGCGCTGACCAGCACGCCCGCATCGTCGAAGGTCAGCGTCAGGTGACCCAGATACTTGCCATAGGCATAGGCCTGCGCCACCGGCACCTCGGTGCCGTCAGGCCCGGCCACCATGGTCGGATAGGCATCGACCGCCCCCTCCATGTCGCCCAGCAGCGTGTGGGAATGCCCGCCGATGATCGCGTCGATGCCCGCCACTTCGGCGGCCAGCTCCAGATCGCGCACATAGCCCACATGGGTCAGCGCGATGACCTTGTCGACACCCTGATCGGCCAGCTCGGCGGCGGCGGCGGCAAGGCTGTCGGCATCGTCCTGGAAGATCACCGATGGGCCGGGCGACGAGGTCTCGGGCGTGTCCATCGCCAGGGCCGAGACGATGCCGATCCGCGTGTCACCGACCTCCAGCACCGTGTGCTTGGCAACCTTGTCGGCCAGCACATTGGACTGCGAGACATCGAGGTTGCTGGACAGGATCGGAAACTCGACCCCGTCGGTCAGCACGGCCAGCCCGTCGGGACCGTCGTCGAATTCGTGGTTGCCCACCGCCATCGCGTCATAGCCGATGGCCGACATGAACTCGACGACCTCCTCGCCCTTGTAGGTCGTGTAGAACAGCGTTCCCTGATACTGGTCGCCCGCATCCAGCACGATCACGTTGCCGCCCTCGGCGGTGATCTGGTCGCGCAGCTCGTTGATCTTGGTGGCGATCCGGGCCACCCCGCCGAAGCACTCGTCGGCGGCCAGCTCCTCCTCGCTGCAGGTGCTGTCATAGGCGTTGATCGGCTCGATCCGGCTGTGCACATCGTTGGTGTGAAGGATGTGCAGAACGGTCTCCGCCTGCGCGGTGCCCGCGCACAGCGCAAGGACCGAGGCGGCGGCAAGAAGGCGTCGTGTCATGCGTGATTCCCTGAGATGGCCTGTCGGTCGGATGACGCAGCTTGGCGCAGCCGCGCCACCGGGTCAAACCGTCATGGCCCTGTCCTAGGGGTCGCGCATGACATCACGATGACGCCTTGACCCGATGCCCGAAGGCGCGGCAAATGCCCCCATGCAGATCTACAAGGTTCTCCGCGCGCCCGAATGGGCGCAGATGCAACGCGACGGGCAGACCGCCGGGGCCCCCGTCGATCTGGCCGACGGCTATGTCCATCTCTCGACAGCCGAACAGCTGCCCGTGACGCTGGAGCGGCATTTCGCGAAGGCCGAGGGGCTGGTCCTTCTCGCCTGCGCCGCCGAGCGGATGGGTGCGGACCTGCGGTGGGAGCCGTCGCGCGGCGGGGCGCTGTTCCCGCATCTCTACCGTGCGCTGGCGATGTCGGACGTCCTGTGGTCGCGGCCCCTGCCGCTGCAGGATGGCCGCCACCAGATCGGGGACCTGACATGAGCCTGTTGGAAAGCCTCGGCCTCAGGGCGCTGCACCGCCTGGACCCCGAACGCGCGCATGACCTGTCGATCCGCGCGCTGGAACGTGGGCTGGCGCCGCTGCATGGGGCGCCGGTCACCTCGGACCGGCTGCGGCTGTCGCTGGCGGGGCTGGATCTGCCCAATCCGATCGGGCTGGCGGCGGGCTATGACAAGAACGGCCGCGTCATCGCGCCCTTGATGCGCGCGGGCTTCGGGTTCCTGGAAGTCGGCGCCGCCACCCCGCGCCCCCAGCCCGGCAACCCCAAGCCGCGCCTGTTCCGGCTGACCGGGGATCAGGCGATCATCAACCGCTTCGGCTTCAACAACGAGGGCGCCGAGGCAGTGGGCCCCCGCCTGGCCGCCCGGCCCAAGGGTATCCCGGTCGGGCTGAACCTTGGCGCCAACAAGGACAGCACGGACCGGGCCGAAGATTTCGCGCAGGTCCTGATCCGCGCGGGGGCCTCGGCGGATTTCGTGACCGTCAACGTCTCCTCGCCCAATACCGAGAAGCTGCGCGACCTGCAGGGCGCTGACGCGCTGGCAGCCCTTCTGGACCGGGTGCTGGCGGCGCGCGACAGCCTGCCCGTCCGCGTGCCGGTCTTCGTCAAGATCGCCCCGGACCTGACCGATCCCGAGATCGCCCAGATCGCCGCCGTCGCCCGCAACGCGCGCCTCGACGGCATCATCGCCACCAACACGACCCTGTCGCGCGACGGCATCACCGGACCGCATGCGGCCGAGACCGGCGGCCTCTCCGGCCGCCCGCTTTTCAAGCGGTCGACCCGCGTGCTGGCGCTGCTGCACCGCGAGACGCAGGGCAGCATTCCGCTGATCGGCGTGGGCGGCATCTCGGATCCGCAGGATGTCTGGGACAAGCTTGCTGCCGGGGCAAGCGCGGTGCAGGTCTATTCGGCGATGATCTATCAGGGCCTGTCGGTGGCGCCCCGGCTGGCGCTGGCGCTGGACGAGCGGCTGGCGCGGGACCGCATCAGCCTGCCCGAACTGACCGGCAGCGATGCCGCGCGCTGGATCTAGGTGTAATCCTCGATCCCCAGCAGCTGGTTCATGCTGTAGGACGGCTCGAGACAACCCGCATCCCCGATCACGCGCGCGGGCACGCCCGCGACGGTCTTGCAGGACGGCACGTCATGCAGCACCACGGATCCTGCCGCGATCCGCGAGTGGTGGCCGACATGGATGTTGCCCAGCACCTTCGCTCCCGCGCCGATCAGCACCCCGTCGCCGATCTTGGGATGACGGTCGCCATCCTCCTTGCCGGTGCCGCCAAGCGTCACCGAATGCAGCATCGACACGTCGTTGCCGACCGTCGCCGTCTCGCCGATGACGATGGAATGGGCATGGTCGATCATCACCCCGGTGCCGATCTTCGCCGCCGGGTGGATGTCCACGCCAAAGCATTCCGAGCAGCGCATCTGCACGAAATAGGCCATGTCGCGGCGCCCCTGCTGCCACAGCCAATGCGCCATGCGATAGGCCTGCAGCGCCTGGAAGCCCTTGAAGAACAGCACCGGCTGCAGCAACCTATGCGTGGCCGGGTCGCGGTCATAGACGGCCATCAGATCGGCCCGCGCCGCATCGCCCATCTGCGCGGTGGTGGCATAGGCCTGATCGGCGATCTCGCGCAGGATCTGCTCGCTCATCTCGCCCGAGGCCAGCTTCAGCGAGAAGCGATAGGCCAGCGCGGCCTCCAGGCTCTGGTGATGCAGCAGGCCCGCATGGATCAGCGCGCCCAGCAGTGGCTCGCCCGCGACGGCGGCGGAGGCCTCGTCGCGCAACTGCGACCAGATCGCGTCGCGATCCAGCGCCAGCGGGGTCTTGTCGACATGTTGCATGTTCATCCTGAAGCCCACCCGATCCTTTGGTTCCCTTACATAAACCACATGACGATGCGGTTAAAGACGGGCGGGCCCAAAACGATCCGCAGCGCTAGGTCGGCAGCCGCATCTCCAGCCAATGCACCGCCAGGCGGATGCGCCCGCCGGTCATCGTGCCGCCTTCGGCGGTCACGATCAGCGGCTCGGTCTGGTAATAGGCCGTCGGACTGCCCAACAGGCCCCGCGCCCAGGACCCCTCCTCCTTGCCCAGACCCTGACCGAAGCGGTTCAGCGCCCCCGTGGTGCCAAGCCGCCAGCTGGCCAGCGTGCCGGTCAGGCCGCTGGCCACCCGGCCCACCGCGCCGATGACCAGTGCCCCCGCCGGGATGAACACATCGGTCGTGACGCTGGCGCCGCCGCCCAGGATCACCTCGCCCTCGGTCATCCCGGCCATCAGCCCCGATCCGCCCGCACCCAGGCTCAGGGCACCCACGGCCCAGTCCGTGCCGTCGTGGATCGCCTGCAGCCCGCGATCGGCCACGAAGGCCCGCATGCCCGACGCGGGCGGCAGAAAGACCCATCCCCCATTCGCCCCCACCGCGATCCGCCCCCCCTGCCCGGACCACACGCCCTGGCCCGAGGCCGGCACGCCCCAGCACTGGCCGTCCAAGACCGCCTCGGGCGGAACCGCCACCGAGACGCTCTGCAGCACCAGGTTCACCATGCCGTCCAGCCGCATCAGTGCCTCGTTGACGGTGACATGCTTCTGGGCCTGCGCGGGGGCCAGAAGCGCCATCTGCAGGCGCGTCGTTTCACCGGACATCGAAATCTCTCCTTGCAAAGGGGCCGCGCCCGAAGGTCTGCGACAATTGGGCCACGGCGACCGTGATCGGGCCGGGCGGCAGCGACGCCCAGAGGGGTTCGGGCACGCTCCAGTCGGGGCTCGAGGTCTGCACCTCGGCAAGAGTCGCGCCGTCGCGGATCAGGCGCAGCAGATAGCGTTCGCTCTCCTCGCCCAGGGGAATGTCGGGACCCTCCCAGCCATCCCCCTCGATCCGGCTGCGCCGCACCCAGGTGACCTGGCGCCCCTCCATCCGCAGATGGCAGGGTGCATAGGGCCGCAGCCCGATCCCCTGGGCCACGGTCGTCAGGCTGCGATAGCTGGCATCGTCGGGCGCGCGCAGTGCCGGGCCGACGCGCCAGAACCGCTCCCGCCCCCGGGCCGAGGGCGGCAGGTCCAGCTGCCGGGGCGCGGCATCCAGCAGCACGACCAGACTGCCCGCGGGCCAGACGGGCGGCATGACCCCATCCGTCCCCGCCTGACCGCGCAGGCGGTGGCTGATCTCCCAGAGATTGGGGGCCACCAGATCGGCGCGGGCGAACTGCATCACCTCCCAGCCCTCCAGGCTGCCATCGCCGATGGCCAGCGCATTGGCGCCCGACAGCAGCGCGCGCTCGGTCACGGATCGCAGCGGATCGCCGACCAGCCGCAGCCGCAGGGGCGCACCCCGGTCGATCACCCCGGGCCGGGCGCGGGCCAGCGGGGTCAGCGTCCGCCCGATCAGCGCCCGGCGCTGCAACAGGGTGTTCAGCTCGAACCCGCCCTCGGGTTCGGCCGAGCCATAGGCCGCGACCGAGCCCGGCCAGGGATGGGCCGCGACCGCCAGCCAAGGGGCGTGCGGCACCTCGTCGCCGCGCAGCAGCGGCAGGTCCAGCATCACCGGGAAGACCGGCATCGGTGGCGCATAGCGGCGCATCCCGCCCTGCTCCTGAAAGCTCAGCCGCGGGGTGTAGAGGCCGGGATCGACCCGTACCGCGTCGATGGTGATGGCGCCCGCCCGCTCGACCCGGTCGATGCGCCAGCGGCGGCTGTCCTGCCCCGGCATCCGGCTGGTGATCACATCGCCCGGCCCCAGATCGGCGCGCGAGGGCGGCAGGGCGAAGCGCGCCGTGTCCCGGGCCAGCTCGGCCTCGGCGATCCAGCGATCGGCGATGGCACGACCCTCGGCGCGCGTCAGCACCATCGCGAACTCGCTCTCGGACACGGCGCGGCGGTCGGCATCGGCCAAGCTCGCCTCGGCGGTGGCCACCCCGTAATCGCCGCCTGCCGCCACATGGCTCAGCCGCAGCTGGCCCGGCTGCGTGGCCTCGACCTGCCGCACCGTCTCGAAGCCGGTGACCTCGTCGGCCAGCGCCAGATCCTCGGGCCCGATCTCGGCCAGGGCCAGCCCGTCGCGCATGACAAAGCGCAGCATGCCGTCCCGCTCGACCGCATCGAAGCCATGAGCCAGCATCAGCGGCTGCAGCGCCGCCCGGGCCGATTCGGACCCCTGCAGCGCATAGCCGCGGACCACCCCGGACAAGCCCGACACGTCCACACGCTCAAGCCCCGCCGCCCGGCAGATGTCGCCGACCACCGCACGCAATGTCACCGCGCCCGCCCGTCCGTTCAGCCAATGCCCGCGCTCCCAGGCCGGGCCGTCCGACCACAGATCCTCGCGCCCCGGAAAGGCCGGGTAGGGCCGCGCATCCCAGCACCAGACATGCGCGCGGTCCAGATCCAACATCCGCAGACCCTGCGCACTGACCGGGTTGTTGTCCGGATCGCGCCAATGCGCCATCACCGCCTTGACATAGGCGGCCTGCAGCCCGTCATTGCGCGTGCCGTTCGAATAATAAGGCAGCATGCTTTCCGAGGACAGCGCGTCCAGGAACTTGTTGGGCTGGTTGGTCGCCTTGTCCAGCGCTGCACAGCCGAACTCGGTGAACCAGATCGGCTTGGATTCGGGCACCCATGCGGTTGCCTGCGCCTGCCGCACGCCGCCGGGGCGGTCGTAATGCAGGTTCTGCCACCAGCTTTTCAGATCCTTGTAGCGCCAGACCCAGGCCTCGTCATAGGTCCCGTCGGTGATCGGCGTGCGGATCTGCGCATCGCGGTCGGCCTCGCTGGCATAGAACCAGTCGAACCCCTCGCCCCCCGCCACATTGGCGCGTAGATAATCGATATTGTCGATCCGCCCCCAGGACGCGTCCAGATGGTCGTCGCCGTCACGCCAGTCCGACAGCGGCATGTAATTGTCGATGCCGATGAAATCGATGTTCGGGTCCGCCCAGAGCGGGTCGAGGTGGAAGAACAGCTGCCCCTCGCCCGGATGATGCCCGAAATATTCCGACCAGTCGGCGGCATAGCCGATCTTGACCCCCGGCCCCAGGATCGACCGCACATCCTCCGCCAGCTGGCGCAGGGCGGCCACGGCCGGATAGCTGTTCTGCGGCCCCCGGATCCGGGTCATCGCGACCATCTCGGACCCGATCAGGAAGGCGTCGCAGCCGCCTGCCGCCGCGCAGAGATGCGCGTAATGCAGGATGAAGCGGCGATAGGACCATTCCTCGGGCCCGGCATAGCTGACCTGGTCGCCGCTGCGGATGAAATGCCCGGGCTCGGCGGTGCCGAAGAACGCCGCGACCTGCTGGACCGCCGCCTCCGTCCCATCCGTCGTCCCCGGGCGCCCCGGCGCCACGCTGGTGGTGATGCGCCCACGCCAGGGCAGCGCCGGCTGTTCCTCGGCCCCATAGGGATCGGGCAGCCCGTTGCCCGCCATCTGCTCCATCAGGATGAACGGATAGAAGATCGCCCTCCGCCCCGAGGACGCCAGCGCCCGCAGGCCCTCGATCACCGACTGGTCCGAGGGGGTGCCGCCATAGATCGGGCGTCCCTCCTGCCGGGCGACCTCGACGGCCCCGGCACGGGTGATGCCGCCCGCGCGCCACGGCATCTCGGCGCCGTCGACCTCGCGGAACTCGACCTTGGGGCGGACCTCGCACTGGCCGATCCGCAGGTCGCTGCCGAACCAGGACACGACCATCGCGACCGAGCCGACCCCGGGCAGCTCGCGCCCCAGCACGTCCAGCGAGGCGGCGAAATCCGTGCCGCCCATCGGCGTATTGGTGTTGAAGCTGCGGCTTTCGCCCAGATCGCCGCTTTCGGTCACTGCGGTCGTGGCCAGGGCATATTCGCCGGTCCCGGGGATCAGCGCCACCGCCCGCACGTCGCGCGACAGCCCGCTGCCGTCGCGGGCCGGGCAGGTCACCTCGAAGCTCAGCTGCGGCAGCCGGTTGCCCCAGGGCTCCAGGCTCAGGTTCTCCAGCACCACATAGGCGATGCCGCGATAGCTGGGCGCCGCGTCGCCCTCCAGCGCGGCGATGACCGGGTCGGGCATCTGCGCCTCCTCGCCCAGGTAGATGCGCAGGTTCAGATCCCGCTGCGCGACCTCCTCGCCATCCGCCCAGATCCGGCCGACCGACAGGACCGGCCCCTCGGCCAGGGCCAGGGCCAGCGACAGGCGATAGCTGATCTGCGTGACCTGCGTGCGCGGCGCGCCCTTGCCGCCGCCCGCATCCTCGGTGCGGGTGATCTCCTCCAGGGGCGAGGCCCAGATCACGTGGCCCGGCACCCGCATCTGGCCCCAGATGCGCGGCACCGCCATGCCCTCGCCGGCGGTCTGGATGCGCAGCCGGTCGATGCGCCCGGTCTCGACCGCCCGCGCCCCGCCGCCCAGCAGGCGCTGGTCGATGGCCCGACCGACCAGCGCGCCTGCCGCGCGTCCCAGCACGGCGCCCGACAGGCCCAGCACGGCACCGCCGAAGCCCGCCCCAAGCGAGGCCCCCACGGCAGACAGGACAATCGTGGCCATCAGGGCCTCCTTTGTTCGAAATGCTCAGGGAAACCGGAACCGCGCCACGATCCGGGATCGCCAGGGCGGGGTCAGCGGACTTTCGATGACCCCATGAGAGGTATAGGCATGCAGAAATCGCGCCTCGTCGCCGACCTGGGACAGGATACCCAGATGCTTTGCGATCGCACCGGGCCGCATGCGGAACAGCAGCACCTGACCCGGCCCCCAGGCCGCATCCTGGGCCACGGGCCGCAGATGCCGCATCGCCGCGCCCAGCAGCACCTCGGCGCCGCCGCATTCGGCCCAATCGGCGGTATAGGCGGGGGGCGCCTCGGGCTCGGCCCCGTGGATCTCGCGCCAGACGCCGCGGATCAGGCCCAGGCAATCCGCGCCGCTGCCCCGGGCGCTGGCCTGATGCACATAGGGCGTGCCCAGCCAGCCGCGGGCCACCGCGACGACCCGCTCATCCATGACGCGTCACCTGCGGCGCCAGCAGCCAATCCTCGGGAGGCAGATGCGGAAAGCCCCGGAAATTGGCGAAATTGCCGAATTTCAGCCGGCAGGTCCGGGCCGCCTTGTCGCAGCCCGCCGTCAGGCGCAGCTGATCGCCCGGCGCCGGCAGAAGGCCAAGCGCCGACCACAGCTCGATCACGCGCCGGCCACCGGGACGGGCGCTGTCGTTCTTGATCGCCGCATGCAGCCCCTCGGCGGCCCCGCTCTGAACCTCCAGCCGGCCATGCTCGAACCAGTTGGCATCGAAGGCGGGAAAGTCGGAAAAGCTGAAGATCCGCCCCTCCTCCAGCCCCTCGACTGATCGCTCCACCGACAGGCCCGGCGCGTCCAGATCGACCTGGCAGGCCCCGTCGCCCAAGCGCGCCGAACAGCGCGGGTGATAGACCCGGCCCTGCGGCGCGTTCAGCAGATCGGCCAAGCCCCGCAGTTCCGCCCGGAAGGCGCCGTTGCTGCGCGAGACCTCGCCCAGGGAGCCGCGAAAGACCAGCCGCCGCTGCGCGACATCGGTCCAGTCGACCTCCCACAGGCGCAGCTCGGCCCCGTCCCACCGACCCGCCATCAGGTCGCGTTCGGTGATGGCATCGTCGCTCAGCGCACCAATGGCCTCGGAATTGTCGACCGACAGGCCGGTGCCCTGCACCAGCGCCCGGGCCGTCAGGCCCCGGTCGGGGCGGAACGCGATGCCCCCGAAGGCCAGCGGTGCGTCGTGATCGGTCAGGCCCAGCACCAGCCCGTCGCCGCGTCGCAGGGACCAGGCGCGGGCTATCGTCGTCACGCTCATGCCCGCACCTCCACCACCGGGATGCTGGGCACCTGCCCCGCCTGGAACGAGCTGACCGACACCGCGATCCGGTCCGTGTCGAAGCGCACCGGCACGTCGAACTCGAAGCCCGCGGTGATCTCGGCCCCGACCTCGGGGGCCTCATGGAACAGGATCAGCCCGGCCCCGTAATCGACGGTATAGTTCAGCTCGACAAAGACCTCGTTGCCGCCGATCCCGGCATGGACGGTGCCTGCCACCGGCTTGACGATGGGCCGGTGATAGACCGTGGCCCCCGACCGGTACGCCTTGCTCAGCGCAAAGCTGCGCCGCTGCCCGTCGCCCACCGCGATGATCTGGTCGGTGAACTGGGGCGCGACCGAAGGCAGGCAGCTCTTGTGATCGGACCAGTCCTTCCAGCGAAAGGCGTGCAGCTGCCCGGCCCGCGCCTCGAAGAAGGCGATCACCGCCGACAGGTCGTCCAGCGAGCGCAACCCCATCCCCGCATCGAAGCGGCGCAGGGCATGGCTCCAAGGCGAGTTGCGCTCCTCGAAGCCGCTGGCCAGGGTGACGATCTCGGTCCGCCGCTCGGGGCCGCCGATGGCGCCAAAGGACAGGCTGGCGGGAAATCTGACATCGTGAAAGGCCATCTCGTGCCCCCTTTCAGCTGTTGCGGTCGCCGCGCGCCAGAACGCGCGACATCTGGGCGGCGATCTGCCCCTGGCTGCGCCGGAAGCCCGCCACATCGGGAGTCTGGATGTTGAAGGTGACGTTGACCGACCCGCCCCCTCCGGCGGCGGCCACGCCCAGCCTGCCATCCGCGCCCCGGCGCAGGGGCAGGATCGCCTCGGGCCCGGCCTCGCCCATCAGGCCCTGCCCGCCTCGCATCGGAAAGGCGGTGGGCCCCGAGACGATGCCGCCGATCTGACGCCCCTGCGCAAAGGCGCCGCCCTTGGCAAAGGGCGTCAGGCTGCCCCCCACCAGCCCGCCCAGGCCGCTGGCAAGGGTGCCCGCCAGGGCCCCCTCGACCGGCTTCATCGCGATGCCATAGACCGTGTCGGCCAGCGACCGCCCGATCTTCGTCAGCGCCTCCGACAGGGTGCCGCCGTCCAGCACCAGCCCATCGATCGCCCGACCCAGCCCCCGTTCCAGGCCCGAACTCAGCGTGCCCACCTCGCGCGAGGTCAGCGTCATCGATTGCCGCAGCCGCCCCAGTTCGGCCTGGAACTCGCGCGTCTCGCGGGCGGTGCCGCCCAGATCGTCGTCCAGCCGGTCCAGCATGGATCCGGCCCCCTCACCCATCGCCATCGTCCTGTCCCTTCGGTTCGCTCCTCCGCGCGCCCGAGGGTCCGGGCGCATCGGGATATCGGGCCGCCAGCCCCGCCAACCGGTCGCGCGTCATGCGGGGCAGGCTTGCCGGGCCCAGCCCCAGCATCAGCGCCAGTTCGGCGGGCGTCAGCGCCCAGAACTGGTCGGGATGCAGCCGCAGGTCGCGCAGCCCGGCACGCATCAGCCCGGCCCAATCCAGACCCGCGCCCCCGGATCCGCCGCGCCCGCTCATTCCGGCGCCCGGAAGGCCAGCGCCAGCAGCCGGGCCGCGATCCGGGCGGCCTCCAGCGGCCCGCCCTCGATCTGCACCGCCCGCAGATCCTGCGCGCTGCCGGTCCAGCCCGCGCCGCGCAAGCCCGCCACCACGACCGCCAGGATCTCGGCGCTGGAAAACCGCCCCTCGTCCAGCCGGGCCACCAGCCCGGCCAGCCCGTCTATCTGCAGCTGGCCCTCCAGCTCGGCCAGCGCGCCCAGGGTCAGCCGGGCGACATGGGGCTGGCCGTCCAGTACCACGGCGACCTCGCCGCGCAGCGCATTGGCCATCACAGCGCCACGAAGCTCAGCGCCCCGGCCGAGGCCAGCGCCATCTCGTAGGTGGCCTCGCCGTCATGGCTGCCGGCATAGTCCAGCCCGGTGATCTGGAATGGCCCCTCGACGCGCCCGAAATCGGGGATGATCACCTGAAAGCGCGGAACCTCGCCGTCAAAGAAGGCCTGCCGCGCGCGCCCGTCGCTGTCCGCGTCGCGAAACACGCCCGAGCCCGCGATCTGCGCGCTGCGGATGCCCGCCCCGCCCAGCAGCTCGCGCCAGCCGCCCTCGCTTTCCAGACTGGTCACATCGACCGTCTCGGCGTTGAAGGACAGGCGCGTCGCGCGCAGTCCCGCCAGGGTCTCGAACGTGCCGTCGCCGGACATGTCCATCTTGATCAGCAGATCGCGTCCGCTCTGTACCGCCATTGTCCTGTCCTCTCACGTCAGATCGATGCGCGCGCGAAAGGTCAGGTCGACCTGCCGCGCCGCACCGCTTTTCACCCGGCGTGCCGAGGCACGCAGGAACCACATCCCGGCCAGCCGGCCCCGCGACAGGACCAGCCCGCCCGCCTCCAGCGCGTCGGCCACGGCCACCGCCGCCGCCTTGACCGCGCCGAAGCCCGCGCCGCTGTCGCTGCCCGCCATGACCGAGATCACGAAATCATGCCGCGACCCGCGGGCCGTGGCGTCGCTGGCATCGCGCGCCTCCTCGGGGCCCAGGGACACGAAGACCCCGCTCGGCGCCTCGACCGGCATCGCGTCATAGATCGCGTCGCCGACCAGATCCGCCAGCGCGGCATCGGCGCGCAGATGCTGATAGACGGCCGCCTGCAAGGCGACCCCCGCCCCATAGCTCATGTCAGGTCCTCCTCGCGCGAAAAGCAGTCCAGGAACCGCCCCGATCCGTCCTGTTCCGCGACCGCCTCGATCAGGAACAGCCGGGGGCCAAGGCGGAACCGCTGGCCCGGGCGCGGCCGGCGCGGATCGCCCACCGGGGCGGCCCGCAGGGTGATGCGCCATTGCACGACGCTGATCAGGCCCGCCCCGGTGCCCCGCTCGCGCCCCGAACGGGCGTCCATCCGCGCCCAGAGCCAGCCCAGATGCCGCCAGACGGTGGCGTGCCCGCCCAGCCCGTCGGCGATGCGCTCCGAGGTCTCCAGCCCCAGCCGCGTGGTCAGATCCGGCAGGGCCATCAGCGCCACTCCCGGGTGCCGCGCCCGGCCAGGGTGCGCACCGCGCGCCAGCGCTCGATCAGCGAGCTGACCCCGAAAGGCAGCGCGTGATGGCGCTCGTCCCGGCTGCGGTCGTCGTAATAGCGCGCCGCCAGCAGGATGACCGCCTGCGCCAGATCGGGCGGCACCTCGCCCCAGTCGTCGCCAAAGCCTGCCAGGAAGGTCACCGTCACCGATCCCCGGCGCGGCACATGGGGCAGGACCACGCCCGTGGGCAGGATGACCGGGCGCTGCAGATCGGGCACCAGCCGCCAGCCCTCGGGGGGCAGCACGGTCACGGTGCCCGCGCCGTCGTCGATCTCGATCCGCTCGACCGCATGGACCGGCGCCAGCGGCAGGGCCTGTCCCAGCCGGTCGCGCCAGTCGTCCAGCTGCATGCGAAAGCGCCGCTTCAGCAGCACCTTGCCCGTGCGCCCCTCGATCGCGGCGATCGCCGCGCGCAGAAAGCCCGCCAGCGCGGCGGTCTCGGCAGCGTCCTCCGGCCCCTCGAAGCCCTGGGCCAGCCGCAAATGCCCGCGCAGGGCGGCCACCGGCAGCGCCTCCGCCGCAGGCGCCGTTTCCTCTATCAGCATCATCTCGCGAACCTCCCGTGCCATCCGTCCGCATGTCTACCGGGGCCGGCCCCCGCGCCCCGGGGGCCGGCCTGCCTTCCCGCGCCTTGAGAAAGGAAGGGAACGCGCTCCCACGCCGGCCATCAGCGCGCGCGGACAGTTGCTAGACCGGAACGACCGGCAGCTGACGCGTCCCCTTCCCCTCACCCGATCCCCGAAGGGATCAGGAGAACTTCAGCAGCTTGACCGCCCGGAAATCCGTGACGCCGCCGCCGACCCGCTTGGTGGCGTAGAACAGGACATGCGGCTTGGCGCTGAAGGGATCGCGCAGCACCCGCAGGTCGGGACGTTCGACGATGGTATAGGCGGCGCGGAAATCCCCGAAGGCGATCGCCAGTGCGTTGTTCGAGACATCGGGCATGTCCTCGCTGATCAGCACGCCATAGCCCAACAGCTGCGGCACCTGCCCCGCGCTCAGCGCATCGGTCCACAGGAAGCGGCCATCGGCGTCCTTCATCTTGCGCACCCGCGCCGCCGTCTTCGAGTTCATCACGAAGCTGGCATTGGTCCGGTATTCCGCCCCCAGCGCATAGACCAGGTCGATCAGGCAATCGGCCGGCGCGGCGGCCGGGAACTCGCCCAGGCCCCCGGCAAGGACGAAGCCGATCTGGCTGGCCGTGGCGGCCGTGTTCAGCGCGGTCGGATAGGACAGGATGCCGCGCGGCTTGGCCACGCCGTCGCCCTTGATGAAGGCCTCGGCCTCGGAGCGCGCGAACTTGTCGGCGATCCGCTCGGCCAGCCAGCTCTCCACGTCGAAGGCGGCGTCGTCCAGCAGGCGCTGGCTGGCCTTGGGCATGGCCGACAGCTCGTGGACGGGGATGCTGATGCGCTCGATGCCCGCGTTGGCGCTTTCGGTCGCGGCGGCCTCGGTGGCCCAGCCGGCGCCCATCTCGCCCTTCTCGACCAGCACCTCATAGACGGCGCTCTCGATGGTCACCACATTGGCCAGGCGGCGCAGCGAGGCGCCGGAATGCAGCACGTTCTGCACCGCCTCCGCCACCCGGGGCGCCGCCAGGAAGCCGCCGTCGCTGGCGACAGTCATGGCCTTCTCCTCCAGGACCAGCCCGCGAAGGCCGTCATCGTCGCCGCTGCGCAGATAGGCGTCGAAGGCCTTCTGATGCGGGACGCCCACCTCGGCGGTGGCGGACAGAGGGGCGCGGCCCCGAAGGGCGGTCTTGCGGTCGATCATGGTCATGCGCTCTTCCTGTGCATTGAGCTTGGTCTGGATATCGTCTCGAAAGCCCTTGAGTTCGCTCACGAACCCCATCATGGCCCCCTTCAGGTCGGCAGGCATGTCGCCGCCGGCCGCGGCCTTCACCTCGGTCATGGTCGTCTCCTCATCGCGATGAACGGGGCCGCGCCCCTGTTGCCGGACCGCCTCTGCCCCTTGGGGCACGGCGGGTCCGAACCCGTGAAGGGGCCGCGCGGCAAAGCCCGCCCGGCCCGAAACCTCATGCGCCCCGCAGAGCCCGGGCGGCCTGCGCGAACAGGGCCGCCATCTCGCGCAGATCCTCGGTCTCCTTGCGCCCGACCTTGGCCTCGGGCAGCATCGGAAAGGTCACCAGCGACACCTCCCACAGTTCGACCTCGGCCAGCGCCCGGCGGCCCTTGGCATCCCGCTCGGCCCGGATCGTGCGATAGCCGATGGACAGCCCGTCGATGGCCCCCGCCTCGATCAGCGCCGCAGCCTCGCGGGCCTGCGCCACCTCGGGCAGAAGGCGCCCCTTGACCCACAGGCCGGTCGCGTCCTCGCGGACCTCGTCCCAGACTCCGATGGGCCGGGTGGGATCGTGCTGCCACAGCATCCGCACCTTGCAGCCCTTGGCCGCCAACCGCGCCAGCGACGCGGCGAAGGCCCCGGGCAGGACCGCATCGCCCCCCTGGTCGGTCAGCCCGAAGCGGCTGGCATAGCCCTCGATCACCCGGTCGCCGGTCAGCACCGGCGCCCCGCCCGCGAATTTCACCTCAAGTCCTGCGATCATCCCTCAGCCCCCCTTCGGCGCATAGTCCAGAATTCCCTGCACGGCCTGCGTCAGGATCACCGCCACGACCCCGTAGACGGTCATCCACAAGCGCCGCTCCAGCCCCTCGATCATCGCCTCGATCCGCTCCAGCCGACGCTCGACCTGACCGAATTGCAGCGCGGTGATGCGCTCCTGCGCCTCCAGGCGCGGATCGTGCCACGGCCCGTCCTTGACGAAACGCGACCCCTCCATGCCTCACGCCCCCTCCAGGGGCGGCAGACCCAGCAGGGCGCGCTTCTCGGCATCGGTCAGGAACGCCGCCGCGCTGATCCGCGCCCATTGCTGGTTGCGCTCCTCGGCCAAGGCCGGGATCTGGTCCGGATCGGGCCGCAGTTCCACCTCCGCCCCCAGATGCTCGGACAGCCACCACGCGACCGAGGCCGTGACCCGCGCCACCAGAGGCAGCACCGTCAGCCGATAGAAGGCCCGGTGCGCCTCGGCGTAATTGGCATAGGTCGCATCGCCGGGGATGCCCATCAGCATGGGCGGCACCCCGAAGGCCAGGGCGATCTCGCGCGCCGCCGACAGCTTGGTCTCGTGGAACTCCATGTCGGCGGGGCTGAACCCCATGGGGCGCCAGTCCAGCCCCCCCTCCAGCAGCATCGGACGCCCCGCATTGCGCGCGCCCTGATGGTTCATCTCGATCTCGCCCACCAGCCGGTCATATTGCTCGGGGCTCAGCACCCCCTGCCCGTCCACCCCCTTGTAGACGATCGCGCCAGAGGGACGCGCCGCATTGTCCAGAAGCGCCTTGGACCAGGCACTGGCGCTGTTATGCACATCCAGCGCCACGGCGGCCGCCTGCATGGGCGACAACCCGTAATGGTCGTCCTGCGGATGGAAGGCCTTCACATGGCAGACCGGATCGGGGCTGCCCGTCATGTCGAAGCGATGCTTGCGCCCCCCGACAGCATACTCGTAGCCCACCGGCCAGCCATCCGTCCCCGGCACCACGCTCATCCGGTCCGAGCGCAGCACATGCAGCTCCTCCGGCAGGCCCGAGGCCCCGGCCCCCACCGCTTCAAGATAGCCGTTGCCCGACAGCAGGATCTGCCCGAACAGCGCCTCGAACAGCTCGGCCCGGCCCTGCCCCGGATTGGGCCGGCGCAGCAGGTCCAGCACCGGATGTACCTCATAGCGGCTGACCCGGTCCGCGCAGACCAGAGGCACGGCAGCCGCCGCCTCGGCGATCAGCTTCACGCAGCGAAAGCCCACCGGATTGCCCACGAAGCCGCCGCGCGTCAGACTGCCCGTGTCGCGCGCCGACCAGACGGCCCCGCCGCGCCCCAGGCCGCTGGCAAAGGCCACCACGCGGCCCACGGCGCTGGCCTTCCTCTCGGGCACGGCCCGCTCCGGCGCCCCGGCCGCCTCCCGCGAAAACAATCGAAACACCATGCTCGCCTCCATCTCAGCGCCATGCGAAAGGGCCGCCCCAAAGGGACGGCACCTTCATCTTGGCCCAAATATCCTCAGGGGGGTCCGGGGGGCAGACTGCCCCCCGGCTGCTCACAGGCGCCGCATCTGCGGTCGCCGCCAGCCCGTCGCGGGCTCGATCATCAGCTCGTGGATCGCCCAGACCAGCGCATCCAGCCGGTCCGGGCTGCCGCGCCCCTCGAAGCCGCGCACAGTCATCTGGCACATCTGGTCCTCCAGCGCGCCCAGGGCGCCGCGCAGATGCTTCACGCGCCCCTGCTCGTAGAGCGCCGCCACCGGCTCGGCCCGCAGGCCCTTGCCGCGCGACGCCCGCAGCGCCTTGAAGGGCACCAGGGCGTCGATCTGGCGCACCACGCTCTCGACCAGATCGCCGCCCTGGTTCACCTCGGCCACCAGCTTCTCGGCCCCGTGCCGGTCCATGCCGGCGATCGCGGCGCGCGCCCAATCCACCGGACCGCCCCGCACGCTGGCATCCTCCAGCACATAGGCCCGCCAGTCTGCAGGCTCACCCTGCGCGACGACGCCCGCAACCACGATCCCGCATTCGTCGCTGGCCCGGCTACCCGTCACCGAAGGATCGACCGCCACCACGATCCGGTCCAGCTTCGGCACCGCGTCGACGCGCGCGGCCTCCAGCATCGCCGTGGTCCACAGCGCACCCTCCACATCGTCCAGCAGCACGCCCTCCAGCTCCTGCCGCCCCATCCGGGTGCCCCCATAGCGGCTCTCGACCTCGGCCAGAAAGCTCTCGGCCAGATAGGCGCGGTTGGCATCGGTGGGCGCATGGGTCACCACCGTGCTGGCATTGCCCAGGATGCGCTTCAGCACGCCCACATTGCGCGGCGTGGTCGTCACCACCTGCTGGGGATGCTCGCCCAAGCGCAACGCGAATTGCAGCATGTCCCAGACATCCTCGGCCTTCTTCCACTTGGCCAGCTCGTCCACCCAGGCCGCATCGAACTGGGGGCCGCGCAACGCCTCGGGCTCATGCGCCGAATAGACCGTGGCGGTCGCGCCATTGGCCCAGACCAGCCGCTTGCGCCCCGCCTCCCAATCCGGGCGCCGGTCGGGGGGCGAACAGGCCAGGATGCCGCTTTCGCCGAACACCATCACCTCGCGCACCTGATCGAAAGTCTCGCCCACCAGCGCCACCCGATGGCACCGCCCCGGCGCGTCGGGGGTCGGCCCCTCGACCATGCGGCGCACCCATTCGGACCCGGCGCGGGTCTTGCCCGCCCCGCGCCCGCCCATGATCACCCAGGACTTCCAGTCCCCCTCGGGCGGCAGCTGATGCGGCAGGGCCCAGAACTCGAACAGCCAGGGCAGGCTGGTCAGCGCGTTCTCGGACAGCCCGCCCAGAAAGTCCTCAACCTCCCGAGGCTCGGCGCAGGCAAGCCAGGCGGCGCCCGATCTCGTCTCGTGCGGCGTCAAGGTCGAGGCTGCCTCCTCCGACCCCGCCCGCGATATCCTTGCGAAGTTTGTCAACCTTGATCCTTTCCGCCATCAGCAGCTGCACGGCCTCGCGGACCGTCTTCGCCGTCTCGATGGCCTTTTTCAGCTTGGAGGGGTCAAGTTCCCCCGATGTCAGCGCCTCGAGCTCGGCCTGATGGCCCCGCAGATCCCTGACGTAATCCCAGAATAGCCAGCGCAGGACGTCGATCTCGTCCTCGCCCTCGGCAATCTCGGGGATGCGGAACGCCGCCTTCGCAGGCTGAGTCCCGGCCACGAAAGGTCCTTCGGTTGTCCCGACCTTGCCCATTTCCATATCGTTCATGCACTCTGCCCCGCCTCGTGTCCTGTCCGCACGAGCCCAGAAACGAAAAAGCGACCAAGGGTTTCCCCCGGCCGCTTGCCCATCTCTTCCAGCATGTCCAAGTTCTACGTCAGAGCGTTCGCAAAGTCAATCCATAAACCCAGAGTTGCAGAACAGCGCAGGAAAACACTGTGAAGACAACGCCTTGATCCATGCAACACTCCCTGCGCGCGCCGCGCAACACGGGGTGCGACTCACCCCCGCGCCGCCCTGCAGAAGGCCCCGATCCGCGCCGAATCCTTGACCCCAGGCGCCGATTCCACGCCCGAGCTGACATCCACCGCCGGTGCGCCCGTCAACCGCACGGCCTCGGCCACATTGTCCGCCGTCAGGCCCCCGGCCAGCATCCAGGGCCGAAGCCAGCGCCGCCCGACCAGCAGCCGCCAGTCGAAGGCCAGCCCGTTGCCTCCCGGCAGATCGGCCCCCTTCGGCGGCTTCGCATCCACCAGCAGCAGATCGGCCGCCACGCCATATTCGGTCAGCAGGACCAGATCCTCGGGCCCCGAGATCCCCACCGCCTTCATCACCGGCAGACCGGTCAGCGCCTTGACCTCGGCCACCCGCGCGGGGCTTTCATGGCCGTGCAGCTGCACGATATCCAGCGCCACCGCATCCAACACCTTGGTCAGCAACGCATCCGAGGGATCCACGAACAACCCCACCTTGGCCACCCCCACCGGCAGATCGGTCGTCAGCGCGGCCGCCTCGGAACCACTCACTGCACGCGGAGACTTCGGAAAGAACACGAAGCCCAGATAACGCGCTCCGGCCGCGACAGCGGCCGTCACATGGGCAGGCTCGCGCAGCCCGCAGATCTTGACCTCGGCCACGCCTCAGCGCGCCACGGGCAGGCTGGAGCGGTTGACACCGGGCCGCGGCTTGTTGGCGGGCTCGTCCAGGATCGCCAGCACCTCGTCGCGCGGCGCGGCATGGCGGTCGCGCAGATGACCGACCTCGCCCTCCAGCCGGGTGACCTCGGCGCTGCGCAGCTTGGCCTCGCGCCGGAAATGCGCCTCGCGCATCCACTCCCAGACTAGCCCTGCCAACATTCCCAGGGCGAAGGCCACGAAGATCACCAGGAACAGCGGCAGCGCGATCGTCCAGGTACCGCCCAGATACTGGCCGAAATTCGCCGGAAAGGCCGACAGGGTCACGATCTCGCGGTTGGCCAAGGCCACGCCGACCAGCACAAGCGCCAGCAGCGCGACAAAGATCAGACGGATGAAGCGCATGAGAATTCCTCGAGTTGCGGATGGCGCAGCGGCCACCCTGTTCTACGCCGCTCAGGCATCGCCGTTCAAGCGGTCGCGCAGCAGCTTGCCGGTCTTGAAGAACGGCACATGCTTTTCATCGACCTCGACCGACTCGCCGGTGCGCGGGTTCCGCCCCGTGCGCGAATCGCGCTTCTTGACCGAGAAGGCGCCGAAGCCGCGCAACTCCACCCGGTCACCGCGCGCCATCGCGTCGATGACCTCCTCGAAGACCGTGTTCACGATCCGCTCGACATCGCGTCGGAACAGGTGGGGATTTTCATCGGAAATCTTCTGGATCAGTTCTGACCGGATCATGCTATCCCCCAAATGGACGGGTCTTCCTGCCACGAGAACGGAAAGCGCCGTGGCGCGCGGACAGCGTGGCACCGTCCTTGTGAACCGGTAACGCCGGACAGAAGTCACTGGTTTCATAGCGTTGCCAGCTTTGAGCGCGGCGTGCAAGCGCGACCCCGCCCCAGCCCGCGCCGCAGGCATGAAAAAGCCCGCCCCGGATGCACCGGGGCGGGCCAAGCCGGACGGGAGGACCCGATCAGCCGTTGCGGTTCAGAGCCGCACCCAGGATGTCACCCAGCGACGCGCCCGAATCCGAGCTGCCATAGGTGTCGATCGCTTCTTTTTCCTCGGCGATCTCGCGGGCCTTGATGGACAGGCCCAGACGGCGGGTCTTGGTGTCCACGTTGGTCACGCGGGCATCGACCTTGTCGCCGACGGTGAAGCGCTCGGGACGCTGGTCGGCACGGTCGCGGGCCAGATCCGAACGGCGGATGAACGACTTCACGCTGTTGAACTCGACCTCGATCCCGCCTTCCTCGATCGCGGTGACCTCGGCGGTCACGATCGAGCCACGCTTCACACCGTCAACGGCTTCGGCCATGTGCTCGTTCTCGAGCGACTTGATCGACAGGCTGATACGCTCTTTCTCGACATCCACGTCCTGCACGACCGCCTTGACGGTGTCGCCCTTGCGGAAGTCCTGGATCGCATCCTCGCCCCGGGCATCCCAAGAGATGTCCGACAGGTGAACCATGCCGTCGATGTCGCCGTCCAGACCCACGAACAGACCGAATTCGGTGATGTTCTTGACCTCGCCCTCGATGACGGTGCCGGTCGGATGCGTCTCGGCGAAGACTTCCCACGGGTTGCGCATGGTCTGCTTCAGACCCAGCGACACGCGGCGCTTGGCCTCGTCGATCTCCAACACCATCACTTCGACTTCCTGCGAGGTCGAGACGATCTTGCCCGGATGCACGTTCTTTTTGGTCCAGCTCATTTCGCTGACATGGACCAGACCCTCGACACCGGCTTCCAGCTCCACGAAGGCGCCATAGTCGGTGATGTTGGTGACGCGACCCTGATGGACCGATTCGATCGGGAACTTGTCCGCGACCGTATCCCACGGATCGGCCTGAAGCTGCTTCATGCCCAGGCTGATGCGGTGGCTGTCCTTGTTGATCTTGATGACCTGAACCTTGACGGTCTCGCCGATCGCCAGGATCTCGGAGGGGTGGTTGACCCGGCGCCAGGCCATGTCGGTGACATGCAGCAGGCCGTCGACGCCGCCCAAATCCACGAACGCACCGTATTCGGTGATGTTCTTCACGACGCCGTCGATCGACTGGCCTTCGGTCAGGTTGGCGATGACTTCGGCGCGCTGCTCGGCGCGGCTCTCTTCCAGGATGGCGCGACGCGACACGACGATATTGCCGCGGCGACGGTCCATTTTCAGGATCTGGAAGGGCTGCTTCAGACCCATCAGCGGGCCGGCATCGCGCACGGGGCGCACGTCGACCTGGCTACCGGGCAGGAACGCGACAGCGCCGCCCAGATCGACCGTGAAGCCGCCCTTGACGCGACCGAAGATGGCGCCTTCGACACGCTCTTCGTCGCCATAGGCGCGCTCCAGACGATCCCAGGCTTCCTCGCGGCGGGCCTTCTCACGGCTGATCGATGCTTCACCACGGGCGTTCTCGACGCGGTCCAGATAGACCTCGACCTCGTCACCGACCTTGATGGTCGATTCTTCGCCCGGATTTGCGAATTCCTTCAGATCGACGCGGCCTTCCATCTTGTAGCCGACGTCGATGATGGCCTGGCCCGCCTCGATGGCGATCACACGGCCTTTGACAACGCTGCCCTCATCGGGGGTGTCAATTTCGAGGCTTTCATTCAGAAGGGCCTCGAACTCCTCCATAGTCGCTTTAGCGCACATGCGTATGCAGTTTCCTTTGTGTCTGTTTTCCGGCCTGACGGTTGGCTCCGCCGGTCTTTATGGTGCCTTTGGGGCAACGCCAAAGGGTCGCGGCATGGTGCCCGACCCGGTGGAAAGCGGCCTGTTCTGGCCATGTCGCCCGTTTGACTGCGGTTCCCTTACCCGCGATCGGGGCAAAATTCAACGGCTAAACGCGCCGCCACACGCCCGAGGCGCGACTATAGCCTGCAATCTGCGGCGCATCAAAGCCCTTGCCGCCCATCGGCGCCATGTGGCGTTCCAAGCGCAGCTCGGTGCCCTCGATCTCCAGCAGCGCGAATTCGTTCTGGATGTCGGTGATGCGGGCGCAGAGCGCGGTGCCCGTCTGGATCTGCAGCACCCGGGGCGCGTGCCCCGTGGCCAGCAGGTCGTCCACCGCCCAGCGGTGCAGATGCCCCGACAGCACGATGTTCACCCCCGCCGCCTCCATCCGGCGCAGAGCCCGGGTCGCCTGCCGCGCCAAGGCCTTGTCCACCCGGGGCAGCTGCTGCAGCGGATGGTGCAGCACGGCGATGTTGGTGCCCAGAGGATCGACATGGGCGATGACGCGGCCGACCTCTCCGGCGCGGATCTTGCCGCGCTGCCAGGAATAGGGATCGGCGCTGTTGATGGCCATCACCCGCACATCGCCCGCGTGAGCGCGTGGCGTCAGCGAGGGGCCGAAGGCCTTGCGATAGGCCCGGAAGGGCCAGAAGGTCCGCGCCAGCAGGTTCCACAGCGGAACATCGTGATTTCCGGGCAGGCAGATCAGCGGCGCCTCGATCCGGTCCAGAAAGGTCCGGGCCCGCGCCAGCTGCGCCGGCAAGCCGCGATGGGTCAGATCGCCGCCCACGGCCACCAGATCGGGCTGCAGCGCGGCGATCCGCTCCAGCAGCGGTGCCTCCAGCGCCTCGCGGTGAAAACCGAAATGCAGGTCGGTCAGATGCAGGATGCGCGTCACGGGGTCAGGCCTCGTCGCGGGCGGTCTTGCTGACGCCGTCGCGCGGCAGCAGGACGCGCAGGCCCTCATGGCGCACCTGCAGGCGGAAGGGACTGTCCAGCGTGGTCTTTTCCCCATCATGGGCGACAAGCTGGCGGCGCTTGGGCGTCTCGATCTGCAGCTCGTCGGTCAGGATCAGGTCGAAATCGTCGTCCTTGGCGCTGCGCCCCACGGCCATCCGCAGGGCCGAGCGCATCAGCGGCAGCGGTCGCTTCGCCTTGGCGATCAGCACCGCGAACTCGCCGCGCCGGATCTCGGCCGCACCTTCCAGCCCGAAGCTGTCCAGCTGATAGGCGCTGCGCGCGACGAAGACCAAGGCGCTGGTATAGCGGCGGGATTCGCCCTCCACCCGGGCCACCAGCTGCATCGGATTGCGCAGCCGCCGCAGCGCCACCAGCACCGACCAATAGGCCGCCAACCGCGACCGGCCCCAACGCTTGTAGATCCCCTCGCGGGTCTTCAGGATCTGCGGATAGGCGCCGAAGCTGAGATTGTTGAGAAAGATGAGACCGTTGACATTGCCCACATCGACGGCTTCGACCCGCGCATCCAGGATCGTGTCCAGCGCGTCCTCGACGATCTCGCCCACCCCCAGATCCCGGGCGAAATAGTTGAAGGTGCCGCCCGGCAACACGCCCATGATGGTCTCGCTGCCCGTCAGCGCATCGGCCACCGCCGATTGCGTGCCGTCGCCGCCCGCCGCGATGACCAGATCGAAATCCTCGCCCGCCACCTGCCGGGCCAGCGCCGGCAAGTCACGGCCTTTACGGCTTTCGCGCAGGATGTAGCTGCCGCAGGCCGGCGCCAGCCGCTCTTCCAGCATCTGCCGCAATTCCTGGTGCTTTTTCTTGCCCGAGCCGCGATTCATGACGACACAGACCCGTGCCTGAGCCAGGTCGAAACCCTCGGTGCTGTCCTGCATTGGTTGCCTGTCCCCGGCCTATTCGGTCTCTCTGAGGATGCAACCCGCAACCCCCGGCAAGGGTTGCATGATCCCTCAGAGGCGGCGGGCGGCCTCCAGCGCCGAGGGCTTCAGCCCCTCCCCGCCGCTGTCGAGGAAGGCCAGCAGCTGGGCCCGCATCCGCGGCTCCCAATAGTCGCGCAGATGATCGGCGACCTTCTCGGCGGGATCGCCGGGCTGGCTGTCGAAGAAAGTGGCGATCTGGTTGGCCATCATGACCATCTTCTCAGGCGACATCGGACACCTCGGCGCGCAGCCGTTCAGGGTGGGAAAACAGATCGAAGCCCTCGCCGCGCGCAAAGGCCGCCAGCGTGATGCCCGATCCCTCGGCCAGGCGCAGCGCATGGGCCGTGGGGGCCGACACGGCGATCAGCACCGCGCCCCCGGCGATGGCGCATTTCTGCACCATCTCGACCGAGACGCGGCTGGTCAGCACGAAGGCCCCCTGCCCGGCATCCAGGCCCTGGCGGACCATCGCGCCGATCAGCTTGTCCAGCGCATTGTGGCGACCCACATCCTCGCGTGCCAAGACGATCCCCCGACCCGGCATCAGAAAGCCCGCCGCATGGACGGCGCGGGTCTGGTCATGGAGCGGCTGCCAGCCGCGCAGATCCTCGGTCGCCCCGGCGATCTGGGCCGCATCCAGCACCGGCCCGGTGCCATGCAGGTCGGGCAGCGCCCGCACCGCCTCGTCCAGGCTGTCGATGCCGCACAGCCCGCAGCCCACCGGCCCGGCCATGAAGCGACGCCGCGCCGACAGCGCCTCGGCGCGATCCTCGCCCAGCCACATCTGCGCCTCGACGCCCTTGGGATGGGTCATCACCTCCAGCCGCTCGATCTGGCCGGCATCGGTCACGATCCCCTCGGTCAACGAGAACCCCACCGCGAAGTCCTCGAGATCCAAGGGCGTGGCCATCATCACGGCCTGGGTCGATCCGCCATAGACCATCGCCACCGGCAGCTCCTCGGGCAGGGCGCGGGTGACGTGGCCGCGACGGCCGGCCCGGACATGGGTGGCGGTCGCGGCATGGACGGGGGCAGGCAGGGTCACGTGGTTCACTCCGCAGCTGACAGGATCCGCCGCGACCGTTCGGCCTGGGCAGTGTAGGTCTCCTGCCAGTCCGAGGGACCGTTCGAGGGGCTGACCTGCACGGCGGTGACCTTGTATTCGGGGCAGTTCGTCGCCCAGTCCGAGAAATCGGTCGTCACCACGTTAGCCTGCGTCGCCGGGTGATGGAAGGTCGTATAGACCACCCCCGGCGCCACCCGTTCGGTCAGCGTGACCATCAGCGTCGTCTCGCCCGCCCGGCTGGCCAGCCGCACCCAGTCCCCGTCGGCGATGCCGCGCGTCTCGGCATCATGGGGATGGATCTCCAGCACGTCCTGATCGTGCCAGACGCTGTTCTCGGTTCGCCGGGTCTGCGCGCCCACGTTGTATTGCGACAGGATGCGCCCGGTGGTCAGCAGCAGCGGGAAGCGCGGCCCGGCACGTTCGTCGGTGGCCACGTATTCGGTGACCATGAAATGACCCTTGCCGGACCGGAACCCGTCCACATGCATGATCGGCGTGCCGGCGGGGGCATTCTCGTCGCAGGGCCATTGCACGCTGCCCAGTTCCTCCAGCCGCTCATAGCTGACGCCGGTGAAGCTGGGCGTGGTCGAGGCGATCTCGTCCATGATCTGGCTGGGATGGGTGTAGTGCCATTTGGCGCCGTCCTGGCCCTGCAGCAGGGCATTGGCCAGCATCTGGGTGATCTCCCAATCCTCATAGCCATTGCGCGGCGCCATCACCTTGCGCACCCGGTTGATGCGGCGCTCGGCATTGGTGAAGGTGCCGTCCTTTTCCAGGAAGCTGCTGCCCGGCAGGAAGACATGCGCATAGTTCGCCGTCTCGTTCAGGAACAGGTCGTGGACGATCACGCAGTCCATCGCCCGCAGGCCGGCGGCCACGTGATGCGTGTCGGGATCCGATTGCAGGATGTCCTCGCCCTGGCAATAGAGGCCCTTGAACGTCCCCTCGACCGCCGCATCCAGCATGTTGGGGATGCGCAGCCCCGGCTCGGGGTCGATCTCGACGCCCCATTCCCGCTCATAGATGGCACGCACATCGGGCAGCTTGACATGGCGGTATCCCGGCAGCTCGTGCGGGAACGAGCCCATGTCGCAGGCGCCCTGCACGTTGTTCTGGCCCCGCAGCGGGTTCACGCCCACGCCGGGCCGCCCGATATTGCCGGTCAGCATCGCCAGGTTCGCGATCGCCATGACCGTGGTCGAGCCCTGGCTATGCTCGGTCACGCCCAGCCCGTAATAAATCGCGCCGTTGCCGCCGGTGGCGAACAGCCGCGCCGCGGCACGCAGATCGGCGGCGGGCACGCCCGTCACGGATTCGATCGCCTCGGGGGCATGGCGGGGATTGCTGATGAAGTCGGCGTAATGCTGGAACTCGTCCCAATCGCAGCACGCGCGGATATAGGCCTCGTCCATCAGCCCCTCGGTGACGATCACATGGGCCAGCGCGCTGACCACGGCCACATTGGTGCCGGGCCGCAGCGGCAGGTGATATTGCGCCTCGACATGGGCCGAGCGCACGATGTCGGTGCGGCGCGGATCGACGACGATCAGCTTGGCCCCGGCGCGCAGGCGCTTCTTCAACCGGCTGGCAAAGACCGGGTGCCCGTCCGTGGGGTTGGCGCCGATGATCAGCACCACGTCCGTGTGTTCGACCGAATCGAAATCCTGCGTGCCGGCCGAGGTTCCGAAGGTCTTGCCCAGACCATAGCCCGTGGGCGAATGGCAGACGCGGGCGCAGGTGTCGGTGTTGTTGTTGCCAAAGACCGCGCGGGTCAGCTTCTGGACCAGATAGGTCTCCTCGTTGGTGCAGCGGCTGGAGGTGATGACCCCGACCGAGCGCTTGCCATGCCGCTCCTGGATGCCGCGCATCCGGGCGGCGGCGAAGGACAGCGCCTCGTCCCACGCCACCTCGCGCCAGGGCTCATCGATGCTGTCGCGGATCATCGGCGACAGGATGCGGTCCTGATGCGCGGCATAGCCATAGGCGAAGCGGCCCTTGACGCAGCTGTGCCCGCGATTGGCCTTGCCGTTCTTCCACGGCACCATGCGCACCAGCCGGTCGCCGTTCATCTCGGCCTTGAAGCTGCAGCCGACGCCGCAATAGGCGCAGGTGGTGATGACCGACCGCGTGGGCGTGCCCAGCTCGGCCACCGATTTCTCCTGCAAGGTCGCGGTCGGGCAGGCCTGCACGCAGGCGCCGCAGCTGACGCAATCGCTGGTGAAGAAGTCATCCGCGCTGGTCCCGGCGCTGACGCGGCTGTCGAAGCCCCGGCCCTCGATGGTCAGAGCGAAGGTGCCCTGCACCTCGTCGCAGGCCCGCACGCAGCGCGAGCAGACGATGCACTTGCTGGGATCATAGGTGAAATAGGGGTTGCTGTCGTCCTTGGGGATGTATTGCGGATTGTCCTGCCCGCCGCGCAGGCGCGCCTCGGCCTGGGACCGCGCGCCGGTGCCCGAGGGGTCGAAATGGTTGTCGCCGGGCGCATAGCGCACGTCGCGCAGGCCCACCTGCCCCGCCGCATCCTGCAACTCGCAATCGCCATTGGCCGCGCAGGTCAGGCAATCCAGCGGGTGGTCGCTGATATACAGCTCCATCACGCCTTTCCGCAGCTTGCGGATCTTGTCGGACTGGGTGCGGACGACCATGCCCTCGGCCACCGGGGTCGTGCAGCTGGCGGGCGTGCCGCGCCGCCCGTCGATCTCGACCACGCAGAGGCGGCAGGACCCGAAGGCCTCCAGGTTGTCGCTGGCGCACAGCTTGGGGATCTCGATCCCGGCCTCGAAGGCCGCGCGCAGGACCGAGGTGCCCTCGGGCACGACGACCTCGATGCCGTCCACGACCAGCGCCACCGGCGCGCCCTGCCGGGCGGGGGTGCCCATGTCGCGCTCGTCGCCGGGCGCATAGACGGGGATGATGAAATCTTTCATTCGGCTGCCTCCTTGTGGGTGGCGAAATCGTCGGGAAATTGCGTCAGCGCGGACATGACCGGATAGGGCGTGAAGCCCCCCAGGGCGCAGAGCGACCCGTCCTTCATCGTCTCGCAGAGATCGGTCAGCAGGGCGGCGGCCCCGGGATCGCCGGCGGCGATGCGGTCGATCGTCTCGACCCCGCGCACCGCGCCGATCCGGCAGGGCGTGCATTTGCCGCAGGATTCGATGGCGCAGAACTCCATCGCAAAGCGCGCCATCGCCAGCATGTCGGCGCTGTCGTCGAAGACCACGAGGCCCGCATGGCCGATCAGCCCGCCCGCCGCGTCGAAATCCTCGTAGCCCATGGCCGTGTCGAACTTCGACACGGGCATATAGGCGCCCAGGGGCCCCCCCACCTGCACCGCCTTGACGGGCCGCCCCGACAGGGTGCCGCCGCCGATATCGTTCACCACTTCGCCCAGGGACATGCCGAAGGCCGTCTCGAACAGCCCGCCACGCCGGACATTCCCGGCGATCTGCAGCGTCACCGTGCCGCGCGACCGGCCCAGCCCGAAATCGGCATAATGCTGCGCGCCCTTCTCGAAGATCACCGGGATGGTCGCCAGACTGATCACGTTGTTGACCACCGTGGGCTTGCCCAGAAACCCCTCCAGCGCGGGCAGCGGCGGTTTCGCCCGCACCGTGCCGCGCTTGCCCTCCAGGCTGTTCAGCAGGCTGGTCTCCTCGCCGCAGACATAGGCGCCCGCGCCCACGCGGACCTGCATGTCGAAGGCCCGGCCAGAGCCCAGCACGTCCGCCCCCAGCATCCCGCGCTGGCGGGCGATCACCACGGCGCGTTCCAGCACGTCGATCGCCACCGGATATTCCGAGCGCATGTAGACATAGCCCCGCGTGGCGCCGACGCCCAGACCCGCGATCGCCATCCCCTCGATCAGGGTGAAGGGGTCGCCCTCCATGATCATGCGGTCGGCGAAGGTGCCGCTGTCGCCCTCGTCGGCATTGCAGACGATGTATTTCTGATCCGCCACCGCCCCGGCCACGGTCTTCCACTTGATGCCGGTCGGAAAGCCCGCGCCGCCGCGCCCGCGCAAGCCGCTGGCAGTGACTTCGTCGACGATGGCGGCGCTGTCCATGCCGATGGCGCGGCGCAGGCCCACCAATCCGCCATGGGCCGCGTAATCGTCCAGATCCAGCGGGTCGATCACCCCGCAGCGCGCGAAGGTCAGGCGGGTCTGGCGGCGCATCCAGTCCAGATCCTCGACCGGACCGAGGCTATTCAACCGACCATCCAGCAGCGCTGGCACGTCGGCGGGCGTGACCGGGCCATAGCCCACGCGCCCCTCGCCCGCATCGACCTCGACCAGCGGCTCCAGCCAGACCATGCCATGCGAGCCGTTGCGGATGATCTGCACGTCGATGCCGCGCGCGGCCGCCTCGCGCGCGATCGCCTCGGCCACCGCATCCGCGCCAAGCGCCTTGGCGGCGCTGTCCAGGGGAACCCAGATCTTCATCCTGCGGCCTCCAGTTCCGAGGCCAGCCGGTCGGCATCGACCCGGCCCAGCACCCGCCCGTCGATCATCGCGGCGGGCCCGCAGGCGCAGAGGCCCAGGCAATAGACCGGTTCCACCGTCACCGCGCCATCGGCGGTCGTGCCGTGCCAGTCCACGCCAAGACGCGCCAGCACCGCATCGGCCATGGCCGTGCCGCCCACCGACTGGCAGGCCTCGGCCCGGCAGATCTTCAGCACATGCCGCCCGGACGGATGGTCGCGGAAGTCGTGATAGAAGCTGATGACCCCATGCACCTCGGCCCGGCCCAGGTTCAGCACATCGGCCAACACCGGAACGGCCGCCTGCGGGACATGGCCCCAGACCGCCTGGATGGCATGCAGCATCGGCAGCAATGGCCCCTCCAGCGCGGTCAGGGGGGCGATGACATCCCGGATCTCCTCGGGCGCGGGAGAGGTGGGCAACAGGGCTGGCGCGGTCGACTGCATGGCTGGCCTTTCAGGTTCGGTCCACCATCACACCGCCATTCATGCGTCAAATCAATATCGCAAATCCGTCAAACGATAGTCATTGCCTATCGAACCATGCGCCGCGCCTCGGTCAGCAAGGCCTCCAGCACCGGGGTATGCGGCTCGCGCCACGGGGCGATCAGGCCCACCGCATGGCCCGGCCCCTCGCCCTCCATCGGCATCAGCGCCAAGGGCTTGCCCTGCGCCAGAAAGCCCGCGATGTCCTGCGGCAGGATGGTCAGCCATCCCCCCGCCAGCACCTGCGAGACCAGAACCACGGTCGAATTCGATTCGACCATCGCCATCGGGGTGACCCCGGCATCCGTCAGGCGGCGGTTGATGATGCGGCGGTTCTGCATGTCGGGGGTCAGAAGGCACAACCGCTGCCCGTCCAGCGCCGACCAAGGCACCGGATGCCGCCCCGCCAGCGGATGATCTCGCGGCGCCACCAGCGCATAGCTTTCGTCATACAGAGGCACGGCGCTGACCTTGCCCAGAGGCTCGTTGTCCAGATAGGAAATGCCCGCATCCACCTGAAGATCCTCGATCATCTGAAGGATCTGGACCGAGCTGCGCGACAGGATGGTGAAGCCGACATTGGGATGCGCCTCGCCGTATCGCGCCGCCAGCCGCGCGGCCCAGGTCAGCGCGGTGGGCACCACCGCGATGCGCAGCCGCCCCGACAGCCCGTGGCGGGTGGCACGCATCTCGTCCTTCAGCTGGCGCGCATCGCCCACGATGCGCCGCGCCCAGACCAGCGCCGACTGCCCCTCGGGCGTCAGCCCGCCATAGCGCGAGCCGCGAAAGATCAGCAGGACGCCCAGGGTTTCCTCCAGCTGCTTGATCCCGGCGGACAGGCTGGGCTGGGTGATCCCCAAGGTCGCGGCGGCGCGGCCGAAATGGCCCTCCTTGGCGACGGCCAGGAACATTTCCAGCTTGTCGATCATCGCGCGGCCCCCCTTGGCCGCGCATCAGGCCGCAGGCGGGGGGCGGGGTCAAGGCGCTTGCGGGGGCGCGGCGGGGGCGGCACTGTCGGGCGATGACGTACATCCTGCTGATCCACGGCGCCTGGCATGACGGCGACTGCTTCGCGGCGCTGGCCCGGGCGCTGGCGGCGCGCGGGCATCGGGCGCTCTGCCCCGACCTGCCGGGGGCGCCCGCCACCGGGCTGGCCGAATGCGTGGCGGCGCTGCCTGGGGCGCCGGTCGTGCTGGGCCATTCGATGGGCGGGATGGTGGCCGAGGCGCTGGCGCAGGCCCGCCCGCCGCGCCTGCTGATCCATCTGTGTTCCTATCTGCCATTGCCGGGCGACAGTCTGGCGGCGCTGGACCGGCTGCTGCCAAGCCCGGCGCGGAGCTGGCCGCGCGACGCCGAAAGCCGCCTGATCCTGCCGCCAAAGGCCGCGCGGGCGATGCTTTATTCCGACCTTCCCGAGGATCTCGCGACCGCCGCGCTGGCCCGCCTGCGCCCGCAGCCCTTGGGGCCGATGCGCGACCCCCTGCCGGGACCGGACCGCGCGTCGGTGCGGCGGCATTATATCCTCTGCGGGCAGGACCGCGCGATCCCGCCCGCCCTGCAGCGCGCGATGATCGCCCGCGCGCCCGTCGAGCATCTGCACGAAACCCCCTGGGGCCATTCGCCTTTCCTGTCCGACCCCGAGGGGCTCGCCGCCCTGCTGGACCGGATTATCCGCGCCGAGGGGCTGCACCCCGCCCATCCCTGACGCAGATGCGCCACAGGCAGCCCCCGCCCCGCGCCAGCACTTGCAGATCGCGCAAATCCTTGCTTGGTGTCCCGCGTGGCGCCCGACCCCCGGCGCGTCCCCGGCCAAGGAACGACCTGTGACCCTGACCCATCTGGCGACCTTCGCCACGGCACTGACCGGCGCGGCGCTGTTCCTTGTCCTCGGCCTGCCGCTGCCTTGGCTGCTGGGACCGATGATCGCCTGCCTGATCGCGGCGCTGGCGGGGCAGCGGCTGGCGGGCACGGGGCAACTGGGCGTCTTCATGCGGACCTTCCTGGGTGTGGCGGTCGGCGCCTCGATCACGCCCGAGGTGCTGGCGGGCCTGCCCGAGATGGCGGCCTCGCTGGCGATGGTGCCGGTGTTCATCGGGGTGATCGCGGCGATCGGCTATCCGCTGTTCCGCCGCGTCTTCGGCTTCGACCACCCCACCGCCTGGTACGCCGCCATGCCGGGCGGGCTGCAGGACATGCTGGTCTTCGGCGAGGAGGCGGGCGGCGACATTCGCGCGCTGTCGCTGATCCATGCGACCCGGGTGCTGATCATCGTCACCGTCGCGCCGCTGATCATGACGCTGTGGTGGGGGCTGGACCTGACCGCGCCGCCCGGTGCGCCCCTGACATCCGTGGCGTGGGACCAGCTGGCGCTGATGGTCGCAGCGGGGCTGATCGGCTGGAAGGGCGCGGAACGGGTGGGCCTCTTCGGCGCGTCGATCCTGGGGCCGATGATCCTGACGGCGGGGCTGTCGCTGGCGGGGATCCTGGAAACCCGCCCCCCGGCCGAGGTCATCCAAGCGTCGCAATTCTTCATCGGCATCGCCATCGGCGCGAAGTACATGGGCATCACCGGGCGCGAGCTGCGCATCGACGTGACGGCGGGGGTCGTCTATTCGCTGATCCTGGCCCTCATCAGCCTGATGTTTCTCGAGGCAATCCATCTGCTGGGCCTAGCCCCGGGGCTGGACGCCTTCCTGGCCTTCCTGCCCGGCGGACAGGCCGAGATGGTGGTCATCGCCATCATCGCGGGCGCCGACCTGGCCTATGTGGTCAGCCACCATATCCTGCGCATCGTCCTGGTGATCCTGCTGGCGCCCTTGGTGGCCCGGCTGGTCAAGAAACCGTGACCCTGCCCGGCAGGAACGCAGTCCGCCCGGCCCGTGTTGCCCTGCCGAAGCAACAGACACTGGAGACAAGCCATGAAAACCTCTGTGATCGCGATCGCCGCCGTGATGTCGCTTGGCACCGCCGCCATGGCGCAGGACACGCCCGCGCCGACCGCCGTTCCCGAACCGAACCTGGACATGACCGTCGCGCCCGGCGCCGCCGAGACGGGCGCCATGGCGGACATGAGCGAGCTGGACGATTCCGTCATGATCACCGGTTGGGACATGTCGGTCGACGATGTCGAGGACATGGACGTCCATGATGCCGACGGCAACCAGATCGGCGAAGTCGAGGAGGTGCTGGGCCGCGACGAGACCGCCGAAGCCATCGTGGTCGATTTCGACGACGATCAGGGCTATGAGGGCGAGGACCGGATCGTGCCGCTGGACATGCTGAGCGTCGCCGATGACGCGCTGGAGCTGTCGGCGGATGCCGATGTCGCCTCGTTCGAGGAACATGACGACTGATCTGCGGATCTGTCGGACAGGACGGCCAGAGGCACCCGCCTCTGGCCGTCTTTCGTTGCGCCCCGTGGTTCAGACCTCGGTCGCGATCACCGCAAGGCAATCGCCCGATTGCACGAGGCCCGGAAAATGCCGCGCCGCCACCAGACCCGCGCGATTGGCCGTGACCGTGATCGGCGCCACGCCGGTGCGGTCGGCGGGCCAGATCTGCGCCAGCGGCTGACCCTCGGAGACGGTGTCGCCCAGATCGGCCAGCGGATGCAGCAGCCCATCGCTTGGCGCGAAGTGAAAGCAGTCGTCGCCGGGCATGTCCAGCATCCGGCTGTCCTCGGCGCCCTCGACCTCGCCCGACAGGATGCCCGCATGGCGCAGAACGTTGCGCGCCCCCCGGATGGCGATGCGCGCGCTGGCGGCTGTGGCGGTGCCGCCGCCGCCCAGTTCGGTGGTGACGAACACCTTGCCCTGCGCCTCGACCTCGGTGTCGAACATGCCGACCGCGTCGATCTCGCGCATCATCATCGACCAGGGCGCGGCGAAGGCCCGCATCGCCGCCACGCAGGCCGTCTGCTGCGCGTCGTCGTCCAGGTAATGCGCCGCCGCATAGGGCAGGAAATCCAGCGTCTTGCCGCCCGAATGATAATCCAGCACCAGATCCGAGATCGGCACCAGCGCATGGCTGATGTAATGCGCGATCTTCTGCGTCACGCTGCCATCGGCTCGGCCCGGAAAGCAGCGGTTCATGTTGATCTGATCGATCGGGCTGACCCGCGTGCCCGCCCGGAAGGCGGGCGCGTTCATCGTCGGCAGGATGATGATGCGGCCCTGCACCTGGCCCGGATCAAGCTCCCATGCCAGTTGCTGCAGCGCGATCGGGCCCTCGTATTCGTCGCCGTGATTGCCGCCGGTCAGCAGCGCCGTGGGCCCTTCCGAGCCCACGATGACGGTCAGCGGGATCAGCACGCTGCCCCAGGCGCTGTCGTTGCGCGAATGGGGCAGGCGCAGGAAGCCGTGATGCTTGCCGGGCCGGTCCAGCGGGATCGTGGGCTGGACGGCGCTCATGCCTTCACCAGCATCCGGCGCGGGATGGAACAGAACAGCTCGGGCTCGGCCTCGGTGATGACCAGCGATTCGGTCGTCTCATAGCCCCAGCCCTCCATCCACAGGCCGGTCATGAAGTGGAAGGTCATGCCCGGCTTCAGCTCGGTCCGGTCGCCCCGGCGCAGCGACATGGTGCGCTCTCCCCAGTCCGGCGGATAGGACAGGCCGATCGGATAGCCGGTGCGGTTGTCCTTGACGATGCCGTAGCGGTCGAGGACGGTGAAGAAGGCATTGGCGATATCCTCGCAGGTATTGCCCGCGCGGGCGGCGCCCAGACCCGCCTCCATCCCTTCCAGCACGGCCTTCTCGGCCTCCAGCATCTCCTTCGGCGGCGTGCCCAGGAAGATCGTGCGCGACAGCGGCACATGGTATCGCTGATAGCATCCGGCGATCTCGAAGAAGGTGCCCTCGTCCACCTTCATCGGCTGGTCGTCCCAGGTCAGGTGCGGGGCGGCGGCATCCGGCCCCGAGGGCAGCAGCGGCACGATGGCGGGATAGTCGCCGCCATGGCCCGACCATTCGTCATAGCGCAGGCCCGCATCATAGATCTCGGCCACCAGATCGCATTTGCGCTTGCCCACCTCGATCTTGTCGGCGATGCGGCGATGCATGCGTTCGACGATCCGCGCCGCCTTGCGCATGTATTGCAGCTCCTTGGGCGTCTTGACCGCACGCTGCCAGCTGACCAGGCCGGTGGCGTCCAGGATCTGCGCCTCGGGCAACCCGTGGACCAGACGCTCATGTGCCTTGGCCGAGTAGTAGTAGTTGTCCATCTCGACGCCGATGAAGCCGGTATGCCAGCCCTTGTCGGCCAGCGTGGCCCACAGATAGTCCATCGGGTGCCGTTCGGTCGATTGCACGTAATGGTCCGGATAGCCGATGATGTGATCGTCGCTCATCCAGACGGTGCGCAGCGCGCCCTGCGCATCCTGCCCGCGCCCGAACCAGATGGGCGCCCCGGTCGGCCCGACGATCACGCATTGATGGACATAGAAGGACCAGCCGTCATAGCCGGTCAGCCAGGCCATGTTGGACGGATCGCTGACGATCAGCAGATCCAGGCCCAGCTTCTCCATGCTGGCGCGGGTCTTCTTCAGGCGCTCCTCGTATTCGGCGGTCGAGAAGCGTTCGGGCGTCCTTTGCAGTTCAGGCATTCGGGTCGTCTTTCGAAAATGCGTCCAGCGCATGGGTGGCAATGGCGGTGTCCTGCACGCCGGTGCCGGTCAGATCGCAGATGGTGATCTGGTCGGGGGTCCGGCGTCCGGGATGGGTGCGGGCGATGATCTGGCCCAGTTCGGGATGCTCGCCATCAGGCATCGTGCCTGCGGCGATGGCTGTGCGCAGCTCGCCCATCAGGCGGGTCTGGCTGGTGCGGTCCGCGACATAGAGGTCGGCGCGGGCCAGGCAGTCGGGATGCAGCTCGCCCTTGCCGGGCTGATCGCTGCCCATGGCGGTGATGTGCTGTCCCGGGCGCAGCCAGTCGGCCTGCAGGATCGGCTGCGTCGCGGGGGTGGTGGTGACGATGATATGGGCCTCTGCCGCCGCCTCGGCGGGATCAGCGGTCGCGGTGACGCTGAAACCGGGGGCGTCCATTTCGCGGGCCAGCACCTGCGCCTTGGCCGGATCGCGCGCCCAGATCACCGCATGGGTCAGGGGCCGCACCAGCCGCAGGGCCTGCAATTGCAGCCGCGCCTGCATGCCCGCGCCGAAGATCGCCGCGCGGGTGGCGTCCGGTCGCGCCAGATGCCGCGCGGCCACGCCGCCCGCCGCCGCCGTGCGGATGTCGGTCAGATAGCCATTGTCCAGCAGCACCGCCCGGACCCGCCCCGTCAGCGCATCCAGCACCACCATCAACCCCGAGGTTGAGGGCAGCCCGCGCCCCGGATTGTCGAAGAAACCGGGTGAGATCTTGACCGCAAACCCTTGAAGTCCCGGCACATAGGCGGTCTTGACGTCCACCTCTCCATTCACCTGCGGCAGGTGCATGGACATGACCGGCGGCATGACCACGCCGCCCCCCGCCAGCCCGGCGAAGGCGGCCTCCACCACGTCGATGGCGGCCAGGTCCAAGGGCACGCGGGCGCGCAGGTCGGGTTCGGACAAAATCAGCGGGGTCATGCGGCCTCCAGCAGCCGGGCATGCTGTGCGGGGTCGATATTGGCGCCCGACAGGATCAGGACCAGCGGGAACGGCCCCTGAAGGCGCCCCGCCAGAACGGCGGCGGCGCCCACGGCGGCGGCGCCCTCGACCACATGGCCCTCGGATGCCAGATGCCGGATGCCGGCGGCGATCTGATCCTCGGTCAGCAGGATCAGGTCGTCCATCAGGTCGCGCACCATCGGGAAGGTCAGCCGATTGCCCAGCCCGATCCCGCCGCCCAGACTGTCGGCCAGCGTCGCCAATTCGGTGACCTCGACAGGATGCCCGGCGGCCAAACTTGCCGCCATGGCGGCGCCGCGCTCCATGCTGATCCCGATGATGCGGATATCGGGACGCAGCGCCTTGGCGGCCGCCGCGACCCCCGCCAGCAGACCGCCGCCCGAGAGAGGCACGCCGATGCTGGGGGCCTGCGGGATCTGGTCCAGGATCTCCAGCGCCAGCGTGCCTTGCCCGGCGATCACGTCCGCATGGTCGAAGGGCGGGATCAGCGCGAAGCCCTCGTCGCGGGCCAGACGGTGCGCCTCGACGAAGGCATCGTCCTGGCTGTCGCCGATGATCCGCGCCTCGGCGCCAAGCGCGCGGATCGCCTCCAGCTTGTTGGCGGGCACCAGGCGCGACATGCAGATCACCGCGCGCAGCCCCCGGGCGCGGGCCGCATGGGCCAGCGCGCGGCCGTGATTGCCGGTCGAGGCGGTGGTGACCCCCGCCACATCCCCCAGCCCCGCCACGGCATTGGTCGCACCGCGCAGCTTGAAGGCGCCGGTGGTCTGGCGGTGTTCCAGCTTCAGCCAGACCTCGCCCCCCGCCCGCGCCGACAGGGCGTCCGACAGGGCCACGGGGGTGCGCAGCACATCGCGTCCGATGCGGTCCCGGGCGGCCAGAACCTGATCCAGCCCTACCATGTGCGCGCCCGGAACAGCGCGCCGGGGCCGGTCGCAGGGATTGCCGCCTGATCCAGCATCGCCCAGAACAGCGCCTGGTTCGAGGTCAGGACCGGCTTGCCAAGCCTCGCCTCCAGCTCGTCGATCAGATCCAGCGCGGGCAGCGCAGTGCAGGACATGAACAGCGCCTGCGCATCGGGATGGTCGCTGTCCTCGGCCATCTCGAGGATCTCGGCGTCGCGCAGCATCGCCATGTCGCGGTCGTCGGCATGGCCCATCGAGCTGCGCCGCAGCACCTGCACGCCGTGCTTCTGGAAATGATCGCCCACCAGATCTGTCGTCGCCGCCAGATAGGGCGTCATCAGCGCCACCCGGTCCAGCCCAAGCGCCGAAAAGCCCCGCAGCGCCGCGCCCGCAGGCGTGGTGACGGGCGCGCGCCCGCCCGCCAGCGCCTCGATCTCGTCACCCAGCACTGCCGAGGCCGAGGTGCAGCCGAAGCCGATCCCCGCCAGCGGGACGCCCGGCACCAGCAGGTCCACCGCCGCGCGCAGGCGCGGGCCGGTCCGGCGCAGGTTCTCCTCGGTCGTGGGATTGTCGAAGGCGATGCGGGTCACGTGCAGCTGCGTGTCGCGCGGCATCAGCCGGGCTCCATCGCCCTCGATGGTCATGTCGGTGGCCAGGATCACCAGGCCGAAGCGGGTCAGGCTGTCGCGGCGCATGGATCTATTCCGCCATCGCCAGATCGCGCAGGAACAGCGCGATCTGCGGGAAGAAGATCAGCAGCGCCGAGACCGACAGCAGGATGATGATGAAGGGCGGGGTGCCGCGGATCACCTCCCAATAGGGCCTCCGGAACACGGCGATGGCCGTGAAGATGTCGCAGCCGAAGGGGGGCGTGGCACTGCCGATGGCCACCTGCAGCGTCACGATGGTGCCGACCAGCACCGGGTCCAGGCCCGTCGCCTGCACCACGGGCGCGAAGATCGGCACCAGGATCAGGATCACCACGATCGGGTCGACGAACATGCAGCCGATGAAGAAGGCGACCGAGATGGTGAAGAGGACACCGTAGGGCCCCATCTCGTCGATGCCGATGCCGCCCAGGATGGCCTGCGGGATCTGCGCGAAGCTGATGACATAGCTGAAGGCCGCGCCCGCCCCGACCAGGATGAACACGACCGCCGTGATCAGCCCCGTCGATTTCGCCGTCGCATACAGCTGGCGCGGGGTGACCTCGCGAAAGACGATCATCTCCAGCACGATGGCGTAGAGGACGCAGGCGGCGGCGGCCTCGGTTGGCGAGAAGATGCCGCCATAGATGCCGCCGATGATGATCGCCGGAAAGCCCAGGGGCCAGATCGCGCGGCGCATCGCGCGCAGGCGTTCGAACCAGGTGGCGGCGGGCTCGGTCGGCACGTTGTGGCGCACGGCATAGATGTAGGAATAGATAGAGAACAGCAGCAGGATCAGCAGCCCCGGCCCGATCCCCGCCAGGAACAGTTCGGAAATCGAGGTGCCAGACACCACGCCATAGATGATCATCCCGATGGACGGCGGGATCAGGAAGGCGATGTCCGAGGCATTGATGATCAGCGCCAGGGAAAAGCGGTCGCTGTAGCCCGCCTTCAGCAGGCGCGGGCGCAGCGGGCCGCCCACCGCCACCACGGTCGCCTGCGTCGAACCCGACACCGCGCCGAACATCGTGCAGGCCCCGGCGGTCGAGATCGCGAGCCCGCCCTTGATATGGCCCAGAAAGGCCATGACCAGATCGATCAGCCGCTCGGCCGACTGGCCGCGGGTCATGATCTCGGCCGCGAAGATGAACATCGGCACGGCGATCAGGCTGGCGGGCTGGATGCCCGCGACGACCTGCTGGACCAGCGTCTCCAGCTGTCCTAGCCCCCCGAAGAGGCCCACGAAGCCGACCATCGAGCCGATGATCAGCGGAACCATCATCGGAAATCCCAGCAGCAGCAGCACGATCATCGTGCCCAGAATGGCGGCGGTCATGGGGCGCTGTCCTTGTGCGGCAGGTCATAACCGTCGCGCGTGGCGGTCGACAGCCAGATTTCGGGATCGGTCAGGTTCTTCAGCGCGGTCAGCGCATATTGCAGTCCGGTCAGGAACAGGCCCGCCGGCACCCAGACCAGGATCCACCATTGCGGGATGCTGAGCGCGGGCAGCACCCGGCCCCGCCCGGCAGTGGTCATCACATAGGACAGCGCGTACCAGGACAGGGCCAGCAGCAGCACCGCCGTCACGGTCGAGATGATGACCATCATCGCCTTGCGCGCCCGGAAGGGCAGCGCGTCGGTGATGGCCGACATGCGGATATGCCGCCCGTGCCGCGCCGCGTAGGAGATGCCCGCGAAGGTGATCAGCACGATCAGCCCCTGGTTCACCTCTTCCGCGAAGTACAGCGAGCGCCCGAAGACGAAGCGCCCGACGACGTTGGCCACGGTCATCCCGGCCATGGCGAGGACGCCGAAGGCCAGGCAGAACGCCTCCAGCCGCGCGATGCCCTTGTCCAGCAGGCCAAGCGGCCCCGGCAGACCAGAATCGTACAGCGAATCGTCGATGTCGTCCTGCGCCTGCGTCGCCTCGGCGGCGGCCAGGACCTCAGCATCGACGGTCGCGGTTCGGTGTTCGGGGGAAGCATCGTCGGGGCCAGGCCCGCCGGGATCGACATCGCGCGTCATGGCCACCTGTGCCTCGGAAAGGTTGGTCGGAGGACCCGGCCGCAGTCCTGCGGCCGGGTCCCGATGGGGGTGGCCTCAGCCGGCGGCTGCGGCCTCGAGGTCGGCCTTCATCTGGTCCAGCACCTCCTGGGCGCGCGGACCGCCGATCTCGAGGAAGGTCGCCTCGACATCGGCTGCCGTCTCGCGGAAGGGAGCGCGCTGTTCCTCGGTCAGCGTGGTGACGGTCATGTCGGGCTTGGCCTCCATGATCGCCTCCAGCGCGGTCTCGGTCAGGCCCTGCTGATAGTCGATGATGTGGTCGAAGGCGGCATCGGCCGCGGCCTGGATCACCTGCTGGTCGGCCTCGTCGAGGCCTGCGAAGAACTCCTGATTGGCCATCAGCGCGGTGGTGAAGTTGTTGTGGCCAAGCCGGGTGATGTGGTCGGTGACCTCGTACATCCGCGTCGATTCGATGAAGAAGGCCGGGTTCTCCTGACCGTCGATGATGCCGGTCTGCAGACCGCCATAGGTCTCGCCCCAAGGCAGCGGCGTCGGCGTGGCGCCGAAGGCGCGATAGCTTTCGACCAGCAGCGGGTTGGTCATCACGCGGACCTTGACGTTGTCCAGATCGGCGGGGCTTTCCACCGGGGTCTTCGTGGTCAGCATGACCTCGCCCTCGGGATACATCTTCAGCAGCTCCAGCCCCTGTTCAGCATAAAGCTCGGGGAAGATGCTGGTGATGGTTTCCGAGTTGCGGAAGAAGCTAACCAACTGGTCCTGATCCTCGGGCAGCAGGTAGGGCACGAAGAAGACCTGCGCCTCGGGGATCAGCGCGCCGGTGAAGCCGGGCGACTGGTTCACGAACTGCAGGATGCCCGACTGCGCCTGTTCCATGATGTTGTCGGATTCGCCGAGCGTCCCGAAGGGGAACAGCTGGACCTCGTGGTCGGAATTGGCCTCGACCTCTTCCTTGAACTTCTGGGCATAGACGCCCTGGACCTCGTCCAGAGCCTCTTCGAAGGCATAGCGCCAGGTGTCGGCGAAGGCGGTGCCGGAGCCCAGGATCAGGGCGGTGACGCTGGCGGTGGTGAGTGTCTTGAAGGTCATGATCTCTCCTGTCGACGGGCACGCGTGATGCAACGGCATCCGGCGCCTCGGGTTGCAAGATTCGGGCAGATTTACCCGTCCAAGCTTGGCCCGAGAGTTCGGACGAAGCGGATTCCAAGTCAATTTCTATATTAAATCATGACAATTCTGGGGCCGAGAGTCAAACCGACGGCTTCACAAGCCCATTCTGGGCAGGCTCGCCGGGGGGCAGGACTGCCGAAACGATGCGCAGGGCCTGCTCCAGATCGCGCATCGGCGCCCCCCCGATCGAGACCCGCAGCGCCGGCCCCTGCGGCCGCATCGCAAAGCCCGCGCCGGGGGCCAGCGCGACCTGCCGGTCCAGCGCCTTGGCCAGGGTCCGCGCCTCGTCGCAGCCGGGCGGCAGCGGCAGCCAGCGGTGCAGCCCATGCAGGAAACCCTGCGATCCGGGCAGGATGCGGGCGGCCAGCCGGTTGCGCGCCGCCAGCTCGCTCCGCTGCGCGGCCAGCAGCGTCTCGGCGGTGCCGCCGGTGATCCAGTCCTGCGCAATCTCGGCCATCAGCGGCGTCGCCATCCAGGCCATCGACAGATGCCGGTTCAGCGCGACCTCTGCCAAATTTTCGGGCATGGCAAGAAAACCGAGCCGCAGCCCCGGCGACAGGCATTTCGAGAGGCCGGTGAAGTAGAAGCTGCGCTCGGGGGCAAAGCTGGACAGGGCGGGGGGTCGGCGCGGCGGCATGGGGCCGGTCGGGTCGCTTTCCAGAATCACCAGCCCGGCCCCTGCGGCGGCCTGGGCCAGCGCCTCGCGCCGGTCGCGGTCCATGATCCGGGCCGAGGGGCCGCCGCCCGAGGGCAGCAGGAACACCGCCTTCATCCGTCCGCCCGCCGCCCGCGCCGCCGCGATCAGCGCATCGGGATCCATGCCGCGATCGTCGCCCGCGATCCCCTTCAGCCGCAGATGCAGGTGCAGCGCGGCGGGGCGCAGGGTGTGGCAGGTGGTCTCTTCGGTGGCGATGATGTCGCCGGGCTGGGCGGCGCAGGACAGGGCCACGAACATCGCGGGCGTGGTGCCGTTGGTGATCAGGATGCGCTGCGCCGGCACCACCATCCCGCAGCGCGCCAGCCAGGCCGCCGCCATCCCGCCATAGAGCGCCATGGTCTGCCGGGGCCGGAAGGACATCATCGCGGAGGCCGGCAACCGGTCCGACAGGCGCACCAGCGTCTCCGACCAGGCTTGGGCGATCTGCGGCAGGGCCACCGGAGTCATCATCGACAGGTCGATGGGGGGCCGGTCGGTGGGCGCGCGGAACCACGGCACCTCGATCGTCTCGCGCGGGCCGCGCTTGACGAAGCTGCCCCGCCCCACCTCGCCCGAGATCAGGTCGGCGCGGATCAGCTCCTCATAGGCGCGGCTGACGGTCTGCACGCTGACGCCCAACTGCCAGGCCAGATCGCGATGCGGCGGCAGGCGGGCCCCGGGCGCAAGGCTGCCCGCGTCGATGGCGGCGGCCACCCCCTGGGCGAGGCTGCGATAGGCGGGGCGGGTGATATCCGTTCGACGGAGGGGCCAATGCGACATGGCCCGCAGGATCGCGTGGCCGGGCCCGATTGACAAGCCGCGCCGCGCCGGGAACAACCGCCCCCATGATCCCGCCCCGCAGCCCCCGCCTGGACGACCGCGACATCGCCATCCTGGCGATCCTGTCGCGCGAGGGGCGCATCGCCAAGACCGACCTGGCCGCCCGGGTGAACCTGTCGCCCACCCCCTGCTGGGACCGCATGAAGCGGCTGGAGCAGGCGGGGCTGATCCGGGGCTATCGCGCGCAGGTCGATCTGGCGGCGCTCGGGCCGCATGTGCAGGTCTTCGTGACGGTCGAGCTGGACAGCCACCGCGCCGAAAGCTTCCAGATCTTCGAGCGGGTGATCGCGCGGATGGACCCCATCACCGGCTGCTGGGCCATCGGCGGCGGTTACGACTACCTGATGCTGGTGATCGCGCCCGATGTGGCGGCCTTCCAGACGCTGATGGACGGGCTTCTGGAAAGCCGGGCCGGGGTCAGGCGCTATTTCAGCTATATCGTCACCAAGCCGGTCAAGGACCAGCCCCCGGCCTCGGCCCTGCTCGGCTAGAGGAATCCCCGGCGGGCGCGGGCCACAACAGAGGAATCCTCTGCACCCCTCGTCCCGAACAGGCAAATCCCCTGCGCGCCCTGCGTCATGATGCGGCCAGAGCAAGAGAGGTGACCGATGTTCGACGACCACCAGAGCCAATTGACCGAACGGCTGGCCGATGCCGGGCTGCTGCCCGGACATGGCGATTTTCCCGCCGAGGGGCGCCTGGCCGTCCGCGATCCCGCCACCGGCGCGCTGGTCGCGCAGGTCGCCGTCAGCGCGGCGCCCGGCGCCCGGGCGGCGGTGGATGCCGCGCAGGCCGCCTTCCCCGGCTGGTCCGCGATGCTGCCCCAGCACCGCGCCACCATCCTGCACCGCTGGCATGCGATGATCCTGGAGGCGCGCGAGGATCTGGCGCGCATCATGGTGGCCGAGCAGGGCAAGCCCCTGAGCGAGGCGCGCGGAGAGATCGACTATGCCGCCAGCTTCGTGGCCTTCTATGCCGAGGAGGCGCTCCGCCCCAATATCGAGGGCGTGACCAGCCACCTGCCCGATGCGGAAATGGAGCTGTGGCGCGAACCCGTGGGCGTCGCCGCCCTGATCACGCCCTGGAACTTTCCCTGCGCGATGATCACCCGCAAGGCCGCCGCCGCCCTGGGCGCGGGCTGCACGGTGGTGATCCACCCGTCCGCCGAGACGCCGCTGTCGGCGCTGGCGCTGGCGGTGCTGGCACGGCGCGCGGGCTTCCCCGAGGGCGTGGTGAACACCGTCATCGGCGATGCCGCGACCATCGTGGGCGAATGGACGGGCGACGCGCGGGTCCGCGCGCTGTCCTTCACCGGGTCCACGGAAGTCGGGCGGCTGCTTTATCGCCAATCCGCCGACACGGTGAAGCGCCTGGTGCTGGAACTGGGCGGCCACGCGCCCTTCATCGTCTTTCAGGGCTGCGATCTGGACCGCGCCGTGGCCGAGGCCGTCAAGGCCAAGTTCGCGACCTCGGGTCAGGATTGCCTGGGCGCCAACCGGTTTTACATCCACCGCCCGGTCTATGAGGACTTCTGCGCCCGCTTCACGGCAGCGGTCGAGAAGCTGACTCTGGCGCCGGGGATGCAGGACGGCGATCTGGGTCCGCTGATCCACGACCGCCAGATCGCCAAGCAGGTGGCCCATGTCGAGGATGCGCTGTCCCACGGCGCACGTTTGCTGACCGGCGGCGGGGTCGCCCAGGATCTGGGGCCGCTGTTCTTCCAGCCGACCGTGCTGGCCGACGTGACTGACGAGGCCCTGATCATGCGCGAGGAGACCTTCGGTCCCGTCGCCGCCCTGTCGGTCTTCGACACCGAGGACGAGGTGATCGCGCGGGCCAATGCCAGCGAATACGGGCTGGTGGCCTATGTCCACAGCCTGGACCCGCGCCGGATCTATCGCCTGACGCGCGCGTTGCAATATGGCATGGTCGCCGTGAACCGCACCAAGGTCACCGGCGCGCCGATCCCCTTCGGGGGGATGAAGCAGTCCGGGATCGGCCGCGAGGGCGCCCGGCAGGGGCTCGAGGCCTTCACCGAAATCAAGTATGTGTGCCGCGATTGGGCCTGAGGAGATGACGATGCTGACCAATGACGAACTGGCGAAATGGGACCGCGAGAACTTCTTCCACCCCTCGACCCATCTGGCGCAATTCGCGCGCGGCGAGGCGCCGCAGCGCATCGTGACCGGCGGCGAGGGCTGCCACATCCACGACCGTGACGGCAACAAGCTGCTGGACGGGTTCGCGGGGCTCTATTGCGTGAACGTGGGCTATGGCCGCCAGGAGATCGCCGAGGCGATCGCCGATCAGGCGCGCGAGCTGGCCTACTACCACTCCTATGCCGGTCACGGCACCGAGGCCTCGATCACCCTGGCCAAGATGGTCATGGACCGCGCGCCCGAGGGGATGGCGCGGGTCTATTTCGGCCTGTCGGGATCGGATGCGAACGAGACCAACATCAAGCTGGTCTGGTACTACAACAACATCCTGGGCCGCCCGAAGAAGAAGAAGATCATCAGCCGCTGGCGCGGCTATCACGGCTCGGGGCTGATGACCGGCTCGCTGACCGGCCTGGACCTGTTCCACCGCAAGTTCGACCTGCCGCTGGAGCAGGTGATCCACACCGAGGCGCCCTATTACTTCCGCCGCCCCGATGCCTCGATGTCCGAGGGTGATTTCGTGGGCTATTGCGTCGACAAGCTGGAGGCGCTGATCCAGGCCGAGGGGGCCGACACCATCGCCGCCTTCATCGGCGAGCCGGTGCTGGGCACGGGCGGCATCGTGCCCCCGCCCGCAGGCTACTGGCCCGCCATCCAGGCGGTGCTGGACGCCCATGACATCCTGCTAATCGCCGACGAGGTGGTGACGGGCTTCGGCCGCTTGGGCAGCATGTTCGGGTCGGATCACTATGGCATGAAGCCGGACCTGATCACCTCGGCCAAGGGGCTGACCTCGGCCTATGCGCCGCTCTCGGCCTCGATCGTGGGGCAGCGGATGTGGGACGTGCTGGCACGCGGCACCGACGAGAACGGCGTCATGGGCCATGGCTGGACCTATTCCGCCCATCCCATCGGCGCGGCGGCGGGGGTTGCCAACCTGAAGCTGATCGACAGCCTGGGGCTGGTCGAAAATGCCGGCACGGTCGGCGCCTATCTGAACGAGCGGATGACGGCGGCGGTGGGCGATCACGCCCATGTCGGCGAGGTGCGCGGCGAGGGGATGCTCTGCGCGGTCGAGCTGGTCGCCGACCGCGACGCGCGGCGGTTCTTCGATCCGTCCGAGGGCAAGGGCGCCAAGGTCGTCGCCGCCATGCTGAAACGCGGGGTGATCGCGCGGGCCATGCCGCAGGGCGACATCCTGGGCTTTGCGCCGCCTCTGTGTTTGACGCGAGAGGAGGCGGACCGGATCGTCGAGGTGACGGCGGAGGCGCTGGCCGAGGTGCTGGGTTGAGGCTTTGCGTCCCGCGACGGCCGGGGGGCTTCGCGCCCCCCGGACCCCCCGCGGGATATTTGGGCCAAGATGAAAGGGTTAGGTTGGGGCGATCTGGTCGGGAGTGTCGATGTCGCGCAGAAGGCTGCGGGCGTCGATGTACTGGGTTGGCGGCAGGTCCTGGAGGAGACGGGCGGCGCCTTGGTCTCCGTTCAGGCTGTGCAGGTCGGCAAGGCGGGCCTGCGGGAAGCAGGCGGGGGGCAGCGGGGCGGTACCGTCATGGCTGCAGGCGGGCAGGTCCTCGGTGGCGGCGGTCAGGATGCGCGTCAGATGCGCGGCGGTCACGTCGGGCATATCCCCCAAGGCGATGAGCAGGCGGTCGGGCTGGCCGGCCGCCTGCAGTCCCGCGCGCAGGCTGTCGGATTGCTGGCCCGGGGGGATCAGGATTATCTCGAACCCGTCGAGCAGACGTGCGAGTTCGGGATGGGCGATGACGGCGATGCGGTGGTCGAGAGGCGTGTCGCGCAGCGCATCTGCGGCATGGGTGACCAGCGGCTGTCCGTGCAGCAGGGCCAGCAGCTTGTCCTGCGGCCCGAAGCGGCGCGAGGCGCCGGCGGCCAGCAGGAGGCCGGTGCGGATCACGCGGTAAGCGCCTCGTAGGCCGCGAGGATCTCGGTCAGGGTCGAGGCGGCGATCAGGCGCGGGTCGCGGGCGGGCGAGATGACACCGATCGGACCGCGCAGGCGGGCCAGGGTCGGCGCATCGACGCCCTGCTGCGCCAGCGCCGCATGACGGGCGGCGCGGGCGCGCTGCGAGCCGAGCGCGCCGATGTAGAAGGCCTCGGATTGCAAAGCGCGGGTCAGGGCCGGCAGCTCGCGGTCGTGGTCGTGGAACAGGGTGACCACGGCGCTGTAGGCATCGGGGCGGGCCTCCTGCCCCAGGATCGGCATGTCCAGCGCAGCCACCAGGGCGGTCAGGGCCTGGGCCTCGTCGCCCTCGCCATGGATCTGGAAGGCCGGCGGGGGCGGCAGGGTCAGGGCGAAATCGGCCGTGTCCGGCGCCTCGGTCCGGCAGGGGCGTCCGGTCTGCAGGTTCACGCACCAGCGCCCCGAGCGGCGGCGGATGCGGTCGTCCCAGATGGCGCCCAGCCAGTCGGGATCGGGACGGTGGATCAGCGCGATGTCCACGCTGCCGCCACAGGGCAAGGGCAGATCCACCGGCCCGCCCACGCCATAGGTCAGCCGCGTGACCGGGCCGGGGCGGTCCAGATGCGCGGCGATGTCGCCATCGATGCAGCCCGCGCCCAAGCGTCCCACGCGCGTGCCATCGGGCCAGAGCGCCATCATCGCGCCGGGGCGGCGGGGAAAGCCGCCCGTGGTGCCGGTCAGAAGCGCCAGGGCCCCGCCGGGGCGGCGCAGCAGGGACTTGACCGGGCAGGTGCCCGTGGCGGCGATGGGGGCAGAGATCGACATGGCAGGATTCCGGCACAAAGGGTCGCAGCCCCTGTAACGCCCCTGCCCCGGATTTGGATGCACGGAAATCTGCAACCTTGAGGCGGTGTGCGAGGTAGGACGCCCTCGGTCATCGCTCCAGACATCAGACTGTGCGATCCTGGAAGGCCCGGGGGCGGCGCGGTTCAGGCGGCGGGCATCTCGATCTGGATCTTGACGTCGGTCTCGCGGCCCTCGGCGGCGCGGTCGAAGGCGGCGATGCTGTCGGCGAAGGGCATCGTCAGCGAGATGAGCGGCGTCAAGTCCACCTTGCCCGCCGCGATCAGGGCGATGGCGCGGTCATAGACATTGGAATAGCGGAAGACGGTCTCGATCCGCAGCTCCTTCGCCTGCAGGCCCACGATGTCGACGGGCACCGGATCGACCGGCATGCCGACCAGCACGACCGTGCCGCCGGGCCGGGCCAGCTGCGGCAGGCCCAGGATGGCGGGCGCCGCGCCCGAGCATTCGAAGACCACGTCCGCGCCCCATCCAGCCGTGGCATCCGCGATGGCCTCGGCTGCCGGGGTCTGGCGGATGTTGATCGTCTCGATGCCGGGATAGGCGGCGATGATGTCCAGCTTGGGCTGGGCCAGATCGGCCACGTAGACCTTGGCGCAGCCGCCGGCCAGCGCGGCCAGCGCGGTCATCATGCCAATGGGACCGGCGCCGTTGACCAAGCCGATGTCGCCGGGCTGGATGCGGGCGCGCAGCGCGGCCTGCATGCCGATGGCGAAGGGCTCGACCATCGCGCCCTCGGCGAAGGAGACGTTGTCGGGCAGCAGGTAGGTATAGGCCGCCGGATGGACCACATGCGGCGTCAGGCAGCCATGGATGGGCGGCGTCGCCCAGAACCGGACGGCGGGATCGACGTTGTAGATCCCCATCTTGGCCGCGCGCGAGGTCGGGTCGGGGATGCCCGGCTCCATGCAGACGCGGTCGCCGGGCTTCAGGTGGCGGACCTGCGCGCCGACCTCGGTCACCACGCCCGAGGCCTCGTGGCCCAGCACCATCGGCTCGGTGACGACGAAGGGGCCGATCTTGCCATGGGTATAGTAATGCACGTCCGATCCGCAGACCCCGACCGTGCGGATGGCGATGCGCACATCGTCCGGCCCCAGATCCGTGTCCAGCGCGATCTCGCGCAGCGACAGCTGGCCCTTGGCCTCCAGCACCAGTGATTTCGCCATGGTGATCCCCTCCCTGCGGGTCGTTTCTCTGCGCGGCCAGCAGGACGGCGACCGCCGCGGGGTGTCAATGTCGCCCCGCGGGAAATCGCGGCAAATTTCGCAAGACAGGAAAAAAGCGATCGGCCTTGCGGGCGGGACTGCAGGGGTCAGCCCGCCAGATAGTCCTGATAGAGCGCGTTCATCCGGGCGGTGCGCGGCCCGGGACGGCCATCCCCGATGGGCCGCCCGTCGATGGTCGCCACCGGGGTGATGCCGCCAAGCGTGCCGGTGACGAAGGCCTCGTCGGCGGAATAGACCTGCGCCAGGGTGAAGGGCGCCTCGCGCACCGTCAGCCCCGCCTGCCGCCACAGCCGGATGGCGGCCTTGCGGGTGATGCCGTTGAAGCAGGTCAGCCCGTCCGAGGTCCACAGTTCGTCGCCCCGGAAGATGAAGAAGTTCGTCGAATTGCACGAGGCGACGAAGCCCCGGTCGTCCAGCATCAGCGCCTCGTCCGCGCCCATGTTGATCGCCTGCAGCAGCGCCTGGATGAAGTTCAGCCGCGAATGGGAATTCAGGCGCAGGTCGAACACATCCGGCGTGGAACAGCGGATGGTCGAGGTCATCAGCGCCATCCCGGTCTCCTTCAGGGCCGGGTTCGGCTGCTTCCATTCGGCCACGATGACGATGGTGGCGCCGCCGGTGATAAAGCGGGGGTCCTGGTTCGGCGTCGATTTCACCCCGCGCGAGATCATGATGCGGATATGCACGCCGTCCTGCATGTCGTTGTGGCGCAGGCATTTCCAGATTTCCTCGACCAGCCCGGCCTTGGTGAAGCCGATGTCCAGCTGGATCGCCGTCGCGCCTTCGAAGAGGCGGTCGATATGGTCGTCGATGGCTAGAAGGCGCCCGTCGATCAGGCGGATCCCCTCCCAGATGCCGTCGCCCAGCACGAAGCCCGCATCGAAGATCGACACCTTGGCCTGATCGCGGGGAAAGAAGTCGCCGTTCACATAGATCTGCACCCCCTCGTTGCGGGGATCCTTCACATAGCTTTGCGACGAGGAACTGCTGAGCGGGGTCATGATGCGGCCTTCTGTCGGGATGTCTGCAGGTCAGATGTCGAAGCTGACGCCCTGCGCCAGGGGCAGCTCGCGCGAGTAGTTGATCGTGTTGGTGGCGCGGCGCATGTAGCCCTTCCACGCGTCCGAGCCGCTTTCGCGCCCGCCGCCGGTTTCCTTCTCGCCACCGAAGGCCCCGCCGATCTCGGCGCCCGAGGTGCCGATGTTCACGTTGGCGATGCCGCAATCGGACCCCGCCGCCGACAGGAACGTCTCGGCCTCGCGCAGGTCGGTGGTGAAGATCGAGGACGAGAGGCCCGCGCCGACCGCATTGTGCTGCGCGATCGCCTCGTCCAGATCGCCGTAACGCATGACATAGAGGATCGGCGCGAAGGTCTCCTCCAGCACCGGGCCGGTCTGGGCGGGCATCTCGACCAGCGCGGGGCGGACGTAGAAGGCGGCCTCGGGGCCTGCCTCGGTGACGCGCGTGCCGCCATGGACGGTGCCGCCGGCGGCCTTCGCGGCCTGAAGCGCCGCCTGCATGGCGTCATATGCCGCGCGGTCGACCAGCGGGCCGACCAGCGCGGGCGTCGTCAGCGGGTTGCCCACCGTGACCGAGGCGTAGGCCTTGACCAGCCCCGGGACCAGCTGGTCATAGACGCTGTCATGGACGAACAGCCGCCGCATCGTCGTGCAGCGCTGGCCCGCCGTGCCCATCGCGCCGAAGGCGATGGCGCGCAGGGCCATGTCCAGATCGGCCGAGGGGCAGACGATGCCCGCATTGTTGCCGCCCAGCTCCAGGATCGTGCGCCCGAAGCGCGCCGCCACCTTGGGCCCCACCTGCCGCCCCATCCGGGTCGAGCCGGTGGCCGAGACCAGCGCCACGCGCGGACCCTCGACCAGCGCCTCGCCCGTCTCGCGGCCGCCGACGATCACTTGGCTCAGTGCCTCGGGCGCGTCGCCGAAGCGGGCCAGGGCGCGGTCCAGGATCGCCTGGCAGGCCAGCGCGGTCAGCGGGGTCTTCTCGGACGGCTTCCAGACGACCGGATTGCCGCAGACCAGCGCCAGCGCGGTGTTCCACGACCAGACCGCGACCGGGAAGTTGAAGGCCGAGATGACGCCCACGACGCCAAGCGGGTGCCAGGTCTCCATCATCCGGTGGCCGGGGCGTTCGGTGGCGATGGTCAGGCCATAGAGCTGGCGCGACAGGCCCACGGCGAAATCGCAGATGTCGATCATCTCCTGCACCTCGCCCGCGCCCTCGGACGGGCTCTTGCCCGCCTCGATCGAGACGAGGCGGCCCAGATCGTCCTTGGCGGTGCGCAATTCCTCGCCCAGCAGCCGGACCAGCTCGCCCCGGCGCGGCGCGGGAACCGTGCGCCAGGCGCGGAAGGCCACCGCAGCGCGGTCGATAGCGGCGGTGACCTCGGCGGCGCCCTGTTCGGGCAGCGTGGCGATGCGCTCGCCGGTGACCGGCGAGAAGCTGTCCAGCGTGCCGCCGGTATAGAGCGCGGATCCGACGCCGAGGCGGTCCAGAACGTCGCGGGTCACGGTGGCGATGCTGTCGGTCATGGGGATGGGTCCTTGTCGGTCGTGCGAGGGCGCGAGGCCCGTTCAGGTCTGTGGATGTCGGCGTGCCGCAGGGGCGCGGGTTCGGGGGCCTTCTTACAGCATCGCCCCCACCTTGGAACGGGTTGTTTGGGACTGAGGTGATGCGGCCCCGGAATGGCGCGGGCGGGGCGCGTCTCCTTGGTCAGCGCCGCGCATCGACCAGATGCACCATCTGCGCGCCGATCTCGAACCCGGCGGCGCGCAGGCGTCCAAACGCGGCGGGCTGGGGCTGGCAAGGGCGCAGCGGCAGGTCGGCCTCGGGGATCTCACCCGACAGATAGCCCGCCAGGACCTGCCCGAAGACCGTGCCCGGTGCGATCCCCCGGCCATTGTAGCCGCAGAAGCTGTAGACACCCTCGTCCAGCCGGTGGAACCGGGGCAGGTTGTCGCCGGTCATGCCGATCTGCCCGAACCAGCCCGTCTGGAACTTGACCTCTCCGATCTGCGGAAAGATCCGCCGCAGCGCGCGCCGTGCCCAGGCCCGGTGGACCAGATCGCCGCTGTTGCGCAGCGCGCCGACCGAGCCGAAGACCATCCGGTTCTGCCGGTCCAGCCGGAACGAGGTCAGCACCTCCTGCGTGTCCCATCCGCCCTGCCGCCCGGGCAGGATGGTCCGGGCGACATCGTCAGACAGGGGTTCGGTCGCCAGGTTGAAATAGGGCAGGAAGACCTGCTGCGTGCGAAGTTCCGGCGTCAGGTGGCGGGTATAGGCGTCGGTCGCCATGACCACCCGCCGCGCGGTGACCGATCCCGCCGGGGTGGTCACGCGCCAACCCGCGCCCTGCCGCTGCAGCCCCGTCGCGGGCGAGCCGGTGAAGATCCTCGCGCCCTGCCCCAAAGCCGCCCGGGCCAGCCCGCGCGCATAGGCCAAGGGCTGGATCGTGCCCGCCCGGCGGTCCAGAAGCGCACCGGCATAGACTTTGCTGCCGATCATCGCGGCGGCCTCGTCGGGCGGCAGCAGCTCGACCGGGGCGCCGAGGCGCTGCCACTGGCGGGCGCGTTCGGACAGCTCGGCCCAGCCCGAAGGCCCGACCGCCGCGTGCAGGGTGCCCGTGGGCGTGGCCTCGCAGGCGATGTCATGGCGGCGCACGATGTCCCAGACCCGGGCCGGACCCTCGGCCAGCAGCGCGATGAGGCGCCCCCCCTGATCGGGGCCGAGCGTCGCCACCAGCTGGTCGGGCATGACCCACATGCCCGCATTGACCAGCCCCACATTGCGCCCCGCGCCGCCGAAGCCGATCTCGACCGCCTCCAGCACGACCGCGTCGATGCCGCGCTCGGCCAGGTGCAGGGCGGTGGAGAGGCCGGTATAGCCCGCGCCGACGATGACGACCTCGGCGGTGGTCTCGCCCTCCAGCCGGCCTGTCGGCGGGGCGGCGGGGGCGGTGCGTTCCCACAATCCGTGGGTGCAGGGATCATCGCGCATCGGTCGGGCCCCTTTCATGGCGGGGCCCGTGTCGCCACGCCCCTCGGGGGACTTTTGTCCGCCGGCCCCGGCAGTTAAGATAGCGCCAGTTTTTCATGACATCTGCCCATCCCGGAATGACCATGGCCACGCCCCGCAGGTTCCTGCCCTCGCTGCCGCTACTGGCAGCCTTCGAAGCCGCTGCCCGGACCGGGTCGATCACCCAGGCCGCGCAGGAGCTGGCGCTGACCCAATCCGCCGTCTCGCGCCAGATCCGGGCGCTGGAGGGGCAGCTGGGCGTCACGCTGTTCGTGCGCGAGAAGCAGACGATCGCGCTGACCCTGGGCGGCCAAGGCTATGCGCGCGAGGTGCGCGACGCGCTGCAGCGCATCTCGGCGGCCTCGATGAACCTGCGCGCCAGCCCGGCAGGCGCCCTGACCCTGGGCGTGCCGCCGGGCTTCGGGGCGCGCTGGCTGATCCCGCGCCTGCCGCGCTTCACCGCACAATGCCCCGACATCACCGTCAACATCCTCAGCCGCGCGGCCCGGTTCGAGTTCCGCGACGGCATCGTCGATGCGACCATCCGCTTCGGCAGCCCCGGGCGCGGCGAGGAGCCCGCCGTGATGCTGCAGCCCGAGACGGTGCTGCCGCTCTGCGCGCCCGAACTGGCCGCACGCCACGCGCCGCGCCTGCCACAGGATCTGCGCGGGATGCCGCTTCTGCACCTGACCACCCGCCCCGATGCCTGGGAACGCTGGCTGCGCGAATATGACGTGGATGACAGCGCCATCCACGGGATGCTGTTCGACCAGTTCGCGCTGCTGGGCGCGGCGGCGGTGGCGGGCCTGGGGGTGGCGCTGCTGCCCGAGCAACTGTTCCAGGCGGAACGGGCCGAGGGCCGGCTGGTCGAGGCCTTGCCCCTGCCCTTTCGCGGCACCGAGGCCTACTACCTGTCCTGGCCCCGCGACCGCGACGATTTCCCGCCCTTGCAGCACCTGCGCCGTTGGCTGATCGAGGAGACCGCCGGCCCCACCCCCGACGCGCCCGGACCCGGCTGAGGGCGGCGCATGGGAAAACGGGGCGCCACATTGCCGTGGCACCCCATTTCTACAGTTCAGATGGGCCCGGCGCGTGCCAAGCCGGTCGGCAGGATCCTTACTTGATCTTGCCTTCCTTGTATTCGACATGCTGACGGACGACGGGGTCGTACTTACGCACGGCCATCTTCTCGGTCATCGTGCGGGCATTCTTCTTGGTCACATAGAAGTGGCCGGTCCCGGCGGTCGAGTTCAGCCGGATCTTGATGGTGGTCGGCTTCGCCATGATAATCGCTCCTGCTTCGGGGCAATCGCGCGCCGCACACCCCGTGGAATTCCTGATGAAGACGCCTTTTAGCCTCAGGCGCGGGAGTGTCAACCGCCAAACCGACCCGCTGTCGGGAAAGTGCGGGTCGGCGCCAAGGGACGGGCCGCATTTCGGCGTCAGTCCTCGGTCGTGAACCCGGTGGGGATCTGCCGGCCCTTGCCGGGCGGCAGGTCGGCCTCGCGGATCAGGTCCTCGGCCATGGAATCGGCATTCGGCCCGGCCTTCATCAGATGCTGCCAGACCTCGCGGATGGCCGGCAGGATCCGGGGTTCGGTCACCGCCCGCGCGGTGTGCAGCCAGACCGCCAGCCCGTCGCTGCTGTCGTAGTGACGCTCCTTGCGCAGGGCCGCAATCCGGGTCTGGGCGCTGGAGACGAAACGCGCGACGTCCTTCTTGGGCCATTGCGCGAGGTCGTGAAGATCCTGCCCCTGGGACAGGTGATGGGCAGCCCAGAACTGGGCGGCGGCAGCGTGGCTTTCCACGAAATGCGGCTTGGTCCCGGCCAGCCGGTCGGCCAGCGCCTGCGCCTCGTCGACAAGGCCCGAGATGGCCTTTTCCTGCTTCCATTGCGCAAACACCGCGTCATCCTTGTCCGGGGTCTCAAGGTGGGCATGGTATCACGCCCGGACGCGCCCTGCATCCGGGCCGTGGCAATGTCCTCAGCGCCGCCGCATGAAACGGCGGATCATCTTGAAGATCGCGAAATACTTGAAAAGACGGAACATGGGTTTCTCCTTTGGTGTCGGGGCCAACGCGACGGGCGCGGCTTGGGTTCATTCCGCGCGGACGGCGCGTGACCGCTGCAAAAAAGGACCGGTTTTCGCCCCAAATCCTGCGATTGCGAGGGAACGTTCTGCGCTGCGGCATGTTGAGGGGACGTAGCAAGTTGCAGATGTCGTTCGAACCGTAAAAGGGGCCCGCCGCAAGGCAGGGCCCCTTTTCCGACGGGGGCGTACCGAACCTCCGAAATGCCAAGACAGCATGGGCGCGGGGCACCGCAGACCCCTGCCCCGCCTCTCCAGCAGGGGTCCCTCGGGATCGGCGGGGCGGCGCGATCGACGGGGGTGCGGCAATCGGCACCTGCTGCGCCCCGTGGCGGCGTGCTGCGGCGCCGCATATATCCCTTGCGACAGGAACGGCATGACCCCTAGGATGCAGCCGTCATGACCATCGCACCCCCGCCCCCCACGGCAATCCGCATCACGCCCTCGGCCCCGGTCGTGCGCGATCTGCACGGCTGGCGGGCAAAGTGCCTGCAACGGCTGATCCGCATGGAATTGCCGGTCCCGCGCAGCTTTGCCATCGGCTGCGACAACGTGCGGATGATCGCCCAAGGGCGGCGCCCCCCGCCCGCCGATCTGTCGCCGATCTTCGACGGCAGCGGGCTGGTCAGCGTGCGCCCCTCGGCGGTGATGCCCGAATGGGGCGGGCCGGGCACGGTGCTGAACGTGGGCATCAACGACGCGCTGCACGACCGGCTGGCGGGCCGGATCGGCCAGGCCAATGCGGATGCGGTCTATCTGTCCTTCGTGCAAAGCTATGCCATCCACATCGCCCGGCTGGATCCCGACCTGTTCACCCAGGACGGCCCCGGCGCGCTGGCGGGCGCTCTGCGCTGCTATTGCGACGAAATGGACGCCCCCTTCCCCCAGGATCCCGCCGAACAGCTGTCCGAGGTACTGCGCAGCATGGCGCGGGCCTGGGACGGCCCGACCGCCCGGCTGCTGCGTCAGGCCAAGGGCGCGCCGCCCGACGCGCCCTTGGGGCTGGTCGTGCAGGAGATGGCCTTGGCCTTGGGGCCGGGTATCTGCGGCTCCGGCACGATCCAGTTCATCGATCCGGTCACCGGCGCCCCCCGCGTCACCGGGCGGTTCCGCGGACAGCGCCACGGCCCCACCATCGGCACCGGGGCCGAGACGCTGTACCTGACCCGCGACACGCGCGGCCCCTCGCTGGAGGAGACCGCGCCCGAGATCTTTGCCGATCTGGTCCGCTTCGGCATCGCCGCCCGCGAACGCCTGCGCGAGGAGATGCAGATCGAGTTCGTCGTCACCGGCGGGCAGATCAGCGTCATCGACGCCGACCGCGTCGCGCGCGGCAGCCGCGCCAGCGTGCGCATCGCCGTCAGCCTGGCGCGTGACGGCATCATCCCCCCGACCGAGGCTCTGATGCGGGTCGAGCCCCGCGCCCTGGCCGACCTGCTGCACCATCAGGTCGATCCGCGCGCCCCCCGCGACGTGATTACCCGCGGCATCGATGCCAGCCCCGGCGCCGCCACCGGGCGCATCGTCTTTTCCGCCGCCGCCGCGCAATCCGCCCATGCCCGGGGCGAGCCCTGCATCCTGGTCCGGCGCGAGACCATCCCCGAGGATATCCGCGGCATGCATGCCTCGGTCGGCGTGCTGACGGAACGGGGCGGCACCACCAGCCATGCCGCCGTCATCGCGCGCGGCCTGGGCCTGCCCTGCATCGTGGGGGCCAGCGCGATCCGCATCGATGCCCGCGCCCGGACCCTGCGCGCGGGCACGCGGATGCTGCGCGAGGGCGACGAGATCACCATCGACGGCTCCTCGGGCGAGGTGCTGGCCGGGGCCGCCGTGCTGCTGCCCCCGGCGCTGGACGACGCCTTCACCCAGCTGATGGACTGGGCCGCCGATGCCGGGGGCATGGGCGTGCGCGCCAATGCCGACACGCCCGAGGATGCGATCACCGCGCGCCGCTTCCAGGCCCAGGGGATCGGCCTCTGCCGGACCGAGCACATGTTCTTCGACGGCGAGCGCCTGCCGGCCATGCGCGAGATGATCTTCGCCGACAGCCCCGAGGATCGCCGCCTGTCTCTGGACCGCATCCTGCCCATGCAGCGCCAGGATTTCAGCCGCCTGTTCGAGATCATGGCCGGACTGCCGGTGACCATCCGCCTGTTCGACCCGCCCCTGCACGAATTCCTGCCCCATGACCGCGAGGGCCTGCGCGAGCTGGCGGAATCGCTGGACCTGCCCTTGGCCGACGTGACCCGCCGCGTCGAGGCCCTGACCGAGTTCAACCCGATGCTGGGCATGCGCGGCGTGCGCTTGGGCATCACCGTCCCCGAGATCTATGACATGCAGGCCCGCGCCATCTTCGAGGCGACCATCGAGGCCAGCCGCAAGGGCGATCCGGTGGTCCCCGAGATCATGATCCCGCTGGTCAGCGCCATGCGCGAGGTCGAGCTGGTCAAGACCCGCATCGACGCCGTCGCCGCCGCCGTCCGCAACCAGACGCGGACGGATTTCACCTATCGTCTTGGCGTCATGGTCGAGACGCCGCGCGCCGCGCTGCGGGCGGGCGACATCGCCGGGCAATGCGCCTTCCTGTCCTTCGGCACGAACGATCTGACGCAGATGACCTACGGCCTGTCGCGCGACGATGCGGGCCGCTTCATGGGCACCTATGTCGGTCAGGGCGTCTATGCCGAGGATCCGTTCCATGTGCTGGATCAGGACGGGGTGGGCGAGTTGCTGTTGATCGGCGTCCAGCGCGCCCGCGCCCACAAGCCCGGCATCACGCTGAGCGTCTGCGGAGAGCATGGCGGAAACCCGGAATCCATCGCCTTCTGCCACAAGGCGGGGCTGGATTACGTGTCCTGCTCGCCCTTCCGGGTGCCGGTGGCGCGGCTGGCGGCGGCGCAATCGGCGATTCGCATGTCTCAGGGTCGCGCGGAAATCTGAGTCTGCAACCACAAGTTGCCGACCAATCGGGACGGTTCGGACCTATTTGGGGCCCATGCGCCGGAACCCGCCAAACTGGACTGAACCGTCCAGCGGATTACTGCCCAAAACTGCTTGGACACGGCCCAATCCCCCCTTCGCAGGGAACGGGGATAGCCGGAGGCGTGTCGAAAATCCTAATCACTTCGTCAGACCGCCCGGCATGACGGTCTGCTCCTGTCGCCGGGCCTTAATGCCCCGTCAACGGGTGCCCTGTTATAGGACGATCCATGCCCAAGCTGCTTCACCGGCTGGCGCACGTGACCTTATGTGCCGCCTTCGCCGTCCCCTTCGCCTCGACCATCGCCACCGCAGGGGGGAACGGATCGCTGTTTTCGTCCGACGCGGTCCTTCTGAGCGCCCTGCAATCGACCTCGAGCCATGCCCGCCTGACGCCGCTTCTATACACCGGCGCCGAGCCTGCGAAAGTGGAAATTACACCCGATGCGCCGGTCGAAGAACTTCATCTGGCAAGCACCCGGTCCAGCTATTCCCGCGCCGATCTGGAATGCCTGTCCGAGGCCCTCTATCACGAGGCGCGCGGCGAGGGTCGCCAGGGCCAGGCCGCCGTGGCCGAGGTGATCCTGAACCGCGTCGACAGCGGCGCCTTTCCGGGCACCGTCTGCGGGGTGATCAACCAGCCCAGCCAGTTCAGCTACACCATCGGCGGCGCCAAGCCGATCCGCAACAAGGGCGCCTATCTGCGCGCCCGCGACATCGCCGAGGCTGCCCTGTCGGGCGCCCCCCGCGCCCTGACCGGCGGCGCCACCTATTTCCACACCCCCGCCGTGCGCCCCGCCTGGTCGCACCGCTTCCAGCGCACCGTGCAGATCGGCCGCCACATCTTCTATCGCGGCAACCAGCGCGTCGCCTCGAACTGAGGCTGCGGGATGCGGGCGGGACTTGCCCGCGCCAGCGATTTGCTGTGAATGGCCTGATGGAACATCCCGACCGCATCTTTCTGCGCGATCACGTCCTCTCGGCCGAGATCGGCGCCTTCCAGTCCGAACGCGGCCGCGACCAGCGCCTGCGCTTCAACCTGACCGTCGAACTGCGCGAGACGGTCGCGGGCAGCGACGATCATGTGGACCAGATCCTGTCCTATGATGTGCTGACCCAGGGCGTGACGACCGCGCTGGCCGACCAGCGCTACAACCTGGTCGAGACCCTGGCCGAGCGCATCGCCGCCGAGGTCCTGGCCCATCCCCGCGCCGCCTGCATCCATGTCACCGTCGAGAAGCTGGATCGCGGCCCCGGCGCGCTTGGCGTGTCGATCACCCGTCATCGGGGCCGCGTGCCGGCCTCGGGCGTCGCGGCCTCGGTGGCAATCCTGATCCACGGCCCCGGCGCACCCGCCCCGCAGGGCGCGGTCGTGGTGCTGCCGGGCGATGCGCCCGTGCCGGCCGAGGGCCCCCACGCCCGGCGCATCGCGCTGCTGGCGCTGGATCAGATGGCCTGGGCGCTGGCCGGAGCGCTGGATCTGGAGATCGCCGAGACGCGGACCGAACTGGAGGCCGCCATCCAGGCCGGCCAGCCGGTGGTCTGGGCGCCCGCGCGGCTGGCCGCCGATGCCCCTGCGGCAGGCGAGACCCCCGACAGCCTGTCGCTGTGGCTGGCGGGCCGGATCGGCGCGCATCGGCTGGATGTGGCGCGCCCCGAGCCCCTGCCCCTGCCCGCGCTGCCCGAGGGTCTGGTGTTGACCCTCTCCCGCCTGCCCGCGCGGTAGGGATCATGTCCGAGCGCGCCTATTACCGCCCGATTCCGCAGCCCGGCGCCGCCCGCTGGCGGCTGGCCGGAGGCTGGACCGGCTTCACCCTGTTCGAGCGCCTGCAGCGCGGCCAGCCCCCGCAGGTGGTGGACCGCGCCCCGGACGAGGTCATGGCCGCCCTGACCGCGCCCCGCGCGCCGCTGCTGGGCCTGTCGCTTGACCGCCCGCGCCTGATGGGGATCGTGAACGCCACCCCCGACAGCTTTTCGGATGGCGGGCATTACGATCCGCCCCAGCAGGCCCGAGCGCTGGTCGCTTCGGGCGCCGATCTGCTGGATCTGGGCGGCGAATCAACCCGCCCCGGCGCCGAGGAGGTGCCCGAGGACGACGAGATCGCGCGCATCCTGCCGACCCTTCATGCCATGGCGGGCGCGGTGCCGCTGTCCGTGGACACCCGCAAGGCCCGCGTCGCGCAGGCCGCTCTGGCGGCGGGGGCGGGCATGGTCAACGATGTCTCGGGCTTCGATTTCGACCCGGATCTGGCGGGCGTCGTGGCGCAGGCGGACGTGCCGGTCTGCCTGATGCATGCCCAGGGCCAACCGGCGACGATGCAGCACGATCCGCGCTATGGCGACGTGCTGCTGGACGTCTATGACGCGCTGGAGGCGCGGATCGCGCGGGCGGTGACGGCGGGCATTCCCGCGCAGCGGATCGTGATCGATCCGGGCATCGGATTCGGCAAGACGATGGCGCATAATCTGGCGATCCTGCGGCGCATCTCGGTCTATCACGGTCTGGGCTGCCCGATCCTGCTGGGCCTGTCGCGCAAGCGCTTCATCGGCACGATCGGCGGGGCCGAGGCGCCCGGCGACCGGATGCCCGGCACGCTGGCGCTGACCGTCATGGCGGTGGCGCAGGGGGTCCAGATCCACCGCGTCCATGACGTGGCCGAGCATGCACAGGGGCTGCGCCTGATCGCGGCGCTGAACGACGAAGAAGGAAAGACGGGGACATGAGCAGGAAGCTTTTCGGGACCGACGGGGTGCGCGGACGCGCCAACACCCATCCCATGACCGCCGAGATGGCGCTGCGCCTCGGCGCCGCCGCCGGGCGCTATTTCCGCCGCGACGGGCGCAACCGCCATCGGGTGGTGATCGGCAAGGACACGCGCCTGTCGGGCTACATGCTGGAGAACGCGCTGACCGCCGGGCTGACCAGCACGGGCATGAACGTGCTGCTGCTGGGCCCGGTGCCCACGCCCGCGGTGGGGTTCCTGACCCGGTCCATGCGCGCCGATCTGGGCATCATGATCTCGGCCAGCCACAACCCGGCCGAGGATAACGGCATCAAGTTCTTCGGCCCCGACGGCTTCAAGCTGTCCGACGAGGCCGAGGCCGAGATCGAGGCCATCGTCGCAAGCGAGGTCGCCCCCGCCCAGCCCGCCAATATCGGCCGCGCCAAGCGCATCGACGACGGGCGCGGGCGCTACATGGAATATGCCAAGACGACCCTGCCCTCGGGTCTGCGGCTGGACGGTCTGAAGGTGGTCCTGGACTGCGCGCATGGCGCGGCCTATCGCGCCGCCCCCGACGTGCTGTGGGAGCTGGGCGCCGAAGTGATCCCGCTTGGCGTGAAGCCCGACGGCTTCAACATCAATGACGGCGTGGGCAGCACCCATCCGCAGGCCTGCGCCAAGGCGGTGCTGGCCCATGGCGCGCATCTGGGCATCAGCCTGGACGGCGATGCCGACCGGGTGGTGATCGTGGACCAAACGGGCCGCGTGGCGGATGGCGATCAGATCATGGCGCTGCTGGCGGGCCGATGGGCCGCGCAGGGCCGGCTGAAGGGCGGGGCGCTGGTCGCCACCGTCATGTCCAACCTGGGGCTGGAGCATTTCATGGCGGCCCAGGGGCTGCGGCTGGAGCGCACCCAGGTGGGTGACCGCTATGTGGTCGAGCGGATGCGCGAGGGCGGGTTCAACCTGGGCGGCGAGCAGTCGGGCCATATCGTGATGACCGACTATGCCACCACCGGCGACGGGCTGGTGGCGGCGATGCAGGTTCTGGGGGCCATGGCCGAGACCGGCCTGCCCGCCAGCGAGCTGGTCGCCCAGTTCGACCCAGTCCCGCAGATGCTGAAGAACGTCCGCTATGCCGCCGGCGCCGATCCCCTGGCAGCCGAGCCGGTCCGCCGCGTCATCGCCGAGGCCGAGGCGCGGCTGGCCGGCACCGGCCGGGTGCTGATCCGCAAGTCGGGCACCGAGCCCCTGATCCGGGTCATGGCCGAGGCCGAGGACGAGCATGTCCTGCGCGAGGTGGTCGAGGGCATCGTCGCGGCGGTCGAACACGCGGCCTGATCGCGTCCCGCGGTGGGGGCCTGAGCGCGTCCCGCGACGGCGGGGGGCCAGCCCCCCGCACCCCCCGGGATATTTCTGCCAAGATGAAAAGGGGTGCCGGTCTGTGCCTCAGGGGCTGGCCGTGACCGGGTCGTGGTCGTAGAGCCAGTCGAAGCGGCCGGGCATCAAAGCGGGGGCGAGGCGGTCGGCCAGGCGCAGCACGGTATGGGCGGCGAGGCGCATCGGGCCCTTGAAGTGATAGTTGCGGGCATTGGCGGTGGCGGCCTCGGTGATGCGGGTGACGCGCGGCTGGCGCAGGGCCTGATAGCGGGCAAGGGCTGCGGGCTGATCGGGACCCGCGTCGAGGCAGGTGGCCAGCACCCAGGCATCCTCGATCGCCATGCCCGCGCCCTGCGCCAGGAACGGCAGGGTCGGATGGGCGGCATCGCCCAGGATCGCGCGGCGATCGTCGTGCCAGCGGGCGGCGACGGGGTGGCGGAAGAGGCCCCAGAGATGGACCTTTGAAACAGCAGAGAGCCAGCCGGGCACCGGGCCGCCGAAGCCCGCGAAGGCCGTGCGCAGATCACCGGGGTCGCCGGGCCGGGACCAGCCCTCGTCCTGCCAGTCGGCGCGCTCGAGGACGGCCACCAGATTGCGCCGCCCGCCCGCCAGCGGATAGCTGACCAGATGGCGACCCGGGCCCATGAAGACCTGCGCCTCGGGCGGGGCCCCGGGGGTCTCGGGGATGAGCGCGCGCCAGGCGGTCTGGCCGGTGAAGAACGGGGTCTCGGGGCCGTTCAGCGCGCGGCGCAGGGGGCTTCTGACGCCCTCGGCGCCGATCAGCAGCGGCAGGTCGGGGGGCGTCGCGATGTCCTGTCCCAGGCGGAGATCGACCCCGGCGCCCAAGGCCGCATCGGCCAACAGCTCGATCAGCCGGGCGCGGTGAATCAGCAGGAAGCGCGCCTCGGGCCGGTGCGCGGCAAGGTCCATGCGCAGCACGCGGCGGCCTTGGGCGTCGTTCAACTGGACCGCGCGGTTGCGCAGGCTGGCGCTGTCCAGCGCCGGACCCAGCCCGAGGGCGTCCAGCACCCGCACCGCATTCGCCGAGAGCTGGATGCCTGCGCCGACCTCGGACAAGGCCGGGGCGCGTTCGAGGACGGTCACGCGGGCGCCGCGCCGCGCCAGGGCCAGCGCGGCGGTCAGGCCGCCGATCCCGGCGCCGATCACGGTGGCGGGCCGGCCGGTCAGGGCGCCGGTCATCGCGGCCCCCGAGGGGCGCCGGTCAGATGCCCTGAAGCATCGCGGACCGGCCCGGTATGGGGGCCGCGGCTTGCGGGCCGGTCAGTCGTCGCGATGGACGCGCTCCTTGCGCTCGTGACGCTCTTGCGCCTCCAGCGTCATGGTGGCGATGGGGCGGGCATCCAGACGGCGCAGGCTGATCGGCTCGCCGGTCATCTCGCAATAGCCGAAATCGCCGGTCTCGATGCGGCGCAGTGCCGAGTCGATCTTGCTGACCAGCTTGCGCTGGCGGTCGCGGGTGCGCAGTTCCAGCGCGCGGTCGGTTTCCTCGCTGGCGCGGTCGGCCAGGTCGGGCACCGCACGGGCGCTGTCCTGCAGGCCTTCCAGCGTCTCGGCCGACTGGTCCAGCAATTCCTGCTTCCAGGCTTCCAGCTTGCGCCGGAAATATTCGAGCTGACGCTCGTTCATGAAGGGCTCGTCCTCGGCGGGACGATAATCCTGGGGAAGGAAGGTCTGGGCTTTCATACGTCCTCCGGCAGCGCCGGGCGGAGCTAATTTACCGGCACCTTGCGCGCCCCCATAAAGTATGGCGTGGCGCTTGTCACTAGGGTTGCGCAGGGTAATCATGCGCGGCGTGCAAATCTGCCCGCCCGCGCGGGCCATCGCGGCCAAGCACCTTGGCCAGAAGGAGAAGTCTTCATGCAATTCATCGGGACCGACAGCTATGTGGCGCCGCCCGACCTGGCCTTGGCGGTCAATGCGGCGATCACGTTGCAGCGTCCGCTGCTGGTCAAGGGCGAGCCCGGCACCGGCAAGACCGAGCTGGCCCGGCAGGTCGCCGCCAGCATGGGGATGCCGATCCTCGAATGGCATGTGAAATCGACCACCAAGGCGCAGCAAGGCCTGTACGAATACGACGCGGTCAGCCGGCTGCGCGACAGCCAGCTGGGCGATGCGCGGGTCAACGACGTGTCGAACTATATCCGGCGGGGCAAGCTGTGGCAGGCCTTCGCGGCGCCAGCCCGGGTCGTGCTGCTGATCGACGAGGTGGACAAGGCCGATATCGAGTTCCCCAACGACCTGCTGCAGGAACTGGACCGGATGGAGTTCCATGTCTACGAGACCGGCGAGACCGTCCGCGCCGCGCATCGCCCGGTCGTCATCATCACCTCGAACAACGAGAAGGAGCTGCCCGACGCCTTCCTGCGGCGCTGCTTCTTCCATTACATCCGCTTTCCCGATGCCGCGACGCTGAAGGCCATCGTCGAGGTGCATCATCCGGGCCTGAAGCCGCGGCTGCTGGACACCGCGCTGACCCAGTTTCTGGAGTTGCGCGAGGCGCCGGGGCTGAAGAAGAAGCCCTCGACCAGCGAGTTCCTGGACTGGCTGAAGCTGATCCTGGCCGAGGATCTGGCGCCCGAGGATCTGGCGCGCGATCCCGCGACGATGCTGCCGCGCCTGCACGGGGCATTGCTGAAGAACGAGCAGGATGTGGCGCTGTTCGAGAAGCTGGCCTTCATGGCCCGGCGTCAGGGGCGGTAGGCGGGGTTGGAGGGGGGCGCTGCCCCCCGTCCTGCGGACTCCCCCCGGGATATTTCAGCCAAGATGAAAGGTGGGCGTGAGGACCGGGGCCCGGGCCCCGGTCCAACGGTCAGTTTGCGGGGGCCTCGGGCAGCGGCTCGACGATGCCCGGGACGATGGGTTCATCGGCGGCGGGGGCGCCGTCGCCCGGCATCGGGGGATCGACCGGGGCGGGGGCGGGCCCACCCTGGGGCCCGCCATGGTGGCGGCCATGGGAGGGCATCGGGGCGCAGGCGCCCTCGCCCGCCAGCGCGAACTCGACCTCGACCTGCGCCGTGGTCTCGACCTCGCCGGGCTGGACGGGAGTGCTGTCGGCCATCGCCGCCTCCATCCGCATCATCGGGCGCGGGCCGCCATTGCCGGTCGCCACGTCGCGCAGGGTCATCAGCGGACCCAGCTCGACGCCGGCGGCCTCGGCCAGGACCTCGGCCTTGCGCCGCGCATCGGCGACCGCCTCGCGGCGGGCGTCGTCCTGGGTCGAGGCGCCATCCTCGCGGGTGAAGGTGATGCCGTTGATCTCGTTGGCGCCGGCGCCCACGATCGCGTCCAGCACCTCGCCCAAGGTCCCCAGATCCGAGACGCGGACGGTCACCATGTTGCTGGCCTGATAGCCCGTCACGGTGGGCGCCTGGTTCTCGCCATATTGCATCAGCGGGTTCAGCGACAGGCCCGAGGTCTGGATCTGCGCGGCGTCGATCCCCGTGTCGGTCAGGGCCGCGATCACCGCGCTCTGGCGGTCGTTGTTCTGCGACATCGCCTCGGCGGCGCTGTCGGCCTGGGTGGTGACGCCCAGCTGGATGCTGGCCATGTCGGGGGCGGTCCGGGACTGGCCCTCGCCCGTGACGGTCATGCGCGAGGGGCCGGCGGGGCCGCAGGCCATCGGCGCGGCGAGGGCGGGACCGGCGGTCAGCGCGGCCAGCGCCACGCTCAGGGCCAGGCGGCGGGCATGCGGGGCACGGAGGGAAGGTCGCATCGGGGGATCCTTTCTGATCACACGTTGGGCGTGCCTTGTGATGCCTCGGACCTCCTGCGATGCACAGCCCTTTTGCGCGCAAATCCGATCACAGATGTGGCAGTTCTTCTTTCAACACTCCACAATTTGCGGTAGAGAGGACGACGAGGCCAACGACATGGCGCGCACGCATCGCACCATGCAAACCGAGCAGTGAACACATCCATGAACCAGCATGCCGCGTCCCCTGAATTCGCCATGAGCTTTACCCAGGAGGCCGTGCAACTGGAATGTCGCGACGGCCCCGAATGGCAGCCGCTCGGCCAGGCCCGCTTTGCCGGCGGCGACCTGGCCTCGGTCCTCAACGCCCTGCGCAAGGAGGCCGGGGGTCAGGCCGGCGAGCTGGACACCGTGCTGGTGATCCCCGACGACCAGATCCTGTATACGGTGCTGACGGTGCCCTTCGGGTCCGACACGGCGGCCACCATCGCGCGCGCACTGGAGGCCTCGTCGCCCTACCGGGCCGAGGATCTGGCCTTCGACTGGTGTCCCGCCGCCAATGGCGACATCGAGACGCTGCGCGTGGCCGCCGTGGCCCGCCGCACCCTGGACGAGGCCGAGGATTTCGCGCGCGCGCAGGGGTTCCGCCCTTCGGGCTTCCAGGCCCGGCCGGGCGATGACCGTTTCGAGGGGCAGCCCGATTTCGGCCCCACGCGCCTGGCGCAGGAACAGTTCGACCGCCGTCCCTTCAGCGCGCCCGACCTGATGCAGGCCCGCGTCACCGCCCCGGTGATCGAGGTCGAACCGGGCGCGGCCCCGGCGATGGCCGCGCAGCCCGCCGTCTCGCGGATCACCCCGCATGTGCCGGTGCAGATGCCGGCGGATGCGGTGGTCGCGACGGATGCTGTCGCCGATGCCGATGCCGGGGACGCCAGTCCGGCCGAGGGGGGGGCGTCTGGCGCCGTCATCCGGCATGGCGGGGCGCTGACCGCCAGCCGCCTCTCGCCGCGGGCCGAGGCCCTGCATCAGCGTGCCGCCACGGCGAAGGCGCAGCGCGCGGCCGAGGCCGCGGATCCCGTCCCGACGCGCGGTCTTGCCGATCGGCTGCGGGCGCTGGATCCCGGGCGGTTGCCGGTGATGCTGGGCGGGCTGGTGCTGATCCTGGTGCTGGCGCTGCTGGTCTTCGGCCGCCCGACCTCGCAGACCCCGGTCGCCGAGGCGCCGCCGACGGAGGTTCCAGTGGCTGAGGCGCCTTCGGCACAACCCGAGGGCGAGCTGCCGGCGGCCCCTGCGCCCGCGGCGGATCCCGCCGAGGTGGCGCCGGTTGTGCCGGAGACGGCGCCCGAGACGGCGGCTGAGACGGCCCCCGTCACGGCACCTGATGCCCCTCTGGCCGAGGCACCGGACGCCCCGGCTGAGAGTGCCGCGCCGGCGCCGGTCGCCCCGACCCAAGCGCCCGCGACCGAACCGGATGCGCTGGACCGTGCCTTGGCCGAGGCTCTCGGGACGGCGCCTCCGGCTGCGGGCGTGACGCCCGAGGCCGCCGCCAGCGCCGCGACCGCCGCCTCTGCGGCGGCGGGTCTTCCCGTGACGGGCGCGGCGACCGGAACGGCCTCCGCGACGGCTCCGGCATCGGAGTTCGTTCCCGCCGAGAACGCCCCTGCCGCGCCGGCGCCGGGATCCCCCGCCGAAACGGAGGGCGCGACCCCACCGCCTGCGGCACCTCCTGCCACAGCGCCTTCGGCAGCGGCCACCGGCCCGCTGGCCCGTTCCGTGCGCCCGCCCCCCCGGACGGCGCCCGAGGCCGCCGCGCAGCCCGCGGCCCCCGACAGCCGCCCGACCGTGCCCGAAAGCCCTCTGCCCTTCCAGGCAGAGGTGCAGCCCGCGCCCGAGGCGCCCGCCGTTGCCGCCACGCGGCCCCGGTCGCGCCCGACCGTCCCGGCGGCGGCACCTCAAGCCGACGCGCCCGCTCCGGCGCCCGCGGCAACCGGCCCCGCAACGCCTGCGCCGGCAGCCGCCGCACCGACCCCGGCACCGGCGGCTCCGACCGCCACGGCTCCGGCGGCGCGGCCTGACGGGGCCCGGCCCCCGGCTGCCAGCGCAAGCCCGAACCCTGCCCCGACCTCTGCGCCAAGCCCCGCCCCGGCGCCGACGGCGACCCCGGTCGAATCGACCTCGCGTCCGCCGGCCCGGCCTCAGAGCCTGTCGCAGCTGGACGAGGGCAGCGCCGCCGAGGCGGATCAGCCGCGCCGCCTGACCCTGGCCGAGCGGGGCCAGACCGCCCTGCAGCTGAGCGACCTCGGCGTGCCCCAGATGGGCGTCGGGTCCCTGGCCGACCGCGATCCGCTGGTGCACCCGGTGCGCCTTGCGCGGGTCGACGCCGCCGAGGACCGCCTGCGGCAGCAGCAGCGCGACCTGCGCACGGCGCAGGCCGGCGCGGCGCCGCTGAGCCGGGCCGAGCGCGGGATGGTCTTCCAGCTGGCCGATGCCCGCCCGATCCGCAAGCCCACGGCAGGCGCCGTCCCCGCGCCGCGCGCCGCGCAGAGTTCCGTGTCCGCGCCCCGCCCCGCCGCGCGCGCCAGCATCGCGGCGGATGTCGTCTCGCCCCCCGCCTCGGCCAGCCCGGCACCCGCCGTCACGGCAGCCTCCACGGGGACCATCCAGCGCTCGGCCCGGCCCGCCAGCCGGCCCGAGACGCAGGCCGCCCCCAACCGCGTCTCGGGCGCGGCGGTCGAAGAGGCCATCGCCTCGGCCATCGACGACAGCCCGGCCCGGCCCGGCGCGGTCGCCCTGACGGCGCTGACCTCGTCGCAGGTGCCGCCGCGCCGGGCGGCACGGGCCACCGGGGCCGCGGTCAATTCCATGATGGCCTCGGCCGCGCCGGTCGCCGCCGCGCTGACGCCCTCGGCCTCGGACCTGCGGGCCGCCGCCGAGGCACAGGCCGCCGCAGCCGCCGCCGCGGCGGCCCAGAATTCACAGGCCGCCCTTGCCGCGCAGCGCCGCCAGGATGACGAATTGCAGGCCCAGGCCGAGGCGCGGGCCCGGTCCCAGGCTGCCGCCGATGCGCGCGCCGACGCGCAGGCCCGCGCCGCCGCCGAGGCCCGCGCCCGCGCACAGGCCCAGGCAGAACAGCAGCGGGCCGCCGCGCGCAACCAGCGCTATCAGCCGCCCGAGGTGGATGCCGAGCCCGACGTGGTCGCCGCCGTGCCGCAGAATGCCGTGGGCAATGCCGCCGCCAGCGCCACCGTCAGCGACGGCATCCAGCTGAACAGCACCCAGATCATCGGCACCATCGGCGCGGGTCGCGCCAGCCGGGCGCTGGTGCGCCTGTCGAACGGGCGGGTGCTGACGCTGCGGATCGGCGACCGCATCAATGGCGGCACGATCAGCGAGATCGGCGACAGCCGCATCACCTATCAGAAGCAGGGCCGCGCCCATGCCCTGGGCGTGCTGAACGGGCAGTAGGCGTCAGTCCAGCCGCCGGATCGCAAAGCCCTCGGCCTCCAGCAGGGCCAGCACCCCCGCCGCGCCGGGCAGGTGCAACGCCCCGAAGGCCGCGACGATGCCCTGCCCCTCCGACGCGGCCTCGGCAGCGCCGCGCGTCAGGGGCGCGATCCAGGCACGGTTGCGGTCATCCATCAGCCGGGTCTGCGCCAGGGTCATCTGGCGGTCGACCTCGGCCTCGGGCAGGCCGGAATTGGCCAGCGCGTCGAAGCGCCCGAACTCCCAGATCTTCCACACGTCGCCGTCGAAATAGGCATCCGTCAGCGTCACCGCGTAATCATCGGCATAGCCCGCCGCGGGCAGGCCCGCGCGGATCATGTCCAGCTCCTGCTGGGGCGTCAGCCCCTGGAAGAGGCCGAAGATCGTGTCCCAGGGCTCCAGCGCACGGATCGGGGTGCCGGCCGCCTCGGCTTCGGCGACCAGCAGGTGGTCCAGCCCGCCCGCATCGCCCGTCTCGGCCATCGTGCGGACCATGCAGGGCGACACGCCCAGCATCATCGCCACATACCAAGGCCGCATCTTGGCCGCGATCACCGCCGGGGTGCCGCGATCCGACATGGCCGCGGCCAGCGCCTGCCATTCCGGCGTCGACAGCCGCTCGGGCAGGGTCGGGCCGTCGGGATCGACCATCAGCGTGGGGTCCGCAGTCAGCGCCTCGGCCAGATGCGCCTCCTCCTCGGGGCCGGCCTCGACATACAGCGCCTGCGCCTCGGCGATCATCGGGCGCAGCCGGTCGACCATGACCTGATGGCGCGAATCGGCGAAATGATAGGTTCCGGCCAGGATGATGTGCCGATCGCCCTGCCGCGCCTCGAACAGAAGGCCGCGCCGATAGGGCACGCCCTCGGTCGCGGCCTCGATGGCGGCAGCACGTTCGGGGGGCATGGTGTCGAACAGGTTCTGGCCCTCGCAGGCGGCCCAGGCAGGCTGACCCGCCAACAGGAACAGGGCGGCAGGGATCGTCATTCGCATGGGGGATCAGGTCCTTATCGGTCGGCGTCTCGGTCGGTTCGGGGCGCAGGCTGTCACGTCCGGCGGGCGGAATCCAGCCCGCCGGGGGCATGACGGCTGTTGACACGGGCCCCCGATTTGCCTAGATCACCGTCATTGGCACTCGCAGTCGGTGAGTGCCAACAACGAAACACTGCAACCTGAAATATCGGAGTGTTCTATCATGGCTTTCACACCCCTGCATGACCGCGTGCTGGTCCGCCGCGTCCAAGGCGAAGAGAAGACCAAGGGCGGTCTGATCATCCCGGACAACGCCAAGGAAAAGCCCGCCGAAGGCGAGATCATCTCGACCGGCGAAGGCGCACGCAAGGACTCGGGCGAGCTGATCGCACCGTCGGTCAAGGCCGGCGACCGCGTCCTGTTCGGCAAATGGTCGGGCACCGAAGTCACGATCGACGGCGAAGAGCTGCTGATCATGAAGGAAAGCGACATCCTGGGCGTGATCAACTGATCCCCGGACTGTTCCATCCTTCCCCCCAGAATTTAGGAGATTCATAATGGCTGCCAAAGAAGTCAAGTTCAGCACCGACGCGCGCGATCGCATGCTGAAAGGCGTCAACATCCTGGCCGATGCCGTCAAGGTGACCCTGGGCCCGAAAGGCCGCAACGTGGTCATCGACAAATCCTTCGGCGCGCCGCGCATCACCAAAGACGGTGTGACGGTCGCCAAGGAAATCGAGCTGTCCGACAAGTTCGAGAACATGGGCGCGCAGATGGTCCGCGAAGTCGCGTCGCGCACCAATGACGAAGCGGGCGACGGCACCACCACCGCCACCGTGCTGGCTCAGGCCATCGTCAAAGAGGGCATGAAGGCCGTTGCGGCCGGCATGAACCCGATGGATCTGAAGCGCGGAATCGACCTGGCCACGCTGAAGGTCGTCGAGGCCATCAAGGCCGCCTCGCGTCCCGTCACCGACAGCGACGAAGTCGCCCAGGTCGGCACGATCTCGGCCAATGGCGAAGCCAATATCGGCCGCTTCATCGCCGACGCGATGCAGAAGGTCGGTAACGAGGGTGTCATCACCGTCGAAGAGAACAAGGGGATGGAGACCGAGGTCGAAGTCGTCGAAGGCATGCAGTTCGACCGCGGCTACCTGTCGCCCTACTTCGTCACCAATCCCGACAAGATGATCGCGGATCTGGAAGACGCCTATATCCTGCTGCACGAGAAGAAGCTGTCCTCGCTGCAGCCGATGGTGCCGCTCTTGGAAGCCGTGATCCAGTCGGGCAAGCCGCTGGTCATCATCTCGGAAGATGTCGAAGGCGAGGCCCTGGCCACGCTGGTCGTCAACAAGCTGCGCGGCGGCCTGAAGATCGCGGCCGTCAAGGCACCGGGCTTCGGCGATCGTCGCAAGGCGATGCTGCAGGACATCGCGATCCTGACCGGCGGTCAGGTCATCAGCGAAGACCTGGGCATGAAGCTGGAGAATGTCGGCATCGACATGCTGGGCCGTGCCAAGAAGATCACGATCAACAAGGACAACACCACCATCGTCGACGGCGCCGGTGAGAAGTCCGAGATCGAGGCACGCGTGTCCCAGATCCGTCAGCAGATCGAGGAAACCACCTCGGACTATGACAAGGAAAAGCTGCAGGAGCGCGTGGCCAAGCTGGCCGGCGGCGTCGCAGTCATCCGCGTCGGCGGCATGTCCGAGATCGAGGTCAAGGAGCGCAAGGACCGCGTCGATGACGCGCTGAACGCGACCCGTGCAGCAGTCCAGGAAGGCGTTGTCGTCGGCGGCGGCGTGGCTCTGGTTCAGGGCGGCAAGGTTCTGGAAGGTCTGACCGGCGAGAACAGCGACCAGAACGCGGGCATCACCATCGTCCGTCGTGCGCTGGAAGCTCCGATGCGCCAGATCGCCGAGAACGCGGGCGTCGACGGCGCCGTCGTGGCCGGCAAGGTCCGCGAGTCGACCGACAAGACCTTCGGCTTCAACGCGCAGACCGAAGAATATGGCGACATGTTCAAGTTCGGCGTGATCGATCCCGCGAAGGTCGTCCGCACCGCGCTGGAGGATGCAGCCTCGGTCGCAGGCCTGCTGATCACCACCGAAGCCATGATCGCCGACAAGCCCGAGCCGAAAGGCCAGGGCGGCGGTGGCGGCATGCCCGACATGGGCGGCATGGGCGGAATGATGTAATCATCCCCCTGCCCCTTGCAGGACTGACGGAAAAGGGCGCCCCATCGGGCGCCCTTTTTCATGGTGGCATCCGGGGGGCGATCCTGGGACATGTAAAAAGGGCGCCCGGTGGGGCGCCCTCTTTCAGATGCGGTGGCGGACGGGCCTAGCGCAGCACGCCCTCGACCCCCATCGACTTGCACAAAGACTGGAAGCGCGACAGGGCGACCTCGCCCATCAGGTTGCGGCCCGTCGCGGTCAGGCGCAATTCGACCGCCTCGCCCGGGATCAGCTTCAGGCTGGCCGCGTCCGAGGGATCGTCGGTGGCGAACATCGCGCCGAAGCGCATCGCCTTGCCCAGGATCTCGGCCTCGCGGATCTGCGCCTCGTCCAGCAGCGCGAAGAGCGGCGCCATCTGCGACTGCGCGCGGCTGTTCCTGTAGCGGTGCAGCAGGGCCAGCCCCAGATAGATGCGCTCGGGGTGGCTCAGCGCGGCCATGTTGGCGCGGGTGACATTGTCGAAGCAGGCCTCGGCCCGATAGTCGGGATGCGCGCGCCACGCCGTGTCATGCAGCAGGCAGGCCGCGCGCACCAGCCGGTCACGCTCGGGGGCCATGTCGGGGAACAGCGGCAGCAGGAACTGGTACAGCTTCTTGCCGAAGCCCGGCAGGCGGGCCATCTGCTTTTCGGTGAAGCGCGCGGCTTCCAGCAGGGGGTCGCGCTTGCGCAGGGTCGTGGACATGTGCTCGTAGAGCAGCCCCTCGCGGATCCCGTAGCTGGAGACGGCCAGTTCCTTGGGCCCGAAGACCTCGATCATCTGCGACAGCACTTGGGCCGCCAAGGGCACCAGCTCGATCCGCGAGGCCGAGATGCCGACCGTCGCCCGCAGCGCGTTCAGGTCGTGCTGGCCGATCCAGTCGACGGTCTGGGCGACCGCCTCGGGGGTCATGCGGTATTCGTGCAGCACCGTCATCGGGTAGCCGCAGCGCTCCATGTCCAGCCGGGCGATGGCGCGCCACGACCCGCCGACCAGATAGATCCGCTCGTGATCGGTGCCGATCTGCTCGGCCAACCCCCGCAGCACGCCCGAGATATGAGCACGCAGGTCCTCGGGCGGGATCTGCTGCAGCCGGAACGGCCCCAGCTGCGAGGTCACGCGCCGACCCACCTTGCCGCCGGCCACCTCGGCCAGCTCCATCGAGTTGCCGCCGATGTCGCAGACCAGCCCCTTGGCATCGGGCCAGCCCAGAAGGACGCCCTGCGCGGACAGCCGCGCCTCCTCCTCGCCGTCGATGACATGCAGCTTAAGGCCGGTCTCCTTCTCGACCCGGCGCTGGAAGGCGGGGCCGTCCTCGGCCTCGCGCACGGCGGCGGTGGCCACGCAGGTCAAAGGCTCGATCTTCATCGCCCGGGCCAGCGCCGCAAAGCGGACCAGCGCGGAAAAGCCCCTCTCGATCCCCTTGGGGTTCAGCTTGCCCGTGCGGGCCATGTCCTGACCCAGGCCCGCCATGACCTTCTCGTTGTAGAAATAGGCCGGCGAGCGGGCCGCCCCGTCGAAGACGACCAGCCGGATCGAGTTCGATCCGACATCGACGACGCCAAGCCGGCTCAGCGCCCGCTTGGGCAGCTTGCGGAATTTCGGCCCGAAAGGGTCGATCATCCGGCCGCTGGTGGTTCGCACCCCGTTCATCTTGATATCCCTTGCCTTAGGTCTGGGGTTGATGGCCCCGGGCGGGGCCAACCGTCAATCCGCCGAATGGGTCAGCGCCGGCACATCGCGCGCGCCTGCCGTTCCCCGCCCCGACAGGGAGGGGTTTTCCATGAAAAAGCGATGACAATTGAACAGATCATCCCGGCCTTCGGGAAGATAACGCAGGAACCGCCCATCCGGCTGCAACAGCCAGCTTTGCGCCTCGTCGGCCATGTTGGCGGACATGACCTGATTGACGATCTGCGCCTTGACCGTGTCGTTGACACATTCGACCAGCGTTTCCACCCGGCGGTTCAGGTTGCGATCCATCCAGTCGGCAGAGCTGATGAAGACCCGCGCCTTGGCCGAGGGCAGCCCGTGGCCCGAGCCGAAGCAGACGATCCGGCTGTGTTCCAGATAGCGCCCGACGATCGACTTCACGCGAATATTCTCGGACAAGCCCTTGATCCCAGGACGGATTCCGCAGATGCCCCGAATGATCAGGCTGATCCTGACGCCCGCCGCGCTGGCGGCATAGAGCGCCTCGATCACGTCCTTTTCGATCAGCGAATTCATCTTGGCCCAGATCGCGCCCGCGCGTCCCTGCCGCGCATATTCCGCCTCGCGCCCGATCAGGTCCAGAAGCCGCGTCTTGAGATCGATGGGCGAGATCGACAGGTTCTCCAGCCCCGCAGGCTGCACATAGCCCGACAGATAGTTGAAGACCTTGGTCGCATCGCGCCCAAGCGCCGGGTTGCAGGTGAACAGCGACAGGTCGGTATAGATGCGCGCGGTGATCGGGTGATAATTGCCGGTGCCGTAATGCGTGTAAGTGACCAGCCCCGCCCCTTCGCGGCGCACGATGGTGCTGATCTTGGCATGGGTCTTGTAGTTGACGAAGCCGTAGACGACATGCGCGCCCGCCCGTTCCAGACGGCGCGACTGGCGGATATTGGCGGCCTCGTCGAAGCGGGCCTTCAGTTCGACCAGCGCGGTCACCGACTTGCCCGCCTCGGCCGCCTCGCAGAGCGCATCCACGATGGGGCTGTCGCGGCTGGTGCGGTACAGCGTCTGCTTGATCGCCAGCACGTCGGGGTCGCGCGCCGCCTGCGCCAGATAGCGCACCACCATGTCGAAAGTCTCGTAGGGATGGTGCAGCAGCATGTCCTTTTGCCGGATGGCCGAGAACATGTCGCCGTCATGGTCCTGCACCCGTTCCGGCACGCGCGGCACGAAGGCGGGCCACAGAAGGTCGCGGCGGCTGTCCAGCACCAGTTCGGACAGATCGGCCATGCCCAGAAGACCCTCGACCTCGATCACCTCGTCGGCGCTGACCTCCAGCTCGTCCATGATCAGGCGGCGCAGGCGGTCCGGGGCGCCGCCGGTGATCTTCAGCCGGATGACGCTGCCCCGGCGGCGGCGCTTCAGCGCGGTCTCGAACTCGCGGACCAGATCCTCGGCCTCTTCCTCGACCTCCAGATCGCTGTCGCGCAGCACGCGGAAGCTGCAATGGCCCACATCGCGATAGCCCGGGAAGAGGCTGGAGAGGTGCATCAGCAGCAGATCCTCCAGCCGCAAAAAGCGCTGGCCGCCCGGCAGGGGCACGAAGCGCGGCAATTGCGCGGGGATCGGCAGCAGCGCCTGCATCTGCCGCCCGTCGGTCTCGCGCGCCAGTTCCAGCGCCAGCGAAAACCCGAGGTTCGGGATGAAGGGAAAGGGATGCGCCGGGTCGATGGCCAGGGGCGAAAGGACCGGAAAGACCAGGTTCTGGAAATGGTCGCGCAGGAATTCCTCTTCGGCGCGGGTCAGGCGCTGGCGGGACAGGATGACGATGCCCGCCTGTTCCATCTCGCGGCGCAGCGCGGTCCAGACGCCCTGCTGCGCGCCCATCAGGCGGCGGGCATCGGCGTTGATCAGGGCCAGCTGCTCGGCGGGCGTCAGCCCGTCATCCGAAGGCGTCGTGCTGCCCTCGCGCATCAGTTCGCGCAGGCCGGCCACGCGGACGCTGTAGAACTCGTCCAGGTTGGTGGCGCTGATCGACACGAAGCGCAGGCGTTCCAGCAAAGGCACGCGGGGATTGCGCGCCTCGTCCAGGACGCGCCAGTTGAAGGACAGCCAGGACAGTTCCCGGTTGAAGAACCGGGCGGGGCCTTCGGGCGTCCCTCCGGGCAGATCCTTGGCATCGGGAAAGGGCGTGCGGAGGAAGTCGGCTTGGGTCATGGTGTTCCGGGATCGGGCAATGGGCCGATCATGCGTCAGCCTCGGTCAGCTTGTCCAGCAGGTCGGCGGCAATGCGGCGCGTCACCGGGCCCTGGCGCGCCATCGCGGCCAGGTCCATCGCCGCCACCAGACGCCGCGCCAGACCCAGATCCCGGTCCATGTGCAGCACCAGCCAATCGATCAGCCCCGAGGGCACCGCCAGCTGCCGGTCCGCGAACAGCTTGACCAGCACGGCGGCCAGCAGCGCCTCGTCCGGGGGGCCAAGCCGCACCTGCGGCATCGCATCCATCCGGGACCGCAGGTCCGGCAGCACCAGCCCCCAATCGCGCGGCGGCGTGCGCGCGGTCAGCAGCAGCAGGCATTCGCGCGGCCCGCAGAGGTTCCACAGGTGGAACAGCGCCTGCTCGGCCCCCGCCGCGAAGCCCGCATGGTCGGCATCCTCGACCACCACCGCGCCGCCCTCGGCCGCCAGCAGATCGGCCCCGTCGGGGCGCAGGGCGGCGGCGGTGATGCGCCGCGCGCCGTTCTCGGCCGCCCAGAAGGCCGCCAGATGGGACTTGCCCGACCCCTCGGGGCCGATCAGCAGCATCCGCCCCTGCGGCCAGTCCTGCGGGCGTTCCAGCGCCGCCAGCGCCGCATGATTGGCGGGCGCGGGCAGGAAATCCGCCCGCGCATGGGCGGGCGGCGTGGTCAGGTCCAGCGTCAGTTGCCGAGAGAGGGGAAAGCCCGTCGTCACGCGGCCCTACCCTTCGGCGTCCCGGCGGGACAGGTCTTCCTGCATGTCCTCGATCTGCTGCCGGCTGCGCACCCGGTCCGAGGCCATGCGCGCGGCCCGCAGGCGGTCGGCCACGGTGCCGGTGGGCACCATCTCGACCAGCAGGGGCTGGGCCGGCTCGTCCGGCACCGCTTGGCCCGTGAACAGCGAGCTGTCGCGGTACTGTGCGATCAGGAAGCGGGCCAGCACGCCGAGCGCCGCCGCCATCGGCACCGCCATGACCAGCCCCACGAAACCGAACAGCGTGCCGAAGACCGACAGCGCCAGCAGCAGCCAGACCGGATGCAGGCCGACATGGCCGCCGACGATCTTGGGCTGCAGATAGTTGCCCTCGACGATCTGGCCGATGGCGAAGATGGCCACCACCGCGCCGATCCACAGCGGATCGCCCCAGAAGCTGAACAGCGCCACGCCGATGGCGGTGGCCCCGCCGATCAGCACGCCCACATAGGGGATGAAGGACAGGACCGCCGCCATGATCCCGATGAAGAAGCCGAAGGGCAACCCGACCAGCATCAGCCCGAAGGCGTACCATGTCCCCAGGATCGCGATCACAACCGCCTGCCCGCGCAGGAAGCCCGACAGCGCGTCGTCGATTTCCGAGGCCAGCTGGCGGATGGTGCCGGCATGTTCGCGCGGCAGGTAGCGGTCGATGGCCTCGACCATGTTGTCCCAGTCCAGCAGCAGGTAGAAGGCCACCACCGGCACGATGACCAGAAGCGCGATCCAGCCCAGCACGCCCGTCACCGAGCCCAGCACCGTCGAGGCCAGCCGCCCCGCCTGCTCGCCCACCGCGGCCTGCAGGTCGACCAGCGTCTGCTGCAGCCCCGCGCCCTGCGGGATCAGGTCGGGAAAGCGGCTGTCGAAGAACATCCGGCCCTGCTCCAGCATCTCGGGCGCGGTCTCGACCAGGGCGGTGGCCTGGCGCAGCAGGATCGGCACGATCAGCAGCATCACCGCCACGAAGGCCAGCACGACCGCGAAGGTGATCACGACGACCGCCAGGGTGCGCGACAGGCCCGCCCGCTCCAGCCGGTCGGCGACCGGGTCCAGAAGATAGGCGATTCCGGCGCCCAAGATGAAGGGCAGCACGGCCTGGCCCAGCAGCCACAGGGTCAGCGCCAGCGTGAAGGCCGCGATCCCCCACCACATGACCTGCTTGCGTACGGGGATGCGCATGGTTCGACCTTTGCCCTGACTCTGCCCTGAAAACTGCGGCGAATGTGCCGCCCCCGCGCGCCGGTTGCAAGCGCCATGCTTGGCAAGGCCGGGCCGATCCGGTAACGCTGCCCAAACCGTTTCGAAGGACTTCGACCATGCGCCTGTCGCGATATTTCCTGCCCGTGCTGAAGGAAGACCCCAAGGAGGCGCAGATCGTCAGCCACCGCCTGATGCTGCGCGCGGGCATGATCAAGCAGCAGGCGGCGGGCATCTATTCCTGGCTGCCCCTGGGTTTCAAGGTCCTCAAGCGGATCGAGCAGATCGTCCACGAGGAGCAGCAGCGCGCGGGCCATATCCCCATGCTGATGCCCACGCTGCAGCCCGCCGACCTGTGGCGCGAATCCGGCCGATATGACGATTACGGTGAGGAGATGCTGCGCGTCACCGACCGCCACAAGCGCGACCTGCTGTACGGGCCCACGAACGAGGAGATGATCACCGATATCTTCCGCGCGCATGTGAACAGCTACAAGGACCTGCCGCTGACGCTGTACCACATCCAGTGGAAGTTCCGCGACGAGATCCGCCCCCGCTTCGGCGTGATGCGCGGCCGCGAGTTCCTGATGAAGGACGGCTACAATTTCGACCTGACCAAGGAAGACGCGCTGCATGCCTATAACCGGCATCTGGTCAGCTATCTGCGCAGCTACGAGCGCATGGGCCTGCAGGCCATCCCGATGCGCGCCGATGGCGGGCCGATCGGCGGCGACTACACGCATGAATTCCTGGTGCTGGCCGAGACCGGCGAATCCGAGGTCTTCTATGACAGCCAGATCACCGACCTGACCTTCGGCGACCGGCAGATCGACTATGACGACGTGGTCGAATGCCAGGCGGTGCTGGAGGAGTTCACCTCGCGCTATGCCCGCACCGACGAGACGCATGACGCGGCCATCTTCGATCAGATCCCCGAGGAGCGCCGCCGCACCGCGCGCGGCATCGAGGTCGGCCAGATCTTCTATTTCGGCACCAAGTATTCCGAGGCGATGGGCGCGACCGTGCGCACCTCGGACAGCAGCCAGGTGCCGGTCCACATGGGCAGCCACGGCATCGGCGTCAGCCGCCTGCTGGGCGCGATCATCGAGGCCAACCACGACGACCGGGGCATCATCTGGCCCGAGGGCGTGACGCCCTTCCACGTGGGCATCGTGAACCTGAAGCAGGGCGACAACTCGACCGACAGCGCCTGCCAGGCGATCTATGCCGAATTGCAGCATCGCGGGATGGACCCGCTCTATGACGACCGGGACGAGCGGGCGGGGGCGAAATTCGCCTCGATGGACCTGATCGGCCTGCCGTGGCGCATCACCGTGGGGCCGCGCGGCCTGACCAACAACAAGGTCGAGCTGACCTGCCGCCGCACCGGCCAGACCGAGGAACTGTCCCCCGCCGATGCGATCCACCGGGTGGCGCAGATCTATCAGCCGGTGCTGGGCCTGACGGTCCAGGACCGGTGATCGGGCTGCTGCGACTGGCGCTGGCGGCGGTCGTGGCCGCGCTGCTGTCGCAGTTCCCGGCGTTTTCGGACCATTACGTGCAGCGGCTTGGCGGGCAGGTCGATGCGCTGACACTGGTGGCGCAGGATTTCGACGCCAGCGCCGCCCGCGCCGACATGACCCGCGACGAGGCGCTGGCCGACCTGTCGGGCAGCGCCTTCCGCGACGGCCACCGCGCCGACATGCTGCGCGCCTTCGGGCGGCTGGACCGGGCGCAGGCCGATCTGGCGATGCTGCGCCTGGCCGGACCGCTGGAACGGATGGTCCTGCCCCACCGTCTGCGCGACGCCGACACGCTGCGCGCCACCTGGACAGACTTCCGGCCTGCCCTGCCCCTGACCTCGTCGGGGCTGATCGCGGCTGGGATCGGCTTTGCCCTGGGCTGGGTGCTGGCGGCGCTGCTGGGGCGCCTTGCGGGCCGGACGCTGCGGCGCGACGAGCGGCTTGGCTGGCGCTGAGGCACGCCCTTGACGTGGCGCCCCGGTACGCAGGGCGGACCAGTTCACCCTTCCTTTTTCGGAAACCCGCTTCTAACGTGACGCGCAGGACAATGTTCCAACTGGGAGACAACCAAATGAAAAATCTTCTTCTTGCGACCGCCGCCGGTGCATTGATGGCCGGTGCCGTCGGCGCCGAGGAGATCAAGCTGGGCATCTCGCTCGGCTTCACCGGACCGCTGGAATCCATGGCCCCCGACATGCAGCAGGGCGCCGAGCTGGCGATGAAGGAAGTCAGCGATTCGGGCCTGCTGCTGGACGGATCGACCGTCACCGCCGTCACCGGCGATTCGACCTGCATCGATGCCGCCGCCGCCACCGCCACGGTCGAGCGCCTGATCGCCTCGGAAGGCGTCAAGGGCATCATCGGCGGCATGTGCTCGGGCGAGACCATCGCCTCGCTGGAGAACGTCGCCAAGGCCAATGGCGTGGTGATGATCTCGCCCTCGGCCACCTCGCCGGCGCTGTCGACCATCGAGGATGACGGGCTGTTCTTCCGCACCTCGCCCTCGGATGCGCGCCAGGGGCAGGTGATGGCGGACATCCTGTCCGATCGCGGCATCACCAGCGTGGCCGTCACCTATACCAACAACGACTATGGCAAGGGCCTGGCCGACAGCTTCCAGGCGGCCTTCGAGGAGGCCGGCGGCAGCGTGACCGTGAACAGCGCGCATGACGACGGCAAGGCCGACTATTCGGCCGAGGTCGCCGCACTGGCCGCCGCCGGCGGCGAGGCGCTGGTCGTGGCGGGCTATGTCGATCAGGGCGGCTCGGGCGTGGTCCGCGCCTCGCTGGACACCGGCGCCTTCGAGACCTTCGTCTTCCCCGACGGCATGGTCGGCAACGCGCTGGAGTCCAATTTCGGGTCCGAAATCGAGGGCAGCTTCGGCCAGAACCCGGCCGCCGAAGGCCCGGGCCGCGACGCCTATCTGGCGATGGCCGAAGAGGCGGGCTTCGACGGCACCGGTGCCTTCTCGGCCGAGGCCTATGACGCGGCGGCGCTGATCCTGCTGGCGATGGCCAAGTCGGGCTCGTCGGATCCGGCGACCTACAAGGACAGCATCATGGACGTGTCCAACGCGCCCGGCGAGGAGATCCTGCCCGGCCAGCTGGCCCGCGCGCTGGAGATCATCGCCGAGGGTGGCGATGTCGACTATGTCGGCGCCACGGCGGTCGAGATGGTGGGCGGCGGCGAATCCGCCGGCAGCTATCGCGAGGTCCAGATCACCGACGGCAAGCTGGAGGTGGTCGGCTATCGCTGATCCCATCTGACGGCGGACAGCCCGGGGCGCGATCGCGCACCGGGCTGTTTTCCAAATTTATAACAGCCTCTTGCAGGCACATCTTCACCCCGAATGTGAAGACAGGGACGTAGAAGCATGATCAGGGTCGAGGACCTTCACAGACATTTCGGCGGCTTCCGCGCCGTCGACGGCGCCAGCCTGACCATCGAGACCGGCTCCATCACCGGGCTGATCGGCCCGAATGGCGCGGGCAAGTCGACGCTGTTCAACGTGATCGCGGGCGTGCTGCCCCCCACCTCGGGGCGCGTCTTCATGGATGGCGAGGACATCACCGGCCTGCCGCCGCACACGCTGTTCCACAAGGGCCTGCTGCGCACCTTCCAGATGGCGCATGAATTCAGCTCGATGACCGTGCGTGAGAACCTGATGATGGTGCCGGGCGCACAGGCCGGCGAGACGATCTGGAAGACTTGGTTCCAGCGCGGCCGGATCGAGCGCGAAGAGGCCGAATTGCGGCGCAAGGCCGATGAGGTTCTGGATTTCCTGACCATCCGCCACCTGACGCACGAGAAGGCCGGCAACCTGTCGGGCGGGCAGAAGAAGCTGCTGGAACTGGGCCGCACGATGATGGTCGACGCCAAGATCGTGTTTCTGGACGAGGTCGGCGCGGGCGTGAACCGCACCCTGCTGATGACCATCGCCGACGCGATCCTGCGCCTGAACCGCGAGCGCGGCTATACCTTCTGCGTGATCGAGCATGACATGGATTTCATCGGCAAGCTCTGCGACCCGGTGATCGTCATGGCCGAGGGCAAGGTCCTGGCCACCGGCAGCGCGCAGGACATCATGAAGAACGAGGCGGTGATCGAGGCCTATCTGGGCACCGGCCTGAAGAACAAGGACATGGTGGGCGCATGAGCGACACGACCTTCGGCAACCGGGGCAATCGCGACGCCTCGGTGGTGAACCCCAAGGGGCGCGGCACCATCGACGGCACCCGCCGCTCGGGTCCTTTGGGACCGGGACAGGCGGGGGATCCCTTCCTGATCGGCGAGGCGATGACCGGCGGCTATGGCAAGGGCGCTGACATCCTGCATGACTGCACCATCGCCGTGGAGCAGGGCCAGATCGCGGTGATCGTGGGCCCGAACGGCGCCGGCAAGTCGACCGCGATGAAGGCGATCTTCGGGATGCTGAACCTGCGCCAGGGCTCGGTCCGGCTGAACGGGCAGGACATCACCGCGCTGAACCCGCAGGACCGCGTCAAGGCGGGGATGGGCTTCGTGCCGCAGGTGAACAACATCTTCCCCTCGATGACGGTCGAGGAGAACCTCGAGATGGGCGCCTATATCCGCCGCGACGACATCAAGGCGACGATGGCGCAGGTCTATGACCTGTTCCCCGCCGTCGCCGCCAAGCGCCGCCAGGCGGCCGGAGAGCTGTCGGGCGGCCAGCGCCAGCAGGTGGCCGTGGGCCGCGCGCTGATGACCCAACCGAAGGTGCTGATGCTGGACGAGCCGACCGCGGGCGTCAGCCCCATCGTCATGGACGAGCTGTTCGACCGCATCATCGCCATCGCGCGGGGCGGGCTGCCGGTGTTGATGGTCGAACAGAACGCACGCCAGGCGATGATGATCGCCGACAAGGCCTATGTGCTGGTGCAGGGTGCCAATGCGCATACCGGCACGGGCGAGGAATTGATGAAGAACGACGAGGTGCGTCGCACCTTCCTGGGGGGCTGAGCCTGTGGATATCGCAAACGCCCTCGTGGTCTTTCTGAACTTCGTCTTCATCCCCGCCGCCGCCTATGGCGCGCAGCTGGCGCTTGGTGCGCTTGGGGTGACGCTGGTCTATGGCATCCTGCGGTTTTCCAACTTCGCGCATGGCGACACGATGGCCTTCGGGACCGGAACGGTGATCCTGCTGACCTGGGGGCTGCAGGCCATGGGGATCAGCGCCGGGCCCCTGCCCACCGCGCTGATCGCCCTGCCCTTCGGGATCGCGCTGACCGCGCTTCTGGTGCTGGGCACCGACCGCGCGGTCTATCGCTTCTACCGCAAGCAGAAGGCGGCGCCGATCATCCTGGTCATGGCCTCGGTCGGCGTCATGTTCGTGATGAACGGGCTGACGCGGGTGCTGATCGGCGTGGACGAATACCGCTTCGACGACGGCGCGCGCTTCATCATGGACGTGCGCACCTTCCGCGAGATGACCGGCCTGCCCGAGGGTCTGGCGCTGCGGTCCACGCAGGCGCTGACCGTGGGGGTGGCGCTGGTCGTCATGGTCGCGCTGTTCTGGTTCCTCAACCGCACCAAGTCCGGCAAGGCCATGCGCGCCTATTCCGACAACGAGGATCTGGCGCTGCTGTCGGGCATCGACCCCGAGCGGGTCGTGCGCCTGACCTGGATCATCGCGGCGGGGCTGGCGACCATCGCGGGCACGCTCTACGGGCTGGACAAGTCCTTCAAGGCGTTCAACTATTTCCAGATCCTGCTGCCGATCTTCGCCGCCGCCATCGTGGGGGGCCTCGGCAATCCGCTCGGCGCCATCGCGGGCGGGTTCCTGGTCGCGTTTTCCGAGGTGGCGGTGACCTACCCTTGGGTCCGCGTGGTGGGCTATCTGGTGCCGGGCTACGAGCCCTCGGGGCTGATGCAGCTGCTGGGGACCGAATACAAGTTCGCGGTCAGCTTCGTCATTCTGATCGTCGTCCTGCTGTTCCGGCCCACGGGCCTGTTCCGCGGAAAATCGGTGTAAGGGGAAGATCATGGCCACCAACCGTCAAGCCGCCTCCTCCTCCAGCCGCTGGCGCGCGCCGGTGCTGTTCGCCGTCCTCGCCGTGCTGTTCGTGCTGGAGGGGACGGTGCGCAATTCCATGTTCTCGGGCAGCTGGAACACCTCGCTGGCGATCCTGAACATGGGGCTGATATCCGCGATCACGGCCTTGGGCGTGAACATGCAATGGGGCTATGCGGGCCTCTTCAACGTCGGCGTCGTGGGCTTTCTGGCCATGGGCGCGCTGGCCCCGGTGCTGGTGTCCCTGCCCCCGGTCGAGGGGGCCTGGGCCGCCGGCGGCACCCGGCTGATGGGGGCGCTGCTGGTGGGCCTGGGCACGCTGGCCATGGCCAAGCTGGCCTGGACGCGCACGCGCAGCGGCATCGCCACCACGGCGGTGCTGATCGCGGGCTTCGTCGCCTATCGCTGGCTCTTCGACCCGGCGGTCGTCGCGATCGAGGCCAACAACCCCGCCCGCCACGGCAATATCGGCGGCCTCGGCCTGCCGGTGCTGCTGTCGTGGGCGGTGGGGGGCCTCTTCGCCGCCGCCGCGGCCTGGGCCATCGGCAAGGTCGCCCTGGGCCTGCGGTCGGACTATCTGGCCATCGCCACGCTTGGCATCGGCGAGATCATCGTCGCGGTCATGAAGAACGAGAACTGGCTGGCGCGCGGGGTGATGAACATCACCTCGATCCCGCGCCCCGTCGCGCAGGAGGTCGACCTGCAGAACAACCCCGACTTCGTCGAGTTCGCCTCAAGCTGGGGCTTTGCGGCCGCCGAGGCCTCGGGGATCTGGGTCAAGCTGTCCTACATGTCGCTGTTCCTGGTCGTGCTGTTGGCGATCATCCTGCTGGCCGAACTGGCGCTGAAATCCCCCTGGGGCCGGATGATGCGCGCGATCCGCGACAACGAGACCGCCGCCGAGGCGATGGGCAAGGACGTCACCCGCCGCCACCTGCAGGTCTTCATCCTGGGATCGGCGGTGATCGGGGTGGCGGGCGCGATGATGGTGACGCTGGACGGGCTGCTGGCGCCGACCAGCTACAACCCGCTGCGCTATACCTTCCTGATCTGGGTGATGGTGATCGTCGGCGGGTCCGGCAACAACTGGGGCGCGGTGCTGGGCGCGGTGACGATCTGGTTCCTCTGGATCAAGGCCGAGGTCTGGGGGCCGGCGCTGTTCGCGCTACTGACCGCGCCGCTGCCGGACAGCGCCTTCAAGTCCCACCTTCTGGACAGCGCGCCGCATATGCGCTTCATCGCGATGGGTCTGGTGCTGCTTCTGGTGCTGCGCTTCGCGCCCCGGGGTCTGCTGCCCGAGAAGTGACCTGAAAAAGGGGCGCGGTCTGATCCGCGCCCCTTTCCCGTCTGCTTGGCCGTCGTCTTACTGGCAGTCGTTGCCCAGAACGACGCTGTGCCACAGCCGCCCGTCGGCGCCCTGCACCACGCCGCTGCCGATCTCGTAGCTCAGCTGGCCCATCACCTGCTCGCGCTGCGGGCCCGGCACCGTCCAGGCCGCGACCGTGCCCTCGGGCGTGCCGCCGCTGCCGACAAGCTGCGCGACGCCGCAGGTCGGATAGCCGACCGAGCGGGCGCGATCGACCACGTTCGAGCCGTTCGAGCCCGCCACATCCGCGCGCCCCTGCTGGGCCATGTCGCAGGCATGGGACAGCGCGATCGTGTCCAGCGCCTCGCTCTGGGCCAGCACGGTCTTGCCATCGGCGGCCCGCGCGGCGTTCACGGCGGCGCCAAGCCGCGCGCCCTGCTCGGGATTGCCCGCGCATTGGGCGGCCAGTGCCTCCTCGGCGGCGGGGGCGGTCTCGGGCAGCGATATCATCGGGCCGGTCGCACAGGCGGAGAGGGACATCAGGCAGACAAGGGACAAGGACGATCGGAACATGGGACGGAAACCTCCGGTTCGGGCGCGCGGGCGCGGGTCTGTTGCGGGCAAACGCCCCCGCCTGTCGCCGGTTCCGCCCCCGAAGGGTCGCGACACTCTTGCAAGGTGCTGTTTCCGCGCTTAAAGCGCATCCATGACCCAGCACCAGCGCCTTCTGATCATCGACTTCGGCAGCCAGGTGACGCAGCTGATCGCGCGTCGCCTGCGGGAACTGAACGTCTATTGCGAAATCCACCCGTTCAACGCGGTGACCGACCAGGCCCTGCGCGACATGGCCCCGCAGGCGGTCATCCTGTCCGGCGGCCCGGCCAGCGTCACGACGCAAGGTAGCCCCCGCGCGCCCCAGGCCGTCTTCGAGCTGGGCGTGCCGGTCTTTGGCATCTGCTATGGCCAGCAGGTGATGATGGAGCAGCTGGGCGGCCAGGTCGAAGCCGGCCACCATGCCGAATACGGCCGCGCCTACATCACCCCCGCCCCGGGCCACAAGACCGACGGCATCTTCGCGGGCCTCTTCGGGACGGGCCGCGAAGAGGTCTGGATGAGCCATGGCGACCGCGTGACCAGCCTGGCGCCCGGCTTCGAGGTGATCGGCACCTCGCCCAATGCCCCCATCGCGATGATCGCGGACGAGACGCGCCATTTCTACGGCGTCCAGTTCCATCCCGAGGTGCATCACACCGCCAATGGCCGCACCATGCTGGAGAACTTCGTCCGGCTGGCGGGCTTCACCGGCGACTGGACCATGGCCAGCTACAAGGACGAGGCGATCCGCAAAATCCGCGAGACGGTGGGCGACCGCAAGGTCATCTGCGGCCTGTCGGGCGGCGTGGATTCCTCGGTCGCGGCGGTGCTGATCCACGAGGCGATCGGCGACCAGCTGACCTGCGTCTTCGTCGATCACGGCCTCCTGCGCCTGAACGAGGGCACCGAAGTCGTCAAGATGTTCCGCGACAACTACAACATCCCGCTGATCCATGCGGACGAGGCCGAGCTGTTCCTGGGCTCGCTGGAGGGCGTCAGCGACCCCGAGGTCAAGCGCAAGACCATCGGGCGGCTGTTCATCGACGTCTTCCAGAAATACGCCAGCGAGATCGACGGGGCCGAGTTCCTGGCGCAGGGCACGCTCTATCCCGACGTCATCGAAAGCGTCAGCTTCTCGGGCGGGCCCTCGGTCACGATCAAAAGCCATCACAACGTGGGCGGCCTGCCCGAAAAGATGGGCCTCAAGCTGGTCGAGCCGCTGCGCGAGCTGTTCAAGGACGAGGTGCGCGAGTTGGGCCGCGAGCTGGGCCTGCCCGCCAGCTTCATCGGCCGCCACCCCTTCCCCGGCCCGGGCCTCGCCATCCGCTGCCCCGGCGAGATCACCCGCGAGAAGTTGGAGATCCTGCGCAAGGCCGATGCCGTCTTCATCGACCAGATCCGCCGCCACGGTCTCTATGACGAGATCTGGCAGGCCTTCGTGGCCATCCTGCCGGTGCGCACGGTCGGCGTGATGGGCGACGGGCGCACCTATGATTTCGCCTGCGCGCTGCGCGCCGTGACCTCGGTCGACGGGATGACGGCGGATTACTATCCGTTCACCCACGAGTTCCTTGGCGAGACCGCGACGCGGATCATCAACGAGGTGCGCGGCATCAACCGCTGCACCTATGACATTACCTCGAAGCCCCCGGGCACGATCGAATGGGAATGACGGGCGAGTGGGAATGACAGGCTGACGCGGCACCCCGCCGCATCGTGAAACGGGACCGCGCGGGGCACCCTGTGCGTCCTGTCGTCTTCGGGGGTGCCCCATGCCGCGTCTGATCCTTGTGCTGGGCGACCAGCTGTCCCGCGACCTGTCCGCCCTGCGCGAGGCCCGCCCCGGTGACGTGATCGTCATGGCCGAGGTGATGTCTGAGGCCAGCTATGTCCGCCACCACCCCAAGAAGATCGCCTTCCTCTTCGCCGCGATGCGCAAGTTCGCCCATGCGCTGCGCGCCGAGGGGCTGACCGTCGCCTACACCGCGCTGGACGATCCCGACAACGGCCAGTCCATCCCCTCGGAACTGCTGCGCCGCGCGGCCGAGCATGGCGCCTCCGAGGTCTTCGCCACCCAGCCCGGCGAATGGCGCCTGATCTCCGCGCTGGACGATCTGCCCATCCCCCTGCGCCAACTGCCCGACGACCGCTTCCTGGCCAGCCATGCCGAGTTCGAGGCCTGGGCCGAGGGCCGCAAGGAATTGCGGATGGAGTGGTTCTATCGCGAGATGCGCCGCAAGACCGGGCTGCTGATGGAGGGCGACCAGCCCGAGGGCGGCAAGTGGAACTACGACCACGACAACCGCAAGCCCGCCCAAGCCGACCTGTTACGCGCCAGGCCGCCCCGGTTCGACCCCGACGACATCACCGCCCAGGTGCTCGATCTGGTCGAGGCCCGCTTTCCCGAGAATTTCGGCCGGCTGCGCCCCTTCACCTTCGCCACCGACCGCGACGGCGCCCTGCAGGTGCTGGACCATTTCATCGCCCATGCGCTGGACGAGTTCGGCCCCACCCAGGACGCGATGCTGCAGGACGATCCCTTCCTGAACCATTCGATCCTGTCGCCCTATATCAACGCAGGCCTGCTGTCGCCGCTGGAGGTCTGCCAGGCCGCCGCCGATGCCTATGCCAAGGGCCGCGTGCGCCTGAACTCGGCCGAGGGCTTCATCCGCCAGATCATCGGCTGGCGCGAATACATGCGCGGCATCTACTTCCTCGAAGGCCCGGATTACACCGCGCGCAATGCGCTTGGCCATCACCGCGACCTGCCGCCGCTCTACTGGGGGGCGCCCACAAAGATGAACTGCCTGGCCCATGCGGTCGGCCAGACGCGCGAGCATGCCTATGCCCATCACATCCAGCGCCTGATGGTGACCGGCAATTTCGCCCTGCTGGCGGGCTGCGATCCCCATCAGGTGCATGAATGGTATCTCGAGGTCTATCTAGACGCCTATGAATGGGTCGAGGCGCCCAATGTCATCGGCATGAGCCAGTTCGCCGATGGCGGCGTGGTGGGCTCCAAGCCCTATGTCAGTTCCGGCAACTACATCAACAAGATGTCGGATTACTGCAAGGGCTGCGCCTACAAGGTCGCGGCCAAGACCGGCCCGGACGCTTGTCCCTTCAACCTGCTCTATTGGGACTTTCTCGCCCGCCACCGCGACCGGTTCGAGGCCAATCCCCGCATCGGCCGGGTCTACGGCACCTGGGACCGCATGGAGGACGACCGGCGCCGGACGATCCGGGCCGAAGCGGCGGATTTCCTGCAGCGCCTGGATGCGGGCGAGCCGGTCTGAGCCGACCGCTTGACGTCCCGCGCCGCACCGCCGATGCTGCGGGCGACCCGACCGGAAGGATCCCCGATGAGTTGCGCCTGCGGCCACCACCACCCTGCCCCGGCAGATGTCTCGGGCCGCCCGGTCCCGCTGGCCCGGCCCCTGGTGGCGCTCCACGGGCGCCTCATCTGCACCGACATGTCCCAGATGCTGACGGCGCTGGACCTGCTGCCCGACCACCGGGCCCTCAGCCGCGCCGAGCCGGGCTGCCTGCGCTTTGATGTCGAACAGTCCGAGGACCCGATGGTCTGGACCCTGACCGAGCTGTTCGCCGATGACGCGGCCTTCGCCGCCCACCAGACCCGCACCACGGCCAGCCCCTGGGGCCAAGCCAGCCGCGCCCTCACCCGCGACTTCCACCGCCACGAGGTGCAGCCCCTGATCCGCTCCGAGGCCCCCGGCGACCACGAGGCGCTGGACCGCCTGCTGACCCTCGCCTTCGGCCGCCCCGACGAGGCGCGCCTGCTGCGCCGCCTGCGGGCCGATGGCGATCTGGCCGTCTCGCTGCTGGCCCATGCCGAAGGCGTGCCCATCGCCCATGTCGCCCTCTCGCCCCTGCAGGCGGACCGGCCCGCCCTGGCCTTGACGCCGATTGCCGTCCACCCCGCCCTGCAGCGCCGCGGTCTGGGCCGGGCCCTGACCGCCGCCGCCCTCGCCGCCGCCGGCGACCGCCCGGTCGTCGCCCTCGGCGATCCCGGCCTCTACGCCGGCTGCGGCTTCCTCCCCGCCGATCTCGCCTCCCCTTGGTCTGGCCCTGCCCTGCAGATCCATGGCGCGCTGCCCCCCGGCTCACGGATCACCCACGCCCCGGCCTTCCACGAGCTCTGACATTCATCTTGGCGAAAATATCCCGGGGGGATCGCGGAACGCGATGGGGGCAGCGCCCCCCGCCACCCTCGCCACCCCGCGCAGCCTTGCACCCGGCCGCCCCAGCCTCCACATCGGGACCAACCGACAGAAAGGACCGATCATGCCGACCCAGATGGTATTCGACGCCGCAGAGGCCAACATGGCGCAGGGCGATTTCGGCGCCCTCCCGGAATGGGACCTGGCCGACCTCTATCCCGCGCCCGACAGCCCGGAACTGGCCGCCGATATCGACCGGCTCGGCACCATGGTCCGGTCCTTCGCCGCCGCGTATCAGGGCAAGCTGGCCGACCTCTCGCCCGCAGCGATGCTGGCCTGCATCGAGACCTATCAGCAGATCGACATCCTGGCGGGGCGGATCATGTCCTATGTGGGCCTGCGCTATTACCAGAACACAACCGATCCGTTGCGCGCCAAGCAGATGGGCGACCTGCAGGCGAAGATCACCGACCTGACCACGCCGCTGGTCTTCTTCGGGTTGGAATTCAACCGCATCCCCGATGAAATCTACAGTTCGGTCTTCGCGGCCTCAGACGGGCCCGTCCGCTACAAGCCGGTCTTCGACCGGATGCGCGCGATGCGCCCCCATCAGCTCTCCGACGAGCTGGAGCAGTTCCTGCACGACACCTCGGTCGTGGGCGCCGCCGCCTGGAACCGGCTCTTCGACGAGACGATGGCCGGGCTGAGCTTCGAGGTGGGTGGCGAAACCCTGGGGCTGGAGGCGACGCTGAACCTCCTGACCGACCACGACCGCGCGCGTCGCGAGGCGGGCGCCCGGGCGCTGGCCAAGGTCTTCACCGCCAATGTCGGCCTCTTCGCGCGCGTCCACAATACGCTCGCCAAGGAGAAGGCCATCGAGGACAGGTGGCGCAAGATGCCCAGCCCCCAGCATGGCCGCCACCTGTCCAACCATGTCGAGCCCGAGGTGGTCGAGGCGCTGCGTGATGCCGTGACCAAGGCCTATCCGCGCCTCTCGCACCGCTATTATGCGCTCAAGGCCAAATGGCTGGGGCTGGACAAGCTGCAGGTCTGGGACCGCAACGCGCCCCTGCCCACCGAGACGCCCCGCAGCATCGACTGGCCCGAGGCGCGCGCGACGGTGCTGGACGCCTATGCGGGCTTCTCGCCTGAACTGGCCGCGCTGGCCGAACCCTTCTTCGATCGCGGCTGGATCGACGCCGCCGTCAAGCCCGGCAAGGCGCCCGGCGCCTTCGCCCATCCGACCGTGACCACCGCGCATCCCTATATCCTGCTGAACTACTTGGGCAAACCGCGCGACGTGATGACCCTGGCGCATGAGCTGGGCCACGGCGTCCACCAGCGGCTGGCGGCAGAGCAGGGGGAACTTCTGGCCTCGACGCCCCTGACGCTGGCCGAGACGGCCTCGGTCTTCGGCGAGATGCTGACCTTCCGCGCGCTGCTGGCGAAGACGACCGATCCGGCGCAGCGGAAGGCCCTGCTGGCCGGCAAGGTCGAGGACATGATCAACACCGTCGTGCGCCAGATCGCCTTCTATGACTTTGAATGCCGCCTGCACGCCGCCCGCGCCGAGGGAGAGCTGACCCCCGACGCCATCAACGCGCTGTGGATGGAGGTCCAGCACGAAAGCCTGGGCCCGGTCTTCGAGTACATGCCGGGCTATGAGACCTTCTGGACCTATGTCCCGCATTTCGTGCATTCGCCCTTCTACGTCTATGCCTATGCCTTCGGCGACGGGCTGGTGAACGCGCTCTATGCCGCCTACGAGGACGGGCTGCCCGAGTTCCAGGAAAAGTACTTCGCGCTGCTGAAGGCCGGCGGATCGCAGCATCACAGCACGCTGCTGGCCCCCTTCGGGCTGGACGCCTCGGACCCGGCCTTCTGGGACAAGGGCCTGTCGATGATCGAGGGCTTCATCGACGAGCTGGAGGCGCTGGAGGCGTGATCCTCGGGGGGCATGGAGCGGTGCGCCTGGCCCACGGGGGCTGCCGCCCCCGCACCCCCGCGGATATTTGAGGACCAATGCAGGGGGGGCGCGGCGGGCCTGAGCAGCGTCGCGTCCTCGGGCGCAGGGGAGAGGCGATGAAGCGGATCGGTCTTGGGGTGGGGGCGCTGGTCGTGGCAGCGGTCGCGGCGTTTCTGATGATCGCCCCGGGCTATGTGGAGCGCGACATGAACCCGGTCACCATGCCCGCCGAGGGCTGGCCGGTCGGGCCCCGGGCCCAGGCGCTGCATGACCGGCTGGTGATCGGGGACTGGCATTCGGATGCGCTCCTTTGGGATCGCGACCTACTGCGGCGGGTCGACCGGGGCCATGCGGATGTGCCGCGCCTGCTGGAGGGCAATATGGCGCTGCAGGTCTTCACCACCGTGACGAAAAGCCCGCGCGGGCAGAATTATGACCAGAACAGCACGGCGGCGGGCGACAACATCACCCCGCTGTTCATCGGCCAGCTGCGGCCGGTGCGGGCGTGGGGCTCGTTGCGCGAGCGGGCGCTGGTGCAGGCCGAGGCGCTGCAGCGGGCCGCCGACAGGGCGCCCGACCGGCTGATGATCATTCGCTCGCGCGGGGATCTGCAGGATCTGCTGGCCCGGCGGGCGGCGGGCGAGCAGGTTCTGGGCGCCCTGCTGGGGTCCGAGGGCGGGCATCCGCTGGAGGGGGATCCGGCCAACTTGGACGTGCTCTACGATGCCGGGTTCCGGCTGATGGGGCTGACGCATTTCTTCGACAACGAGTTGGGCGGCAGCCTGCATGGCGAGGGCGGCAGCGGCGACGGCTTGTCGAAATTCGGACGAGAGGTGGTGCAGGCGATGGTCGCGCGGGGCATGATCATCGACGTGACCCATGCCGCCCCGCAGATGGTCGAGGATGTGCTGGCTTTGCCCGGCACGCGGCCCGTGCTGTCCCATACCGGCATCGCCAGCCATTGCCCCAGCCCGCGCAACCTGCCCGACGAACTGGTGGCGCGCATCGCCGGGGCCGGGGGAATTATCGGCATCGGCTTCTGGTCGGATGTCGTCTGCGGCACCACGCCCGCCGATGTGGCCAGGGCGATCGTTGCCGCGATCGAGGTGGCGGGCGAGGATCACGTCTCGCTCGGCTCGGACTGGGACGGGTCGGTGGACGTGCCCTTCGATGCGGCACATCTGCCGGCGCTGACGCAGGCGCTGCTGGATCAGGGTCTGGACGAGGCGCAGATCGCCAAGGTCATGGGCGGCAACATGATGCGCTATCTGGCCGAGATGCTTCCGGACGCATGAGGGACATCGAATGAAGCGCAGCGTGCTGTTGAATGCCGAGCTGTCGAGGCTGGTGGCCGCGATGGGGCATGGGGATCTGCTGGTCATCGGGGATGCCGGGCTGCCGGTGCCGCGCGGGGTGCGCGTCGTCGATCTGGCGGTCACGCGCGGAATTCCCGGGGTTTTCGATGTCCTGGACGCGGTGCTGGCCGAGATGGTGGTGGAACGCTCGGCCTTGGCCGAAGAGGCGGGGGCGGATCTGGCAGGGCGTTTCCGGGCGCGGCAGATCGGGGCCGTCGCGCTGATGCCGCATGACGCGCTGAAGGCCGGGATGGCAGAGGCGCGGGCGGTGGTGCGCACGGGCGAATTCACGCCCTATGCCAATATCTGCCTATATGCGGGGGTCGCCTTTTAATCTGGGAACCGATGGCGAAGGATTGCGTTGCAAGGTCAGATGGTTACCCACAAGGAGAATGTACCGTGCAAAAGAAGATCCTGGGCCTGAGCGCCGTTCTGGCGATGATGACGCTGGCTGCCTGCGAGACCGTGCAAGGCGCCGGGCGCGACATTTCCACCGCTGGGGCGGTCGTGCAGCAAGAGAGCGCCGAGGTTCAGTCCGGGATGTGATCCCCTGCTGACCGTCAGCGAAAGCCCTCCGCAGCGCGCTGCCGGGGGGCTTTTTTCTGTCCGGCGGCAGGCGCACCGGGACTGCACCGTCGTGGCACAGGGGCGACACAGGGCGTGCACAGGGTGCGGACGGTCGGTTCAGGAATTGTTTACCGTCAGGCAGTGCCCTGCGGGATCGTCGCGATTGAATATCCTGCCCTTGGATGGGATCATTCTGCACGGGACCCCGGAGACCGGAGGAGGTCGACATGCGCGCCTTGCTGATCGTCTTGCTGATGCTGATGCTGCCGCTGCCGGCGGCGGCCTTCACGGCCCGCAACGGGATGGAGGTCGCGCAGGCCGGTCCGACCGGGATCGCGGTCGCCTTCCGCTCGGGGCGGTCGGATACGGATTACTGGTGCGCGGCGGGCGATTATGCGCAGCGGGTGCTGAACCAGCCGGTCGGCACCCGGCTGTGGCGCGCCAGCCCCAAGCCGCGCGAGGCCGGCGCGGGGATCCTCTTCACGCTGGACCCGGCCGATCGGGCCGAGGGTGCCGGGCTGTCGCAATTCGGCGGGGGACCGCAGGATGGCGCGATCTCGGTCGGCGCGGCGGTGTCGGGGCATTGCCGGGTGATCGTGCCACTGTGGCGGGAGTGAGGTCACGCGCGGCAGATCGTCAGGGCCGGACAAGGGATCGCGCCTAGCCGGCGCGGCCCTTGTCCGAGGCCCGATCAGCTGTCCATCTTCAATGCCTGAATGAAAGCGGTCTGAGGGATCTCGACCTTGCCGAACTGGCGCATCTTCTTCTTGCCGGCCTTCTGCTTTTCCAGCAGCTTCTTCTTGCGCGTCGCGTCGCCGCCATAGCATTTGGCGGTGACGTCCTTGCGCATGGCGGACAGGGTCTCGCGCGCGATCACGCGGGCGCCGATGGCGGCCTGGATCGGGATCTTGAACATGTGCCGGGGGATCAGCTCTTTCAGCTTCTCCACCATGACCCGGCCCCGCGCCTCGGCGCGGTCGCGATGGACCATAATCGACAGGGCGTCGACGGGCTCGTCATTCACCAGGATCGACATCTTGACCAGGAAATCCTCGCGGTATTCGCTGATCTGATAGTCGAAGCTGGCATAGCCCTTGGTCACCGATTTCAGCCGGTCGTAGAAGTCGAAGACCACCTCGGCCAGCGGCAGGTCATAGACGACCATGGCGCGGGCGCCGGCATAGGTCAGGTCCAGCTGGATGCCGCGGCGGTCCTGGCACAGCTTCAGCACGTCGCCCAGATAGTCGTCGGGGACCATGATCGTGGCCTTGATGCGCGGCTCCTCGATATGATCGACCAGCGACAGGTCGGGCATGTCTGCGGGGTTGTGCAGCTCCTTCACCTCGCCGTCGCGCATGTGCAGGCGGAAGACGACCGAGGGGGCGGTGGTGATCAGGTCCAGATCGTATTCGCGTTCCAGACGGTCGCGGATGACCTCGAGGTGCAGGAGGCCCAGGAAGCCGCAGCGGAAGCCGAAGCCGAGCGCGGCCGAGGTCTCCATCTCGCTCGAGAAGCTGGCGTCGTTCAGGGCCAGTTTCTCGATCGCGTCGCGCAGGGGTTCGAAATCGTTGGCGTCGACCGGAAAGAGGCCGCAGAAGACCACCGGCTGCGCAGGCTTGAAGCCGGGCAGCGCCGTGGTGCAGGCGCGTTTCTCATGGGTGATCGTGTCGCCCACGCGGGTGTCGCGGACCTGCTTGATCGAGCCGGTGAAGACGCCGATCTCTCCCGGGCCCAGTTCCGGGATGTCGACCATGGCGGGCGTCAGGACCGACAGCTTGTCGATGCGGTGCGAGGCGCCCGTCTGCATCATTTTGATCTGGTCGCCCTTGCGGATCACCCCGTCCATGACGCGGATCATCACGACGACGCCCAGATAGGCGTCATACCAGCTGTCGACCAGCATCGCCTTCAAGGGCGCGTCGCGGTCGCCCTTGGGGGCGGGAAGGCGGGTGACGATCGCCTCCAGCACGTCGGGGATCCCGAGGCCGGTCTTGGCGCTGATCGCGATGGCGTCGGCGGCGTCGATGCCGATCACATCCTCGATCTGCGCCTTCACGCGGTCGGGCTCGGCGGCGGGCAGGTCGATCTTGTTCAGGACCGGGACGATCTCGTGGCCCGCGTCGATGGCCTGATAGACATTGGCCAGCGTCTGCGCCTCGACCCCCTGCGTGGCGTCCACGACCAGCAGCGACCCCTCGACCGCGCGCATCGACCGGCTGACCTCGTAGGCGAAGTCCACATGGCCGGGCGTGTCGATCAGGTTCAGCACATAGGTCTGGCCGTCCTTGGCCGGATAGGCGATCCGGACCGTGTTGGCCTTGATGGTGATCCCCCGCTCGCGCTCGATATCCATGCTGTCCAGCATCTGGGCCTTCATGTCGCGATCCGCGACAGTGCCCGTGGACTGGATCAGCCGGTCGGCCAAGGTGGATTTTCCGTGGTCGATATGCGCCACGATCGAGAAATTGCGGATGAGGGAAAGGTCGGTCATGGCCGGGCTATACAGGGCGAAAGGCGCCGCGAAAAGAGGGTTTCGCGGCGCCCGTGCGTTTGGTCGCGGCCTGCCCGGTCAGCGCATGGCGGGCTGATCGGCGGCCTGCAGCATCAGCCGCGCCACCTCGGCCGAGGAGGCAGGGTTCTGGCCCGTCACCAGCCGCCCGTCGGCCAGCGCGAAGGGCTGCCAGTCGGGACCCTTCTCGTGGCGCGCGCCCTGCGCCTTCAGCTGATCCTCGAGCAGGAAGGGCACGGTGTCGGTGAGGCCCGCGGCCTCTTCCTCGCTGTTGGTGAAGCCCGCGACGCGGCGCCCGTCGACCAGCGGCTTGCCCGAGGGCAGGCGTGCCGACAAGAGCCCCGCCGGGCCGTGGCAGACCGCGCCGATCACCGCGCCCTTGTCCCAGGCCGTCGCCAGCAGCTGGCCCAGGGCCTGCGACTCGGGCAGGTCCCACATGGTGCCGTGGCCGCCGGGCAGATAGACGATGTCGCAGCCCGACACGTCGATCTCGTCCAGCTTCTCGGTATGGGCCAGACGGTTCATCGCGGCGTCATCGGCCATGAAGCGGCGGACCTCGTCGGTCATCGTCTCGTCGGTGGCCGAGGAGGGATCGGCGGGCGGGTTGCCGCCCTGCACGCTGGCCAGTTCGACCTGCCAGCCGGCATCCGACAGGATCCAGTAGGGGGCGGCGAGTTCCTCCCAGTAGAAGCCGGTGGGCGTGCCGGTGTCGCCCAAGCGGTCGTGCGAGGTGAGGATGATCAGGGCCTTGGGCATGGGATGCCTCCTTGGGGAATGGGGAAACGCGAGGGTCGCGCCCGGGTGGCGCGCCCTCTGTCACCGCGTCAATGATCGGCGCCCGGCCCCGGTTCCCCTGCCGCAGCGTCACCAGATTGGCTGGGGGGGCTCAGTTGGGGCCGGGGCGGATCAGCCCGTCGACCGGGGCGGGGCGGCGCGGCTTGCGGGCCTCGCGCCACATCGCATAGCCGCCCGCCAGCGCGATCAGCCCCGATCCGGCCAGCATCGGCAGGTCGGGCCGCTCGCCAAAGACCACCGCCGCGACCAGCAGGGCGAATCCCAGCCTGGCATAGCGGAAGGGCGCCACGACCGAGGCCTCGCCCAAACGCGAGGCGGCGACCAGCGTGGCATAGCCCAGGACGCCGAAGACCACCGTCCCCGCCAGAAGGCCCGCCTGCACGAGATCCGGCATCACCGGTCTCGGCCCCGTCGCCAGTCCCAGCACCAGCCCCGCCACGGTGATCGCCCCGTAGGCCGATCCCGACAGCTGGTCCGAGGCCACGCCCGCAGGGATGCGCCGCGTCGCCAGATCGCGCAGCGTCAGCCCCGCCACCCCCGCGCAGGCCCAGAGCATCGCCGGATCGAAGGCCGCCGTGCCGGGGCGCAGGATCAGCAGCACCCCCGCGAACCCCACCCCGACCGAGGCCCATCGCCGCCAGCCCACCGCCTCGCCCAGAAACAGCGCCGCCCCCAGCACCAGCGTCAGCGGCAGCACCTGCAGGATGGCCGAGGTCGCGGACAGATCCCCCAAGGCCAGCGCGGTGACGAAGGTGACCGCGCCCACGATCTCGCCCAGATTGCGCAGAAGGACCATCGGATGGCCCAGCCCCCGCGTCCACAGCCGCTGCCCGCGCAGCCGCAGGCGCAGCCCGAAGATCACGGTCGAGACCGCGCCGACGATCACCAGCATCTGCCAGATCGGCATCGTCTGCGTCAGCGTCTTGAGAAAGGCGTCCTCGATCGCGAACATCGCCATCGAGGCGATCATGAACAGCGCCGCGCGCCCGTTGTCGGTCAGGCCCGCGCCGATCATGGGCGCGGTCCCGCACGGCGGGCGGTCCGGTCCGTGGTCTGCTGATCCCTCATCGCCGCCCTGCTTTCCTGTCCCCGCCGGATGTTCCCGCATCGCTTGCCACGGCGCGCGGGGCGCCGCATGATCGCCCCAGACACATCCGTGGAGGTCCGATGATCTATTCCGTTCCCGACATGAGCTGCGGCCATTGCAAGGCCGCCATCGAAACCGCCATTGCCGGGGCCGGAGGCCGGGCGCAAGTGGATTTGCCGCAAAAGCGCGTCACGGTCGAGGGTCTGGACCCTACCCAAGCCGAGGCAGTGCTGCGCGCGGCGGGGTTTCCGGCGCAACCTGTGGCGTGACATGCGGCCATGATTGCACGCTTGACGTGCGATCGTTCCCGCAAGCGTGATTGAGCCGAAGCGCCGATGCTGGTATGACACTCTCAGGCGCCTGAGCGACCAAGACCGGACGAACCGGCACGCCGCAGGCCCGAGGCAATCGAGGAGACAGTCCATGCTCAACCGTTTCATCATCGCGGCCGCCGCGATCGTCATGACGACCCCGCTGGCGATGGCGGGGCCGGTCGACAGCGCCTGCGTCAGGTCCGACCGGGCGCGGGGCAATGCGCCGCTCTGCGGCTGCATCCAGCAGGTCGCCAACCAGACCCTGTCGCGGTCCGACCAGCGCCGCGCGGCGCAGTTCTTCCGCGACCCGCATCGCGCGCAAGAGGTCCGCACGTCCAAGACCGATGCCGACAATGCCTTCTGGCGCCGCTATCGCAACTTTGCCGCGCAATCCGAGCGTCTGTGCCGCTAAGGACGTTGACCGCCTGAAAGGGCGGTCAGCCGATCCGGGCCAGGATCTCGTCGGTCAGCGCGGCCATCTCGGCCGTGGCAGGCCCCTTGGGACGCTCGATCGCGCCCAGGCCCAGGCCCAGGGTCTCGGCATAGACCACGCGGTTCGACACCTGCGTCGCCGCCACCTCGGCCCCCAGTTCGATGGCCTTCTGCGCCACCTCGACCGACAGCTTGGTATGGGGGCGGGTGCGGTTCAGCACCACCAGCACCTCGGCCTTCTCGCGCCGCGCCAGATCCAGAACGCCCTCGGTCGCCCACAGATCGACATGGCTGGTCGCCACCGGCACCACCACCAGATCGGCCACCCGCAGCGCCGGGCGCAAATCGCTGTCGATCTTGGGCGGCGTGTCGATGATGACGTAATCGAAGCGCTTCTTCAGCTTTTCGGATTCGTAGCTGGCCCCCCAGGCCGAGGAGGTCGAGAAATCCAGCGCCTCGTCCTCGCCCCGTGCGGTCATCCGCTCGATGAACCAGCGGCCCATGCTGCCCTGCGGGTCGGTGTCCACCAGCGCCACGGAATGTCCGCGCGCGTGAAGGCAAACCGCAAGGTTCACCGCCAATGTGGTCTTGCCCGAGCCGCCCTTCTGCTGGGCCACCGTGATGATCCGCCCCGCCATGCCGCCATCCTCCGTCCGATTCGCTCGAGCCTAGTCAGCGCCACGGGCGATTGCACGGGGTTTCTGCGCCTGCAGCATCGGCCTCAGGGATAGACCGACTGCACCTCGTACATCACCGGCTCGAAGCTTTTGCACATCTCGTGGATCTGGCGGTTGCGGCGGCGCATCTCGGGATCGCGCAGCATGCCCTGATAGTCGCGGCGGTCGCGCCACTGGGAATAGGTGGCGATGCGGGTCTGCGCGTCGTTCAGGTGGATCGCGCCGCCCAGGCAGCCGGGGCGCTCGCTGATCACCTCGGCCCAGGCCGCGGTCAGCAGATCCAGCACGTCCTGCGCGCTGCCGGGGGTGACCTCGAAGGTGGTGATGACGGTCTGGCCGTCGAAGGCGGCGGTGATCTGGGGCATGGGCTGGCCTTCCTTCAGGCAGGGCTGGGGCCTTCAGCCTAGAGCGGCGCGCGGCCCGTGCAAGCGCGATGCGTCATTGCGGGGCGATTGCAGGACGTGCAAGCTGTCGGCAACATCATGAGAGGATCTGCCATGACACCCGTGTTCGACGGCCATAACGATTTCCTGCAGCGGCTGGTCGGCGCGGGGCCCGAGGCGGCGCGGCTGTGGCTGCAGGGCGACGGGACGGGGCATCTGGATCTGCCGCGCATGCAGGCGGGCGGTCTGGTGGGCGGGTTCTTCGCGATCTGGATCCCCTCGCCCGCCGGCCTCTCCGACCCCGATGCGCTGCGGGCAATGGAGAACCCACCCTTCGCCCTGCTTCTGGCGGAAGAGATCCCCCATGACGCCGCCCTGCCCCATGCCTTTGCCCAGGCTGCGGCCCTGCTGGCGCTGGAGCGGACGGGCACGCTGCGGGTGGTGCGCGACGCGGCCGGGCTGCGCGCCTGTCTGGCCGAGGGGCGCATCGCCGCCGTGATGCATATGGAGGGCGCCGAGGCGATCCGCGACAGGGACGCGCTGCATCTGTGGCACGCGGCGGGGCTGCGGTCCTTGGGTCCGGTCTGGTCGCGGCCCACGCGCTATGGCCACGGCGTGCCCTTCGCCCATCCCGCCGGCCCGGATATCGGCGAGGGGCTGAGGCCCGCCGGGATCGCGCTGGTCGCCGAGTGCAACGCGCTTGGCATCCTTCTGGACCTGTCGCATCTCAATCAGGCGGGGTTCGACGATGTGGCCCGCCTGTCGGATGCGCCGCTGGTGGCCAGCCACAGCGCGGTCCATGCGCTTTGCGAAAGCAGCCGCAACCTGACCGACCGGCAGCTGCGCCAGATCGCGGACAGCGGCGGGCTGGTGGGGCTGAACTTCGCCTCCAGCTTCCTGCGCCCGGACGGGCGTCGGCAGCCTCTGGAGGAGCTGGGCGTGGTGATCCGGCATCTGGATCACCTGCTGGCGATCCTGGGCGAGGACGGCGTGGCGCTTGGGTCGGATTTCGACGGCGCCTTGATGCCGCGCGATCTGGCCGATGCTGCCGCCCTGCCCCGGCTGATCGCGGCGATGGAGGCTGCGGGCTATGGCACGAAGCTGATCGCCAAGATCGCCTGCGACAACTGGATCGCCATGCTGGAGCGGGTCTGGGGGCGCTGAAGCCTGAGCGGGACGGCAAGCGTCGCCCCGCGGGTTTCGGTCACTCGTCGCTGTCGGCCTGATCCTCGGGCGCGTCGATCTGGGCCATCGCGATCATCTGCGCCAGTTCGGGATCGGTCTGCAGATCGGCCAGGTCGAACCGCTCGGTCAGGCTTGAGGGAGACAGTTCCACCCCGCTGATGACCTGTGCGCCCGGCGCGGCGGGGCCGTAGGTCTGGCCGTTCACCGCGAAATAGACCGCGCCGGAATTGCCCGTCCGCAGGACCGGCGGCTGCTCCAGGGGCGGCAGGGCGAAGCGTTCGCCCGCATCCATGATCTTTTCCAGAAGCACCGTGCCATCGGCCGAGGTCACGCGCACCCAAGCCGGGCGCACGGACAACAGCTCCAACCCTGGCGCATCCGGGGCCAGCGTGCGCACGCCGCCCTCGACCGGCGCCTCGGCAACCTGCTGGGCGCCGGGCGTGGCGGGCTGGGATTGCACGGCATCGGGCGCGGGCTGCGGCACCTCGGTCACGCTGCCGGCGGAGGCGATCACATCCTCGACCGAAGTGGCGCCGCTCAGCAGGCCGGGGTCGATGGCGGCGATGGGGCCGTCGCGCGCGGTCATCAGCGGCGCCTCGAGGATCTGCGGGCGATAAAGCCGGTCCAGCGCCTCGGGCTGCGGCAGGGTCTGGGCCAGATCGCCCACCGCCGCGCCTTCGAGGGTCGGGTCGGACAAGCCCGCACCCTGAGTCGGGTCCAGTTCGGCCACCACGGCGGGCACATCGTCGCCCGGCGTCAGGGTGACACGCTGCACCTCCTGCAGAAGCGACCAGGATCCATAGCCGAGGCCGCCGATCAGCGCGATCAGCACCGCGATGGCGCCGATGGCGCGCGGCTCGATCTCGGACAGGAAGCCCCGCTCTTGCGGGATGAACAGCGCGCGCGGATTGGCCAGCGCCTCGGCCGGGTCCGAGGGACGGCGCCCGGGCTTGGGACCGGCGGCCGAGGCCGCCATGCCATGCATGGGCTGAAATCCCGATTCCTGACAGAAGCGGCGAAAGACCCAATCGGGGTCCATGCCCAGATAGCGGGCGTAGGACCGCACATAGCCCGCGATGAAGCTGGGCGTGTCGAAGGCGGAAATGTCGCAATTCTCGATCGCGGCCACGTAGGAGGCGCGAATCCGCAGCTCTCTCTGGACGTCCAGAAGGGACTTGCCCAACGTCGCCCGTTCCCCGCGCATCAGATCTCCCAAGCGGGTGTCGTCATCGAGAATATGTGCCATATCCTCCACCTGCGAGATCCCTTCTGCCGGGTCATCTGCCCGCAGCCTGCTCATTGCCTATGCCTCGTCGCCCGTTATGTGAGGGCCGCGAATCGCACGCCCTCAAGTCTTCTTAAATCAGAGAGTATCACGCAGGCGAGAGCAGTTCATCCGTGGATTGAGTTACGCGCTCAATTCCGCGCGATTCAGGGCGCAGTGCGACCAAAGCGCATCCATCGCGCGAACCAGATGGTCGATCTGCTTGGGATCATGCACCGGCGAGGGGGTGAAGCGCAGGCGTTCCGTCCCGCGCGGGACGGTGGGAAAGTTGATCGGCTGGACGTAGATGCCGTAATCCTGCAGCAGCATGTCGGACAGCGCCTTGCAATGCACCGGATGACCGACATGGACCGGCACGATATGGCTGCCATGGTCGATGATCGGCATGCCGAGCGATTTCAGCCGCATCTTGAGGATGCGGGCATGCAACTGCTGTTCGTCGCGCAGCTTCTGCCCCTCGGGCGTCTTCAGCAGCGCGATCGAGGCCGCGGCCCCGGCGGCCACGGCGGGCGGCAGCGAGGTGGTAAAGATGAAGCCCGGCGCATAGGAGCGGATCGCGTCGCACATCTTCTCGCTGGCCGCGATATAGCCGCCGAAGACGCCGAAGGCCTTGCCGAGCGTGCCGTTGAGGATGTCGATGCGTCCGGCCAGCCCGTCGCGCTCCGCCACGCCGCCGCCGCGCGGGCCGTACATGCCAACCGAATGGACCTCGTCCAGATAGGTCAGCGCGCCGAATTCCTGCGCCAGATCGCAGATCGCCCCGATCGGGGCGAAATCGCCATCCATAGAATAGATCGACTCGAAGGCGATCAGCTTGGGCGCGTCGGAATCGTCGGCCTCCAGCAGGGACCGCAGATGGGCCAGGTCGTTGTGGCGAAAGATGCGCTTGGCGCCGCCATGACGCTTGATCCCCTCGATCATCGAGGCGTGGTTCAGCTCGTCCGAATAGATGATCAGCCCGGGGAACAGCTTGGGCAGCGTCGACAGCGTCGCATCATTGGCGATGTAGGCGCTGGAGAAGACCAGCGCGGCCTCCTTGTCATGCAGGTCGGCCAGCTCGGTTTCCAGGCGCTTGTGATAGACCGTGGTGCCCGAGATGTTGCGCGTGCCGCCCGAACCCGCGCCGGTTGCATCCAGCGCCTCGTGCATCGCCTGCAGCACGACCGGATGCTGGCCCATGCCCAGATAATCGTTGCCGCACCAGACGGTGATGTCTTGGCGTTCGCCGTCGGGACGGTTCCACACGGCCTTGGGGAACTTGCCCTTGGCCCGCTCGATATCGATGAAGGTGCGATAGCGCCCTTCTTCGTGAAGGCGTGAAATGGCCTGATCCAGAGCGGCGTCGTACTTCATTGCGGGCGATCCCTTGCGTAGCTGGCTGGGTGCGATCATTCTCCGACCGCGCGCTGATTGCCTTGATAGAGGTCAAAGCGCGAAGAAAACAGGCCGAAAACGTCGCAATTCGACGAAAGGGGCAGGCATGGACCCGAGATCTTCGGTACAAAAGGTAGAAATCATGGGCAATGACGCAAGACTGCAGGACATCCTGACGCATCTGGACGAGGGCCTGGAGGCGGGGCTGGAGCGGCTGGCCCGCTTCCTGCGGATCCCGTCAATCTCGACCGATCCGGCCCATGCGGGCGATGTGCGTGCCGCCGCCGCCTGGCTGGCGGACGAGCTTCGCGATCTGGGCTTCGAGGTCACCGTCCACGACACGCCCGGCCATCCGATGGTGACCGCCCGCAGCCAGCCTGGCGGCGCGCGGTCGCTGCTGTTCTACGGCCATTACGACGTGCAGCCCGTCGATCCCCTGGCCCTGTGGGACCGACCCCCCTTCGATCCCATCATCGAGGACACGGCCCAGGGCCGCGTCATCCGCGCACGCGGCGCCTCGGACGACAAGGGCCAGCTGATGACCTTCATCGAGGCGTTCCGCGCGTGGAAGGCGGTGCATGGCACCCTGCCCTCGGACCTGATCCTGCTCTTCGAGGGCGAGGAAGAATCCGGCTCGCCCTCGCTCAGGCCCTTCCTGCGTGCCCATGCGGAGGATCTGCGCGCCTCGCTGGCGGTGATCTGCGACACCGGGCGCCATGCCGACGGGCGCCCGGCGATTACCACGCAGCTGCGCGGGCTGGTGGGACAGGAGGTGGTGATCGACGCCGCCGACCGCGATCTGCATTCGGGCAGCTTCGGGGGGCTGGCCGCCAATCCGATCATGGTGCTGGCGGCTGCCCTGGCTGCGCTGAAGGACGACCAGGGCCGCGTCACCCTGCCCGGCTTCTACGACGGGGTCGAGGATCTGGCCCCGGAACTCGCGCGCGACTGGCAGGCTTTGGGCTTTGACGCGCCCGAGTTCCTGGGCCGCGTGGGCCTGTCCACCCCCATCGGAGAGGCGGGCCGCACGGCATTGGAGATGATGTGGAACCGCCCCACGGCCGAGATCAACGGCATCGCCGGCGGCTATGCGGGCGACGGGTTCAAGACCGTCCTGCCGGCGCAGGCCCGCGCCAAGGTCAGCTTCCGCCTGACCGGCACCCAGGACCCGGCAGCGATCCGCGCCGCCTTCCAGGACCATGTGCGCGCCCATCTGCCCGCCGATTGCCGCGCGACCTTCCACGATCACGGCGCCAGCCCGGCCAGCGTCATGGACATCTCGGACCCGGCTTTCGGTCTGGCCAAGGAAGCGCTGAGCGAGGAGTGGGGGCAGGATGCGGCCTATATCGGCGCGGGCGGCTCGATCCCGATCGCGGGGGATTTCAAGCAGATCCTGGGCATGGATTCGATGCTGATCGGCTTTGCCCGCGACGACGACCGCATCCATTCGCCGAACGAGAAATACGATGTCGAAAGCTTCGCCAAGGGCGCCCGCTCCTGGGCGCGCATCCTGACCGCGCTGCGCTGAACGACGAAAGGGGCGGACCCTGCGGCCCGCCCCTTCATCTTGGTCCAAATATCCCTGGGGGTCCGGGGGCTGGCCCCCGGCTTTCTTCAACCCCCGGCCTGTTCAGCTCTCCGCCGTGGCCGTGCAATAGCTCTGGCTGGAAGTCCAGGCGGCGATGTCGGCGCGCTTCTTGGCGCTGCGCAGGGGGGCCCAGTCCCGGGCGACTCCGCGCCAGCCGCCATCGGCCCGGGCGACCGCATTGTCGCGCCCGACCTGATGCGACATGATCTTGACCGAACAGGCCATGTTGTCGGCCCCGTCGCGGATATTGCCGTCGCAGCCGTAATGCCGCCAGGTCGCGGGGGCGATCTGCATCAGGCCCAGCCAGCGCCCGCCGCCGCCCGCCGCCTGCGGATTGAAGGTGCTTTCATGGCGCGCGACCGAGGACAGGAGCCCGGCCCAGAAGGCCTTGCGCCCGGTCTGGGTCAGCGCGCGATAGTTGGGGCAGTATTCCTGGATGTCATGGGGCACGCGCGACATGATCACCACGCCCTCGCGGTCCAGCGCCTCCAGCGTCGCCCGGGTCCAGGCCTCGGAGCCGCTCTTGTCTCCCCACCGCATCGGAGGCACCTGGGCCAGGGACATCTCCTGGGCCGCGACCTCGGCCTCGACCTCGGCCTCGGAGGGACCCGACGGGGTCGCGGCGCAGGCGGCCATCAGCACAAGGGCAGCAAGGGAGAGCGCAGCGCGCATCGGGACCTCAGGGGATTGTTTCGCTGCATCCTGCCTTAGACGGTCCCGGTCCTCTGGCAAGCGACGCCGATCGAGGTCGGCGGGAACCTGCCGCACCCCTGCGACATCATGGTCGGATTCCCGCCGACGGCGAGGCGGCGGTGGTCCAAGCGCCTGCAATTTGACGCAGATTTGCAGATGCGCCGCGACCCTGCCGATTCGCGCGGCAAAGCCGGTCCGGACCGCAGCGGCCCGTGACAATCGCGCAGGCGTGCCCTAAAAGCCCTGCCAGACCGTTTGCCGCCAACGAGGCCCGCCATGCTTGACCTGACCTATACCGCCCCCCAGCCCAAGGTGATCCAGGGCGCGCAGGGAGAGTGGGAACTGGTGATCGGCCTCGAGGTCCATGCCCAGGTCGCCTCGAACGCCAAGCTGTTCTCGGGCGCCTCGACGCGCTTCGGGTCCGAACCCAACAGCAATGTGGCCTTCGTCGATGCGGCGATGCCGGGGATGCTGCCGGTGATCAACGAATTCTGCGTGGCGCAGGCCGTGCGCACCGGGCTGGGGCTGAAGGCCGCGATCAACCTGTGGTCGGCCTTCGACCGCAAGAACTATTTCTATCCCGACCTGCCGCAGGGCTATCAGATCAGCCAGCTCTATCACCCCATCGTGGGCGAGGGCGAGGTGATCGTGGACATGGCCCCGGGCATCGCCCGCCGCGTGCGGATCGAGCGCATCCACCTGGAGCAGGATGCCGGCAAGTCGATCCACGACATGGACCCGACGATGAGCTTCGTCGACCTGAACCGCACCGGCGTCGCCCTGATGGAGATCGTCAGCCGCCCCGACATCCGCGGCCCCGAGGAGGCCGCCGCCTATGTCGTCAAGCTGCGCCAGATCCTGCGCTATCTGGGCACCTGCGACGGCAACATGCAGAACGGCAACCTGCGCGCGGACGTGAACGTATCGGTCTGCAAGCCCGGCGATTACGAGCGCTTCCAGGAAACCGGCGATTTCGGCCATCTGGGCACGCGCTGCGAGATCAAGAACATGAACTCGATGCGCTTCATCCAGGCGGCCATCGATTACGAGGCGCGGCGCCAGATCGCCATCCTGGAGGATGGCGGAAGCATCGTGCAGGAAACCCGCCTCTACGATCCCGACAAGGGCGAGACGCGGTCGATGCGGTCCAAGGAAGAGGCGCATGACTATCGCTACTTCCCCGACCCCGACCTGCTGCCGCTGGAGATCGAGCAGGCCTGGGTGGACGACATCGCGGCCTCCATGCCTGAACTGCCCGACGAGAAGAAGGCGCGCTTCGTGCGCGACATGGGCCTGTCGGAATATGACGCCGGCGTGCTGACCGCCGAGGTCGAGAATGCCGATTACTTCGAGGCCGTGGCCGCAGGCCGCGACGGCAAGATGGCCGCCAACTGGGTCATCAACGAGCTGTTCGGCCGGCTGAACAAGGAGGGGCTGACGATCGCCACCTCTCCGGTCTCGGCCACGCAACTGGGCGGGGTGATCGACCTGATCGCGGACAAGGCCATCTCGGGCAAGATCGCCAAGGACCTGTTCGAGATCCTCTGGACCGAGGGCGGCGATCCGGCGGCCATCGTCGAGGCGCGCGGCATGAAGCAGGTCACCGATCTGGGCGCCATCGAGGCGGCGGTCGACCAGATCATCGCCGACAACCCCGCGCAGGTCGAGAAGGCCAAGGCCAATCCCAAGCTGGCGGGCTGGTTCGTGGGTCAGGTCCTGAAGGCCACCGGCGGCAAGGCCAACCCGGCCGCCGTCAACGATCTGGTGGCGCAGAAGCTGGGGCTGTAAGCCCCGATCTGCGGCCCCTCCGGGCCGCACCCCCTTTCGGCCCCCATCCGCGACAGGACCCGCCCATGCGTTTCGAATATTCCGTCATTCCGGCCCCGACCCGGACCGAGAAGGCCCGCGAGGCCAAGACGCCGACCGACCGCTTCGCCCTGTCGCTGACGGCCGAGCTGAACCGGATGGCGGCCGAGGGCTGGGAATATCTGCGCGCCGACGTGCTGCCCAGTGAAGAGCGCAGCGGCCTGACCGGGCGCGCGACGGTCTATCACAACGTGCTGGTCTTCCGCCGTCCGCAGGCGGCGGACCCCGAGGTCAAGCGCCTGCCCCAGCCCGAGGCGACCCCTGAGACGGGCCCCATCGCGACCCCTGCCCCGACCGGCGCCGCGCCGGCCTAATTTCAGGCGGCGGCGCTGAGCCTTTCGGGATGGAAGGGCAGGATCTGCACCCGGTCCTTCTCGAAGATGCAGAAACTGCCCGGCGGCACCTCCTGCCAGTCGGCCTGATCGGTCTCCAGCGGTTCGGAGACCACCGCCCAGCCCTGCCGCGAGGCCGACCAGCGGTGGTACAGGGACGGCGCCTGATCGTCGCTGCTGTAGCGCAGCGCATAAAGCCGCTGCCCGTCCGAGAAGGCGCAGGCGGCGCGGACATGGGGCGCCGTGCCCCGCTGGAAGGCCAAGGCGCCCAGCTTGCCCAGGGCCCGCTCCATCGCGCCCTGCGGGTCGCTGTCCAGCCCCTTGCCCAAGGCGACCAGGAACAGCGCCTCGCTGTCGGTGGCGCCCTTGCGATGCGGATAGAACTCGTCGGGGATCAGCACGTCGGCATGGCGGCGGAACGCCTCGTAGCCGCCGAACTGGCCGTTATGCATGAAGGACCAGCGCCCGGCGGCAAAGGGATGGCAGTTGTTGCGGCTGGTCGCCGTCCCGGTCGAGGCGCGCACATGGGCCATGAACAGATGCGAGCGGACCTGCCCCACCAGGCTGCGCAGGTTCGGGTCCGACCAGGCGGGCATGACATCGCGATACAGGCCGGGCTCGGGGCGTTCGCCGTACCAGGCGATGCCGAAGCCGTCGGCATTGACCGGCGTGGGACAGCGCGTCGCCCCCTGGCTCTGCCGGATCAGCGAATGCGCCGGACGGCTGACGATGTCTTCCAGAAAGATCGGTTCGCCCAGATAGGCGGCCCACCGGCACATGCCCTGCCCCTTCGTGTCTGCTTTGTGACAGCCCTAGCACGAAAGGATGAAGGTTTCACCTCATTCCGTCGCGGGCGCTGCCTCTTCCACGATCACGAGGTCGCGTTCGCTGGCGCCTTTGGCATGTGCCAATGCCGCTTGGTATTCGCTGCTGTGATAACAGGCAACCGCCGCATCAAGGCTGGGGAAGCGGGCGACCACATGGCGGGCGTGATCCGCACCCTCCAGCACGTGATAGCGCCCGGCGCGGGCCAGAAACACCCCGCCATGCGCGGCGATGGCCGGGCCGGCGCCCTGGGCATAGCGCCCATAGGCCTCAGGGTCGGTGACGGTCACATGGGCAATCCAGAGTGCGGTCATGCGCTTTCCTCGATCAGTTTGCGGGCATCGGCGAAGGCGGCCTCGGCGGCCTCCAGGCTGGGGGCGCCGCCCTGCGCGCGGTCGGGACGGCCGCCGCCGCCCTTGCCGCCAAGCGCCGCGGTCGCGGCCTGCACCAGCGCCACGGCGCTGACGCGGGCGGTCAGATCCGGGGTCACGCCCGCCGCGACGGTGGCCTTGCCATCGGCCTCGGCCAGCACCAGCACGACGCCGCTGCCAAGTTGCGCCTTCATCTCGTCGACCAGCGCGCCCAGCTCCTTGCCACCCACGCCCTCGACCTGCCGGGCGATGAACCTGACGCCTGCGATCTCTTCGGCCTCGCTGCCGCCGCCCATCGCCATCTGGCGTTTCAGCTGCGCGACCTCGTTGGCCAGCGCCTTGCGCTCGTCGGCCAGCGCGCGGACGCGGTTCACGACCTCGGCGGCCTGCGATTTCAGGATGCCCGCGATCTCGGTCAGCCGGCGGTCGGCATCGCGCAGATGGTCCAGCGCGGCCTGTCCGGTCAGCGCCTCGATCCGCCGCACCCCGGCGCTGGAGGCACTGTCGCCCAGCAGCGCAAAGGCCCCCATGTCGCCCGTCCGCGCAACATGGGTGCCGCCGCACAGCTCCAGCGAATAAGTCGCGCCATCCGCCCCCTTGCCGCTGCCGGGATGGGCGCCCATCGACACGACGCGCACCTCGTCGCCGTATTTCTCGCCGAAGAGCGCCTGCGCGCCGATCGCGCGGGCGTCGTCGGGCGTCATGATCCGCGTCTCGACCGGGCTGTTCTGGCGGATGAAGCCGTTCACCTCGGCCTCGACCTGCGCCAACTGTTCCGCCGTCACCGCATGGTTGTGGCTGAAATCGAAGCGCAGCCGGTCGGGCGCGTTCAGGCTGCCCCGCTGCGCGACATGATCGCCAAGCGCGCGCCGCAGCGCCTCGTGCAGAAGATGCGTGGCCGAGTGGTTGGCCCGGATCGCGCTCCGGCGGTCGTGATCGACCGACAGGGTCGCGCCCTGCCCGCGGCTGATCGTGCCCATCGTGACCTCGGCCTGATGGATGACGATGCCCGCAACCCGCTTGGTGTCGGTCACCCGCGCCGCACCCGTCTCGGTGCGGATCAGACCCTGATCCCCGACCTGCCCGCCGCTTTCGGCATAGAAGGGCGACTGGTTCACCACGATGGCGACCGATGCGCCCTCGCCCGCCTCGGGGGCATCCGCGCCGTCGCTGACCAGCGCCAGCACCTGCCCCTCGGCCTCTTCGGTGTCATAGCCCAGGAACTCGGTCGCGCCATGGGCCTCGGCCAGCTCGAACCAGATCGTCGCATCCGCCGCCTCGCCCGAGCCGCTCCACGCCGCCCGCGCCATGCGCTTCTGCTCGGCCATGGCACTGTCGAAGCCCTCGACCTCGACCGCGCGGCCCTTCTCGCGCAGCGCGTCCTGCGTCAGGTCCAGCGGAAAGCCGAAGGTGTCGTACAGCTTGAAGGCCGCAGCACCCGGCAGATCCGCGCCCTCAGGCAGCCGCGCCAGCTCGTCGTCCAGCAGGCGCAGGCCCCGGTCCAGCGTCTGGCGGAAGCGCGTCTCCTCGGAGCGCAGCGTCTCCTCGATCATCGCCTGCGCGCGGGTCAGTTCGGGATAGGCCGCGCCCATCTGGCGCACCAGCGCCGGCACCAGCCGGTGCATGACCGGATCCTGCGCGCCCAGCATATGCGCATGCCGCATGGCGCGGCGCATGATCCGGCGCAGCACATAGCCGCGCCCCTCATTGCTGGGCATCACCCCATCCGCGATCAGGAAGCTGGTCGAGCGCAGGTGGTCCGCGATCACCCGGTGATGGACCTTGCCTGGCCCGTCGGGATCGGCGCTGGTCGCATGGGCGCTGGCCTCGATCAGGGACCGCATCAGGTCGGTGTCATAGTTGTCGTGCTTGCCCTGCAGCAGCGCGCCGATCCGCTCCAGCCCCATGCCGGTGTCGATGGACTGCATGTCCAGCGCCCGCATCGAGCCGTCCTCGAACTGCTCGTTCTGCATGAAGACCAAGTTCCAGATCTCGATGAAGCGGTCGCCATCCTCGTCGGGGCTGCCCGGAGGGCCGCCGGGGATCTTGTCGCCGTGATCGAAGAAGATCTCGGTGCAGGGGCCGCAGGGGCCGGTCGGGCCCATCTGCCAGAAATTGTCGCTGGTCGGGATGCGGATGATGCGGTCATCGGTCAGCCCCGCGACCTTCTTCCAGATCTGCGCGGCCTCGTCATCGGTGTGATAGACGGTGACCAGCAGCCGGTCCTTGGGGATGCCGAATTCCTTCGTCAGCAGCTCCCAGGCATAGGGGATCGCCTCGGTCTTGAAATAGTTGCCGAAGCTGAAATTGCCCAGCATCTCGAAGAAGGTGTGGTGCCGGGCGGTGTAGCCGACATTGTCCAGATCGTTGTGCTTGCCGCCGGCGCGCACGCATTTCTGCGCGGTCGTGGCGCGGTTATAGTCGCGCGTCTCCAGCCCGGTGAACAGGTTCTTGAACTGCACCATGCCGGAATTGGCGAACATCAGCGTCGGATCGTTGCGTGGCACCAGCGGGCTCGAGTCGACGACCCGGTGGCCGTTCTTCTCGAAATATCCAAGGAAAGTCGAGCGGATGTCATTCAGACTGGGCATGGCAGGCCTTCATCGCAGATCGGTGGGTCCGGCCAGGCCGGTCTGGCCCCCGGTCTATCCGCGCCCCGCATCCCTGTCCAGCAATCGCCCCGCCCGCACCTTCGGGAAAAGATCCCGGCGCATCGGCCGGCCGGGGCGAAGGCAAACGGCGCGCGAGGGTCACCCCCCGCGCGCCGTTCCTGACGTTCCGGTCAGATCACTCCTCGGTGACGGCCCCGTCATCCGTGACGGCATCGTTGCCGACGCCGAATTCCAACCCGTGGCTGGCGCGGATCTTGTCCTCGATCGCGAAGGCGATCTCGGGACGGTCGCGCAGGAACTGCTTGGCATTCTCGCGGCCCTGGCCGATGCGCTCGTCGCCATAAGAGTACCAGGCACCGGATTTCTCGACCACGCCGGCCTTGACGCCCAGATCGACCAGCTCGCCCACCTTGCTGATGCCCTCGCCGAACATGATGTCGAATTCGACCTGTCGGAAGGGCGGCGCGACCTTGTTCTTGACCACCTTGACGCGGGTCGAGTTGCCCACGACCTCGTCGCGGTCCTTGACCGAGGTGATGCGGCGGATGTCCAGGCGCACCGAGGCATAGAATTTCAGCGCATTGCCGCCCGTCGTCGTCTCGGGGTTGCCGAACATGACGCCGATCTTCATGCGGATCTGGTTGATGAAGATGACCATGCAATTGCTGCGCCCGATGCTGGCGGTCAGCTTGCGCATCGCCTGGCTCATCAGCCGGGCCTGGCTGCCCATCTGCATGTCGCCCATGTCGCCCTCGATCTCGGATTTGGGCGTCAGGGCGGCGACCGAGTCGACCACCACCAGGCTGACCGCGCCCGAGCGCACCAGCGTGTCCACGATCTCCAGCGCCTGCTCGCCCGTGTCGGGCTGGCTGATCAGCAGCTCGTCCAGGTTCACGCCCAGCTTGCGGGCATAGAGCGGGTCCAGCGCGTGTTCGGCATCCACGAAGGCGCAGACGCCGCCCTTTTTCTGTTCCTCGGCCACGACATGCAGCGTCAGCGTGGTCTTGCCCGAGCTTTCCGGCCCGAAGATCTCGATGATGCGGCCCTTGGGCAGCCCGCCGATCCCCAGGGCGATGTCCAGACCCAGGGACCCGGTCGAGGTCGATTCGATCTCGGCCACCGGGTTGTCCTTGCCCAGCTTCATGATCGAGCCCTTGCCGAACTGCCGTTCGATCTGGGCCAGGGCGCTGTCCAGAGCCTTCTGCTTGTCTGCCGCCGCGCGTTTGTCCGTCATGTCGAAGATGCTCGCCTGTGCCATGTGATCCACCTTGTTATTTCACAGCCCTCCGGGCGGGGCAATCAGTTCGGCCGACCGGATGTTCTTGTCTTGTTCACGACTAGATGCGCCTTTGCACGGCAAGTTTCAAGGCCGCAGAGGCCGATTTCCGATTCGTCTCGTCTCAGGATGGCGCAGCGCGGTTAACAAGACGTTTACAGCCCCGGACGGGGCCGCTATCCAGCACCCGATGCAGCCAAAGCAACAGATCGGGGCCTGACGCATGCTGATTTTCTGGGACCAGAGGCTGGTCTTCCTGGCCACGCCCAAGGCCGGGTCGACCGCGATCGAGATGGCGCTGGATTCGCTGGCCTCGGCCTCGCTGCAACGCCCGGCGGCGCTGAAGCACACCGATGTCGGCAGCTTCCGCCGCTATCTGGGGCCCTGGCTCGCGGCCCAGACCGGCGAGACCTTCACCACGGTGGCGCTGATGCGCGAGCCGGTGGACTGGCTGCGCAGCTGGTACCGCTTCAAGCTGCGCGACGATGACGACGATCCGCAGCATGCCATGGCGGGGATCGGGTTCGCCGATTTCGCGGCGGAGTACGGCCAGCCCGACGGGCCGGCACGGATGGGCATCGGCCGCCAGGTCGATTTCCTGACCGAGGCGGACACGCGGGTCGACCGGATCTTCCGCTATGACCGGATCGACGGCTTCGTCGACTTCCTGGAGGGCCGGCTGGATTGCGCGATCGAGCTGCCGCGCATCAACGTGCCGCCCAGTGTGGACGTCAATCTGGACCCCGGGGCCGAGGCCGCACTGCGTGTGGCCATGGCGCGCGATCTGGCGCTTTACGACTCGTTGTAGCGTGCCGCTGACGAGATCCGTCAGGGACGGCATCCCCGACGGACCTTTCAGTTCAGCCGATTGCCCCCCTCGGGGTTGCACAGTTGGGCCTCGACCAGTCCGGTCAGCTCGATCAGCGTGAAGGGCTTGGCAAGGAAGGCCGCGCCCTGGACCGGCACCTGCCCGTCGACGAAGATGTCCTCGGTATAGCCCGACATGAAGATCACCCGCGCCGAGGGCAACAGCCGGCACCCTTCGCGCACCCAGGTTGGCCCGTCCATGCCGGGCATCACCACATCGGTGACGAAGATGTCGACCTTGCGGTCGCCGGCCTCCAGCAGGGCCAGGGCCGCCTCTCCCGATCCGGCCTCCAGCACCTCGTAGCCCTTCAGCTTGAGCGCCCGCGCCGCGAAAGCGCGGACGGGGGCCTCGTCCTCGACCAGCAGCACGGTGGCGCGCGGTCCGGTGGGCAACTGCACCACGGGGCGCAGGACGGGCCGAGGCAAGGTCGTGACCTTGGCATCCGAATGGGCATGGGCGGGGAAATACAGCGTGAAGGTCCTCCCTTCGCCCAGGATGCTGTCGCAGAAGATGAAGCCGCCGGTCTGCTTGACGATGCCATAGGCCGTGGACAGGCCCAGCCCGGTGCCTTCGCCGGTGCGCTTGGTCGTGAAGAAGGGCTCGAAGATCTTGCCCAGGTGGTCGGCGGCGATGCCGCAGCCCCGGTCCGAGACCGAGATGCGCACGTAGCGCCCCGCAGGCAGGGTCACGCGGTCGCGGGTCATCGGCTCGGTCAGGTGCAGGTTTTCGGTCCGCACGGTGATCTCTCCGCCGCCGGGCATGGCGTCGCGGGCATTGACGACCAGGTTCATGATCACCTGTTCCAGCTGCCGCTTGTCGGCGCGCACCGCGCAGAGCGCCGGGTCGTGGGTGATGGTCAGCCCCATCCGCTCGCCCACGAGGCGGTTGAGCAGATGCGTCAGGTCGGCCAGCGTGTCGCGCAGGTCCAGGATCTGGGGCTGCAGCGTCTGCTTTCGCGAGAAGGCCAGCAGCTGGCCCACCAGGGCGGCGGCGCGATTGGCGTTCTGGCCGATCTGGTCCAGGTCCGCGTAATCGGGATCGCCCTTGTCGCGCCGCAGCATCAGAAGGTCGCAATGGCCGATGATGGCCGTCAGCAGGTTGTTGAAGTCATGCGCGATGCCGCCGGCCAGCTGGCCGATCGCCTGCATCTTCTGGCTCTGGACGAATTGCGCCTCGAGCGTCTTGAGCGCGCTGGCATCGGTCAGCACCCCCAGAAGCCGTCCCGGCGTCGAGGGATCCTGCGCCACGGTCAGCTGCAGGTGATGGTCGCGCATGTCCGCGGGGCGGGTCTCGGCATGGCGCAGGCGCAGCATCTGGGTGCCGTTCGTGGCGCGTCCGGCGCAGAGATCGGCCAGCCAGTCCGACAGGGGCCGCCCCGGCCCCTCGAGCAGTTCCGACAGGTTCTGCCGGTCTTCCTCTGCCGACGGCAGGCCGCCCAGAAGCTGGCGGGCGCCGGGATTGGCCCGGCAGATCTGCCCGTCCGGGGTCAGGCGCAGCAGGGCCACGGGCACCGCGTCGAAGTCGTCGCAGGGCGCGTCGCCGGGGTCCGGGGCAAGCTCGACCGTGGCGGCGCCCGCGCGGGTGACCGACCAGATCTGCAAGGGCGCCTCGGGCAGGCAACTGAGCGTCAGGATCCGGCCCCCCTCGAGGTCCAGATCGGCCGTTCCCAAGCGCAGGGCCCGGGCGGTCAGCTGCGCCATCTGCCCCTCGGCATCGGCGCGCAGCTTGGCCATCAGCATCAGGATGGGCCGGCCGTTCAGGTCCGAGAAGGCCCGGTGGGCTGCCGAGTTCTGGTACAGCACATGGCCCCGCGCATCGCTGAGCCAGATCGGATCCGGGGAGGCGGCGACCTCGGCCCGGATGGCGAGCAGGGCACGGCGCGCGGCAAAGCCCTGCAGCACCTGCGAGAGGGTGACGAGGCCGCCCAGAAGGTACCATGCCACCGCCACGGTCGAGACGATCAGCCCCCCCAGCCCTACGGGCGAGCCGGGACGCACCACCAGCACCGCCGCGCCCAGCACCATCGGCGCCAGAAGCAGGGGCAAGGCGGCCAGGGCCCCGCGGGGCAGGCCAACCTGTTTGTCCAGATCCAGCATGGCAAGCAGCCTCCTCTTTCGGGCAACCATGTCTCAGAGGTAACTTATCAAATGTTAAAATTACATTAATCGCGGCGCAATAGTGCTAAGAAAAAGCCGTCCCCGCCCTGCAGAGGCGTCCAGAGGCGCTGCATCACCGCCACGAAGCCCGATTGGCGGGCATGGAAGGCACGGATCTGGTCCTCGTTCTCGGCCGTCAGAAGCGAGCAGGTCATGTAGGCCAAATGCCCGCCCGGCCCCACCAGCGGGGCGGCGCGGTCCAGGATGTGGGCCTGCAGCGCCAGCAATTCGTCCAGTTGCGCCGCGTCCAGCCGCCATTTTGCATCCGGCGTCCGCCGCCATGTTCCCGAGCCCGAACAGGGTACGTCGGTCACGACCAGATCGAAGGGGCCGCGCGGGCGGGCCTCCAGCGCGATGCGCAGGCCGGCGCGCTCGGCGCGGGCGGGAAGGTCGGCCATCCGGTCGGGCAGCGCGTCATGGGCAGTGATCGTCATGCCGGGCTGCCGACCCCCCAGGGCCAGCGCCTTGCCGCCGCCGCCGGCGCAATAGTCCAGCACCCGCAGCCCCGGGGCCAGCGGCAGAAGCGCGCAGGCCTGCTGGGGCGACAGGTCCTGCAGCTCGACCAGACCGTCCCGGTAGGCGGCCGAGCGGGCCAGCGCGCGCTCGTTCGACGTCATGCGAAGGGCTTGGGGAAAATCGGGGGCGGGCACGGTGTCGATGCCCTCGGCGGCCAGCGCGGCAACGGCGGCGTCGGGCGTCGTGCGGGCCGGATTGACTCGCAGCCACAGGGGCGCGCGGTCGGTCATGGCGCGAGCGACCTCGGCCGCCTGCGGACCCAGGGCGGCGGTCCAGGCGGGGCGCAGCCAGTCGGGCAGATCGTCGGGTAGCGTCTCGGGCGGGGTCAGCGCCGCCTCGGCCTCGGTCAGGGGGGCGGGGTCGTGGCGCGCGCCGGTGAAGATCGCGGGCAGGTCCAGCTCGGCCTGGCGCGCATGGCCGATCATCAGCCCACGCCCGGTCAGCGACCCGCCCAGGGCCGCCAGGCTGTCGCGCCGGCGGAGCGCGCCGAAGACCAGATCGCGCAGCGCCATGCGGTCGCCCGATCCGGCAAAGCGGCTGGCCCGGGACCAGCGCAGCAGAGCCTGCTCGGCCGGGCTGCCGGACAGGATCTGGTCCAGAACGGTGATGGCGGCGGCGATGCGGGCGGCGGGGGTCATGGGCGGGCCTTTCGCGGGTAGCAGAGGTTGGTGCCGCCTAGCATGCCCGACCGCCCCGCCTCAATTGGGCAAACGCCCCCGTCAGAAGCAGGTCGAGGTGACGATGACCGGGAACAGCGTGAAGGCGCTGGACACCAGCCCGATCCAAGTGCCCGCCACGATGATCCAGCGCGCCCGGCCCTGCCCCGTCGGCATCCAGACGACCAGCGCCGCATGCAGCAGCAGACCGCCGATCCAGGCCGCCCACATCGCGCCGTGATGCAGGTCGGTGAAGCCCAGGGGCCGGTCGGTCCAGCCCAGATGGCAGCCCGCGCCGTGCAGCGCATAGACGGCCGAGAACAGCACCGCCCACAGCACCGGGCCCGCCAGGACGCGCGCCATCCAGATCATGCCAGCACCTCCTGCGCGCAGATCAGCGCCACCGAGACGATCGAGGTGGCCAGCCAGAACTTCTGGAACAGCTGCCAGACCGGCAGGGCGCCGCGCCGGTCGCCGCCGATCCGACCCCGCACCGCATCGACATGGGCGCGCAGCGCCAGCATCACCGCGATCACGCCATGGGCCGCGGCAAAGCCGACCACCGCCCCGCGCAGCGCATCGCGCGCATGCCGGGTCGGATCGTCGAGGCCCCAAGCCAGCGGCGCCAGCAGGGCCAGGCCCAGGCCCGCCGCCACGAGGCCCGCCAGCGTCCAGACCCGCAGCGCGGCGCTGTCACGCCGCGTCTCGGACAGATGCGCGACCACGGTGGAGACTGCCATCGCCGCCAGGGAGGCCAGCGCCAGGGGCAGCATCCAGGGGCCGAAGCCCGTCTCGGGCGCGGGCCAGCCCGGCGCCACGACGGTCAGGAAGCCCACCCCGAACAGCAGCGAGGCATACAGCGTCGCATCCGCCACCAGAAGCGCCACCGCGCCGGTATGGGCCAGGGTGTTGCGCACCTGCCAGTGCAGCGGCAGCGTCAGGCCCGGCGCGACCTGGGCCGGGGGATGGTCGGTGGTGGTGCCCATGATCTCGCCCCACCGCCAAGCCATGATCAGCGTGGCGAGGATCCCCAGGGGCGCCAGCCAGTAGAGCCCGGCCAGCATCATCGCGAAGAAGCTGCCGATCGCGGCCGAGGTGGCCACCGGCAGGGCGGTGTTGGTGGCAAGCACCATGACATGCTGGGGCCGCCCGCTGCCGGGTTCCACGACCAGCGTCTCGCGCCAGCCGCGCGGCGCGCCGGGCAGCAGCCCCTCGCCCCGGGCCAGGGGCAGGATCGCATCCGCATCGGGCTGGCGCGGCCCGGGCAAGGATGCGAAGTTGTAGGAGGGCGCGGGCAGCGGCATCGCCCAGTCCAGGGTCGGCGCCTTCCACGGGTTGCGCCAGCTGCGCCGCCCGAACAGCCATTGCATGACGATGTCGAAGGCGAACAGCGCGAAGCCCGCCGCCTGCACCATCCCGAAGATCGACGAGATCAGGTTCAGCCATTCCCATTCCGGATCGCCCGGATAGGTGGCGACGCGGCGCGGCATGCCCAGAAGGCCCGTCAGGTGCATGATGAAGAAAGTGCCGTGAAAGCCGATCAGGATCAGCCAGAAGGCGGCCTCGCCCAGGCCCGCCACGCGCCAGCGCCCGCTGATCAGCGGCATCCAGTAGCTGACGGCGGCCAGCATCGGAAAGACGAAACCTCCGACCAGCACGTAATGCAGGTGGGCCACGACGAAATGCGTGTCATGCGCCTGCCAGTTGAAGGGCACCATGGCCAGCATGACCCCGGTCAGCCCGCCCATCACGAAGGTCGCGAAGAAGCCCATCACATAGAGCATGGGCAGGCGCAGCGTCACGCGCCCCTCCCACATGGTGCCGATCCAGGCGAAGATCTGGATCGCGGTCGGCACCGCCACCAGCGCCGAGGCGGCGCTGAAGAAGGCCAGCGCCATATGCGGGATGCCCACGGTGAACATGTGATGCACCCACAGCCCGAAGGACAGGAAGACCAGCCCGATGACCGCCGCGACGATGGCGCCGTATCCCAGGATCGTGGTGCGCGACAGGATCGGGATGATCGTGGACAGCGCACCGGCGGCGGGCAGGAAGATGATATAGACCTCGGGATGGCCGAACAGCCAGAAGAGGTGCTGCCACAGCAGCGGGCTGCCCCCTCGCGCCACGTCGAAGAAGGGCCAGCCGAAGGCGCGCTCGACCTCGAGCAGGATCGAGCCCAGGATCAGCGGCGGAAAGCCCAGCAGCATCATCACGGACGTGCCCAGCAGGTACCACGCCATCAACGGCATCTTGGTCAGCGGCATGTGCGCGGCGCGGCAGCGCAGGATGGTCACGGTGATCTCGACCGCCGCCGCCATGGCACTGATCTCGACGAAGGTGACGCCCAGAAGCCAGATGTCGGAATTGATGCCCGGCGAATAGGCCCGCGAGGTCAGGGGCGTGTACATGAACCAGCCACCATCGGGTGCGACCCCGAACAGCAGCGACAGCACGATGACCGTGCCGCCGAAGAGATAGCAGAAATACCCCAGGGCGCTGAGGCGCGGGAAGGCCATGTCCCGCGCCCCCAGGATCTTGGGCAGCAGCCACAGGGCCAGCCCCTCCAGCAGGGGAATGGCAAAGAGGAACATCATGATGCTGCCATGCATCGTGAAGATCTGGTTATACAGCTCGACATCCAGGAAGGCGCCGTCGCGGGTGGCCAGCTGCGCGCGGATCATCATCGCCAGCACGCCGCCGATGGCGAAGAACACTAAGGAGGTCGCCATGAAGCGCAGCCCGATCGTGCCGTGGTTCACCGAGGTGAAGAAGCCCCTCCACCCCGGAAGATCGCGCCAGACATCGTCCAGCTGCCGGTGCAGGACCAGCGCGCGCTGCGGCGGGTTGGCGGCGATGTCGGCATCCTCGACCACGGTCCCGTCCGGCAGGGCGCCCGCGCGTCCTTGGGACCCCTGCTGCGTGGCATCGGTCATGGGCGGGGCTCCTCGGGGTCGGTCGGGTCGGTGGCGGATTGCTCTGGGGTCGGCTCGCCTGGTTCGAGCCGGTCAGAATCGGGTTCGGCTGCCCTGACCTCCGCCGGCGGCACGGGCGAGGTCGCGGTGTCGGCAAGCTGGCTCTCGAAGGCCGGCAGCGGGCCGTCCGGGTCATAGGCCACGACGGTGAAGCGCATCGTGGCATGGCCCAGACCGCAGAATTCGGCACAGAGCCCCTCGTAGATGCCGGGGCGGTCGGCGCTGAGCCGGTGGACATTCTGATGGCCGGGGATCGCGTCCATCTTGCCACCCAGCTGCGGCACCCAGAAGCTGTGGATCACGTCCTGCGAGGTCAGCGCCACGTCGAAGGGTCGACCTGCGGGGACATAGAGGATCCCCTCGGTCCGCACCGGCGCGCCGCCCGGGCCGGGCTGAGTGAAGGTCCAGCCCCATTGCTCGGCCTCGGCCTGCACCTGCAGGGTGCCGTCATCGCGGGTGATGATCCGCTCTCCGGTCCACAGCGCGAAGGTCAGCAGCGCGGTCAGCACCGTCAGGGAAAAGCCCAGGCCCCAGCCCATGATCCAGTGCCGTTCGCGGGCCGGATCGGGGGCGCGGCCGATGCCGCCCTCGCCGCGATGGCGCATGGCCAGGACCAGCATCACGCCGACCAGCAGGGTGATCAGGGCGCTGCCCGCCAGCATGACCCACCACAGGCGCGCGCCGTGCTGGGCGGCGGGGCCTGCGGGGTTCAGGGTGCTGAGGGGACCGTTGCAGGCCGCCAGAAGCGGAACCGCCAGCAAAGCCGCGGACTTGTGACCGTGAATGCGGAACAGAGGGGATCTCCGATGCGTCAGAAATATTCGTGGAAGCAGCGCCGGCGGCTGACCGACCCGATCGAGGAGCATGTCGCCTTCAGCGACACCGAGAGCAAGATCGCCTTCGCGGGCCATCCGCTGCATGCGATGATGGTGGCCTTTCCCATCGCCTTGGCCTTTTCCGTCTTCGGCGCCGACGGGATGTACTGGCTGACCGGCGACGAGTTCTGGCCGCGCGTCGCGCTGTGGGCGGCGGGCGTGGCCTTCGGCATCGGCGTGATCGCCGGTGTGACCGGCACGATCGAGCTGCTGATGGTGCCCGGCATCCGCATCCGCAGCGCCAGCTGGACGCATTTCATCCTGGCGGTGATGCTGCTGTCGGTGCTGGGGCTGAACTGGGGATACCGGCTGGACGACCCGGTGGGATCTGTCCTGCCTTGGGGCTTCATGATCTCGGCCTTGGGCGCGGGGATGACCGGCATCACCGGCTGGCATGGCGGCAAGCTGGTCTTCGACTATCAGATCGGCACCAAGCAGGAGACGCGCAGCAAGTAGGCGCGGCGCCTCCCTCTGATCCGACCGGCTCATGCCTGGCCCCGGGGCGCCAGCATGAAGGCGGGCAGCCAGTCGGCGATCCAGGCCAGATCGGGCTTGGCCAGCACCAGCCACAAGACCCCCATCATCAGCGGAATGACGATGAACAGCGCATAGAGCGGCGAGGGCATCCAGCCCGTGCCGCGACGTTCCGCCGAGACCAGGACGATATGTCCCAGCCAGGCGTGGACCAGCGCCATGCCTGCCACCAGCGCCAGCTTGGCCGCGAACCACAGGTCGAAGATCTGGGCGGCGAAGATCAGCCCCGTCCCCGCCGCGATGGCGATGACGGCGGCAGGCGTGGCGAAGGCGACATAGCCGTAATGGGTGATCAGCCGGAACTCGGCATAGCGGGCCTGCCGTTCCTCGCCGCCCTCCCTGCTGCGCCAGGTGCTGCCGTAGAGGCTCAGCAGCAGCGGCAGGGCGATCAGCGAGGCGCACCAGCACAGCATGGCCGCCAGATGCAGGTATTTCAGCGAGGCGATCATCATGCCCGAAATCCCGCCACCCAGCCCCGGCGCAGCATCAGCCCCGCCAGCGCGGCCAGCGGCACGAAGCCCGGCACCCACATGATCAGCCCGGCCAGCTGCTGGTCGGCCAGCGCGGGCAGGCCCCAGGGCGCGGCACCGGTGACGTGCTGAATGTAGAGGATGCCCGGCGTGAAGGTCAGCGCCGCGCCCAGAAGGCCCATGATCCCGGCCAGACCCCCGATCAGCAGGGCGCGGGCGACGGCGTCCTCGGCGGTGATGCCGGGCGCAAGGACAGCGGACCAGAAGGCCCAGGCCGGCAGCAGCATCGCCGCCTGCAGGCCCCAATACAGCGCATCCGACCACCAGATCGCCGCATAGACCGACGGGAGGTGCCACGCGATCATCGCCGCCGACAGGGCCACCAGCGACAGGCTGGCAGGCAGCCGCGCCGCCAAGGGCAGCGCTAGGGCCAGCGCGGGGGCGGCCACGGTGATGATCAGCAGGTGATGCGCCGCCCGAGCCGAGAACAGCGCCACCGTCAGCGCGCAGAGCGGCGAGACGAAGGCCACGACCAGCGCTCCGATCGCGATCAGCGCGGGCGTGCGCCCCTCGCGGTCGGTGCGCCATAGCAGCAGCCCTCCCGCCACGGCCAGTGCCGCCAGCAGGACCGGGTCCAGATTCCAGGCGCGCCAGATCTGCTCGGGCACGGGCGCGGGGCCGCAATAGGTCATGGCTGCGTCGGTCATCATCTGTCCCTGTCATCCGGAGGTTGGCCGCATCGGAAAACTGGCGCGGGAACCCCGGGTCAACCCTCTCTTCCCGCGCAGGTTCCGCCGAAAGACCTTTGCAATGTCGGGCAAAAGCGCGCGGCCGGGCCAAGGCCGTCCCCGACCCTGCGGACGCGACAGATGTCTTGCGAAAAAAATGCCGTGCGACAGGAAAGGGACCCGCCCTTGTCGGGGCGGGCCCGCCGGTCGGACGCGCTCAGCTCAGACGGTAATTGGGCGATTCCCGGGTGATCTGCACGTCATGGACATGGCTTTCCTTCAGCCCCGCCCCGGTGATGCGGACGAACTCGCAATTGCGGCGCATCTCGGCCACGGTGGCGCAGCCGGTATAGCCCATCGCGGCGCGCAAGCCGCCGACCAGCTGGTGGATCACCGCGCCCGCCGAGCCCTTGTAAGGCACCTGTCCCTCGATCCCCTCGGGGACCAGCTTGTCCGAGGCCGCATCCTTCTGGAAATACCGGTCCGCCGAGCCCCGCGCCATGGCGCCGAGCGAGCCCATGCCGCGATAGGATTTGAAGCTGCGGCCCTGATAGAGGATCATCTCGCCCGGGCTTTCGTCGGTGCCGGCGATGGCGCTGCCGACCATGGCGCAGCTGGCGCCCGCCGCGATCGCCTTGGCGAAATCGCCCGAATACTTGATGCCGCCATCGGCGATGACGGGAATGTCGCCCGCCGCCCCTGCCGCATCCATGATCGCGGTCATCTGCGGCACGCCCACGCCCGCGACGATCCGGGTGGTGCAGATCGAGCCCGGCCCGATGCCCACCTTGACCGCGTCCGCGCCCGCGCCGATCAGCGCGCGCGTGCCCTCGGCGGTCGCCACGTTGCCGGCGACGACCTGGACGTCGCCGCGGAAGGCCTTGACGCGTTCGACCGCCCGCGCCACGCCCGCCGAATGGCCATGCGCGGTGTCGATCACCACCATGTCCACCCCGGCCTCGATCAGCGCGCAGCTGCGCTCGAATCCCTCGTCGCCCACGGTCGAGGCGGCGGCGACGCGCAGCCGGCCCAGATCGTCCTTGCAGGCCTGCGGGTTCAGCACGGCCTTTTCGGTGTCCTTCAGCGTCAAGAGGCCGGTCAGCTTGCCCGAGGCATCGGTCACCAGCAGCTTCTCGATCCGCCGCGCCTTCATCAGGCTGATTGCCTCGGCCCGGTCGGCGGGCTCGCGCAGGATCGCCAGGTTCTCGGAGGACATCATCGCGCGGACGGGGGTGCGCATGTCATCGGCAAAGCGCATGTCGCGGTTCGTCACGATGCCCAGCACGCGGCCATCCGCGTCCACGACCGGAAAGCCGGTGACATTGTAGCGGTCCTGGAAGGCCTTGGCATCGGCCAGGGTCTGGTCGGGCGTCAGGGTGATCGGGTTGTAGACGATGCCGCTTTCGAAGCGCTTCACGCGGCGCACCTCGTCGGCCTGCTGGTCGGTCGTCAGGTTGCGGTGGATGACGCCCATCCCCCCTGCCTGCGCGAGCGCGATCGCCATCCGGCTTTCGGTGACCGTGTCCATGGCCGAGGACAGAAGCGGGATGTTCATCCGGATCGCGCGGGTGACGAAGGTGGTCACGTCGGCGGTCGAGGGCAGCACCGTCGATGCCGCCGGAACCAGAAGAACGTCGTCGAATGTGAGGGCCTCACGAATCTGCATGGGGGGTGTCCTTGCGGCAATCTCGTTTGGCAGTTTCCCCTTTCACGGGCAGGGGGGATTGTCCAGCCCGTCGCGGGCCGTGGCATTCGCGCCACGCGCGGGCCCGGCGTGGCAGAGGACGTGGCGTCAGATCGAAAAGTCCGATTGATCCAGGCATATTCGACGATAAGGTGATCAAAAGAGCGACAGGCTCTTCGAGGGAGGTTGACATGAAATTCGCAATGACAGGCATGGCCGCACTGCTGGCAGGCACAGCGCCTGTCTGGGCCGGGGGCATCGAACGCGCGCCGCAATCGCTGGCCGCGCTGTTCGAAGAGGGCAATTATGTCGAGCTCAGCTTCGGCGGCGTCGATCCGACCGTCGAGGGCACCGACGCGCTGGGCTTCCGCACCGGCGACGTGGCGCAGGGCTATGGCTTTGCGGGCCTGTCCTACAAGCACCAGTTCACGCCCAGCTTCTCGGGCGCGATCATCGTCGAGCAGCCCTTCGGCGCCGACATCCTCTATCCGTCGCAGCCCGGCCTGCTGCCCGACCCGTCCGCCGAGGGCTCGGTCCTGCTGGGCGGCACCGCCGCGCGCGTCGATTCGACCACCTTCACGGCACTGGGCCGCTATCAGTTCCGGAACGCCTTCTCGGTCCATGGCGGCCTGCGCGGCTCGCGCGCCGATGGCGAGGTGACGCTGAACGGCGCCGCCTACGGGCCGGTCGCAGGCTATAATGTCGAACTGGACGCCAACACGGCCTTCGGCTGGGTGGCCGGCGTCGCCTGGGAGCGCCCCGAGATCGGCGCCCGCGTCTCGCTGACCTACAATTCGGATGTGGAGCACGAATTCGACACGGTCGAGACCGGCCCGCTGGTCGATCCCGACGGTCCGGGCCCGGCGCCTGCGCTGCCGCTGCTGAATGCCAGCTCGACCACCACCGTCACCACGCCCGAAAGCTGGAACCTGGATTTCCAGACCGGCGTCGCGGCGGACACGCTGGTCTTCGGCTCGATCCGGTGGGTCGAGTGGAGCGCCTTCCGCGTCGATCCGCAGCAGTTCCTGGCCGTCAGCGGCGGCGGGCTGGTCGAGTTGGAGGACACGACGACCTACACCCTGGGCGTCGGGCGCAAGTTCACCGACCGCTGGTCGGGCTCGGCCTCGTTCACCTTCGAGAAGGCGGGCGACGATCTGGTCTCGCCGCTGGCCCCCACCAACGGGCGCAAGGGCATCACCCTGGCGGCGATCTACAACCAGGGACCGCTGCGCGTGACCACCGGCATCAACTATACCGAGCCTGGCGATGCCAGCCCCGAGACCGGCACGCCGGACGTGCAGCGGGCGCGGATGGAGGATGGCGACGCCCTGGGGATCGGGGTGCGGATCGGCTATCGCTTCTGATCCCGGCAGGCGCGCGGGGACAGGCAGGGGGGCCAGCCCCGTTGCCGGCTGGTCCTCGGACCAGTGGCGCACCAGCCGGCAACCCCCCGGGATATTTTTGCCAAGATGAAAGGCCGGGCCGAGGAAGGGTCCGGGTCGGAGTGCGCGGCAGGTGGCCGGCGCCTCTTTCCAATGTCGGGCCCGCGGATTAGTCAGGGGCGCCGGCACAGAAGGGGACGTGGCATGATCTATCGCAGCGCGGCGGAATGGCAGGCGGCGGCCTCGCGCAGGATCGTGCTGTTCGGCATGTCGGGCCTGGGCAAGACGCATCTGTCCTCGATGCTGCGCGAGACGGGGGCCTGGTTCCACTATTCGGTCGATTACCGCATCGGCACCCGCTACATGGGCGAATACATCGCCGACAACTTCAAGCGCGAGGCCATGAAGGTCCCGTTCCTGCGCGAGCTGCTGCTGTCGGACAGCGTCTATATCGCCAGCAACATCACCTTCGACAATCTCGCGCCCCTGTCCACCTATCTGGGCAAGCCCGGCAGCCCGTCGCGCGGGGGCCTGGACTTCGACGCCTATTGCGCGCGCCAGGACCAGCACCGCCGGGCCGAGATCGCCTCGCTGCTGGACACCCGCCATTTCATGGACCGCGCCCGGGACATCTATGGCCATCCGCATTTCGTCTGCGACAGCGGCGGGTCGATCTGCGAGGTCGTGGACCCCGAGGACCCCGACGATCCGGTGCTGGCCGCGCTGGAACGCGACCTTCTGCTGGTCTGGATCAAGGGCAGCGACGCCCATACGGCCGAGCTGGTGCGCCGCTTCGACCGCGCGCCCAAGCCCATGTATTACCAGCCGCAATTCCTGGAACGCGCCTGGATCGCCTACCGCGTCGAGAAGGGGCTGGAGGGACCTCAGGTCAATCCCGACGACTTCATCCGCTGGACCTATGCCCGGGCGCTGGCCCACCGCCAGCCGCGCTATGCGGCGATGGCGCGGCGCGGCGTCACCGTGCTGGCCGAAGAGGTGGCCCGGGTCGCCACGCCGCAGGATTTCACCGACCTGATTGCCCGCGCCCTGGCGCGCAAGGAAAACTAGTCCCATGCCCATCACGCTGAACGAGAACCTGCCCGCCTATCGCATCCTCTCGGACGAGGGGGTGATGGTGATGTCGCCGGGCCGGGCCGCGACGCAGGACATCCGGCCCCTGCGGATCGGGCTTCTGAACCTCATGCCCAAGAAGATTCAGACCGAGAACCAGTTCGCCCGCGTCATCGGCGCCACGCCTTTGCAGATCGACTTCCAGCTGATCCGCATGTCGGACCATGAAAGCCGCAACACCGCCGCCGACCATCTGGAAAGCTTCTACCGCCCCTTCCGCGAGGTCGAGGCCACGGGCGAGAAGTTCGACGGGCTGGTGATCACCGGCGCGCCGATCGAACACCTGCCCTTCGATCAGGTCACCTATTGGGACGAGCTGGCCCGCGTCTTCGCCTGGACGCAGACCCATGTGCATTCGACCTTCGGGGTCTGCTGGGGCGGCATGGCGATGGCCTGGCATTTCCACGGGCTGCCCAAGCATCCCCTGTCCGCCAAGGCCTTCGGCTGCTTCCGGCACCGCAACCTGGTCCCGGCCTCGCCCTACCTGCGCGGCTTTTCTGACGACGTGCTGGTGCCCGTCAGCCGCTGGACCGAGGTGCGCCAGGACGAGGTCGATGCCCGCCCGGCCCTGACCACCCTGCTGGCCAGCCCCGACGTGGGCCCCTGCCTGCTGGCCGATCCGGGGCACCGGGCCATCTATGTCTTCAACCATTTCGAATATGACAGCACCACGCTGAAGGAGGAATACGACCGCGATCTGGCGGCCGGAAAGCCCGTGACCCTGCCCGCGAACTATTATCCCGACGATGATCCCGCGCAGATGCCCGCGAACCGTTGGCGCAGCCATGCGCATCTGCTCTATGGGAACTGGATCAACGAGATCTATCAGACGACATGGTACGACATGTCCCGCATCGGAGAGGGCTAAGCGATGACCGCCATGCAGCCGGACCTGCCGCTGGTCGGCAAGATCAGCGACTATCTGAAGACGGGCGCCCCGGCCCCGATCCGCAAGGCGATCGAGAAGGCCGGGTCCAAGGACATCCTGGACCCCGATTTTCCCTACGCTGCGGAAATGCCCAAGGCCGACTACGAGGCGCATCTGGCGGCGCTGCAGCTGCAGCTGGTGCGGATGATGCATGACGTGATCGCGACCGGCAAGCGGCTGGTGGTGATCTTCGAGGGGCGCGACGCCGCCGGCAAGGGCGGCACGATCGAGCGCGTGCGCGAGAACCTCAACCCCCGCTCGGCCAGCATCGTGGCGCTGCCCAAGCCCAACGAGCGCGAGGCCGGGCAGTGGTATTTCCAGCGCTATGTCGACTGGCTGCCCGCCGCCGGAGAGATCGCGCTGTTCGACCGCAGCTGGTACAACCGGGGCGTCGTCGAACGGGTCTTCGGCTTTGCCACCGATGCGCAGCGGGCCTCGTTCTTCCGGCAGCTGCCCAGCTTCGAGCAGACGCTGGTCGATGACGGCATCATCCTGGTCAAGCTGTGGCTGAACGTGGGCCGGGCCGAGCAGCTGCGCCGCTTCCTGGACCGCGAGACCGACCTGCTGAAGCAGTGGAAGCTGAGCCCCATCGACGTCGAGGGGCTGGCGCGGTGGGACGATTACACGGCGGCCATCCGCGACACGCTGGAACGGTCGCATTCGCCCATCGTGCCTTGGACGCTGATCCGCTCGGACGACAAGCGCCGGGCGCGGATCGCGGCGATCCAGACCATCCTGGGCGCGGTCGATTACGCGGGCAAGGACGGCGCCGCCATCGGACCGCGCGACCCGCTGATCGCAGGCGGGCCGGACCTGCTGCGCGACTGAGGCGGGGCCTCTTGGCGGCGGCGCCCGCCCGTGCGACATCTTCGGGCGGGGACATCAAGGGAGGATCCGATGGATCTGTCGACATGCCGCGCCATCGTGACCGGGGGCGCCTCGGGCCTGGGGGCGGCGACCGCCGCGCATTTCCGCCAGCACGGCGCGCAGGTCGTGGTGCTGGATCTGGACGCAGGCGGCGAGGCGGCCGCCTCGGCCATCGGCGCGGGCTTTGCCCGGACCGATGTGACCGATGCGGCCAGCGTGACGGCGGCGCTGGATCATGCCGTGGCGGTGATGGGCGGCATCGATGTCTGCGTCAACTGCGCGGGCATCGCCATCGGCGAGAAGACCTATGGCCGCGACGGGCCGCACCGGCTGGACAGCTTTCGCCGCACCGTCGAGATCAACCTGATCGGCAGCTTCAACGTCCTGCGCCTGGCCGCCGAGCGGATGGCCGCGAACGGGCGCGACCGGAACGGGGTGATCGTGAACACGGCCTCCATCGCGGCCTTCGACGGGCAGAAGGGACAGGCGGCCTATGCGGCCTCCAAGGCGGGGATCGCGGGGATGACCCTGCCTTTGGCGCGCGATCTGGCGGGGGTGGGCATCCGTGTCTGCGCCATCGCGCCGGGCATCTTCGGCACGCCGATGCTGGCGGGCCTGCCCGACGAGGTGCAGGACAGCCTGGCCGCCGAGGTGACCTTTCCCAAGCGGCTTGGCGATCCGTCGGAATATGCCCGGATGGTGGCCGTCATCGTCGAGAACGACTATCTGAACGGCGAAACCATCCGCCTGGACGGCGCATTGCGGATGCGTTGAGCATCTGCGCGCGGCGGTTGTGCGAAACGCTTGCGCGGGCGCAAAGGCGGGTCTAGCGTCATGAAAAACCGATCCCAGAGAGGCCCGATTTCATGCGCTTGCTGACAACCACCATCCTGGCCGCCGCCGCCCTGCCCGCAGCCGCGCTGGCCGCCGATCCCGAATTCACCGTCTTCGATTGGGCGGGGTTCGAAGAACCCTCGATCTTCCAGTCCTATGTGGACACGCATGGCGACAGCCCGACCTATTCCTTCTACGGCGACGACGACGAGGCCTTCCAGAAGGTCGCCTCGGGGTTCCGGGCCGATGTCATCCATCCCTGCAGCCAGATGGTCGGCAAGTATCGCGATGCCGGGCTGATCGAGCCCTGGGACACCGCGCGGATCCCGAACTTCGACAAGATCGACGAGCGCTTCCTGGACAGCGAGGTGTTCCGCGACGACGAGGGCGTCTGGTTCATCCCGACCGACTGGGGCGTCACCGCCATCGCCTACAACACCGAGACCGTCCCGGCCGAGGACGTGGCCAGCCTGAGCGTCTTCACCTCGCCCAAGTATCAGGGCCGCACCTCGCTGCCCGACAGTCAGGACGATGTCTGGGCGCTGGCCTATCTGGCGACCGGCGTGACCGATTGGGACGGCGTCACCGAGGAGCAGTTCCAGGCCGCCGCCGCCTGGCTGCGCGAGGCGCATATGAATGTCGCGGCCTATTGGGCCGATCCGTCCGAGCAGGCGCAGCTGATGGCGTCCGGGGCGGTGGATGTCGCTTGGTCGTGGAACGACGGCGTGACCTATCTGCAGGCCGACGACTATCCGGTGGGCTTCCAGCGCGAGCCGGTCGAGGGGTCGTCGACCTTCACCTGTGGCTATGTGAACGTGAAGGACGGGCCGGGCAGCGAGGACAAGGCCTATGACTTCATCAACGCCTGGCTGGAGCCCTCCGCCGGCAAGGCGCTGCTGGACACGATCGGCTATGGCCATACCTCGACCGAGGCGATGGCGACCATCGCGGACGAGCCCGCCGTGACCGAGGGGCTGTCCGAAATCGACGCACCGGTGCTGGCCCAGACCCCCAACGATCCCGAGCAGCGCCAGCGGCAGCTGGAGGAGTTCGAGAAGATCAAGGCGGGGTTCTGACAACGGCGGGGGGCCAGCCCCCCCGCACCCCCCGGGATATTTTCGCCAAGATGAAAGGGTGCGGCGACTTGAGCGGGATTCATAACCTTGTCGAGAAGGATGAATTTGCCGATGGGAGGTGCAGGGGCTATATGAGGTGTTCCCTTGGAAAGGCCGTCCCATGCCCCTGCCCCCCTCGCCAGCCTTCGCGGCGCTGAACGCCGCCGCCGCCGAACGCATCCTGATCCTGGATGGCGCGATGGGGACGCAAATCCAGGAATTGCGTCTGGCCGAGGAGGATTACACCGGCCAGGGTTCGGGCCATGTCTGCCGACATCATTCCGACCATCCGCAGACCGGCAACAACGATCTGCTGATCCTGACCCAGCCCGAGGCGGTCGAGGAGATCCACTACCGCTATGCCATCGCCGGCGCCGACATCGTCGAGACGAACACCTTCTCCGCCACCACCATCGCGCAGGCCGATTACGGGCTGCAGGACGCCGTCCACGACCTGAACGTCGAGGGCGCGCGGGTGGTGCGCCGGGCGCTGGACCGCGCCACGGCCGAGGACGGGCGGGCGCGTTTCGTCGCCGGCGCGATCGGGCCCACGAACCGCACCGCCTCGATGAGCCCCGACGTCAACGATCCGGGCTATCGCGCGGTCAGCTTCGACGATCTGCGGGTGGCCTATCTGCAGCAGGCCAAGGGGCTGATCGCCGGCGGCGCCGACATCATCCTGATCGAGACGATCTTCGACACGCTGAACGCCAAGGCGGCGATCTTTGCCTGCCTCGAGGCGATGGAGGCCCATGGGCAGCGCCTGCCGATGATGATTTCCGGCACGATCACCGATGCCTCCGGGCGCACGCTCTCGGGGCAGACGCCCACCGCCTTCTGGCATTCGGTGCGCCATGCGAACCCCTGGACCATCGGCCTGAACTGCGCGCTTGGCGCCGCCGCCATGCGCCCGCATCTGGTCGAGCTGTCGGGCGTGGCGGACACGCTGATCTGCGCCTATCCCAATGCGGGCCTGCCCAATGCCTTCGGGCAGTATGACGAGGGCCCCGAGGATACCGCCCCCCAGGTCGCCGATTTCGCGCGCGCGGGGCTGGTCAACGTGGTCGGCGGCTGCTGCGGCACGACGCCCGACCATATCCGCGCCATCGCCGAGGCCGTGGCCCCCTTCGCCCCCAGAAAGGTGCCCGCCTATGCCTGATCGTTTGTTGCGCCTGTCGGGGCTGGAGCCCTTCGTGCTGACCCCCGACATTCCCTTCGTCAATATCGGCGAGCGAACGAATGTCACCGGGTCCGCGCGGTTCCGCAAGCTGGTCAAGAACCGCGACTATGCCGCAGCCCTGGAAGTCGCGCGCGATCAGGTCGAGAACGGCGCCCAGATCATCGACATCAACATGGACGAGGGGCTGATCGATTCGAAGGCCGCCATGGTCGAATACCTGAACCTGCTGGCGGCCGAGCCCGACATCGCCCGGGTTCCGGTGATGATCGACAGCTCCAAATGGGAGGTGATCGAGGCCGGCCTAAAATGTGTTCAAGGCAAGCCGGTCGTGAACTCGATCAGCATGAAGGAGGGCGAGGACCAGTTCCGCGAGCAGGCGCGGCTGTGCCTGGCCTATGGCGCCGCGGTCGTGGTCATGGCCTTTGACGAGCAGGGGCAGGCCGATACCTGCGCCCGCAAGATCCAGATCTGCGAGCGGGCCTATCGCATCCTGGTCGACGAGGTGGGCTTCCCGCCCGAGGACATCATCTTCGATCCCAATATCTTCGCCGTGGCCACGGGGATCGAGGAACACAACAACTACGGCGTCGACTTCATCGAGGCGACGCGCTGGATCCGGGCGAACCTGCCCCACGCCCACGTGTCGGGCGGCGTGTCGAACCTGTCCTTCAGCTTCCGCGGCAACGAGCCGGTGCGCGAGGCGATGCATGCGGTGTTCCTGTATCACGCCATCCAGGCGGGCATGGACATGGGCATCGTCAATGCGGGGCAGCTGGCGGTCTATGACCAGATCGACCCCGATCTGCGCGAGGCCTGCGAGGATGTCGTCCTGAACCGCCGCGACGACGGGACCGAGCGCCTGCTGGAGATCGCCGAGCGGTTCCGGGGCGACGGCACGGGCGCCAAGCGCGAGAAGGATCTGTCCTGGCGCGAATGGCCGCTGGAGAAGCGGCTGGAACACGCGCTGGTCAACGGCATCACCGAATTCATCGAGGCCGATACCGAGGAGGCACGGCAGGCCGCGACGCGCCCGCTGCACGTGATCGAGGGCCCGCTGATGGCGGGGATGAACGTGGTGGGCGACCTGTTCGGCGCGGGCAAGATGTTCCTGCCGCAGGTGGTGAAATCGGCCCGGGTGATGAAGCAGGCCGTGGCCGTGCTGCTGCCCTATATGGAAGAGGAAAAGCGCCTGTCGGGCGGGACAGAACGCGAGACGGCGGGCAAGATCCTGATGGCCACCGTCAAGGGCGACGTCCATGACATCGGCAAGAACATCGTCGGCGTCGTGCTGGCCTGCAACAATTTCGAGGTGATCGACCTGGGCGTGATGGTGCCCGCGCAGAAGATCCTTCAGGTCGCCCGCGACGAAAAGGTCGACATCATCGGGCTGTCGGGGCTGATCACCCCGTCCTTGGACGAGATGGTGCACATGGCCTCCGAGATGGAGCGCGAGGGGTTGGACATCCCGCTGCTGATTGGCGGGGCCACGACCTCAAAGATCCATACGGCGGTCAAGATCGCGCCGCGCTATACCAAGGGGGCGGCGGTCTATGTCACCGATGCCAGCCGGGCGGTGGGCGTTGCTTCGTCCCTGCTGAATGCCGGGCAGAAGGAGGCCTATATCGACGGCATCCGCGCCGATTACGCGGCGGTGGCCGACAAGCACGAACGTTCCGAGGCCTCGAAAAGCCGCCTGCCGCTGGCCAAGGCGCGGGCCAATGCGCTCAAGATCGACTGGTCGGCCTATGCCCCGACCGCGCCCAGCTTCACCGGCGCGCGGGTGATCGAGGACTGGGATCTGGCCGAGATCGCGCGCTATATCGACTGGACGCCGTTCTTCCAGACATGGGAGATGAAGGGCGTCTATCCCCGCATCCTGGAGGACGAACGACAGGGCGAGGCCGCGCGGCAGCTGTTCGAGGAGGCGCAGGAAATGCTGGCCCGGATCATCGAGGGCGGCTGGTTCAAGCCCCGCGCGGTGGTGGGCTTCTGGCCCGCCAATGCCACGGGCGACGACGTGCAGCTGTTCACCGGCGCGGACCGGACCGAGGTCCTGGCGACGCTGCACATGCTGCGCCAGCAGGTGACCAAGCGGAACGGACGGCCCAACGTGGCGCTGTCGGATTTCGTGGCGCCCGCGGGCATCCCCGATCATGTGGGCGGCTTTGTCGTCACCGCAGGCCCCGAGGAATCCGAGATCTCGGCCCGCTACGAGCGTGCGAATGACGATTACGGCGCGATCATGGTCAAGGCGCTGGCCGACCGCTTTGCCGAAGCCATGGCCGAGATGCTGCACGAGCGCGTGCGGCGGGACTACTGGGGATACATGCCGGACGAGAACTACACCCCCGCCGAACTGATTGGCGAGGCCTTCTCGGGCATCCGCCCCGCGCCGGGCTATCCGGCCCAGCCCGACCATACCGAAAAACTGACGCTCTTCAGGCTGTTGGACGCGGAATCTGCGACGGGGGTGGAACTGACCGAAAGCATGGCGATGTGGCCGGGATCGTCGGTTTCGGGCCTCTATATCGGCCATCCCGACAGCTATTACTTCGGCGTGGCCAAGATCGAGGAGGATCAGGCCCGCGACTATGCCGACCGCAAGGGCTGGACCCTGGACGAGGCCGAGCGCTGGCTGGCTCCGGTCCTGAACTATACCAAGCGTCAGGCGGCCGCCGACGCGGACGCCGCCTGACGACAGGGGCCCGCAGCGATGCAGGCCCTTTGTTACGCGTCCTCGCGCAGCATCGGGCGGCCCAGGATATGGTCGGCGGCCTTCTCGCCCGTCATGATCGAGGGGCCGTTCAGGTTGCCGTTGGTGATGCGCGGAAAGACGGAACTGTCCGCCACCCGCAGCCCCTCGACCCCGATCACCCGCAGTTCCGGGTCCACGACCGCCATCGGATCGCTGGCCGCGCCCATCCGGGCCGTCCCGCAGGGGTGATAGGCCGATTCGGCATGCTCGCGGATGAAGGCGTCGATCTGGGCATCCGACTGCACGTCGTCGCCGGGCTGGATCTCGGCACCCCGGAACTCGGCGAAGGCGGGGGCGTCGAAGATGCGGCGCGTGTGGCGGACGCAGGCGCGGAACTCGGTCCAGTCATCCTCGTGCGACATGTAGTTGAAGCGGATCTGTGGCGCCGCCGCCGGATCGGCGCTGGACAGCCGCACCGAGCCGCGCGACTTGGACCGCATCGGCCCGACATGGGCCTGGAACCCGTGACCCTTGGCCGCCGACTTGCCGTCATAGCGCACCGCCAGGGGCAGGAAGTGATACTGGATGTCGGGATAGTCCACAGCCTCCGAGGAGCGGATAAAGCCGCAGCTTTCGAACTGGTTCGACGCGCCGAGGCCGGTCTTCTGCAGCAGCCATTCGACGCCCACCCGACCTTTGCCCAGAAGGTTGTAATAGGTGTAGAGCGTGATCGGCTTCAGCGAGGTGTACTGCATGTAGACCTCCAGATGGTCCTGCAGGTTCGCCCCCACGCCGGGCCGGTCCGCCAGGGCGGTGATGCCGTGCTGCGCCAGATGGTCGGCGGGGCCGATCCCCGACAGCATCAAGAGCTTGGGCGTGTTGATCGTGCTGGCCGAGACGATGACCTCGCGCGTGGCCTCCAGCGTGACGATCCGGCCTTTCATTTCAAGTTCAACGCCATAGGCCCGCTTTCCTTGAAAGAGGATGCGCCGCGCCATGCCGCGCACGACGGTCAGCAGGCCGGATTTCTTGGCGGGCCGCAGATAGGCATTGGCGGCGGACCAGCGGCGGCCCTTCCAGATGGTGGCCTCCATCGGGCCGAAACCCTCCTGCCGGGCGCCGTTGTAATCCTCGGTGCGCGGCCAACCGGCCTGCTGGCCCGCCTTGATGAAGGTGTTGAACAGCGGGTTCTTGCGCTTGCCCCGCGTGATGTGCAGCGGGCCGTCGGTGCCCCGCAGGGGCGAGGTCTGCGCCCCGTCGGGATCGCCGTGCCAGGTCTCCATCCGCTTGAAATAGGGCAGCACGCCCGCATAGTCCCAGCCCGCAGCCCCGCTGTCGGCCCAGTGCTGGAAGTCCATCGGATTGCCGCGCACGAAGACCATGCCGTTGATCGAGGACGACCCGCCGATCACCTTGCCGCGCGGGGTGGCCAGACGGCGCCCGCCCAGATTCGTCTCTGGCTGGCTGGCGAATCCCCAGTCATAGCGCGGCATGTTCATCGGATAGGACAGCGCGCCGGGCATCTGGATGAAGGGCCCCATGTCGCTGCCGCCGAACTCGATCAGCGTGACGCGGCGCCCGGCCTCGGTCAGCCGGTAAGCCAGCGCGCAGCCGGCGCTGCCCGCGCCGATGATGACGTAATCGGCGGGGGCGGCCCCGCGCGGGGCGGGGGTCGTGGTCTCAGTAGGGTGCATCGACGCCTCCCATGCCGACATAGACGGATTTCAGCTGCGAGTAATGCTCGATGGCGGCGGCCGAGTTCTCGCGGCCCAGCCCCGACATCTTGACGCCGCCGAAGGGCATCTCGACCGGGGTCAGGTTGTAGGTGTTGATCCAGCAGGTCCCGGCCTCCAGCCCCGCCACCACGCGATGCGCGCGGGTCAGGTCCTGGGTGAAGACGCCCGCGGCCAGGCCGAAGCCCGTGGCATTGGCGCGCAGCACCGCCTCGGCCTCGTCGACGAAGCTCAGCGCGGTCAGGACCGGGCCGAAGATCTCGTCGGTGGCGATGGACATGTCGTCGGTGGCATCGGCAAAGACGGTGGGCGGGATGAAGGCGCCCTCGCCCACCCCCCCGCAGACCAGCCGCGCGCCCGCCGCCTGCCCCGCCCGGATGGCGGCGCGGATCTTCTCGGCCTGCGCCGGGCTGATGATCGGGCCATGGGTCGTGGCCGGGTCCAGCGGGTCGCCCATGTGGACGGCCTGCACACGTTCGGCCAGGCGGGCGAGGAAATCCTCCTTGATTCCCTCCTGCAGGAAGACCCGCGTGCCGTTCGAGCAGATCTGCCCCGAGCTGTAGAAATTCGCTAGGATCGCCGCGCTGACCGCATCCTCCAGATCGGCGTCATCAAAGACGATCAGCGGCGACTTGCCGCCCAGTTCCATCGTGACATGGCGCATCCCGTCTGCGGCGGCGGCATAGACGCGGCGCCCGGTCGGCACCGATCCGGTCAGCGAGACCTTGGCCACGTCCGGGTTGGTGACCAGCGCCGCGCCCACCTCGCCGCGCCCCTGCACGACGTTAAAGACGCCCGGCGGCATCCCCGCCTCGATGAAGATCTCGGCCAGTTTCAGGGCACCCAGAGGCGTTTCCTCGGAGGGCTTGAAGACCATCGTGTTGCCCATGACCAGCGCGGGCGCGGCCTTCCAGCAGGCGATCTGGCTGGGATAGTTCCACGCGCCGATGCCCGCGCACACGCCCAAAGGCTCGCGCCGGGTGTAGGCCCAGTCAGCGCCAAGCGGGATCATCTGCCCGGTCAGCGTCGCCGCCAGCCCGGCGAAATATTCCAGGCACGCGGCGCCCGAGGGCCAGTCGGCGACCCGCGTCTCGGAGATGGGCTTGCCGGTGTCCAGCGTCTCCAGCCAAGCCAGCTCGTCGTTGCGGGCCAGAATGATCGCGGCGGCGCGGCCCAGGATGCGGCCACGCTCGACCGGGGCCAGCGCGGCCCAGGCCGGGCCGGCCGCGCGGGCGGCGGTGCAGGCGGCGGCGACCTGATCGGTCGTGGCCTCGTGCAGCGTGGCGATCACCTCGCCGGTATAGGCATAGCGGACGGGCAGCGCCGCGCCCTGCCCCTCGACGGGCTGGCCGTCGATGAACAGGCTGGCGGGGGGCTGGGCGGATAGGCTCATGCGAGGGCCTCCTCAAGATAGGTCATGATGGTATTCTGGGCGGCCTCCGCGTCGGTCGGCCCCGGCGTCAGAACGGCGCGCAGGTAGACGCCGTCGATCAGGGCGCCAAGCGTGTCGGCGGTCTGTTCGGGATGGCCGGTCAGCCCGCGCAGCGCCACGATCAGGTTCGACCGCAGCCGCCGGTGATAGACCCGCAGCAGCCGCGCCGCCGCCTCGGAGGTCAAAGCCAGCGCGTAGAAGTTCACCCAGGCACTGACCGTCTCGCGCTGGAAGTTCTGCGGCGCGAAGCTGGCTTGCACGATGGCGTCCAGCCGCCCGCGCGGCCCCTGCCCCGGCAGCCGGTCATGGACCGACTGCCCATAGCTGCGCAGGATGAAGCGCATGGCCGCCAGAAAGATCTGGTCCTTGGATCCGAAATAGTGATGCGCCAGCGCCGGAGACATGCCGGCCCGCCGCGCGATCTGCGCCACGGTCACGTCCAGCGACCCCGCGCGCCCCACCTCGGCGATGGCGGCGTTGATTAACGCTGCTTTTCGGATAGGCTCGGCCCCGAGTTTCGGCATGTTCGCCCCTGTGACGGATGGTTTTCTGTTGCTTTGCCGTTTCCATGTAGCGTTAATTGACTGACCAATCAAGAACAGGGAGCCTGCTGATGATCCTTTCCCGCCGCCCGATCCCTTCCCGGCCGATGTCTCTGGCCGCCTGTGCCGCAGCCCTGGGCGCCGCGATGGCCCTGCCCGCGCAGGCCGCCGAGCCCGAGCAGTGCCACGAGGTGGTGTTTTCCGATGTGGGCTGGTCCGACATCACCGCGACGACGGCGCTGGCCTCGACCGTGCTTGAGGCCCTGGGCTATGCCACGCAGACCCGCATCCTGTCGGTGCCGGTGACCTATACGGCGCTGGCCACCGACGATGTCGATGTCTTCCTGGGCAATTGGATGCCCACGATGGAGGCCGACATCGCCCCCTATCGCGACGAGGGCACGGTCGACACGGTGCGCACCAACCTGACCGGGGCGAAATACACTCTGGCCACCAACCAGGCGGGCGCCGATCTGGGCATCGCCGATTTCGCCGACCTCGCCGCCCATCAGGAGGCGCTGGACGGCCGGATCTATGGCATCGAGCCCGGCAATGACGGCAACCGCCTGCTGCTGGAGATGGTGGCGATGAACCAGTTCGAGACGGGCACCTTCGAGGTGATCGAATCCAGCGAGCAGGGCATGCTGGCGCAGGTGCAGCGCGCCTCGGACCGCGACGAGCCGGTGGTCTTCCTGGGCTGGGAGCCGCATCCGATGAACGCGCAGTTCGACATGACCTATCTGACCGGCGGCGACGAGATCTTCGGCCCCGATCTGGGCGGCGCCGAGGTGCGCACCAACACCCGCGCGGGCTATGTCGCGGAATGCCCGAATCTGGGGCAGTTCCTGCAGAACCTGGAATTCACCCTGGCTATGGAGAACGAGGTGATGGGCGCGATCCTGAATGACGGGCAGGCCCCGATGACCGCCGCGCGCGGCTGGTTGGCCGACAACCCCGAGGCCGCGACCCCCTGGCTGGAGGGCGTGACCACGGTGGACGGCAACGATCCGCAATCCGCGCTTGCCGCGGCGCTTGCCGACTGATCCCTTGGGCCCCGGCGCGCAGACCCGCGCCGGGGTCGGACCGACCGCACAGGCAGGAGCGCCGCATGGAACAGCTGACCGGATGGGTCACCGACAACAAGATCCCCGTGGGGCGCACGGCCAAGACCCTGTTCGACTGGCTCAACGCCAATGCCTCGGGGCTGTTCGACGCGATCTCGGTCGCGATGGAGGCGCTGATCGACGCCATCCTGGCCGGGCTGGAGGCGCCGCATCCCTTCCTCTTCATCGCGCTGGCCATGGCGCTGACCTTTGCCCTGCAGCGGCGGGCGGGCCCTTGCGTGCTGATGGGGGTGGGCCTGCTGTTCATCCTCAATCAGGGCTACTGGACCGAGATGATGCAGTCGCTGACGCTGGTCCTGTCGGCCTGTCTGGTCTGCATGGGGGTGGGCGTGCCCATCGGCATCGCCGCAGCCCACCGCCCGCGCCTCTACGACTGGATGCGCCCGGTGCTGGACCTGATGCAGACCCTGCCGACCTTCGTCTACCTGATCCCGGCCATCGTCTTCTTCGGCATCGGCATGGTGCCGGGCCTGTTGGCCACGGTCATCTTCGTGCTGCCCGCGCCGATCCGCCTGACCCAGCTGGGGATCGCATCGACCCCCCCGGCGCTGACCGAGGCCGCGACCGCCTTCGGCGCCACCCCCCGCCAGCTGCTGTGGAAGGTCGAGCTGCCAAGCGCCCTGCCGCAGATCATGGCGGGCCTGAACCAGACCATCATGCTGTCGCTGTCGATGGTGGTGATCGCGGCGCTGGTCGGGGCCTCGGGCCTGGGCGTGCCGGTGGTGCGGGCCTTGAACAGCGTGAACACCGCGCTCGGCTTCGAATCGGGCATCGTCATCGTCGTCGTGGCCATCCTGCTGGACCGGATGCTGCGCATGGAGAACCGCAAATGACCGCGAATGCCGTCGAATTCGACCGGGTCTGCATCGTCTTCGGCGATCACCCCGAACGCGCCCTGCCCTTGATGGACGAGGGGCTGGACCGCGGCCCGATCAAGACCGAGACGGGGCAGGTCCTGGGCGTCCATGATTGCAGCCTGTCGGTGGCGACGGGCGAGATCCTGGTGCTGATGGGCCTGTCGGGCTCGGGCAAGTCGACGCTGCTGCGCGGGGTCAATGCGTTGAACCATGTCTGCCGGGGCGAGGTGCGCATCCGCCGGGGCGGCGAGATGGTCAGTGTCACCGGCGCCGGCGCCAAGGCTCTGCGCGACATCCGCCTGCGCGACGTGGCGATGGTGTTCCAGGCCTTCGGTCTTCTGCCATGGCGCAGCGTGCGCGAGAATGTGGGCCTGGGGCTGGAACTGGCGGGCATGTCCGCGCCTGACCGCCGTGCCAAGGTCGACCAGCATCTGGACACGGTCGGCCTGACCGAATGGGCCGACCGCAAGGTGGGTGAGCTGTCGGGCGGCATGCAGCAGCGCGTGGGCCTGGCCCGCGCCTTCGCGACCGAGGCGCCAATCCTGCTGATGGACGAGCCCTTCAGCGCGCTGGACCCGCTGATTCGCGCCCGCCTGCAGGACGAGCTGCTGGAGCTGCAGGCCAAGACCGGGCGCACCATCATCTTCGTCAGCCACGATCTGGACGAGGCCTTCAAGCTGGGCAACCGCATCGCGCTGATGGAGGGGGGGCGCATCGTCCAGATCGGCACCGCGCGCCAGATCATCGCGAACCCCGTGAACGATTACGTCGCCGATTTCGTGGCCCACATGAATCCGCTCGGCGTGCTGACCGCCGAGGATGTGGCCGAACCGGGCGCGGCCGAGGGCCCGCCCGTGCCCCGCGACATGCCGGTGCGCGCGGTCATGGACCTCCTGGCCGGGCGCGCGGCCCTGCCCGTCGAGGGCGGCGGGCGCATCACCCGCGAGGCGGTGCTGGCCCGGCTGATCGACCCGCGCGGCTGAGGGGGGCGCGTCGGGTCAGCTGTTCTGCAGGTCGCGGTGATAGCGTGCCAGCAGCATCAGGCCCAGGGCGAACAACCCCAGCCCCAGCCCGAAGACATAGACATGGCTGATATAGTCGCCGGTATAGCCGGGATAGAAGGCGGCGCGCATCTGGCCGATGATGTGGATCAGCGGGTTCCACCACAGCCAGTCCTGATAGGGCTGTGGCACATCGTCGAACATGAAGAAGATGCAGGACAGCAGGAAGAACGGCCGCATGAAGATCGACCAGAGCGGCTGCCAGAAGCTGAAGGCCTCGAACAGGAAGCAGTTCATCACCCCCACGCCCGCCCCGACCATCAGCATCATCGCGATGGCGATGGCGATCTGGTCGATCTGGGGATCGGTGCGGGTGTCTCCGGTGACGTAGATGGTCACGAAGATGACCGTCGCCACCATGATCTGGGTCATCGAGTTGAAGGCGATCCGCGCCAGCAGCGCGTCCATGAAGGTCACCGCCGGATAGGCCAGCAGCGCCGCCGAATAGCGCACCGCCCCCGCCACCTTGCCCGACATGTCCAGATAGCCCAGGAAGGGCACCATGCCGGTCGCGTAGAACATCGGAAAGCTGGTGCCCAAAGGAGGCACCTGGAAGGCCACCGAGAAGATGATCGTCAGCAGCACGATGCCGCCCGCAGGCTCGGCGATGGCCCAGAAATAGCCGCCGGCCTGGCGCCCGTGGCTGGTCTGCATCTCGCGCAGGATCAGCGCCCCGATGGCGCGCAGGCTGGCGAAGCGGCGATGCTTGCGCACTTCCTTCAGGGTGCGCGGACCCGATGCGGGGCGGGCCTGGGGCAGCGGAACCTGGGAGGGAGGCGCGGAGGGGGGTTGGGTCATGGTCGGGCCTTGCCGGGACGCCTGTGCGAAGCTCACGAACCTGGCACAGGATCAGTGCTGGAATAGTTCCCTGCGCTTATGTATGAGGACCGGCACAAGTTCAACATGACAGGCGGGGTAAACGCATGTCGGCCATCGATCCCAAGACATCGCGCGACCAACGACCGGCCGGTGACCGCGCATCTGCCGCGTCATCGCCACCCGCCGAAGGCCGGGACCCGACCTCGCCTGCGGCGCCGGAGGCGCCCGCACAGACCGCGCCCCCCGTCCCGCCCGCCCGTCCGGCCGCCCCCGCGCCGGCGGGGGCTCCTGTCCCCCCCGCCCGTCCGGCCGCCGCGCCCGCCGCGGCACCTGCGCCCGCCGGCGCGCCCCCGGCCCGGCCCGGCCCCGGCAAGCCCAAGCGTCCCGACCCGCAGATGCAGGCCCGGATCGACGCGGCGCTGGCCCGTCCCGTCCTGCCCCCGGCCAGTCCGGCGGCGCTGAAATCGCGGCATTGGGGCATGGCGCTCAGCTTCGTGCTGGTGGTGATCCTGCCGATCCTGCTCAGCGGCTGGTATGTCTATACCCGCGCCTCGGACCAGTATGCCTCCTATGTCGGCTTCTCGGTGCGCAGCGAATCCGCCCCCAGTGCGGGCGACGTGCTGGGCGGGCTGGGATCGCTGGTGGGCGTGACCTCCAGCTCGACCAGCGACACCGACATTCTCTTCAAGTTCATCCAGAGCCGCGATCTGGTCGAGCGGGTCAATGCCCGCATCGATCTGCGCGAGGTCTGGTCCAAGGCGCCCGGCGATCCGATCTTCGGCTTTCAGGGCGGTGCCGCGCTGGAGGGGCTGGTCCGCGAATGGGACCGCAAGGTCCGCATCCATTACGACGCCGGCATGATCGACCTGCGCATCCTGGCCTTCGCGCCGCAGGATGCCCAGAACATCGCGACCGCCATCCTGGAAGAAGGCGGCATCCTGATCAACGAGCTGAACGACATCGCCCGCGAGGATGCGCTGCGCTATGCCCGCGCCGAACTTGAGCGGGCGCAGGAGATGCTGCGCGAGGCCCGCCAGTCGGTGACCGAGTTCCGCAACCTCTATCAGCTGGTCGATCCGGTGGCCGACGTGCAGGGCCAGATCGGCGTCGTCACCTCGCTGCAGCAGCAGCTGGCCGAGCAGCTGGTCGGACTTGGCCTGCTGCAGGCCAATGCCCAGCCCGACGATCCGCGCATCAGCCAGACCGAGCTGCGCATCCAGATCATCCGCGAGCAGATCGATGCCGAGCGCCAGAAGTTCGGCTCGACCGGCGGCGAGGTGGCGCTGTCCGAGGTGGTCGGCCAATACGAGATCTTGGCCGCCGACCGCCAGTTCGCCGAGACCGCCTATGCCGCGGCCCTGGCCAGCTTCGAATCGGCCCGCTCCGAGGCGGTGCGCCAGTCGCGCTACCTGGCCCCCTATATCCGCCCCACCCTGGCGCAGGAGGCCGAGTTCCCCGAGCGCGAAAAGCTGATGCTGATGATCGCCGGTTTCCTGATGGTCTTCTGGATCATCGGCAGCCTGATCTTCTACAGCCTGCGCGACCGGCGATGATCCATCTGCAGAACATCTCCAAGACCTACCGGCTGAACGGCAAGCGCAAGGTGGTGGCCGACGACATCACCGCCACCTTTCCCTCGGGTCAGGCCATCGCGCTTCTGGGCCGCAACGGGGCGGGGAAATCCTCGCTGCTGCGGATGATCTCGGGGGCGATGCTGCCCTCGTCGGGCAAGATCCTGTCGACCGGCACGATCAGCTGGCCGGTGGGATTTGCCGGATCCTTCAACGGCGAGCTGACCGGAGAGCAGAACTGCCGCTTCGTCGCCCGCGTCTACGGCATCGATACGGACGAACTCCTGTTCTTCGTGCAGGATTTTGCCGAGCTGGGCGATCACTTCAAGCTGCCCTTGCGCACCTATTCCTCGGGGATGAAATCGCGGCTCGCCTTCGGGCTGTCCATGGCGGTGCCCTTCGACACCTATCTGGTCGACGAGGTCTCGGCCGTGGGCGACGCCGCCTTCAAGGCCAAGTCAAACCGCGTCTTCAACGAGCGGATGTCCAAGTCGGGCGCCATCGTCGTGTCCCATTCCATGGGCATGCTGCGCAAGACCTGCCATGCCGGGGCGGTGCTGGAGAACGGCAAGCTGACCTATTATCCCAATCTGGAAGACGCCATCTCGGTCCACATGACCAACATGCGCGAGACCGACACCGGCTGAATGCCGCCTGCCTCGTGACGGTTCGGTGTCGGTCGCCGCTGCGGGGCTGGCCTGCGGCCCCCGGTCCGGATATTGATCCGAATGAATTGGGTCGTTTGGTCACAAGGCATCTCATGAAGATCATCGTTCTGGGCGGAGACGGCTTTTGCGGCTGGCCCACCGCATTGCACCTGTCCGCGCGCGGCCACGAGGTCGTGATCGTGGACAACCTTTCGCGCCGCAAGATCGACATCGAGCTGGAGGTCGGCTCGCTGACCCCCATCCGCCCCCTGGGCACCCGCCTGCGGGCCTGGGCCGAGCTGACGGGGCGCCAGATCCGCAGCGTCGATCTGACCGTGGGGCAGGATTACGACCGCCTGCTGGCGCTTCTGGCCGAGGAGCGCCCCGACGCGGTCGTCCATTTCGCCGAACAGCGCGCCGCGCCCTATTCGATGAAATCCGCGCGCCACAAGCGCTATACCGTCAGCAACAACCTGAACGCCACGAACGACATCCTGGCCGCCATCGTCGAATCAGGGCAGGACATCCACCTGGTCCATCTGGGCACGATGGGCGTCTACGGCTATGGCACGGCGGGCATGAAGATCCCCGAGGGCTACCTTGACGTCACCGTGCAGACCGCCAACGGCCCGCACAGCCAGCAGATCCTCTACCCGGCCAATCCCGGCAGCATCTATCACATGACCAAGACCCAGGATGCGCTGTTCTTTTTCTATTACAACAAGAACGACCGGCTGCGGATCACGGACCTGCATCAGGGCATCGTCTGGGGCACCCAGACCGACGAGACGCGCCGCGACGAACGGCTGATCAACCGCTTCGATTACGACGGCGATTACGGCACGGTGCTGAACCGCTTCCTCATGCAGGCGGCGATCGGCTATCCGATGACGGTGCATGGCACGGGCGGCCAGACCCGCGCCTTCATCCATATCCAGGACACTTGCCGCTGCATCGAACTGGCCTTGGCCAGCCCACCCGCGCAAGGCGAGCGCGTGCGGATCCTGAACCAGATGACCGAGACGCACCGCATCCGCGATCTGGCGCAGATGATCGCCGCCCGGACGGGCACCGAGATCGCCCATCTTCCCAACCCCCGCAACGAGGCGGACGAGAACGACCTGCATGTCGTGAATGACGGGTTTCTGGACCTGGGCCTGCAGCCCATCCGGCTGGCCGACGGGCTGATGGCCGAGGTGCAGGACATCGCGCGCCGCTATGCGGACCGTTGCGACCGCGACAAGATCCCCTGCGTCTCGCAGTGGCGCGCGGCGCAGGCGGCGGAATAGGCGCAATGTGACAACCGGGGCGGGCGGGTGATCCCCACGCGCCCCGGTCGCGCCATCAGGCCAGGAAGGCCTTCAGATCGTCCATCAGCCGCTCGGCATGGGTCACGCCCAGACCATGCGGCGCACCGTCATATTCGATCAGCTGCGCCTGCGGCACCATCCTGGTCATGCGGCGGGCGGTGGCGTCGATGGGCACGATCTTGTCGCCGGTCCCGTGGATCACCAGCGTCGGCACCGAGATGCGCGCCACATCGGCGGTGAAGTCGGTCATCCCGAAGGCCGTCACGCATTCCAGCGTGGCGCGCGGGCTGGCCATCAGCGCCATGCCCTGCGTCCAGTCCAGCGCAGCCTGGCTGACTCCACCGCTGAACACGCCCTGCCCGTAGAACTGCTTGAAGAAATCCGCAAGGAAGGCCGGGCGGTCCTTGCGCAGCCCCTCGCGCATCTCCTCGAACAGCGACGCCGGGGCGCCGTCGGGATTGGCGTCAGAGTGCAGCAGCCCCGGCGCCACGGACGAAATGAACGCCGCCCTGGACACCCGGCCCGCCTCGCCGCGCGAGAAATACCGCGCGACCTCGCCGCCGCCCATCGAGAACCCCACGAGGGCCGCATCCGTCAAGTCCAGCCCCTCGATCACCGCCGCCAGATCGCCGGCCATCGTGTCATAGTCATAGCCCGACCAAGGCTGCCCCGACCGGCCGAAACCCCGGCGGTCATAGCTGACGACCCGGTGCCCGGCCTCGGCCAGACCCAGGGCCTGCACCTCCCAACTGTCGGCATTCAGGGGCCAGCCGTGGATCAGGACGACGGGGCGGCCCTCGCCCCAGTCCTTGACGTAAAGCGGGGTGCCATCCGGGGCGGAAATCATCGGCATGTCGCGGTCCTTTCGATCCTCTGGGGCCGAGAGAACGCACGGGGGCGGGCAGGGTTCGCCCCGCGCCCGATCACGCTTCCGTCGCCGTCAGGGCAGCCGCACCCAGGTCTGGCTGCTGCACAGAAGCCCGCCGGCGATGCAGCCCGACAGGCTCATCCGGTCGCCCGAAAGGGCGGCCTTGCCCGCATAGATCTTGTCGTTGGACGGCCGCCAGACCTGGCCCGTGTAAGCGCCGCCCCCCTGCGCAACCATGTCGATGACGATCTGGCGCCCGACATTCGGCGAGGCATATTCGGCCCCGTCGCGGAAGGTCCGCGCGATCGTGCCGCAGAACGCCCCGCCGCAGGGGGCCACGGTGACATGGGCAAAGGCCCCCTCGTCGGGCTGGGTCTGCCACAGCCCCTCGATCGGGTCGGCCGCCGCCGCCCCCGCAGACAGCAGCAGCACGGTGGCCGCAATGACGTGACGCATGATCTCTCCTCCTCAGGATGGGGCCAGATTGCGCGGGCGCGGGCCCGTCGGGCAAGCGTGACGTCAGGTCCGCCCCTTGCCGTGCCCGGCCCCCCCATGGCAAAGGAGGGCTGACCCCCAGGACCTCCGGAGCCGCGCCATGATCCTCTACCCCGCCATCGACCTCAAGGACGGCAATTGCGTGCGCCTCTTGCGCGGCGACATGGAGGCCGCCACCGTCTTTGGCAGTGACCCGGCGGCGCAGGCCCGCGCCTTCCAGGATGCCGGCGCCGAATGGCTGCATCTGGTCGACCTGAACGGCGCCTTCGAGGGCAAGCCCGTGAACGCCGCCGCCGTCGAGGCGATCCTGGCTGCCACCACCATTCCCACCCAGCTGGGCGGCGGCATCCGCGACATGGCCACGATCGAATCCTGGCTGGACCGCGGCCTGACCCGGGTGATCCTCGGCACCGTCGCGGTCGAGAACCCGGACCTCGTGCGCGACGCCGCCGAGGCCTTCCCGGGCCGCATCGCGGTCGGCATCGACGCCCGCAAGGGCCGCGTGGCCACCCGGGGCTGGGCGACGGAAACCGACATCGATGCCACGGATCTCGCTCGCCGCTTCCAGGATGCCGGGGTCGCGGCGATCATCTACACCGATATCGACCGCGACGGCGCGATGGGCGGCCCCAACATCCCCACCACCGAAGCCCTGGCCCGCGCCGTCACCATCCCGGTGATCGCCTCGGGCGGCGTCTCCTCGCTGCAGGACCTCAAGGCCCTGGCCGAGACGCGGATCATCGCCGGCGCCATCTCGGGCCGCGCCCTCTATGACGGCGCCCTCGACCTGCGCGAGGCGCTTCGGACCCTCGCCTGACCCTTTCATCTTGGCACAAATATCCCGGGGGGGATCGCGCCCTTCGCGCGATGGGGGGCTGGCCCCCCTCTGGCCCTGCCGCGCGCTCTGCGCTAGACCCCTGCCGGACAGCCCCAGCCAAAGGCGCATTCCCGATGCTCAAGACCCGCATCATCCCCTGCCTCGACGTGGCCGATGGCCGCGTGGTCAAGGGCGTCAACTTCGTCGACCTGATCGACGCCGGCGACCCGGTCGAGGCCGCGCGCGCCTATGATGCCGCCGGCGCCGACGAGATCTGCTTTCTCGACATCCACGCCACCCACGAGAACCGCGGCACCATGTTCGATCTGGTCACCCGCACGGCCGAACAATGCTTCGTGCCGCTGACCGTGGGCGGCGGCGTGCGCAGCCATCTGGACGTGCGCGCGCTGCTGCTGGCCGGGGCCGACAAGGTCAGCTTCAATTCCGCCGCCGTGGCCGATCCCGATGTGGTGGCCGCCGCCGCCGACCGCTTCGGCAGCCAGTGCATCGTGGTGGCCATCGACGCTAAGACCGTGGCGCCGGGCCGGTGGGAAATTTTCACCCATGGCGGGCGCAAGCCGACCGGCATCGACGCCGTCGATTTCGCCCGCATCGTCGAGGCCAAGGGCGCCGGAGAGATCCTGCTGACCTCGATGGACCGAGACGGCACCCGCTCGGGCTTCAACCTGCCCCTGACGCGGGCCATCGCCGATGCGGTGAACGTGCCGGTCATCGCCTCGGGCGGGGTCGGCACGCTGCACCATCTGGTCGAGGGCGTGACCGAGGGCCATGCCAGCGCCGTGCTGGCGGCCAGCATCTTCCATTTCGGCACCCACACCATCGCCGAGGCCAAGGCCCACATGGCCGCCGCCGGCATCCCGATGAGGCTGACATGACCCCGCTGCACCGCCTCGCCGCCACCGTCGAGGCCCGCAAGTCCGCCGACCCCGACGGCAGCTGGACCGCGAAGCTTCTCGCCAAGGGCCCCGAGAAATGCGCCGAGAAGTTCGGCGAGGAGGCCGTCGAGGCGATCATCGAGGCGGTCCGAGGCGATCGCGCCCGCCTGACCTCCGAGGCGGCGGACGTGATCTTTCACCTTCTGGTGATGCTGGCCGCCCGCGACGTGACCCTGGCCGATGTCGAGGCCGAGTTGGCCCGGCGCGAGGGCGTGTCGGGCTTGGCCGAAAAGGCGTCGCGCGACACGGGCTGACACCCCCGGCGCGGCAGGCAATTTGCCCATGCCCGCCCCGGACCCTTCCCCTCGGGCGGCCACAAGGGCTATAAGCCCCGCAATCGCCGCGCAAGGCGCGGCCAGACCGACAGATGGCAGAGGACGGCATGAGCAACGATTCCACCCATGACAATCATCACGAGGGCGACGTGGCCTTCATCCGGTCGCTGGCCGAACTTCTGAATGCCAGCGAGCTGTCCGAGATCCAGGTCAAGCGGGAATATGGCGAGCACGACCGCCTGACGGTCAGCCTGTCCAAGCAGGGCAAGCAGGTCGTCTATGCGCAGCCCCCCCAGCAGCAGAGCTCGTCCTTCCAGCCCGCCTCCGGCCCCTCGACCTCGATGACGGTCGCGGCCCCGGCGGGCGCCCAGGACCCGGCCAGCCTGCCCGGCGCGGTGACCTCGCCCATGGTGGGTACCGCCTATCTGTCGGCCGAGCCCGGCACCGCCCCCTTCGTGGCCGTGGGCCAGACGGTGGCCGAGGGCGACACGCTGATGATCGTCGAGGCGATGAAGACCATGAACCACATCCCCGCCCCCCGCGCGGGCACGGTCAAGCGCATCCTGATCGAGGACGGCATCCCGGTCGAGTTCGGCACCCCCCTGATGATCGTCGAGTGACGCCGATGTTCGACAAGATCCTCATCGCCAACCGGGGCGAGATCGCGCTGCGCGTGATCCGGGCCTGCCGCGAGATGGGCATCGCCTCGGTCGCGGTCCATTCCACCGCCGATGCCGACGCGATGCATGTCCGCATGGCCGACGAATCGATCTGCATCGGTCCGCCGTCCTCCGCGCTGTCCTACCTGTCGATGCCCGCGCTGATCTCGGCCTGCGAGATCACCGGCGCGCAGGCGATCCATCCGGGCTACGGCTTCCTGTCCGAAAACGCCGGCTTCGTGCAGATGCTGGAAGATCATGACATCACCTTCATCGGCCCGCGCGCCGAGCATATCCGCATCATGGGCGACAAGATCACCGCCAAGGACACGATGAAGGCGCTTCGCGTCCCCTGCGTGCCCGGCAGTGACGGCGGCGTGAACGATGTGGACGAGGCGTTCCGCGTCGCGGCCGAGATTGGCTATCCGGTCATCGTCAAGGCCACCGCTGGCGGCGGCGGGCGCGGCATGAAGGTCGCGCTGGACAAGTCCGGCCTCGACGTCGCCTTCCGCTCGGCGCGGGCCGAGGCCAAGGCGGCCTTCGGCAATCCCGACGTCTATCTGGAAAAATACCTGCAGCGCCCCCGCCATATCGAGATCCAGGTCTTCGGCGACGGCAAGGGCCGCGCGGTGCATCTGGGCGAGCGCGACTGCTCGCTGCAGCGTCGCCACCAGAAGGTGCTGGAAGAGGCCCCCGGCCCCGCCATCACCCCCGAGCAGCGCGCCCGCATCGGCAAGGTCTGCGCCGATGCCGTGGCCAAGATCGGCTATTCCGGCGCCGGCACGATCGAGTTCCTGTTCGAGGACGGCGAGTTCTACTTCATCGAGATGAACACCCGCCTGCAGGTGGAGCATCCGGTGACCGAGGCGATCTTCGGCGTGGACCTGGTCCGCCAGCAGATCCGCGTCGCCGCCGGCCTGCCGATGGAGTTCCATCAGGAGGACCTGGTCATCAACGGCCATTCGATCGAGGTGCGCATCAACGCCGAAAAGGTGCCGGGCTTCTCGCCCTGTCCCGGGCGGATCACCCAGTATCATGCGCCAGGCGGCCTGGGCGTGCGGATGGATTCGGCGCTCTATCAGGGCTATGCGATCCCGCCCTATTACGACAGCCTGATCGGCAAGCTGATCGTGCATGGCCGCGACCGTCCCGAAGCGCTGGCCCGCCTGTCGCGCGCCCTGGGCGAGCTGATCGTGGACGGGGTCGACACCACCGTGCCGCTGTTCCGCGACCTGCTGGCCGAGCCGGACATCCAGTCGGGCAACTATTCGATCCACTGGCTGGAACGCTGGCTGGCGCAGCATTACGCGTAGGCGTCGATGCTGACGCCCGCGCAATTGCTGAGCGGCTATGCCCGGGGCATCTTCCCGATGGCCGACAGCGCCGAGGATGACCGCCTGCACTGGTTCGACCCGCCCCTGCGCGGCGTCCTGCCGGTGGGCGGCATCCATGCCGCGCGCTCGCTGCGGCGCGATCTGCGGCGGGGTGGCTGGTCGGCGCATCTAGACGGCGATTTCGATGGCGTGGTGGCGGCCTGTGCGGATCGCGAGGCGACCTGGATCAACGTGCCGCTGGCAAGCCTCTACAGCGCGCTGCACGGGCTGGGCCATGCCCATGCGATCGAAATCCGGCACGAGGGCCGCTTTGCCGGGGGGATCTTCGGCGTCACCCTGGGGGGCGCGTTCTTCGGGGAATCGATGGTCTCGGCGCGGCGGAACGGATCGCGGATGGCGCTGCTCTGGACCTCGGCCCATCTGGCGCGCTGCGGCTTCACGCTGTTCGACACGCAGTTCCTGACGCCGCATCTGGCCAGCATGGGCGGGGTCGAGATCCCGCGCGGCGCCTATCGCGCACGCCTGTCAGAGGCGCTGCGTCGCACGGCCGACTTCCGCGCCCATCCCCTGCCCCCGGCCGATCAGCTTTGGCAGGACATCACCCAGACATCGTAGCGTGCATCGTCCAGCGCCGACAGCGCCGGCGCGCTGGCGATCATCCAGCCGCTGAAGACCGTGGCGTTCTGGCGCAGGTCGGTGATGGTCAGCTGGGCGAAGGCATCCGAACTGGGATCGCCCGCCGGATAGCGACACTCGCCCAAGCGGATCTCCAGCCGGCCATAGCGCTGCGCCTCGCCCACCTGCAGCGGCAGGTCGATCGTGCGGCCCGAGACCTTGTCCAGTCCCCGCAGCATCGCGCCTTGGGCCCGGACGGTGTCCTGCGCCAAGGCGGGGCCGGACAGCAGCACCACGCACAGCGCGGCACGGATCACGGCGAAAATCACGGAACGACCTCGTCGCCCGACTGACTGTCGACGAATTTCAGCATCAGCTGCAGCAGGCTGACGGCGCCCTGCACATCCTCGATCTCGTCGCCGGGGCCCAGATCGTCGGGGCTGCCGCCCGGTTGCAACTGGATATAGGCCCCGCCCAGCAGCCCGTCCGACTGGATCAGCGCGGCACTGTCCGACGGCAGCACGATATCCCCGGGGATCGTCAGCACGGCATCCGCCAGATAGGTCTGCGGGTTCAGGCGGATGTCGCTGACCCGCCCGATCCGCACGCCCGCCAGCCGCACCTCTGTTCCCACCGAGACGCCGTCCACATCCGGAAACGAGGCGGTGACGTCATAGCCGGTCGTGGCGCTCCAGCGGCCCTGCGCGGCCCAGCCCAGAAAGCCCACTGCCACGGCCAGAACCAGCGCCCCGGCGATCAGTTCGGCCCGCGCCTCGCCCCGGTGAAGGCCGGTCGCGGACATGCTATTCGGGACGCCAGGCGTCATAGTCGCTGCGCGGCGCAGGCTGTGCGCGGTACAGCGATCCGGCGGGCACATAGGCCCCGGGCGTGCCGGTCTGGTTGGACTTGTGGGGCTGTTCCCAAGCCTTGCGCGGCACGGCCAGTTCGGTCGGCGGCTCGGCCCAGGTGTGATGCAGCCAGCCATGCCATTCCGGCGTGATCTGGCTGGCCTCGGCCTCGGCGCCATAGATCACCCACCGCCGCTTGCCGTCCTTGGTCTGGTAGAAGACGTTGCCCGCGCCATCCTCACCCACACGGACGCCGTGCCGCCAGGTCCAGAACTGGGTGTTGAGCGTCTGGCTGTTCCACCAGGTCAGAAAGCGCAGCAGAAACGACATCGACAGGACCCTTTTCAGCAGGATGATCCCCGGGATATGCCCCGGTTCCGCGCAAAGGTCCAGCCGTCAGCCGGACCGGACGACCAGGGCCGGGATCACCCGGCCGAGGCGCTTCCCTTCTTGGCTTCCGCATGGATCAGCAGCGGCTTGGCGGTGGTCGATTCGACCGCCTCCTCGTTCACGACGACCTCTTCGACGCTGCCCAGACCCGGCAGTTCGAACATCGTGTCCAGCAGGATCTCTTCCATGATCGAGCGCAGGCCGCGCGCGCCGGTCTTGCGCTTGATGGCGCGCTTGGCGATGGCGGTCAGCGCATCCTCGGTGAAGGTCAGCTGCACGCCTTCCAGATCGAAGAGCCGCTGGTACTGCTTGACCAGCGCGTTCTTGGGCTTGGTCAGGATGATGATCAGCGCATCCTCGTCCAGGTCCGTCAGCGTGGCGATGACCGGCAGGCGGCCCACGAATTCCGGGATCAGGCCGAATTTCAGCAGATCCTCGGGCTCGAGTTCCTTGAACAGCTCGCCCACGCCGCGATCGTCCTTTTCCTTGACCGCCGCGCCGAAGCCCATCGCCGTACCGGCATTGCGCTGCGCGATGATCCGGTCGAGCCCCGCAAAGGCGCCGCCGCAGATGAACAGGATGTTCGTCGTATCGACCTGCAGGAATTCCTGCTGGGGATGCTTGCGCCCGCCCTGCGGCGGAACGCTGGCGACCGTGCCCTCCATGATCTTCAACAGGGCTTGCTGCACGCCCTCGCCCGACACGTCGCGGGTGATCGAGGGGTTGTCGGACTTGCGGGTGATCTTGTCGACCTCGTCGATATAGACGATGCCGCGCTGCGCGCGTTCCACGTTGTATTCCGACGATTGCAGCAGCTTGAGGATGATGTTCTCGACATCCTCGCCGACATAGCCGGCCTCGGTCAGGGTCGTCGCATCGGCCATGGTGAAGGGCACGTCCAGGATGCGGGCCAGGGTCTGGGCCAGCAGCGTCTTGCCGCAGCCGGTGGGGCCGATCAGCAGGATGTTGGACTTGGACAGCTCGATATCGGTCTTGGAGCCGTGGTTGAGCCGCTTGTAGTGGTTGTGCACCGCCACCGACAGGACCCGCTTGGCATGTTCCTGGCCGATCACGTAATCGTCCAGCACGCCGCAGATCTCGCGGGGGGTGGGTACGCCGTCACCGGATTTCAGGCCGCTGGACTTGGTCTCCTCGCGGATGATGTCCATGCACAACTCGACGCATTCATCGCAGATGAAGACGGTCGGTCCCGCGATCAGCTTGCGGACCTCATGCTGGCTCTTGCCGCAGAAGCTGCAATAGAGCGTGTTCTTGCTGTCGTTGCCGGACTGGTTCGCCATCGTCCACTTCCTTCACTGCCGCCGCGCAAAACCGCGCTGCGGGCGGCGGCGGATCGAGGGTCCCGCGCGCCGCATCTTCGGTTTCCTGCGACGGATCGGCCGCCGCAGGTCATTTCCGCCATGTTACGGGGCCGCCCGGCCCGTCACAATCCCCAAGGCGCCTATTTCTTGTCGCCTGCCTCGGCCTTGCCGCGCGGGGCCACGACCTCGTCGATCAGGCCCCAGTCCCTGGCCTCCTCGGCAGTCATGAAGCGGTCGCGCTCCAGCGCCTCCTCGACCTCGGTCAGGGTGCGGCCGGTATGGGTGACATAGATCTCGTTCAGGCGGCGCTTGAGCTTTTCCGTCTCGCGCGCATGGATCAGGATGTCGGTCGCCTGGCCCTGGAACCCGCCCGAGGGCTGGTGCACCATCACCCGGCTGTTGGGCAGCGAATAACGCAGGCCCTTTTCGCCGGCCGCCAGCAGCAGCGAGCCCATGGAGGCCGCCTGCCCCACCACCAGCGTGGACACGCGGGGGCGGATGTACTGCATCGTGTCATAGATCGACAGGCCCGAGGTCACCACGCCGCCGGGGCTGTTGATGTACATGCTGATGTCCTTGGACGGGTTCTCCGCCTCGAGGAACAGAAGCTGCGCGCAGATCAGCGTGGACATGCCGTCATGGACCGGGCCCGAGACGAAGATGATCCGTTCCTTCAGCAGGCGCGAGAAGATGTCATAGGCCCGTTCCCCGCGAGAGGTCTGTTCGACCACCATGGGAACGAGGTTGTTCATGTAGAATTCTGCCGGATCGCTCATGGTCTGTCCTTGCCTGTTCGTCCTGGTGCCGCGATTCGTCCGGGCGTGAACCCCTGTCTTAGCCGCGATAGGTTGACAGAGTCTTAGTAACCAGCAAGGTCAGCCGCAAGGGATGGAACGAAAAACGACCCCCCGGGGTCGTCAGGAGGCAGGCGTGAAACTGATCGTGGGCTTGGGCAATCCCGGTGCAAAATATGCGGCAAATCGTCACAATATCGGTTTCATGGCGCTGGACCGCATCGCCGAGGATCACGGCTTCGGCCCCTGGCGCCCCCGCTTCCAGGCACTGACCGCCGAGGGGCGGCTTGGCGAGACGCGGGTCACGCTGCTCAAGCCGCAGACCTTCATGAACCTGTCGGGACAGTCGGTCGGCGAGGCGATGCGCTATCTGAAACTGACCCCCGCCGAGGTCATCGTGCTGCATGACGAGCTGGATCTGGTGCCGGGCAAGGCCCGCGTCAAGCAGGGCGGCGGGCATGCGGGGCATAACGGGCTGCGCTCGATCCACCAGCATTTGGGGCCGGATTACGGGCGCGTCAGGCTGGGGATCGGGCATCCGGGGCACAAGGACAAGGTGGCGCCCTATGTGCTGTCCGATTTTGCCAAGGCCGAACAGGACGGGCTGGATGACCTGCTGCGCGGCATCTCGGACGGGGCGGTGGCGCTGGCCATGGGTGACGGCGGGCGGTTCCAGAACGCGGTCGCGAACCGCGTCGCGCCCGCCCGCAACAGCGGCAGCGAGGCGCCCGCCGCCAAGGCGCCCCGCCCGGCGCCTGGTGCGCCCGATGCTGCCCCCAAGCCCGCTGTCCCCAAGCCTGCGCCCCCCGAGGAGCCCGCCAGCCTCGCCGACCGCCTGCGCGCCCTGACCGACCGGTTCAGATGAACGACAGGGTCCGGGACGCCTTTCGCGATCAGGCCCGCGCCTGCGCCGGGCTGGGCTCTCCTTTGACGGCGGCACTGTGCCGCAGCCTGCCGGACCGGCTGAAGGCCGTGGGCGGCCCCTTGGCCGCGCGGGTGCTGGACTGGCCGGGCGATCCGTCCTCCTCGGCGGATTCGGTGCCGCTGCGCCTCTGCGGGGCGCTGCATGCGCTGGTGCTGACCGGAGCCGCGCCCGATCTGGCCCAGGCCTATGCGGCGGCAGAGGTGCCGAACCCCCTGCTGGAGGATATGCTGCACGTCCATCGGGCCGCGATCCTCGGCTGGCTGGACAGCCCGCCCCAGACCAACGAGGTCGCACGCTCGGCCGCGCTGATCGGGGCGGCGCGGTTCCTGCGGGGCCTCGCGCCGCTGCCGCTGCGGCTGCGGGAGCTGGGCGCCTCGGCGGGGCTGAACCTGAATTTCGACCTCTATCACCTGCTGGACGGGGCCGAGGGGGTGGTGCTGACCCCCGACTGGCAGGGCGATCTGCCGCAGGGCATCTTGGAGGTCGCCAGCCGTCGGGGCGTCGATCTGAACCCGCTGGACCCGGACCGGGACGGGCTGCGGCTGAGAGCCTATTGCTGGGCCGACCAGACGGCGCGACGGCAGCGGCTTGATGCCGCGCTGGATCTGGCGCGACGCGATCCGCCCCGGGTGGACCGGGGCGATGCGGGGGATTGGCTGACGGACCAGTTGGCTCGCCCCGCGCCGGGGGTGCTGACGATGGTCTTTCATACCATCGCCGCGCAGTATTTCCCGCCTGCGACCCGCGCCATGTGTCAGGCGGCCCTTGCCCGCGCAGGCGCCGCCGCCACCCCCGAGGCGCCCCTGGCCCATGTCGAGATGGAGGCCGATGGCGGCGAGGGCGCGGCCCTGCGGCTGACGCTGTGGGACGGGCAGCGGCGGCACTGGGCGCTTGGGCGCGCGGATTTCCACGGGCGCTGGATCCGCTGGCAGCCCCAGCAGATGTGACAGCGTCCCCCCTTCCCCCGGCGGCCTCTGCGGCCTACCCTGTTCAGGTGATGATCTGGTGCAGAAGGAAACGCTCATGCAGCCGTCGGTGAACGTCCTGGGCGAAAAGTTGCAGCCCTGCTCGACCCGGCCCGTGACCGGGTTCTATCGCAACGGGTGCTGCGACACCGGCCCCGAGGACCGCGGCAGTCACACGGTCTGCGTCGTGCTGACCGAGGAATTCCTGGCCATGTCGCGCTATCTGGGCAACGACCTGACCACGCCGCGCCCGGAATTCGGCTTTCCGGGGCTGAAGGCGGGGCAGCGTTGGTGCCTCTGCGCCAGCCGCTTCCTGCAGGCGGCACAGGAATTCGCGGCCCCGCATGTGGTGCTGGAATCCACGCACAAGCGCGCGCTGGACATCGTGCCGCTGGAGCTGCTGCAGCGCCATGCTGTGCCGGCGACCAGATAAGCCCGAGGGGGCAGCGTCAGGCCACCCCCATCAGCCCTCAGATCTTCATGTCGAAGCCCAGATGCTTGGCGACGGTGAAGATGTCCTTGTCGCCGCGCCCGCACATGTTCATCACGATCAGATGGTCGGCGGGCAGGTCCGGGGCGATCTTGATGACATGGGCCAGCGCATGGGCGGGCTCCAGCGCCGGGATGATGCCCTCCAGCGCGCAGCACAGCTGGAAGGCGCCAAGCGCCTCGTCATCGGTGATGCTGACATATTCGGCCCGGCCGATATCCTTCAGCCAGGCATGTTCCGGCCCGATGCCGGGATAATCGAGGCCCGCGCTGATCGAGTGGCCCTCCAGGATCTGGCCGTCCTCGTCCTGCAGCAGGTAGGTGCGGTTGCCGTGCAGCACGCCGGCGCGCCCGCCCGACAGGCTGGCGCAATGCTCCATCCGGTCGTCGACGCCCTTGCCCCCGGCCTCGACGCCGATGATGCGGACCTCGGGATCGTTGAGGAAGGGATAGAACAGCCCCATCGCGTTCGAGCCGCCGCCGATGGCCGCGATGATCGTGTCGGGCAGGCGCCCCTCGCGCGGCAGGATCTGCTCGCGGACCTCCTTGCCGATGATCGACTGGAAATCGCGCACCATGGCCGGATAGGGATGCGGGCCCGCGACCGTGCCGATGCAGTAGAAGGTGTCGCGCACATTGGTCACCCAATCGCGCAGCGCGTCGTTCATCGCGTCTTTCAGCGTGCCGCGACCCGATGTCACGGGGATCACCTCGGCGCCCAGCAGGCGCATGCGGAAGACGTTTGGCGCCTGACGCTCGACGTCGTGCGCGCCCATGTAGACGATGCATTTCAGCCCGAAGCGCGCGCAGACGGTGGCGGTGGCCACGCCATGCTGGCCCGCGCCGGTCTCCGCGATGATGCGGGTCTTGCCCATGCGGATCGCCAGCAGGATCTGGCCCAGCACGTTGTTGATCTTGTGCGCGCCGGTATGGTTCAGCTCGTCGCGCTTCATGTAGATCTTGGCGCCGCCCAGATTCTCGGTCAGGCGTTCCGCGAAATAGAGGGGGCTGGGGCGGCCCACGTAATGCGTCCACAGATCGTCCATCTGCGCCCAGAAGGCGGGGTCGGTCTTGGCGCGCTCGTATTCGGCCTCCAGCTCCAGGATCAGCGGCATCAGCGTCTCGCTGACGAACCGGCCGCCATAGATGCCGAAACGGCCCTGCTCGTCGGGGCCGGTCGTGAAGCTGTTGGGCAGGTCGTCGGGCATGAGATGCGCCTTTCGGGGGTTCGAAACGGACGGGATGGGGTCCGGGCACAGGCCCGGTCGCCCTCTTCTAGCGGCCTTCGCGACCGGGGTGAAGCCCCGGCCCGGCCTAGGGAGGTGCGGCGGATCGGCGGGAGGCCGTGCCGCGCCAAAGGGCCGCAGCGCCGCCCGAGGCTCAGCGGAAGCGGCCCTGCTCGATCGGGGCGGGCGGGACGGGTTGCGTCACCAGATGGCTGCGGCGCTTCTCGTAGAAGGCGTTGCCGCCCGCGACCAGCACGTAATGCATGTTGTCATAGGGGAAGCGGTGGCCATGGGTGTGAAAGAACATCGCATTGCCGATGCGCGGATGGCGTTCGCCGCGCAGGACGGCACTGGCAGCACGGCGCACGTCGGGGACGCGGTCCAGATCGATGGGGCGCGACAGCACGCCCGGCGCGAACTGGTTCTTCTGGCCCACGACCTCGCAGACCGTGTCGGGAAACTGGTCCGAGGCGACACGGTTCATCACCACGCTGCCCACCGCGATCATCCCGTCGCGGCTGGAGCGGTTGGCCTCGAAGAAGATCGCCCGCTCCATGCAGGACTGCGGGTTGAGCCGCTTGCGGCCAAAGCCGGAATCGCCGCAGCCCGTCAGGACCAGCAGCACGGCCGACAGCGCCGCGACGGCGCGCGCTGTGGAAAATCGTCTCATGACTGCCCGTCCCTCGTTTTTTCCTGACTGTCGAGGAAGGCGTGCCGCGGGGCAAGCCGAAAGGCACGGGACCGGTGTTTTTGCCGGTCGGCGGGCGTCAGGCGGCGGGTTTCTGCGCCCGGCCCGCGACATAGGTCTGCGCCACGGCGCGGTCGTCGCCCATGATCTGCAGGATGAACAGTTCCTCGGCCAGGGTGCGGGCGCGCTCCATCCTCAGCGCCATGGCGGGCGTGGCGCGGGCGTCCAGGACGACCAGATCGGCCATGCTGCCCGGCGCCAGGGTGCCGATCTGGTCCTCCATCCCCAAGGCCAGCGCATTGCCGCGCGTGGCCCAGTGGAAGGCCGCCAGCGGGTGCAGGCTCTGGCCCTGAAGCTGCAGGATCTTGTAGCCCTCGGCCAAGGTCGCCAGCATCGAATAGCTGGTGCCGCCGCCGATATCGGTGGCGATGCCGCTGGTCACCCCCGCCGCCCGCAGCCCGCCCGCATCGAAGAGCCCCGAGCCGAGGAAGAGGTTCGAGGTCGGGCAGAAGACCGCGCGACTGCCGGTCTCGGCCATGCGGGCGATCTCTCGGGGTTCCAGGTGGATGGAATGGCCCAGCAGGGTGCGCGGGCCCAGAAGGCCATAAGTGTCGTAGATATCCAGATAATCCCGGGCCTTGGGATAGAGGCTTAAGGTGAAGTCGATCTCGGCCCGGTTCTCGGAGAGGTGGGTCTGGATGTGGCAATCGGGATAGTCGGTGGCCAGCTGGCCCGCCATCTGCAGCTGTTCGGGGGAGGAGGTGATGGCGAAGCGCGGGGTGATCGCATAAAGCTGACGGCCCGTGCCGTGCCAGGCCTCGATCATGGCGCGGCTGTCGTCATAGCCCTGCTGGGGGGTGTCCAGCACCTCGGGCGGGGCATTGCGGTCCATCATCACCTTGCCCGCCACCATCGCCATGTCGCGCGCATGGGCGGCAGCGAACAGCGCCTCGGCCGACTGCCTGTGGACCGAGCAGAAGGCCACCGCCGTGGTGGTGCCATGCGCGGTCAGCAGGTCCAGGAAGGCCCCGGCCATGGCGGGGGCATGGCCCTGCCGGGCAAAGCGCGCCTCCTCGGGGAAGGTGTAGTCGTTCAGCCAGTCCAGAAGCTGCGCGCCCCAGCTGGCCACGACCTGCACCTGCGGAAAGTGGATATGCGGGTCGATGAAGCCCGCCAGGATCAGGTTCGGGTGGTGGTCGACCTCGGGGGTGCCGTCCGGGATCAGGCCCTCGCGCGTCATCTGGGCGTGATCACCTCGGGCGGTGATGACCCCGTCGGTGATCAGGATCGCCCCGTCTTCCCAGAAGCGGTGGTTGTCGTCGGTGTCCTGGGGGTCGGCATGGAAGTCGAGGACGCGGCCCCGGATCAGCTGTTGCATGGGTATTTTTTCAAAGAAGAAGTGGTGAGGCGGGCCATCAGCTCGGCGGCGGTGAAGGCGGCGATGAGTTCGGGGCGCTTGTCATGGCTGAAGCCCGCCCCGATCGGGCAGGTCAGGGGGGCGGGGTCGAGGCCGCGCGCGGCGGCGAAGCGGGCGAACTGCGCGCGTTTCGTGGCGCTGCCGATCATGCCGATATAGGGCAGATCACGGCGGGACAGGGCCTCGGCGGCCAGAAGGAAATCCAGCGCGTGGTCATGGGTGACGATCAGGACCGAGGTGCCGGGGCGGGCGCTGCGGATCATCGATTCCGGCAGCGCGCTCAGCAGGGTCGGGCCGGTGGCGCGGGCCAGTTCCTCGGGGCGGCTGTCGATCAGGGTGGTGGTGAGCGGCAGCGGGGCCAGGGCCCGCGCCAAGGCCCGGCCGACATGGCCCGCGCCGAAGATCAGCGCATCGGGATGGGCGGACGGCGTCGGCGCCTCGCGGTCCAGCGTCAGGGTGACGCGGCCGCCGCAGCACTGGCCGATCTCGGGGCCGAGGGGGATGTCCATGCTTGCGGTCGCCTCGCCGCGCGCCAGCATCTGGCGGGCGCGGTCGATGGCCATGTATTCCAGCTGGCCGCCGCCGATCGTGCCTTGGGTCGCCTCAGGCCCGACGACCATGAAGGCCCCGGCCTCGCGCGGGGTCGAGCCGCGCGCCTTAGTGACGCGGATGCGGATGCGGATCATCCGCGCAGCCGCTCGACCGCCATCAGCACCCGCTCGGGCGTGGCGGGCGCGTCCAGCCGCGCGGGTTCGCGGTAATCGACGACCGAGGCCACGGCCATGTTGATCGCCTCGAAGACGCTGATGCCCAGCATGAAGGGCGGCTCTCCGACGGCCTTGGAGCGCTTGATCGTGCGCTCGGAGGCCTCGGACCAGTCGGCCAAGGCCACGTTGAAGATGCGCGGGCGGTCGCTGGCCAGCGGCACCTTGTAGGTCGAGGGGGCATGGGTCTTGAGTTGCCCCTGCTGGGACCACCACAGTTCCTCGATGGTCAGCCAGCCCGCGCCTTGCACGAAGGCGCCTTCGACCTGGCCCCTGTCCAGCGCCGGGTTCAGCGAGCGGCCCACGTCATGGAGCACATCCGTGCGGTCGATGACATATTCGCCGGTCAGCGTGTCGACCGAGACCTCGGACACCGCCGCGCCATAGGCGTAATAGTAGAAGGGCCGCCCCTTGCCGGTCGCGCGGTCCCAGTGGATCTTGGGCGTCTTGTAGAAGCCCGCCGCCGACAGGTGGATGCGCGCCATATAGGCGGCGCGGATCACCTCGGTGAAGGGGATCAGGTGATCGCCCGCTTGGATATGGCCCGGCAGGAAGGCCACGTCCCCGGGCGCGACCTGCCAGCGTTCGGCCACGAACGCGACCAGCCGCGCCTTGATCTGGTCCGCCGCATCCAGCGCCGCCATGCCGTTCAGGTCGGTCCCCGAGGAGGCCGCGGTGGCCGAGGTGTTGGGGACCTTCTCGGTCGTGGTCTTGGTGATCTTGATGCGGGCGATGTCGCATTGGAACGCCTCGGCCACCACCTGGGCCACCTTGGTGTTCAGCCCCTGCCCCATCTCGGTCCCGCCATGGTTCAGGTGGATGGAGCCGTCGCTGTAGATGTGGATCAGCGCGCCCGCCTGGTTGAACCAGGTCGCGGTGAAGCTGATCCCGAACTTGACCGGCACCAGCGAGATGCCCTTGCGGATCACGCCGCCTTTCGCGTTCCAGTCCAGCACGGCCTGGCGGCGGGCATGATAGTCGCTGCTGGCCTCCAACTCGTCGAAGATGCGGGGCAGGATCTGGTCGGTGACCTCCTGATGATAGGGGGTCAGCTGGCCGTTCTGATAGAGGTTGCGCTTGCGCACCTCCAGCGGGTCCAGACCCAAGGCGTAGGCGATCTCTTCGATCATGCGCTCGGCCACGATGACGCCCTGCGGGCCGCCGAAGCCGCGAAAGGCGGTGTTGCTGACGGTGTTGGTCTTCAACGGGTGGCTGCTGATGCGGACGTCGGGATAGAAATAGGCGTTGTCGGCATGAAACAGCGCGCGGTCGGTGACCGGACCGGACAGGTCGGCGGAAAAGCCGCAGCGGGCGTACCAGTCGCCCTCCACCGCCCGGATGCGGCCCTGGTCGTCGAAGCCCACCGCGTAATCGACCACGAAATCGTGGCGCTTGCCGGTGGCGATCATGTCGTCGTCGCGGTCGGGGCGGATCTTGACGGCGCGGTTCCAGCGCCTGGCCGCCACCGCCGCCACGCAGGCGAAGAGGTTCATCTGCGTTTCCTTGCCGCCGAACCCCCCGCCCATGCGGCGCACGTTCACGACGACCGAATGGCTGGGCACGTTCAGGACATGGGCCACCATGTGCTGCACCTCGGACGGGTGCTGGGTCGAGACATGCAGCGCAACATCGTCATCCTCGCCCGGGATGGCCAGGGCGATCTGACCCTCGAGGTAGAAGTGATCCTGCCCGCCGATGGCGAAGCGGCCCTCGATCCGGTGCGGGGCGCGGGCCAGGGCTGCGGGCGCATCGCCGCGCCGCAGGGTCAGCGGGTCGGTGACATAGCCCATGCCCGCATCGCGCGCCGCGATCGGGTCCAGCGCATGGGGCAGCGGGTCATAGGTGATGCGCGCCTTGTGCGCGGCGCGGCGGGCCTGGTCGCGCGTCTCGGCCACCACGGCAAAGACCGGCTGGCCCCAGAACTGCACCACGTCTTCGGCAAAGATCGGATCGTCGTTCTTGCCGTTGGGCGAGACGTCGTTGACGCCCGGCAGATCGGCGGCCGTCAGCACCCCCAGCACCCCGGGCTGCGCCAGCACGTCCGAGAAATCGCTGCCCGTGATGCGTCCATGCGCGCAGCCCGACAGGCCCAGATAGGCGTGGATGGTGCCGGTTGGCTCGGTCAGGTCGTCGGTGTAATCGGCGCGGCCGGTGACATGCTTGATGGCGCTGTCATGGGCCTGATCCTGATGGGCGAGGCCCCGGATGGCGGTCCTGTCGTCCTTCATGGCCTCAGGCTCCTACGGGTTGGCGCAGCCGCACGGGCAGGCCGGGATCGGATTGCTCCAGCCAGAAGCGGCGAAGCAGGTTGCGCGCCACCAAGGCACGGTAATCGGCGCTGGCGCGCATGTCGGACAGCGGCGTAAAATCCTGCGCCAGCGCGCGGGCGGCGGCGTCGAAGCTGCTTTCCGCAAAGGGCTGGCCCTGCAGCGCAGCTTCGGCGGCCCGGGCGCGCTTGGGGGTGGCGGCCATGCCGCCGAAGGCCAGCCGGGCGTCGGTGATCACCCCGTCCTGCACCTCGAGGCAGAGGCCCGCCGCCACCGCCGTGATGTCGCTGTCATGGCGCTTGGTGATCTTGTAGGCGGCGATGCGCGCGCCTTCCCGGATCGGGATGACGATTCGTTCCACGAACTCGCCGGGCGCGCGGTCCTGCTTGCCGTAATCCAGGAAGAACGCCTCCAGCGGCAGCTCGCGCCGCGCGTCCCCGCGCCGCAGCACGATCCGCGCGCCAAGCGCGATCAGCAGCGGCGGCGTGTCCCCGATGGGCGAGCCGTTGGCGATATTGGCGCCGATCGTGCCCATGTTGCGCACCTGCCAGCCGCCGATCCGCAGCCAGTAGTCATGGGCCTCCGGGATGTGGCGGGCGATCAGGGGGGCGGCCTCGGAATAGGTCACGCCGGCGCCCAGATGGATCTCGTCCCCGGCGACGGAGATGTCCTTCATCAGATGGCCGATGAAGACGGCGGGGCTGATGTCGCGCAGGAACTTGGTCACCCACAGCCCGACATCGGTGCCGCCCGCGACCAGCGTGGCCTGCGGCTCGGCCAGCAGGACCTGCGCCAGATCGTCGGCGTCCGAGGGGATGATGGCGCGGTCGGCGCCGCGCGCCAGTGTGATCCGCCCGCCCGCCATGCCGGCCAACCGGGCGGTGACCGCCGCGCGTTCGCAGGCCAGAGCGTCCTGCGCCTGCCCCCCGGCGGCGCCTGCGGCCAGCGCGGCGGTGATGATCGGCTGATAGCCGGTGCAGCGGCAGATATTGCCCTGCAGCGCCAGCTCGATGGCGGCCTCGTCCGCCTGCGGGTCGGTCATCCACAGACCATAGAGCGCCATGACGATGCCCGGCGTGCAGAAGCCGCATTGGCTGCCGTGATGCTCGACCATCGCGGCCTGCACGGGATGCAGCCCGCCCTCGGGGCCGCGCAGATGCTCGATGGTGACGACATGGGTGGCGTGGCAGGACGCCAGCAGCCGGATGCAGGCATTCACCGGCTCGTAGACCAGCCCGGCCCCGGTCAGGCGGCCCAGCAGCACGGTGCAGGCGCCGCAATCACCCTCGGCGCAGCCCTCCTTGGTGCCGGTCAGGCGGCGGGCCAGCCGTAGATGGTCCAGCAGCGTGTCCGACGCGCCCACCTCGGTCAGGGCGACCTCTTGGTCGTTCAGCAGAAACCGCAGCTGGGTCATGGTGATCCTTCCTCGCTTGGTCCCGATGCTAGGCGGAAATGGATGGTTGCGAAATCGGGCGCGGCATAGAAGACTTTACACGTCTCATTGAAAGCGGGCCACCCTCATGTCCTATCTGGAAAGCCTGCGCGTCTTCGTGAGGGTGGTCGAACTGGGCTCGATCACCGCCGGAGGCAGGGATCTGCGCCTTTCCCCGGCAGTTGCCTCGAATCGTATCAAGGATCTTGAAAATCGCTTCGGGCTGCGGCTGCTGAACCGCACCACGCGCAAGCTGATGCCGACCGAGATCGGGCGCGCCTTCTATGACCATGCCCGCCGGGTGATCGAGACGCTGGACGAGGCCGAGGCGCTGATCGGCAGCTTTTCGGGGCGTCCACAGGGGGTGATCCGGCTGACCGCGCCCCTGGGGCTGGGGCGGCGGCTGATCGCGCCGCTGGTCCCGCCCTTCTGCGCCGCCAATCCCGGGGTCGAGATCCGGCTGCGCCTGTCGGACCGCAACGTCAACATCGTCGAGGACGCCATCGACCTGGCCTTCTTCCTGGGCGAGCCCGCGGATTCGGCGCTGAAATGGCGCAAGATCGCGGATTGCCCGCGCGTGCTGGTGGCCGCCCCCGCCTATCTGGCGCGCGAGGGCACGCCCGAGGGCCCCGACGATCTGGCAGGCCACAACTGCCTGCTGCTGCGCTATCCCCGCAGCCCGGAATATTTCTGGACCCTGCAGACGCCCGAGGGGCCGCGCAAGATGATGGTGCAGGGGCGCTTCGACACCGATGACGGCGACGTGCTGACGGGTTGGGCGCTGGACGGGCACGGAATCGCCAACCGCCCGCGCTACGACGTGGCGGAGGATCTGGCGGCGGGGCGGCTGGTCGAGGTGCTGGCCGATCACCGCCCCCTGCCCGCGCAGTTCGGCTGCCTGACCCCGCATCGGCGGCTGCAGGACCCCAAGGTGCGGCTCTTCGCCGATCACGCGGTGCGGGAACTGCGCCCGCTGTTCTGACCGCTGCCCTGACCGGCGCCTACAGCCCCGCGACCGCGGATGCGCCGACCTGCCGGAACCAGCGCAGGATCAGGTCGCGCTCGTCCTCCTCCATCCCGGTGATGTTGGCGGGGGGCATCGCGTCGGTCAGCCCTGCCTGGACATAGATGTCGCGCGCCGCGCGGGCGATGTCGGCGGGCGTCTCCAGCAGCACCCCCTTGGGGGCGTGGTGGATCCCCTCCCAGACCGGCTCGCGGGCGTGGCACATCGAGCAGCGGCCGATCACGGCATTGGCGGCCTCGTCAAAGCCCGGGCCCTCGGCAAAGCGCGCCTCGATGGGCGTCAGCGGGCGGGCCATCGCCTCGTCATAGCTGTCCTGGTTCACGCCCAAAGCCGACAGCCACATGATCCCGATGAACAGCATCGCCGTCACGGCCCAGGTCCACCACTGATAGCCCTTGCGCGCGTGCATGGTGTTGAAGAAATGCCGGATCGTCACCCCCATCAGGAAGATCAGCGCCGCGATCAGCCAGTTGTACTGGCTGGCGAAGGCCAGCGGGTAATGGTTCGACAGCATCAGGAAGATCACGGGCAGCGTCAGGTAGTTGTTGTGGGTGGACCGCAGCTTGGCGATCTTGCCGTATTTCGGATCGGGCGCCCGGCCCGCCTTGAGGTCGGCCACCACAATGCGCTGGTTGGGCATGATGATCAGGAACACGTTCGCGGTCATGATCGTCGCGGTGAAGGCCCCCAGATGCAGCAGCGCCGCCCGGCCCGTGAAGATCTGGTCATAGGCCCAGCCCATCGCCACCAGCGCCACGAACAGAAGTCCCATCAGCACCGTGGGCCGGTTGCCCAGGGGCGACTTGCACAGTCCGTCATAGATCAGCCAGCCCAGGGCCAGCGACCCGGCCGAGATCGCGATGCCCTGCCAGATGGCCAGATCGGCCTTGGCGGGCTCGATCAGGTACAGGTTCGCGCCCGCCCAATAGGTGACCATCAGCAGCGCCGCGCCCGACAGCCAGGTGGCATAGCTTTCCCATTTGAACCAAGTCAGATGCTCGGGCATCCGCTCGGGCGCGACCAGGTATTTCTGGACATGGTAGAAGCCGCCGCCATGGACCTGCCATTCCTCGCCATGCGCGCCCCTGGGCATGCCGGGCGCCTTCTGCAGGCCCAGATCCAGCGCGATGAAGTAGAAGGACGAGCCGATCCAGGCGATGGCGGTGATGACATGGGTCCAGCGGACGGCGAAGGCCAGCCACTCCCACAGGATGACGGTTTCCGGGATCATCTCAGCTGCCCCGATAGGTCGAATAGCCGAAGGGAGAGACCAGCAGCGGCACGTGGTAGTGATCGTTTTGCGACATGCCGAAGCGGATCGGGATCACGTCCAGAAAGCGCGGGCTTTCGGCGGGAACCCCCGTCGCATCCATCCAGGCGCCGGCGTGGAATTCCAGCTCGTAGGTGCCGGGGGCGAAGGCCTCCTCGGGCAGGATGCGCGCGTCCGTGCGCCCGTCGGCATTGGTGAGCATCCGGGCCAGTTCCTGGCGCGTGTCGCCGTCAAGGCGGCTCAGCACCACCTCCATACCGGCGGCGGGGGCGCCCCGGGCGGTGTCCAGAACATGGGTCGTCAGATAGCCCGGCATCGCGGCTCTCCCTTGCTGCGTTTTCCCCGTGATACCCGCTTCCGGCCGGCAATCGAGCCACGGGCATCGCAAGGCAGTCTATAGGGATCGTGGACAATCGCCCGCAACCCGCCTGTGCGTCCGCACTGCCCCGGTCCCGATGGTGCCCAGCTAAGACCCCCGCGCGCCGATCGGAAATGCTTTTCCCGCTTGCCCCTGTCCCGCACCCATCGCTGCCGCAGGATTGGGCAGCGGTCCTACCCGCCGCCCCCGAAAAACCGCCCGTCTCGCGGGATTTTCCCCCTTGTGCGGGGCGATGTTCGCCGTCACGACAAGGCAGCATCGTCAACGGAGGCAGCATGGCCGATCCGACCCGCCGCCGGGGCCGCCCGCCCAAGGTGCCGGCCCAGCCCGTCCTGCCCGGCACCGTGCAGGCGCTGGACCGGGCGCTGGACCTCCTGGACCTGCTGGCCGCCCGTCCCGGCCTGACGCTCTCCGAGGTGGCCGAACATGCGGCCCAGCCCCCCTCGACCGTGCACCGCGTCCTGCACACGCTGGCCACGCGCGGCATGGTGGAAAGCGATCCCGCGACCCAGGCCTGGAACATCGGCCCGCAGGCCTTCCGGTTGGGCTCGGCCTTCATGCGCCGCTCGGGGATCGTGGAACGCGCCCGCCCGATCCTGCGCATGCTGATGGACCATACCGGAGAGACGGCGAACCTTGGCATCCTGCAGGGCGACGCCGTGCTGTTCCTGAGCCAGGTCGAGACGACCGAGACGATCCGCGCCTTCTTTCCGCCGGGCACCCGCTCGCCGCTGCATGCCTCGGGGATCGGCAAGGCGCTTCTGGCTTTCGGAGCGGCGGGCGGCGCCACGGGTCCGCTGCAGGGCGAGGCGCCGCTGGCGCGCTTCACCGACAACACCCTGACCGACCGCCAGGCGCTCATGGCGGATCTGGCGCGCATCCGCCATCGCGGCTTCTCCTTCGACGACGAGGAGCGCACGCGCGGCATGCGCTGCATTGCCGCCCCGGTCTTCGACCTGTCGGGCGAGGCGGTGGCCGGGGTCTCGGTCAGCGGCCCCGCGCACCGGATCGCGGCCGAGCATGTGAAGACCCTGGGCGCGGTGGTGGCCGCCGCCGCCGCCAGCCTGACCGAGGCGATGGGCGGCCAGACGCCCTGAGCCCCTAATGGCCGCCGAAGAACGTGTATTTCGCCACGAACATCGCGGCGATGATCCAGGTCGCGGCATGCACCTCTCGGGCGCGGCCGGTCAGCAGCTTGATCAGCGCATAGCTGATGAAGCCGAAGGCCAGCCCGTTGGCGATGGAATAGGTGAAGGGCATGGCGATGGCCGTCAGGACCGCTGGCGCGGCCTCGGTCACGTCGTCCCAAGCGACCTCGGACAGTTCGCGCACCATCAGCGTGGCGACATACAGGAGCGCCGGCGCCGTGGCATAGGCCGGAACCGCGCCCGCCAGCGGGGCGAAGAACATCGCCGCCAGGAACAGCACGCCCACGACCACCGCCGTCAGCCCGGTCCGGCCCCCGGCCTGCACCCCCGAGGCGCTTTCGACATAGGCCGTGGTGGACGAGGTGCCCAGCAGCGCCCCCGCCGTGATCGCCGTCGAATCGGCCATCAGCGCGCGGCCCAAAGCGGGGTTCTTGTGAGTCGGCCCCTCGGTCAGCAGGCCCGCGCGCTTGGCCACCCCGATCAGCGTGCCGGTCGCGTCGAAGACCTCGACCAGCACCATCACCAGCACCACCTGCACGATGCCGAAGGTCAGCGCGCCCATCAGGTCCATCTGCAGGAAGGTCGGCGCGATCGAGGGCGGCATCGACACCACGCCGCCGAACTGGCTGACGCCAAGCGCGATAGCGGCCAGCGTGGTCACCAGGATGCCGATCAGGATCGCGCCGGTCACCTTCAGCGCGTCCAGCGCCACGATGACGAAGAACCCCGCGATGGTCAGCAGCGTCCCGGTCTGCGTCAGGTCGCCCAAGGCCACCAGCGTGGCCGGGCTGTCCACCACGATCCCCGAGGATTGCAGCGCGATGATCGCCAGGAACAGCCCGATCCCCGCGGCGATGGCGCTGCGCATGGAAGACGGGATCCCCGCGATCAGCCAGCGCCGGATGCCGGTGGCCGACAGGAACAGGAAGATCAGGCCGCTGATGAACACCGCCCCGAGCGCCTGCTGCCAGGTGAAGCCCATCATGCCCACGACCGTGAAGGCGAAGAAGGCGTTCAGCCCCATGCCCGGCGCCATGCCGATGGGCCAGTTGGCCCAGAGCCCCATGATCAGCGATCCCAGGGCCGCCGCCAAGCAGGTGGCCACGAAGACCGCGTCCCGGTCCATGCCGGTCGTGGCCAGGATGTCTGGATTGACGAAGATGATATAGGCCATCGTCAGGAAGGTGGTGATGCCGGCGATCACCTCGGTCCTGACGCTGGTTCCCTTGTCCGACAGCTTGAAGTAACGGTCCATGACCCCCCCTTTGGCAGCGGCCTTGTCGGGCTGCCTTTGCGCGGCAGCCTGGGCCCGTCGGGCCTGTGCGACAATGCCCGCCCGCCCGCAAGTCTTTCAATGCTCGATTGAAAAGCAGTGGGATCTTTGCGGTTTCCTTGATACAGAATGCGGCGTCTGCCTGCTTGCCGTCGCCCGCGCTGCGCGCTTTTCTGGCAGCGTCACGACCTATGGCTCAAAGGGGACTTCGATGCGCTACAGCCGCGATCTGCGAGGATATGGCGAAACCACCCCCGATCCCCGCTGGCCGGGTGGCGCCCGCATCGCGGTTCAGATCGTGCTGAATTACGAGGAGGGCGGCGAGAACAGCATCGAGCATGGCGACCCCGCCTCCGAAGCGTTCCTGTCCGAGATCATCGGCGCCCAGCCCTGGCCCGGCCAGCGGCACTGGAACATGGAATCGATCTATGATTACGGCGCGCGGTCGGGCTTCTGGCGGATGCACCGGCTGCTGAAGGACATCCCCGTCACCGTCTACGGCGTGGCCACCGCGCTGGAGCGCAGCCCCGAACAGGTCGCCGCCATGCAATCCGCCGGGTGGGAAATCGCCACCCACGGGCTGAAATGGATCGACTATCGCAACGTGCCCGCCGAGGTCGAGGCCGACCACATCGCGCAGGCCGTGGCGCTACACACCGCCGTCACCGGCCAGCGCCCCCACGGCTTCTATCAGGGCCGCACCTCGATGAACACGGTGGCGCTTGGCTGCGAGGAAGGCGGCTTCGCCTATCTGGCCGACACCATCGCGGACGAGCTGCCCTATTGGCATGTCCACAAGGACCGCCCGCAGCTGATGGTGCCCTATACGATGGACGCCAACGACATGCGCTTTTCCAGCGGCCAGGGCTTCGGCACCGGCACGGATTTCTTCGACTACCTGCGCGACAGCTTTGACATGCTCTATGCCGAGGGTGCGGCGGGGGCGCCCAAGATGATGTCCATCGGCCTGCACTGCCGCCTGGCGGGCCGGCCCGGCCGTGCGATGGCCATCCAGCGCTTCCTGGATCATGCCCGCGCGCATGAGGGCGTCTGGTTCGCCTCGCGCCTGGACATCGCGCGCCACTGGGCCGAGGAGCATCCCTATCGGCCCCGCACCCGCCCCTCGCAGATGGCGCGTGCCGATTTCGTCGCCCGCTTCGGCGGGGTTTACGAACATTCGCCCGTCATCGCCGAACGGGTCTGGGACGCCGAGATGGGCGCCGTCCATGACAGCGCCCAAGGGCTGGCCGCCCGCATGGCGCAGATCTTCCGACAGGCCGGCGACGAGGAGCGGCTTGGCATCCTGCGCGCCCATCCCGATCTGGCGGGCAAGCTGGCGATGGCCCGGCGCCTGACCGAGGACAGCAGCGCCGAACAGGCCAGCGCCGGGCTCGACGCGCTGACCAACGCGGAGCGCGCCGGGTTCACGCAATTGAACGACGCCTATGTCGCGCGCCACGGCTTTCCCTTCATCATCGCGGTGCGCGACCATGACAAGGCGGGCATCCTGTCGGCCATGCAGACCCGCCTGGACAACGACACCGCGACCGAACGCGCCACCGCCGAGGCTCAGGTGATCCGCATCGCCACCCTCCGCCTCAAGGATCTTCTCGCATGACCCAGACCGGCCCCGCAGGCGCCCCCACCGGCGACATCGCGCAACTGCCCGCCGAGGACGCGACCCCGGCCCGCATCCGCTATGCCGGCCCCGTGGCGGGCCTGCCGCCCCAGACCGGCATGACCACCGACACGGCGGTCTTCACCAATGCCTATGCGGTCATCCCGCGCACGGTCATGCGCGACATCGTCACCAGCTATCTGCCCGGCTGGCAGGGCATGCGCTTCTGGATGCTGGCCCGCCCCCTGTCGGGCTTTGCCGAGACCTTCAGCCAGTACATCGTCGAACTGGCCGAGGGGGGCGGCAGCGACACCCCCGATGACGACCCCCAGATCCAGCACGCGATCTTCGTCACCGGCGGCGACATGCAGGTGGTCATCGACGGGACCGAGCATCTGCTGACCCCCGGCGGCTTCGCCTATATCCCGCCCGGTACGCCCTGGCGGGTGCGCAACCGCACGGCGGGGCCTGCGGGCTTTCACTGGTGGCGCAAGCGCTGGCAGCCGGCAGCTGGCACTGAACGGCCCGACCCCATCGTGGTGCAGGAACAAGACATCGCGCCCTCGATGATGCCCGACACGGACGGGGCCTGGGGCACGACCCGCTTCATGGACCCCGCCGATCTGCGCCACGACATGCACATCACCGTGGTGACCTTCAAGCCCGGCGGCTCGATCCCCTTCGCCGAGACGCATGTGATGGAGCACGGCCTCTTCGTGCTGGACGGCAAGGCCGTCTACCGCCTGAACCGCGACTGGATCGAGGTCGGGCCCGGCGATTTCATGTGGCTGCGCGCCTTCTGCCCGCAGGCCTGCTATGCGGGCGGCCCGGGGCCGTTCCGCTACCTGCTTTACAAGGACGTGAACCGCCACGCGCCGCTCTGGCCGAACCGCTGACGGGCCGGGGCCAGGGTCACTTCATCGGATCATGGCCCCAGTTCATCAGGGAAAAGCGCCAGTCGCTGTGCGCCTTGTCCTTGTCAGGACCGCCCTGCGCCAGATGGCGCTTGATATAGCCATTGACCTTGGCCATGTGCGACCAGTCGTCCTCGGACAGGTCGGCCTTCTTCTTGTCCTTGATGCGCAAGATATGGCGGCCCGACTTGTGGCCGGTGCTTTCGCCCTCGCCGCCGGTATCGCCGACGGACTTGCTGTCCTCGGTCTCCAGCCAGTCCTTCAGTTCGGTCGGGGTCATGTTGACCAGCTCCTGCCAGTCGCTCCAGGTGTCGTCCTGCGATGCCATCTCGTCCTCCGTCATGGGTTGCGGGGGGCGAACCCCGGCGCGCGGGGCGCGGTTCCCCGCCCTCAGCCCTTGGTGGCGCCCACGGCGGGGGTGATGGTCCGCGCCCGGACCCTCGCCTCGCGCCAGGTGATATAGCTGATCGCCCCGATCATCAGACCGCCGCCCAGAAGCACCCACCCGTCCATCGGCTCGTGAAAGACCAGCACGCCCACCAGGCTGGCCCAGACCAGCTGCAGGAAGGTCACCGGCTGCGTCACCGCCAAGGGCGCGGCGGCGAAGGCCCGCGTCATCGTGTAATGCCCTGCCGTGGCGAAGACCGCGACCAGCCCCAGCCAGCCCAGCTGCGCCCAGGTCGGCGGCACCCATTGCGCGATGGCCAGCGGCGCCAGCCCGATCGACACGGTCAGCGACATCATCGCCACCACCACCGAGGCCGGCACCCGCCCCGACAGCTGCTTGGCCACCAGATAGGAGGCTCCGAAGGCGACCGCGGCCAGGACCTGCGACAGATGCCCGGGATCCAGTTCGCGCAGCCCCGGGCGCAGCACGATCAGCGCGCCCATCAGTGCGACGCCCACCGCGATCATGCGCCGCGCCGCAAGCCGCTCGCCCAGAAACAGCGCCGCCCCCAGGGTCACGATGATCGGGTTGAGAAAGCCGATGGCGGTCACCTCGGCCACGGTGATGCGCGACATGGCATAGAACCACGCCACCACCGCCACCACATGCAGCACGCCGCGCAGCGCGAACATCCCCCACACATCGCGGGGAAACCCACCCCGCAGGGCGCTCAGGATCACCGGGGCCAGGAAGACCAGCCCGAACAGAAACCGGATGAAGGCCGCCTGCGCCGCCGGCAGCGCCCCCTCCAGCCCGCGCACGATGGTGTTGACGCCGACGAAGCACAGCCCCGTCACCAGCATCCAGCCCATGCCAACCAGATCGCGGCGCGTGTGAGGTTCCATCTGCATCATCTGCAATTGTCGGGTTTTCCCCATGGACGCAAGCCCCCACGAGAGCCGCGCCCCTTACAGACGCGGCCTCCCCCTTTCATCTTGGCAGAAATATCCCGGGGTCCGGGGCAGAGCCCCGGTTCCCAGCCCTCACAACTGCGCCGCGACCTCTTCGGAAATGTCGAAATTCCCGGTCACGGTCTGCACGTCGTCGTCATCCTCCAGCGTGTCGATCAGCCGCATCAGCTTCTGCGCGGTCTCCAGATCGGTCACCTCGGTCGGGGCCTGCGGCTTCCAGATCAGCTTGGCGGTGTCGGCATCTCCCAGGGAGGCCTCCAGCGCGGCCGAGACCTCGTTCAGCGCCGTGTCCGCGCAATAGATCCAGTGGCCTTCGTCGTCGCTCTCCACATCGTCGGCGCCCGCCTCGATGGCGGCCAGCATGACCGTGTCGGCATCGCCCGCAGATGCCGGATAGACGATCTCGCCCACCCGGTCGAACATGAAGCTGACCGATCCGGTCTGGCCCATGTCGCCGCCCGACTTGGTGAAGTAGCTGCGCACGTTGGACGCGGTGCGGTTGCGGTTGTCGGTCATCGCCTCGACCACCAGCGCGATGCCGTTGGGGCCATAGCCCTCGTAGCGGATCTCGTCATAGCTTTCCGCGTCGCCGCCCTGCGACTTCTTGATGGCGCGGTCGATCACGTCCTTGGGGACGGATTTGACCTTGGCCTCCTTGACGGCCATGCGCAGGCGGGGATTTTTCTCGGGATCGGGATCGCCCATCTTGGCGGCGACGGTGATCTCTTTGGCCAGCTTCGAGAACAGCTTGGACCGCAGCTTGTCCTGCCGGCCCTTGCGGTGCTGGATGTTGGCCCATTTGGAATGACCTGCCATGTCGGGTCGTCCTTCGTCATGCGGTAAAAATGAGGAGTGTCGGGCGCTTCTAGTCCAGCCGCCCCCCCCATCGCAAGACGAACCGGAAAGACCCGGGCCGCGTTCGACGCAAAGGCTCCGATTTCGGACCGAAGGGACATGATGACAACCGACCAGATGATGCTGTTCGCCCTCTTGGGCGTGATCGTGGGACTGATGCTGTGGGGACGCTTCCGCTACGATCTGGTGGCCTTTGCCGGGCTGATGGCGGCGGTGCTTCTGGGGCTGGTGCCCTCGGCGCAGGCCTTCTCGGGCTTCGGCAACCCGACGACGCTGATCGTGGCGCTGGTGCTGATCGCCACGGCGGGGCTGACGCGGTCGGGCGCGGTGGCGCGGCTGACGCGGCTTATGTCGGGGCGCGACCGCGGCACGACCGGGCATATCCTGCTGTTCGGGGGCGTGGGCGCGCTCTTGTCGGGCTTCATGAACAACATCGCGGCGCTCGCCATGCTGATGCCCGTCGACCTGCAGACCGGGCGCAAGCTGGGCCGTGCGGCGGGGCTGACGCTGATGCCTTTGGCCTTCGCCACGATCCTCGGCGGCATGCTGACGCTGATCGGCACGCCGCCCAACCTGATCGTCTCGGGCTTTCGCGCCGATGTGCTGGGCGAGCCCTATCGCATGTTCGACTTCCTGCCGGTGGGCGGGGCCGTGGCGCTGGCGGGTCTGGCCTTCATCGCGCTGATCGGCTGGCGGCTGATCCCGCGCCCCGACGAGGGAGAGGCCGGCACCGAGGCCGACAGCCGCCAGCGCCGCTATGTCACCAGCCTGGTGGTGACCGAGGCCAGCCTGCCCGCCGCCCGCACCATCCGCGAGGCCCGGGCCGAGGCGGCGGGCGCGGGCGTGCGCATCACCGGCCTCGTCCGGCACGGGCAGGAGGTGGAGGGCCCGCTGGACGATCAGGTGCTGGAGGATGGCGACATCCTGATCCTGCGCAGCACCCCGGGCGCTCTGGACGAGTTCCGCTCGACCTCGAACCTGGCCTTTCCCGACGGCAGGCAGGAGCCGCGCGCCCGCAAGGATGCCGAGGGCCAGCAACTGATCGAATGCCTCGTCTCGGTCGCGGCCCAGATCGCGGGTCGCTCGGCGCAGGGCTTCGGGCTGGCCAACCGCCATGACAGCGTGCTGATCGGGCTGCGCCGCGACGGCGTGGCCCTGCGGCGCGGGCTGGCGCGGCAGGATCTGCGCGCGGGCGACATGCTGCTGATCCTGGTGCCGGAAAGCCGGGTGGCCGATCTTCTGGCCGCGACCGGCCTGCTGCGCCTGGACGGCGGCAGCCTGCCCGTGCAGCGCGAGCGTCACATGCGTGCGGCGGTGGGCCTCTTCGCGCTGGCCGTCCTGGCCGCCACCTTCGATCTGACGACCATGCCCATCGCGCTTGGCTGCGTGATCATCGCCTATGTGCTGTTCGGGGTGCTGTCGGTCCACGAGCTTTACGACCATGTCGACTGGCCGGTGATCGTGCTTCTGGGCTCGATGATCCCGCTTGGGCTGGCGCTGGACGCCACTGGCGGCTCGGCCCTGATCGCCGGGGGACTGGCGCGCCTGACCGAGGGTTATCCGGCCTGGGTCGCGCTGGTGATCCTGATGGGGGGCACGATGTGCCTGTCGGACGTGCTGAACAACAACGCCACCACGATCATCGCCGCCCCGGTCAGCATCCGTCTGGCCGAGCAGCTGCAGGTGCAACCCGACGCCTTCCTGATGGGCGTGGCGGTCGCGGCCTCCTGCGCCTTCCTGACGCCCATCGGGCACCAGAACAACACGCTGATCCTGGGGCCGGGCAACTACCGCTTCGGAGATTACTGGCGCATGGGCCTGCCGCTGGAGATCATCGTGATGGTCGTGGCCGTGCCGCTGCTGCTGATCGTCTGGCCGCTGTGACGCAGGGGCCCGACATGCAAAACGCGGCCCGAGGGGGCCGCGATCAGCAGGTCGACAGGATGTCGTCCGGTCTTTAGAGGGCAGCCGAGCCGCCCAGGATGCGACGGACTTCGCCGTCGCGCGTCAGGCCCTTGGCCGCCAGTTCTTGGTCGGACAGCTGGCTCAGGCGGTTCAGCGCCTTCATCTGCGGGCTGGCTTCGGCCAGCATGATCATGAAACGTCCCACGGCGCGGAACGGCGCCAGCAGGGCTGCGCCCGAAAAACCATTGGACGGGCGGTCGACAGAAGCGATGGTAGCCATTGCGGAAACTCCTTGCACGAGAAAGGCCGTTTCCTCCCCTGTACCCTAGATCGGACTTTGGGGCGAAGATCACAACCGACGATGCTGCATGGCAGCATTGCGGCTGCGGCAAGCGGTTGCGGGGAACCTATCCGTGCAGCGGCCAGACCAGCGGGATCACGATCGCCGCCACCACCGCCATCAGCAGGTTCAGCGGCAGGCCGACCTTGATGAAGTCGGCAAAGCGATAGCCGCCCGGTCCATAGACCAGCGTGTTCGTCTGATAGCCGATGGGCGTGGCAAAGCTGGCGCTGGCCCCCATCATCACCGCGACGACCAGCGGGCGCGGATCGACGCCAAGCGTCAGGCCCAGGCTGATCGCCACCGGCGTCACGATGACCGCGACCGCATTGTTCGTCACCGTCTCGGTCAGGGTGGTGGCCAGCATGTAGACCGCCAGCACCAGCGCCCAGGGCGGCAGCGTGACCATCCAGGGCGCGATGCGGTCCACGATCAGCTGCACCGAGCCGCTGTTCTCCAGCCCCGCGCCGACCGCGAGCATCGCGAAGATCAGCGCCATCAGGCGCCCGTCCACGAAGGACAGCGCCTCGTCGGCATCGATGCAGCGCGTGCCCAGTACGACCGCCACGCCGATGAAGGACAGAAGCAGGATCGGCGCGACCTCGAAGGCCGACAGCACAACGACGCCCAGCAGCACCGCCACCACGATGGGCGCATGCCTGCGGCGATAGGCGCGGTCCGAGGGCGCATTGACCTCGACCATGTCCATGTCGCTGGCCAGACGCTGGATGTCGGCCGGGGCGCCCTCCAGCAGCAGCGTGTCGCCCACGCGCACGACCAGATCGTCCAGTTGCCGCCCGATGTTCTGGTTCTTGCGATGCGCCGCCAGCACGTAGACGCCATAGCGGCGGCGCAGACGCATGGATCCCAGGCTGCGCCCGACCATGTGGCAGCCCGGCGTGATCAGCACCTCGACCGTCGAGGTCTCGACCGAGGACAGCTTGTCGACCATGCGCAGGTCCTTGTGGGTCTGCAGGCCCAGCACCTCGGACATGGGGGTGCGCAGCACGACCCGGTCGCCCTCTTCCAGCCGCACGGCGGGCAGGTCGCGGCGCAGCGAGGCGTCGCCGCGCAGCACGTCGATCACCCGGGCGCTGTCGCGGGCGAAGATGTCGACCCCGTCCAGCCCCCGCCCGACCAAGGCCGAGCCCTCGGGGATCGCCACTTCGGTGAAGAACTTCATCTTGCTGCGTCCTGACAGCAACTGCGACATGGAATCGCGGTCGGGCAGCAGGCGGGGGGCGAAGATCAGCAGATAGGTTACGCCCACGATCGCCATGGGCAGGCCCACCCAGGTGATCTCGAAGATGGTGAAATGCTCCATCCCCGCGGAACGGGCCACGCCGTCCACCAGCAGGTTCGTGGAGGTGCCGATCAGCGTCATCGTGCCGCCCAGGATCGACAGATAGGACAGCGGGATCAGCAGCTTGGAGGGGGATTTGCCCATCTCCTTGGCCAGCTGCATGAAGATCGGCATCATCACCACGACCAGCGGCGTGTTGTTGACGAAGGCCGACATCACGCAGACCAGGACCGAGACCGAGGCCAGCGTCAGCATCGGATGGGCCCCGGCATGGCGCGCCGCCCGCTGGCCGATCCAGTCCAGCGCCCCGGTCCGAACCAGGCCGCCGACGATGATGAACATGAAGGCGATGGTCCAAGGCGCCGAGTTCGACAGCACCCCGGCGATGGCGTCGGTATCGAGGATGCCCAGGGACAGAAGCGTGACCGCACCGATGATGGCGGTGACCTCGGGGGGATAGGTTTCGCGGATGAACAGGGTCAGCATCGCGATGATGATGAAGATGGTGACGACCGCGCTGGTCGTCCCGGTCAATTCAAATCCGAACATTCAAAACTCTATCCTGCCACGGTCCCTGCCGCATCGGGGCACTCTGCGCCGGAACCCCGACGCGCCGCAAGCCGTCTTCGCAGGTGCAGCAGAGCGCAAATGCCCTGATCTTGACCTTCGAAAGGACTGAACCGGATGGGTTACTTCCGGGTGCAGACCCGGCCCTGCCTAGGTCCCGCAAGCCGGTATTCCCGGGCGTTCACCGACGATGTCAGGCCGGATGCGTTCCCGCCAGCCGCCCGCCATCGCGCACCGGCACGACGCTGCGCGCCAGCCCGGTGCGGTCGTCCGTCTCGACCAGCACGCCCGACAGGGTCGCCTCGCCCTCGGCCGGGGTGAAGCGGTCGCGGGCCATGCCGGTGATGAAGCGGCGCAGGGGCTCGGCCTTGTCCATGCCGATGACGCTGTCATAGTCGCCGCACATGCCGGCATCGCTCTGGAAGGCGGTGCCGCGCGGCAGGATCTGCGTGTCGGCGGTGGGCACATGGGTATGGGTGCCCACGACCAGACTGGCGCGCCCGTCGCAGAAATGGCCCACGGCCATCTTCTCGCTGGTGGCCTCGGCATGGATGTCGACCAGCGCCGCCTGCACCATCCCGCCCGGAGGATGGGCGCGCAGCACCCCGTCCAGCGCCGAGAACGGATCGTCATAGGGCCGCGACATGAACACCTGCCCCAAGGCCTGCACGATCAGCGCCTTGCGCCCGCGCCCGTCGCTGATGATGGCATGGCCGCGCCCCGGCGCCTCGCGGGCGAAGTTCAGGGGCCGGATGATGCGCGGCTCGCGCTCGATGAAGGTCAGCATGTCCTTCTGATCGAAGGCATGATCGCCCAAGGTCAGGGCATCGGCCCCGGCCTCCAGCAGCAGTTGCGCGTGACCGGCGGTGACCCCTCGCCCGCCGCTGGCGTTTTCCGCGTTCACGATCACCAGATCGGCCTTCAGCCGCGCCCGCAGGCCCGCCAGCCGTTCGGTGATCGCCCGACGGCCCGCACGGCCCATCACATCGCCAAGGAAAAGGATTTTCATGCCGCCCTGCTAGGCGAAAGCCCGGGGCAACTCAAGCCCGCATGCACAGGCAGAATCGACCCATCCGCCTGCCCGGACGGCAGACAGCAAAAAGGGCCGCCCGAGGGCAGCCCTTTCCATTAGCTCGCAATCAGCGTCGGTTCAGACGAACTGCACGTTGGTGGCCGATTCGCGACCGTCACGGCCACGCTCCAGCTCGAACGTCACTTTCTGGCCATCGGCCGGAGCCGACAGGCCCGCGCGCTCAAGAGCCGAGATGTGCAGGAAAACGTCCTGACGGCCGCCTTCCGGTTGAATGAAGCCGAAGCCTTTGGTGCTGTTGAACCATTTCACGGTGCCGTTGGCCATCGTGAGATCTCCTGTCTAAGTTACCACCCGCAGAATGCAGTGGCTTGGCCGTCAGATTAACAAAGCAGACTGAAGGCAGAACCAGACAGGATGCAGAGAATTTAACGTAGCCACCGCTTAGTAACGCCACCCGATTAACCATGCAAGGGAAAACTTGGTGCCGGCTGAGGGATTTGAACCCCCGACCCCCTGATTACAAATCAGACGCTCTACCACTGAGCTAAGCCGGCATGTCCGATCCGTTACCGCGAGAGGCGCCTTTGCGCAAGTCACGCGTGGCCCCTGGGGGCCCCGCCCCCGCCCAGATTGGTGCGCGCCAGCAGCGCCACCGCCAGCAGCCCCACCGCCATCACCAGCAGCGCGGCGGGCGCGGCATTGCCCAGATCCTCCAGGCTGGCACGCTCGTGCGTGCGGGTGGCGAGCGTCTCGAAGTTGAAGGGGCGCAGCAGCAGCGTGGCGGGCAGCTCCTTGACGCAATCGACGAAGACCAGGAGCAGCGCCGCCCCCACCGATCCGCGCATCATCGGCAGATAGACCGCGCGCAGCACGCCCGCATTGGCGCGTCCCAGGGACCGCGCCGCCATCGGCAGCGAGGGCGGCACCCGGGTGAAGGCCGCGTCGATGGCCCCCTGCCCGATGGCGAAGAAGCGCACCAGATAGGCCAGCACGATGGCCGTGCCGGTGCCCGTCACGATCAGCCCGGGATCGGTGCCGGTCAGCGCCAGCCAGCCATCCGCGACCTTGTGGTCCAGCGCCGCCAGCGGGATCAGCAGCCCCACCGCCAGCACCGCGCCGGGCGCGGCATAGCCGATGGTCGTCACCGGCATCAGCAGGCGTGGCAGCGCGCTGCCCGACAGCCGCGCGCCATAGACCATGACCAGCGCCAGCCCGACGGTCAGCACCGCCGCCACCCCGCCAAGCGAGACCGTGTGCCATGCCGCCCGCACCAGCCCCGGCGACAGCCAGCCCTGCGGATAGGAGGCCGCATAGGTCGCGATCACCGCCACCGGCAGCACGAAGCCGATGGCGAAGGGCAGCGCGCAGGCCAGCGTCGCCGCCAGCCCCGGCAGGGCGCGCAGCCTCTGGCGCTGGATCGGGCGCGGCTGGCGGGCGCTCTGGTGATAGCGGGCGCGCCTGCGCGCGAATCGCTCCCACAGGGCCAGGACCATGATCAGGGCCAGCATGGCGCAGGCGATCTGCGCGGCCCCGCCGGCATTCCGACGCTCCAGCCAGGTGGTGAAGATGCCGGTGTTCAGCGTCTGCACGCCGAAATAGCTGACGACCCCGTAATCCGCGACCGCCTCCATCATCGCGATGGCGCTGCCCGCGACGATGGCCGGACGCGCCAGCGGCAGGCCCACGCGCGCGAACAGTCCCCAGGGGCCGGTGCCAAGCGCGCGGGCGACCTCGTAGGCGCTGCCGGACTGTTCATGCAGCGCCGCGCGGGTCAGCAGATAGACGTAAGGGTAAAGCGCCGCCGCCAGCACCACGATCGCAGCCTCGATAGAGCGGATGCGGGGGAACCAGTAGTCGCGCGCCGTCTCCCATCCGAACCAGCCGCGCAGGGCGATCTGGACGGGGCCGGAATAGTCGAGGAAATCGGCCAGCGCATAGGCGCCGATATAGGCGGGCACCGCCAGCGGCAGCAGCAGCAGCCATTGCAGCGCGCCGCGCCCCGGGAAATCGTACATGCTGACCAGCCAGGCCGATCCGGTGCCCATCGCGGCGGCCAGAAGCCCCGTGCCAAGCGCCAGCGCGACCGTGTTGCCGAAATAGCGCGGCATGACGGTCGACAGCAGATGCGGCCAGATGTTGTCCGTGGGATTCAGCGCCAGCCAGGCGACCGACAGGACCGGCAGCAGGACCAGCCCCGCCACCAGCACCGCGGCGAGCGACCAGCCGCGCCCGCCGCCCTGGCGCAGGGCGTGATCGGCATGGGCGCTGCGGGACGGGTCTGGCGCGGTCCGGGTCATGGGCCGGCGATATGCCAAAGCGGTTTGACTGTCCACGCCGGAGGCGTAATCTGCGCGCGAGCGACCGGCAGGGCCGGCAACCGGCACGACCGCCAAGAAATAAGAAACGGGGACAGCGATGCAGATGGTATTCCACATGGGGGTGCACGGCACCGACGGCGACCGGCTGCTGAAGACCCTTCTGGACAACAAGGCCCGGCTGCAGATGGCCGGCACCGAGGTCGTCCCTCCCGAACGCCACAAGAGCGTCTTCGACGATGCGCTGCGCTCGCTCGACGGCGGCACCGCGACGCCCGAGATGGAAGAGATCATGCTGGACGCGATCCTCGACAGCGACCATCCGTCGCGCGTGGTCATGTCGACCTGGACCTTCCAGGGGGCGCCGGGCCGGGCGGTGGGGCGCACCGGCCTCTATCCCAAGATCGGGGCGCGCACGGCGGCCCTGGCGCAGCTCTTCCCCTCGGCGCAGACCGAATTCTTCCTGGCGATCCGCAATCCCGCCACGCTTTTGGCCGAGGTGCTGCCGCAGTTCAGCGGCAACGGATATGACGACCTGATGCAGGGATGCCATCCGCTGGAGCTGCGCTGGCGCGATGCCATCCACCGGCTGCTGCAGGCGGCGCAGGGACGCCGCGTGGTGCTGTGGTGCCACGAGGACGTGCCGCTGATCTGGCCCGAAGTGGTGCGCCTGACGGGCGACCTTCCCCATGACGTGCCGCTGACCGGGGGCCTGGGCTTCCTGCAGGATCTGCTGGACGACAAGGGAATCGCCGCGCTGCGCGAGACGATGGCCGACCGCGACCAGATGGACATCGCGCAGCGCCGCCGGCTGCATGCCGATCTGCTGCGCGACCATGCCCTGCCCGACTCCCTGGATCAGGAGATCGACCTGCCCGGCTGGACCCAGGATCTGGTCGACCAGGTGACCGAGACCTATCGCTCGGACGTGGCCGAGATCGCGGTCCTGCCGGGGGTGGAGTTCATCCTGCCCTGATTCCGGGGCAGTCCGCAGACGGGGCAGTCCGCAGAGGCGCATCGCCGGGCGGGGCGGCCCGACCCGGCAATTCGCCCGACGTCAGACCCCTGAGGGCCTCAGACCATGCCGAGGGCGGCCTTGTACATGTCCAGGATCGCCTCTTCCTCGGCGATGTCGTCCTTGTCGCGGCGGCGCAGGGCGATGATCTGCTTCATCACCTTGGTGTCATAGCCCCGGGCCTTGGCCTCGGCCATGACCTCTTTCTGGCGCTCGGCGATGTCCTTCTTCTCGGCCTCCAGCTGCTCGAACTGCTCGATGAACTGGCGCAGCTCGTCGGCTGCGACTCCGTAAGCCTTGTCGTCCTGCATCAAAGAAATCCCTTCCTGTCGGTTCGGCCTGCCTGTTAGGCGGTCTTGTTGCGCGGTGCAATCGCCGCTAGGGGACAGGCGCGCGCCACCCCTTCATCACGGAGCCTGCCATGACGACCTACGACTTGATCATCTGGGTCGGAGCCGCCCTGACCCTGGCCGGCCTTGCGGGCCTGGTCTGGTGCATCCTGACCGTCACCCGCGCCCGCCGCCGGGGGATCGACGACGCCGCCCTGCGTGTGAAGATGCGCGGCGTGCTGGCGGTGAACATGGCGGCGCTGGCGGCCTCGACCATCGGGCTGATGATGGTGGTGATCGGCATCATCCTGTCGCGCTGAGGCCCCATCTGCCGAAAGGCCCCCCCCTGCCTGCCGGGCGGCGCCGCGCTTGGCGCTTGACTTTTGCGCCCGTCTGCCCCATCTGTCCCCCATCGCCGTCAACTGCCGCGTGAGCAGCCACGGGCCCTGCCCGACCGACGCCGACACTCATTCCAGTTTCCCATTCACGCGGGGAGGCAGCAGGCATCCTCGTATCACGCCTGCACCCCTGCCACGAGCCGCGCCCCCAGATGCGTGGCCCCTGCCTTTGCATCCGATACGAGGGATGCGGGGGACGAAAGATTTTCATGGAACAGAACAACACCCGTCGCCGCCCGAACCGTGGCGGCAAATCCACGCCGAGCCGCGCCCCCCATGCGGGCTATTCCAACGAGGGCCGCAGCGCCCCGGCCCGCGAACCCGTCACCGTCGGCCCCTTCGCCGACATGGGCATCGACCACCGCATCAACGCCAACATCATCGCGATGGGCCTGACCACGCCCACGCCGATCCAGGAACAGGGCATCCCGGCCATCGTGAACGGGCGTGACGTGCTGGGTCTGGCCCAGACCGGCACCGGCAAGACGGCGGCCTTCGGCTTGCCGATGCTGACCCGCCTGATCAACTATGGCAAGAAGCCCGACCCCAGGACCTGCCGCGCGCTGATCCTGGCGCCGACCCGCGAACTGGCCACCCAGATCGCGACGAACATCGACGCCTATGCCGAGGGCACGCCGATCCGGTCGTTCCGCGTCGTGGGCGGCGCCTCGATCAACACCCAGACCGAGCGCCTGTCGCGCGGCGTCGACGTGCTGATCGCGACGCCGGGCCGCCTGATGGACCTGATCGAGCGTCGCGCCATCAGCCTCGAGGCCACCACCTATCTGGTGCTGGACGAGGCCGACCAGATGCTGGACATCGGCTTCATCCACACGCTGCGCAAGATCGCCCGCATGCTGCCGCGCGAGCGTCAGACGCTGATGTTCTCGGCCACCATGCCGAAACTGATGTCGGAGCTGTCCGACACCTACCTGACGAACCCGCTGAAGGTCGCCGTGAACCCCCCGGGTCAGGCCGCCAAGAAGATCGAGCAGGGCGTGCATTTCGTCACCCAGGGCGACAAGGCCAAGCTGCTGGCCGAGTACATGTCCAAGCACACGCAGGAAATGGCGATGGTCTTCGGCCGCACCAAGCATGGCTGCGACAAGCTGGCCAAGCTCTTGGACAGCTGGGGCTTCGCGGTCGCCGCGATCCACGGCAACAAATCGCAGGGCCAGCGCGAGCGCGCCCTGGAGGCCTTCCGCAAGGGCGAGACCAAGGTGCTGGTCGCGACCGACGTGGCGGCGCGCGGCCTGGACATCCCGGACGTGGCCCACATCTACAACTATGACCTGCCCAACGTGCCCGAGAACTATGTCCACCGCATCGGTCGGACCGCGCGGGCGGGCCGTGACGGTCGCGCCGTGGCCTTCTGCTCGCCCGCCGAGCTGGGTGAGCTGCGCGCCATCGAGAAGGCGATGAAGAACACCATCCCCGTGATCGGCGGAGAGGTGCCTTCGGCCGCCGCCGCTGCCGCTGCCGGTTCGCCCGGCGGGCCGCAGCGCGGACGCGGCAAGCCGATGGGCGGCAAGCCCATGGATGCCGGCGCCGGCCGGCGTCCCGCACGCCGCCCCTCGCGCGCACCCAAGAGCCGCATGGCCTGAGCATTGCGCAACGTCGACGCCCTTTTGGGTATTTGAACAAAGAAGAAGCCGCCGGGAGGACATTCCGGCGGCTTTTGCTTGTCGCGATCTTGGCGGGCGGGTAAGCGGCGGCGTCATGGCCAAGCTCTATTTCCATTATTCCACGATGAACGCGGGCAAGAGCACGCTGCTGCTGCAGGCGGCCTACAACTATCGCGAGCGCGGGATGGAGGTGCTGCTGATGACCGCCGCCCTGGACGACCGGGCCGGAATGGGCCGCATCGCCAGCCGGATCGGCATCGCCGAGGCGGCGATGACCTTCGACAGCGCCTCGGATCTGGACGCGCTGATCGCCGCCGCCACGCCGCAGCCCGCCTGCGTCTTCGTGGACGAGGCCCAGTTCCTGACCCCCGAGCAGGTCTGGCAGCTGGCCCGGGTGGTCGACGATCGGGGCATCCCCGTCATGTGCTATGGCCTGCGCGTCGATTTCCGGGGCGCGCTGTTCCCCGGATCGACCGCGCTGCTGGCGCTGGCCGACACGCTGCGCGAGGTGCGCACCATCTGCCATTGCGGGCGCAAGGCCACCATGGTCATCCGCCGCGACGCCGCGGGCGAGGCCGTCACCCGCGGCGCGCAGGTGCAGGTCGGCGGCAACGAGACCTATGTCTCGCTCTGCCGCAGGCATTGGCGCGAGGCCGTGGGCGGCTGATCAATTCTGGGCGCGCCCGGTCTGCACGCGTTGCGGGAGCGCGGGGCTTGATGTAACCATCGACGAAACAGGCCGCCACACAGGCAGAGGGACATCTCATGCGCGCATTCCTGATCTGGCTCGCCGCCGCGCTGGCCCTGGCCGCCCCCGCCCGCGCCTTCGAGACCGCCGCAACTTCGGCCTGGGTCTATGACGTGGCCACCGGCACCGTGCTGATGGAAAAGAACGCGGATGTGCCCCTGCCCCCCGCCTCGATGTCCAAGCTGATGACCCTGACCATGCTGTTCGAGGCGCTGCATGACGGGCGCTACACGATGGAGAGCACCTTTCCCGTCTCGGTCAAGGCCTGGCGGATGGGCGGCTCGAAGATGTTCGTCGAACCCGCCGACCGTCCCTCGGTCGAAGATCTGATCCACGGCATCATCGTCAATTCCGGCAACGATGCCTGCGTGGTGGTGGCCGAGGGCATGGCCGGATCGGAAGAGGCCTTTGCCCGGCAGATGACCGAGCGCGCCGCCCAGCTGGGGATGACGCAGACGAACCTGACCAATTCGTCCGGCTGGCCCGACCCCGAGCATCGCATGTCGATGCATGATCTGGGCGTGCTGGCCGCCTACATGATCCGCGAATTTCCCGAACTCTACGAAAAATTCGCGATGACCGAATACACCTACAAGGGCCGCGTGCCCTCGAACGCGAACAACCGCAACCCGCTGCTGCGGCTTGGCACCGGCGAATGGACCGCCGACGGGCTCAAGACCGGTCACACGCAGGAGGCGGGATATGGCCTGGTCGGATCGGCCATCCAGGACGGGCGGCGGGTCGTCTTCGTCATCTCGGGGCTGGAGAGCGAGCGCGCCCGGGCCGAGGAGTCCGAACGCATCGTCAACTGGGCCTTTCGCGATTTCGCCATGAACCGGCTGGTTCCGGCGGGCGAGACGGTGCTGGAGGCGCCGGTCTGGCTGGGCACCGAGACGCGGGTGGGCCTGACGACCGAGAATGGCGTCAACGTGCTGGTGCCGATCGCCCTGCGCGATCAGGTCCGGGTCGAGGTCGTCTATGACGGCCCGATCCCCGCGCCCATCGCGCAGGGCGACGAGGTCGCGCGGCTGGTGGTCACCGTTCCCGGCCGCCCCGACACGGTCACGCCCCTGCTCGCCGCCTCGGACGTGCCCGAGGCCGGGTTCGTCGGCCGCCTGCGCGGCGCCGTGATGCAGCTGGGCCAGCGCGCGATCAGCGCCGTCACCGGCTGATGCTGATCAGCTTCGAAGGCATCGACGGCTGCGGCAAGTCCACCCAGGCCCGGCTTCTGGCCGAGGCCCTGCGCGCCGAGGGCCGCGATGTCGTGCTGACCCGCGAGCCCGGCGGCAGCCCGGGCGCCGAGGAGATCCGCCGCCTTCTGGTCGAGGGCGCGGGCGAACGCTGGTCGCCCGAGACTGAATGCCTGCTCTTCACCGCCGCCCGCCGCGACCATCTGGAACGCACCATCCGTCCCGCGCTGGCGGCAGGCCACACCGTCGTCACCGACCGCTTTGCCGACAGCACCCGGGTCTATCAGGGCGCCGCGCGGGGCGATCTGCGGGATCTGGTCGACCGGCTGCATGGTCTGATGATCGGCATCGAGCCCGACCGGACCTTCGTCATCAACATCGACCCGGCCACCGGGTTGCTGCGCGGCGCGGCGCGCGGCGGGGCCGAGGACCGCTTCGAAAGCCTGGGGCTTGGGTTTCAGGAACGCCTCGCCACCGGGTTTCGGGCGCTGGCTCGGGAATATCCCGACCGGGTGCGCCTGATCGACGGCGCGGGCACGCCCGATCAGGTCGCCGCCCGCATCCGCGCCGCCCTGTGACGCCCGCCCCATGAAGACCGACGCCCCCGACATTCCCGAACCCGACCGCGTGCCCGGCGCCCCCCATCCGCGCCACGCGCCCCGCGTGATCGGACAGGACACGGCCATCGCCGCCTTCACCGAGGCCGCGCGCGGGGGTCGCCTGCACCACGCCTGGCTTTTGACCGGGCCGCGCGGCGTGGGCAAGGCGACCCTGGCCTGGGCCATCGCGCGCTGGCTTCTGGCCGGAGCCGACAGTGCCGATCTGTCGGTCGACCGGGAGGCGCCCGAGGTGCGGCGCATCAGCGCCCTGTCCGAGCCGCGCCTGCAGCTGATCCGCCGCCCCTGGGACGACAAGGCCGGGCGCCTGCGGGCCGAGATCACCGTGGACGAGATCCGCCGCCTTCTGTCCTTCTTCCACCTCTCGGCGGCCGAGGGCGGACGCCGCGTCGCCATCATCGATGCCGCCGACGACATGAACACCGCCGCCGCCAATGCCCTGCTGAAGGTGCTGGAGGAACCGCCCAAGGACGCGCTGATCCTGATGATCGCGCATCAACCGGCGGGCCTTCTGCCCACGATCCGCTCGCGCTGCCGGACCCTGCGCCTGACGCCGCTGGCCCCGCGCCAGATGGCGGGCATCCTGTCGGACATGGGCATCGACGAGGATGCCGAGGCGCTGGCGGCCCTGTCGGACGGCTCGGTGGGCGAGGCACTGCGGCTGGCGGGCCAGGGGGGGCTGGACCGCTATCAGGACTTGGTGGACCTTTTCGCCACCCTGCCCCGGATGGACCGGCTGGCCGCGTCGCGCTTTGCCGAGGCGGCGGCGGGGCGGGCGGGCGCGGACGGGGATCCCTTCGATCTGACCATCACGGTCTTGGACCGCTTCCTCACCCGCATGGCGCGCGCCGGGCTGATGGGCGCCCCCCTGCCGCAGGCGGCGAAGGGAGAGGGCGCGCTGATGGCCCGGCTGTCCCCCGACGACCGCGCCGCCCGGATCTGGGCCGAGGCGCAGGCCCGGCTGTCGGCGCGCGCCCGCACGGGCCGGGCGGTCAACCTTGACCCTGCCGCGCTGGTGATGGATATGGTCCTGGAACTGGCGCAGCTGCCGCCTGCCCAGGCCGCACCGCCGCACAAGGGATGACCGATGCACGACGCGACCCCCCTGTCGCTGACCGACAGCCATTGCCATCTGGATTTCCCCGATTTCGACGGCGAACATGATGCGCTGATCGCCCGCGCCCATGCGGCGGGGGTGACCCGGATGGTCACCATCTGCACCAGGCTGCGCCAGGAACCCCAGGTGCGCGCGCTGGCCGAGGCGCATGCGGGCGTCTTCTACGCCGCCGGCACCCACCCGATGAGCGTGGCCGACGAGCCCATGGCGACGCTGGACCAGTTGGTGGCCCTGGCCGATCACCCGAAATTCGTGGCCATCGGCGAGACCGGCCTCGACTATCACTACACCGCCGAGACGGCCGCCCTGCAGCAGGACAGCCTGCGCATCCATATCGAGGCCGCGCGCGTGACCGGCCTGCCGCTGATCATCCATGCCCGCGACGCGGATGACGACATGGCCCGCATCCTGACCGAGGAACATCGCGCCGGGGCCTATGGCTGCGTGATGCACTGCTTCAGCTCGTCGCCGGCCCTGGCGCAGGCGGCGCTGGATCTGGGCTTCTATCTGTCCATGTCGGGCATCGCCGCCTTCCCGCGATCCTCGGACCTGCGCGACATCTTCAAGGCCGCGCCGCTGGACCGCATCCTGGTGGAAACCGACAGCCCCTACCTGGCCCCGCCCCCCCATCGCGGGCGCCGCAACGAGCCCGCCTATGTCGCCCACACGGCGGCCGTGGGCGCGCAGGTCTTCGGGCTGGCCCTGCTCGATTTCGCCGCCCGGACCGAGGCGAATTTCGACCGCCTCTTTCCCAAGGCCGCCCGGTGAGCGGCCCGACGCTGCGCGCCACCATCCTGGGCTGCGGATCCTCGGGCGGCGTGCCGCGCCTTGGCAACCGATGGGGCGATTGCGACCCCGCCAATCCCCGCAACCGCCGCCGCCGCTGCTCCCTGCTCATCGAGCGCGACGGCCCCCAAGGCACCACCCGGGTGCTGATCGACACCGGCCCCGATCTTGTGCCGCAGATGCTGGATGCGGACGTGGCGGTGCTGGACGCGGTCGTCTATACCCATGCCCATGCCGATCATGTCCACGGCATCGACGACCTGCGCCAGATGGTCTTCAACGCCCGCCGCATCCTGCCGCTGCATGCCGACGCGCCCACGGCCCACGCGCTGACCACCCGCTTCGGCTATGTCTTCGAGACGCCCGAGGGCAGCCAGTATCCCCCCATCTGCGAACTGCACCCGATCACCGGGCGCATCACCGTCGACGGCCCCGGCGGCCCCGTCACCCTGATCCCCTTCCGCGTCCAGCACGGAGAGATCACGGCCCTGGGCTTCCGCATCGGCGGCCTCGTCTACCTGCCCGACGTCTCGGCCATCCCCGAGCCCGCCTGGCCGCTGATCCAGGATGCGCCGGTCTTCATCTGCGACGCGCTGCGCCCCCAGCCCCATCCCAGCCACGCGCATCTGGCGCTGGCGCTGGACTGGATCGCCCGGTCGCGCAGCCCGCAGGCCATCCTGACCAACATGCATATCGACATGGACTATGCCACGGTCGCCGCCACGACGCCCGCCCATGTCACCCCCGCTCATGACGGGCTGCAGATCACGACGACCGCCCTGACCCCCGATCTTCCCCCCGCCGCATGAGCGCCCTCTTCACGATCATCCTGCCCGTCTTCCTGATCGTGGGCTTCGGCTATCTGGTCGCCTGGCGCGGCTGGTTCGGGGCCAGCGCCGTGGACGGGCTGATGAATTTCGCGCAGAACTTCGCGGTCCCGACCCTGCTCTTCGTCTCGATGGCGCGGCTGGATCTGGGAACCGAGTTCCGCGCCCAGCTGCTGATCCCCTTCTATCTGGGCGCCTTCGCGGGCTACGGGCTGGGCTGGGCCGGGGCGCGCTATCTGTTCCACCGCCCCCCGATGGATTGCGTGGCGATCGGCTTCGTCTGCCTCTTCTCGAACAGCCTGCTCCTGGGCATCCCGATCACCGAGCGCGCCTACGGCCCCGAGGCGCTGGCGGGCAACTGGGCGATCATCGCGCTGCATTCGCCGCTGCTCTACACCTTCGGGATCACGGTGATGGAGTTCACCCGTGCCCGGGGCAGCGGCCTCTCGGTCGGGCGCATCTCGCTGCGCGCGCTGACGGGCGTGCTGCGCACGGCGCTGGTCATCGGCATCCTGTCGGGTCTGTCGATGAACCTGCTGATGCAGGCGGGTCTGGTCCTGCCGCAGGGCTTCTGGGATGCCGCCGACATGATCGCCCGCGCGGCCCTGCCCGCGGCGCTCTTCGGCCTGGGCGGAGTCCTTTACCGCTACCGCCCCGAGGGCGACATGGGGGCCATCGCGCTCTGCTGCGCCGCCTCGCTGATCCTGCACCCGGCCATCGCCTTCGGCACCGCCCACCTGCTGGGCCTCGACCGCGACGGGCTCCGCTCGGCGGTGATGACCGCCGCGATGGCGCCGGGCGTGAACGCCTATCTCTTCGCCAATATCTACGGCGCCGCCCGCCGCGTCGCCGCCTCCAGCGTGCTGATCGCCACCGCCCTCTCGACCCTCACGATCTGGATGTGGCTTGCACTGCTGCCTTAACGCCCCTTCATCTTGGCAAAAATATCCCGGGGGGCGCGGGGGGCTGGCCCCCCGCCGTCGCGGGACGCAAAGACCCCCCTCAGATCGGCACCCGCAACGCCCCCAAGGGTTCTTCCAGCACCCGCTCCTCATAGCCGAAATGCGACCGGATCGCCCGATCGAGCGCCGCGAAGCCCTCGGCGCAGCGCGCGAAGGCGCCTGCGTCGGGCGCGGCGACCAACGCCCCGGCCGCCGCAGCCAGATCGCCGATCAGCGCGTGGATCAGCCGATGCTCGGCCATCAGCCGCGCGATCACCGGGGCCAGCGCCGCCCCTCCGGCCGAGGACAGCGCGGGGAACATCCATTGCTCCTCGATGTCATGATGGTTCTGCAGCAGCGCGCAATCGCGCCCGCAGGCGGTGCCGAACATCGCCATGTTCCGCGCCAGCCGCGTGCCGGTGACGGCGGGCGCCAGCACCCCCGGCGCGGCAGTCCCGGCGCGGATCCGGACCAGCAGATCCCGGACCCCGTCCAATTCGGCCCGGTACATGTCGTGGATGGCGGCCAGCCGGCGGCCATGGGCGCGCTCGGCCCGGCTGATCGCGGGATAGGCGGGCGGGTCGGGGCGCGCCGCCGCGTCCTCCAGCTCGTCCAAGGTCATCGGCCCGCTCGTCGCCCCGGTCATCGCGGGGTGACGCCGCGGATGCGCTCGGACCTTCGGCGCAACAGCTCGACCGTGGTCAGAAGCGCGATCGAGAAGATCACCAGCAGCGTGGCCACCGCCAGGATGGCCGGGCTGATCTGCTCGCGGATGCCGTTCCACATCTGGCGCGGGATGGTCTGCTGGTCGGGGCCGGCGATGAACAGCACCGCCACCACCTCGTCGAAGGAGGTGACGAAGGCGAACAGCGCGCCCGACACCACGCCCGGCAGGATCAGCGGCATGGTCACCTTGAAGAAGGTCGTGCGCGGATTGGCCCCCAGGCTGGCCGCCGCGCGGTTCAGCGACTGGTCGAACCCCACCAGCGTCGCGGTCACGGTGATGATGACGAAGGGGATGCCAAGCGTCGCATGGGCCAGGATCACCCCCAGATAGGTGCCCGCCAGCCGCCCGCATTGCGGGTCCAGACCCACCAGCGTCAGCAGTTCGCAGGGGTTCGAATAGAAGAAGAACATCCCCGTCGCGGTGATGATCAGCGGCACGATCATCGGAGAGATCAGGATCGCCATGATCGCCCGGCGATAGGGCATCTCGGGGCGCGACAGGCCAAGTGCTGCCAGCGTCCCCAGCCCGGTCGCCACGATGGTCGAGAAGACCCCGATGATGATCGAGTTCTTGGCCGCCTTCACCCAGTTCGCATTGGTCCAGGCATCCGACCAGAAGGCCCAGCCCGTGGCCTCGGGGTCCTGCATCCCGAAGGTCAGCAGGCTGGAATACCAGCGTGTGCTGTAGCCCTCGGGGTCGAATTCCAGCATCCGGTCGGTGAAGGTGAAATAGGGCTCGGCGTTGAAACTCAGCGGGATGATGACCACGATGGGCGCGATCAGGAAGAAGAAGATCGCCGCGCAGCCGGCCAGATAGGCGTAATGCCAGATGCGCTCCAGCGGTGATGCATAGCTTGGAAGTGCCATTCGCCTATCCCAGTTTCAAGTTGTCGACGCCGACGAGGCGGTCATAGACCCAGTAGAGCACCAGCACCGCGCCCAAGAGCAGGGCGGCCAGGGCTGCGGCCATCGACCAGTTCAGCGTGCCGGTCATGTGCTGGGCGATCATGTTGGAGATCAGCATCCCCGAGGATCCGCCGACCAGGGCGGGGGTGATGTAATATCCGACCGCCAGGATGAAGACCAGCATCGCGCCCGCCCCCAGTCCCGGCAGGGTCTGCGGGAAATAGACCCGGCGAAACGCCGTCCAGCTGGTCGCCCCCAGGCTGCGGGCGGCGCGCACATAGGTCGGGTTGATCGTCCGCATCACCGAATACAGCGGCAGGATCATGAAGGGCAGCAGGATATGCGTCATCGCGATGATCGTGCCGGTCTGGTTGTAGATCATCTGCAACCGCTGGCCGCCCCCGATCACGCCCAGCCAGACCAGGATGTCGTTGACCACCCCCTGCTGCTGCAAAAGCACCATCCAGCTGGTCGTGCGCACCAGAAGCGAGGTCCAGAAGGGCAGCAGCACCAGGATCATCAGCAGGTTCGATTTCCGCATCGGCAGGGTCGCCAGCAGATGCGCGATGGGAAAGCCCAGGATGAAGGTCAGGGCGGTGATCACCGCCGACAGCCAGAAGGTGCGCCAGAACAGCGTGGCATAGATGCGCTGCTGTTCCTCGACCTGCTGGATGGCGCCGGTCTCGTCCCGGGTGCGGTCCATCGAGGCCAGGTAGAAATTCGCGGTCAGCGGCGTCGAGGCCTCGCGCATGACCGACCACAGGCGCGGGTCGCCCCAGTCCTCGTTGATCTCCAGCAGGTTGGCCTGATAGGGCGGCTCCATCCCGCCGCGCACCTGACGGCCGGTCGAGGTGAACAGCGACCGCGTGCCCGGCATGTCATAGTTGATCCGCGTGCCGACCACGCCGATGCTGCGCGCATCCGCGCTGGCGACCAGATCGGTGGCCAGCGCCGTCCAGGCGGCCTCGTCCGGGGGCGTGCCGCGCTCAGTTTCCGCGAACCAGGCCGAGACCTGCGGCATGTTGGCCGAGAAGCCGTCATTGTGGAAGGACCGCGTCAGCATCTGCCCGATCGGCACCACGAAGGTGACCAGGATGAAGGCCAGCAGCGGCAGCACCAGCAGGAAGGCCCGCTTGCGGGCGCGGCGCTGGCTGCGCACCAGCGCCCGCGCCAGCGGCTTGCCGTCCTCGGTGGTCAAGAGCCCCGACCCCACCCCGGATGCGGTGGTGGCGATGGCGGCATGTGGATCAAGTGCGGCGTTCGCCATGTCGTCCCCGGCAGTCAGGGCCGCCACCCCCGGGGCCCGATCGACGGACGGGGGGCGGCGGCGTTTCGGATCAGGAGGAGGCCAGCCAGCTGTTGAACCGTTCGGTCAGCTCGGCGGAGTGGTCGGCCCAGAATTCCGGGTCGTCCAGCACGGCATTCTCCAGCGCGGCGGCGCTGGTGGGCATGTGCGGCGCCATCTCGGTCTCGTCGTCCTGATAGAGCCCGACCAGCGAGGCCGAGGACATCCGCGCCGGACCATAGGCGATGTAGCGCGCCTGATCGGCCAGCCGCTGCGTGTCGGTGGCGAATTTCAGGTATTCCATCGCCGCCTCGGGGTTCGGGGCATCGACCGGGATCACGAACATGTCCATGTCCATGTACTGACCGTCCCAGATGATCTCGAAGGGCTGGTCCTCGGCCACCATCGCATCGAAGACCCGGCCGTTATAGGCGGTGGTCATGGTGACCTCGCCATCGGCCAGCAGTTGCACGGGCTGGGCGCCGGCCTCCCACCAGACGGTCTGGTCCTTGATCGTGTCCAGTTTCGCGAAGGCGCGGTCGACGCCCTCGTCGGTGGACAGAAGGTCATAGACCTCGTCGGCATCGGCGCCGTCCGCGATCAGCGCCAGATACAGCGTGCGCTTGGGGTTGCGCGGCAGGCCGCGCTGGCCGGGATAGGTCTCGGTGTCGAAGAAATCGGCGGCCGTGGTCGGCGCCCCGTCCTCGAACTTGGTGGTATTGTAGGCGATGACCGTGCCCCAGACGATATTGGCCACCGCGCAATCCTGCAGCGCGCCGGGCACGAAATCGTCGGCGGCGGCGGTGCCGTCGGGGGCGGCGGGCAGGTCGGCGGGGTCGATCTCGACCAGCGCGCCCTCGTCGCACAGACGGATCGCGTCCGAGACCTCGATGTCGAAGACGTCGCCGGTGACATTGCCCGCCTCGACCTGCGCACGCAGCGGCGTGGCGGGGTTGTCGGCGGCGATCATGTTGACGGTGATGCCCGTCTCGGCGGTGAAGGGCTTGTTATAGGCCTCGACCTGGCTCACCTCGTAGGCGCCGCCCCACGAGACGACGTTCAATTCCTGCGCCGAGGCGCCGAAGGCGAGGCCGCTGAGCGCGGTCGACAGGATCAGGGTGGTTTTCATGGTGTCTCTCCCGGTTGGTTGGATCGGACATTTGCGCCCGTTGTGATTGGCCCCCAAAGGGGGCGGGGGCCGGGCGACGCATCGCCCGGCCCGAAGGGGATCAGCTGGCCAGCCAGCTGTTGAAGCGCTCGTTCAGCTCGGCATCGCGGTCGACCCAGAACTCGAGGTCCGAGGCCAGCGCGGCGCCCATGTTCGCCTCCGAGGTGGGCAGGTTCGGGCCCATCGGCTGATCGGTGCCCTCGATATTGCCGACCATCGCGGCGGCGGACCGGCGCGGCGGGCCATAGCTGATGAATTCGGCGGCCCGGGCCTGCGGCGCGGGGGCGGTGGACCAGGCGACGAATTCCAGCGCCTCTTCCATGTTCGGGGCGCCGGCGGGGATCACCCAGCCCTCCATCTCGTAGATCTGGCCGTCCCAGATGATCTCGAAGGGCTGGCCGTCGGCCTGCGCCGCGTTGAAGATGCGGCCGTTGAAGGCATAGGCCATGCTGACCTCGCCATCCGCCAGCAGCTGCGGGGGCTGGGCGCCCGCCTCCCACCAGATGACCTCGTCCTTGATCGTGTCCAGTTTCGCGAAGGCGCGGTCCACGCCCTCGGGGGTGGCCAGCACCTCATAGACCTCGGCGGCGGGCACGCCATCGGCCATCAGCGCCAGTTCCAGGTTGAACTTGGCGCCGTTGCGCATCGTGCGCTTGCCGGGAAAGCCCTCGATGTCGAAGAAATCCGCCGGGCTGGCGGGCTTGGCATCGGGGAACTGCTCGTCGTTGAAGGCCAGCACCATCGAATAGACATCGGTGCCGACGAAGCATTCAGTCACCGCGCCCTCGATGAAATCGTCCATCGCCGCCGTGCCGTCCTCGGCGGGCAGCAGGATGGCGGGGTCGATCACCTCCAGCGCGCCCTCGTCGCACAGCCGCACCGCATCGGCATATTCGACCGAGGCCACGTCGATGCTGACATTGCCGGCCTCGACCTGCGCCTTGATGGGCGTGGCGGGGTTGTCGGCGTCCGACATGGTCACGGCGATGCCGGTCTCGGCGGTGAAGGGCTTGGCATAGGCTTCCAGGTGGCTGTTGCCATAGGCACCGCCCCAGGACAGCAGGTTCACATCGGCCAAGGCCGGGCCGGAGACGAGGCCGAGGGCGGTGCCGAGCATCAGAAGTCGTGTCATCATCTTCTCCAACAGGAAAGCAGGGGCGGCCGGGGCCGGGCGATGGCCCGGACCCGCGCCGCGATCAGACAGGGTCGAGCGCGCGGGCATCCTGCGGATGCCAGCCGATGCGGATCGCCTGACCCGGAACCAGCCGCGTCTGGTCAAGCGTGTTGCGCATCTTCATGACGAAGTTGTCGCTGCCCGCGACCTTCAGCCGGGCGCGCAGGATATCGCCCATATAGACGACCTGCAGGACCTCGGCCTCGATCGTATGGGCGCCCTCGGACATCATCTCGGGCTTGAACTCGACCCGTTCGGGACGGATCGAGACGGTGGTGCGCTGGCCCGTCTCGCGGATGTTCACCGCCGTGGCATTGATCACCCCGCCGCCGTCCAGCCGCACCAGCGCCTTGTCGCCCTCCAGCCGCTCGATCGTGCCGGGCAGGGCGTTGTTCTCGCCGATGAAGCCCGCGACGAAGCTGTTCTCGGGCGCCTCGTAGAGCGACGCCGGCGGCGCCAGCTGCTGGATGCGCCCGTCGTTGAAGACGGCGATGCGGTCCGACATGGTCAGCGCCTCGCCCTGGTCATGAGTCACATAGACGACGGTGATTCCAAGTTGTTCGTGCAGGTGCTTGATCTCGAACTGCATATGCTCGCGCAGCTGCTTGTCCAGCGCGCCCAGGGGTTCGTCCATCAGCACCAGTTCGGGATCGAAGACCAGCGCGCGCGCCAGCGCGATGCGCTGCTGCTGGCCGCCCGACAGCTGCGCGGGGCGACGGTTGGCGAACTTGCCCATCTGCACCATGTCCAGCGCCCGGGCGATGCGGGTGTTGCGCTCGGCCGAGGACATGCCCCGGACCTCCAAGGGAAAGGCCAGATTCTCGCCCACGGTCATGTGCGGGAACAGCGCATAGTTCTGGAACACCATGCCGATGCCGCGCTTGTGGGGGGGCACCTGGTTGATCGGGCGGCCGTCCAGGCGGATCTCTCCGTGGGTGGCGGTCTCGAAGCCGGCCAGCATCATCAGGCAGGTGGTCTTGCCGGATCCCGACGGCCCCAGCATGGTCAGGAACTCTCCCTTGCCAATGGACAGGTTCAGGTCCTTCACGACAAGCGTCTGGCCGTCATAGCTTTTCTGCACATGCTCGAAGGCGACGAAAGCATCGCCGTGGCGGTCGTCCAGCAAAGGGCGCTCTCCCTGTTGTCGTTGGTTGCTCAGCGCAGAGGCAGGTTAAGCGGCGCCCTGCCCGGCTGGCAACATCAATTGCGACCTTTCATGTGACCAACGCGCCGCGCCCGAAACCCCTGTCAGGGCTTCGGGCGCGATCAACGTGGGCAATCAGGGTTTGGCATCGGTATCTGCCTGTTTTGCGGGCAGATATCCGGGTCGGCAGGCAGGCTGCGATCAGCCTGGCTGACGCGGCCCCTTGCGATGGGCCTTGGGGGCCGAGGGCTTGTCGGTGCGCGGCTTGCCCTTGGCCCAGGCAGGCTTGCCCGCATCGGCCGAGGATTTCTTCTTCCACGCCTTCACCGCCGGGTGCGGGCCGGTCTCGCGCGGCTCGGCGGCGGCGCCGTCATCGGGCACCCATCCGCCGCGGGCGGCCTTCACGCGGCTCTGGTGATCGCCGTCCGCTGTGGCGGGCTTGGCACGGGGCGCGGGCTTGCGCCCTTCCGAGCGGTTGTCCGTCCGGGTCTCGCCACGCGGCGCGCGGGGGGCGCGTTCGGGCTGCGCATCCAGATCGGGCTCGCCCTCCATCCGGCGCATGGTCACCTCGGGGGTGATCTCCATGAAGTCACCGAAGCGGGCCGCCTGCTCGGCGGCGATCTGGATATAGGACAGGTCCTGCTTGACGCGGATCGCGCCGATGCCGTCGCGGGTGATCCCGCCCGCATCGCAGACCTTGGGCAGCAGCCAGCGCGCCTCGGCGCGGCCCGAATGGCCGACCGACAGCGTGAACCAGATCGAGGGGCCGAACTCGCGCTGCGGGCGCGGCGCCATCGGCGCGGGCGGGGCATGCGCCTCGGACAGCTCCTCGGCGGCGGGGCGGCCTTCGCGCCACATCTTCAGGAACGCGACCGCGACCTGCTCGGCGCTGAACTGCTCCAGCAGCTGCGCGGCCAGCGGGGCGTCGTCGCCGGCGGGCTCGGACAGCGCCGGATGGTCCAGCATCCGCTGGTCGTCGCGGGCGCGGACCTCGTCGGCGGTGGGGGCGTCCAGCCATTCGGCGGTCACCTTGGCGTTCTGCATCAGCCGCTGCGCGCGGCGATAGTCCGAGGACGGCACGATCAGCGCCGAGATGCCCTTGGACCCCGCACGGCCCGTGCGGCCCGAGCGGTGCAGCAGCGTGTCGGGATTGGTCGGCAGATCGGCATGGATCACCAGCTCCAGCCCCGGCAGGTCGATGCCGCGCGCGGCCACGTCGGTGGCGATGCAGACACGCGCACGTCCGTCGCGCAGCGCCTGCAGGGCATGGGTGCGTTCCTGCTGGGACAGCTCGCCCGACAGGGCCACGCATTTGAAGCCCCGGTTCGACATGCGCGCCAGCAGGTGGTTCACGTTCGCCCGCGTCTTGCAGAAGACGATGGCATTGGGCGCCTCGTGGATGCGCAGCAGGTTGAAGATCGCGGGCTCGCGGTCGCGGGCCGTCACGGTATAGGCGCGATAGGCGATGTCGCCGTGCTGGCGCGCCTCGCCCATGGCGGCGATGCGCAGGGCATCGCGCTGGAAGTCGCGGGCCAGCTTCTCGATGGCCGAGGGAACGGTGGCCGAGAACATCAGCGTGCGGCGCTCGACCGGCGCGGCGCCCAGGATGAATTCCAGGTCCTCGCGGAAGCCCAGGTCCAGCATCTCGTCGGCCTCGTCCAGGATGGCGGCCCGCAGGTCGGTCAGGTCCAGGCTGCCGCGGTCGATATGGTCGCGCAGGCGGCCCGGCGTGCCGACGACGATCTGGGCGCCGCGCTGCAGGGCGCGCTTTTCGTTGCGATAGTCCATGCCGCCGACGCAGGTGGCGATCTGCGCGCCGGTCCCGGCATAAAGCCATTCCAGCTCGCGTGCGACCTGCAGGGCCAGCTCGCGCGTCGGCGCGATGGCCAGCGCCAGGGGCTGCATGCCCTGCAGCATCTGGCCCGCGTCGTCCAGAAGGTCAGCGCCGATGGCCAGGCCGAAGGCCACGGTCTTGCCCGATCCGGTCTGGGCCGAGACCAGCACGTCGCGGCCCTGCGCCTCGGGCGCGAGGACGGCGGATTGCACGCTGGTCAGGGACTCATAGCCCTTGTCGGCCAGCGCGACCTGCAACGGTGCGGGGATATTCAGTTCGGTCATGTGATTCGCCAAATGCGGGGGCGCCGGACCCATGGCCGACACCCGATGAGTGGCACCTCTCGTCGCTGCGACCGGCCCACCCTGCACCCGCCGCCCCGGACAGTCTGGGGCCAAAGGCGGTGCCCTACGCCCTTGGGCGGCGGAAGTCCACAGCCAATCACCTGTCGGGGTCAGGAGGCGGTGCGCGCGGCCTCCTGCCGGGCGGCGATCTCGCGGCGCATGGTGCGGCGGATCTCGGCGGCCCGCCAGCGGCGCGTGTCGACCTCGTCGCGCGCCTCGGGGCGCGGCACGGGGACCGGCTGGCCGGCCTCGTTCACCGCGACCATGGTGAAATAGCACGAATTGGTGTGGCGGCGGGTGCCGTTGCGGATGTTCTCGGCCTCGACGCGGATACCGATCTCCATCGAGGTGCGGCCGGTGTGGTTCACGCTGGCGCGGAAGGTCACCAGCTCGCCCACGTTGATCGGCTCCTTGAAGGTCACCTGATCGACCGACAGCGTCACCGCATATTCCCCCGACCAGCGCGAGGCGCATGCATAGGCCACCCGGTCCAACAGCGCCAGCAGCGCGCCGCCATGCACCTTGCCGCTGAAATTCGCCATGTCCGGCGTCATCAGTACCGTCATCTCAAGTCCGCGCTTGTCCATCCGTCCCTCGTCTGTCGCTGCCCCCATCCTGCGACATGCACGCGGATCCCGAAAGCCCCCTTGCGCAAGCCCGGCGCCGCGTCTAGCCTTTGGGCTGCAAACCGTTGGGGTGTCCCGTCCAGGGGCTGAGAGGCGTCAGCCAACCCATCGAACCTGATCCGGGTCATACCGGCGGAGGGAACGGTGCAGAGACGAGCGGCCCGATCTCGGTCCGCCAGATGTCCCCACCCCCCCTTTGTCCGGTCATGACCCTCGAGGCCGCCGAGGGGGAGACCGTGACAGCACCCATTGCCCTGACCATCGCCGGCTCGGATTCCGGGGGCGGCGCCGGGATCCAGGCGGATCTCAAGACCTTCTCGGCGCTCGGCTGCTATGGTGCCAGCGTCATCACCGCGCTGACCGCCCAGAACACCCGCGCGGTGACGATGATCGAGCCCGCCAGCCCCGCGATGATCGCGGCGCAGATGGCGGCCGTGCTGGACGATCTGGACGTGGCCGCGATCAAGCTGGGGATGCTGGGCGGGCCGGAGGCCATCCGCACCGTTGCCGAGGGGCTGCAAGGCTGCAACCTGCCGCTGGTGCTGGATCCGGTCATGGTCGCCAAGTCCGGCGACACGCTGCTGCCCGACGATGCCATCGCCACGCTGCGCGACCTGCTGCTGCCCCGCGCCACCTTGCTGACCCCGAACCTGCCCGAGGCCGCGCGCCTGCTGGACACCTCCCCCGCCACGACCGATGCGCAGATCGCCGAACAGGGCGCGGCGCTGCGGGACCTGGGCGCAAGGGCGGTGCTGATGAAGGGCGGCCATGCGGCGGGGCCGGTCTGCACCGACCTGCTGGTCACCGCAGAGGGCATCACCCGGCTGAGCGCCCCCCGCCTGCCGACCCGCAACACCCACGGCACCGGCTGCACCCTCTCGGCGGCCATCGCCGCAGGGCTGGCCCGGGGGCTGGACCTGCCCGAGGCGGTCACCCGCGCCCATCGCTATCTGCAGCGCGCCATCGCTGCGGCGGACGGGCTGAGCGTCGGCTCGGGCCATGGACCCGTCCATCATTTCCATGCGGTCTGGGCCCATGTCTGACGTCACCATCATCGGCGCCGGGGTCGCGGGCCTCTTTGCCGCGCATAAGTTGCTGGGGCGCGGTGTGATCCCGCGCATCCTCGACCGCAACGGCCCGCCGGGGCCCCATGGCTGCTCCTGGTGGGCGGGCGGCATGCTGGCGCCGTGGTGCGAGGGCGTGACGACCGAGCCCGTCATCACCCGCCTCGGCGCCGCCGCGGCCGATGCATGGGCGGCGATCACCCCGGTCACCCGCCTCGGCACGCTGGTCCTGGCGCTGGACCGCGACCGGGCCGAGCTGGCGCGCTTTGCCCGCCGCGCCACCGGCCACCAGCCCTGCGACAGCGTTGATCTGGAACCCGACCTGCCCCCCCGGCAGGGCCTGCATTTTGCCGCCGAGGCGCATCTGGACCCCCGTCGCGCGCTGGCCGACCTGCTGGCCGCACTGGCCGCCCAAGGCATCACCGTCGAACGCGCCGAGGCCGAACCCGCCGACATCCCCGGCCCGGTGATCGACGCGCGCGGGCTGGCCGCCGCCCTGCCCGGCCTGCGCCCCGTGCGCGGCGAGATGGCGATCCTGCACGCGCCCGAGATCACCCTGACGCGGCCCGTCCGCCTGCTGCACCCGCGCCATCCGCTGTACATCGTGCCGCGCGCGGGCGGCCTGTTCATGCTGGGCGCCACGCAGATCGAAAGCGCCTCGCGCGCCCCCGTCACCGCGCGATCCGTGCTGGAGCTGCTGTCGGCGGCCTATGCGCTGGACCCGCGCTTTGCGGAAAGCTCGGTGGTGGAGCTGGGCGCCGACCTGCGCCCGGCCTTCCCCGACAACATCCCCCGCGTGACCCTGCGGGGCCGGGTGATCCACCTGAACGGCCTCTTTCGCCACGGCTATCTGATGGCGCCCGCGCTGGCCGCCCAGGCCGCCGACTACCTGACCACCGGAACCAAGGGAGAGCTGATCCATGAGGATTGAGGTCAACGGAGAGCCACGCGACATCGCCGCCACCACCGTGGAGGGCGCGCTGTCGGAACTGGGCTGGGGGGAGGCCCGCGTCGCCACCGCGCTGAACGGCGACTTCCTGCCCTCGGCCGCCCGCGCGGACCAGACGTTGCGAGATGGCGACCGGCTGGAAGTGCTGGCCCCGATGCAGGGGGGCTGATGCGATGCGCGACTTCTATGGCGTGACCCTGCCCGGCGCGATGATGCTCGGGACGGCGCAATACCCCTCACCCACCATCATGGCGGAGGCGTTCGAGGCCAGCAGCGCCTCGGTCGCCACCGTGTCGCTGCGGCGCGAGGCCGGGGGGGGCCAGGCCTTCTGGGACCTGATCCGGGGGCTGGGCCTGCGCGTGCTGCCCAACACGGCGGGCTGCCACACCGCGCGCGAGGCCGTCACCACCGCCCGCATGGCCCGCGAGGTCTTCCAGACCGACTGGATCAAGCTGGAGGTGATCGGCCATGCCGACACGCTGCAACCCGACCCCTTCGGGCTGCTGGAGGCGGCGAAAACCCTCTGTGCCGAGGGGTTCCAGGTCTTCCCCTACACGACCGAGGATCAGGTGCTGGCGCAGCGGCTGGTCGATGCGGGCTGCCGGGTGCTGATGCCTTGGGGCGCGCCCATCGGGTCGGGCATGGGCCTGAACAACCGCCACGGTCTGCGCAGCCTGCGGGCGGCCTTTCCCGACATCCCCATGGTCATCGACGCAGGTCTGGGCCTGCCCAGCCACGCGGCGGAAGCGATGGAGATGGGCTTCGACGCCGTCCTTCTGAACAGCGCCGTCGCGCAGGCGGGCGATCCGGTCGCCATGGCCCGCGCCTTCGGACTTGCCGTGCAGGCGGGCGCGCTGGCGCGCGACGCCGATCCGATGGGGGTGCGCGAGATGGGCATGCCCTCGACCCCCCTTCTGGGAAAGGCCTGGCTGTGATCTTGCCCCGATTCTATCCGATCTTCGACGATGCCGCTTGGCTGGACCGCGCCCTGCCCCTGGGCGTGCGTCTGGTGCAGCTGCGGCTGAAGGACCGCGCGGCCCATGATCTGCAGGGCCAGATCCGGCGCGGGCTGGCGATCTGCCGCGATCACGGCGCCTCGCTGGTCGTGAACGACCACTGGCAGCTGGCCATCGACGAGGGTGCCGACTGGCTGCATCTGGGGCAGGAGGATCTGGACAGCGCCGACCTGCCCGCCATCCGCCGCGCCGGGCTGCGGCTTGGCATCTCGACCCATGACCATGCCGAGCTGGACCGGGCCTTGGCGCTGGCGCCCGATTACGTGGCGCTCGGGCCGGTCTATCCGACGATCCTCAAGCAGATGAAATGGCACAGCCAAGGGCTGGCGCGGGTCACCGAATGGAAGGCCCGGGTCGGGGACATCCCCCTGATCGCCATCGGCGGCATGTCCGTGGACCGCGCGCCCGGCGCCTTCGCGGCGGGGGCGGATGTGGTCTCGGCGGTGACCGACATCACCCTGAACCCTGACCCCGAGGGGCGGCTGCGGGACTGGCTGGCGGTGACGGCATGAGCCGCTATGCCCGCCAGATGCCGCAGATCGGCCCCGAGGGGCAGGCCCGGCTGGCTGCCTCCCACGTCCTGATCGTGGGCGCGGGGGGCTTGGGGTGCCCGGCGCTGCAATATCTGGTGGCGGCGGGGGTGGGGCGGATCACGCTGGTCGATCCCGACCGGATCGAGGTCACCAACCTGCACCGCCAGCCGCTCTATCGCAGCGACGAGACCGGCCAGTTCAAGGCCAAGGCCGCCGCCGAGGTCATGGCCGCGCTGAACCCCGAGGTGCAGGTCATCCCCCGCATCGAATGGCTGACCCCGGCCAATGCGCCCGCGCTGGTGGAGGGTGCCGATGCGGTGCTGGATTGCGCCGACACCTTTGCCGTCAGCCTGACCCTGTCGGATGCCTGCATCGAGGCGGGCCGGCCGCTGATCTCGGGATCCGCGCTGGACCTCTCGGGCTATGCGCTGGCCTGCTGCGCGGGGGCGCCCAGCCTGAGGGCGGTGTTTCCCGACCTGCCCCGGCAGGGTGCCAGCTGCGCCACGGCGGGCGTGCTGGGGCCGGTCGTGGGGATGATCGGCGCGCTGCAGGCGCAGATGGCGCTTGCGGTGCTGGCCGGGCTGGCCCCCTCGCCGCTCGGGCGCCTGATCAGCATTGATGCGGCCAGCTGGCGGATGGGCGGCTTCCGCTTCGACGCGGCGCCAGAACCCGAGGCGCCGCTGCCCTTCATCGCCCACAGCCAGATCGCCCCCGGCGATCTGCTGATCGACCTGCGGGCCGAGGCGCCACCCTTTGCCGGCGCGAGCCATGTCCCGCCCGAGCGCATCGCCGATCTGGACCCCGGCACGGCCCCGCGCGTCGTGCTGGCCTGCCGCACCGGCCTGCGCGCGCAGAATGCGGGCCAGGTGCTGCAATCGCGCTGGCCGGGGCAGATCGCCCTGCTGGCCCTGACCGATTTCGACCTAGGAGAGACCTTGTGAAAGCGCTGACATTTGCCTTCGCCACGCTGGCCCTGCCCGCCCATGCCCAGACCACTGCTGCCGAAACGGACCTGACCGTCATGCTGGACTGGTTCGTCAATCCCGACCACGCCCCCATCGTGCTGGCCCAAGAGCTGGGATATTTCTCCGAGGCCGGGCTGGCGGTCGCGCTGGTGACCCCCTCGGACCCCAACGATCCGCCGCGCATGGTGGCCGCCGGGCGGGTGGACATCGCCGTCAGCTATCAGCCGCAGCTGCACCTGTCGCGCCATCAGGACCTGCCCGTGACCCGCGTCGGCACGCTGGTCGAGACGCCGCTGACCTGCCTCGTGGTCCTGGCCGAGAGCGGCATCGAGAGCCCCGCCGATCTGGAAGGCCGCAAGGTGGGCTTCGCCGTCGCGGGCGTGCAGGAGGTGATGCTGGACGCCATGCTGGCCGAGGGCGGGCTGGCCCCCGATGCGGTCGAGCAGATCAATATCGGCTGGTCGATCTCTCCGGCGCTGATGTCGGGGCAGGTGGACGGCGTCATCGGCGCCTTCCGCAATTTCGAACTGAATCAGCTGCGGCTGGAGGGGTTCGAGGGGCGGTGCCTCTACCCCGAGGCGCATGGCATCCCCGCCTATGACGAGCTGATCTACCTGGCCGATCCCGCCCGCATGGACGCCGCCGCGGTGGCCGGGTTCCTGGACGCCACCGAACGCGCCACCGCCTTCATCAAGAACGACCCCGAGGCGGCCTGGGACATGTTCTCGGCCACCGCATCGGAATTGCAGACGCCGCTGAACGAGGCCGCATGGCACGACACTTGGCCGCGCTTTGCCGGCCGCCCTGCCGCGCTGGATGCGGGGCGTTATCTGCGCTTCGAGGCCTTTCTGGCCCAGCAGGGCGCCACGCCGGGCGGGCTGCCCTTGTCCGATCTGGCCCTCGACGTGAACGCGCCATGAGCGCGCCCGACTATGGCCGGGCCTTCACTCTGTGGCGGCAGGCGGCGGGGGCGGAATGGGACCGCTATGTGGGCCACGACTTCGTGCGCCAGCTGGCGGCGGGCAGCCTGCCCCGGGACAGCTTCCTGCATTATCTGCAGCAGGATTACGTGTTCCTTCTGCATTTCGCGCGCAGCTGGTCGCTGGTCTTCGCCAAGTCCGACCGGCTGTCCGAGATGCGCGCGGCCTCGTCCATCGCGCATGGGCTGCTGAGCGGCGAGATGCCCCTGCATGTCGAGATCTGCGGAGCCGAGGGGATCACCGAGGCGATGCTGGAACGGACCCCGGAATCGCCTGCGAACATGGCCTATACCCGCTATGTGCAGGCGACGGGCTATTCGGGCGACATCCTGGATCTGCTGGCGGCGCTGGCGCCCTGCGTCTTCGGCTATGGCGAGATCGGGCGGGTGCATGCGGCCAGCGGCGGGCCCTATGGCGACTGGATCGCGACCTATGGCGGGGCGGACTATCAGCGCGTCTGCCACGAGGTCGGCGCCCTGACCGACGCGGCGCTGGAGGCGCGGCTTGGCCCCGACTGGCCCGCCTTGCCCCGCGCGGCGACGCTGGCGCGGCATTTCACCCAGGCCACGCAGCTGGAGGTCGGGTTCTGGCAGATGGGGCTGGACCGGACATGACGGGAACGGGTGGCAGGGGGGCGCTGCCCCCCGTCCTGCGGACTCCCCCCGGGATATTTGTGCCAAGATGAATGGAGCGGTGGGGGTCCGGGGGGATCTGTGGCTGAATGCTGCGGTGCTGGCGCGGGGGTTGGAGATTGCGGCTGTGGCCGGGGGGTGGACCTGTCTGATGGGGGCCTCGGGCGTGGGCAAGTCGACTTTGGGGCGGATGGTGGCGGGATTGCCGGTGGCGGCGCGGCTGGAGGGCGTGCTGCGGGTGCCGGAGGGGCGGGTCGCGCTGATGGGGCAGTCGGACCAGCTGCTGCCTTGGGCCTCGGCGCTGGCGAATGTCACGCTTGGGGCGCGGCTGCGGGGGGCGCGGCCTGATGTCGCGCGGGCGCGGGCTCTGCTGGCGGATCTGGGGCTGGCGGGGATGGAGGATCGCCGCCCCGCCGCGCTGTCGGGCGGGCAGCGGCAGCGCGTGGCGTTGGCCCGCACGCTGATCGAGGATTGCCCGGTGGTGGTTCTGGACGAGCCCTTCTCGGCGCTGGATGCGGCGACGCGGGCGGCGATGCAGGATCTGGCGGCGCGGGCGCTGGCCGGGCGGACGGTGATCCTGATCACCCATGATCCGCTGGAGGCGGCGCGGCTTGGCGATCGGGCCTATCTGATCGGGGCGGCGGGCAGCCGGGCCTTGCCCTTGCCGCCCGGTCCCGTCCCCCGCCCGCTGGACGCGCCCGAGGTGCTGGCGGCGCAGGCGGCGCTGTTCGCGGCGCTGTCGGGGACCGGCGCGCCATGACGGGGAGGCGGTTTCCCGTGCTTGCACGGCGGGGGGCGGGGTTTGCCGTGCTGCCGCTGGTCGTGCTGGCGCTGTGGCAGGCGGTGGTCTGGGCGACCGGGGTGCCGCCCTTCATCCTGCCCGGGCCCGGGCGCGTCGGGGCGGCGCTGCTGGCCCATGCGCCGATGCTGGCGGAACATGCGGGCTTCACCCTGGCCAATCTGGCGATGGGGCTGGCTGTGGGGGTCGCGCTTGGGGTGGTCACGGCGCTGAACCTGGCGCTGTCGCCCGTGGCGCGGCGGCTGATGCGGCCGCTGCTGGTGGTGGCGCAGGCGGTGCCGGTCTTTGCCTTGGCGCCGGTGGTGACGCTGTGGCTGGGCTATGGCGCGCCGTCCAAGGTGGTGATGGTGGCGCTGGTCGTCTATTTCCCGGTCACCTCGGTCCTGTTCGATGCGCTGATGCGCCCGCCGCCCGCGCTGGAGGATCTGGCGCGGATGATGCGGGCGCGGCCCCTGCCCGAGCTGATGCTGATCCGCCTGCCCCATGCGCTGCCCGCGCTTGGGTCGGGGCTGCGGCTGGCCGCCGTGCAGGCGCCCTTTGCGGTGATCATCGGGGAATGGGTGGGCTCCAGCCGGGGGTTGGGGCATCTGATGCTGATGGCCAACGGGCGCGGGCAGACGGACCTGATGTTCGCCGCGCTGATGGTGCTGGCGGCGATGGGCGTGGCGCTGTTCGCGGGCGCGGGGCTGGTGCAGCGGGCCCTGGAGCAGGGCCGCCCCTGAGGGCGGCCCTGGGGGGTCTTACCAGGAGGTCAGGACGGCGCCTTCATAGGTCTCGTCGATGAAGGCCTTCACCTCGGGGCTGTGATAGGCCTCGACCAGGGTCTGGACCCAAGGCTCGGCCTCGCGGCCTTCCTGCACCACGATGATGTTCACATAGGGGCTGTCGGCCTGTTCCATGGCGATGGAATCGCCCTTGGGCGACAGGCCCGAGGCCAGCGCGTAATTCGTGTTGATGATCGCGATATCGGCATCGGCCAGCGTGCGGGGCAGCTGCGCGGCGTCCAGCTCCAGGAAGCGCAGGCCCTTGGGGTTTTCGGCCACGTCCAGCGGGCTGGGGACCAGGCCCGTGCCCTCGGTCAGGGTGATGAGGCCCAGATCCTGCAGCAGCAGCAGCGCGCGGCCGCCATTCGTGGGGTCGTTGGGGATCGCCACCTGCGCGCCGTCGGGCAGGTCCTCCATCGAGGTCAGGGCATCGGAATAGATGCCCATCGGCGTGGTGATGGTGGTGCCGACCTCGACCAGACCGAAGCCGCGATCGGCGATCTGGTTTTCCAGATAGGGACGGTGCTGGAAGCTGTTGGCATCCAGATCGCCATCCGCCAGCGCCTGGTTCGGCACGACGTAATCCGAGAACTCGATGACCTCGATGGTGAGGCCCAGGGGGGCGGCCACTTCGGCCACCTTCTCCATGATCTCGCCATGTTCGCCGGGCGAGACGCCGACGGTGATGTCTTCGGCTAAGGCGGTGGAGGCCATCGCGGCGGTGCCGAGGGCAAGGGCGGAAACGAGGGTTGTCAGACGCAGCATGGGATTGGTCCTTTCTTGTCTGCGGAAGGGGAAACTTACAGGCCGCGATTGCGCGGGGCGCGGCGGTCGACACGGGCGGCGATCCATTCGCCAAGCGACTGGACCAGCTGCACCAGCACGATCAGGATAACGACCACCGCCGCCATCACCTCGGGCATGAAGCGCTGGTAGCCGTAACGGATGCCCAGATCGCCCAGACCCTGCCCGCCCACGGCCCCGACCATCGCGGAATAGCCGATCAGGCTGACCACGGCCAGCGTCAGGCCAAGCGTGATGCCGGGCAGCGCCTCGGGGATCAGCACCCGGGCGATGATCTGCAAGGGCGTGGCGCCCATCGCGCGGGCGGCCTCGATCAGGCCCTGATCGACCTCGCGGATGGCATTTTCCACCAGCCGGGCGATGAAGGGGATCGCGGCCAGCGTCAGCGGCACCATGGCCGCATTCGTGCCGATCGAGGTGCCGGCGATCAGCCGCGTGAAGGGGATGATCGCCACGACCAGGATGATGAAGGGAACCGAGCGGGTGGCATTGACCACCAGCCCCAGGATCTTGTTGATCCAAGGGGCGCCCAGCAGCTCGCCGCGCTGCGAGGTGGCCAGGAACACGCCCAGGGGCAGCCCGCCAAGCGCGCCCAGTACCGAGGAGACGGCGACCATCCACAGGGTCTGCAGCGTCGCCTCCCACAAAAGGGGGATCAGGTTAGCGGACATGGCCCAGCACCTCCGTCGTCAGCCCGTGGGTTTCCAGGAAGGCGCGCGCGCGGTCACCCTGATCGGCGGGGACCGAGATCAGCAGGTTGCCGAAGGGCTGCGTGCCGATCTCCTCGATGGCGCCGCCGAGGATGTTGGCGCTGATGCCCAGCTCGGTCGCCAGACGGGCCAGCATCGGATCGGTTGCGTGGGTGCCGGCAAAGGTCACGCGGATCACCTGATCGCCGGGCGGGCCGTCCTGCAGGCGCCCGGCCACGAAGGCGGGCAGCGTGGTGCCGGTCACCCCCGACAGGAAGCTGCGGGTGGTCGGATGGGTGGGCTTGGTGAAGATGTCGTAGGTCGGCCCGGATTCCACGATGCGACCCGCCTCGATCACCGCCATATGGGTGGCGATGTCGCGCAACACGGCCATCTCATGCGTGATCAAGAGGATGGTCAGGCCCAGATCGCGGTTGATCCGGCCCAACAGCTCCAGCACGGTCTGGGTCGTTTCGGGGTCCAGCGCGCTGGTCGCCTCATCCGACAAGAGGACCTGAGGGCCGGTGGCCAGCGCGCGGGCGATGCCGACGCGCTGCTTCTGGCCGCCCGACAGTTCCGCCGGATAGCGGTCGGCCAGCGGGCCGAGCCCCACCTGGTCGATCAGCTGGTCGACCCGCGCGCGGATCTGGCCGCCGGGCGTGCCCGCGATCTGCAGCGGCAGGGCGATGTTGCCGCGCACCGTGCGCGAGGAGAGCAGGTTGAAGTGCTGGAAGATCATCCCGACATTGCGCCGGATCGCGCGCAGGGCCGGGCCGCGGGCCTGTCCGACATCCTGGCCGGTGACGGTGACCCGGCCCTCGGTCGGGCGCTCCAGCCCGTTGACCATGCGCAAGAGGGTGGACTTGCCCGCGCCCGATCGGCCGATGATGCCGGTGATGCTGCCTGCGGGCACGGTCAGGTCGATCCCCTCCAACGCCGTGACGCGGCCGCCGGCCTTGGGAAAGCTCTTTCCCAGGCCCTCGAAGATGATCGCCGCGTCCTCTGCCCTGCCCGTCATGATGCCCGCCTGCCGAAAGTCAGGGCGCGGTCCTGCCCGAAAGCGCGGGCGGGCGCAAGCCGGTCGGGGGTTCTTGCCCCCCGGCGGCACGGGACGCCCATTCGCCGCCCCCGCCCTGGGGCGGAACGGTGGCAGGGCATGGGCCCGCCGCCGCGAAACGCGGGCGGCAGGCCGGGCGAGGCCAGCGAATGACCGTTCTTATTCCGCCGCCGGGCGCATCTCGCGGGTCAGAAGGGCGGTCAGGATGGCGCGCAGCGTGTCGGGACGGAAGGGCTTCTCGATCAGCGGTGCATGGTCGAAGCCCTGCGGCAGATGCTCGCGCCCATAGCCCGAGACAAAGCAGAAGGGCACCGACAGATCGTCGAACATCCGCGCGACCTCGTCCACCGGCTCGCCCTTGAGGTTGCCGTCCAGCAGGGCCAGATCGACCTGCCCCTCCTGCCCCGCCGCCAGGGCCTCGGCCACGGTGCGGGCGACGCCGGTGACGATGGCGCCCGCATCCTCCAGCTCGTAGCGCAGGTCCAGCGCCACCAGCGGCTCGTCCTCGACCAGCAGCACGCGGCAGCCTTCCAGCGTGGACCGGCGACCCGTCACCGCCGCCACTGGCGCCTCCAGCGCCCCCGCCGTCGCCGACAGGCGCGTCACGCCCTCGGCCAGGCGGATGGTCCAGACCACGCCCTCGGGGCGCCAGTCCACCTCGACCGCGCCGGAATCGCCGCCCCCGGCCGCGCCGATCAGGGTCGTGCCGAAGCCGCTGTTTTCGGGCGGGGTCACCGCGGGGCCGCCGGTCTCGCGCCAGGTCAGGACCAGATGCCCCGCCTCCAGCCGCCAGGACAGGCCGATGCGCCCCTGCGGGACCGACAGGGCACCGTATTTGGCCGCGTTGGTGCCCAGCTCGTGCAGGGTCAGGGCCAGCCGCAGCATGGTGTCGGGCGAAAGCTCGACCGGCGGGCCGTCGCGCAGCAGCCGGTCGCCGTCCAGCGTGCCCGAGCTGATCTGGTCATCGATCAGCTGGTCCAGCGGCGCGCTGGCCCAGGTCGCGTCCGACAGGATCGAATGGGCCCGGGCCAGCGCCTGCAGGCGCCCGCCGAAGCTGGTCTCGAAATCGCCCAGGCTGGCCGACTGGCGCAGCGATTGCCGCGCGATGGCCTGCACATTGGCCAGGGTGTTCTTGATGCGGTGGTTCAGCTCGCCGATCAGCAGGGACCGGATCTCCTCGGCCTGCTTGCGTTCCGTGATGTCCAGCACCTGCAGCGACAGCGACTGCCGCCCCGGCCCCTCGGACAGGACCGAGCCATAGACCTCGCAGGAAATCGGGCCGATATCGGCGTGATCCAGGCTGATCTCGGCCGAAAAGCGCGGCGCGCCGTCCTGGCGGCTGTCCAGCCAGCCAGTCAGCAGGCCGGCGCCCTGATCGTCCAGCCAGCCCGACAGCGTGGCGGTCATGCCCAGCATGTCGCCGGCCGCGCGCCCGAACATGCGCTCGGCGCCCTTGGACCAGCTGCGGATGCACAGATCGCGGTCCAGCGTCACGAAGGCCAGGGGCGAGTTGTCGGCATGGGCCTTCAGCTGTGCCATGGCCCGGTCGCGGTGGCGCGCGATGTCCTGCATCTCGTCGCGCTGGCGTTCCAAATCCTTGGCCTGGCGCCCGATGCGGAAGAACACCTCGGCCTTGGAGCGCAGCACCACCGGGTCGATGGGCTTGAAGATGTAATCGACCGCCCCCGCCTCGTAGCCGCGAAAGCGCCGCGCCTCGTCCATCTCGGCGGCGGTGACGAAGATGATCGGCACGCCCCGGGTGCGTTCGGTCGACCGCATCAGCTCGGCCAGCTCGTAGCCGTCGGTGCCGGGCATCTGCACGTCCAGGAAGGCCAGCGCATAGTCGTGCTGCAGCATCAGCTCCAGCGCCTCGCTGGCGGTGCGGGCGCTGTCCACGACCAGCCCGTCGCGGCGCAGAAGCGCCTCCAGCGCCATGATGTTCTGGTCGATATCGTCGACGATCAGGAAACGGATGGGTCTATGAGGCATGGGCGGTCTCCTGGGCGGCGGTCCGGCGCCAGATCCGGTCGGGTTCGGCGAATGCCGCGAAGGAGGCGGCATGGGTGGAAAAGCGCAGCGTCTCGTGCGAGCCGAGGCCCAGGAAGCCACCGCGGGCCAGCGACTCGGCAAAAAGACCCACGGCGCGATTTTGCAACGTGTTGTCAAAATAGATCAAGACGTTGCGGCAGGAAATCAGATGAACCTCGGAAAACACCTGATCGGTCGCCAGATTATGTTCGCTGAACACGGTCCGCGCGCGCAGGCCGCGGTCGAAGGCCGCCCGCCCGTAGCCCGTTGCGTAGTAATCCGCCAGCGATCCCAGCCCCCCCGCCTGCTGATAGTTGCGGGTGAAGACCGGCAGGCGGTCGATGTCATAGACGCCGCCCTCGGCCCGGGCCAAGGCGCGGTGGTTGATCTCGGTCGCATAGAACAGGGTGCGGTCGAACAGCCCCTCCTCGCGGAAGAGGATGGCCAGCGAATACAGCTCCTCGCCATCCGCGCAGCCCGCCACCCAGACCTTGAGCGAGGGGAAGGTCCGCAGATGCGGGATCACCTCGCGCCGCAGCGCCAGATAATAGCCGGGATCCCGGAACATCTCGCTGACCTGCACGGTCATCGCGTCGATGATGTCGGGCAGCACGGCGGGATCGTGCAGCAGGCGGCCCTGCACCTCGGACAGGGTCGCGCAGCCGAGGCGTTCCCGCGCCAGATCGGCCCGCCGCGCCAGCGAGCTGCGCGAATAGGACCGGAAATCGTAGTGATAGCGCCGGTTCAGCGCCTCGAGGAACAGGTCCAGCTCGATCGCGTCGCCCGGACGCAGGGGTACGGGATCGAGGCTCACCGGGGCATCCAGACGCGGGTCAGGGACAAGAGCTTGTCGACGTCCAGCGGCTTGGACAGATAGTCGTTGGCCCCGGCGGCCAGGCACTGGTTCTGATCCTCGGCCATGGCCTTGGCGGTCAGCATGATGATCGGCAGGGTCTTCCAGCGGTCGATCTTGCGGATCTCGCGCGTGGCGGTCAGGCCGTCCATCTCGGGCATCATCACGTCCATCAGCACCAGATCGACCTTGGGCGCCGCCCCGTCATTGACGCGGCCCAGGGCCTCCAGCGCCTCGCGGCCGTTCCGCGCGATCTGCACGGTGGCGCCATGGGGCTCGAAGACGCCGGTCAGGGCATAGACGTTGCGGATGTCGTCCTCGACCACCAGGATCCGGCGCCCCTCCAGCTGGGCGTCGCGGTTCAGCGAGGCGGCCAGCATCTCGCGCTGCTTGTCGGGCAGGTCGCTGACCACCTGGTGCAGGAACAGCGTCACCTCGTTGATCAGCCGCTCGGGCGATTTCGCCCCCTTGATGATGATCGACTTGGAATAGCGGCGCAGGCGCTGCTCCTCGTCGGGGGACAGGGCGCGGGCGGTGTAGACGATGACCGGCGGGAAGGAGGCGGTGCCGTCGCCGTCCAGCTGTTCCAGCACGTCGAAGCCCGAGGCGTCGGGCAGCGTCATGTCCAGCACGATGCAGTCGACCGTCTGGCTGCGGCAGACCTGCAGCGCATCGGCGGCGGTGCCCGCGCCCACGGTCTCGACCTCGTCGCTGGCCAGAAGGGCCTTCAGCCCCTCCATCTGCGCGGGATCGTCCTCGACGATCAGCACGCGGCGCAGGCGCTGTTCCATCCGGTCCTCCAGATGGCGCAGCGCGTCCGACAGCTGTCCCCGGTCGACCGGCTTCATCATGTAGCTGATGGCCCCCTGCGCCAAGGCATCCTTCACGTGGTCGTTGGCCGAGACCATGTGGACCGGAATGTGCCGGGTGGTGGTGTCGCGCTTGAGCCGGTCCAGCGCGGACAGGCCGGAATGGTCGGGCAAGCCCACATCCATGACGATGGCCTGCGGCAGGTAGTGGCGCGCCGCGCGCACCGCATCGTCGGCGCGGCCCACGCAGATGCAGCGGAATCCCAGTTCCCGGCCCAGATCATAGAGGATGCGCGCGAAGGCCGGGTCATCCTCGACCATCAGCATGACCCGGTCACCGGGCGAGATCTCGGCGCGGTCGTCGGTCAGGCCGGGCAGCGCGTCCAGCATCATCGGCTCGGTCGTGGCGGGCACGGACATGGCCGCCGGCTGCGCGGGCAGGCACTGCGGCGCGGCGGCGGGCTGACGGTCCGGCGGGGTCGCGGGCAGGATCAGCGTGAAGGTGCTGCCTTTGCCCTTCTCGCTGCTCAGCGTGATGCGCCCGCCCAGCAGATCTGCCAGCTCGCGCGAGATCGACAGCCCCAGCCCGGTCCCCCCGAAGCGGCGCGAGATCGTGCCGTCGGCCTGCCGGAACGCCTCGAAGACGGCCTCCTGCTGGTCGGGGTCGATGCCGATGCCGCTGTCCTCGACAGAAAAGGCGATGCCCTGCGGCACCGGGGCGATGTGCAGCACCACCTGCCCCGCATCGGTGAATTTCAGCGCGTTCGAGACGAAGTTGCGCAGCACCTGCTCCAGCCGCTGGCGGTCGGTCTGGAAGGCGGGCAGGCCCGGCGCCACGCGGGTGGTCAGGGTCAGGCCCTTCTGGCGGGCCTGCGCCTCGAAGCCGCGCTGCAGCTTTTGCGCCACGTCCTGCGGATCGACCGCGTCACGGGCCAGATCCAGCTTGCCCGATTCGATCTTGGCCAGGTCCAGGATGTCGTTGATCAGCGCCAGCAGATCCTTGCCCGAGGCCTCGATCGTCTCGGCCCACCGGACCTGCTCGGCCGTCAGGGTGCGGGCGCGATTGTCCGACAGCAGGCGCGACATGATCAGAAGCGCGTTCAGGGGCGTGCGCAACTCGTGCGACATGTTCGCCACGAATTCGGACTTGTAGCGGCTTTCGCGGGTCAGCGCCTCGGACTGGTCCTCCAGCAGCCGGCGCGAGCGGGCCAGCGCGTCGCGCTGTTCCTCCAGCTCCTGCGTCTGGCTTTCCAGCCGGGCGTTCTGGCCCTCCAGCTCGGATTGCTGGATCTCAAGGCGCCGCTGGCTGTCCTGCAGGGCGCGGGTCTGCTCCTCCAGCTCCTCGTTCGAGGCGGCCAGCTCCTCGCCATGGCTGCGCAGCTCCTCGGCCTGGCGGCGGGTCTCCTCCAGCAGCTCGCGCAGCTGCTCGCGATACTGGGCGGATCGCAGGGCGATGCCCAGCCTGTCGTCGAGACGGTCGAACAGCTCGAGCATGCGCCCCGAGGGCGGGCCATCCAGCCCGAATTCCAGCACGCCGTTGACCTGCTGCCCGTCGCGCAACGGCACGATCAGCGCATGAGGCGCCCGCCCGCGCGCCAGACCCGAGGCCCAGCCCAGGGCCTGATCCGGCGGCAGGGCCAGATGCAAAGGCCGGGCCTCAGAGATGGCGCGGCCCAGATGGCCCTCGCCCTCGGTCACGCGCTCGGCCAGCCCCGCCGCATCCACGCCCCAATGGGCCAGGCGGCGATATCCCGTCCCGTCGCGCGCATAGGCCACGGCGGCGCGAGCGCCGATCCGGTCGGCCAGCACGCGCAGCACCTGATGGGCCAGACGGTCGGAACTCAGCTCGCCCTGCAGGGCGCGGGACAGGTCGATCTGCGCCTGGTTGATCCACTCGCCGCGCGTCAGGCGTTCGCGGTTCAGGATCAGGTTGCGCCCGATCCCGCCGAGAGTCAGATAGACCAGCCCCGCCATCACCCGGTTCAGGGCGGCCACGTCGGGATCGATCCCCGCCCGGTCGAAGCCGAAACCGATCGCCATGGCCGCGCAGGCCGCCGCGGCCACCGCCACCGGCAGCATCGGCAGGGTCGCGCGCACGGCCAGCGCCAGCGGCAGGATGTAGATCAGCCAGACCGCCGTCCCCAGGGGAAACTGCAGGTCCAGCGCGAGGACGCCGGCAAGGGCGGCCAGGATGGCGACCAGAATCGCCGCATCGGGGGTCTTGATCACGAAGTCTCCTGCAGCGCCTGTCCCGGCCGTGATTTTTCGACGGCACCGTCGAACGCCCGCGAGAGGAGTTTGGTTCATCGGAAATGGGATCGACAAATGATAACGGACGGGGCGGGCGGACCGTCCGGTCACGCAATGCCCTGCCGTCCCTAGCCGAAGCCTGCGCCACCTGTCGAGTCCCCGGCCGGCCTGCCGTTGCGGTGCCTGTCCTGTCAGCGGGGGGCCCGGGGCGGCCAGATCCGCGGCCAGACCCCGTCGCGCAGGATCAGTGCGTGATGCAACCCCGCGCCCACATGCAGCGCCAGCACCGCCATCAGCGCGACAGCCGACCCCTGATGCAGCGCCGAGGCGGCGTCGGCCAGCGCCTCGGACCGTGGCACGAAGGTTGGCAGGCCGAGCGCGTCCAGCGCCTCGATCGGAAAGCCCCCGGCGCGGACCCGGACATAGCCCGACAGCGGCAGCACGACCATCAGGACATACAGCGCCAGATGCGACAGGCCCGCCACCCGGCGCTGCCAGCCCGGCAGATGGGCGGGCAGGGGCGCGGGCGGATGGGTCAGCCGCCAGACCAGCCGCAGCGCCACGAGGGCGATCAGAAGGCTACCCACGTTCTTGTGAAAGATGAACAAGGCATCCTGAAGGCCCCGATCCAGCCCCTCCCTGACTATGATCAGACCCACCGGGATCATGGCCAGGATCAGCGCCGCGACCAGCCAGTGCAGCACGCGCGCCGTCGTTCCGTAGCCGTTCGCGCCCAAGGCCATGGCGTCCCCTCCTTCATCCGGACCACGATAGCCGCCCGGGGCGATCACGCAAGCGTCTTTGCCGAGGCGCTTGACGCGTCATGTTTCGGTCATATTGTCTGGCGATGCAGATTTCCCCGCCCCGCACCGCCTCGACTCCACCCGCCGCCGCGCGCCGCCAACTGCCCGAGGGGCTGGCGCTGGCGCTGCCCGCCGGTCTGGCCCTGACGCTGGCCGTGGGGGTGCTGGTTTTGGATCAGGGCAGCGGCGCGTTGCTGGCGGGCGGGGCCTATCTGGCGGCGGCGGCGCTGGTCAGCGTGGCCATGCTGCGCCATTACCCGCATGACCGGCTTGGCGCCTGCAATGCGGTGACGCTGATGCGGATGGCCCTGACCATCGCGCTGCTGGCGCCGCTGGTGGGCGTGGGGGCGGCGGGCTGGATCGTGGCCGGCATCGCCACCCTGTCCCTGACGCTGGACGGCGTGGACGGGTATCTGGCCCGGCGCAGCGGACTGTGCTCGGCCTTCGGCGCGCGCTTCGACATGGAGGTCGATGCCGGTCTGGCCCTGATCCTGGCGCTGCATGCCTATGTCGGCAGCCCTGTGGGCGCCGAGGTGCTGATCCTGGGCATCATGCGCTATGTCTTCATCACTTTGGGATGGATATGGCCGTGGATGACCGCGCCGCTGCCGGTCAGCTATCTGCGCAAGACCGTCTGCGTGCTGCAGCTGGCGACGCTGATCGCGCTGCAGCTGCCGCAGATGCCGCCGGATCTGGCCATCTGGCTGACGCGTCTGGTCTCGGCCGCGCTGCTCTGGTCCTTCGGCAGCGACATGCTGTGGCTGCGGAGAACCCGGTGATCCGACGCCACCCGCCTGCCCTGTGGTCCCTGCTGGCCGCGATCCTGCTGCTGCACGCCCTGACCGCGCTGCCGACCGAGATGGCGCGGATGAGCTGGCGGGCCTGGGCCCTGCCCGCGCCCGAGTTGCTGGCCCTGCTGCTGGCGGCGCTGGCCTCGGGGCGGTCGGTCGCGGGCACGGCGCTGCGTGCGCTGGTCACGGGGGTGCTGGGCACCGTCACGGTCCTCAAGGTCGCCGATCTGGCGATGATGGAAAGCCTCGGGCGCCGGTTCAACCCGGTCGGGGACCTGCCGCTGCTGGATGCCTCGGTCCGGCTGATCGCGGGCAGCCTGGGCAAGCCCGCCGCCGTCGCGGGGGTCCTGGGCGCCATCGTGCTGATCGTCCTGATCTTCGTCGGCCTGTGGTGGGCGATGGGCCGGATCCTGCGGCAGGCCCCGCACAGCCTGTGGCGGCGCCGTTCGGTGCTGGCGGGGGCCGTGGTTCTGGTCGTGGCGATGATCGCCGCCCCGCCGCGCGGGGTCGAGGCGCTGACCCCCGCCACCTCCACCTATGCCCTCCAGCGCGCGCAGCTGGCCGCCCGCACCCTGACGGAACTGCGCCGCTTTCGCGCCGATGTCGGGCACGAGGCGCTGGCGACGCTGGACAACCCCCTGGGCCTCATCGACCGCGACGTGCTGGTGATCTTTCTGGAAAGCTATGGCCGCACCAGCTTCGACACGGACTTCTTCGCGGATCTGCACCTGCAGACCCTGGCCCGGGCCGAGGATCAGCTGACCGCGCAGGGCGTGGCCACGGCCTCGGGCTTTCTGACCTCGCCCACCCATGGCGGGCAGAGCTGGCTGGCGCATGCGACCCTGGCCAACGGGCTGCGGATCGACGATCAGACCCGCTATCAGGCGGCCATCGTCAGCGGGCGCAAGACCCTGTATCACCATGCCGCCGATGCGGGCTTTCGTACCGCCGCCGTGATGCCCGCCATCGTGCGCCCCTGGCCCGAGGCGCTGACGATGGGCTTCCAGCGCATCCTGGCCTTCCCCGACCTGGGCTATCGGGGGCTGCCCTTCAACTGGGTCACCATGCCCGACCAGTTCACTTTGGCCGCAACCGACCGCCTGCTGCGCGAGGGTGACGATCCGCGCCGCCTGTTTGCGCAGATCGCGCTGATCTCGTCCCACGCGCCCTGGACCCCGGTGCCCCGCATGCTGCCATGGGAGGATCTGGGCGACGGCACCGAATTCGACGCGATGGCGCAGGAGGGCGATCCCCCTAATGTCGTCTGGCGCGACCGCGACCGGGTGCGCGCGCAGTATCGCGACAGCGTCGACTATACCCTGCAGGCGGCGCTGGACTATGCCCTGCGGCAGGGCGAGGATCCGCCGCTGATCCTGCTGGTCGGCGATCACCAGGCCGCGACCTCGATCGGGCTGGACGAGCGGCGCGAGGTGCCGCTGCACGTCATCGGCCCGCCCCATCTGGTCGCGCGCACCGCCGCCTGGGGGCTGACGGAGGGGTTGATCCCCCGGCCGGGCAGCCCCGCCTTGCCGATGGAAGACCTGCGGGATCTTTTCCTGCGCAACTTTTCCGGTGCGGGCGACGTATCTCCTTCATGAATGTGACACATGGTCTGCAGATCCTGGTGGCCTTGGTGGTCATGTCTTTGCTGTGGTTCGGGCTGGACGGGCGGCAGGCCCTGCGCCTGCTGGCCGAGGCGGACCCGCGCTGGCTGGCCGCCGCGACGCTGGCGCTGACGGCGCAGACCGTGCTGTCGGCGCTGCGCTGGCGGATCACCGCGCGGCAGCTGGGCCAGACCATCCCGATGACCCGCGCGGTGGGCGAGTACTATCTGGCGCAGGTGGTCAACCAGTCCCTGCCCGGCGGCGTCATGGGCGATGCGGGCCGCGCCGTCCGCGCCCGCCATGAGGCGGGGCTGAAGCGCGCCGGGGCCGCCGTCGCCATCGAGCGGATGGCCGGCCAGGTGACGCTGTTTCTGGTGCTGGCCCTGGGCGCGCTGGCCGTCACGCTGCATCCCGACGGGCTGGCCCTGCCCGCATGGGTCATGGGGCTGATCGGCCTGCTGCTGGTCGCCGCCTTGGGCATGGTGCTGGCCATCGCCGGCGCCGGGCGCCTGTCGCGCCGGGCCGATGCGGCCGCCCGAGACCTGCGCGCCGCCCTGCGGGCGACCCTGCTGACCCGCGACGCCCTGCCCCGCCAGATCGCGCTGAACCTGGCCATCACGGCCGCGAACCTGACCGCCTTCGCCTTCTGCGCCCGCGCGACCGGCACCGTCCTGTCGCCGACCGAAACCGCCGTTCTGGTGCCGCTGATCCTGCTGACCATGATCCTGCCCGTCACCGTCAGCGGATGGGGCTTGCGCGAGGGGGCAGCGGCGGGCCTTTTCCCCTTGGTCGGCGCCACGGCGCAGGCGGGCTTCGCGGCCAGCCTGGCCTTCGGGCTGGTGTTCCTCGCCAGCACCCTGCCGGGGCTGCTGGTCCTTCTGATCCAGCGGCGCCGGGATGCGGCGCCGATCGCCAATCCCTCCTCCATCGCACAGGCCGATCCGTGACCGATCCCCGACATCTGACCTTCGCCCTGCCGGGCGACATCACCACCCTGACCGGCGGGTACATCTATGACCGCCGCCTGGTCGAGGGGCTGCGCGCCCAAGGCCGCCAGGTCGAGGTGCTGGCGCTGCCCGACAGCTTCCCCACGCCCTCGCCCTCGCAGATGGCGCAGGCGCTGGCCGATCTGCAGGCCCTGCCGGCGGATCGCCCGGTGATCATCGACGGGCTGGCCTTCGGCGCGCTGGACCCGGCCGGGGTCGCCGCGATCAGGGCGCCCATCGTGGCGATGATCCACCACCCGCTGGCACAGGAGAGCGCCCTGCCCGCCGATCTGGCCGACCACCTGTGGCGGACCGAGCGCGCCAATCTGGCCCATGCCCGCCATGTGCTGGTCCCTAGCCCCCATACCCGCGCCATGCTGGTCGAGCGCTACGGCGTCGCCCCCGACCGCATCACCGTGGTCCGCCCCGGCACCGACCGCCCTGCACAGGCACGCGCCCCGGCGCCGGTCGCGCCTCCGCTGATCCTGTCGGTGGGGATCCTGCATCCGCGCAAGGGCCATGACGTGCTGATCGCGGCACTGGCGCAGCTGGCCGATCTGGACTGGCAGGCGGTGATCGCGGGCAATCCCTGGGACATGCCCCATGTCGCCGCGCTGGAGGACCAGATCTGCGACAGCGGCCTTGGCGCGCGGCTGGACCTGGCGGGCCGGGTCGCGCCCGAGCGTCTGGCGCAGCTTTACTCTCAGGCTTCGATCTTCGCGCTGGCCACCCGCTACGAGGGCTATGGCATCGTCTTCGACGAGGCGCTGTCCCATGGGTTGCCCATCGTCAGCACCCGCACCGGCGCCGTGCCCGACACGGTGCCGCAGGATGCGGGCCTGCTGGTCGCCCCCGACGATGCCCCCGCCCTGGCGCAGGCCCTGCGCCGCCTGCTGGAGTCCCCGCAGGACCGCGCCGCCTGCGCCGCCGCCGCCGCCCGCGCGGGCGCGGCGCTGCCCGGCTGGCCGGACACGGCACGGCTGGCTGGAGAGGTCCTGGACGCCTTGGCCTGAGGAAGGGCGCCCTCGGCGCCGGTTCGGTCGCCGCCCGAAGCACATGATCTTCGGCGCCCAGCCATGCCCTCCCTTGCCGGCGCTTTGCACGATGTGCATGACTGTCCCTGCACCCATGCGGAGGACGCCATGAGATCCCTGTTCCACCTTGCCATCCATGTCACCGATCTGGAGGCGGCCCGCCGCTTCTATGGCGACGTGCTGGGCTGCACCGAGGGGCGGTCGACCGACAGCTGGGTCGATTTCGACTGCTTCGGCCACCAGCTGTCGCTGCATCTGGGCACGCCCTTTCCGGTCACGCGCACGGGCCGGGTCGGCGATCACATGGTGATGATGCCGCATCTGGGCGTGGTGCTGCCGCTGCCCGACTGGCTGGCCCTGTCCGAACGGCTGCAGGCGCAGGGCGTCAGCTTCGACATCCCCCCGCAGATCCGGTTCGAGGGCGAACCCGGCGAACAGCGGACCATGTTCTTCTTCGACCCCTCGGGAAACCCGATCGAGGTCAAGGGCTTCGCGGATTTCGACGGGCTCTTCGCGGCATGACCGGGTTCGTGCTGCCCCCCGCCCCTGTGCCCTCGGTGCCCGTCGAGGGCGCGACCGACCGCTTCGCCGTCCGGCGCATCTTCTGCGTGGGGCGCAATTATGCCGATCATGCCCGCGAGATGGGCCACGATCCCGACCGCGAGCCGCCCTTCTTCTTCACCAAGCCCGCCGATGCCCTGCTGACCGGGGATGCCGACCTGCCTTGGCCGCCGGCGACGCAGGATCTGCATTTCGAGGGCGAGCTGGTCGTGGCCTTGGGCGCGGGCGGGTCCGACATCGCGGCCGCTAAGGCGGGTGGGCTGATCTGGGGCTATGCCGCCGGCAACGACCTGACCCGCCGCGACCTGCAGGCCGAGGCCAAGCGCATGGGCCGCCCCTGGGACATGGCCAAGGGCTTCGACGGCTCGGCGGTCTGCGGGCCGCTGCAGCCCGGCGCGCCAGCCGATGACGCGCGGCTGGTGGCCGAGGTGAACGGCCAGGTCCGCCAGGACGGGCGGCTGTCGCAGATGATCTGGCCGGTGGCCGAGATCATCGCGCATCTGTCGCGGCTGGTGCGGCTGGAACCGGGCGACCTGATCTTCACCGGCACGCCCGCCGGCGTGGGCGCGTTGCAGCCGGGCGACGAGGTGGTGGTGCGGATCGAGGGGCTGGCCCCGGGCCGCACCCGCCTTCTGGGCTGAGGGCGGGGCTCAGCCCCAGTCGGCCTGGAACTCGCGCCATTCGCGCGCGCCCATGCCCGAGGTCTCCTGCGTGACCGCCTCGCCGGCAAGGCGGCGCTTCAGCGCCGCCGCCCCCTGGGCCGACAGGCTGACCGCATCCATCCGGTAGTCGCGGAAGGCGTTGAAGGCGGCGGGCACCCAATCGCGGGTGATGTCGCACATCAGGTCGGCATAGGCGCGGATCTCGTATTGCGCATGGGCATCGGCGCGCAGGCGCAGGAAATGCAGCAGGTTGTGCAGGTCCACCTTCCAGTACCACTGGGTATAGATATTGGCGGGCAGGTTCATGCGCGCCAATTCCCGCGCCAGCCCCTGCTGGCCGTCCTGGCTCAGCATCGCCTCGTAATGGTCATAGCTGCGCATCGCATCCTCGCGCAGCAGGTCCAGCACGCGCTGCGCCTCGTCGCCCGCCAGCACCTCGCCCCGGCCCTGGTTGTTCTGCGCCGATTGCGCGGCCAGCTGCTCGGGGGCGGGAATGTAGAACTCGCGGTCGAGGATCGAATAGCGCGCGGAATATTCGTTCACATTGGCGGTGCGGTGGCGGATCCACTGGCGGGCCACGAAGACCGGCAGCTTGACGTGGAACTTGACCTCGCACATCTCGAAGGGCGTCGAGTGCCAGTGCCGCATCAGATAGCGGATCAGCCCCTCGTCGTTCTGCACCGACTTGGTGCCGGTGCCATAGCTGACCCGCGCCGCCTGGCAGATCGCCGCATCGTCGCCCATGTAGTCGACGACCCGGACCAGCCCGTGATCCAGGACCGGATGGGCGACATAAAGGTGCTTCTCCATCCCCTCGGACACGGCGCGCAGGGTCTGGCGCGGCTGGCTGCGCTGCTGGTCGATCTCGGCCTGCTGGTCGGGGGTCAGGGGCATGGCGGAGTCCTCATGGGCGAATGTCAGGCCTCCCTTGCCACGAATGCGGCGACAGGTTCAACGACGAAGGCGCGTGTCCGCTGCGGCATCGGGGTGAGGAACCGACCGACCGGCAATTTGTTGCAGGGGCTGCACCGCCGTGGCACCGTCCCCGGCGAGACGTCAAAGGAGACCCCCATGAACATCCGCTATCTGCACACGATGGTCCGCGTGAAGGACCTGGACAAGACGATGGACTTCTTCCGCCTGCTGGGGCTGGAGGAAACCCGCCGCATCGACAATGACAAGGGCCGCTTCAGCCTGATCTTCCTGGCGCCTCCGGGACAGCCGGAATGCCCGGTCGAACTGACCCACAACTGGGACGGCGACGAGGGCCTGCCCTCGGACAGCCGGCATTTCGGCCATCTGGCCTACAGCGTCGGCAATATCTACGAGATGTGCCAGCGGCTGCAGGATGCGGGTGTGACGATCAACCGCCCCCCCCGCGACGGCCACATGGCCTTCGTGCGCAGCCCCGACAACATCTCGATCGAACTGCTGCAGGAGGGCGACGCGCTGGCGCCGCAGGAGCCCTGGGCCAGCATGGAGAACACCGGAAGCTGGTAAGGCTGGCAGCTGGTAAGACCCGTTGCGGCCGTCGCGGAGCCCCGCGATGGCCGCAGACACGGAAACGGGGCGTCAGTAGATGTAGCGGATCTGGTCGCCCCAGAAGCGCTCGATCCGGCGGCATTGCAGGTTGACCTGCGGCAGCGGCGGATCCTCCAGCACGCCGGACATGGCCAGCCCTTCGGCATGGCGGATGAACAGCTGGCGGACCATCTCGCGCATGGCCTGCCCCTCGGGGGTCAGCCGCACCTTGACCGAACGGCGGTCCAGATCGCAGCGTTCGTGGTGGACATAGCCCATCGCCACCAGCTTCTTCAGATTGTAGCTGACATTCGAGCCCTGATACATCCCGCGCGAGCGCAATTCCCCGGCCGAGACCTCGGCCTCGCCCAGGTTGTAGAGGATCATCGCCTGGACCGGTGTCAGGTCGCCCTGACGCAGCCGTTCGAATTCGTCCTTGACCAGATCCAGCATCAGCCGGTGCATCCGTTCCAGCAGTTGCAGGGATTCCAGATAGGCCTGGGTCATGTCCGGCAGGGGGTCGGACGCGGCGGGGGCGGTCGGGCGCGGATCGCGGGGTGCAGGGGCAAGCATGGGGCGGGTCGTCCTGTCCTGTTCGTCTGATGCGACCTTTGCAGGGGAAAGGACAAGACCCGGTTAATTTTGCATCGAAAACAGCGCGTTTCACCGCCCTGTTCGCTTGGATTTTAGGGATTTCCCGACAGGCGCCCGACCGCATGGGTGGCGATGCGGTCCAGCATCGGGGCCAGGATGTCCGGCGCGCCGCGATCGGGACCGTCCGCCTGCCCCATCTGCGCGGTTACCCACAGGTACAGGTCCTGATCGTTCTCGCCCAGCATCCGCTCGTAGAGGTCCAGATCCTCGGCGGTCAGCCCGGTCAGGCAGTCGTCGGCGAAATGGCCCAGGATCAGATCCATCTCCTTCATGCCGCGCCGCCAGCTGCGCATGTGCAGGCGCTTCAGGCGGTGTTCGGGGGTTTCCATCGTCTCAGCCATGGGACAAAGCCTCTTCCAGACGTTCCACGCGGGCGCTGGCCTCGGCCAGAAGTCGGCGCAGATCGGCCAGTTCGGCCCGCAGATCGGCACCCGCACGGTCGTCTTTGGGTCCCGCGCCCTGCCCCGTCAACAGCCAGACGGGCGAGACCCCGGTGACTGTGGCGATCCGTCCCATCAGCGAGGCGGTCGGTTCGGCCTGATCGACCTCCCACCCTTCCAGCGTCTCGGGGCGCAGGCCCAGGGCCTCGGCCATCGCGGCGACATCGAGGCCCGCCCCCTCGCGCGCGGCGGTCAGCCGGTCGCCCAGGGTCGCCATCGGCTCGGCATAGCTGTCCATCCGCTCCATCCCCTGCTTGTGGCACATGAAGGCTCAGCGTATGCCATGCGGGCCGACAGATCAAACCGACAGCAAGGGGTGCCCCGATGGCGTTCATTTCCGACCGGCTGGCCCGCATCAAGCCCTCGCCCACCATCGCGATGAGCATGCGCGCCGCCGAACTGGCCGCCGAGGGGCGCGACATCATCAGCCTGTCCGCCGGAGAGCCCGATTTCGACACGCCCCTGCATGTGCGCGACGCCGCCAAGGCCGCCATCGACGCGGGCCATACCCGCTATACGGCGGTGGACGGCACGCCGTCGCTGAAGCGCGCCATCGCGGACAAGTTCGCGCGCGAGAACGGGCTGGACTATGCGCCCTCGCAGATCACCGTGGGCACGGGCGGCAAGCAGATCCTGTTCAACGCGCTGATGGCCACGCTGGACGCGGGCGACGAGGTGATCGTGCCCGCGCCCTATTGGGTCAGCTATCCCGACATGGTGCTGCTGGCGGGCGGCACCCCGGTCGTCGTGACCTGCGACCAGGCGGCAGGGTTCCGCCTGACCCCAGAGGCGCTGGAGGCCGCGATCACGCTTCGCACCAAATGGCTGATCCTCAATTCGCCCTCGAACCCCTCGGGGGCGGGCTATGACCGGGCGCAGATGGCGGCGCTGTGCGAGGTGCTGCTGCGCCACCCGCAGGTCTGGATCCTGGCCGACGACATCTATGAACACCTTGTCTTTGACGGCTTCGAATTCTGCACCCCGGGCCAGGTCGAGCCGCGCCTGAAGGACCGGGTGCTGACCATGAACGGGGTCAGCAAGTCCTATGCCATGACCGGCTGGCGGATCGGCTATGGCGCGGCGCCCGAGGCGCTGATCCGGGCCATGGCCAAGCTGCAGTCGCAATCGACCTCGAACCCCTGCTCGGTCAGCCAATATGCCGCCGAGGCCGCGCTGGAGGGGCCCCAGGATTACGTGCGCGACAGCCGGGCGGTGTTCCAGCGGCGCCGCGATCTGGTGGTGGCGGGGCTGAACGCCTGCGAGGGGCTCGATTGCCCGGTGCCGCAGGGGGCGTTCTATGTCTATCCCTCGATGGCCGGTCTGATCGGCAAGACCAGCGCGGGCGGCACGCTGATCGACAGCGACGAGGCCTTCGCCAATGCGCTGCTGGACGAGGAAGGCGTGGCGGTGGTCTTTGGCGCGGCCTTCGGCCTGTCGCCGCATTTCCGCATCTCCTATGCGACCGCCGACGAGATCCTTCAGGATGCGATGGCGCGCATCCGCCGGTTCTGCGCGGGCTGCAACTAGCCCGCCCCAGCCCGCGTTGAAGCGCGACGAGCAGACAAAGAAGGAGCTGACAATGCTGCCCCACAACGCTGTGGTGGTCGTCGCGGACGGCCATTCCGCCACCATCTTCCGCAACATCGCCAAGCACGGGCTGGAACTGACCGAAACCGAGAAGGTCACCCCTGACAGCCTGACCTCGGGCCCCACGGCCCAGCTGGACGAGATCTCGCCCCGCGACGAGGAGGAGGCGAGCTTTGCCCTGCAGCTGACGCGTCACCTGAACGCGATGGTCCTCAAGAACCGGTTGGAGGATATCGCCATCATCGCCGATCCCTCGACCCTGGGGGTGATGCGCAAGCATTATCACAAGGAATTGCAGCTGCGGCTGCGCAAGGAGATCGCCAAGACGCTGACGAATTCCGACATTCAGGCGATCCAGAACAGCCTGCTCTGATCCTGTCTCGAAGGACGCCCCGCAGTTGGCGGGGCGTCCCTTGCGCATCAGAAGAGGCCAAGGACGTAGAGGATCACGATCACCACGACCGGAACCCCCAGAAACCAAGCGACGATGCCTTTCATGACCCTCTCCCTGATGTGATCGGGCGGCAACCCGCTGAATTGCCGTCAGGTTCCGGTCAAAGCGCGGTCCAGCCGCCATCGACGCTGATCGTCGTGCCGGTGATCTGCGCCGCCGCGTCGCTGCACAGGAACACCGCCGTGTCGCCCAGTTGATCGGTGGTGGCAAAATCCTTGGAGGGCTGGCGTTCCAGAAGCACCTTCTCGATCACCTCCTCGCGCCCCATGTCGTATTTCGCCATCGTGTCGGGGATCTGGCTTTCCACCAGCGGGGTCAGCACATAGCCCGGGCAGATCGCATTGGCGGTGATCGGCTCGCGCGCGGTCTCCAGCCCCGTCACCTTGGTCAGGCCAACGATGCCGTGCTTGGCCGCGACATAGGCGGACTTGTAGGGGCTGGCCGTCAGCCCGTGGGCCGAGGCGATGTTGATCACCCGCCCCCAGCCCGCCGCCCGCATCATCGGCAGCGCCACCGCCGTGGTGTGGAAGGCCGAGGACAGGTTGATGGCGATGATCGCATCCCATTTCGCCGCCGGGAAATCAGGGATCGCCGCGACATGCTGGATGCCCGCATTGTTGACCAGGATATCGCAGGCGCCGGCCTTTTCGATCAGCGCGCGGCACTGGTCGCCCTTGGACATGTCGGCCTGGATATAGCGGACGGCGACGCCGTGCTCGGCGGCCATCTTCCCGGCCAGCGCGTGATCCTCGTCCGTGTCGGTGAAGCTGTTCAGGACCACGTCGGCCCCCGCCCGGGCCAGACGCTCGGCCACGCCCAGACCGATCCCGGAATTGGATCCGGTCACCACGGCGGTCTTGCCCTTCAGGAATTTCTCGAACATCGGCTGCTCCTTGACTTGCGGATGAGCCGGACCCCGCAGGATCGGCCTTGCGGGGGCAGCATCCGAAAAAAAAGGCGCCCGCACAAGGCGGGCGCAAGTCATGAGGCAGGTTTCATACAGGCAAGAAACCTATCGAGCAGTGTCCTGTTTATACGCGAGGAAACGCGCGAGTCCAACAGCGATCTTCCAGCATCGGTTGACGCCCGCCGGTCAAGCCTGTTGTTATCGCGGGCAAACAAGAAACGGCAAGGCGGCGGGCAATGCGAATCTTTGAAAAGCTGAACAATCACGCGCTCAAAGGGCTTGTCGCAGGTCTGGGGGTCGTGGCAGGCGGTGTTGCAGCAATGCCTCTGGCAAGCCTTGCCGCGCCGGCCCATGGCATTGCAATCTATGGAGAACCTGCCCTGCCACAGGGATTCGCGCATCTTCCCTATGCCAATCCCGAGGCGCCGCAGGGCGGCATGATTCGCCTGGCCGAACCGGGGGGATTCGACAGCCTCAAGCCATGGGTTCTCAAGGGAAATGCGGCTTGGGGCGTGGGCGTGCATGTCACCGAATCACTGATGATGCGGTCCATCGACGAACCCTTCACCCTTTATGGCCTGCTGGCCGAGACGGTCGAGGTGGCCCCGGACCGGACCTGGGTCGAGTTCATCCTGCGCCCCGAGGCGCGGTTTTCCGATGGCAGCCCGGTCACCGTCGAAGATGTGATCTGGTCCTACGAGACGCTCGGGACCCAAGGGCATCCCCGCTATCACAGCGCTTGGTCCAAGGTCGCCCGGATCGCGCCCGTGGGCGATCACGGCGTCCGCCTGACCTTCACCGAGGCCGACCGGGAATTGCCCCTGCTGATGGGCCTGCGCCCCGTCCTGAAGAAGGCGCAATGGGAGGGGCATGATTTCGGCGCATCCGGGCTGGAGCCGCCGATCGGCAGCGGCGCCTATGTCATCGACCGGGTCGATCCGGGCCGCGCGATCAGCTTTCGCCGCAATCCCGACTATTGGGGCCGCGACCTGCCCCTGATGGCCGGGGTGAACAATTTCGACATGATCCGCTATGATTACTTCGGCGATGCAAATGCCATGTTCGAGGCCTTCAAGGCCGGCGAGGTCACCGTCTGGCGCGAATTGTCGGCGCAGAACTGGGCGACCGAGTACGACTTCCCCCTGGTCACGCGCGGCGAGGTGGTCACGTCCGAGATCCCGAACGAACGGCCCTCGGGGATCGTCGGGCTGGCCATGAACACCCGCAACCCGATCTTTGCCGATTGGCGCGTGCGTCAGGCGATGATCGAGATGTTCAATTTCCGCTTCATCAACCAGACCCTGAACGGCGGGGCCGATCCGCGCATCACCTCGTATTTCTCGAACTCGATCCTCGGCATGGATCACGACCCCGCCACGGGCCCGGTGGCCGCGCTGCTGGAGCCTCATGCCGCCAGCCTGCCCCCCGGCGCGCTGGAGGGCTATGCCCTGCCCGAAGGGTCCGACCGCGCGATGGACCGCGCCGGCATCCGCCGCGCGATGGCGCTGATGGCCGAGGCGGGATGGACCATCCAGGACGGCCAGCTGCGCGACGGCGACGGCCAGCCCTTCGCCTTCGAGATCCTGCTGAACCAGAACGGCACCGCCATGCGCAGCGGGTCCGAGGTTCGCCAGATCGTGAACATCTATGTCGAGGCGCTGCGGCCCCTGGGCATCACCCCGCAGGTGACGCTGACCGATGCCGCGCAATATGTGGAACGTACCAACAACTACCAGTTCGACATGACCTGGTACGAACGCGGGCTGTCGCTGTCGCCGGGCACCGAGCAGCGGCTGTATTGGGGCCGCGACGGGGTCACGACGCCCGGCAGCCGCAACTGGATGGGCATGGACAGCCCCGCCGCCGAGGCGATGATCGACGCAATGGTCGGATCCGAGACCGCCGAAGAGTTCACCGCCGCGGTCCAGGCGCTGGACCGGGTGCTGATGGCGGGGCGCTACGTGATCCCGGTCAGCTTTTCGCCGGTGTCGCGGCTGGCACATGCCGCCGATCTGGCATATCCCGACACGATTCCCATTTACGGAGACTGGCCGGGCTTTCTGCCCGAAGTCTGGTGGCAGGAGACGAACTGATGCGCATGTTTTGGGTTACACTGCTGACCTGCTCGATTCTGGCAGGCTGCAACACCGTCGCCGGCGTCGGCGAGGATATCACAGGGGCGGCGCGCTGGTTCCAGGGCGGCCTGCCGACAGGAGGTTACTGATGAAATGGCACCATGTTCAAGAAAACTGGTCGGCCTTCTATGAAGCGATCATCGACAAATGGCCCGAGGCTGACGAGGCCGATCTTGACGAGGTGGACGGCGACCAGCGCGCCTTCGTGACCTATCTGGCCGAGGCAACCGGGCAGGAGCCCGCCGAGATCCGCGAAGAGCTGCGCGAATGGCTGGTGGGCGAGATCCCGTCGGATGTCGTGATGGACCCGGTCCATGACAACCACTCGATCGCATTGTCGGCCAAGTTCGTCGGCGAGGGCGAGGACGAGTATTCGGACGATGCCCGCTTCGGCGACGATTCGGACCGCGGCGACAACTGACCCGCCCTCTCGACGCCGGGCGATCCCTCAGGCGCCGTCCCGTTTCCGGGGCGGCGCCTTTCGCATGGGGCGCTCAGGCGGCGCCGATGCCGTTCAGCCGCGCCAGCCTGCGCGCCAGCAGCAGATAGACCAGACCGTACAGCCCCGCCACGATCAGCCCGACCCACTGGATCTGGAACGGCGTGAAGACGTAAGCTCCGACAAGCGCCAGCTGCAGGCCGAAATGCAGCGGATAATAGCCCCGGTCGCCCAGCCTCTCGCGCGACCAGCCCAGATTGGCGGAGTACAGGCGGATCAGGCTGTCCAGCGAATTGATGACGAAGACCACGCCGACCGTGATCATGAACCAGTTGAGCCAGCCGGGGATCGTGACGCCTCCCTGGTGATAGACGAAGAGGACCGAGAACCACAGCCCCAAGGGGATCGCGGGCAGCGCCACCATGGCCAGCGCCAGCTGCCAGACCTGCATCCCGCCCACGAATCGCGCGACGAACTGCCCGATCATGATCGACCAGGCGAACCACCAGAACAGGTAGAACTCGTGATAGTCGGCGATGGGTACCGCGAAGCGCGGCAGATGCAGGAAATAGTCGGATAGCAGCCCGATATTGCCGGTGAAATCGCCCAGATCCACCCGGCTGTAGACGAAGGCGATCATCGCCAGCGCGGTGAAGGCCAGCATCCCGAAGCCATAGCTGGACGCGATCGCCAGCCATTTCATCACCGCCATGTTCCCGCTGGAGATGACGGCCGTGGCGATCACCCCCACGACCAGCGCCCAGACCGCGCCCTGCGACAGGTCGGGCGCATAGGTGGGCAGGTTCGACATGAACAGGTAGCAGGTGAAGGAGCAGGTCGCGATGATCGTCAGGTTGTAGATCCACTTGACCGCCGGGATCTGGAACAGCTGCAGGCGCGGCTCCAGCACGATGAAATAGAAGGTGGCGACGAAATACATCAGCCAGACCAGCGGGCCCCACATGCCGAACTCGACCGCCAGGGCATTGGTGAAGCCGAAGGCGGGGTCGGCTTCATAGATGGGAAACTCGGCCAGGGGCAGCATGACCAGCCCCATGTCCAGGCCGGCGGTGAACAGCAGCGCGATCAGGGTGAACAGGCCGACGGGCTCTTCGCCCTGCAGCCGCAGGCGGGGCCAGCGGATCAGGACGAACAGCGCGCAGGCCAGCACGCTGAGATAGGCGACGGTAATGATGGGCGTCATGGGCGATCCTTCTTCGTCGTCCGAATGATGGGCGCCGCGACCGCCCGCTGGCGCACAGCCACGCGCAAGGCGCCGGGGCTGCCGGATCGCCGCCGGCGCGGCCCTGTCGCGCCGCAGCTTTGTTTGATCCCCTAAGCTTGATATGAATTGAGTGATCAGTCAATCAAAAACCCGCAGCAGGCCGGGCGGTGGCCGGGACGCCGGCAAAAGGTCGCTTGGCACGGGGCGCCGCTTCTGCCAGATGCTGGCCGGACCGGATCGTGGAAGCGACAAGGGGACCGAACCTGTGTCGAACAGTCTGAAAATCGCCGCCGGCAGCATCCTCGTGGGCCTTGTCGTGCTGGCGCTCAAGACCTTGGCCTGGCGCCTGACCGGGTCGGTCGCGCTGCTGTCGGACGCGCTGGAAAGCATCGTCAACGTCGCGACGGCGATGGCCGCGCTGGTGGCGATCAAGGTCGCGCAGCGCCCCGCCGATCCGGGCCATCCCTACGGCCATCACAAGGCCGAGTTCTTCAGCGCCGTGCTGGAGGGGGTGCTGATCATCTCGGCCGCGCTGCTGATCCTGCGCGAGGCCTGGCACGCCTTCCAGAACCCGCGAGAGATTGCCGATGCGGGCCTGGGCATGGCGATCAATGCCAGCGCGGGCGTGCTGAACGCGGTCTGGTGCTGGGTGCTGCTGCGGCAGGGGCGCCGGCTGCGGTCGCCCGCGCTGGTCGCGGATGGCAAGCACCTGCTGTCGGACGTCATCTCCTCGGCCGGGGTGCTGCTGGGCGTGGGGCTGGCCGTCGCGACGGGCTGGGCGGTGCTGGATCCGCTTCTGGCGATGCTGGTGGGGGTCAACATCCTGTGGTCGGGCTGGAAGGTCATGGCCTCGTCGCTGTCGGGGCTGATGGACGAGGCGGTGCCGGAAACCACGCTGGCGGTGATCCGCGAGATCATCTCGGACAAGGCCTCTGGCGCGCTCGAGGCGCATGACCTGCGCACCCGCCACGCGGGCGCGGTGACCTTCATCGACTTCCATCTGGTCGTGGACGGGCAGACCACCGTCGCCGATGCCCATGACATCTGCGACCGGGTCGAGGCCAGCATCATGGCCCGCCTGCCCGACGCGCAGGTGACCATCCATGTCGAGCCGGAACACAAGGCCAAGCATTCCGGCGTGCTGGTGATCTAGGCCGCCAGACGCACCCAGACCGGGACATGGTCGCTCGGCTTCTCGCCCGCGCGGGCGTCGCGGTCCACGCCGGTCTCGATCATCAGATCCGCTGCCTGCGGCGACAGCAACAGGTGGTCGATGCGGATGCCGTTGTCGCGGTTCCACGCACCCGCCTGATAGTCCCAGAAGGTGAAGGGCCCGCGCGTGGACCACGGATCGCGGATGCGCACCGCATCCGTCCAGCCCTGGTTGACGATGGCGCGGAAGGCTGCGCGGCTTTCGGGCCGGAACAGCGCGTCCTCGGTCCAGGCCTCGGGGGTGGCGGCGTCGCGCGGTTCGGGGATGATGTTGAAATCGCCCAGCAGGACGACCGGCATCTCGGAGGCCAGCAGCTCGGCGGCGCGCAGGCGCAGACGCTCCATCCAGGCCAGCTTGTAGTCGTATTTCGGCCCCGGTGCGGGATTGCCGTTGGGCAGATAGAGGCCCGCGATGCGCACGGCCTGGGCGCCCACCACCGTCGCCTCGATATAGCGGGCCTGTTCGTCCGTGTCGTCGCCGGGAAGGCCCCGGGTAACGTCCTCCAAGGGCATCCGCGACAGGATCGCGACGCCGTTGAAGCCCTTCTGGCCGTGGGTCCCCACCTGCCAGCCCAGATCCTGGAAATGCTCGCGCGGGAAGCCCTCGTCGACGGACTTGATTTCCTGCAGGACGACCAGATCGGCATCGGTCGCGGCCAGCCAGTCGGTCAGCGCCTGGATGCGGGCCTTGACGCCGTTGATGTTGAAGCTTGCGATTTTCATGGCGGCATCTTTAGCGGGCGTGGCGCGTTTGGCAACCTGAAGCGCCGTTGAAAGGCCCCGATGATCCGCGTCCTGATCCTGATGCTGCTGCCCGGGCTGGCCTGGGCCGAGACCCGCCCGCCGACGGGGCTGCTGGCGGTGGCCAGCCCCTTGCCCGCGACGATCCCCTTTCAGGTCCGCGCCCCCGAGGGGCAGGATTACGCCATCGTGCTGACCGATGGCGACGGCGCGCAGGTGATCAGCGCCTATCTGCGGGGCGGATCGGTGCTGCGCCTGCTGGTGCCGCCGGGCGATTATCGCGTGACGGTGGCGCCGGGGCCGCCCGAGGACTGGCAGGGCCCGGAGGACCTGTTCGGCGCCCCCGCCGCGACCCTGCCCGGCCCCCTGCCCTTCCGCATCGCCAACAACCGGCGCGAGGGCCAGTCGATCACGCTGGAGGAGGACGCGGAGGGGCTGCGCATCACAGACCGGCAGGACCGCACAACCTGCCAGATCGCGGAATGGACGACCGAGCGCGTCACGAAGACCACGCCGCTTGGCACGGAACTGCGCTGGCTGGACCCGGACCTGTCGACCCGCAGTAGGCCCTGCGACTAGATGGAAAAGGAAGTGCCGCAGCCGCAGCTGCTGGTCGCATTGGGATTCTCGATCACGAAGCGCGCGCCGATCAGCTCGTCGGTGAAATCAATGACAGCGCCTGCCAGATAGGGCAGCGAGACCGGATCGACCAGAACCTTCTGGCCCGCCTGCTCCAGCACCAGATCGTCGGCCTCGGCGGCAGCCTCCATGCGGATGTCATACTGGAAGCCGGAACAGCCGCCCCCCAGGACCGCGACCCGCAGGGCGACCGGATCCTTGCCCGCATTGATCTGCGAGAGGCGTTCGAAGGCGCGTTCGGTGACTTTGGGCGGCAGGTTCATGGGGCGTTCCCGTATGCGGCGGTAGACTTGGAATATAGGGTCTGCATCAGCGACCCGCAAGGAAGGCCCTGACCCCGTGACCGCACTCGCGCCCTTTGCCTGCCAGCCTCAGGACAGCCGTGGCCGTCTGCATGACGAAAGCCTGTCGACCTTCCGGTCGCCTTGGCAGCGCGACCGCGACCGCATCATCCATTCCAGCGCCTTCCGGCGGCTGAAGCACAAGACCCAGGTCTTTGTCGAACATGACGGCGACGCCTATCGCGGCGACTATTTTCGCACCCGCCTGACCCACACGATCGAGGTGGCTCAGGTCGCCCGCACCATCGCCGGCACCTTGGGCCTGAACACCGACCTGGCCGAGACGGTGGCCCTGGCCCATGATCTGGGACACCCCCCCTTCGGCCATACCGGCGAGGATGCGCTGGCGGCCCTGATGGCCCCCTATGGCGGCTTCGATCACAATGCGCAGGCGCTGCGCATTTTGACGCGGCTGGAACGCCATTACGCCGATTTCGACGGGCTGAACCTGACCTGGGAAAGCCTCGAGGGCATCGCCAAGCATAACGGGCCGATCACCGGCGACCTGCCCTATGCGCTGGCCGATGTGAACGCGCTCTGGGATCTGGAACTGCACACCAATGCCAGCGCCGAGGCGCAGGTGGCCGCCGTGGCCGATGACGTGGCCTACAACCACCACGACCTGCATGACGGGCTGCGCGCGGGCCTGTTCACCGAGGCCGAGCTGTCCGAACTGCCCGTCATCGGCCCCGCCTTTGCCGAGGTCGACCGCCGCTATCCCGATCTGGACCCCACCCGGCGCCGCTACGAGGCGCTGCGCCGGGTCTTCGGGGTCATGGTCGAGGATGTGATCGCCGTGGCGCAGAACCGGCTGGCCGGGCTGCAGCCGCAAAGCGCCGACGACATCCGCGCGATGGACGGGCCGATCATCCGCTTTTCCAAGCCGCTCTATCAGAACATCAAGGCGATCAAGTCCTTTCTGTTCCAGCGCATGTATCGCGCGCCCTCGGTCGTGGTGGAACGCCACAGCGTGACGGCGATGCTGAACGACCTCTTCCCGTTGTATCTGGACCATCCCGACCGCCTGCCCGACCAGTGGCGCGCGGCGGCCCTGGCGCTGGACAGCCAGACCGACCGGGCCCGTCTGGTGCTGGATTACGTCGCAGGCATGACCGATCGCTATGCGATCGCGGAACATCACCGCCTGTTCACCGTGTCGATCTGAACCTTGGCTTGTGTCGCGGCGTTGTGCCCGCGACAGTGAGATCAACGAAAAGGACACCACATGATCACCCGCACCGGATCGGCTCAATGGGATGGCGGATTGAAGGCTGGCAAAGGCCAGGTTTCGACCAAATCGGGCGCCCTGAACGCCCTGCCCTACGGCTTCAACACGCGTTTCGAGGACAGCCCCGGCACCAACCCCGAGGAACTGATCGGCGCCGCCCATGCCTCGTGCTTCTCGATGGCGCTGGCCATGATGCTGGAACAGGAAGGCGTTTCGGGCGTCTCGATCCAGACCACCTGCGACATCTCGATGGACAAGGACGGCGACGGTTTCGCCGTGAAGAAGGCCCATCTGACGACGAAGATCACCGCCGATGCGGATGAGGCGAAAGTGCTGGAAGTCGCCGAAAAAGCCAAGGCGGGCTGCCCGATCTCGAAGCTCTTGAATGCCGAGATCACCATGGACGCGTCGGTGGCCTGATGCGCATCCGGATCGGTCACGAGATCAGCATCCGCGTCACGCAGCCCACGCCGCTGATCTGCACGGTTGCGCCCGAGATATCGCGGCACCGCGACTTCGTCGCGCCCGAGATGGTGTCGACCAACCCTCACGTGCCGATCCACAACTATTACGACCGATACAACAACATCTGCCGGCGCATGGTCGCGCCGGCGGGTGACTTCACGCTGCGGGGCGACGTGACCCTGCTGGACAGCGGCAACTGGGACGAGGTCAACCCGGCGGCGCAGGAATTGCGCGCCGAGGATCTGCCGGACGTGGTCATCGGATTCCTGACCGCCTCGCGCTATGTCGAAAGCGATCTGGTCAGCCAGGAAGCGTGGGACCTGTTCGGAGGCGTGACGCCGGGCTGGACCCGGGTCCAGGCCATCGTGGATCACGTCAACGGGCTTCTGACCTTCGATTACGGCACGGCCTCGGTCTATCGCACGGCGGCGGGCGCGCGGCAGGGCGGCATCGGCGTGTGCCGCGACTTCGCGCATCTGGCGCTGGCCTATCTGCGCGCGCTGAACATTCCGGCCCGCTACGTCAACGGCTATGTCGGCGATATCGGCATCCCCAAGGCCGATGCACCGATGGACTTTGCCGCCTGGACCGAGGTCTATCTCTCGGGCAAGTGGTACACCTTCGATCCGCGCAACAACGAACGCCGGATCGGGCGGGTGGTCGTGGCGCGCGGCCATGACGCCGCCGACGTGCCGCTGATGAACAGCTTCGGCGCGCATGAGCTGACCGGCTTCACCGTCTGGTGCCATCCCGTCGACGAGCAAGGCAACGAGCTGGACGGGATGCTGTTCGGCACGTGAGGGGGTCCGAGGCGATGCGCCTCAGACCATCATCTCCTTGGTGGCGGTCAGCTTGATCTCGGGGTGATCGCGACCGATGCGGTCGATGTCCCATTGCAGCCGGGTCAGATAGACCAGATCGCCGTCATGGTCATACGCCAGATGGCCCTTGTTCACCTCGACGAAGGCATCGACCTTGGGCTTCGGCCCGGCGACCCACCGGGCACTGGTGAACTGGCTGCCCTCGAAGCGGACGGGAATGCCGTATTCCAGCTCGATCCGGCTGGCCAGCACCTCAAATTGCAGCGCCCCCACCACGCCAACGATGAAGCCCGAGCCGATGGTCGGCTTGAAGACCTTGGCCGCGCCTTCTTCCGCGAACTGCATCAGCGCCTTTTCCAGATGCTTGGCCTTCATCGGATCGGTCGCCCGGACCGAGTTCAGCAGTTCCGGCGCGAAGCTGGGAATGCCGGTGAAGCGCAGCGCCTCGCCCTCGGTCAGCGCATCGCCGATGCGCAGCTGCCCGTGGTTCGGAATGCCGATGATGTCGCCCGCCCAGGCCTCTTCCGCCAGTTCGCGGTCGGCGGCCAGGAACAGGACCGGGTTCGACACGGACATCGGCTTCTTCGTCCGCACATGCACCATCTTCATGCCGCGTTCGAAATGCCCCGAGGCGAGGCGCACGAAGGCCACGCGGTCGCGATGCTTGGGGTCCATGTTCGCCTGCACCTTGAAGACGAAGCCGGTGACGGTCGTCTCCTCGGGCGCGATCTGGCGTTCGGCGGCGTTCTGGATCTGGGGCGGCGGCCCATAGGTGCTGATGCCCTGCATCAGCTCCTGCACGCCGAAGCTGTTGATCGCGCTGCCGAACCAGATGGGGGTCATGTGCCCTTCCAGGAACGACTTGCGGTCGAAGGCGGGCAGCAGCTCGCGCGCCATCTCGACCTCTTCGCGCAGCTTGGCCAGCAGCTCGGCGGGCACGTGATCGGCCAGCGCGGGATCGTCCAGACCGTTGATCTTGATCGACTCCGCGACCTTGTTGCGGTCGGCGCGGTCCATCAGCTCCAGCCGGTCGCGCAGCATGTCGTAGCAGCCGATGAATTCCCGGCCAACCCCGATGGGCCAGCTGACCGGCGCCACGTCGATGGCCAGGTTCTCCTGGATCTCGTCGATGATCTCGAAGGTGTCGCGGGATTCGCGGTCCATCTTGTTGCAGAAGGTCAGGATCGGCAGGTCGCGCAGCCGGCAGACCTCGAACAGCTTGCGGGTCTGGGATTCCACACCCTTGGCGCCGTCGATGACCATGATCGCGGCGTCCACCGCCGTCAGGGTGCGATAGGTGTCTTCGGAAAAGTCGCTGTGACCCGGCGTGTCGACCAGATTGAAGCGGTGCCCGTCGAAATCGAAGGACATGGCCGAGGCCGAGACCGAGATGCCCCGATCCTTCTCCATCTGCATGAAGTCCGACCGGGTCCGCCGCGCCTCGCCTTTGGCGCGCACCTGCCCGGCCATCTGGATGGCGCCGCCATACAGCAGGAACTTCTCGGTCAGCGTGGTCTTGCCCGCATCGGGATGCGAGATGATCGCGAAGGTCCGGCGGCGGGCGATCTCAGACGGGAGGTCGGGGCGGTTTGTCATGCAGGGGCTTTAGCGCGCCCGCGCGCGGGGCGCAATCGGGGCCGGCGCGTCAGAACAGCCCCTCGACCTGGCCCTTATCGTCCAGCCCGATCACCTCGGCCGCCGGATGGCGCGGCAGGCCGGGCATGGTCATGATCTGCCCGCAGATCGCCACGACGAAGCCCGCGCCCGCATTCAGCCGCACCTCGCGCACCCCGATCACATGGCCCGTCGGCGCGCCGCGCAGGCTGGGGTCGGTCGAGAAGCTGTATTGCGTCTTGGCGATGCAGACCGGCATGCGGCCGTGGCCCGCAGCCTCCCACGCCGCCAGCTGCTCGCGGATGCCGGGCGCGGCCTCCACCCCGCCGGCGCGGTGGATGCGGGTGCAGACCGTCTCGATCTTGTCCCAGAGCGGCAGGTCGTCGGGATAGAGCGTGGCGAACTGTGCGCCCCCTTCGGCCAGATCCACCACCGCGCGGGCCAGATCCTCGGCCCCCGCGCCGCCTTCGGCCCAGTGCCGCGCCAGGATGGCCTGCACCCCCTGGCCCGCGCAATAGTCCTGCAGGGCGGCGATCTCGGCTTCAGTGTCGCCGTCGAAATGGTTCAGCGCCACGACGACGGGCAGGCCGAAGCTGCGGATGTTCTCGATATGGCGACCCAGATTGGCGCAGCCCTCGCGGACGGCGCCCGCATCCTCGGTGCCCAGATCGGCCTTTGCGACGCCGCCGTTCATCTTCAGCGCCCTTATCGTCGCCACAAGCACCACCGCCGCCGGGGCCAAGCCCGCCAGACGGCACTTGATGTTGAGGAACTTCTCGGCCCCCAGATCGGCGCCGAAGCCCGCCTCGGTCACCACGTAGTCGGACAGGCGCAGGGCGGCGCGGGTGGCGATGACGCTGTTGCAGCCATGGGCGATATTGGCGAAGGGGCCGCCATGGACCAGCGCGGGGTTGTTCTCCAGCGTCTGGACAAGGTTCGGCTGCAGCGCGTCCTTCAGCAGGACGGTCATCGCGCCATCGGCCTTCAGGTCGCGGGCGGTGACGGGGCGGCGGTCGCGCGTCTCGCCGATGACGATGCGGCCAAGCCGATCCTGCAGATCGGCCAGATCGCGTGCCAGGCACAGGATCGCCATGACCTCGGAGGCCACGGTGATGTCGAATCCCGACTGGCGCGAGAACCCGTTGGCCGGGCCGCCCAGACCCACCACCACGTCGCGCAGCGCGCGGTCGTTCATGTCCATGACGCGACGCCAGCTGATCCGGCGCGTGTCCAGATCCAGCGCGTTGCCCCAGTGGATGTGGTTGTCGATCATCGCGGCCAGCAGGTTGTGGGCCGAGGTGATGGCGTGGAAATCGCCGGTGAAATGAAGGTTCATGTCCTCCATCGGCACGATCTGCGCGCGGCCGCCGCCAGCCGCCCCGCCCTTCATCCCGAAATTCGGGCCCAGGCTCGCCTCGCGGATGCAGATGGTGGCGCGCTGGCCGATGCGGTTCAGCGCATCGCCCAGACCCACGGTGGTGGTGGTCTTGCCCTCGCCCGCAGGGGTCGGGTTGATGGCGGTGACCAGGATCAGCCGACCCTCGGGGCCCGATAGCCCGGCCAGCGCCTCGTGGGTGATCTTGGCCTTGTCATGGCCATAGGGCAGGATCTGGTCATAGGTCAGGCCAAGGCGCTTGGCGACATCGGCGATGGGCCGCTTGCTGGCGGCGCGGGCAATCTGAAGATCGGTCTGCATTCCCTAACGCACCACCATCACGGACACGGGCGAGTGCCGCACCACCGCGTTTACGTCACGGCTGACGCGGATGCTGCGCAATTCGTCGGGATTGTCGCTGGCCATGACGATCAGATCCGCCTTGTGCCGGATGGCCGCCTTGAGGATCGTCTCGGCCACATGGCCGTGGCCAACATGGATCTGCACCCGCGCCTCGTCCGGGAAATGCTTGGTGGCGAAGGCGTCCAGCGACTGCTTCATTTGCTGCAGGACGCTTTGTTCATAGCCCTTGGGCAGGAAGGTCGCTACCATCGAGCTACCGAAGTCATGCACGATCCCCAGCAGGTGGATCACGCCGCGATCCCCGGCCAGGGCCCGGGCGGCAGGCAGGGCCTTTTCCCAGCTTTCGGGATGCTGCAGGTCGATGGGCAGAAGCACGGTCTCATGCATGGCGGGGCCCTTTCCGGGTGTCTGCGGGGGCTGGCCCCGGCCCTTCGCGGCGACGCTGCAGCCAGACGACCACAGCCAGCAGCAGGAAGGCCGGGATATAGATCCAGTAGCGCGACGGCGCCGCCGTCGGTGCATTGACCGCCAGGATGGTCTGATCCCAGTCCAGACCGGCCGCCTGCGCGGGGCTGTCGAAGGCCACGTTGTCAATCATCACCCGATCGCCATCCGCGATCAGCTCGATGCCCGAGGCGGCCAGCCGATCCTCTCCGGTCTCGCCGGGGGGGACGGGCAGCAGGGCGGTGAACTCGACCGGGTTGCCGATGTCGTTCAGCCCCGCGATGCGCAGCCGCAGACCGTCGCCGACCTCGCTGCCCTCCAGCGCCTGCACGAACTCGGTGCCGGGACGTTCCTCGAAGGGCGGGAAGGCATAGCCCCAGAAGAAGCCGGGGCGGAAGATGGTGAAGGCGATCAGCAAGAGCAGGATCGTCTCGTAGAAGCGGTTGCGGACCAGGAACCAACCCTGGGTGGCGGCGGCGAAGAGCAGCATGGCGATGGTGGCGGTGATGAAGACGAAGATGCCCTGCAGCCAGCCCACGTCGATCAGCAGCAGGTCGGTGTTGAAGATGAACAGGAACGGCAGCGCCGCCGTCCGCAGGCTGTAGCCGAAGGCCACGACCCCGGTACGGATCGGGTCGCCCCCCGACACGGCGGCGGCGGCGAAGGAGGCCAGCCCCACCGGCGGGGTCACGTCGGCCATGATGCCGAAGTAGAAGACGAACAGATGCACCGCGATCAGCGGCACGATCAGACCGTTCTGCTGGCCAAGCGTCACGATGACCGGCGCCAGCAGCGCCGAGACGACGATATAGTTCGCGGTCGTGGGCAGCCCCATCCCCAGGATCAGCGACAGCACCGCCGTCAGCCCCAGGATGGCCAGCAGGTTGCCGCCCGACAGCACCTCGACCACATCGGCCAGCGCCGATCCGACGCCGGTCTGGCTGACCGCGCCGACGATGATGCCCGCCGTCGCCGTGGCGATGCCGATGCCGATCATGTTGCGCGCGCCGCTGATCAGCCCGTCGACCAGATCGTCGGCCCCCGAGCGCAGGGCGCGGCCCGTGGTCCGGTTGCCGGTGCGGTCCATGCCGCGCAGCAGGACCATCAGCGGGCGCTGCGTCAGCAGGATGAAGATCATGTAGGCGGTGGCCCAGAAGGCCGACAGGCCCGGCGACAGCCGGTCCACCATCAGCGCCCAGACCAGCACCACCACCGGCAGGATGAAGTGCAGTCCCGAGCGCACCGTCGGCCCCGGCAGCGGCAGGGCCGTCACCGGCGCGTTGGGATCGTCGATCTGCAGCGGCTCCTCGCGCGAGGCGACCCACAGGAGGCCGACATAGGCGGCGCCCAGCAGCGCGAAGACCACGTAAGGGGCATTGCTGCCGAAGGCGGGCCGGATCCAGCCCATCGTGTAATAGACGATCAGCGACAGGGCGCAGACGCCCGCGATGATGAAGGCTGCGCTCAGCAGGCGCTGCAGCACCGGCGGCGGGGTGTAAGATCGCGGCAACCCCTCCATCCCGGCCTTCATCGCCTCCAGATGGACGATATAGACCAGCGCGATATAGCTGATCGTGGCAGGCAGGAAGGCGTGGCGGACCACGTCGAAATAGGGGATGCCGACATATTCGACCATCAGGAAGGCGGCGGCGCCCATCACCGGCGGCATGATCTGGCCGTTCACGGACGAGGCGACCTCGACCGCGCCGGCCTTCTCGCTAGAAAAGCCCACCTTCTTCATCAGCGGGATGGTGAAGGTGCCGGTGGTGACCACGTTGGCGATGGAGGAGCCCGAGATCAGGCCGGTCATCGCGCTGCTGACCACGGCCGCCTTGGCCGGTCCGCCGCGCAGATGGCCCATCAGCGAGAACGCGACCTGGATGAAGTAGTTGCCCGCCCCCGCCTTGTCCAAGAGCGCGCCGAACAGCACGAACAGGAACACGAAGCTGGTCGAGACGCCAAGCGCGATGCCGAAGACGCCCTCGGTCGTGACCCATTGATGGTTGGCGACCTCGGTCAGGGAGTTGCCGCCATGCGCGATGATCGAGGGCATGTAGGGGCCCATGAAGGCATAGACCAGAAACACCGTCGCCACGATCATCAGCGCCGGACCCAGGCTGCGCCGCGTGGCCTCCAGCAGCAGCAGGATGCCAATGACGGCCACGATCAGGTCGCGGGTGATCGGCGCGCCGACGCGCGCGCCCAGCTCGTCGCTGAAGACGAAGACATACATGGTGACGCCCACGCCCACCAGCGCCAGCGCCCATTCCCAAGGGGGCACGCGGGATTTGGGGCTGCCCAGCAGGATGCCCGCGACCACGCCCGCCCCGGCCAAAGCGATCCACCAGATCGGCATGCTGCTTGGGGCGGCATAGATGAACAGCCCGGACAGCAGGACCGGAACGCCGACACCCAGGACCAGCTGAAAGGGGGACTTTTCAGCAGGATAGGCCATGAAAGCCAGAAACAGGGCGAAGGCCAGGTGGACGGCGCGGGCATCGGTGGCGCTGATGATTCCGAAGTTCAGCATGAAGGGCAGCGGCGAGGCGATCCACAGCTGGAACAGCGACCAGCACAGCGCCACCCCCAGGATCAGCTTGCCCACCGCGCCGGGCGGGGTGCGCGCGCCCGTGTCGGACGAGGCGACAAGTTCGTCCAGCTCCGCCTGGCTGAGCTCTCCGCGGCCCGAGGCCTGCATCTCGACGGCGGCAGCCTGCTGCTGGCGGTCCCTGGTCCTGTCTTCGTCGCTCATCACGGCACCCCCTGCGATGCAATTCTTATGATTCTGGCATGATGAAAGGGCGGCCCCGAAGGGCCGCCCCGGTCAGGCGTGGATCACTCGACCCAGCCCTGTTCGCGGAAATACCGCTCGGCGCCCGGGTGCAGGGGCGCGCTGTTGCCGTCGGCCACCATCTCTTCGGGCTCCAGCGTGGCGAAGGCGGGATGCAGGCCCTTGAAGCGGTCGAAGTTGTCGAAGACCGCCTTGACGACCTGATAGACGGTTTCTTCCGGCACGGCGGCCGAGGTCACCATCGTCGCCTTGACGCCGAAGGTCTCGGTGTCCTCGTCATTGTTGGCATACATCCCGCCGGGGATGATCGCCTTGGCATAGAACGGATTGTCCGCGATCAGCGCGTCGATCTCGGGGCCTGCCACCTCGACCAGCGTTGCGTCGACCGTCGAGGTCGCCTCCTGGATCGAGCCGTTGGGATGGCCCACGGTATAGCTGATCGCATCCACCTGGTTGTCGCCCAAGGCCGCCGACTGTTCCGCCGGGCGCAGTTCCGAGGACAGGGCGAAATCGTCCATGCTCATGCCCATGGCGTCCAGCACGACCTCGAAGGTGCCGCGCGAGCCCGAGCCGGGGTTGCCCACGTTCACGCGCTTGCCGGTCAGATCCGCGAAGGTCTCGATGTCGCTGTCGGCGCGGGCCACGACGGTGAAGGGCTCGGGATGGACGGCGAAGACGGCGCGCAGATCCTCGAAGGGCTCGCCCTCGTAATCCGAGCTGCCGTTATAGGCGTGGTACTGCCAGTCGGACTGGGCCACGCCCATCGTCATGCCGCCGGACTTGATCTGGTTGATGTTGTCGATCGACCCGCCGGTGGCGGGGGCGGTGCAGCGCAGGCCGGTCTCGGCGGTCTCGCGGTTCACGAGGCGGCAGATCGACTGGCCGACGACGTAATAGACGCCCGTCTGGCCGCCGGTGCCGATGGTGATGAACTGTTCCTCCTGCGCCATCAGCGGCGTCGCGGACAGCGCGAAGGCGGTGCTCAGCAGGATCGGTTTGAGTTTGCTCATGCGGCGTCTCCCTGTAGCATGTGGGCGGGGCGCAGGCACGACCGGCCCTTGCCCCGCAAGATGCGGTTAAGGTTAAAGACATCGGTCCGAAAGGCAAGCCTGACCAGTACCGCGTCGTCCGGCCGGACGCCTATGCAACCCTGGCGGGAACCGCGGGATCGGGTTCGCCGAACTGGCGCGCGACGGCGGCGCGCAGCTGGGGCAGCAGGTCGGCCTGGAACCACGGATTGGCGCGCAGCCAGCCGGTGTTGCGCCAGCTGGGATGGGGCAGCGGAAAGACCGCCGGGGCGTGGGCCTGCCAGTCGCGCACCGTGTCGGTGACGGTTCGCGCGCCCAGATGCCAGCGCATCGCATGCCCGCCCACCAGCAGGGTCAGGCGTGGCTGCAGCTGCGCCATGACACTGTCGCGCCAGGTTGCCGCGCAGTTCGGCGGTGGCGGCAGGTCGCTGCCCTTGGCGTCATAGCCCGGAAAGCAGAAGGCCATCGGCACGATCGCCACCCGCGACAGGTCATAGAACTGCGCCTCGGTCACGCCCATCCAGTCCCGCAGCCGGTCGCCCGAGCGGTCGGTGAAGGGCCGCCCGCTGGCATGGACCCGCGCGCCCGGCGCCTGCCCCACGATCAGCACCCGCGCGCCGGGGCGGAACCAGACGACGGGGCGCGGCGCATGGCGCGTGGCGGTCAGCGCAAAGCGGTCGCGGCAGAGGCGGCAGGCGCCGATCTGCGCGGCAAGCGACGGGGCGAAGGAGGTCATTGGGCCAATCTAGGCACAATTTGCCGTGTTTTAAGGCTGGCCGGATGGCGATTTCTGGCGTTCCATGGCAAGGCTGGACAGCCGGACCCTGCGGGCCTAATGTCACGATGGCAGTCTGGCCTCCCGGCATGGCACGCCTTGTGCCTGAATTAACGATTGCAAAGTCCCCTCATGCTTGAATTCGACAGCGTCTCCAAATCGTTCTGGACCGGCAAGCAGCACAAGATCATCCTCGATCGTGCCTCCTTCCAGGTCGAACTGGGAAACTCCCTGGGCATCCTGGCCCCCAACGGGACCGGCAAGACGACGATCATCAACATGATGTGCGGGCTGGAAAAACCCGACGAGGGGAAGGTCCGGCGGGAATGCCGCATCTCGTTTCCCCTGGGATTCATGGGCGGGCTGATCAATCGCCACACCGGCAATGAAAATGCTCGCTACATCGCCCGGATCTATGGGCTGGATCCCGATTACGTGTCGGCCTTCACGCGCTGGCTCTGCGACATCCACGAATATTTCGACATGCCGGTGGGCACCTATTCGGCGGGCATGAAGCAGCGCTTCAACTTCTCGCTGCTGCTGGCGCTTGATTTCGACATCTACCTGATCGACGAGGGCATGCCGCAGACCACGGATGCCGAATTCAACCGCCGGGCCGGACGCGTCCTGTTCGAGCGGTTGCAGACCTCGACCGTGGTCATCGTGTCCCACCAGCCCGGCACGATCGAGAAATTCTGCAATCGCGCGGCGATCCTGCGCGATGGCAAACTGTACATGTTCGAGTCCCTCGACGAGGCCAAGCAATATTATGACTACACCGCCTAAAGCCCGCCGCTATCACGCCTCGCCGTCGGATTCCGTCGCGGCGCGTCCCTCGCCCCGCACGGCCGATCCGGCCGCCCCCGAGACGGCGCCGAAAGGCGTGCGGCTGGAAAAGACCTCGCGCCCCGCGGCGCCCACGCCCGGGCCCGGGCCCCGGTCGGCGAATGCGCCGACGCCGCCCCAGGACGGGGATGCAAGGCGGCTGGATCGGTTCATCTCGACGGGACCCGTCGATGACGGCTTCGGCGATTTCAACATGAACCCGAAGGCCAAGGCCGAACCCCCGGCCGAGGCCCCGGAGGAGGATCTGGACGCCAAGCTGGAGGCCATCCGGGCCGAGAAGCTGACCGACCGCCAGCTGCGGATCGCCCGCCGCATCGCCACGCTGCACCAGATCGAGGTGACCTCGGGCGAAGAGGCCGTGCTGCGGCTGCGCGAGCGGGGCATCGACCCCTCCCATCGCGGCGCGGTGAGCACCATCCTGTCCTCCGAGGGCAGCCGCGTGCTGGCCTCCCCCGCGCCCAATGTGCCTGCCGTCCGTCCGGGCGGACTGCCGACGATCCTGCCCAACGCCCCGCCAGCCAAGCGCCCCGAGATGCCCTCGCGCGAGGATCTGACCGAGGAAAAGCGCGCCGCCGAGATCTATCGCATCCAGCGCGATCTGGCGCGTCGTCGCCGTCGGCGCATGACGATGCTGGCGGCGCGGCTGATCGCCTTCGTGCTGATCCCGACCGTGCTGGTCGGATGGTATTATTTCCGCGTCGCCTCGCCGCTCTATGCGACCGTGTCGCAGTTCCAGATCCAGTCCGCGGATGGCGGCGGAACCGGCATGGGCGGGATCGGCGCGGCCCTGGGCGGCGTCGGCACGAACACCGACGCCGTGGCGGTGCAAAGCTATCTGACCTCGCGCGACGCGATGATGCGTCTGGATCAGGATCTGGGCTTCCGCGAGGCCTTCCAGGATCCCGCCGTCGATCCGATCAAGCGCCTGCCGGAAGATGCCACGAACGAGTCGACCTTCAGCCTCTACCAGGACAGCGTCAAGATCGGCTACGACCCGACCGAAGGCGTGCTGGACATGGAGGTGATCGCCCCCGATCCCCAACTGAGCGAGCAGTTCTCGCGGGCCCTGATCTCCTATGCTGAGGAATTGGTCGACGCGCTGACGGCACGCATGCGCGGGGACCAGATGGATGGCGCCCGCGAGACCTACGAGGATGCCGAGGCCAAGATGCTGGAGGCCCAGATGCGCGTGCAGGAACTGCAGGAACAGATGGGGGTGCTGGACCCTCTGGCCGAAAGCGGCGTGGTCATGGGCCAGGTCTCGGCGCTGGAAGCGCAGCTGACCGAAAAGCAATTGGAACTGGGGCAGCTGCTGGCCAACCCCGCGCCGGTGCAGAGCCGCGTCACCGCCGTGCGCGGCGACATCACCCGGCTGCGCGAGATCATCGCGGAAACCCGGCTGGATCTGACCGAGGGCAGCGATTCCCGCAGCTCGCTGGCCGCGATCGGCGCCGAGATGCGGGTGGCCGAGGCCAACCTGCTGACCCGGCAGGAGATGCTGGCCGCCGCCGCCGCCCAGATGGAGGCTGCCCGGATCGAGGCCAACAAGCAGGTCCGCTACCTGTCGCTGTCGGTGGCCCCGATCCCGCCGGACGAGGCGACCTATCCCAAGGCGTTCCAGAACACGCTGGTGGCCTTCTTGGTCTTCGCGGGCATCTATCTGATGCTGTCGCTGACCGCCTCGATCCTGCGCGAGCAGGTGTCCACGTGACCCCGGCCCGTCACGTCCCGATCGGCGGCGTCACCTGCGGCAACGACCTGCCGCTGACGGTGATCGCGGGCCCCTGCCAGCTGGAAGGCCTGGATCATGCGATGATGATCGCGGAGACGATGGCCACGGCCTGCGCGGCTGCGGGGGCGTCCTTCGTCTTCAAGGCCAGCTTCGACAAGGCCAACCGCACCTCGCTGTCGGGCAAGCGGGGTCTGGGCATAGACGAGGGTCTGCAGATCCTGGCCACCGTCCGCGAACGGCTCGGCTGCCCGGTGCTGACCGACATCCATGATGCCGAGCAGGCCATTCGGGCGGCCGAGGTGGTGGATGTCATCCAGATCCCCGCCTTCCTGTGCCGTCAGACCGACCTCTTGCTGACGGCGGGCCGCACGGGCGCCGTCGTCAACATCAAGAAGGGCCAGTTCCTGGCCCCTTGGGACATGCCCAATGTGGCGCAGAAGGTCGCCTCGACCGGGAACGAGAACATCCTGCTGACCGAGCGCGGCGCCAGCTTCGGCTACAACACGCTGGTGGCCGACATGCGGTCGCTGCCGATCATGGCGCGCACCGGCTATCCGGTGATCATGGACGCCACCCATTCTGTCCAGCAGCCGGGCGGTCAGGGCGGCAGCTCGGGCGGGCAGCGTGAATTCGCGCCGGTCATGGCGCGCGCCGCCGTGGCGCTTGGCGTGGCGGGCGTCTTCATCGAGACGCATGAGGATCCCGACCGCGCGCCCTCGGACGGGCCGAACATGATCCCGCTGGACCAAATGGCGGCACTGGTCGCCTCGCTGATGGCCTTCGACCGTCTGGCAAAGGCCGACCCGCTGCCGGCATGATCCGCGCGCTTCTGATCCTGTGCCTGCTGGCAGTGGCGGCCCCCGCCCATGCCCAGGCCCCCGAGGCGCATTCGCCCCAGACCCCGGCGGGCGCGATCTCGACCCGCGACGACCGGGCCACCGATCTGGCGATCCTCGCCCGCATCTCCAGCATCCTGGCGCAGGTGCCGCAATTCGACGGCGTGCGCGTGCAGGTCGATGCGGGCATCGTCACGCTGGAGGGCGAGGTGGCCGAACAGCAGACCGTCGACCGGCTGCAGACGCTGCTGGCCCGCGTCGAGGGCGTCGTCGCGATCCAGAACGGGGTGATCCTGTCCACCGACCTGGGCACGCGGCTGGAAACGGTGCGCGACCGCGCCCAATCGCGCCTGACCCAGCTGGTCGCGGGCCTGCCCTTCATGGCGCTCGGGCTGGGAGTGGGCGCGCTGATCGTGCTGGCCGGGGGCTGGCTGTCGCGGCGCCAGCGCACCCTGTCGGGCATCGCCCCCAATCCCTTCATCGCGGGCTTTCTGGCGCAGACGATCCGGCTGGTGGCCTGGATCGTGGCGCTGGTCGTGGCGCTGGACCTGATGGGCGCGCGGGCGCTTCTGGGCACGCTGCTGGGGGCGGCGGGCATCTTCGGCCTGTCGCTGTCCTTCGCGGCGCGCGACACGATCGAGGGGGTCGTGGCGACGATGCTTCTGTCGCTGCGCCAGCCCTTCAACCCCAATGACCTGATCGAGGTGAACGGCCTGCGCGGCCGGGTGATCCGCCTGACCAGCCGGGGCACGACGCTGCTGACACTGGACGGCAACCATATCCGCATCCCGAACCAGATCATCTACAAGGCCGTGCTGACCAACTATACCCGCAACCCCGAGCGCCGCTTCATGGTCGATCTGACCATCGACCCGACCGCCGATCTGGGCCGGGCCCGCGACGTGGTGCTGAAGTCGCTGAAGGGCATGACCTTCGTGCTGGACCGCCCCGAGCCGGTCGCCTGGCTGGATGCCAGCGGCCCCGAGCATGTGGTGATCCGCGCCGGGGGCTGGGTGTCGCAGGACGGCACCGATTTCGATCTGGCGCGGGGCGAGGCGTTCCGGCTGCTGCGCCACGCGCTGGATGCCAAGGGCTATCTGCTGCCCGAGCCCGTCCACCGCATCCGCATCGAGGATAGCCAGGCCGAACAGTCCCGCCCGGCCCCCGCCCGGCCCGCCGACAGCCGCCTGTCCGACGCCGCCTCGGACGCGGCCTTCGAGGAGATGGTCGAACGCGGGCGCATCGACGACGGGCGCGACCTGCTGAGCCCCACCCCGCGCAGCTAAGGGCGGGGTCTAGGGCGCGCGGGCGGCGGCATCCGCCGAGGCCCAGGCCCATTGGAAGTTGTAGCCGCCCAGCCAGCCGGTCACGTCCACGCATTCGCCGATGAAGGCCAGCCCCGGCACCTTGCGCGCCTGCAGCGTCTTCGCGTCCAGATCGCGCGTGTCCACGCCGCCCAGGGTGACCTCGGCGGTGCGATAACCCTCGGTGCCCACGGGACGCACCTGCCAGCGGTTCACGCGGGCGCCAAGCGCCTCCAGCCGGGCATTGGGCTGGTCGGCCAGCCGGGCCTGCGCCAGCCCCGCCTCGGCCGCCACCGCCTGCGCCAGGCGGTCGGGCAGCAGCTGTGCCAGCACGGTGGCGACCTGCGCCTTGCCGCGGCTGCCACGCGCAACCTTGAGGTCCGCGGCGATGTCGCGCCCGGGGGCCAAGTCGATGGTCAGCACCTCGCCCGCCCGCCAGAAGCTGGAGATCTGCAGGATCGCCGGACCGCTGAGGCCGCGATGCGTGAACAGCAGCGCATCGTGGAAGGCGCCGCCGCCATGCGCGATGCGCGCCTCGACCGACAGGCCCGCCAAGGGACGGCACAGCGCCAGGTCCTGCTCGGCGAAGGTCAGGGGCACCAGCGCCGGGCGCGTCTCGACCAGGCGCAGGCCGAATTGCGCGGCCAGATCATAGGCGAGCCCCGTCGCCCCGATCTTGGGGATCGACTTGCCCCCGGTGGCCACCACCACGCGCGGCGCGGCGATCGCCCCGCCCGGGGTCTTGATGACAAAGCCCTCGGCCTGCCGGTCCACCCGCTCGATCGCGGTGCCAAGGCGCAGCTCGGCGCCGCGCATCCGGTCCAGCAGCATGTCGGTGATCTGCGTGGCCTTGCCGTCACAGAACAGCTGACCCTGCGTCTTCTCGTGCCAGGTGATCCCGGCGCGGTCGACCAGATCGACGAAGGCGCCCGGCGCATAGCGCGCCAGCGCGCTGGCCGCAAAGCGCGGGTTGCCCGACAGGAAGCGATCCGGCCCGGTCGCGAGGTTGGTGAAGTTGCACCGCCCCCCGCCCGAGATCCGGATCTTTTCCGCCGGCACCCGCGCATGGTCCAGCACCAGCACGCGCCGCCCCTGCGCGAGGCTCGACCCCGCGCAGAACAGCCCGGCCGCCCCGGCCCCCAGAATGACAAGATCCGCATGTTCCATGGGGGCGGGATAGCGAAGCGCGCCGCCCGGGGCAAGATTTCTGCATTTTCCGCCTTGCACCCGTCTGCGCCCTTGGGTAATCACCCCCCACAGTTGGGGCGTGGCCAAGTGGTAAGGCATCGGTTTTTGGTACCGTGTACCGTAGGTTCGAATCCTACCGCCCCAGCCAACATCGTCTAAGATATTGGAAGACAATGCAGATAGTAGCCGTGAGGCGGCTATTGGACCAATGTCCTCCATGCTTGTCCTCCAAACCCACCGCGCCCCAGCTTCGAGGGCCACGAATGGGCATCGCCAACTTCGTCTTTCGCCGGGCCGCCATCTACGCATGGCGCCGTCGCATTCCCACTCGTATCGGTTGCGAAAGCCTCCACCTTCAGGTCAGTCTGGGAACAGCCTGTCCGGCAACAGCACGGCGCCTCGCGGGCATCCTAACGCATGAAAGCGACGAGGTCTTCGAAGCGATGGCACTGGACGGACTTTCCAAGGAGGCGGCCAGACAATGGCTGGAGCAGGTTGTCCGGGACGAGATGGCCCGCATCGAACGCCGCAAGCGGGCGCAGTCAGACAGTCGCGAGGCCGGCTATGCCCGTCTGAATGCAGAGGAGGACCGGGCCATGGGGCACGCACTCAGGCTTTTGGCGCGGGATGGGGTCAGTGCCGAACTCGGCGATGAGGAAAAGCAGGAACTGGTCTCCGAAGGCGTGCCAAAGGCCGCCTTCGAGCGGGTCGAGGCCTACCTGTCGCAGGCGGCAGGTGAGATGCTGGCTCCCAGCGTGGAACGCAAGATCCAGAACGGGATCTCAGCGATCACAGGACATGCCCTCCCGAGCGCCCACGATTTCCTCGACGCGCGGACCATCTATCTTCGCGGTCGCGCCGCTGTCTATCTGAACGCGTCGCAGCGCCGGGACCCAGCCCTTGCCGAGGCGCTGAAGCTCGCGGAGGCCCTTGAACAGGGAGGCTCCGAGCCTCACATCCCGGTCACCCAGGAGACTGAGCCGGCCTTCGATCCGGCGATTGCAGCCATCGCCGATCGCTTGACAACCAAGAAAATGAAACTCGGGCGAGCGACGGAGAAGACGGCCTACCAGATCCGCAACACTGCCGCGCTTCTGGTCGAGGCCACCGGGGTGACCGATATCAGGCGCCTGAAACAGTCGGACATCGCCGTTTTTTGCGACGTGATGTCCCGGCTTCCTCCAGCCTATCGAAAAAGCCCCAAAGAAAAGTTGGTGCCGCTGGCTGACATCATTGCGGCTGCGGCCGAAAAGTCTGCCAAAGTCGGTTTGTCGCCTGCGACGGTTAATAGAAACCTCGGCTTCATTGCCCAGATCGTCAAGCATGCAAATGCCGAAGGACTTCCGACGCGGGGGAGCATCGAAGTCAAGGATCTTCGAGAGTCCGATGCGGAGGATGATCAGGACAAGGTTCCCCCCTTTGAGCGTTCTGATATCCGCATGCTGTTCGAAGGTTCCATCTGGTCCGGATGCCGCAGTTCGGCCCGACGCACATCGCCTGGAGCCTTGGTGATCAAGGATGGTCTTTACTGGATCCCGATGATCGCAGCATATACCGGCGCGCGCAGGGAGGAAATTGCTGGGCTGTGCAGGTCGGACATTATCAATGAAGAAGGGGTATGGGCGTTCGAGTTCGCCTTTACCGAGGTTCGCCGTCTCAAGAACCTGCAATCGAAAAGAAAAGTGCCTATCCACGAACACCTGATTGAACTCGGTTTCCTGAAGCATATTGATGAGGTCGAAACCGGCAGAATTTTCCCTGAACTCAAGCGAAAGTCGGCGCGGGCAAATCTCGGCGACGACATCCACTACAACTTCAGAGCAATGCTGGACAAACAGCTCGGGCCAACTGCCAGAGATAAAGTGTTTCACTCCTTCAGGCACTACGTAATCGATGAACTGAGATTTAAGCAAAGAGTTGAAAAGCTGACCCGCCACCACATTCTGGGCCATTTGGTAAACTCGACGGAGGATCGCATCTACGGAAAGCGAACCCCGCTCCCAATTATGAAAGAGGCAATAGATGCTTTGCCGCGTGTGTTTTAGCACTCATTGGGCTCCACCCGTCGAGACGTGTTTCCTTCCGGCGAGGCCGCTGCCTTCCGGGCCGATTACGGCGCGGTTCGACAGTCGGCGGCACAGCATCGGCCTTCCACTTCATGACAAGCTCCCGCCGGCGCATTCGGCCCATACCTGCCGGTCGGCGGCTGCAACATACTGCAATGCAGCTTCGCCAAACCGGACACCAAGAGCTGGCGCAGCAAGCCCTATCGGGCAGCGTTTCCGTCGCAGTAGGAAGCTACCACTGCCGGAATTATAACGGTGTTCAATCGGCTTCCCAACTTCCACGAGAGCTGCCTCCTGTCTTTGCGATGTGAGCCAAGATCGACATGGCGGCGAATCGGCGGACAAAAGTCGCTTAGGCGCCCCGCACTTAGCGGTCGATGGGCATGCCCCGCATAAACAGCCATTTTCGGTTTGGACGGCGGACTGTCTTATTTTTTCGCACACATCGTGCCGATTGGTGGCCGCTGTCGGGGGCACCTGCAGCCGCTCTGACAAATTACCGGTCTTTTGTGAACGATTTCAGGTTTGAAGCTGGGTGCTCAGCCGCTATACGACGCTGCCTTTGCAGGGGCACCCTTTTCACCAAGGCGGGCAAAAACACCTGATTTCCGTTGCCCATATTCGAACGCGTCTGGCAGATTGAGGGGGCGAGTAGAAGCGGTCGGGGGTCAGCCCTTGGACATTGCTCGAACAAAAACCCTCGATGCGAGGACATGATGTTCGCAACCCGCACTGAACCCGACCATGCGACCCACCGTTGCCTGCCCTGCCTGCGCAGCAATAATCCGCAAAAGCGCGCCTGCGCGCTGCGGCACATGACCGCCGACCGGCAGGCCGAGGCACCCGTGGCCTTCCCCACCCCCCAATCGACAGGACCCCGCGCATGACCCGATCCCTTGCCTGCCTTTTCGCCGGCGCCACAGCACTCGCCTCGCCCGCGCTGGCCGCCGATCCGGTCACCTTTCAGCTGGATTGGCTGCCCGGTGGCGACAAGGCGCCCATTTATGTCTGCATCGACCAAGGCTTTTGCGAGGAAGCCGGGATCGAGGTCACCATCGCGCCCGGGCGCGGCTCGACCGATGCGATCTCGCGGCTGGCGGCGGGGTCGTCCGATGTGGGTGTGTCCGATATCGGCGCGCTGATGGCAGCGCGGGCGCAGGAAGGCGTGGGCGTCACGGCGATCATGTCGATCTTCAACAAGGGTCCGCATGCGTTCTACGTGGTCGAGGGGGGCGAGGTGGCCCAGGTCGCCGATGTGGCGGGAAAGCGGATCGCCACCTCTGCCTTCACCTCGTCCAACGTCTTCCTGCCGCTGGTCTTGCAGGATGCCGGCGTGAATCCCGACGCGGTGACGGTGGTGAATGCCGAACCCGGCGCGCTCGGGCCGATGCTGATGACCGGGCAAGTCGATGCCATCGTGGCATGGATGACCGACCTGACCCGCTATCGCAATCAGGGCGCCGAAGCGGGTCATCAGATCGGGGCGCTGCCGTGGTCGGCAGCGGGGCTGAACCTCTATTCCGCCTCGTTGATCGCCAATGACGGCTTTCTGGCTGAGCGCCCCGATGTCGCCCGCCGATTTGTCGCAGCCTTCAAGCGATCGGTCGAATTCGCGCACGAGAATCCCGAGGCCGCCGCGCAATCGGTGACCAATATCGTGGCAGAACTGGGATCCGAGGATGTGCAGGGATCGCTGTCGGACGCGATGACGCTGGTGATGAACGAGGTGACCGAGGCCGATGGTCTGGGCGTTTTCGAACCGTCCCGTCTGGCCGAGACATGGTCGCGCGTTGCGGCAGCGCAGGAACTCGACCCGGCCGGATACGATCCCGAGACGACCGTCTCGCGCGAATTCCTGGAATAGGGTCATGCAGCAGCCCCCCGCCATCAGGTTCGATGCTGTGGATCAGGTCTTTCAGGCCCGCTCCGGTCCTATCCACGCGCTGCAGGGTGTCAGCTTCGACGTGAGCCATCATGAGTTTCTGGCCGTGCTCGGCCCCTCGGGCTGCGGCAAGTCCACGCTGCTGCGGATGATTGCGGGGCTGTTGCAGCCCACCTCGGGCGAGGTAGAAGTTTTCGGGATGCCGGTGACCAGCCCGCGCGACGACATCGGCATCGTGTTTCAGAAGCCCACCCTGCTGCCTTGGGCCACGGTCGAGGACAACGTGACCTTCCCCGTCCGGCACAAGACCGGCCATGTCAGCATCCGCGACCGCGAGCGCGCGCAGGAGTTGCTGGCCATGGTCGGGCTGGAAGGGTTCGGCAAGCGCCTGCCGGATGAGCTGTCGGGCGGGATGCAGCAGCGCGTGGGCATCGCCCGTGCCTTGCATCTGGACCCCGACATCCTGCTGATGGACGAGCCGTTTTCTGCGCTGGACGCACTGACGCGCGAGATGATGGGCTTCGATCTGCTGCGGATCTTTGCCGACAAGCCCAAGACGGTTGTGTTCATCACCCATTCCGTCTCCGAGGCCGCATTGCTGGCCGACCGCGTGCTTGTCATGTCAGGGCGGCCTGGCTGCGTCGCCAGCCAGCATGTCGTGCCGCTGACGGGTCCGCGCGGCCCCGACAGCATGAAGGATGCAGGGCTGCTAGACCTGTCTGCCGACCTGCGCGCCCGTCTGATGACCCGAGAGGCCGCCTGAGATGTCCCAGACCCTGCCCGACCAGCCTCGCGCCAGCGTCCCTCCGGCGCCGCCCGCGCGCACGGTCCCCAAGCGCCCGGACCCCCGGCCCGCAGCAAAGCCTGCGCAGACCGTCGCTCCTTCCCTCTGGTCGCGCATACCCGGCCTGACCACGGCTGCAACCTTCCTCACCGTGCTGCTGCTATGGGAAGGCGCCGTGCGCCTGTTCGCCATCCCCTCGTTCCTGCTGCCGGCGCCAAGCGCGATCCTTGGGTCTTTCGGTGCCGTTGGCCCAGCAAGGTGGGCCACGCATGTCTGGGCAACGTTGCGGGTCGCGGTGATGGGCTTCGGGCTGGCCACCTGCGTGGCGATCCCGCTGGCGATGGTGATGATGCGGTCGCCTTTCCTTTCCAAAACGCTCTACCCGCTGCTGGTCGTGGTGCAATCGACACCCGTGGTGGCGATCGCCCCGATCATCGTCGTGGCACTTGGCGCGGGCGATCTGCCCCGCGTGGTCATCACCACACTGATCACCTTCTTCCCGCTGGTGGTCAGCACCGCCACAGGCCTTGCCGCCACGCCCCCCGAGCTGATCGAACTATCGCGCAGCCTATCCGCCCCCGCGCGTCGCGAAATGACCCAGATCCGCCTGCCCTATGCGGTGCCCTATATCTTTTCGGCGCTCAGGATCTCGATCACGCTGGCCGTCATCGGCGCGGTGGTGGCCGAGTTCGTCGCCTCCGATGCGGGGGTGGGCTATTTCATCCAGTTCTCGACCTCGATGTTCCGGATGCCGCAGGCCTGGGCCGGACTGGTCGTGCTGGCCGCGATGTCGCTGATCCTGTTCCAGGCGGTGGTGCTGACCCAGAAATGGCTGTTCCCGTGGAGCCTGCCCAAGACCACCCGCTAATTCCTCCATTACCCCCGGAGTAGAAGCGTCCGAAGCCCTGCGCTTTGGGAATTGCTCCTCAACTCAAGGAGACCACCATGACCGACCAGACCACATTGGCCGAACTGGCCAAGGAAGCCACCATCGGCGGCGAAGGCACCACCCTCGAGCGCGAGGTGCCCACGATCGACCTGTCCGATTTCGACAACCGCAAGGCCGAGATTGCAGATGCCCTCTGGGCGGCCGCGACCGATATCGGCTTCTTCCAGGTCTATAATCACGGCATCGCGCAGGAGGATATCGACACGGCATTCGACACCGCATGGGAATTCTTCGAGCTGCCGCGCGAGGTGAAGGCGCAATACCCGATGCCCAAGGGCACCAATGCGGGGTGGGAGTTCAAGGCACAGGTCCGCCCCTCGACCGGGACGCCCGACAACAAGGAAAGCTATCAGATCACCCGGCCCAAGATGGACGGCCTCTGGCCCACCGAGGCAGAATTGTCGGGCTTTCAGAACCGCATGCTGCGGTTCGAGGCCCAGAACTGGCAGCTGGGCATGCGCATCCTGTCCTGCTTTGCGCTGAAGATGGGGTTTGAGGAGGACTTCTTCGCCAAGGCCCACGATCCCGCAAGCGACCAGTATCAGTCGACCCTGCGGCTGATCCATTACATGTCGATGGAAAACGCCCAGCCAGAGGATTTCAAGTCGTGGCGCGCAGGTGCCCACAGCGATTTCGACTGCCTGACCATCCTGCACCAGAAGGAAGGTGAGGGCGGTTTGCAGGTCTGCCCTGGTAAGGACGCGGCATCGGGCCAGTGGACGGACGTGCCGCCGCGCACCGGCTATATCACCTGCAATATCGGTGACATGCTGATGCGCTGGTCCGACGATCAGCTGCAATCGACCCTGCACCGCGTGCGGATGCCGCGTCCGGGCGAATATATGGGCCGCCGCCTGTCGCTGCCGTTCTTCTGTCAGGCCAACCGCGACGCGCTGATGGTCGGGCCCTTGGGCAAATACGATCCGATGACGGCGGGCGATTACCTGACCATGCGGATCAACGCCAACTTCGCCGCGATCAAGGGCTGATTGCGGATGGGCCTTCCGGGTGACATCCTGAGCGGGAAACCAGCCCCCGGAAGGTCCATGCTGCACGGTCGCGCGCTGCGCTATCTTGACGAGGTCGCTCGCCACGGATCCATCCGAAAGGCGGCGCGGGTGCTGAACGTGTCGCCCTCGGCCGTCAGCCGCTTCGTGCTGGAGGCCGAGGCCGATCTCGGCACTCCCATCTTCGAGCGCCTGCCGCGCGGGCTGCGATTGACCACGGCGGGCGACATGCTGCTCGGCCATATCCGCGACACCTTGCGGGCCCATGAGGTGATCCGTGCGCAGGTGCGCGGCCTAAGGGGCATGGCGCGAGGCGAAGTCACGGTCGCCACCATGGCCACGCTGGCGACGGGCCGTCTGGCCGATGTCGTGGGCGAATACCGCGAGGCGCATCCACAGATCGATTTCCGCGTGACCGTGGGCCATCGCCCTGCGGTCATCGAGGCGGTCGTGTCAGGAACCTGTGAGCTGGCGCTGGCCTATAACCTGCCGCAGGACCCGCGCCTGCAGCGGGTGGCGGAGTTCCAGCACAGGTTGGGCGCAGTGATGGCCCATGACCATCCATTGACCATCAAGTCCCGTGTGCGGGTGTCGGATTGCCTGACCTATCCACTGGTGCTGGCCGACCCGACCATCTCGCTGCGCGAGGTGGTCGAGAACCTCGCGCCCGCCCATGCGGTGATCCGCCCGGTTGTCGAGACGAACTCGATGGAGATGATGAAGCGCTTGGTGCGTCGCAGCCCACATGTGACCTTCCTGAACCGCGTCGACGTGGATCAGGAGCTGCGAGACGGTGATTTGGCATTCCTGCCGCTGGAGGGGGCTGCGGGGCGCCAGAACCTGTCGCTGGCCCATCGCGCGCGCGGCGCGCTGTCGCCTGCGGCCAGCCGCTTTGTTGATCTGGTGCGGCAGCGCTTTGCCGCCACGCCGCAAAACGAACACGAAATGGATTGAGTAAATGGATGAACAGGGTTCCCCCCTTGCGGCGCTGACGCGTCTGACCGGCCACGGCCGCGTGGCGCTGTGCAATGCCCGTGTGCCGGTTTCGTTGCTGGCGGATGGCGCTCCGCAGGGGGTTGCTGCGCCCGATGCCGATGGCTCGGTCCAAGTTGATGTCCTGCTGGACGGTCTGGTTGTGGACCAAATCACGCGGGCGGGCGTGATGAAGAACGACGGGATCGACCTCGGCGGGCGCCAGTTATGGCCGATGCTGGTCGATGCCCATGCCCACCTGGACAAAGCCCACACGCTGGGTCGTGCCCCCGACAGCGGCGGCACCCATGCGGGCGCTCGAGATGCCACCAGCCGCGACCGCAAAGCCCATTGGCGCCGAGATGATCTGCTGGCCCGGATGTCATTCGCCCTCGACTGCGCCGAGGCCCATGGCGTCGCCGCCATCCGCACCCATCTGGACAGCCATCAGGGTCAGGCCCCCGAGACATGGGCCGCGTTCGCCGAAATGCGCGCGGCCTTCGCCGACCGCATTGCCCTGCAGGCGGTGGCTTTGGTGCCGATGGATGCCTGGGGCGGGGAATACGGCTCCGAACTGGCCGATCTGGTGGCAACGCAAGGCGGCATCCTGGGCGGCGTCACCCGCGCCTCGGGCGGCTCCCATGGGGCGCTTGAGGGGCTGGACGACATGCTGGATCGCCTGTTCACGCTGGCGCGCGACAGGGATCTGGACATCGACCTGCATGTCGACGAGGCTGCACAGGCTAGCGCCCTGCCCCATGTCGCCCGCGCAACCATCCGCCACGGATGGCAGGGCCGTGTGACCTGCGGGCATTGCTGCTCGCTGTCGCTGCTGCCTGATGAGGAACTGGATCGCACCATCGCACTGCTGACCGAGGCACAGCTGAACCTGATCACCCTGCCGACCGTGAACATGTATCTGCAGGACCGCCAGCCGGGCCGCACCCCACGCTGGCGCGGCGTGATGCCGGTGGCAGAACTTCGCACGGCGGGCGTTCCTGTCGCCGTTGCTGGGGACAACTGTCGCGATCCGTTTTACGCTTATGGAGATCACGACATGCTGGACTCATGGCGACAGTCAGTCCGCATCCTGCATCTGGATCATCCCTTCGCGGATGCCCCGATCCTCGCGGGACCTGTCCCCGCCCGGATCATGGGCCTTGATGCGGGGGCCATCGGCGTCGGACGCCGCGCGAACCTGATGTTGTTCCGCGCCTATACCCTTGATCAGGTCATCGCCCGGCCCCAATCCGACCGAATGCTGGTGCGGGCGGGACAGTGGTGCTCGCCACCTTCGCCCGCCTACGCTCCAAGGTGACGACGCAAACATCTTTGCCACAGAACGGCCCAGAGCCGGCGTTGACTTTATCAGTCCGGCGCTGCAGTGCAGTTCTTCACTACGGACATTCATCGCATGGGTTTGATGTTTAAACCAATGCGGCTAAAGAAGTGGCTCTGTAAATAGGTTTCCACCGGTAAGTCTGAAGCATAATGCCGCACATACGATATTGTGGAGGAGCGTGGCGATGAGCAGCGCGAAGGTTTCTTGGAAAGACATCAAACCAGTGCTATCTGGGGTTTCTGCAACCCAACTGCTCGGGCTTGTGCAAGACCTATATCGCTTGGATGCAGAAAATGCGTCATTCATGCATGCGCGTTTCTTAAGTGAAGATACAAAGCAAGGCCATCTAGCCCCCTACATGATAAGAATTCAGAATGCTATCAGTCCAGAGCAGCCTTGGAAGCAGGACGTAAGACTGGCCGAAGGCCGAAAAGCAATCAGTGAGTTTAAGAAAGCCAATGGCAACATCCGGGATACGCTGACCCTTATGATCCACTACGTCAAATGCGGCAATGATTGTATCCATCCGGTGAAGGCCGCTGTGACGTCAGATCTGATGGTCGCGTTCCATGGCGATCATCTCGAGCAGGTTTTCGACACCGAACGGAGTGAAGGCGAGCACCTCGACCTCGGTAGTGCCGTAGA